>NZ_JADOVI010000056.1 GCF_015752155.1 Cryobacterium sp. MP_M3 | reverse complement strand
GGCTCTCCTGACTCTTCCGTGGGTGGTTTCCGAGCTCCTTAACGAGTGCACGCCGCTCTCCGTCTAGGTTTCTAACTGACAAAGGTAAGAAACACAGGGACGAGAAAACGGCGTGCAAAACTCAACACTATGGCGGACTCTGCTCGGAGTCGACAAAACCATCGTCGAAGCGGTCGATGTCGACGCGGAAACGGGCATTCTGGTCGCGTCGGTGCGCCCAACGGCATCGATGCGGAACCGGTGCGGGGCCTGCCGGAAGCGCTGCCCCCGCTACGACACCGGTGACGGGCGCCGCCGCTGGCGATCCCTGGACGCGGGCTCGGTGCAAATCCAGTTAGAAGCCGCGGCGCCGCGGGTGAGCTGCCGGGTGCATGGCGTCACGGTCGCCGCCGTGCCGTGGGCCCGGCATCAGAGCGGTCACACGCTGTTCTTCGATGACCAGGTCGCGTGGCTGGCCACGCAAACATCCAAGACCGCCATCACTGTGCTGATGCGCATCGCCTGGCGCACCGTCGGCGCGATCATCACCCGGGTTTGGGCCGATACGGAGAAGCAGTTCGACCAGTTCGCGGACCTCACCCGGATCGGGATTGACGAGATCAGTTACAAGCGCGGCCACAAGTATTTGACCTGCGTCGTCGACCACGATTCCGGCCGTCTCGTCTGGGCGGCACCGGGCCAGGACAAGGCCACCCTGGCCACGTTCTTCGACGCTCTCGGCCCCGAACGCAGCGCACTGATCACGCATGTTTCCGCGGACGGCGCGGCCTGGATCGCCAGTGTTGTCGCGGAGAAAGCCCCCAACGCTGTTCGCTGCGCTGATCCGTTCCACGTCGTGAAATGGGCCACCGAAGCCCTCGATGAAGTCCGCCGGGCCGCGTGGAACGATGCCCGCAAAGCCGCCCGACACAACGACGCCCGACGCACTCGCGGCCGGCCCCCAGCCGACGCCCCGGCACGCCCAGACAGCGCCCGGGCGGCCGGCATCAAGAACAGCCGATACGCGCTCTGGAAGAACCCGGAGAACCTGACCGAGAAGCAACAAACGAAGCTCGCCTGGATCGTGCAGACCGACCCGCGGCTGGCCCGCGCGTACTACTTGAAGGAAGGCCTCCGCGTGATCTTCAAACTGCCTCTCGAGGAAGCGACCGAAGCTCTCGACAAATGGGTTGGTTGGGCCCGCCGCTGCCGCATCCCCTCCTTCGTGAAACTGCAGAAGAGCATCGTCAAACACCGCACCGCGATCCTGGCTTCCATCGAGCACGGCCTCTCCAACGGACGCGTCGAATCCATGAACACCAAGATCCGCCTCATGACTCGCATCGCCTTCGGCTTCAAATCACCCGACGCCCTCATCGCCCTCGCGATGCTCAGCCTCGGCGGGCACAAACCCGTGCTTCCCGGCCGAGACTAACCCACGGAAGCGTCAGGAGAGCC
>NZ_JADOVI010000055.1 GCF_015752155.1 Cryobacterium sp. MP_M3 | reverse complement strand
GGTCACGTCCCGCTGGGTGGTGTAATTCCTCGTCACCGTGCAGGTCAGTGTTTTCTGATTATGCCGCAGTCAACTCGGGAATGTGAATCACCCCGGTGAGTGTGCCCGCGTCGGCGTCGGTGAGAGCCACGTTGAGGGCGTCCAGCTGGCTCATGGAGGCCTCGGAGAGGTAGCGGCGGGACCCGGCCTCCCACTCGTCGTGCTGCTCGACGAGGACCGCGCCGGCGAGGCGGAGCAGGGCCGCCGGGTTGGGGAACACGCCGACGACGTCGGTTCGACGCTTGATCTCTTTGTTCACTCGTTCGATCGGGTTAGTGGACCAGATCTGGCGCCAGTGTTTGGGCGGGAACCCGCAGAACGCGAGGATGTCTTCCCGGGCGTCTTGGAGCATCTGGGCGACCTTGGAGTGGGTGGGCGTGAGTACCCGGACGACCTCGTCAAACTGCGCCTGAACGTGCTTCGCGTCGGGCTGGGCGAAGATGGTGCGGATCATCGACGCGACCACTTCCTGACTGGCGCGCGGCACGATCGAGAGCACGTTTCGCATGAAATGCACCCGACAGCGCTGCCAGCTGGCGCCTTGGAAGACGGTGCTGATCGCCTTCTTCAAACCGGTGTGGGCGTCGGAGATGACGAGCTTCACCCCGTCCAAACCGCGTGCTCGGAGCGAGCGCAGGAAGCTCGTCCAAAAGACCTCGTTCTCACTGTCACCCACGTCGAAACCGAGGACCTCGCGGCGCCCGTCGGAGGCGACGCCGATGGCGACGACCATCGCTTGGGAGATGACACGGTGGTTAACGCGGGCCTTGCAGTACGTCGCGTCGAGGAACACATACGGGTACCCGGTCTCGCCCAGATCACGGTCGCGGAACGCGGCCACCTCCCCGTCGAGACCCTCACAAATCCGGGACACTTCGGACTTGGAGATGCCAGTATCGGCGCCGAGTGCTTTGACGAGATCGTCGACTTTCCGGGTCGAGACGCCGTGGAGGTAGGCCTCCATAACGACGGCGAACAGGGCCTGGTCGACCCGGCGGCGCTGCTCGAGCAGCGCGGGGAAGAACGACCCCTGGCGCAGCTTGGGGATCTTGAGGTTCAGGTCCCCGGCCGTCGTCGAGAGGAGCCGGGCCCGGGTGCCGTTTCGCTGGGTAGTGCGGTCGGTGTTGCGCTCGAATCGGTCAGCGCCGATGTGTGCGGTGGCCTCCGCGTCGATGAGTTCTTGATAGAGCGTCTCGGTCGCCAACCGGATTCGATCAGTGACGTGGGTGAGTTTGAGATCCGCGAGGAGCGCAAGCAGGGCAGACTGGTCTAGAGCCATCGTGTGTTTGTGTCTTTCTGTGAGGAACTTTGAACGGTTCTCACTGACCATCGCACGATGGCTCACTACGTCGACAATCCGACGCTCAAACCCCGGGGAAATTACACCACTCGGAGGGACGCAACC
>NZ_JADOVI010000054.1 GCF_015752155.1 Cryobacterium sp. MP_M3 | reverse complement strand
CAAGACCGTTCAGTTAAGCGTTTTGAATGGTGATTTCTGAGGCGTGGAGGGGTTGTGGCCATTGTGCGTGGTGGAGGCGTTTGGCGGGCCACTTCGAGATCTTGCGTTTGATGACTCGGGGGTTTGATCTTCGTCGGCGTGCGGGGTTCAGCCGTCGGACGAGGGCGAGTACTGCATGGCGCCAGATGGCCGTGGCGTGGTCAGGGCGCGGAGGGGGAAAAAGCGCCCTGAGCCACGGAGCGGCGGGCGATGCGGAGTGCGGCGACGAAGGACACCCGGTCCGGGTCGCGGTGGGCGTGCTGAGCGGCGTCGATCATGAGGGTGCGGATCGCGTAGTGGCAACAGAGGTGGCCCCAGATTTCCTGTTTGACGAGGTCTGGGGATTTGGACCGCATCACCATGCGGGGGCCGCGTTGATGCGTTTTCAACTCGTCGAACACGGACTCGATCTCCCACCGTTCGGAATACACGGTCGCCAGTTCTTCCGCCGAGGCCTCGTCCGGATCCAGGATCGTGGTCAGTAGCCGGTAGGCGTCGGGATTATCGCGTCCGTCGTCGATCGTGTAGTCCACGACCCGCACTGTCAATGGTGTCGTCGTCTGCCGTCCGGGGCCCGACGTTGGGATGATCTTCGCCAGCCAGGACCCGTCAGAGAGGGTCTCCTGATACCGGGGGCGGAGGTTCGTCTTGACCCGCCAGAGCAGGTCAGCGCCGGTCGCGGCCGCCTGCGCCCACAACCGGAAGCCATAGAAGCCGCGGTCGGCCAGGACCAGCATGCCCGGCTGGAAACGCCCCGCGAGCTCCCGGGAGAGTTCAATTTCCGACGTCGTGCACGGGCCTATCACTGCGTCCAGAACGGCATGCGTTCCACACTCCGCCAACGCCACCAGGCGTGCTTGCGGGAAAGCGGACTGCTCCCCCCGACTGACCGGCGGGCGGCCAAAGAACTCAGCATTCACCACACTGTCGGCCAGGTCCAGGACTGTTCCATCAATGGACATCAAACGTCGCCCCGCCAACCAAGACCCCGGCGTGTTCGGCCCTGCCAGCGGTCGCGCGACGCGGGCAAACAAGTCCCGCACCGGCTCGAACCCCAGGCGACGACGCGCCTGGAAGATGGCCGACTTAGACGGTGGCACGAACATCTCGGACCAGCCCGAGGACCACGACAATCCATCCGTCAGCTGAGCAAACACATCCTCGTAGGACGCTTCGGCATACAGACCCATCCCGATGGAGAAATACGCCATCACCCGCGCCGGCAACGCCCTGTTTCGCCGCTCCGTCCGCCCCGCCGCCTTCACCACCTCGTCGATGACATCCGCCGGAAACACACGGGTCAGCAAACCGACCGACACCAAATCCGACAACCGGCGATCAGAGACCGGCTTCACCCACCCCGTACGCGCCATACCCCCAACGTAACACGGGCAAGCTTAACTGAACGGTATTG
>NZ_JADOVI010000053.1 GCF_015752155.1 Cryobacterium sp. MP_M3 | reverse complement strand
CCCTACGTGTCAGGGTGAGTTGAGGCCAGTAGCTCAGAGCAATTCCGCCGTTTGACGTAGGGCGAGAATCAGGAAGTCCCACCATGTCCAGCTCATCGTTGATCGCCGTGCGCGACGATAGTCCCATGAGTAACAGCAGTCCCGGCCCGCGCGCGGGTGGCCCGACCGCGCGGCGGTCGTTCACCCCGAAGCAGAAGCTCGACCGTCTGGCCGCGTATGAGGACGCGATCTCGCGGAACGGGGGCGGCGCGTATTTGCGGGAGCAGGGCATCTATTCCTCGCAGATCACCGAGTGGAGAAAGCTGCGAGATGCGGGCGTGCTGCAGGGTAAGAAGCCTGGGGAGAAGATCGGCCGGCTCACGCCGGAGCAGGTCGAGATCGCGAGGCTTCGCCGGCAGCTAGACCTGACCGAGCGGCGGTTGGAAACGACCGGGGTGGCGTTGGAGATCATGTCAAAAATGCACGAGCTACTCGAAAGTCTTTCGAAGAGCTCGCGGGACGAAACACCGCAGACGAAACCGTGATGACCACCTACCTCGAGCTGACCCGCCGCGGGATCCCGACCCGGCTGGCCGCCGTGCTGGTCGGGTTGCCGCGGGCGACCGCGACCCGGGCGCCGCGTACCCCGACGCCCCGGTCGGTGCTGGTGCCGGCGAACAAGCTCGGCGACCTCGAGCGGGCCCGGATCCTGGCGGTGGTGAATTCGGCCCGGTTCGTGGATCTACCGCCGATCCAGATCTACGCGCAACTGCTGGACGAGGGCGTGTATTTGGCGTCCATCTCCACGATCTACCGGGTCCTGGCCGAGAACCAGCAAGTCAAAGAACGCCGCCGGCTGGCCCGGCACCCGGCCCGGGCGATCCCGGAACTGGTCGCCACCGGCCCCGGCCAGGTCTATACGTGGGACATCACCAAGCTGCCTGGCCCGATCAAGGGCAAGTACTACGACTGCTACGTGATGATCGATATCTTCTCCCGCTACATCGTCGGTGCGAAGGTCCATCCGGCGGAGTCCGCGGTCCTGGCCGCGGAGATGATGACCGAGGCCTTCGGCATCCATGGCACCCCGCAGGTCGTCCACGCGGACCGGGGCACGTCGATGACGAGCAAGACCGTCGCCGTGCTGCTCTCGGATCTGGAAGTGACCAGGTCGCACTCCCGACCTCGGGTGAGTAACGACAATCCGTTTTCGGAGGCGTGGTTCAAGACGCTCAAGTTCGCCCCGGTGTTCCCCGAGAACTTCAGCAGCCTCGGTGATGCTCGCCGGTTCATGGACGCCTTCGTCGAGGGTTACAACCACACCCACCGGCACACCGGTATCGGGCTGAACACGCCCGCCGACGTCCACTACGGCCTCGCCGCCGGCAAGGCCCTCGAGCGGTCCAAGACGCTGGCCGGAGCCCGCGCCCGAAACCCCGAACGGTTCAATACCGACGCCGACCCAAAGATCCTCGCCACCCCCGACGCGGCCTGGATCAACAAGCCCACCGAAGCACAAGAAAGCGAACCGAAACTAGCCGCCTAAACTCACGCTGGCCTCATCCACCTTGACAAATTCCG
>NZ_JADOVI010000052.1 GCF_015752155.1 Cryobacterium sp. MP_M3 | reverse complement strand
ACCGGAATTTGTCAAGGCGAATGAGGCCAGTGGGAGTTTAGGCGGCTAGCGTCGCCGCGGGTTGGACCTTGTCTTGTTCTGCTGGTTTGTTGATCCAGACGGTGTCGTGCAGGGTGAGGATATTGGGGTCCCGAGCGGTGCTGAATCGCTCCGGGTTCTGGGCGCGGGCCGCGGCTAGGGTCGCGGAGCGTTCGATGGCTTTGCGCGCCGCGAGGCCGTAGTGGACGTCGGCTGGGGTATTCAGCGCGATGCCGGTATGCCGGTGTGCGTGGTTGTAGTTCTCGACGAAGTCGGCCATGAACGCGCGTGCCTCGCCCACCGAGTTGAAGTTTTCGGGGAACACGGGGGCGAATTTGAGGGTCTTGAAAAAGCCCTCGCTGAACGGGTTATCGTTACTGACCCGAGGGCGAGAATGCGACTTGGTGACCTCCAAGTCCGAGAGCAACGCGGCGACGGTCTTGGACGTCATCGAGGTTCCTCGGTCGGCGTGGACGACGTGCGGGGTGCCATGGATGGCGAAGATCTCCTTCATCATCTCCACCGCCAACTCGCCGGACTCGGAGGCGTGGACGTGGGCGCCGACGATATAGCGGGAGAAGATATCGATCATCACGTAGCAGTCAAACCAGGTCCCTTTGATGGGGCCGGGCAATTTCGTAATGTCCCAGCTATAGCACTGGCCAGGTCCCGTCGCGGCCAACTCGGGGATCGCCCGGGCCGGGTGACGTGCCATCCGGCGGCGTTCTTTGACCTGCTTGTTCTCGGTCAAGATCCGGTAAATCGTTGAGATCGACCCCAGGTACACGCCCTGATCCAGTAGTCGCGCGTAAATCTGTATCGGCGGCAAATCAACGAACTGAGGCGAATTGACCAGGTCCAGGATCCGGGCCCGTTCACCCCGGCTGAGCTTGTTTGCCGGCACCGGCGTGGGCGCCGGCACGGGCAGCGAGAGGGTGGGCTTCCGGGTCGCCGTGGCCCGGGAGACGCCGACGAGTTCGGCCGCGTCACGGGTCGGCCAGCCCGCGGCCGTGATCTGCCGGTAGGCGAGCATTACGGCTTCGTGTGCGGTCGTTCGTCCCGCGAGCTCCTGGAAAGATCTTCCAACAGCTCTTGTGTTTTTCCCATAATTGTTAAGACGACCTCCGTTCTCGCCAGACGCCGTTCCGTTGTCTCCAGCTTGCGGCGCAACCGTGCGATCTCGGCCTGCTCCGGCGTTAACCGGCCAATCCTGTCGCCGGGCTTCTTCCCCGCCAGGACACCGGCATCGCGAAGCTTTCGCCATTCGGTGATCTGTGAGGAGTAGATCCCCTGCTCCCGCAGATACGCACCACCTCCACTGTTCGAGATGGCGGCTTCATACGCGGCCAGATGGTCAAGTTTCTGCGCCGGGGTGAACGACCTTCTCGAGGTCGGACCGCCGGCGCGGGGTCCGGGACTACTCATGTGACTATCGTCGCGCACGGCGATCAAAGACGGGCTGGACATGGTGGTGGTTTCCTGATTCTCGCCCTACATCATGCGGCGGACTTGCTGTTAGCTACTGGCCTCACCCAACCCTGACACGTAGGG
>NZ_JADOVI010000051.1 GCF_015752155.1 Cryobacterium sp. MP_M3 | reverse complement strand
TCGTCGAGATTGCGGGGTGCTCGCATCGCGACGTGGCCCGGGTTCGGCAGGAGGTCCAGGACCGGGGTCTGACCTCGATGGTCGCGATCACCGACGCGGACCTCGCGAAGTGGTTCCCGGACGGGCGCCGGAAGGTCTCGGAGGAGTACGTTCAGCCCGACCTGGCGCGGGTGCTGGCGTCGATGAAAGCGAACCGGCACTTCACTTTGCTGTTGGCCTGGCGCCGATACGTCGACGCCAAAGACGCGGGGAAGAAGTACGGGTACTCGCAGTTCTGCGCCCTGTTCACCGACTACCTCCGCAGCCACGATCTGGTGGCGGTGCTGCGCCATGAGCCGGGACGGGCGATGCTGGTGGACTGGGCCGGCGACACGATGGATGTCGTTGACACGGTCACCGGCGAGGTGGTCCGGGCGATCTTGTTCGTCGCGGTGCTGCCATTTTCGGGGCTGATGTTCTGCCGCGCCTACGCAGAAATGAAGTCCCCGGCCTGGCTCGACGCGCACGTTCAAGCGTTCGCGTTCTTCGGCGGCGTGACGCAGATCATCGTGCCGGACAACCCGACGACCTCCACCCACCAAACCCATAAAGGTGATGCGGAGCGCGTCGTCAACGCGAGATATCAGCAGCTCGCAGACCATTACCAGACTGCAATTGTCCCGGCCAGAGTGAAAAAACCCCGCGATAAGGCATCAGCCGAGAACGCGGTGAACGTAGTCAACAAGCGCGTCATCGGCTACCTCGAGGACGACGTCTTCACGACGCTGAGCGAGTTGAATGCGGCGATCGAGGAACGGGTGCGAGAGATCAACCATGATATTCGCCGCGCCGACGACACAACCCGGTGGGAACGCTTCGACTCCGAGGAACGGGGGCTGCTCGGCCCGTTGCCTGATGCCGGGTTCGAGGACGTCTCCTGGAAGGAGCTGAAGGCCGGCCGCAACTACCACGTCACCGCCGACACGCAACGGTATTCGGTGCCCTTCGCTCTGGCGGGCAAGCTGCTGCGGGTGAGGCTGACGTCGTCCCGGGTGACGGTCTTCGATGGGCAGGAGATGCTCTGCGAACACCCGCGGTTGACGGGCCGAAAGGGCCAGTACTCGACCCTGCCCGAGCACGTTCCGCCGCAGCACCGCAACATCGACGGGCTGTGGTCCAGGCGGTGGTTCACTGACCGGGCCCGCAGTGTTGGGCCGGCAACAGTCACGGTGATCGAGCAGATCCTCGACGCACAGCCAATCGAGGCGCAAGGCTATCTGGCCTGCCAGAACATCCTTGACGGGCTCGGGAGGAACAACCGGGAACGGCTGGAGGCGGCCTGCCAGGAGCTCGTGAACCGCAGCGCCCATCCGACCTACTCGACACTGAAACGCTTGATGGCGGCGATCGACAGCGACGGGAAGAAACCTCGGCCCTTGGCCCCGGCGGCCTCGACGCGCAAGCGCGTCAGCAGTGTCGTTTTCCGCGACAGCATGCCAGACGTCTATGTTCGCGACGCCTCCCACTATGCACGCGGCGAGGAGGTGAAGTGATGTTCACCAGCATCGATTACGACAAGTTCCGGGCCCTGCGAGTCACCCACGTCGCGACCCGGCTGGAAGAG
>NZ_JADOVI010000050.1 GCF_015752155.1 Cryobacterium sp. MP_M3 | reverse complement strand
TGTCAATGGCCAATCCGATCTGCCCACTGGCGGCCAGTAGAAATGCCCGCTGGTGGCCATGAAAACTGCCCACTCATGGCCAACAGATCTGCCCACCTGGGGTGTGGTGGCGTTGGCCATGCGTGGTCGTGCTCGGTTTAGGTCATTTTGGTGACGCCTTTCCCTGCGAGGGCCTGGGTGAGCCGGATCGACTCGCCCGAGGTCTGACAGACGTGAGCGTGGTGGAGTAGGCGGTCGACGGTCGCGGTCGCGAGGGTTTTGGGCATGAGGGCGTCGAAGCCGGCCGGGTGCAGGTTCGACGAGACCGCGATGGAACGTTTTTCATAGGCGGCGTCGACGAGGCGATAGAGGCCCTCGGCCGCGTCGGCTCCCACGTCGAGCAGGCCGATGTCGTCAACCACGATCAAATCGGCGCGGAGGATCCGGGCGACGACGCGGCTGACGGAGTCGTCGGAGCGGTGGGCGCGGACGAGGGCGCCGAGGTCCTCGAGTCGGAACCATGCGACTCGCATCCCGGCTTCCACGATCTGTTGGCCGAGGGCTTCGAGGAAGAAGGTCTTCCCAGTGCCGCTCGGCCCGCAAACGACGACGTTCTCCTTCCGGCCGATCCATTCCAGGGTCCTCAGGGCGTGCTGCGTCGGAACCGGGATCGAGGACGCGTCCTCGTCCCAGGTGTCGAAGGTCTTCCCGGTCGGGAAACCGGCGGCCTTCCTCCGGGTGGCGAGCATGGACCGGGACCGGCCGGCGACTTCCTCAACGAACAGTGCCTTGATGACCTCGACTGGTTCCCAGCGTTGGGCGCGGGCCGTCGCGACCAGCTCGGGCGCCAGGGCGCGGGCGTAGGGCATCTTCAGCTGCCGCATCAACGCTTCCAGGTCTGCCGGCAGGGCGGGCGCGGCCGTGGCGGTGACGCTCACGCGATCTCCTCCAGATCGTCGGCGGAGACGTCGAACACCGGTGTGATGGGCCGGCCGATGGCGGCCCACCCCGCGGTGCCCTGCGCGAGCGACTGCCCCTCGTCTGCCCGGTGGGTCAGGGTTCGGGAGCTGTTCGAGCCGAGGAGCGAGGCGAGGTCGCCGGTCGCGAACCGGCCGTAGGTGGCCGCCTCGCCCAGGGCCTCGTCGACGGCGGTGATCCCGCTGATCTTGGCCAGTGCGACCGCGTCGGCCATCTTCACGCTCATCCGGGTCGTGCCCGCCGCCGCGGCCTCGAGCAACCACGCCTTCGCGCCCGCGCCGATGCGGAGGAACTCTGCCTCCGCGGCGCTGCGCGCCTTGACCGCATAGTCGCCCGGGACTCTCTCGCGGTGGTCGGGGAAGTGCGCGTCGTCAATGGCCGGGCTGCCCGGCCGGGCCCGCGGGTGCCGGGCGACCTCGACGGGACCGTCGGAGCCGTGGTGGACGACGATGACCTGCTCGCCCTCGCCGACACCGTGGCTGCGGACGAAGACCCGCGCGCCGAGCAGATGCGCCGGAACCGAGTACTGGCCGTTCTCGAACGTGACCATCGGGGTGTTGTCCGGGACGGACCGAGAGAGACCGAACGAGACCGTGTGGGCGGTGTCCGGGATCCGGTGCAGCCGCGGCCGCTCCTCCTCGAGCATCA
>NZ_JADOVI010000049.1 GCF_015752155.1 Cryobacterium sp. MP_M3 | reverse complement strand
CTAGGAGCGCGCTGATTAATCTGGCGTATTAAGGCGCGCCTCTGCATGGATTTGTGGGCGTGGTTAAGACTTGGTTCATGCAGGGACATGATGATGGTCGACGTCAGATTTACGATGTCGAGGCGATCGCGGGACATTTGCTTCCGGCCGGGTCGGTGTTCGCGTTCCTGGCTGAGCACCGACATGCTCTGTTCCCGGATGACGCGTTCGTGGACCTGTTCCCGTCGGGACGGGGCCGCCCGTCAACGCCGGCCGATGTGATCGCCGCGGTCATGGTGTTGCAAACCCTGAACAACCTCTCCGACCGCGAAACGGCGGAGGCGGTCACTTTCGACCTGCGCTGGAAGGCCGCGTGCGGGTTCGCGTTGACGGAATCGTCGTTCCACCCGACGGTGCTGGTCTATTGGCGCAAACGCCTCGCCGCGAGCAAGCGCCCGCACAGGATCTTCGAGGCCGTGACACAGGTCATTGCAGAGTCGGGGGCTTTGTCTGGTCGGAAGCGCAGAGCCCTGGACTCGACGATCCTTGAAGACGCCGTCGCCCGCCAGGACACCGTCACGCAGCTTGTCGCGCAGATCCGCCGGGTGGGCCGGGAGATCCCTGGCGCCGACGTGACCGTGGCCGGGTTGACCGGTCACGACTATTCCAAACCGGGCAAGCCCGATATCGCCTGGGATGACCGCGCTGCTCGCGACGAGTTAGTCTCCAAGCTCGTCACCGACGCGCTGGCCCTGCTTGCCAGCATCGACGCGGATGCCCTCACCGACAAGCAGCAGGAAACGGTGGCGTTGTTGGCGTTAGTCGCGGGGCAGGATGTGGAACCGGCAGACGGATCTGATGGCACGGACGGGCGGTGGAAGATCGCCCGCCGGGTCGCCCCGGACCGGGTCATCTCAACCGTGGATCCCGACGCCCGCCACGCGCATAAGAGCCGGCAGAAGAAGATCGACGGTTTCAAGGCTCATATCGCGATGGAGCCGGAGACCGGCTTGACGACCGCGGCCGCCCTGACCAAAGCAGCCGGGCCGGAAAACAGTGACGCGGCGCGCGGGATGGAACTCCTCGCGGCTGACACCAGCATTGGCACGCAGGAAATCGAGGCGTTGGGTGATTCGGCTTATGGCAGCGGAGAACTCCTCGCGGCGATTTCGACGGCCGGTCACACGCCGATCATCAAGCCGATGCCGCTGGGCCGCGCTATTCCCGGCGGGTTCACCGTCGATGACTTCACCATTGACGAGGCCGACCAGAGCGCGACATGTCCCGCGGGCATCGTCCGGCCGATCAGCGCGACGGGACGCGTGAGTTTTGGTAGTTCCTGCGCGTCCTGCCCGCTGATGGCCCAGTGCACGACTGCGAAACGGGGGAAGAAGATGCAGATCCACCCCCACGATCGGCTACGCCGTGAACACCGTGTTCGGGCCCAGGATCCCGACTTTCAGGCCGTGTATCGACAACACCGACCTATGGTCGAACGCACCCTCGCCTGGATGACTCGGGGAGCTCGGCGTGTTCCCTACCGCGGCACCGTCAAGAACAACGCCTGGTGGGTCAACCGGGCTGCCGCCATCAACCTCAAACGCCTCCTCAGCCTCGGCCTCACCAGCCAGAACGGGACCTGGGCCATTGGATAACACCCCAGACCAGGACACCCAGCCCGCCACCGCCGACGCACCCGCCCTTCACGGCCCGGCCCGCCCAACCCCAGAACCACCTTCCGGCCCCGAGGACGCTTTCACGGGCCCGGCCACCGGGCAAAAAACGCTCTAAAGACTCGATTGGCCCACTGAAACGTTGTAAATCAGCGGTCTCCTAG
>NZ_JADOVI010000048.1 GCF_015752155.1 Cryobacterium sp. MP_M3 | reverse complement strand
GATCAACAAACCAGCAGAACAAGACAAGGTCCAACCCGCGGCGACGCTAGCCGCCTAAACTCCCACTGGCCTCATTCGCCTTGACAAATTCCGGTTCGGCATCTGGCTAATCGTCCACGAGTTCCGCTCCACCGCGACGGCCGTTCGCTCGCACGGGAGCCCCTGACATGAGCGCCTTGTCCTCAATCAGGTCGCCCTCCTCCGCAGCGCGGCAAAGCCGCGCGTACGATGACTCGCATGTCCAATTCCGCACGTCTCCCGCTTGGCCGATCAGCATGAGGGCCGTCGTCTACGACCGGTACGGTCCGCCCGACGTGCTGAGGGTCGAGGAGGTTCCGGTGCCGGCGCCAAGTGCAGCTCAGGTGCTCGTCGAGGTCGCCGCGACATCCGTCAATCTCTCGGACTGGGAGGGGCTGCGGGGAATTCCGATGTACGCGCGATTCGGCGGGCTACGCACACCGGCGCGCCGGGTGCTCGGCTCCGACATCGCCGGACGCGTCGCATCCGTCGGATCCGGTGTCACGCGGTTCCGCGTGGGTGATGAGGTGTACGGCGACAATCTGGGCCTCATGGGCGGTTTCGCCGAATACGCGGTGGCTCCCGAATCGGCACTCGCACACAAGCCATCAGAGTTGACATTCGCCGAGGCCTCGACACTGCCCCAGGCGGGCTCGATCGCGTTTCAGGGAACCGCCCGCGCACGCCGCGGGCAGCGCGTGCTGATCAACGGTGCGGGCGGCGGAGCGGGCTCGTTCGCGATCCAGCTCGCCAAGCTCTCGGGCGCGCACGTGACCGGGGTCGACAACGCAGGCAAGCTCGATTTCATGCAGAAACTCGGCGCCGACGAAGTGGTCGATTACCGCAGTCAGGACTTCACCAGGCTCGAGCCGTACGACCTGGTGCTCGATCTCGTCGCGCACCGATCCGTGTTCGCCTACCGGAGGGCGCTGACCCGCGGCGGCCGCTACCTCTGCGTCGGCGGAACCGTGCGAACGCTGCTGCGGGTCATGACGGTCGGGGCCGCGCTTGGCCTGCTGACCAGGCGCCGGCTGGGGATCCTTATTTCGCGGCAAGGACCGGCGCATTTCGAGCCCGTCGCAGAGCGTTGCATCGCTGGCGACCTTCGCATCCACATCGACCGCGCCTTCCCGCTCAACGAGGTACCGCAGGCCCTCGCCTACGTCGGTGAAGGGCGCGCGCTCGGCAAGGTGGTCGTCACACCCTAGATTTGATTGAGGCCCAGAAGTGTGACATTTGTCTTTAGGCTGTGTTGCCGATCCGGGCGTCGTTGAGGTAGGCGTTGATGCGCTCGTCGATCCGCTATCCGGACGCCTCCGATGTCCCGCATGCCGTTCGGTCTGTGAGGTGTCCTCTGAGGATCCGATATGCGGGCCAACCGCTTGCTCGGCGACCAGAACACTGACGGATAGTTTGTGAACATGACAGAGTACCGACGCCCCACGTTTCCGGTGGAGATCTACCGCGATGAGCAGGGCCGTCCGATTTACTACGGCAATCGATGGGGAGGAGAGTCTCCACCCGAAGACTCGTATTCCCGTCTCAGCAATCCGCAGCGTTTCGCGCCTCTGCACGCCGTCGCCGACGCCCTCATCGATTGGCTGCAGGACACCTTCGACGTGACTCTCGAGCAAACCCCGAGCGCCACCAGCGATCTTCTGCACATGCCAGATCATGTTGTCCGCGCAGTACGTGTCGTGCCTCGCGACCCGACAGCGGCCCTGCTGACATTTGTCCTCACACCGTTCCCGGGGATCGACCTTCACGCAGGTGTACTCCACGACTTTCACTTGCCCGTGTGCGGCTGTGATGCCTGCGATGACGTTGTGCGCGCGCATGGCGCATTCCTCGTAGAGGACGACTGGGCCCATGATTTCGGCATCGACACCGACCCGCGCCCTGTCGCCGCTCGCGA
>NZ_JADOVI010000047.1 GCF_015752155.1 Cryobacterium sp. MP_M3 | reverse complement strand
AGCAGAGCAGTACACACCCCGGGGTCGCTACCGTGTTCCTGGAAACTTGCTACCAACTCGCCGGACTGGCGCTACCATCAAGCGCTACTCGCCACTCGACGTTGTGCCGCAGAAGGGACGGATGCGTCTAAGCCTCAATATTCCGATCGAATCGCTCCGTGACGAGCGCGGCCTCGCCTGGGATGTGAGGAACAAGGGCCACTGGGGCAACGGCCCGACAGAAATCGGTTTGGCAGAGGACACCGATTTTGCATACGTCATGGGATTAGTGCGGCAGGCCCACGAATACCAGATGGCCGACGAGTAGTTGCTCAATGTTAGGGACCATCTTGACGGCTCGGGTTGTACGGCGAGTCGGCCAGTCTGACCACCGTCGAAGCCATGGGGCACACCCGCCGCAGGCCGGTCACCTTTCGGGCGCCACGGACGACGCGGCTTACGGCCTAGGCTTCGCGTATGCACGTAAATAGAGCGCTAGAACAGCACATTGCAGTGTTTGGCGAGAGCGGTAGTGGTCACGTCCCGCTGAGTGGTGGAGTTTCTCAACACCGTGCGGGTCAGTTGTTCTAGCTTAGGCGGCGGCGAGTTCTGGAAGGATCACCGCCTCGTCGATGACCTCGATGGGGTTGTTCATGGTGGCCAGCTCGAGCATGGATGCTTCGGAGAAGTATCGGCGTTCTCCGGCTTCCCACTCGTCGTGCTGCTCGATCAACACCGACCCGGCCAGGCGCAGCAGGGCGGCGGAGTTGGGGAACACACCGACGACGTCGGTGCGGCGTTTGATTTCCTTGTTGACCCGTTCGAGCGGGTTCGTGGACCAGATCTGGCGCCAGTGCCGCCTCGGGAACGCGGCGAAGGCGAGCAGGTCGGGTTGCGCGTCGACGAGCATCGCGGCGACTTTCGGGTGAGAGCGGGCGAGCATGGTGGTGACTTCGCGGAACTGTTTCTCGATGTGCTCCCGGTCGGGCTGGGCGAAGATGGTGCGGATGATCGAGGCGACCATGTCCTGGGATCCCTTCGGGACCACCGCGAGCACGTTGCGCATGAAATGCACCCGGCAGCGCTGCCACCCGGCGCCTTGGAACACGGTTCCGATGGCCTTCTTCAGCCCGGTGTGAGCGTCAGACATGACCAGCTTGACCCCGTCGAGGCCGCGGGTCTTGAGCGACCGCAAGAAGCTGGTTGTGTGTGATCAACTCTTTGTAGGCCGTTTCGGCGCTGGAATCCTGCCGAGTTAGTGGCCGGTTTCCTGCCAAAAGAGCGCTAAGAATCAGGCCAGCAAATCCAGTCCACGACGGTGGATTCGGGTCTGCACGAGATTAAGATCACCCGGTGGCCGAGGCCCTCTCCAAAGCGATGGAGACATGGGCCCGCCACCCCTCCCCGATAGGTTCCTAAAGGCGTGTCTACTGCCATGCGGTCGCGCCGGAAGGAACCAGGAAGCAGATGACGGTACCCATGTCCGTGCAAGAAAATATCAGAACACTCGACTCCCATGGAATCGCGGGTCGTGAAATCGCCCGCCGGTTGGGCGTCAGCCGCGACGCGGTGACGAAATACACCGGTCAACAGGACTACTCGCCGAGGCCGCCAGCGCCGGTGGCCAGGCCCGCCGGCTCGGCCATGACCGGGTTCGAAGCGACCGTTGAAAAGTGGTTGGGCGAGGACCAGCGCCGGCCGCGCAAGCAACGCCACACGGCCAAACGGGCCTTTGACCGGTTGGTCACCGAGCAGGCTTTCACCGGCAGTTATTCCCCAGTGCAACGCTTCGTGAAGAAGTGGAATGCCCTCCACCGCCAGGCCGGGGAGGGCTTCACGGAACTGGTCTGGCCCGCCGGCACCGCGCAGGTCGACTTCGTGAAGGCCGAGGCCCTCATCGGCGGGATCCGGCAGGTCCTGCATATCTTCGTCGTCACGTTCCCGTTCTCGAACATGCGCTTCGTGCAGGCCTACCGAGGAGAAACCGCTGAGTGCGTCTGTCACGGGTTACGCACCGTGTTCGACCATATCGGGGCCGCACCCCGGCACCTGGTCTTTGACAACGCCACCGGCATCGGACGACGCGTCGGCACCAAGGTCGTCGAGACCAAGCTGTTCGGCGCGTTCAAATTGCACTACCGATCGGTGAATATTGGCTTCGATGGGCACCACCCCTGGTGCGAGTGAGCCCCACTGTTCAGATTCGTGATTCGTATCGTTCAGCCCCACCACCGGCGTGGT
>NZ_JADOVI010000046.1 GCF_015752155.1 Cryobacterium sp. MP_M3 | reverse complement strand
AGCAGAGCAGTACACACCCCGGGGTCGCTACCGTGTTCCTGGAAACTTGCTACCAACTCGCCGGACTGGCGCTACCATCAAGCGCTACTCGCCACCCGAGATGTGTTGCGCGCGTTGATCGGGTTCCAGACCGACCAGACCATCCCGAAGGTGAACTAGAACGCTGCAGGCATTGAGGTCAAGGAGCTCGCTTTCTGTCTGTGCTTTGGGCTGTACGAGCGGTGAGCTTAGGAGGGTGCCCGGAGCGTTCGCCTCCGGGGCGGGTGGAGCTATCCTTTTCCCCTGTGAACAGCCGAACAGACAAAATACGATCAATACGACTGCCAGAGACCGGTGCAGCTGAGATGCGGGGGTCACAGCAGCACTCCCAGAACAGCCCGATGGCCCGTCAATCTGGCTGACCTGGAGTCGCTCGCTTTTGCCCAAACTGGCCTGAGTGTATTCTCCTACCCCTTGTGTGTGCGTTCGGACTCTCCGGATTATCTTCTTGGGTCAACGACAGAGTAGCGATCCCGATGACGGCCCAGACGAGGAGCGCCGCGGCTGATTCGGTTGCCACCGAGCTATAGGTCTGAATGCTAAGGACAGCGAATAGGGCACCCGCCCGGGCCCCCGATGTCGCAGTCCAACCGCGTTTCCAGCGTAGAACCAGTACAAGCTGAACACCGAAGTAGATGAGGGTCACGAGCAGCCCGAAGTCCAAGGCATACATGAGAACAGGGCTTTCAAGCGACGTGGCCAGTCCACCGTTCGAGGATGTTTCAAAGCTAGATCCGACTCCGTCACCGCCCAGAAAGTAGTGCCAGACGTTCTCGAAGAAGAATTTGAGCGCCAGCGATCGCGCGTTTGCCGATCCATTGTCGTTGTCGAGTCTTGCAGCGATGCCTTCTGCCAAGCTGCTCTGGAAAAACAGGATGAGCCCGAGTCCCAGCGCGCCGCATGCCGCGATTCGAGTCTTCACCGACGCTTGTTTACGCAAGAGGAGGAATGCAAGGCCAGCGGCTGCGAGGAGTAGACCCGTCCGCGATTCAGTTAGAAGGACTCCGATGAGAAGAAGTACGACCACGGGGACTTGGAAGTAGGCGCGTCTGATGTTGACGGACAGCGGAATGCAGATAGCCAGCAAGAGGGAAAGCGTCAACGGATGGTCGAGAGTTCCGAACTGCCTGACATTGAGTCGGTACCATCCATAAGTGGACATCTGCGTTGTGAAGAAGAGTGTTGTCTTCGTGGCCCATTGAAATAGAGCTAGCGCGCTTTCTATGGCGCCAAGACCAACGACAAAGCGAGCTAGCGAAGCGCCAAATCTACTGTCGCGTCTAATCTCGAACCGCGCCCAAAGGAATACCGCGTACGGTACGACCATTTGATTGGCGATAAGGGAGAGTCCCGACGATCCGTCGCGCACAACTACTGTGGCCACGACAATCGAAAGGACGGTAGCCATGAGGAAATTCGGTACCGGATCTCGCCCAATCAGCTTCAGCACCTCGCGGGGCCGGATGAGAGAGGCGACGATGAAGGCGAAAAGAGCGAACCACGTTGCGGGGTGGAGGTCAAGAAAGCCTCCCGAGTAGCCTGTGACCAGGTCGGACGCGACGTAGGGAACAGCTGTGGCAAGGAACAGCACGACTTTGATCGCGTGATGGTGAAAGCGAACTGCAAGGAGGCCGAAACCGAGACTCGTCGCTAGCCAGAGCGTGAACTGCATCGGCTTGATCTCACTTACTGGCTTTTCGGCCTCTTGGCCTTCGACGTTGGCAAATTCACTCGCCCCGTAACGACTGCTGCCTAGCCTACCGGCCATCCCGGCTGACGATGGTGAGTTGGTGGCGGTTAGCCAACTGGAAGTGTTTGAACTACCAAGAACGGTTTCGTTGATGATCGGAGACTGCTGATTGATGCGACAAAGCCCAGTCCGTTTGGTGGATTGTCTTCTGTGAATCCAAGGCTCGCGATCTTCCCCGCATTACTGCGAACAAATTCGGTTACATCCATGGTTCGAACCTGCTTGATGTTGTCTATTGTTGTCGTCCCCGCCAGATATCCCATAGCCGGTCTCGTTGCGAACGTAACGGTCGAGGAGCTCCAAGGTTGGGTCAAGGCACGGGCATTTAGGCCGATTTCCGTGCCCCCTGATTCAGTAATTGCCGCGGTGAAGTGCAGCTCCGCAGACTGAATTATGGTCGCGTCGATTTTTGCGAGGTCGAACGACATGTACGCGTATCGATCGAATTCGGGATACAGGTCGTTGTGGCGCACATATAGGTCCCAGGAAGTGCTCAAATTCGCATCCTTCAGTGAACCACCCTGAACGTACGTATCGCTGCTTGGTCACGTCCCGCTGGGTGGTGTAATTCCTCGTCACCGTGCAGGTCAGTGTTTTCTGATTATGCCGCAGTCAACTCGGGAATGTGAATCACCCCG
>NZ_JADOVI010000045.1 GCF_015752155.1 Cryobacterium sp. MP_M3 | reverse complement strand
TGAGTATTCGACCGTCTGAGCCCCACCCGATCGTGCGGTTGAGCCCCACCGTTCGTGCGGAAGAGCCCCAGTGGTGGTGTGGCTCAGCACCACCGGTGCTCCCCGTCACGGATTACGCGGTCGCGAGGGCGGCTTGTTCCCTCATATTGTAGGTCCCGGTGTCGACCCAGGTGCTGTTGTGGATGATGCGGTCCATGATCGCGTCGGCGTGGACGCCGGCGCCGAGGCGCTGGTGCCAGTCCTTCTGCTGATACTGGGTGCAGAACACCGTCGACGTCTCGCCGTAACGGCGCTCCATCAACTCCAACAGCATCGTCCGCATCGACTCCGTCGGCCTGTCCAGCAGCCACTCGTCGATGACCAGCAGCGTGAACGCGGCATACTTCCGCAGGAACTTCCCGGCGCCGCCGGTGGCGTCCTGCGCGGCGACCCAGGCCTCCTCGAGGTCGGGCATCCGGACGTAGTGGGCACGGATCCGGTGCTCGCAGGCCCGTTTAGCGATCGCGCAGCCCAGATACGACTTCCCCGACCCAGTGAAGCCCTGGAAGACGACGTTCTGGTGCCGGGCGACGAACGAGCAGGTCCCGAGCTGGGCCAGCAGCTGCCGGTTCAGGCCGCGCTCGTCGAGCAGGTCGATGCGCCGCAGATCCGCGTTCGGATACCGCAGTCCCGCCCGCCGGATCAGGCCCTCGACCTTGGAATGGGTGAAGGCGGAGTAGGCGTCGTCGACGGCCAGCCGGACCCGGTCCTCGAAGGGCAGGCCGATGCTGAGGACCTCGTCCTGGGTGTCGATGGCCTGCAGCAGCTCGCCGGCGTTCATCTCGCGCAGCTTGCGTTTAGTCTCCCCGTCCAGGGCGCTCACCGGTGCCCTCCGGCGTAGTAGGCGCCGCCGCGGACATAGCCGCCATCGTCCGGTGCCGGCTCGGGGACCTGTCCGGTCTTGTCCTGCCCGGTGTCGAGGATCGGTCTCAGGTGCGCGTAGCGGGGAGAGCGGATCGGCCCGCGCAGCGCCAGTGCGCAGGCGGCCTCGAGTCGCGCCGGGGGGAACTTGCGCGACAGCCGCAGGACCGCCAGAGCGGCGTCGAAGCCGGCCTCGTCGATGAACACGGTCTCGAAGATCTTGGCCGTCACTGTCACGGTCGCCGGCCCGATCCGCGCCGCCCACTCCTCGATCCGGGTTCGGTCCCAGGCCTGGAAGCTGCGCCCCTCGGGCAGGTCGGCCTCGTTCGTCCGATACTGGTTACTCGTCGTTGCCGGCAGCAGCAGGTGGCTGGCCAGGCGCTCGTCGCGCCGATAGACCTCCAACATCGTCTCGGTGATCCGCAGGTCGACCAGCGCGCCGATGTGGCTGAAGGGGACGGAGTAGAAGTTCCGCGCCCAGACCACGTGGGCGTTGGCGTTGACCTTCCGTTTGTAGGACCAGGTGCTGATCTCGAACGGCGCCGCCGGCAGCGCCTGCAGCAGCGGCTTCTCCTCGACGGTGAAGACGCTGAGGCGGGACCCGACGCGTTTCTGGAACGGCTCCCGGTTGTAGGCGTCCATCTGTTCCCGGATCCGCAGGCGCAACTGCGCCAGCGAGGTGAACGTCTCGTGCCGTAGGCCGGCGATGACCCAGGTCGCGACATGGGAGACCGTGTTCTCGGTGCTGCTTTTGTCGCGCGGGTGGCGAACTCTGCCGGGCAGCACCGCGGCCGAGTAGTGCGCCGCCATCTGGCGGTAGGAATCGTTGAGAACGACTTCGCCTTCCTTCGGGTGCGAGATGACCCCGGTCTTCAGGTTGTCCGGGACCAGGCGTGGGACGCTGCCGCCGAAGAAGGCGAACATCGCCGTGTGGGCGCGCAGCCACGACTCCTGCTTCATGTCGAGGGTCGCTTCCACGAACGCGTAGCGGCTGAACGGCAGGCACGCGACGAACAGATACACCTTCGAGATCTCGCCCGTCGTGGGATCCAGCAGCTGCATCGTGGGCCCGGACCAGTCGACCTCGATGCTGCGGCCGGCCTTGTGGCCGACCCGAGATGTCGCCCCCGAGACTGCGGCGTGCTCGGCATAGAGGCGGCAGAACCGGTCGTAGCTCATCACTGCCTGCCCGGCCAGTGACGACGCGTCGACGTACTCCTGGTGCAGCAGCTTCAGCGTCACCCCGACCCGGGCGAGCTCGGTGTGCACCCGGCCCCAGTCCGGCTGGGCAAACACACTCTCGTGGACGCCGCGGCCGGGGAACAGCGCCGCATACACCTCGGCCTCCGACAGCTCGGCGACGTCGTCCCAGCCAAGCCCGAGACGCTCTGCCGCATCGAGCACAGCTCGGATGCTGTGCCGGGACATGCCCTGGGCGGACTCGATCGCCCGTCGCGACAAGCCCTGATTACGCAACTGCAGGATCTGCTTCGCTTTGATCTTCCGTACCATTACCGGTACTCCTTCCACCATGTGTCCGTCACATGGTGGAAGGAGCTTTTCAGGTGGGGCTCAACCACGCCGGTGGTGGGGCTGAACGATACGAATCACGAATCTGAACAGTGGGGCTCACTCGCACCAGGGGTGGTGCCCATCGAAGCCAATATTCA
>NZ_JADOVI010000044.1 GCF_015752155.1 Cryobacterium sp. MP_M3 | reverse complement strand
GGGCTGGACATGGTGGTGGTTTCCTGATTCTCGCCCTACATCATGCGGCGGACTTGCTGTTAGCTACTGGCCTCACCCAACCCTGACACGTAGGGCACGGCGGAGGATGCGGCAAAGCTCGTCGGGTGGAGTCGTGCCACTTTGTACCGGCATCAGCAGGCCTTAGCGGCCCGCGAAAGCACCACTGTGTAGGTGACTTGTGGACGCGGCCGAGCGGTGGCGTGTTCTTCGGCTGCATGTCGAAGACCAGATTCCGCTTGCCGTCCTCGCTCGGGAGACGGGGATCTCCGCTCGGACTCTGCAGCGCTGGCACCAGCTCTACCGGGCAGGCGGCATTGCATCCCTCGACCCGCGTGACCGCAAAGACAAGAGTGTTCGCCGAACTTCGGCCGAGACGGTCGCGTTCATCGAACAATTTGCACTCTGCCGGCCGCGCCCGAGTCTCGCCACGCTGCATCGTCTCGCCGTCACCGATGCTCAGGCGCGTGAGCTGCCGGCGCCGAGCTATGCAACCGTGCGGCAAATCGTCCAGGCCCTCGATCCGGCTCTTGTCACCCTGGCGCTGGAGGGGCCAGTCTCGTACCGAGACAAGCACGAGCTCGTCTTTCGCCGCCGCGCGGAACACCCCAACCAGACCTGGCAGTCCGACCACACTGAACTCGACATCCTCATCCTCGGCGCTGACGGGAAACCTGACCGACCGTGGCTGACGACCGTGATGGACGACTACTCCCGTGCAATCTGCGGATACATGGTCTTCACCGGCGCCCCATCAGCTATTAACACCGCCCTCGCCCTCCGGCAGGCGATCTGGCGGAAAACCGACCCGGCGTGGGCGATGTGCGGCATCCCCGACATCCTGCACGTCGACCACGGCTCCGACTTCATCAGCCACCACCTCGAACGAACAGCTATAGCCCTGCATATCAGGATCATCCACTCGACCGTCGGCCGACCACAGGGGCGCGGCAAGATCGAACGGTTCTTCGGCACCATCAACACCGAACTTCTGGCCACCCTCCCCGGCCACCTCGGACCCGGCAGCCGGACGCCAACTCCGGTCCTCGACCTTGCCGGGCTCGACCGTGCGATCGGCGGATTCATCGGCACCTACAACGACCGAACCCACCGCGAGCTGGGGATCTCACCCCGAGACGCGTGGGTTGCCGACGGCTGGCTGCCACGGATGCCCGACAGCCTCCAAGAACTCGACGGACTGCTCCTTACCGTTCCGAAGAACCGAGTAGTGCAACGTGACGGCATCCACTTCCAAGGCCAGCGCTACCTAGCCCCAACGCTCGCTTCGTTTGTGGGGCACACCATCACGATCCGGTACGACCCCCGCGACATCTCCGAGATCCGCGTGTACGCCCGGGACACTTTCATCTGCACCGCAATCGACGAGGCCCACCCCAACCTGCGTCTCAGTCTCCGCGACATCGAAACCGCTCGTCGCGCCCGCCGCAAGCAATTGCGTCGCGCGATAAACGATCGCATTCTGACCGTTGCCGCCCGTGAGGAACCTCGCGCCCCTGAACCGACGAAGTGGCGTCCGAAGCTGCGCACCTATGAAGAGGACGAGTGATGAACCAGGCATTCATCGTCACCAAAGAACACCGGCGCTTTACCGAGTTCGCCAACGCCATGCGGAAAGAGAAAACGATCGGGATCTGCCACGGAGCTGCCGGCGTTGGTAAGACCAACTCCGCCCGCCGCTACGCGAACTGGGACGCTCTCGAGCCCTACATCAATGAGTGGGGTCCCAGAGGTGATCACGACGCGAAGCATTATGCCCTCGCGAACCGATCTCGCACCGTCTTCTACACACCCGAAGTCCTCTGTCGGCCCAAAGACCTCATGCACGACATTGATTACTGGCAGGTGAAAGTTGGGATCTGCGCCGACGAACACCTCCGCTCCCTCATGTACGAACCGGAAATAGTCCGGCAGAAGGACGTCACCCGTCTGGTCGAACTTCTCATCATCGACGAAGCCTAACGGCTCACCCCCACCGCCTTGGAACTGCTCCGCGACCAGCACGACCGCACCCACCTCGCGATGATCTTGATCGGCATGCCCGGCATCGACGATGCGGTTTCGTCACTATCCGCAGCTCTACAGCCGCCTCGGATTTTCACATCAGTACCGGACCCTGGGACGCGACGAACTCCTGTTCGTCCTCGACCGCCATTGGAAACGACTCGGTAAGACCCTCGACCCTGACGACTTCACCGACGCGCAAGCGATCGCAGCCATCGAGCGCATCACCCGCGGCAACTTCCGCCTCCTCGAACGACTCTTCCCTCAGATCAACCGGGTCCTAAAGATCAACCAGCTCGACACCATCACCGACGACGTAATCGAAGCCGCCGCCAGCATCCTCGTCATCGGCAACTAACGACACACACCGATCACAGAAAGCCGCCATTTACCGATCAACTCCACACATGCTGCGGAGCCCAGTAGTCGTGAGGGAGTGTCCATTTGGGGTCCGGCTACCGGACATCCTTCTCTTGCGAGCTGCTGCCGATGGCGGCCTGGATCCTCCGAATGATCGACCCGAGGATGCCCGACGAGAGAAGTCCTGAACCGAGTGGGCCCGCGGAGTCC
>NZ_JADOVI010000043.1 GCF_015752155.1 Cryobacterium sp. MP_M3 | reverse complement strand
GCGCAGTCAAACAGGTCTTGGATCTCGTCCCGAGTGTAGGGGCGTTTTCCGGGGGCTCCGATCGCCGACTGCGAGTGGCGGGCCGTGTTCCACTCATGGAACACCTGTGCGGGATGGTCGCCGAAACGCTCCCAGCACTGTTCACTCCAGCCGTAGGCCGGATCGGTCAGATACTCCAGGAACATCCGCAACGCGTTCTGGTAACCGAGGACGGTGGAGTGCGATGCGCCTTTTAAGGAGCGGAGCTCGAGGAAGAACTCGTCGACCATCAATGCCGACCACGACCACGGGTAGCAATCCGCGAACGCCCGGAACCGGATCGCGACCGATCGACGTTTCTCGACCGTCGACCCTGCCAGGTTCCGGGCGACCTGCTGCGCCGCCCACCCGTCCAGCATCGACCGCCACACGCTCTCCTCCGCGTTGAGAACGGCGATACTCGATCGGAGATGAGCAGGAACCACCCCTGGCGCGGCTAAATCAAATGTTTGCATCTTATGCGAAACATTCGCATTAAATGCGAATCGATGTCAAGCTGCAATATGAAACTCCAGTTCAACTGCCATATCGGGCGACGTCACTACTCCAGTCATGCGCGACTGCACCCCTCCGCGAGCACTCCATTGTCATCGTGCCAACGGAAGGATACGCGCCGTCTGGGGGGAGGTCGACCGAACCGGCGTATTCGCACCCAACGCGAAGATGTCGGCTACAAACTGACATAATATCTATTATCGGTCATTCGAGGTGGGATTTCGGGTGTGATGTGGATGCTTTTGTTCTGTGATCTACTTGGCTTTTTAGTGTAGATGGTGTGGGGTGAGTGTATGAGTACTACAACGGCACGCCCGGGACTTCGGGGCTACGAAGATTCCCTTCGGCTTTCGACGGCTGAAATCGTTGGAGGGCTGCGGGAGGCGTTGGGCGCGAAGCTTGTGGCGTATTTGGGGGGCGTTCGGGAGACGCGCGCCGTTCGAGAGTGGGCCGAGGGAACGCGGACGCCATCGAGCGAGGTAGTGCTCCGGTTGCGCACGTCGTTCTATGTTGGCGAGTAGCGCTTGATGGTAGCGCCAGTCCAGGCAGGTGGTAGCGCAGTTCTGACGAGGTGGTAGCGGCCCCGGGCAGGTCGCCCGGGGCCTCCGCGGCGTTATTCCCAGTAGGTCTCGTGGGCGCGGGCTTGGTCGTTGCGGTGCCTGCGCATGTCGATCTGGCCGAGGTTGATGATTCGGGCGTTGTTGGCGAGGCGGTTCACGATGGAGTCCGCCGCGACCCGGTCGGGCAGCTCGGCAACCCAGTGCGCCGGCCCGGTCTGGGAGGCGATCATTGTGGGCAGCCGGTGTTCTCGGTTTGCGAGGATCGCGAACAGATCGCTGGCGGCGTCGCTGTCGATGCCGACGGTGAGGAAGTCATCGATGATGAGCAGGTCGATGTTGGAGAGCTCGTTCAACAGCTTCTGGTGGGCGATGCCGTCGCCGCGGGCGATGACGAGCCGGCGTGCCAGGTCGTCCATCCGGAAGTAGAGCACGGAGTGTTCGCTCTGGCAGGCGCCGATGGCCAGCGCGCAGGCGAGGTAGGTTTTCCCGCCGCCGGTGGGCGAGATGATGAGCAGGTTTGTCGGATCGGTGCGCCAGTCGTGGGCGGCATATCGGCGCATTCGAACCGGAGTGATTCCGCGCCCGTCGCGGTAGTCGACCTCGGCAACGGTCGCGCCCGGGATCGGGAATGCAGCCTGGCGGATGAGTTTGTCGACTTTGTTGATGCGTCGGGACTCCAATGCGTCGTCGACGGCGGTGAGAAACAGCTGCTCGGGGGTGAGGGTGTCGTTGTCCTCGTCCTGGATGAGCTCTTCCAGCCGGGTCGCGACGTGGGTGACTCGCAGGGCCCGGAATTTGTCGTAATCGATGCTGGTGAACATCACTTGCCCTCCTCGTCGCGTGCGTAGTGGGAGGCGTCGCGAACATAGACGTCTGGCATGGTGTCGCGGAAAACGACGGTGCTGATGCGTTTGCGCGTCGAGGCCGCCGGGACCCTGGGCCGAGGTTTCTTCCCGTCGCTGTCGATCGCCGCCATCAAGCGTTTCAGTGTCGAGTAGGTCGGATGAGCGCTGCGGTTCACGAGCTCCTGGCAGGCCGCCTCCAGCCGTTCCCGGTTGTTCCTCCCGAGCCCGTCAAGGATGTTCTGGCAGGCCAGGTAGCCTTGCGCCTCGATTGGCTGTGCGTCGAGGATCTGCTCGATCACCGTGACTGTTGCCGGCCCAACGCTGCGGGCCCGGTCAGTGAACCACCGCCTGGACCACAGCCCGTCGATGTTGCGATGCTGCGGCGGAACGTGCTCGGGCAGGGTCGAGTACTGGCCCTTTCGGCCCGTCAACCGCGGGTGTTCGCAGAGCGTCTCCTGTCCATCGAAGACCGTCACCCGGGACGACGTCAGCCTCACCCGCAGCAGCTTGCCCGCCAGAGCGAACGGCACCGAATACCGTTGCGTGTCGGCGGTGACGTGGTAGTTGCGGCCGGCCTTCAGTTCCTTCCAGGAGACGTCCTCGAACCCGGCATCAGGCAACGGGCCGAGCAGCCCCCGTTCCTCGGAGTCGAAGCGTTCCCACCGGGTTGTGTCGTC
>NZ_JADOVI010000042.1 GCF_015752155.1 Cryobacterium sp. MP_M3 | reverse complement strand
AAGCTGCTCGAGTGCTTTGTCCAGTCCCGGTCGGGAGGCTTTGGCGCCGCTGATGACATCGGTGAAGGTTTTCTCGCAGCCGGCGGCTTTCAAGGCGTCGTGTTGCAGGTCGAGGTTCTGGTCGCTGGTCGAAACACGGGCGTAGCCGATGAGCATGAGGGTCCTCGTGGTGGGTTCTCGGTATCCGTCGAATCCCGGATGATGCAAGAATACCGTTCTGAGAAGTGTTTGTGAGAGAGCAGGATCCGCGAAGTTCTGGCGCCTTGCCTGGTGTCGTTTTCCCAAGTCGACTGCACGAATGTCAGAAGTGGACTGCACAGCGATTTCGTGTCTGACTGCAGAACCTTCAGCCACACGACCGAAGCGTCAACGAACTAAGCGAAGACCGAGGTGTGCGTCATCACGTGAAGGTCGGCTTCCTGACCTTCTTGAACCCGTTCCCGGGAGCAACGACCCGCATGCCCAGACCATTAGGTCGGCCACCCACCGATGCTGAGATGTATGCGTTGCTGTTCCCGGGTCGCGTCGAGCATGAAAGTGTGTTCGTGCAGTCCGAACCGGAGCGCGCCGAGGTCAGGCCAGAAGAATTCAAATCTGAACGCCTGAGTCTCGAACCAGCAAAACAAGCCCCGCCAGTTCACTTGGCGGATAGACGCCGAAATCAGAACGACAATCGACCCCGACGGACTCACACCGATAGAACTTGCGGCCGCCGAACGCCGCGCATAAGTACGCGCCGAGGCGGTCGACGCAATGGCAGACGACGCCGAGGCACTCACCAACGCTGGTTAAAGACTTCCATCCGCCTCCGTAGCGCTTGCTCGCGCCCGTAGAGCGCGAACCCTATGCCCAGCGCGATCTGTAGAAGGAGCATCATGACATATGCCTCGGAAGAGAAAAGAAAAGTGCCCGCCGGGTCAAGATTGAGCGCGAACGTGATAGCACTCCACGCTCCAAAAACGACAACCCCCCATCGGAGCGGCCCGGTAATCACGCCCGCCTTGGCCACAGAGATCGCGGCGACGACAAGAGATACCAGCGCCGCAACACTCAGCGCGAACGAGACGTCGCTTTGGACACGTACGACATCACTGGTCATGGTGCTGGAGAAGAGATTGAGAGCATCCTTTCCAACAGTGCAAATCCCGAATACTACGAGCGCGACTTTTCCGCTCTTTGAGGCTCCGGCAATACCGGTTTCGTGGCGGATACTGAAGGCTAGAATTAATACGGCGAGCATGAGAATGAGCGCCGAGACCAACGAAAAAGCCGAACTCAATATAAACGACAGATCGTTCAACAAAGAATAGTTGAGCGCCACAGCCATAGAAAGAAAGCCAGCGAGGGCAATCCCGAGACCGCCCCACAGCGTAGTTGATCGCGTTGGTATTTGCTGCGCTCCATTAACGAACATAAGTCCCACGTTACCCGTTCGCGTTATGAGACCGACGGAGTCGGGCTCAGTCTCTTTCGATCGTTTCTATCCCCGTGTGGCATTCGGATTCGCCTCGTCGTATGCCTTTGAGCAATAACTCTTTACCTTCGGACCAAAACGAGTCAGGTTCGCTTCCAGTTTGAGCGAATCAGACTCCCAAAGACCCTGGATTTCCTTCGCAACGTTCTCGGTGACTACGCTTCGCACCAAGGCGTCGATGCCCGGATACACCGTGTCCAAGTTGGCAGCATCCTCCTCATACTTTTGATTCTCTGTTGCGTACTGCATAATTCCAGAGGTGGCGGCCCTCACACATCCGGTGATTTCACTGGCTTTCAGATTGAGTTGAGAAGCCGCAGGGACGTATACAGTCGGCCCAACGGCATCACCGAATCGAGACTTGATTTTGGTAAGGTCGGATATCCCTCCGATCACAAACCAACTGCGGCCGATGAGGACTTGACGATCAGGATTAAGCAGCGGTGCCCAATCTTGGAGTACCTGATCTGGTGACCCAACGGTGCTGTAGATGTGGACAAGCGTGGCTGGACCCAAATCGTGATTGCAGTTGAATCCTGTCATCGTGTCGTAATAGCTCATGTCATCGAGCAGTTCATCCTTCGTTTCGCAGGAAACGAGTTCGGACATCTGTGCTTTTATGCTTGCGGGTGAACCTAACGGCCGGTGATCAACCTTTGTGTTTAGTGTGGAAGTCAGCGTGACTGCAATCCATGAAGCGACCAAGAGGATGACTCCGAAGCCAGTCCAGAGCCATCCCCTGCGCGGGCGTCCTCGCCTGCGGTTCATTCATCGCCTCAAGTTGTGAACTGAACAGTAACGCCGGCCCCCGCCGTGATTGATTGGACTTTCACTTTTGTTGAAGCGAGTACGTTGCCCCACGTGACGGTGCCAGATCCGCCACTGTTGAGGCAACCAATGCCCTTCCAGTAGGGAGCTGGATTGGTGACGGAGGTGGTGTATCCGAGCGCCTGAACGCAACCAGAGGAAGATACAGAGGGGGCCCTGTGCCACTGGTAGTACTCTGTCGTGCCGACCGAACCCGAAATTGTGCAACCCGCGACCGAGGTGTACCATCCACCTCCGGCAGGTGCGCTCTGAGCTGCCGCGGGCATTTCGGACAGCGGAATTAGTGGATTCTTCTACGCTGCCAATGCTGGCTGTTGATAACCATAGTGGACTTCATTGGGCC
>NZ_JADOVI010000041.1 GCF_015752155.1 Cryobacterium sp. MP_M3 | reverse complement strand
TGTTAGCGGCCATGCCAAACTGCCCATAGGCGGCCACGGAACTGCCCACTGGCGGTCAGTAGAACTGCCCGTTGGTGGCCATGAGATCTGCCCACTTCTTGTTCTGAGCCCGACCGCTTAAGCGGCGGGAGCCTCTCCCTGGGGTTTGATTGCGGTGTCTAAGACGCATCAAAGTCGCCCAGGAAGAGGCCCTGAATGAAGCATGACGGAGAAATCATGGAAATACTTGCTGCCTACGATCTGACCAGATCGTTGCGCGCCACAGCCGAGCTCACTGGCTGTTCGCACCACACCGTCGCCCGCCACGTTGCCGCCCGCGATGCGGGCAAGCCGATCGCTGAGCCGGCGTATCGGGGCCGGGTCACGGACGAGTTCCTGCCCAAGATCGAGGAATGGGTTGAGGCGTCCAAGGGCAAGATCCGCGCCGACAAAGCCCACGACAAACTCCTCGCCCTCGGCTACACGGGGTCGGAGCGTTCGACGCGGCGGGCGGTCGCGCAGGTCCGCACGGCCTACCGGTTCGGCCACGTTCGGGTGCATCGGCCGTGGATCACGGAGCCTGGGATGTGGTTGCAGTATGACTTCGGCGATGGGCCCGTGATCGATGGCCGCAAGACGGTGTTGTTCGTCGCCTGGCTGGCGTGGTCGAGGTTCCGGGTCGTGATCGCGCTCCGGGACCGGACGGCCCCGACCGTGTTCGCGGCCCTGGACCGCACGCTCCGCATCCTGGGCGGCGCCCCGACCTATGTCTTGACGGACAACGAGAAGACGGTCACCGTGTCCCACGTCGCGGGCGTCCCGGTGCGCAACCAGCAGACCGTGGACTTCGCCCGCCACTACGGCATCACCGTGTTGACCTGCCAGCCCGCGGACCCGGCAACGAAGGGCGGGTCGGAGTCCTCGGTCAAGGTCGCCAAAGCCGACATCGTTCCCAGGGACACTAACCTGCGCCCGGAATACGCGTCGTTCGCGGAGGTCGAAGCGGCTTGCGACGCGTTCATGGACGAGGTCAACAACCGTGAGCACCGGGTCACGAGGCGCAAGCCCGCCGCGATGCTCGTCGAGGAGCAGCCGCGGCTGCACCGGATCCCCGACACCGCCCACACGGTCTCGTTCGGCCTCTCCAGGTCCGTCCCGGACAACACCCCGATGGTCACGTTCGAGAACGGTCAGTACTCGGTTCCCGCGCATCTGCTCGGCGCGCGGGTCTTCGTCCGCAGCCACGGGATCGGCGAGGGCGAGCAGGTCATCGTCGTGCACCACGGCGCTGACGGTCCCGTCGAGGTCGCCCGGCACCCGCGTGCCCGGCCGGGCTCCCCGTCGATCGATGACGCGCACTTCCCTGACCACCGCGAGAGAATCCCGGGCGACTACGCGGTCAAGGCCCGCAGCGCCGCGGAGGCAGAGTTCCTCCGCATCGGCGCGGGCGCGAAGGCGTGGTTGCTCGAGGCCGCGGCGGCGGGCACGACCCGGATGAACGTGAAGATGGCTGACGCCGTGGCGCTGGCCAAGATCAGCGGCCTGACCGCCGTCGACGAGGCCCTGGGCGAAGCGGCAACCTACGGCCGCTTCGCGACCGGCGACCTCGCCTCGATCCTCGGCTCCAACAGCTCCCGAACCCTGACTCACCGCGCAGATGAGGGGCAGTCGCTCGCGCAGGGCACCGCCGGGTGGGCGGCCATCGGCCGGCCCGTCGCCCCGGTGTTCGAGGTCTCCGCCGACGATCTGGAGGAGAGCGCGTGAGCGTCACGGCCGCGGCCGCGCCCGCCTTGCCGGCGGAGCTGGAGGCGTTGATGCGGCAGCTGAAGATGCCCTACGCCCGCGCATTGGCGCCGGAGCTGATCGCGACGGCCCGCGCCCAACGCTGGGAACCGGCCGAGGTCATCAAGGCCCTGTTCGTCGAAGAAGTCACCGGCCGATCCCGGTCCATGCTCGCCACCCGCCGGAAGGCCGCCGGCTTCCCGACTGGGAAAACCTTCGACACCTGGGACGAGTCCGCATCCTCGATCCCGGTCCCGACGCAGCACGCCCTGCGGACCCTGGAATGGATCGGACGGAAGGAGAACGTCGTCGTTTGCGGGCCCTCCGGGACCGGGAAAACGTTCTTCCTCGAGGCCCTGGGCCAGCAAGTCGTGGAGGCCGGGATGCGGGTTGCGTGGTTCCGCCTCGAGGACCTCGGCGCCCTGGTCCGCGCCCACCGTTCCGACGACTCCGTCGGCCGGGTGGTCGCCCGGATCCTTCGCGCCGATTTGATCGTGGTCGATGACATCGGGCTTCTCGAAGTCGGAGCCGACGCGGCCGAAGGCCTTTACCGGCTCGTCGACGCCGCTTACGAGAAACGCTCCATCGCGGTCTCCTCGAACCTGCACCCGGCCGGCTTCGACGCCCTCATGCCCAAGACCCTCGCGACCGCGACAGTCGACCGGCTCCTCCACCACGCGCACGTTTGCCAGACCTCGGGCGACTCGATCCGGCTCACCCAGGCCCTCGCTGGGAAGGGCGTCACCGCGATGAGTTAGACCGAGCACGACCACGCATGGCCAACGCCACCAAACCCCAGGTGGGCAGATCTGTTGGCCATGAGTGGGCAGTTTTCATGGCCACCAGCGGGCATTTCTACTGGCCGCCCGTGGGCAGTTCGGATTGGCCATTGACA
>NZ_JADOVI010000040.1 GCF_015752155.1 Cryobacterium sp. MP_M3 | reverse complement strand
AAGTGGCCCGCCAAACGCCTCCACCACGCACAATGGCCACAACCCCTCCACGCCTCAGAAATCACCATTCAAAACGCTTAACTGAACGGTCTTGCGCTTAGCAGGGCAGCACCGAGGATTCCGGCGGTGAAGATGGCGAGGTTGAACGCCACGGGCAGGAACGAGTTGGCCACGTCCGAGTCCGCGCCTCCCGTGGTGGTGAGCGCGGCCTGCACCTGGGCGGATGCCCCACCGAACGCGATTCCCCACGCTAGGGTCGCGGCGATGATCGCCACGGTTGAGGTGTTCCCGGCGAGGAGCACCACGGCGGCCGCGATGAACAGTGCGACGCTTCCGTGCAGCAAAGGGCGGGGGTGGCGATCCAGGAGCGCCCCGGTGATGACGATTCCGATTATCGAGGCGACTCCGAAGATCAGGAGTTGGACGTCGACGGTGAGGGTGCTGCTGGTGGACCTCAAGTAGGGGGAGATGTAGGTGTAGATCGTGTTGTGCGCGAGCATCCAGGTGAAGATCACGGCCAGGATGATGGCGACGCCTGGGATCTTGAACACCCGGATGAGGGGGAGCCGTGAAGTTGTTGGCTGTCCGTCGGCATCGGGGGCGATCGCTGCGATGAGTGCACCGGCGATGAGGGCCACCATGGTGAGTCCGGCGAAGGCCCACCGCCAGTCGAATGTCGTTCCGAGCCACGACCCGAGGGGGGTGCCGAGGGCGAATCCTACGGGGGCCCCGCCGGAGACGATGGCCAGTGACAGGCCGGCGCGGGACGGCGGGCTGATCTTCCGGCCGTAGGCGGCCAGCATTCCCCAGATGATTCCCGAGAATGATCCGGCGAGGAATCGTGACACCAGCGACAGGGTCACGTCGCTAGAGACGGCGGTGATGCTGTTGGCCAGGATGAGCCCCAGAATCGCGCCAAGGAGCAGGGGCTTGCGGCGCATTCCCCGGGTGAGGGTGATGGCGGGGATTGTGACGATCACCGTGCCGAGGGCGTATGCGCTCACGAACAGCCCGACAGTCCCTTCACTGATGCCCATGCCGCTGGCGATGACCGGCAACAGGCCGGCCGGCATAGTCTCCATCGCCACGAGAACGAAGCCGATGACCGCCAGAGCGCCCAGGGACACCATCGGCATCCGTGTGGATGTCTCGGTGGCTGCCGGTCCCGGCGGCGTGATGGTGGTCTCTAAAATTGGTAGCACGTGCCCCAGTCAACGTGAAGAACCTCGCGCAGGGGAGTCTCTACCAGGGGGTGTACCAGCAGGGCACCCCAACGACGGCCCCGGAGACGTAGTGTCGTCGTCATGGACAATCAAGCCGAGGTGCGCGAATTCCTGATGTCGCGTCGCGCGAAAGTCACTCCGGAACAGGCCGGGCTTCCCGCGGGAACCAACCGGCGCGTGGCTGGGCTACGCCGTACAGAAGTCGCGACACTGGCTGGCGTCAGTGTCGAGTACTACGCCAAACTCGAACGCGGCGCGATCGGAGGAGCGTCCGCCTCAGTACTTGACGCCCTCGCCCGCGCACTCAACCTCGACGACCCAGAACGAACCCACCTCTTCGACCTCGCCCGCGCAGCGGACGGCATTCCACTGTCCGGCCGACCACGCCGGCGTGCCACCAAGAACACCGTTAGCCGGCCCAGTCTTCACTGGGTGCTCAGTACGATCACCAACGGTGTCGCCTTCGTTCGCGATCAATACCAGGACCTTCTGGCCACGAACGAACTCGGCCGAGCCTTCTACTCACCACTCATCGGCGACGGCGGCCGCACACCGAACCTGGCCCGGTTCCAATTCCTGGACCCTGCCTCCCGGAACTTCTATCCGGACTGGGACCTCTTCGCCGAAATGTGCGTCGCAATCATGCGCGCCGAGGCCGGCCGCGACCCCAACGACAAAGGCCTCCACGACCTCGTCGGCGAACTGTCCACACGCAGCGACACGTTCCGGCAGCTCTGGGGAGCCCACGACGTCCGTACCCACGGCTCCGGTACGAAACGCTTCAACCACCCCGTCGTCGGCGAACTCACTCTCGCCTACGAAGAGCTCGTGATCACGGCCGACCCAGGGTTCGTACTCATGATCTACACAGCAGAGCCCGGCTCACCCAGCGCCGAGCGGCTCCGTCTTCTGGCCAGCTGGGCAGCAACGAGAACCGAAACAGCTGCACCGCACTAACGGATCTGACATCACGAATCGTAAGCGAAGGCGGCGTCGCGAAATCGAGAATGCCCCCTCATCGGCACGGGTCCGTTCGTAGGGATCTCGACAGGCTGCACGTAAACGGACCCGTCCAGCCGACCGGGTCGAGCTCCTGTGTCGCTCATATGCTGATCGTTTCACCGCGGGAACCCGGCGTATGGACCTGTCTCGTTTCCCTGTGCGGGCGGGATCGCACACGGCTCAAGGCTGTTGTTGGTCGCGCACGCCTACTTCGTTTGGTTCGGGTGCCTCGTGAACACGTTGACGATCTTCACTGTTCTGCCCTCGACGTAGAACCAAATGCGTGCGCCCCCAGAGAGTTCGTACTGCCATTGGTCGTGTGCAACGCCGTCACGAACAATCGTTGCGAGTTGGCCCTTGAGCTGGTGGCATTTGGGGTCCGACTGGTTCGGGGCCTTCGTGAGCCGGTCCCAGGCATCAGGAGCCGAATCTCTACCGGGCCACGAGCGAGACGGTCGGGGTACGTTGGGAGACGTGACTAGCCGTAGCGGACGCATCGCCCTGATCACCGTGGGCGTGATCGCTCTAATCCTTGGTGGAGTCTGGGCCGGGCAGGGTCTGAATCTGATCCCCGGTAGTTTCATGACGGGTAACCGGATGTGGCTTTCCATCGGGCTAGTCCTCACCATCGTCGGCGTCATCCTGATTGTGCTCGGCCTACGACGGCCAGGGCACGACCGCACGAGCGGGTGAGACATGCCTTCCCCACAGTCACTCAGCGAAGCTGACCGCCGCCTCGTCGCAACGTGGGCTGCCGACTGTGCTGAGCGAGTCTTGGGCCTA
>NZ_JADOVI010000039.1 GCF_015752155.1 Cryobacterium sp. MP_M3 | reverse complement strand
TGGGCAGATCTGTTGGCCATGAGTGGGCAGTTTTCATGGCCACCAGCGGGCATTTCTACTGGCCGCCCGTGGGCAGTTCGGATTGGCCATTGACATCATCGCTCCGATGTGTGACTGTTGACGCTCTGTGGCGGCGTTCTGTGATCGCTTTGTGGCGCTCGTTTCCGACGAGCTTTACATCCATGTCCGAGATGGCACGAGAAGACCGCGACATCAAGCGCGAACAATTGTGAAGGTGATGGACAAGTTATGCGCCGCCATGAGCTTGGCGGCTGCAGCCAGACGCTCGCGGCTGGCCTGGTCGCCGATGCTGTCCGGCCAGTATCGGCCCTGAGCAGTGGGTCTAGACCTCGGTATGTCCCGGTCGACCGTGATCGGAACGAAGATTCTCCGCCTAAGCCGGCTGGTGATACTTCAAGGTGCGGTCTGCAAGCGGCGCGGCGAGTTCGATCTGCGCTCTCCGCAAGCTCTGCGAGTCGGGGCAGGTCGGTATCTCGGTAACGCCAGCCCTCTGCAAGTCGATAACGACGTCAGTTTGCGTCTCGGTTAGGACGAAGGTTTGAACCGTGTTGGCACAACCCTGCGCCGCGTCCCACCAAGCGATATTTACCGTTGTGTCGTTCAGATCTGTTTGTATTTTCGACCACGGGACAAGGTCGGAGAGCCTGGTCGAATCGATAGCTACGACCTGCTCTAAGGACTCGGGGTTTTGGCCTATGACGCTTAGAGACTCCGTTTCTGTTAGCGACGGCGCGTCAACTGTTGACGCTGTCGAAGCCGAAGGCGACGCCGTTGGTGTCCGCGGTTGGTTGGGCGAGGTAGGGGATGAACAAGCGGCTAGCACAAGGGCTGGGAGTATCAGGAAACTAAGTAGGCCTTTAGTAGCCAAGGGAGACATTTACCTGTCCGACATACTTGGACTGAGAGAACCATCCGCCGCTGCTGTCTCCGCTGCTGTGGAAGCCGAGGAGCGATGTGCTGCGTCCTACGGGGGCGCCGCTATCGCCTCCAATGCGTCCGTAAGAAGCTTTGACCTGGTCGCGGATCTCAAAGCTTCCGCCACCCGGAGCAGTGATGGTTCGTGTTTGTCCCAGAGCAGTTACTTGACCGCACGCCTGGAAGCCGTTGGTCTCTGCGTAGTTGGCGCCAGCCTGACAGACTGCATCACCTAGGCCAGCGTTACCGCTTTGCGTAAACCGAAATAGGTTGTTGTTGTTCACCCGCGTCTGCTCAGTGCCCGTTCCTGAAGGAATTTGTCCAACAACAAGGCAGTCGCAATTCGTGACAACCCCCGAGCGCCCCGTGCTACTGCTGGCGTTGCCAATATCACGGTTCGCGGCAGAACTTCCCTGGCTAATGATCGTTCCGTTCGTCCAGCAGTGGCCGGCCGTGATGGTGTAATAGCGACCGACGGCGTCACGCACGTTCGAATAGCCATCGGTGCACCGACCAGTTCCACCGCTGATCCATTGACCTCCGTAGAGGGGGCCGCTACTAAATTCGCGACTAAGGTCGCCTTTTCGCGTATCTTCATCGTCACGTGAAACCTTGATCTTGTCTCCGTAGCGAGCAGTGAGGGTTGCTTCCGCGTTCTCCGGGGAATCTGGAGAGAGGTCTACTGTCACGATGGAGTTGATAATGTCGACGCCGCTGCCTTCGAAGGCCAGTTCGCCGGAAAGTTTACTGTTGGCAATGTCGGACTCGAGAGCGTAAAGCGAATCGACAGATTGATTTACCGGCTTAAAGGTCGTCTCCGCCAGCCGTCCGACAAGGCTTGTCACAGTTGCCTGGACAGCTGGAGTCAGGTCACCAACGTAGGCAACAACAACCTGCCCTCCGGCCTTGTTATCAATCCACCCGCCGCCATAGAGCCCAGTGGGCTCGAGCAGCGCGTCGATTTTCTGAATGATCGGGCTCAGTTCTGCACGACGGGCCATGTCAGCGTCTTCGGCTGCGGTAAGCGGAATGCCAAGTCGGTCCCGGGAGAGGTCGCCGGCGTTAACTTCGGCGATGTGCGACGCACTGGCATCGAACCCAAATTCCTCACGCAGACGCACTTGAGTGTCATAGTCGCTCTGAGGGATGTCTGCTACCGCCGCGGGTGCGGATGCTTCAGCGGGTGAGGCGGTCAACCCAATCAGAGTTGTTGCGCCCACTGCTGCTGTTAGGGCGATGGTCAGGGCGGCGCGCGTTCTCGGGTGCTTCACAATGTGCCCCTCTTGGCGACCTGCATGCGGCGGTGTATGCGGTGAGATCACCCTAGGGCCTGCATGTGCCATGCGTCTATCGCCAACTTGCTGCCGGAGGCGAGGTGGATGTCTCAGAACCTAAAGCTTTTCGAGACACGCGAAGCCTCCCTCGAGCCGCAGGAAGAAGTGGCGGAGTTCCGGGACGCAGTTTGTCTTGGAAACTTGTCTCACTGCAAAGTGTCTTTGCTCCGACGCTTTTAGCAATTTCCAAGGCAGAATGGATCCGTGAGACATCTTGGATATACACGGGTCAGCACCAGAAGCCAAGACGCGAAGTTGCAGGTTGACGCTCTGGTTAAATCGGGCGTGCAAGAACGGGACGTTTTCGCCGACGTCACCTCGGGCAGCCGGACCGCGATCTCACGCCCTGGAATGAAAAAGCTCCTCGAGTACGCCCAGCCCGGCGACACCGTCGTCGTGTGGCGGGTCGATCGCCTCGGAAGATCCTTGATCGATGTGCTGAACACGGTGAAGCTGCTCCGGGAGCGCGACATACAGGTGAAGAGCATCTCGGACGGTATCGACCCGTCTACGACGTCGGGCCGACTGATGCTGAACATGCTCGCCACCTTGGCCGAGTACGAACGCGAGCTGATCACCGAGCGGGTGAACGCAGGCATCACAGCTGCCCGAAATGGCGGCACCAAGTTTGGTCGGCCCTTGTCCGATCCCGCGGTCGTAGCCGACAAACTCAAGCTCGTAACCGAGGCCCGGGCGAAGGGCCGCACCGGAATTTGTCAAGGCGAATGAGGCCAGTGGGAGTTTAGGCGGCTAGCGTCGCCGCGGGTTGGACCTTGTCTTGTTCTGCTGGTTTGTTGATC
>NZ_JADOVI010000038.1 GCF_015752155.1 Cryobacterium sp. MP_M3 | reverse complement strand
TGTTGTACGTCTCCCGGGGTGACGACGTGGGCGTCTTCCTCAGTGACGATGGGTTTTAGCGCGCCTGGATTTGGCGCCTGGTGGTCGGCGGCGTCAAGCTGACGATGTCCGGATAGACGAATGGCCCGGCGTGCAATCTTGAAGGATCACGCCGGGCCGTTCTGACGCGTAAAGGCCGCGCTGATGCTCACGGTAAGTCATGATTCTGTTGTTGTCGAGTTGGGCCTGCTGGTCGGGCGCATGGCGTGTCCCGATTGTGGTGGCCGGTTGCGCCCGTGGGGCTGGGCCAGACCCCGCGTGATTCGGGAGGGCCTCGGCACGGATTGGATGGTCCGCGCGCTCCGGCCGCGCCGTTCCCGGTGCGCGTCCTGCCAGGGCACGCATGTGCTCCTCGAGGTGCGGTTGGCCGCCCGCCGGGCCGATGCGGCCGAGGTGATCGCGGCGGCGATCGAGGCGAAGACCGTGCTGGGGTGGGGCCACCGGAAGATCGCCGCGGGCTGCGGCAGACCTGCCTCAACAGTCCGCGGATGGTTGCGCGCATTCGCCGTGTCGGCCGCTTCGATCGGGGACAGGTTCACGGGGTTGTTGGTGCGGGACGCTCCCGACGCCGTGGTGCTCTGGCCCAAACCTGCCGGCTTCGCCGGTGGGGAGGCGTTGTCGGTGTTGATGGCGTACGCCGAGGGGTTGGCTCGTCGGTTTGCCGCGATCGTCAGGGTGACGTGGATCCAGGCTGGCATCGCAACGACGAACGGGCGCTTGTTTTGCTCGAGCTTGTGGGCCGCGGGTCCCAACACCAACCGGCCCTTACGCGGGGCCCTGGTCGGCGGGAAGGGTGGCAGGAGCGCCTGCCATATCCCTGTGATCGGCGTGTTCACTGTTTGAGAGGACCTTTCATGCCCGCAACCCCGTCAACCCTCCTACCGACCGTTCCGCCGGTGGCGCCTCGGGCGTCCCCGGTGAGCCCGGCGCTGTCGCTCCTGGTGCCGGCCGGATCTTCGGTGGATTCGGCAGTGCGCCGCGCCCGGACGGAGAAGATCGCCCTCTTCCGGTATCAACTGATCCGCGCCGCGGCGGACAGCGCGGTCACCACGCGGCAGCGCGGCCCGATGGTCAGGGACCTCGCTGCGATGATTCATCCGGGGCCATTCGGCGGCACGGTGACGGTTTCCAAAGACACCATCGACCGGTGGATTCGGGCTTGGCGGCGCGGCGGGTTCGACGGGTTGAAGCCCCGCGGCCGCGCCCAGGGCGCCGTGACGCCGGCGCAGATCCTGGCGTTGGCGGCAACGCTGAAACGCGAGCGACCTGCCCGGACCTCAGCGCAGGTGCGCCGGATCATGATGGACACCCTCGGCGACGCCCCCTCGGAGTCGACGTTGCTGCGGCACTTTCGCACGCTGGAGCTCCCGACCGGGGTGCGCGAGGTCTTCGGCCGGTTCGAAGCGGATTACCCCAACGAAATGTGGGTCGGTGATGGCCTCCACGGGCCGCGGATCAATGGGCGGAAAACGTATCTGTTCGCGTTCCTCGACGACCATACCCGTGTGGTGACGGCAGGCCGGTGGGCCTATGCCGAAGACTCCGTCCGGTTGACTGCGGCCCTCCGGCCGGCGTTGGAAGCCCGCGGGATCCCGGGCACGATATATGTGGATAACGGCAGCGCATTTGTGGATGAATCGCTCTCTCGGACCTGCGCACGCCTCGGAATTCGGTTGACGCACTCGAAGCCGTATCGGCCGCAGGGCCGCGGGAAGATCGAGCGGTTCTTCAATACCGTCAACTCGCAGTTCCTCACCGAGATCAGCGTCGTCGACACTGCGACGGGCGTCGTCGATGCTGGGGTGGGCAGCATGGTGACGTCGTTGGATGAGTTGAATGCGTTGTTCACGTCGTGGGTGGAGATGGTTTACCACCAGGCCACACATTCCACGACCGGGCAGACCCCTTTGCAACGCTGGGATGCCAGCTGGGTGGGCCGCAAGCCGGTGCGGAAATCGCGGGACGAGATCGCGGAGGCGTTCCGGTGGTCGGCGATCCGCACGGTGACGAAGTCCGCGACGGTCTCGTTGCAGTCCAACACCTATCAAGTCGATCAGCTCCTCGTCGGCAAGCGGGTTGAGCTGGTTTACGACCCCTTCGACCTCGCCGGGCTGATCACCGTCTCGGCGGGCAACGGTGTCCCGGCCGGCATCGCCGTCTTGAGCGAGATCCGGCGGCACGTGCATAAAAAGGCCGCCACGGCGGCTGCCGATGAGGCCGAGACCGGCGCGAAGAACGCTGCCTCTGGCATTGACTACCTGCGCCTGGTCGAGACGCGACACAAGGGCACGATGGCTGGTGAGCCGATCAGCTTCGTCAAAGCGTCCACCTCGAAGCGGCCCGCGGTCGTCTTCGTGCCGACCATCCAGGAGGCCGCCCGATGAGTATCGACACGCTGCAATCGCACTATGGCTTCACCCGCATGCCCTTCGCCCGGGATATTCCGCCGCAAGCGTTGCACCCGCACCCCTCGCATCGGGAAGCGATCGCGCGGATTGATTGGTGCGTCACCCAACGCCAGCTCGGCGTGATCAGTGGTGAGGTCGGCGCCGGGAAAACCGTCGCTGTTCGCGCTGCTCTCGCCGGCCTCGAGCCGTCTCGGCACCAGGTGATCTACGTCCCCGACCCGACGATCACGATGCGCGGCATCCACACCCGCATCGTTACCGCCCTGGGCGGAACCCCGGCGTTCTTCTCCGGCGTGCTCGCCTCGCAGACCGCGGCGCTGCTCGCCGGGGAACTCGACGAACGAGCCCGCCTGCCCGTGGTCGTGATCGATGAGGCACATCTGCTGACCAACACCGATTTGGAAGCCCTCCGCATGCTGACCAACAGCGACATGGATACAGGGTCGCACTTCGCGATGCTCCTCATCGGGCAGCCCACGCTGCGGCGCCGCCTCAAGCTCGCGGTGCTCTCGGCGCTGGATCAACGCATTTCCACCCGCTACACAATCACCGGGATGGGGGCTGGGGATACAACCGATTACATCCGGCAACACCTCAAGTTCGCTGGTCGGTCTGATCCGCTCTTCTCCGACGACGCGATCCATGCCATCCACCTCGCCTCCCGTGGTTATCCGCGAGCGGTGAACAACCTCGCGGTCGCCGCCCTGATCGCGACCTACGCCGCTGACAAAGCGATCGTCGACCTGGCCGCGGCGCAGTCGGCCATCACGGAGAACAGCGAGTGAGCCCGCGTCACGAGTGACGACCACCACGTCACCATCCTGACAAAAGCCCCGCCGGAATCCCCCGGCGGGGCTTTTTCAGACCCAGGCATCGTCACCGACGATGACGCCGCCATCGTCAAATAACGCGACGCGCGACA
>NZ_JADOVI010000037.1 GCF_015752155.1 Cryobacterium sp. MP_M3 | reverse complement strand
CGGGGTGATTCACATTCCCGAGTTGACTGCGGCATAATCAGAAAACACTGACCTGCACGGTGACGAGGAATTACACCACCCAGCGGGACGTGACCCGACGTGCTGCCAGCGAGCATGCAGGAGCTTGCGAATGACGCTCAACTAGACCAAGAATCCGTGCGCTTAATGGCAAAGTCCAGCTACGGCACTCACTGGGCCGCTATTGACGCTGCGGGAGATATCTGCCTCATAACGTTGGTAGAAGACGAATCTGTGTGGGGGCTAAATTGCATGCCCCGACCGGCGTTCTACGCCAATGGGGCATCGCTTCGAGTGGCGGGGTCACCTGATTCAGGGACGGTTGCGCACCTTTTGCCTCCAGGGCTGAACGAGGCGGCAGTACAGGACGCTGTAGGCACTCATGAATCTGCCGCAAGGAACACCAGCGGAGCAGACGCTGGTGGCGAAGTGTCCGGTGTGGAGATCTTCGCCGATTCGGGTCTGATAGTTCTGGATGCTGATATTGCCGCCGCACTCGGCACTGTGCACATTCCCAGAGACGGCCAGGAGGACCTAGTCCTTTCCGACCTCGGTTCGTAGACAATCGTTTTGAAGAAAAATATAAGTGTGGTGGTTCTTGGATGTATTACCGCTACCGTCTACCTGTTCGGCACTGGGTATCTAGTGTTCCAAGCACAAGCAGTGGAAGCCGGACTTGTATTCAGCTGGGTCCTCGAGCCGCAATCTGCAACCGATGCCCAGCCGCCAATCTTGCAGATGATCAGCTTGACGCTTTGGGGCGCGCTTAGTTTCTGGTTGCTGCTGAAAAACAGCAGACGCGGTTCGGGCATCCTCGCGCGCACATCGCTGCTCTCGGCTGCGCTCGTTTTGGTGATCTTTGCTGGCAGCTTCTTAGCTGGAACGACCTATCCACATACCGGGCTACTGGAATCTGCTGACTCTGCTCTCCTAACCTGGTTCCGAACGGGCGCGCTAAGTCCGGCGACTCTCATAATGGCTGCGGTGCTTGCCGTCTGCGCCTTCGTCTTACCTCCAACTCAACCGGCTGCTCGACCGCCAGTTGAGTTGGACGAGGCCAAGCCGATCCGAGCAGCCGGCTAAAGCAGGTGGGACAAAGGACCCCCGACATATTGTGTCGGGGGTCCTTTTCGGTGGGCGCCGCTGGCGTCCTAACGCTCTCGGCCGTCGTCGCGGGTGCGGTCGCTCTCGGGCCGGTTGCGCTCGTCCTTGCGCTTGTCGCCGGCTTCGCGTGCCTTGACGTTTAGGCCGGCCCGTCGCAGCTGCTCGCGCTGCTGTTCAGCCTTCCGAGCGAACTGGGCGCGCAATGCCTCGACGGTCGACTGCTGCGTCTTAGCCGGTTGTTTGACTGTTGGTGCGCTGACGCCCTCACTTGCGCGCTGCGTGGCCGTGGCAGCCGCTGCAGCGGCGCGCTGCCGATCGTGAGTATTAGCGCTTCTGGGGGCCACCGTTATTGACGTCGGGGGCCACTGTTCGATATGGCCGGTGGCGTGTTTGGGGGCCACCGAATATTTCTGTTGGGGGCCATCTGCTTAGCTCCTTCCACCGCGTGTATAGGCACGCGGCAGAAGGAGTAATCAACAATGGTACGAAGGATAAACGCGAAGCTCGTGCTTCAACTCCGCGCCGAAGGCATGACGGGGCGCGCGATCGCTCTCGCGCAAGGTATGTCGCGCAGGAGTGTGCTGGCGGTGTTCGACGCCGCCGAGAAGGCTGGCATCGGCAGTGACGGCCATGCCGGCCGCAGCGATGCTGAGGTGTATGCGTTGCTGTTCCCGGGCCGGGGCGAACACGAGAGTGTGTTCGTTCAGCCTGATTGGGACGGGGTGCACAAAGAGCTCGCCAAGGTCGGGGTGACGCTGAAGCTGCTCCATGGCGAGTACGTCGACGGGTGCGCAGTGACGGGGCAGCCGGCGATGGGTTACGACCGATTCTGCAAGTCCTACGCGGCGCATGCGTTGATCACGGGGGCGGCGTCCCGGGTGGGACATAAAGCTGGGCGGACGGTTGAAGTCGACTGGTCGGGGCCGACGATGCAGCTCACCGACCCGGTGACAGCAGAGACGTCTCGGGTGTATTTGTTCGTCGCCTGCCTGCCGTTTTCGAGGTATGCGTTCGTCGAGCCGGCGCTGGATATGCGGCAAGACACCTGGCTGCTGGCCAACGCCGCGATGTTTGAGTGGTTCGGCGGAACGGTTCCCCGGATCGTGCCCGACAATCTGAAGACGGGAGTGATCAAGCACCCTCGCGAGGGTGAGATCGTGTTGAATGACGCCTACCGGCAGATGGCTGCGCATTACTCGGCAGCGGTGCTGCCGGGCCGACCTCGGGCGCCGAAAGACAAAGCGAGCGTGGAAAACACGGTCTCTCATGTTGCGACCTGGGTGATCGCGGGGTTGCGTCATCGGAGCTTTGGAACGCTGCCCGAACTGCGGGCCGCGATCAGGGAGCGGATGGATGCCTATAACCGGGAACCGTTCCAGAAACGCGCCGGCTCGCGCCTGAGCGTGTTTGAAACGGAGGAGAAGGCGCTGCTGCGTCCGCTGCCGTCGGCCCCGTATGAGATCAGTCGGTGGATCATAGGGCGCCGGGTGCAGAAGAACGGGCATGTGGTCTGGGAGAAGAATTTCTACTCCGCACCCTACGCGCAGATCGGGCAGGGCGTGGACCTGCGCGTTACCTCCCGGCTGCTGGAGGTTTATCGCAACCACGAGCGGCTCACCAGCCACCTGCTGTTCGGCGAGCATGTCGTGAATGAATACCGCACCAATGATGCCGACCAGCCTCAGGGCGAGAGGTATCGGGAGTGGGACACCGTCAGGATTCGGGCGTGGGCTGACCGGGTCGGCCTGCACATGGTGACCGTGGTGAACAGGATCTTCGAGGCTGTCCCGGTAGAGGAGCAGGGCTTCGACGCCGCCCTGGCAGTGCTGCGACTGAGCCGCCGCTACTCCAGCGAGCGAGTGGAAAAAGCGTGTCAGATCGCGCTGGATGGTCGTGTTCGCTCGCCCCGGTATTCGCACTTGCAACCGATCCTGGAGACCGGGCAAAACAAGAAAGGCACCCGCAGGATTCCGCGTTTCGAGCCCACCGAGCCCGAATCGGGCGGGTATGTCCGCGGCGCCGACTACTACGCCGGAGGCGGTGCACGGTGAGCCGGATCGATATCGAGACCAAACGCAAGCTCCGCGAGATGGGAGTGGCCACCCTGTTGGACGCGTTCGACGCCCAGGACGACACCCTCGCACTCGGCCTGGCGTTCGAGGAGCGAGTCAAGCTCGCCGTCGACGACGCCCACTCCGCCTTCACCCAGACCAAGGTCGAGGGGCTGATCCGCCGGGCGAACCTGCGTTATCCGAATGCGGAGCTGCGGCGTCTGGACCTCGTCGAGGAACGCGGCCTTGACCGGTCCATGATCGCTGGACTGGGCACCTGCTCGTTCATCGACCGGCAGCAGAACGTCGTGTTCCAGGGATTCACCGGGTCGGGGAAATCGTATCTGGGTTGCGCGCTGGCGAAGGCCGCATGCCTGCACCGGGTGCGGGCGCACTACATCCGGATGCCGGAGCTCGAAGAGGCCTGGCAGCTGGCCCGCGATAAGCCGTCCGGGTCGACGAAGTTTCTGAACAAGTACGCCGCGTTCTCGCTGTTGGTGATCGATGAATGGCTTCTGGACGAGCCCGACGAGAGCACCAGGAGCATGCTGTTGGAACTCCTCGAGAGGCGCTACGACCAGGCTTCAACGGTGTTCTGCACTCAGTACGCCCAGAAGGATTGGCACCAGCGCCTCGGTTCCGGCGTTCACGCCGACGCGATCATGGACCGCATCGTGCACAACACCATCTGGGTCGAGACCGGCGGCCACAACATGCGAGAACACACCGCCGGCCAGGTCAAGGCATAACGGCTCGCGCGGGCGGGCGCCAGTGGCCCCCGACCGCGCGACAGCCTGGCACCCGGCGGCAATATCGGTGGCCCCCGGAGGCAATATTGACTGGCCCCCAAACCCGCAAATACTCAATCGTCCTCGGTAGCTGCAGGACGAGTGCTCAGAACCTGTGACTTGTGCATGGCCGTGACCCGCTCGGCCAGGTCGGCACCAACGGGGCGCTGCCGTGTCAATGGCAAACCCGGCCGCTACCGCTCCCTGCGCCAACCCCCGACAACGGCTTAGCGTAGTTCAAGGTCCGTTTTCTCAAAGGCCCCCTTGAAAGCCGCCGGCTGCGAGAAAACCTTCACCGATGTCATCAGCGGCGCCAAAGCCTCCCGACCGGGACTGGACAAAGCACTCGAGCAGCTT
>NZ_JADOVI010000036.1 GCF_015752155.1 Cryobacterium sp. MP_M3 | reverse complement strand
CCCGACGCCCTCATCGCCCTCGCGATGCTCAGCCTCGGCGGGCACAAACCCGTGCTTCCCGGCCGAGACTAACCCACGGAAGCGTCAGGAGAGCCAAATTTTCTCAGAATTTTCACATCTCAGCATTAACTGTTGCAGTGGAGGCATGACCTGTCTACCGTTTTGGACGAATGGGAACATCCAGAAATGCTGGGCCAGTCGGCATTTTTAGTTTTTCTCAACAGTATGGAGACGGAGTTCGCCTTTGTGGCCGAGTTACCCAAGGTGCCCTTGGTGGCGTTTGAGAAAACGGAGTTTGAACTACGCTAAGCCGTTTTCGGGGGTTGGCGAAGGGTGCGGTAGCGGCCGGGTTTGGTGGAGTTGCGCCAGGTGTAGTTACCGGTCAGATTGATGTGTTCCCAGCCGAGCGGGGAGAGGTGTTGAAGCAGCTCGGGCTCGAGGGTGGCGTCGCCGTTTTGGAGGGTTTGGATGATCCTGTCGAGGTAGACGGTGTTCCAGAGCACGATGGCGGCGGTGACGAGGTTGAGTCCGGAGGTGCGGTAGCGCTGTTGTTCGAAGGAGCGGTCGCGTATCTCGCCGAGCCGGTTGAAGAACACGGCGCGGGCGAGGGCGTTGCGGGCTTCGCCTTTGTTCAGGCCCGCGGTGGTGCGGCGGCGCAGATCCGGGCTCTGGAGCCAGTCGAGGATGAACCGGGTGCGTTGGAGGCGGCCGAGTTCCCTGAGGGCGCGGGCGAGTCCGTTCTGCCGGGGATACGCGCCGAGTTTCCTGAGCATCAGCGAGGCGCTGACGGTGCCTGTCTCGATCGACGCGGCCAGGCGAAGGATGTCGGCCCAATGGGCGCGGATCAGGGAGGTGTTCACCGTGCCACCGATGAGGGGGTCAAGATTTGGGTAGGAGCGGCTGGTGGGGATGTAGAGGCGGGTTTCGGCGAGGTCCCGGATTCGGGGCGCGAACCGGAACCCGAGGAGGTGGGTGAGGGCGAAGACGTGGTCGGTGAACCCGGCGGTATCGGTGTAGTGCTCGTGGATGTCGAGGTCGGATTCGTGGTGGAGGAGACCATCGATGACGTACGTGGCGTCGCGGACGCCGACGTTCACCAGCTGGCTGTGGAACGGCGCGTACTGGTCCGAGACGTGTGTGTAGATCAGCCGGCCGGGCGCGGAGCCGTATTTGGGGTTGACGTGCCCGGTGGCCGAGGCGGAGTTCCCGGCCCGGAATCGTTGCCCGTCGGAGGAGGAGGTGGTGCCGTCGCCGAAGTGAGCCGCGAAAGGGTGCCGGTGTTGGGTGTTGACGATTGTGGCTCGGGCGGCGCTGTAGGTCTCGTCGCGGACGTGCATGGCGTGCAGGCGAAGCATCTTCGCGTAGGTGGCTCCGGTGCACGCTTCGGCCATCTTCGTCAGGCCGAGGTTGATCCCGTCGGCCAGGACCACGGTGAGGAGCATGTGGGTGTCGCGGGCGGGCTCGCCGGTCTTCAGGTGCACAAGTTCGTCGGTGAACCCGGTCCAGTTGTTGACCTCGACGAGGATGTCGGTGATCGGCACGCGTGGGAGCATCGCGGCGGCGCGGGTGATGAGGTGTTCCGCTTCGGCCGGGACGATCGTGTCAGCCGCCTCGATGTGAAGGCGACCTGCGTCGATGCTCACACCGGGTAGCTGCTTGGCACCGCCACGCGCATCAACGAGAGCCAGCTCCCGTTCTAGGTCGGCGATTTCACCACTGAGGTAGGCGTCGACGTCGACTGGGAAGGGCAACGGCAGAGTCCCGGTGGCCGTGAGCGTTGCGAACGCGGGAGCGGGGATGAGGTAACTGTCGAGGTCCTTGTGCTGGCGGGATCCCTCGACCCAGAGGTCGCCGGAGCGCAGGGCGTTGCGCAGCTCCGCGAGGACACACATCTCGTAGAACGCCCGGTCGATACTGCCGTCCTCGCCGAACACGACCCGTGCCCAACGAGGTCGGATGATCGATCTGGGCGCGTCCGCGGGAACCGTCCGGGAACCTGTTCGGTTGAGCTCGCGCAGCACGTCGACTGCTTGGAGCAGATCGGCGGTCGCGGGAGCTGCGCGGAAGTTCACCGTCTCCAGCAGATCAGGCGTGTAGCGGCGCAACATCGCGTAACTGTCGCGGATCTGCGGAAGCGAATCAAAATCCTTACCGCGCGCGAGAGTTTTGGCTTCCGTGACGCTGCGCTCAAATGTCTCCCACCCGATCGCCTCGTCAATCGCGGCGAACGGGTCTGAGCCCTTCTCCCGGGCCGTGAGGAGCAGCGCGCCGACGCGGCTGAGGAGTAGGACCTTGTCGTTAATTTCCCTGCCGGCGTCGTGGAACGCGTCCCGGTACCGGTTCTTGGCCTGGTTGAACACTCTCCCCAGGATCCGGTCATGCAACTCGATCACTTCGTCCGTCACCGTGGCCTCAGACTCGATTGCCAGGGCCGCGAGCGTTGCGTATCGGCGTTGCGGCTCGAACTTCGCCAGATCCCCGGCACTCATCTGGCCGCCTTCGCGAGCGAGCTTGAGGAGCCGGTTCTGCCGCACCACCACTCGCAACTCGGGTGGCAGTCCAATTTTCTGCCAGGCCCGAAGACGATCCAAGTGCTCCCTCATGTGCTTCGAGTTCGGTTTCAGCGGGGACTGCCGCAACCAGTTCAACTGTGTTCCCTGGGCGCCAGAACGCGGCCGCAACAGACCATCCAGTGCCTGCTTCTGCTCGATAGTCAGTTCCTCAGCTAACGCGGCGTGAACCATCCGGCTCCCGCGGGTGATCGACGCGGAGACAGCCTCGTCCAAGGTGCCTGCCGAGGGGAGCAACACGCCCCACGAGCGCAGCACTTCAATAGCCTTCTCCGCGACGGCCGGAGCCTTATCCGTCTGCATCGCAATGTCGTCGAGGGCATCGACCAACTCGGTGAAGCTCGCATCCGTGTACGGGCGCACCCCCAACACCGTCTGCAGTTCAGATCCGTGCTCCCACCGCGTCTCAGGTCGCCGCCCGTACTCCGCCCACAACGCCGCCGACAGTCCCAGCTGCCCGGCAACCGCGCCGAGCACCTGAGGCGCCGGCTCCGCCGGTCCGAGTGCCGTGCCGGGGAAACGCATGTACGCCAGCTGCACCGCGAACCCCAACCGGTTCGCGTCCCCGCGGCGGCGACGGATCAGCTCCAGCTCGGCCGAAGTGAACGTGTATTCCCGAGCCAGGTCCTCCTCGGACTCGGGAACGGCCAGCAGCCTCTCCCACTCCAATTCCGACAACGCAGTCCGACGAGGCATACGACACCTTTCTCGAAAACGCAGGAAGATAAGAACCCCGCCGCCGCTACGCGCGGCGCACGGAACTCCGCGGGTCCCGGTCTCTCACAAACACTTCTCGGAACTGTATTCTTGCATCATTCCCCGAAAACGGATTTCGAGAACCGAAACGGTGCCCCATGCTCATCGGCTACGCCCGCGTCTCCACGACCGACCAAAACCTCGACCTGCAACGCGACGCCCTGACCGCCGCGGGCTGCGAGAAAACCTTCACCGACACCATCAGCGGCGCCAAAGCCTCCCGCCCAGGCCTAGACCAGGCCCTCGACCACCTCCGCGACGGGGACACCCTCGTCGTCTGGAAACTCGACCGCCTCGGCCGCTCCGTGAAAAACCTCATCGCCTTCACCGACGGCCTCGAACACGCCGGCATCGGGTTCCGCTCCCTCACCGACCAGATCGACACCACGACCCCTGCCGGCCGATTCTTCTTCCACGTCATGGCGTCCCTCGCCCAAATGGAACGAGAACTCACCGTCGAACGCACCCGCGCCGGCCTCGAAGCCGCCCGCAAGAACGGGCGCCCTCCCGGCCGCAAACGCCTCATGACCGACCGCAAGATCACCGCCGCGAGGCAGCTACTCGCCCAGGGCACCTCCGCCGCCGACGTCGCCCACAACATCGGCGTCTCGATCCCGACCCTCTACCGGTGGATCCCCGCCACCGACCGCTAAACCGGAAAACGGAGCCACAACCACGCTAACCAAGCCCAAAAAATCGGCTTAGCGTAGTTCAAGCTCCGTTTTCTCAAACGTCCCCGGACGGAACTTGCCGCCGAGGTTGACGTGTTCCGCACTCAGTACCGCATCGACCCCAAGGAAACCGCTGCAGTGCCGGCGGACTACCGGCAGCGCCCCGTGGGTGCCGACCTAGCCGAACGAGTCACGGCCATGCACAAGTCACAGGTTCTCAGTACGCGCCCTGCAGCGACCGAGGACGACCGGCAGCGCGGTGCTGCAGCAGCCGCCACGGCCACGCAGCGCGCCCGTGAGAGCGTCAGTGCACCGACAGCCGCACGCCCGGCCAAGACGCAGCAGACGACGGCTGAGGCCCTTCGCGCCCAGTTCGCCCGCAAGGCCGAGCTGCAGCGTGAGCAGCTGCGCCGGGCCGGCCTGAACGTCAAGCCACGCGAGGCCGGCGACAAGCGCAAGGACGAACGGAACCGACCCGAGAGTGACCGAGCCCGCGACGACGGCCTGGAGCGTAACTCCTCGACGTGTCCGAAACTGAACAGTGTTGGTGAGGAACAATCCATCGGGTTGATCCGAACAGCAGGAGTATCGTTCCATAACGATCGCAACACATCAGAAGGCAGAAATGAAGGTCATATCCAGGTTCGTTGGGCTAGGGATGCTGCTGCTTGCGTTTGCGGGTTGTGCTGGTGCCGCCACCACCGTGGAACCGAGCAAACTAGGTGGGGCCGACGAAAACGGCTCCACCATTACTTTTGTCGAGGGACTTCTGACCTACGAACTGACGATGGTAGGAGAAAGCCACATCGGACTGGGCGCACAGTACACAGGTGCTCTTTCCTTTGAGAACGGGTGCCTCCTAGTTGCAGGTGCGCCATTCGTGTTCCCGCGTGAAGGAACGACCTGGGATGGAACGACGTTGTCTGTCAACGGCCACGAGTTCGCGCTTGGCGACCAACTGACCGTGGGCGGAGGCGGTGGGTTCGACGACCTGAAGCTACCTGACGATGCCCGTGACAGGTGTGGAGAGGAGACGCCCATCTTCGTATCCACAATCGACAGCCCGAGATGATGCTGGGGGCACGGTCTCTAAGACAAGCGGCCAACGGCAACCGCTAAGCCCTGAAACGCTGCCAATGCCCCTTCATTGGGGGTGAGCGCGGCCTGGCAGCCTCTCCATAAGCTGGGAAATATTCCAAATATGGGGGACCTTTGTCAAGAAAACACATCGGCCAGCGCTCGGCGTATGTCTATCTACGCTCGAGTTTGATTGCGGCAGTATCGATCGCAATGCTCGCCGGCACAAGTCCGGCCCTTGCGCAGCCTTCCCGGCCTGTTCCTGTGGCTAGTTCGGGATCCAACACGCCGCTGGAGACTCCGCCCGCAGGCGCGGATTCCGCGGCCGAGGAGGCGAAGTGGGAGATTTTGCGCCCCGCAGCAGACGCGATCGCAGCCGTCACCGTGGCGTATCCGAACGATTTTGCATACTCGACCTTCACGAACGATGGGTTCGTTGCCGCGTTCGCTGCTGATGCACCTGAGGAAGCTGTAGCGATACTTGACGGTCCAGGGGTTCCCTTCGAATTGATAGAGAACGTCGGATACTCCTCTGCGCAATTAGAAGAAGACGTGCTGGGACTGACTGACCAGGTTGTGGAACTTACAAACGGGGAAGTCCCATTTGGTATCTCGGCCGTACCCGAGAGCGGTGCCTTCGATGTAACGCTGTATGGAACCGACCAGCTAGCGTCGAGGATGCGGTCATCGGACCCGCTAGATGAACTGGAATCAAGTAGTGATGAACTGGAATCAAGTAGTGGGCTCAAGATAAATGTCACGACGGTTGAATCGGTGCCTGCGACTACCGGCCACGGGCGCCACGGTGGGACTTGGCTAACGTTGTCAGGTCTCCCGCAATGCACCGGCGGATTCGTCGCAAAATCTACAAGCTCTAGTGATTTGGGCCTAATCACCGCCGGACACTGTACGGGAGATTTGAGCTACTGGAACCAAGCCAATGGTGATACGTTCGGTCTCACCAGAGGGACTGGCACCTTAGGTAGCACCGGAGACGCACGCTTTTTCCGTTCGCCAGTCATGATGGATGCTTGGTTTCTTGCCGACACGAACGTCGGCAGGGCTGTTCTAGATGCCCGCAATCCCGTAGGTGGCGAGAGAGTCTGTCGCTACGGCGCAAAAACGCAGGTGGCTCTCTGCGGCAATATCATTGCCGTGACCACGGCATATTACGTCAATGGGCAAAGCATCGGTGGGGTTGCTAGCGCACGTTTGTGGAATGCAAAGGGTGATAGCGGCGGTCCCGTCTACGGCGGCAATACTGCAATGGGAGTAATGTCAGGGACCCTCTTTAACGGCGACGTGCCTGACACCTCAGCGAACCGGATGTTGTGGTTCACGAAGATTGACAATGCAGAAGCAATAACCGGAACCAAGGTCTGCCTCGATCCCGTCTGCCGTTAAGCAATCCTGCTGCAGGGCACAAGAGCGACGCAGTCGGTTCTGGGCGGGATCAACCGGGTAGGTGCCATTTTGCTGGGGGGATTGTCAGGGACACGGCGGGGCCGGTTTCTTTGGTTTCGGAGAGGTGGCCGCGGGTGCGGTCGCAGAAACGAAACGGGCCGTTCGTGGGGTCAAACAAAACTGCCGCATGCCGGTCCCAATCGTTGATCCACCAGGCCGACACCGCCCCGAGGTCATCGCCTAGCTCGGCGGCCAGGTGGGCTTTCCAGAGCGCGACCAGGCGGGCCACGACTTCTTTGTGCTCGAACCATTGCGCGCACCAGTAGAAGCGCTTGTTGGGTCCAACTACCTCCACGATGGAGAAGTGTTCCACGACCCAGTCGAGGAACTGAGCTTGTACGTCAACGTCTTCTTCTGGGGGCATTTGAGAAAACGGAGCTCAGAGTACGTTAGGGCGCTTCCTCAGCGTTCGGTGGCGGGGATCCACCGGTAGAGCGTGGGGATCGAGACG
>NZ_JADOVI010000035.1 GCF_015752155.1 Cryobacterium sp. MP_M3 | reverse complement strand
CTGATCGCGCGGATTCAGCACTTCTTCGAGGAGTCCGACGGCACCTACGGCTATCGGCGCATCCACGCCGACCTCGCGGCCGAGCAGACTGAGTGGGGGGTTGAGCCGCATTGGAACGGTCAGTCACGTTTAGGTGCCTGTTGGGCGTGAGTTGGCGTGATTGGTCGTTCCGATGGGGCTCGTTTTGCGGTTCCTTCGGGGCGTAGGGTCGTCAGATGCCGGTGGAGTTTCTGACTGATGATGAGGTCGCTGCGTACGGGCGGTTTACTGATGCGCCGTCGCGCACGGATCTGGAACGCGTGTTCTTCCTCGACGACGAGGATCGGGCCCTGGTCGGTGTCCGGCGTGGTGAGCAGTCTCAGCTCGGGTTCGCGTTGCAGCTGGTCACGGTCCGCTGGCTCGGGACGTTCCTGGAAGACCCTGTGGATATGCCTGTCGCGGTGGTGGACTTCGTCGCTGAGCAGTTGGGGGTTGACGATACGTCCCGTGTGGGGGAATACACCAGCCGACGTACGACGGCGTTTGAGCATCAGCTGCTCATCCGCCGCGAGTACGGGTGGGTGGACTTCACGGTCATGGAAGCAGACTTCGTCAGGTGGGTGTCTGCGCGGGCCTGGACATCGGGTGACGGGCCGAAGGCGATCTTCGCCGACGCGTTGGGCTGGTTGCGACGGCACAAGGTGCTCCTTCCCGGGGTCACCACCCTGGCGCGTCTGATCGCCCGGCTCCGCCAGGAGGCCGCCGAACGGTTATGGGGCGAGTTGGAGGTGTTGGTCACCAGCAGCCAACAGTATGTCCTGGAGCAGTTGTTGGAGATCCCGCCCGGGTCGCGGGTCTCGGTCCTCGAGCGGTGGCGCAAAGGAGTGACACCGCGCGCTTCGGGTCCGTCGATCATCAAGGCATTGGACCAGGTCGCTGAGGTCACCGGTCTGGGGCTGGCCCGGGTTGGCATGGAGGACATGGTGCCGCAGCAGCGGCTCGATGAGCTCGCGAAGTACGGGATGCGGGCGGATGCCTCGACGCTGCACCGGCACCCCTCCGGCCGCCGAATAGCGACGTTGTTGGCCACGGTGCGACATCTGGAGGGTAAGTCCATCGATGATGCCCTGGAGTTGCTTGACCTATTGATGGTCACCGAGTTGCTGAACAAAGCGCGAAGCGCCTCGGACAAAGACAAAGTCCGCACGCATCCGCGGCTGGCGAAGGCGTCAGCGCGACTCGCCGCCGCGGTGGAAGTGCTGTTCACCGCCGAGGGGTGGGGCGAGCAGGTCCGAATCGGGCAGATCTGGGAGGCCATCGAAGCAGTCGTCTCCCGCGAGCAGGTCCGTGCCGCGTTGATGGTCGTCAGCGAGAACGCGCCTCCCGCTGACGCCGATGAAGGCGATGACTGGCGCGCCGAGCTGGTCAAACGCTTCCCGACAGTGTCGGGGTTCCTGAAGCTGCTGACCCAGGTCATCACCTTCGGTGCCAACGCCGAAGGTGCGCCTGTGTTGGCGGCGATGACAGGGGTGGCGGACGTCTTGGCCCACCGCAGTCGGCTGGCTGCTCCGCTGATCGGCGCGCATCTGATCGAGGTTCCTGTCGTCAGCGGGCCGTGGCGGCGATTGGTGTTCGGGCATCCCGCCTACGAGGGCGGCGCGGTGAACCGGCACGCCTACGCCTTGTGTGTCTTGGAACGGTTTTGGAGATGCCTGAAACGGCGGGAGATTTTCGCGGAGATGTCCACGAAGTGGCGCAACCCGCAGGCTGCGCTCCTGGATGGTGAGCGGTGGCAGGCGATACGGACCGACACGCTCACCGCGCTCGGACTGCCGGAGTCCCCGGATGCGCTCTTGGCCGAGCATGCCCGTACCCTCGATGACACCCTCCGGGAGGTCGGCGGGCGGCTCACGGCCAATGCCGACGCTCGCGTCGATGAGGACGGCAAGATTCACCTCACCGGCCTTAAGGCCGTCGAAGAACCGCCCTCGTTGGTGGACCTACGCTCACGTACCACTGCAATGTTGCCCCGCGTGGAACTGCCCGAGGTGATCCTCGAAGTCATGGGGTGGGTGCCCGGGCTACCGGCAGCGTTCACTGCGGCGTCCGGAGGGCGCGCCCGGATGAGTGATCTGTCGCTGTCGATCGCCGCATGTCTGACGGCGCACTCGTTGAACGTCGGGTACCGGCCGATCGCGAAGAAGGGCGTCCCGGCCCTGGAACGGTCTCGGCTGTCTCACGTCTACCAGAACTACTTCCGCCCGGAGACCCTCTCCGCAGCCAACGTCCCGCTCGTTGACGCGCAGGCCACTCTCCGTTTGGCGCGGGCATGGGGCGGCGGACTGGTCGCGGCCGTGGACGGGATGCGGTTCGTCGTGCCCGTCCCCGCCGCGTTCGCTCGCCCGAACCGGAAGTACTTCGGCTCCAAGAGGGGCATGACCTGGCTGAACGCCATAAACGATCGGGGCATGGGTCGCGGTGCCAAGGTCGTCTCTGGCACCATCCGTGACTCGCTGCACATGGTCGACGTCATCTTCGGCTTCGACGGCGGCGCGCTGCCGGAGATTGTCGTGACCGACACCGGCTCGTACAGCGACCTTGTCTTCGGGCTGCTCGAGCTCCTGGGCATTTCCTACCGCCCGGCCCTGGCTGACTTGCCTGACCAGAAGGGCTGGCGCATCACCACTGGCGCTGACTACGGTCCGCTGGACACCTTCGCCCGCGGCAGGGTTGACCTCGGCAAGATCCGCAGAAACTGGGATGACATCGTCCGCGTGGTCTCCTCGATCTACACCGGCTCGGTGCGCGCGTACGACGTTGTGACGATGCTGCAACGCGACGGACATCCCACCGCGCTTGGCGAGGCGATCGCCGCCTACGGGCGGATCTTCAAGACGCTGCACATCCTGACCTACATCGACGTCGACGAGTCCTACCGACGCGATATCAAAGACATCCGCAATCTCCAAGAGAACCGTCACTCCCTCGCGCGCAAGATTTGCCACGGCAAGAGGGGTGAGCTTTACCATCACTACGAGCGCGGGCTGGAGAATCAGCTGGGTGCTCTCGGCCTGGTCCTGAACTGCGCCACCCTGTGGACCACCCGCTACCTCGACGCCGCCGTCACTCAGCTCCGTGACCAGGACTACCCGATCCGGGAAGATGACCTGGCTAGGCTCTCACCCTTCGTGCATTCCCACCTTGGCGTGCTGGGCACGTACACGTTCGCCACTCCCGACCTCGCCCCCGGCGCCATCCGCGACCTCCGCGATCCCGACGCGCACGAAGACGCCGACGCCTGAAGCCAGCTCTGGGGAGCGGGTGCCGCGAGAACCCTGAATGCGCCCCGCACGTAACGTTCATTCAAACGACCGTCTGCCGAACGCCGACACGACTCCCTCGGGAGCGGTGTGGCTTTTTGATTTTTGTGGCGGGGGTTTTTCGAATCCATTGGCGGTACGGAGACGTACGCCGGATTCTTATTCAACGCCGTCGAGGTATCGATATGACTCGCCTGGCGGGCGAGATGACCGGCTGCAATTCGGATCGCTGCGGCATGCCATGTCCCCCGTAATGCGGACTTACAGGGAAAGGTGGCTGCCGTTAGTGTCAGGCGCAACGCACCACCGATGAGGGGATCGAAATGAAAACATCGAGCGTCCGACGAGGGGCTTCTAGGATTGTAACGGCAATTGTTGTGGCTGCATTTGTGGCGATCGGGACGCTGGTTTCACCTGCCGCAGCTCTCGCAGCCGGGACATCGTCAAGCACGGTCACTGTGTGCGAGGGAAATGCACTGAGCACCCTTGATGCTGCCGGGAACAAGCTCCCTGCAGCGGCTTTCAATCTGATGCTCGACCAGGTGGAACGGATTTGTGGAGGAGCCAGCACGAAAACGGTGACGCCAATGAGCACAGGATACGCCAACGTCGTTGCGTATCTCACCTACCAAAACACTTGGATGGGCATCAACGCGTATGCCAACAGCATCCCCTCCGGAACCCACACGCTGAGTTGCATCTATAGGAATGAGCCTATCTCTGGGTCGTCCGGATCATGGATGTCCTGTGGGTCACCTGTTTCCGGTTCGGCCTCATACCTCACGACTTCAACCACTAGCTTCTGCCCGGTGCCGGGTACGAGATGGCACGCATTCGCGAGCCTGTACAAAGGCAGCGTCTGGAAGCAGGACGATAACAAGTGGAAGGTTGCCGTGTAAGGAGATTCACTGAGGGTCGGTCACAATCAGCCCCCGCTTTGGCCCGTTGAGGCAAGGCGGGGGCTGATGGTGGAGGGGGCCGCTTGCGAGTCGCGAGTGGCATGCTGTTACGCCGCGTGCACGGGCGTCATCGCTCTAGATAGCTGTTTCTAAACCTCGGGGAAACTTGGGATAGGAACTTCGAATTGGACGATTTCCCCTGTCGGTGATTCTGATTCAAATCTAAGAGTCGCTCCCAGCGGTGACGGCCGTGTCCACTCCCATGTCACATCCCATTCCGTTCCGGACCCGGCTGCGCGCGCGATCGGTGATGCGAATAGGTTTCCGGCATCGTCAGTCAAGGTCACCCGAAGGAGATTCATGGCGTCACCAGGTTGGACCGGTGGATTGCCAGCGCCGGAGGCTCCTGTCTCAGCGAATCGTTTTTCGAATCCCTCCCACTCCAGCCAGTAGTTGTTCAGCAACTGCAGAGTCCGGCGGGTTTGCTCGGCTCGTGCGTGCAAGAAAATGCTCGCTGGACTGACATCGACTCGCCACGCGAGGATATCAATACCGTCTACGCATCCAAGCCGAGGGAAAGTTCCAGAAAGAGGGAGTATTGACAATACGCCAACCACGGGGGGTGCTCCAGCGCTCAACCTAGCTTCCATATCTACAACACTCGCAGCGGCGCCCCGTTTGCGCAAGGTGACTATTAGTGCGCAATTGCGGCTATATGGCTGAGCCGCACGGGGTGACGTCCCGCCAAGTGGTGGCGTGTCCTAATGGTTGCGCCATGTTCCTCGTGTGTCGTATTCGTTCGTATTCGCTACGTCGAAATGCGATTTCCACAACGCTGGCTCAAAGACCACCTTTTCGGAGGTCCTCGAATCAGATTTTGTAGCGAAACTCCGGTCCGGATTCTATGCGTCGATTCCCTCAGTGCGAGATGAGTTCCGCTACGGTCAGTTTATGGGTCATCTTCTCGGGTACGCCAGAGTGTCCACCTCCGATCAGGATGCGTCGCTCCAAGTCGACGCGTTGAACGCGGCTGGCTGTTACCGGGTCTTCGTCGACGTCGTCTCGGGCTCGCTCGAGGGCCGGCCCGAGCTCGACAAATTGTTGGACCAGATCCGCCCTGGGGACACGTTGGTGGTGTGGCGGCTCGACCGGCTTGGTCGCTCGATTCGGCATCTCATCGATCAGCTGGCGACTTTAGCTGCGCGGGAGGTCGGCTTCCGATCGCTGCAGGAAACCATTGACACCAACTCGCCTGGCGGACGTCTGGTGTTCCATGTCTTCGCCGCACTCGCAGAGTTCGAGCGTGACCTTATAAAGGAACGAACCAACGCGGGGCTGAAAGCGGCTCGTGCGCGGGGAAGGACAGGCGGCCGGCCGCCACAGTTGACGTCGAACCAGGTGAAAACCGCCAGGCGCATGTATGCGGAGAGAGAGATGACAGTCGCCGCGATCGGCGAGGTCCTGGGCGTCAGCCGCACCACCATTTACCGCACCCTTAAAAGGGACCCCGGCACCACGAAGCGCCGGCAACCGCGGGTCGCCCCCGCAACGTGACCTGGTGGACACGGCGCTGAAGACGAACACCCCTTTTGCGGGTGGGAGCACTCGTGCCGAGGCCCGGTGGGCACTTGTCCGGTTGCACGTGGAGAACGACATCTCGTTGGCCGCCATCGCCCGGGACAGCGGCACGGCGTTGCGGACCCTGGAGCGCTGGCATGCCGCTTACCGGGCGAAGGGTTTCGACGGGCTAAAACCGGCACCGCCTCGCGCCGAGCGCCGGCATCGACTCAAACCAGAACTGGGGCAGTTGATCAAAGGCCTCGCCCTGACACGTCCACGAGATTCCGTCGCTACGATCCACCGCAAAGTGGCGGAGCTATGCCGGAAGCAGGAGTGGCCCGTTCCGTCCTACTCTGTCGTCTGGACGATCGTGCGAGAGATCGATCTTGGGATGGGGGTCCTGGCGTTGGAGGGACCGGTGGCGTACCGGGACAAATATGAACTCGCGCTGCGCCGGCAAGCTGATCTGCCCAATGCGATGTGGCAGGCCGACCACACGATGCTCGACATTCTCATTGTTGCCCCGAACGGCCAACCGGCCAAGCCTTGGCTGTCCGTCATCCTCGACGACAACTCCCGTGCCGCCTGCGGCTACATGGTCTTCCTTGGCGCACCATCGGCTATGAACACGGCGTTGGCGCTCCGGCAGGCGATCTGGCACAAGAGCGAACCTGACTGACCGATGTGAGGCATCCCCGATGTTCTCTATGTCGACCATGGCTCCGAATTCACCAGCGATCAGCTGGTGCAAGTCGCCGCCGACCTGAACTTCGAACTGGTGCACTCCACCACCGCGCGTCCGCAGGGTCGCGGGAAGATTAAAACGATTCTTCGGAACAGTGAACACCGAACTGCTCAGCGTTCTACCCGGCCATCTCGCCGAGGGACAACGCCGTCCCGTCCCGCAGCTGACCCTGGACCAGCTCTACGCGGAATTGCGTCGGCTGATCGTCAGCAACTACAACCACCGCGTCCACAGCGAGACCGGTAAGACCCCGACTGACGCGTGGATCAGCGGTCGACCCCAACCACCAGAACGCGACGATCGGGCTCAACGAGATCCAGGCTGCGCGGACCGCCCAACGACGCCAACATCGACGCGGCGTTAACGAGCGCATCGCCGTTGTCGCCGATTTCCTTCCTGCCCACGGCACCCCTCGGACACCCAACAAACCAGAAGACGAAGCGAAGCGGCCCAAGCAGCGATTGAAAATCTATGAGGAAGACGAGCCATGAGCCCAGAGCAGTTCATCGTCACCAAGGAGCACCGCCGGTTCACCGAGTTCGCCGCCATTCCCCCCCACCGCGCCCGCGACGAATCCATCCGCACCATCGCCGCCGCCGTAGGGGTTGAGCTGCCGCGGATATCTCGGACAGTGGGCCCTCTTAAAATGAGGGTTCACTGAAAGTAGAGATCAGCATGGCCGCAGCACGTAGGCGTTTCAC
>NZ_JADOVI010000034.1 GCF_015752155.1 Cryobacterium sp. MP_M3 | reverse complement strand
CCCCGAGGACGCTTTCACGGGCCCGGCCACCGGGCAAAAAACGCTCTAAAGACTCGATTGGCCCACTGAAACGTTGTAAATCAGCGGTCTCCTAGCCCCGGTCGTCCTGCCCTCCCCGCCCGCCCTCGTCCGCGAGTTCCTGCCCGGATTCCAGCGCGAGGTTCTGTCCCGAATTCAGGTGTGGAACCCGGAACAGTGCGACGGATGCCCCGGGCCGGCCCGAATCCCGGCTGTTCTCCTGAACACGGAACACCCTCGGGCTCCTGATTACGGAACACCTCGGGCTGCGAACGGAACGCCGGGCGGAACGGCGTCGGAGCGGGAACTGACACAATTGGAGGCATGGCAGCACCTGTGACCCCGCCGCGCGGCATGCGCGATTTCCTCCCCAACGAGAAAGCGGTCCGGGAGCACGCGCTGGGCACCATCAGGCGCAGCTTCGCCGCGCACGGGTTCGACGAGATCGAAACCCCGGTGATGGAGGATTCGGCCCGCCTGCACTCCGGCCTCGGCGGCGACAACGAGAAGCTCGGGTTCGCCGTGCTCAAACGCGGGCTGTCCCCGGCGGATGTCGCGGCCGCCGCCGAGTCCGGCGACCTCCTGTCGCTGGCCGACCTGGGTCTCCGCTTCGACCTCACCGTGCCGCTGGCCCGGTTCTACGCCAGCCACCGGGCCGAACTGCCCGCCGTCTTCCGGTCCATCCAGATCGCCCCGGTCTGGCGGGCCGAGCGCCCGCAGAAGGGCCGCTACCGGCAGTTCGTCCAGTGCGACATCGACATCATCGGCGAGGCCGGACCGCTCGCCGAGATCGAGCTGATCTCCGCGACCACCGCGGCCCTCGACGCCCTCGGCCTGACCGGCTGCTCCGTGCGGATCAACGACCGGCGCATCCTCGCCTCCCTGCTCGCGCACTGGAACGTGCCACCCGAGCTCGCCGAACGGGCGCTGATCACGATCGACAAGCTCGACAAGATCGGCGTCTCCGGAGTCGTCACCGAGCTCGGCACCCTCGGCGTCGACACCGACGGCATCGCCGGCACCCTCGAGGGGATGCCCGGCCTCGGTTGGGACGCGGACGCTCCGGCCTGGCTCGACCTCGCCGCCTACGCCGACCTGCGCGCCCTGCGCGACGCCCTGCCGGCCACCCGACTGGTCTTCGACCCCACCCTCGTGCGCGGGATGGGGTACTACACGGGCACGATCTTCGAGATCGCCCACCCGGAACTGGGCTATTCGCTCGGCGGCGGCGGCCGCTACGACGGGATGATCGGCCGGTTCCTCGGCACTGACGTGCCTGCCTGCGGTTTCTCGATCGGCTTCGAGCGCATCGTCGACCTGCTCGGCCAGGCCGGGACGGCCGACACCGACGCGGTCGTGCTGGTGCACGAGAAGGATGCCGACCCGGCCGCCCTCGTGGCGCTCAAGGCGTCCCTCGTTGCCACGGGGCTGCGCGTGCGCCTCGAACGCCGCACCAAGAACCTCACGGCGCTGCTCGACCGGGCGGCGGCCGCCGGGTACGGGCGATACGCATTCGTCACCCCCGAAACAGTCGAGGCCTCCTCGCTCCAGGTCCGTCCGCTGGGCGAATCAGCCCACCATCACTAGACTGTTATGGGATTGGAACACAGCGAGGTCTTCCTAGATTCCCTCAGATTTTCACCCCCAATTAAAGAAGACAAAAAGGAAACAGGAGATAGCTGTGGCTCTCATTGAGGCAGTAGTAGCGCGCGAGATTCTTGACTCCAGAGGCAACCCGACCGTCGAGGTCGAGGTATTGCTTGATGACGGTTCGGTTAGCCGCGCTGCGGTTCCGTCCGGCGCATCGACCGGTGCGTTCGAAGCTTATGAACTGCACGACGGCGACAAGTCGCGTTACCTGGGCAAGGGCGTGCTCAAGGCTGTTGACGCTGTCATCGACGAGCTCGGCCCGGCAGTCGAGGACCTCGACGCCACCGACCAGCGCATCGTCGACGCGGTCCTGAACGAGACCGACGGCACCGACAACAAGCACCGCGTCGGCGCCAACGCCATCCTCGGCGTCAGCCTCGCCGTCGCGAAGGCCGCCGCCACCTCGGCCGGCCTGCCCCTGTTCCGCTACCTCGGTGGCCCGAACGCGCACACCCTGCCGGTGCCGATGATGAACATCATCAACGGTGGCTCGCACGCCGACAACGACGTGGACATCCAGGAATTCATGGTCGTCCCGCTCGGCGCCGAATCCTTCGCCGAGGGCCTCCGCTGGGGCACCGAGACCTACCACGCGCTCAAGGCGCTCCTCAAGTCCAAGGGCCTGTCCACCGGCCTCGGCGACGAGGGTGGCTTCGCCCCCAACCTGCCCAGCAACCGTGCGGCCCTCGACCTCATCGTCGAAGCCATCACCAACGCCGGCTACACGCCCGGCAAGGACATCGGCCTCGCGCTCGACTGTGCCGCCTCCGAGTTCTACAAGGACGGCGTCTACCACTTCGAGGGCAAGGAACTTTCTGCCCAGGAGCTGTCCGCGTACTACGTCGAGCTCGTCGCCGCGTACCCGCTCGTCTCGATCGAGGACCCGCTCGAGGAAGACGACTGGGAAGGCTACGTGCACCTCACCGCCGAACTCGGCGACAAGGTGCAGATCGTCGGCGACGACCTGTTCGTGACCAACCCGGTTCGCCTGGCCAAGGGCCTCGAGCTCGGCACGGCCAACTCGATCCTGGTCAAGGTCAACCAGATCGGCACCCTCACCGAGACGCTCGACGCGGTTGCCCTCGCCCAGCGCGCCGGCTACACCACGGTCATCTCCCACCGCTCCGGTGAGACCGAAGACACCTTCATCGCCGACCTCGCGGTCGCCGTCGACGCAGGCCAGATCAAGACCGGAGCGCCTGCCCGCAGCGAGCGCGTCGCCAAGTACAATCAGTTGCTGAGGATTGAAGAAGAGCTGGGCGAGGCCGCGGTTTACGCGGGCCGTTCCGCTTTCCCGCGGTTCAAGGCCTAGCTGTTCCGGAGCTCTCGAGGCCCGGGTCAGCCGGGCCTCGAGAGCTCCATTTTTTTGTCCGGATTCGGTTAGGGTTCGAGTAGCCTCCCGAACCCGACGAGTGCGAGAGGGGTGAGCCATGGGCAGGAAACGCGCGGAGCGACACCCCGTCGCCCTCACAACCACGGAAACCGCCACCAGCAACTGGCTGCGCGGGCTGCGGCTGTCGGGCTTCTCCTTCATGATGATGGGCATCCTGATCCTCGCCGTGATCGTGCTGGCCCCCGGCATCCGCACCTACGCCGAGCAGCAGCAGCAGATCGAGCGGCTGACGAAGGCCGTCACGGCCCAGCAGGGCAGCGTCGACGAGCTCAAGTCGGAGCGCGAGCGCTGGAACGACCGCACCTTCGTCACGACCCAGGCCCGCGACCGGCTCTCCTACGTGCTCCCCGGCGACGTCAGCTTCCTCGTGATCAACGACCTCGCCCTTCCCGTCGCGGGCGGCACGGAGACGCCGCCGGCGAGCTCCGTCATCCAGAACACCAACGTCGATTGGCTCTCCTCCATGTTCGCCTCCGTCATGACAGCCGGTCTCGCCCCGGAGGCCGCGAAATGACGCGGCCACCCTTCGCCCCGGCCAGCCAGTCCGACATCGATACGGTCTCCGCCCAACTGGGCCGGCCTGCCCGCGACGTCGTCGGCATCGCCGGTCGGTGCGTCTGCGGCGCCCCGACAGTGGTGGCCACTGCGCCGCGGCTCAGCGACGGCACGCCGTTCCCCACCTTCTACTACCTCACCCACCCGGCCGCCACCGCCGCGCTGTCCTTCCTCGAGGCCACCCAGGTGATGAACGAGTACAACCAGCTGCTCCAGGACGACGAGGACGTCCGCGCCCGCTACCTCCGCGCGCACCAGGGCTTCCTCTCCGACCGCGAATCGATCGGGGTCGTCCCCGAGATCGCCGGGATCTCCTCCGGCGGCATGCCGGAACGGGTCAAGTGCCTGCACGCCCTCGCCGCGCATTCCCTCGCCGCCGGACCGGGCGTCAACCCGATCGGCGACCTCGCCCTGGCCAGGGCGGCCTGGTCGCCCTCGGTCTGCGAGTGCCTCGACTACACCGCGGCGGACGCGTGACCTCAACCTGGCGACGGATCGGGACGGGCGTCGGCCTGAGCCTGGCCCTGGCGTTGGGCGGGGCATCCGTGGTCGTCGACGCGCCGCCGGCACACGCCGACCAGGTGCGCGACCTCGAGTACTGGCTGAACGACTACGGCTTCACCCAGGCCTGGGCGACCACCCGCGGCGCCGGCGTGAAGGTGGCCGTGATCGACACCGGTGTGGCCCCCAACATCACCGAACTGGCCGGCGCCGTCGTCGGCGGCACGGATGTCTCCGGTCTCGGCTCCGCCAACGGCCAGACCCCCGTGGGCGACCGCAGCGAACACGGCACCCTCGTCTCCTCGCTGATGGCCGGTCGCGGCACCGGCGAGGGAACCGGAATCATCGGCGTGGCCCCGGCCGCGTCGATCCTGGCCGTGTCCGTCGCGTTCGGCACCAACGGCGCCACCCTCAGCAACGACGACCAGATCGCCGCCGGCATCCGGTGGGCCGTCGACAACGGGGCAGACGTAATCAACATGTCGTTGACCCGCAACACCCTGGACTGGCCCACCAGCTGGGATGACGCGTTCCTCTACGCGTTCGAGCACGATGTCGTCGTCGTCGCGGCCGCCGGCAACCGGGGCAGCGGCACCACCGAGGTCGGCGCGCCGGCCACCATCCCCGGCGTGCTCACGGTCGGCGGTGTCGACCGCAACAAGGCCGCCAGTTTCGACGCCTCCTCGCAGGGCATCACCATCTCGGTGGCAGCCCCGAGCGAGCAGCTCGTCGGAGTGGTGCCGGGCGGCGGCTACGTGCAGTGGGACGGGACCAGTGCGGCAGCGCCGATCGTCTCCGGCCTGGTCGCGCTCGTGCGCTCCGCCTACCCGAAACTGGACGCGGCCGAGGTGATGAACCGGGTGATCGCCACGGCGAACCCGAACGGCCACGTGGTGCCCAGCCCGATCTACGGGAACGGGCTGATCGACGCGGCCGCCGCCGTGACGGCATCCGTGTCTGCCTCCACCTCGCCAACGCCGACGCAGCTGCTCGAGGAGTGGATCCGGGTGCACCGCCGCGCCGATACCGTCCCGACACCGGCCCCGGAGACCACGGCGGTCGCGCCGGTCCCGCCGAAGAAGGACCCCGCCCTCCCCGCGCACAACCTGGCGGCGGCGTGGCTGCCCGGTCCGCTGAGCCTGACGTATGTGACGGTGCCGCTCATGGTTCTTGTCGGGTTTGGTATCCTAGTAACGCTGTTCGGCGTAGGGGCCACTCGGCACTTCAAGCGATTACGATCAAAACGCTAAGTTTTCGCGCATCCAATCTGTAGGAGGACCTCTAATCGTGCCCAAAATTCTCATTGTCGGCGGCGGCTACGCGGGTTTCTACACCGCTTGGAAGCTGGAGAAATGGCTGCGAGCCGGCGAAGCCGAGGTCACCATGGTCGACCCGCTTCCGTACATGACGTACCAGCCGTTCCTGCCCGAGGTCGCGGCCGGTTCCATCGAGGCCCGCCACGCGGTCGTCGCTCACCGGCGTCACCTCTCCAGGACCAACGTGCTCACGGCCAAGGTCACCCACATCGACCACGCCACGAAGACCGCGACCATCACGCCCCCGGTCGGCGAGCCGTGGGAATTCGTCTACGACATCGTCGTGGTCACCGCCGGCGCCGTCTCGCGCACCTTCCCGATCCCGGGCGTCGCTGACCAGGCCTTCGGCCTGAAGACCATCGAGGAGGCAGTCGCCATCCGCGACCGCGTGCTCACCAACTTCGACAAGGCGGCCCAGCTGCCCGCCGGCCCCGAGCGCGACCGCCTGCTGACCTTCGTCGTCATCGGCGGCGGCTTCGCCGGCATCGAGGTGTTCGCCGAGCTGCGCTCGTTCGCCACCTCGCTGCTGAAGTCCTACCCGGAGATCGGCTTCGACGACACCCACTTCCACCTCGTCGAGGCGATGGGGCGGATCATGCCCGAGGTGTCCGTGCCGACCAGCCTCTGGGTGATCAAGAACCTCGATCAGCGCGGCGCGCAGATCCACCTCAACACCCAGCTGACCAGCGCGGTCGACGGCAAGATCGAACTGTCCACCGGCGAGAGCTTCGAGACCGACCTCATCGTCTGGACCGCCGGTGTCATGGCGAACCCGGCGATCGTGCGCCACACCGACCTGCCGATCGAAGAGCGTGGCCGCCTGCAGGTGCGCACCGACCTGCGGGTCGGCACCGAAGACGAGATCATCGCGGACGCCTGGGGCGCCGGCGACGTCACCGCCGTGCCCGACCTCAGCGGCGGGGGAGTGGGCGGCTTCTGCGTTCCCAACGCCCAGCATGCGGTGCGCCAGGGCAAGCTCCTCGCGAAGAACATCGTCGCCGTGCTCCGCGGCGAAACGCCCAAGGAATACCTGCACAAGAACCTCGGCGCCGTCGCGGGCCTCGGCGTCGGCCACGGCGTCTTCCAGTCGGGCAAAATCGCGATCACCGGCCTGCCGGCCTGGATCGCGCACCGCGGCTACCACGGTCTTGCCATGCCTAGCTGGGAACGCAAGCTCCGCGTCGTCTGGGGCTGGGTGAACAACTTCTTCCTGGGACGCGACATCGTCTCGCTCGCCGCCGTGGAGAACCCGCGCGCCGTGTTCGAGGAGTTCGCGTCGCGCCCGAAGCCGCCGGCGGAAGCCGCCGCACCGGCCAAGGCGGCTACCGCCAAGGCCGCCCCGGCCAGGACCGCCGCTGCCGCTGTGAAGACGGCGACTGCCGCCGAGAAGACCGCGCCGGCAGCCCGAGCACCGCGGGCTCCGCGGAAGACCGCCGCGAAGCCGGTTGTAACGGCCGCGTCGGCCGAGGAGACCGTCGACGTCGAGGAGACCGTTTCCGCGTCGAAGTAACACCGGTGCTCTCGGCAGCACCTACGCTTGAAGCGTCCGGCCTCGGCCGGGCGCGCCCCCGTAGCCCAATGGCAGAGGCAGACGACTTAAAATCGTCACAGTCTGGGTTCGAGTCCCAGTGGGGGCACCATGATCCGTCGCTGAACTTCCGCGTGATTCCGCGGAAGTTCGGCCTTCGAGAGGTCTATTTGAGGGCTATTGACCACTCCGTGCCCACATTTTGCCCACACTTGAAATAGTTCTGGCTTGATCCAGGGCCACGGCAACAGCGTCTAGGTCGTCGTCGAACAGGTCCGCATAGACGTCCAGCGTCATCGCGGCAGAGGCGTGGCCGAGCATTCGCTGCACCGCTTTGACATTCGCGCCAGCCGAAACGGCCAGGCTCGCGGCAGTGTGCCGGAGGTCATGCAGCGTCAGCGTTGGGAATGTCGGGTCGGCCAGCTTGGCCCGGCGCAGTGCGTACACGAACCACCCGCCGAGGTAGCGGCTCAGATTCACCTTCGGCATCGTCGGCTTAGCCGCCACACGCGCAGGCCTGGCGCGCCAGGCGAAGGCGGCGACCTCTCGCAACGGCCTGGTGTGCCGCGTGCGGCGCGAGACTGGCGTAAGGCCGCGCAACCAAACGGTCACCTACCGGTGCGCGCAGCGAGGAGTCGACGCTCGGCGTCGTTCGCTGTCAGTTCCAGGGCGTGCAGATCCGCGGCGAGTGCCTCGTCGTCGCGTCCGAGCCGACGCAGCAGGTGCGCGCGCACGGCATGCCAGAGGTGGGTCCGTGTGAGCTGGCCCTCAAGGGCGTCGACCTCGGTGAGCGCTGCCGTGGGGGCTCCCACCCGATCCAGCGCGACGGCGCGATTGAGCCGCACCACAGGCGATGGGTCGTAGCCAATGAGCAGGTCGTAGAGCACGAGCACCTGCAGCAAGTCGGTTTTCGCTGCGGTCTCGGCATCCGCGTGGCACGCGGCGATCGCCGCGTGCAGCTGCCAACGGCCTGGGCGCCGTAACCGGGCGGCTTGTTCCAGCTCGGCGCGTGCGCGAACGATGAGAGTCTGGTTCCATCTGGACCGGTCCTGATCGGCCATCAGCACCAGTTCGCCGTCCACGGACCGCGCCGATTCCCGCGCCCTGTGGAACAGCAGTAGCGCGAGGAGGCCGTGAGCCTCCGCCTCACGCGGAAGCGCCGCCGCAATCACGCCTGCCAGCCACAGCGCGTCATCTGCGAGGTCGCGGTCCGCGGCGGCGTCGCCGCCGGCGACGAGATGCGCTTCGCTGTACATGACCGACACGATCGTGAGGACGATGTCGAGCCGGGCCGCCCGATCCGTCGCGTCCGGTACACGCAGCAGGATGCCGGTCGCGCCGATCTTCCGCTTGGCGCGCACGATTCGCTGCGCCGTCGCCGGCTCGGTGCTGAAGGTGGCACGCGCGATCTGCGCGGTGGTGAGGCCGCACACCGCTCGCAGCGTGAGCGCGAGTTGAGCCTCTGGCGCCAGTGCGGGGTGGCAGCAGCCGAACAGCAGCGGAAGCCGGTCGTCGAGCTCGGCGGACGAGTCGGGCCAGGCGTCTTTCGGCGCCGCTGACTCCGGGTCGATGCCGGGTCCCATGCGGGCCAGCTTCTCGCGGTAACTCTTCTCGCGGCGCAGGCGATCGAGCGCGTTATGGCGCGCGGCTTGCGTGAGCCATGCGCCCGGGTTCGGCGGGATCCCGCCCTTCCGCCACCCGCGGAGCGCCTCCTCGACGGCCTCGGCCACCGCTTCTTCGGCGATGTCCAGGCTGCCGAGAGACCGGGCCAGCGCCGCCACGATTCGTCCGGACTGCTCGCGCACGACTTGCGAGAGAAGGAGATCGGATGCCGCGACCTCGCCGCTCGGCGCGCTCGCGTCGTCCGGACGGGCCGCGGCATCCGAACCGCTCACTCCTCGGACTGGCTGCCGCTGGTCAAGATCGGGCGGATCTCCACACCCCAGCCGGGCAGTTCGAGGAACGGCCATGTCCGGACCAGGGCGATCGCGGCGTCCAAATCCGGGACGTCGATGACATCAAAGCCGCCGACGACCTCCTTGGCCTCGGAGAACGGCCCATCTACCACCACGGTGCCGCTCTCGCTGTACTTCAGGGTGGTCGCAGTCTCGACCGGCTGCAGTTGGGCTCCACCGGCGGCAATCTGTGCCGCATTCACTCCGTACCACTCGTAGGCGCGCGCGTAAAGGCCCTGCATCCGGTCCGCCGGCACTTGCGCATCGAGCTCGGGGTCGAAGGTAAACATGATGACGTACTTCACGGTCGTGTCCTTTCGTCAATGGAACCGTTTCATTCTTACAGCGAACGGACAAGCCCGTTTTCGACAGCTCTCGAAAAAGATCTCAGAAGAGAGAGACCGGGTTGAAGATGTCGGCGAGGATGAGCACTCTCCCCATCGCGATCAGCGCGATGACCACGACAAAGATGAGCGGCACGGGTTTCGTCGCATCGACGGGCGTCGGGGGCGTCTAGCGGAACACCTGCGCCCACACCCGCCTGACTCCCTCCCACAGCGCGACGCGCACCGTGGCTGACAGCACTGTCAATGGCCAATCCGAACTGCCCACGGGCGGCCAGTAGAAATGCCCGCTGGTGGCCATGAAAACTGCCCACTCATGGCCAACAGATCTGCCCA
>NZ_JADOVI010000033.1 GCF_015752155.1 Cryobacterium sp. MP_M3 | reverse complement strand
TCGCGGGGGGAGCCCCGGTGACCTGCACCGCGGTCTGGGCGACCGAACCGATGAATGGTGTCACGGCATACGACGTGATGGCCGATCCGCCGTTGGCGGGCGTCGTCCAGTTCACGGTCGCGGAACCGTTCCCGGCCACGGCGCTCACCCCGGTCGGGGCGGCGGGCGCGGTCGGCACCGGCGGCGCGGTCGGCGTCACCGCGGCCGACGCCGCCGACGCCGGCGAGGTGCCGACAGCATTCGTCGCCGTCACCCGGAACGTATACGCGGTCCCATTGGTGAGTCCGGTCACCGGGGTGCTGGTCGCCGGGGGAGCCCCGGTCACCTGCACGGGCGTCTGCGCCACGGCGCCGGCGAACGGGGTCACCGTGTACGACGTGATCGCCGACCCGCCATTCGCGGGCGCCGTCCAGTTCACGGTCGCCGAGCCCTTACCGGCCACCGCGCTCACCCCGGTCGGGGCGGCGGGCGCCGTCGGCGCGGGCGGCGGCGGGGGAGTCTGGCCGAGCGCCTGCGCCACCGTCTGCACCGATGTCGTGCCGTTCGCCGTGCGCGCCTTCAGCCACACCACGAACTGGTTGAACAGGGTCGGGCTGATGGTCAGCGACGGGTCGGTGCCGGTCGCGATGTGGTGGAACGTGAGCTGCACCCAGCCGCCACCGTTGTTCTCCGCGTTGATCACCGAGTTCTGCAGGTTCGCAAGCGTCCACGTGCTGTCGACCTCGTCGAGCGCCGCCGTCTCGTAGGGCCTGGCCGGCGGCAGCGTCTCGGCGAACGCGCAACTGCCGCAGCTGCCGGGCGAACGGATGTCGCCCAGGTTGCGTCCGCTGGCGAAGCCGCAGTTTTTCACGATGTTCTGCACCGCGGTGTTCGTCGACGCGAACGGGTAGGCGAAGTCGGTGACGGTGAACCCCCAGCCGGTCAGCGTCGTGCGCCCGTTGCAGACCTCAGCAGTCGCCGCAGACGACGAGATCTGGGTCAGGTCGGGGTGGGTCACGGTGTGCCCGCCGATCTCATTGCCGTCGGCCGCCATCGTGGTCAGGTTGGCCCGGGTGAGCCAGCCCGACTGGCCGATCCAGCTGGTGGTGATGAAGAACGTGCCGACCAGCCCATTGGCCTTGAGCACCTGCGCCGCCGCGAACTGGTTGTCGTTCCCGTCGTCGAAGGTGAGGCTCACGACGGTCCTCGACGCCGCCTGCGCCGGCGCGGCCACTCCCACCATCCCGGCGGCCAGCAGAGCGATCGCCGCGACCCCGGTTGCCCAGCGGAGCCACCCTCTCCCATGCCGAAGATTCTTACTCGAGGAGGGCGTCTGCAGGGCCATTGGGCTGCCTCTCGTTCGGGGGGGTACCGATGCCCACGAAAGTACGCCCGACCGTCCCGCCCCACAAGGAGCATCCGCGGTGGACGAGCCTCTCGAGACAGCTCCCCGCACCCCGCCTGCCCACCCGCACACGCGACACGAGGAAACGTCATCCCCTGTTGGGGGGTAGGATTACGCGGGTCTGTGCAAGGATAGGCACCGGGGGAAAAGGCTAATCTCGGCAATTCCTCTGTGCCAAGCAATACCGGAGGAATACGTGGAGCTCAAGGATTACCTCAGGATCTTTCACAAAAGTTGGATCCTGATACTCGCTCTCACCCTCGTCGGCATCGCCGGGGCGGCCGGCGCCGCCATCGTGACCACTCCGAAGTACGTCGCCAGCACCCAGCTCTACGTGTCGGTCCAGGCCGCAGCCGGTGCCGCGACCACCGACCTCCTCCAGGGCACGAGCTTCGCCCGCCAGGCCGTCACCTCCTACGTGGACGTGGTCAACAGTGCCATCGTGCTCGACAAGGTCATCAAGGACCTGAACCTCGACCTGACCGCGGCCGACCTCGCCGATATGGTCGAGTCCTCGTCGCCCCTCAACACCGTGCTGATCGACGTGACCGTGACGAATGCCGACCCGGTGCTTGCCGCGAAGATCGCCAATTCGGTCGGCCAGAACTTCGCCAAGATCGTCGTCGACCAGCTCGAGAAGCCCGATGGCGAGGCCGTGAGCCCGGTCAAGATCGCCACGATCCAGCCGGCACTCGTTCCGGAGAAGCCCGCCAGCCCCAACGTTCCGCTCAACATCGCCCTCGGCCTGCTTGTAGGCCTGGCTCTCGGCATCGGCCTTGCGGTTCTCCGCAGCGTGCTCGACACCCGCATCCACAGCCTGCACGACATCGAGCTGGTCAGCGACGCGCCCATGCTCGGTGGCATTACCAACGACCCCGACGCGCGCCTGCGTCCCCTGGTCGTGCACTCCGACCCGAAGAACCCCCGTGCCGAGTCCTTCCGCAGCCTGCGCACCAACCTGCAGTTCGTCAACATCGAGGGCGGCCCGCGCAGCTTCGTGGTGACCAGCTCCATCCCCGGTGAGGGCAAGAGCACGACCACCGCAAACCTCGCCATCGCCCTCGCCGAGACCGGCGCCCGCGTGGCACTCGTCGACGGCGACCTCCGCCTCCCCCGCGTCGCCGAGTACATGGGCATCGAAGGCGGCGTCGGCCTCACCGACGTGCTCATCGGCCGCGCCGAACTGGCCGACGTGCTGCAGAAGTGGGGCAAGAACAAACTGTTCGTGCTGCCCAGCGGCCGCGTGCCCCCGAACCCGAGCGAGCTGCTCGGTTCCGCCGCCATGGCGCGCATGCTCCGCGCGCTCACCGAAGAGTTCGACATTGTGCTCATCGACGCCCCGCCGCTTCTACTGGTCACGGATGCCGCCGTGCTGAGCAAGCTCTGCGGCGGCGCCATCATGGTGGTCGCCTCCGGTCGCACCAAGCGCAACGAGCTCTCCAGCGCCGTCAAGGCACTCGAGCGTGCAGGCAGCCGCCTCGTGGGCATGGTCATCACCATGCTTCCCACCAAGGGCCCCGATTCCTACGGTTACGGCCAGTACAGCTACGGCACCGCTTACATCGAAGACAAGGCGGAAGCGGAATCGGTTTCCGCTGGTCGCCGCGGCTTCGGCAAGCCTCGCCGGAGAACCGCGTAGTGGGACGCTTCACAATCCTCACGGTGTGTTCGGGCAACATCTGCCGCTCCCCGTTGGCCGAACAGCTGCTGCGGGTCGGCCTGGCCGAGTGGCCGGAGGTGACCGTCGGCAGTGCCGGAACGATCGGGCTCACCGGGCAGGCCATGCCCCCCGAGGCCGCCGACCTCTCCCGGCACTTCGGCGGCGACCCGACCGGGCACCAGGCCCGGGTGCTCACCGCTGAGCAGATCTCCGACGCGAACCTCGTGTTCGCCATGTCCAGGGAACACCGACGCGCCATTGTCGAAATGGTGCCCCGCGCCATCCGCTACACCTTCACCATCCGTGAATTCTCACGCCTGGTCGACGGCTTCACCGACACCGACCTCGACGAGGCTGCCGAGCTTCCCCTCGACGACATCGTCGGCCGGTTCTCCACCCTGGTGGGGTTCGCCTCCTCTCAGCGCGGCGCCGTCGGCCCTCCCGACTCGCCCGACGACGATGACGTGGTCGACCCCTACCGTCGCAGCGACGAGGTCTACGCCGAGTCCGCTCGCCAGCTCGTACCCGCAGTGAACAACGTCGTGTCACTCTTCAGAAGCTCAGCAAGAGTTGTTCGGGCCTAGGAGTGGCCAACATGGGGGTAAAGAAGTCCACCGGCCGCAAGAACCGCAATAACGTTGCCCGCCGTCGATGGCTGATCGGCGGCCTGGCCGTGTTCGTGCTGTTCGACGTAGGCCTGGTCGCGTTCGCGCTCACCGCGACGAAGCCGGCCGCCGGTGCGGGCACGGTCGCCGAGCCCTCGGTGGTCGAGCCGTCAGCGGTCGATCCAGTCGAGAGCACGCCTGCCGCGGCCGAGCCCGTCGAGACCAAGCCTGGTGAGGCCGCGTCAACAGTCACCCCAACCCGCATCATGGCAGCCCTGAACACGTCCACGGCCTGGCGCGCATCGACAGGCGCCTGCCCGGCCACGAAAGCGGCGCCCGAGCTGACCACGGATTCCGGTGCCACCTGGGACAGTTTTGACGCCTCGGCCGCCACGGATGCCTCGTCCATCCTCGCCATCAACGTCGCCGACAAGAACGAGACCTCCCTCGTCACCCTCGATGTGGCAGACTGCGCGCCCCAGCTGGTGTCGACCTTCGTCGCCGGTGACGCCTGGAAGGCCTACCCCGACCGGGTCGCGGCAACCTGGTTCGTCGACCCGGCGATGACCGCCGTCGTGCACAGCCCTGCCGGCGACCAGCCGGCACCGTGCACGGCCGTGGCCGCACTTGCCGCCACGGACGACACGAGCGCTGCGGTGCTGTGCACCGACGGTTCCCTCATCACTACGGGAGATTCGGGCGCGACCTGGTCGGCTCCGGCGGCGGTTGTCGGGGCGGCGAACCTCACGGCCACCTCGCTCGGCTACGACGTGGCAGTGGTCAACCCGTCGGGCTGCGCCGGGGTGTCCGTGGTGAAGCTGTCCACGGTCGGCACCCTCGACGCCACGCCGCGCGCCTGCCTGCCCGCCACCGTCAACCCGGGGGAGACCGCGATCTCCGCCTCCGCCGACGGCACCCTCTGGCTCTGGGCCGGCGACGCTTTCGGCCAGTCCACCGATGGTGGTGCGTCATGGCGCTAGCCCGGGGCACCCACGCCTGGCAGCGCGACTACGCGCGCCGGCTCTTCTCCACCGACCTGCTCATTCTCCTGGTCTCGGTCTTCGGCAGCGAGCTGCTCTGGTTTCGCACCCGCAGGGCTGAACTTCAAGTGTCAGCACAGGACTTGCCGGAGTTCGTCCTGGGGTACACCGGCATCTCGGTTGCTCTCGTTGTCGGATGGATGCTCGCGCTCGGCTTCTACGCGACCCGCGACAACCGCACCACGGGCTCGGGCAGCGTCGAATACAAGCGCATTCTCGAGGCCAGCATTCGGCTATTCGGCCTCACCGCGATCGTGCTTTTCCTCTCCCGGTCCGAACTCGGCAGAGGCTACTTCCTGACCGCGTTCCCGATCGGCGTGATCGCACTTCTCGCCGGCCGGTGGATCTGGCGCCAGTGGCTGATCGCCCGGCGCAAGGAGACCAGCTACTTGCACCGCGCGTTGATCGTGGGCGAGCGCGTGAAGAGCATCCACGTTGCCGTCGGCATCCGCCGCGACGGTGCCGCCGGCCTGCACCTCGTCGGCGCGGTGACCGAAAACGGAAATGTCGCCACGGACCTCGTCGACGGCGTTCCCGTCGTCGCCGGATTCAATAACGTGCTCACCGCTATCGACAATTTCCAGGCCGACACCGTGATCTTCACCGGGGCCGACAACTTCGGCCCACGCCGTTTGCGCGAACTGGGCTGGGAGCTGCAGTCACGCAAGGTGGACCTGATCATGGCCCCGGCGCTCACCGACATCGCCGGCCCGCGCATCCATGCCCGGCCCGTCTCCGGCCTCCCGCTGATCCAGGTGGACTTCCCCGCTTTCGAAGGCAGCCGGCACGCGGCCAAGCGCACTTTCGACCTCATCTTCTCGGGCGTGGGCCTGCTGTTGCTGAGCCCGGTCTTCCTCTGGCTCACGATCGCCATCCGGCTGGACAGCCCGGGCCCGGCCTTCTTCCTGCAGAAGCGCGTGGGTCTCAACGGCAACGGATTCCTCATGATCAAGTTTCGATCGATGGTGACGGATGCCGAAGAACAGCTTCCCGGCCTGCTCGACGAATCCGACGGAAACGGTGTGCTTTTCAAACTGAAGAGCGATCCGCGGGTCACCAAGATGGGAAGTTTCACGCGGCGCTACAGCCTTGACGAACTCCCGCAACTCGTCAACGTTTTCCTCGGTCACATGTCCTTGGTCGGACCACGCCCGCCCCTGGCCGCCGAGGTCGAGAAATACGACGGCTGGGCCGAGCGCCGGCTGCTGGTCAAACCCGGCATCACCGGCCTCTGGCAGGTAAGTGGCCGCTCGGATCTTTCCTGGGAAGACAGCATCCGCCTCGACCTCTACTATGTCGAGAACTGGTCGTTGATCGGTGACGTCATAATCCTGTACCGAACCGTGCGCGCAATACTTCGACCTAGCGGTGCATATTGAGGAATCCGCTGCGAAATCTTTTTCTGCATGGGATTTGGGGCGGTGGTCGAAACGTTCAGTCCTCAACCACAAGCCAGCGAGTAGTCGGGCGCATCCGTGTCATTCCGGAACTCCGGAACTATCACGTCGCTTCACTGGAACGGATGACGCCCGCCGCCACCTACTTCTTTCAGAGAAAGTACGATCTGGTTTCCGCTGAACTGCCGAGCAATCTACACCAGGTCAAGTTCACCGAACTTGTGCGCATCCTGGCTTGTTCAAAGGCTGAAACGCTTGAAATTCAAGAGCCCCTTTGGGTACGACTTCTTGCAAAGCATGTGTGCATGGTGCTCGTCTGGAAGCTCTCTCGGCCGTTTGCTCGGCGGGACGTTGTGTCATATGCAATGGAGAACAATGACCTCCATTCTCTGATGTTTGGTGTGCGGCGTGGGTCGCCGCTCACTGTTGTACTCTTTCGTTGGATACTTGGCGCCTACGTATCCCTCGCCTACACACGCATAGCTTTTGCGAGCGAGGGCTCGAGGATTGTTTACCACTCGCTGCCTTTCGTTTCCCGCGTTCCGAGCCGAGTCATCGACAATCTGCCGCAGCTGGTTGATACAGACGATGCACACACCGCCCGGCGTACCTGCCTGCAAGTTGTTGTGGTGGCACGGATTGAGCGCCGCAAGGGAATCTACGAACTGATGGCTGCCTGGCCTGAAGTCGAGGCGGCCGTAGCAAATGTGAGTTTGCTCATTGTCGGGGATGGTCCGGATAGAGCGCCCGTAGTGGAATGGTGTGCCGAATCCCCGACGTCTCGGGAGTATCTTGGGCACCTTGACCACGAGGAGGCACAGGACGTGGTCGCGTCGGCGCGATGCTTGGTACTCCCGTCCGTGCGAAGCGGCCGGTGGCGTGAACAAATCGGTCTGCCGATACATGAGGGCCTATTGAAAGGGTTGACGGTAGTCACTACTGATGAGACCGGTCTCGCGACTTGGCTCATTGAACACGGCCACATCGTGGTGTCTGGATCAGATGCAAGGAAGCATCTCGGTCCTGCCTTGATACGAGCGCTATTGCATCCCCTTGACCCAGCCGTGGTTCGCGCATCGCTACCCCTGACTGAAGGCCGAGTGATAGCAAATCACTGGATCAACGAGCGGAAAGCTGGCAGGCAGAAGATTGAATGAGTTCGATCGCGTTGTCCTTCTAAACCCATTGGGAGGCGCGCTCAAACATTACGCGACGGAACTAGAGGACGTACTTCGCTCGACGGCTACACATGAGACGGTCGAAGTCGAAGGATTTCTTGAGCCCTCCGTGTCGGGCAGCGGCAAGTTGTCTTGGGCCGGTGCGTATTTGCTGACCTTGCTCCGACTCAGGAGACACAAACACGCGCTGATCGTGGTGCTCTGGCCGGTGTTTGGTTACTTCGACTTCGTCCTGATTCGTCTGGTAGTCGGAACGAATTTTGCAGTCGTCATGCATGACACGCGTCCGCTTGTTCGGGCCGTTGGTTACGGGTCGATGAGCCGTTGGTTCGCCGGTTTGGCGGCGCCAGGTGCGTCCGTTATTGTGCATAGCCGTGCGGCGATGGAGGATCTTCGCTCACGGAGTTTGTCCGGAAAGGCTGTTATCCTCCCTCACCCGATCCTCCGTTCTTTCGCTCGAAAGAGTGCGGCAAGGGGCGAGCGCCAACCGATCGTGCGGGTGTTGGGACAATTTAAACAGGACAGAGATGTGTCTGCCCTCCGTGCTCTTGGAGAATTCGCTGGGACCGAGGACGCGAAACTTGAGATTGTGGGCCGTGGCTGGCCCGCGATTAAGGGCTGGTCGGTCGTGAGCGACTTTGTACCCGAAGCGGAACTGGACGCACTCATCGACTCATCGGACATTGTCCTCATTCCCTATCGTCGCTTTTATCAGAGCGGTATAGGCATCCGGTGCATCGAACGTGGAACGCCTGTCGTTGGGCCCGGGGGGACAAGCCTCGCTGACATCTTTGGGATGACTAGTCGACTGCTGGTCAATGACTCATCAGGGCTTGCGTCGGCCTGGTGGCGTGCAATCGAATATGCGCTGGGGAACGGTCGCGCGGACGCACACGTTGCCGCGTTGCGCTGGCGCGAGAGCGCGCTCGAATCCTGGGAAACGTACCTTACATCGCGACGGGGCACGTTCGATGATTCAAAGGGTAGGCGCGACAGAGATTCCGTAACGTGACATCGCCAAGACCGTCAACACGGCCCAGCACTAGGGTCGCCGGCAATGTCGGGCGAAACATGGCATTGACCGCTCTTAGTAACCTTCTAGCGCCGATCGCCGTTTTCGCTACGGCGCCCATCCTCGCCCAAGTCCTCGGGGTAAACGGGCGAGGCGAAGTTGGCGCAGCGACAGCGCCATTGCTCCTTATGACGGCCCTGGCCACCGTCGGCCTACCTGATGCGGTGACGGTGTTCACTGCGCGGCGACCTCAGATGTCGCGCCTTGTCACTGCGAACGCGTCCTTTCTCCTGTTCGTCAGCGGGGCTGTCTCGACGGCGATCGCTGTATTCCTGGCCCCGGTCTTCAGTGGGGGGGCGGCTGGTGTTCGTGAACTTACTGCCTCCGCAGCACTCGCGATTACACCCACGCTCCTGATAGGTGCATTGCGGGGCGCCGCGGCCGGGCAGCATGCGTGGGGGCTTGTGAATTCGGAAAAACTCGTGTCCGCAGCTGCACGACTAGCTGCAACGGTGTTGTTGGCTGGAGTCGGGTACCTTAACGTCGGGACCGCAACTCTCATTGTTGCCCTGAGTCCAATTATTGGAGGTGTCGCCTATGTCAGATTGCGGACCATCCGGGGGCCTGAGAGGATCGGCCATCTGCGGTTGAGCGGTCAACTCTTGGGCTTCGGTTCGCTGCTGTGGGTCGGGTCTCTTTCCGGGGTTCTGCTCAGTCGTCTGGATCAAGTTCTCATGACGCCGCTCGCGGGAGTCCGTGAGCTTGGCTACTACGTGGTCGCGGTGAGTATTGCCGAATCAGCCCTGCTCGCGAACAACGCGGTGAGAGACGTGACGCTCTCTGCGGATTCAAGTAGTTCTGATGACAGTCGACTAGGCACCAGCTCAAGAGTCTCGTTCCTGGTGTCGCTAATGTTCGGCGGGTTCGTTGTTGCGACTATGTGGTGGTGGCTTCCGTTTCTTTTCGGCCGTGCATTTTCGCCAGCCTTGCCGGTCACAGCCATTCTGGTTCTCGCGGCGGTTGCCGGGGTTCCTGGGTCAGTTGCGGGAGCGGGATTGATCGCGCGGGGCAGACCTGGATTGAGAAGTGCATCTCTTGCGATCGCCGCGCTCGTGAACATTCTGCTTCTCTTTGCACTAGCTCCTGCTCTTGGCGCCGTTGGTGCTGCAATCTGCACATTGGCCGGAAGCGCCATCGCAGCGAACCTCAATGTGTTCTTCATCTGGCACTACTTTGGAATTCGGCCCGGCGCCTTGTACCTTGTCAATGTCGGCGACGTTGTTAGGCTCTCGGCGGTGCTCCTGCGCATAGTTAGGAGGAAGTTGTGAACGTCATAAAGAACCATGGTCGGGTGGTTATTTGGAGAGATGACTGGCTTCCCGGGTCGGAAACATTCATCCGCAACCAGTCGGATGCGCTGAAGTCGTGGAAACCTGACTGTAGCGGGCTCCAAGCGATTCCCTCGCCGTTGGCTAGGGAAGCGGATCGGGTCATTTTTGCGCGCACGTTGCGAGGCTCCTTGGCGCGCAAAGCGTTCAAACTGACTCGACGCAACAGTCGACTTTCGCAGTGGCTGGAAGAGCCGTCCGTACGTTTGATCCATGCCCATTTCGGGCCGGACGCAACGCAAATTGTGCCCGCAAGCAGACGAGCGGGGAAACCGCTTGTCGTAACGGTTCACGGATACGACGTGACCAACTTCCCAGGGGGCAAGTCTGTCCGCGCGTGGCTGTATCGTCGCAGGCTCCGAAGTCTCTTCAAGTACTCGTCGAGGATCATTGCGGTGTCAGAGTTCATTAGGGATAGGGCAATTCTTCTCGGTGCCGACCCAGGAAAAACGGTGGTCCACCACATCGGGATTCCAATTGATCGTTCTCCAGCGATCATGAAGAAGTCTGGAATTGTGTTTGTGGGTCGATTCAGTGAGAAGAAGGGGATCCTCGACCTCCTCAGCGCCGTCGGCATGCTTGAAGGTGGCCTGAGGCAGACAAGGATCGATCTGGTTGGTGACGGCCCGCTGAGAACAGAGGCGGAATCCATTGCACGAGTGCTTGGATTGAACACACGTTTTCATGGTGCGCTGAGTCCAGCAGCTGTCAGCGCCGTCATGGCAGGCGGCCTTTTGTTCTGTGGACCTTCCCGTACGGCGCGAAACGGTGATGCAGAAGGGCTGGGAATGGTTTTCCTCGAGGCAGGAGCTCACGCCATGCCTACGGTCGCATACCGGCATGGTGGTGTCAGCGAGGCGATCTCACACGGAGAGACCGGCATCCTCGTCGAGGAAGGTGACGTTGCCGCACTATCAAGGGCACTTTCCCGTGTCTTGACCGACGATCTACTCCGAATTCGGCTGGGCGCAGGGGCACGCAAACGCGTGGAGGAAGACTTCGACATTTGCATTCAGACAGAAAAGCTCGAAGCGATGTACGATTCCGTTGTGGCAACGTGGGCAGCTTCTGAGGGCCCTCAGTAGGCGCTGCCGGGCAACCCAGCGTTCACAACACGCTTAAATCCACGCCGAGACTCGCGCAGCGAGTCTGAACCTTCATTCTTTCGGTTGTTTTTTGCGGAGTGTTCGCATATGGGTCAATCGCGTAGCTCAGAATCTGACTGCGCAACTCGACCGACGCGAGTTCTGCAGCAGCCTCGAGTCCCGATGGCGAGTAGCGCTTGGTGGTAGCGCCAGTCCAGGCAGGCGGTAGCGCAGTTCTGACGAGGTGGTAGCGACCCCGGGCAGGTCGCCCGGGGCCTC
>NZ_JADOVI010000032.1 GCF_015752155.1 Cryobacterium sp. MP_M3 | reverse complement strand
TGAGCTGGACATGGTGGGACTTCCTGATTCTCGCCCTACGTCAAACGGCGGAATTGCTCTGAGCTACTGGCCTCAACTCACCCTGACACGTAGGGAGTGCCGTGACCATGCCGATCATGTAAAGGTTGACCGCTAGCTTCATGATTAGTGCGCCCGGGACCACGCCGCAGACGACGGTGCTCGCACACATCGGCTCCAGTAGTCGTTGTACTTCTCGCACGGCATCCGGGTCTTCGCCCGCCACCATTGCTACTAGCTGCCCACGTTCGGCCGGGACACGAGAACCCGACACCGGTGCTTCCACATAGCGACCGCCCGCACCGACGACATCAGCCTCGAGCCGTCGCGAATAGTCGGGAGACATGGTTCCCATTAGCACGATCACGCGGCTCCGCACGTTCTGGGCGAAACTCTCGCTCCCCCGACCGAGGACGAGATCCGTCGAGGCCTCATCGATCATCATCAAGATGATCGTGCCGGCGGCGGCGTAGACCTCGGTCGGGCTCGCAGCGATCGTCGCCCCGAGTTCGGCGAGTGGAGTACATCGCCCGACTGTCCGGTTCCACGCCGTCAGGTCCACGCCTGCCCGAAGCAGATTGAGCGCCATGGGCTGACCCATCACGCCGATGCCGATGAAGCCCACTGTCATCGGAGTCTCCTTTCCACCGTCACCGGGTCGCCGACGAACTCGCTGACCGCCGCGAGCACCCTCGGATCACGGAGGATGCGGCTGTGACCCAGTCCTTGTGTAGTCATCGCGACCAGCCGTCCACGATGCGCCTGGACGATGCGCGCCGACTCGCTTGGATCGACCACGCGGTCGCCGTCGTCGCAGACCACGAGCAGCGGAATCTCGGCAGCGGGCCAGTGGAGCTCTGATACGAGCGCGTGCCACGGGTCGGGTAAGCGGCGGAAGGGGCCACCCGCGAGGCGATCCTTCAGTCGTGGCACCATGCTAGGTGCGAGCCCGACCTGCGACGCGAAGGCATCGACCAACCGCTCTCCGCTGTGCACTCCCGCGATCGACACGATGCTCGACGTGCGCACACCCTGATTGACCGCCAGGAAGGTCGCCAGCGTTCCGAAGGAGTGTGCAACTATCACCTCGAACGGACCGTGCTGCTGAAAGAACGCGTCAATGACGTCCGCGTAGTCGAGCGCCGTGACCTTGCGGCCGCTCGAGGCGCCGTTTGCGGGGGCGTCGAACGCGATGACCGTCCGCTCGGGACGCTCAAGTGTGGAGACCAGTGCGGACAGAGCCGACGCCCGACTGTGCCAGCCGTGCACCAACAGGACCACCTCAGGTCCCGAGCCCCAGGCGTACGACGAGACCCGCTCGCCGCCGATTCGCAGCGCGGAAACGGATGCTGCGTTGTGCACAGCCGAATCACGAGAGTGCACCGACGCCGACCGGCCAACACGGCCGAACACCCGGTACGCAAGCTCGACGGATAGCGGCCCCGGAAAGCGCCCAAGTGCCGACAGCACGGCTTCTGAAGTACTCATGATTCCCAACTAACAATACGATCGTTTGTATTGTAAGGTGATGTCAACACTGAACGCAACGAGCAGCGAGGATCGGTGGATGGTCGTGGATGGGCGGCGGGCGCGCGGCGATGCCTCGCGGCGCGCGATTCTGTCCGTCGCGGTCGACATGGCCTCCCTTCAGGGACTTGAGGGTCTCTCGATCGGGGGCTTGGCAACCAAGGCGTCGGTGAGCAAGGGCGGTGTAGTCGCACTCTTCGGCTCCAAGGAGCAACTGCAGCTGGCGACTGTGGCGGCTGCCGCCGACACCTTCCGCGATCGCGTCGTTTCACGCGGCCTCGCAGAGCGGAGAGGTCTGAGGCGACTGCGCGCCCTAATCGAGGCCTGGATCGAGTACAGCGAGCAACGGGTCTTCGCGGGCGGGTGCTTTTTCGCTGCAGCGAGTGCAGAGCTTGGGTCACAAGATGGGCCGGTCCGCGACGCGGTCGCCGACGCCGTCACCGCGTGGCAGGAGTTCCTTGCCGAGAGTGCGCAGGACGCGATCGATCGCGGCGAACTGGCTCCGCGCCTCGACGCGGACCAGCTCGCATTCGAACTGACCAGCATCCTCTATGGCGCGAACTTCGCCTCACTCCTGTTCAACTCGTCGGAGCCGTACGCGCGAGGCCGGCGTGCAGTCGACGGACTCCTCGAGCTCGGGGTCGATCCGACAGTGTCGCCGCGGCGATGATGCGTGCGGTCCCGGATTCGCCCCGCGAGAGCAACCGGGCGGCTCTTCAGCATGTGCTGGTCACGGGGGGGTTCCCGAGGTATCGGTGCGGCCATCGTGCGCCGCCTCCTCGATGACGGGCACCGCGTGACGTTCACGTATCTGCGGGACACGGACGCCGCACAGCTGTTGACCCGACGAGCGGATCGCGCCCTGGCGATTCGGTCCGATGTCGCCGATCCAGAGCTGGTCGACGAGGTGTTCGCTACCGCGGAGGCGCGGTTGGGACCGGTGACCCAACTGGTGAACAACGCGGGAGTCACCGGTCGCCTCGGGCCGTTCTCCGCCTCGACCGATGCAGAGATGCGAGCCGTCTTCGACGTCAACGTCTTCGGGTTGGCCGCCTACAGTCGCGCAGCAACCAGCCGGTGGGTTCCCTCGGACACCCCTGGGGTGATCGTGAATGTGGGATCCACTGCTGCCGCTACGGGGGCACCGGGTGAGTAGGTCGGATACGCCCCCTCAAAAGCGGCTGTGGAAACATTCACCCGTGGACTGGGCCGGGAGCTCGCGCCACTCGGTATCCGGGTCGTCAACGTGGCGCCCGCGACGACCAATACGCAGATACACGCCTCGGCAGGCGACCCCCAGCGCACGGACCGTGTCGCCGCCTGCGCTCCGATGGGGAGGGTAGCTGACCCGGCGGAGATCGCGGACATTGTCGTGTGGGCGCTCTCCGACCAGGCCTCATACGTCACCGCCTCAACGATTCCGGCCACGGGTGGAAAGTAGACGGCGCACGGACATGTTCCGAGTGGCACGCTGACGTCAAGTGTGCTTTACTTTCTCTATGAGTCAAGTGAGCTTTACATCCACGTCATCTGTCGCCTACGACCACGCCCTGTGGACCGGCTCGGGGCGGTGGCGGGGCGTGCTCGCGATTGTCCTCTTGGTCGTGGCGTTCTTGGTGGTGTCCACGGCGATCACGGTGGCCGCGGCGCTGCTCGATGAGGGACTGGGCAATAAGCCGCAGGGCGCGGCGGCTGCGATCACGCCGATCTCCCTGCTCGCGTTCAACCTCAGCCTCGCCGCACAGTTGCCGATCGCGATGCTTCTGCAGTGGCAATTGTTCGGGGTTCGCCCTCGATGGCTGTCGTCCGTCGAAGGTAGGTTTCGATGGCGATGGTTCGGGCGCCTTGCGGTGGTTCTCGTTCCGCTGTATGCGGTCTACATTGCGTTCACGTTTTTCATCGCTCCGGTGGGCCCGCTGCGCCTTGATGGGAACTCGGTATTGATCCTACTTATCGTTCTCATCACCACGCCACTGCAAGCTGCCGGTGAGGAGTACGCCATGCGCGGTCTCGTTCAAAGATCAATCAGCTCATGGTTCCGAGATGGGCGGGTCGCACTCATCGTCTCGACCGGCTTCGCGGCCGTCATCTTCGCCGTCGCCCACGCGAACGCCGATCCGTGGCAGATGGCCTACTACGTTGTGTTCGGGGTGTCCGCGTCCGTGGCTACCTGGGGAACCGGTGGACTCGAGGCGGGCATCCTGACGCACGGGGTCAACAACCTCTTCATTCTTGCCCCGCTCGCACTCAGCGGCGGGATCGGCGGCATAATCGTTCGGGACGATGAAGGAAATGGAGCGCGGATGCTGGTTCCCATGACTATGGTGGCGCTATCCGCCGTCGTGTGTATTTGGCTGGCGCGACGCTCTCACAACGTGACGCGCTCAGCTCGCCCGATGGCCGAGCAGCCGAACGGTCAGGTATGAACGCGAACACTGATGCCACGGGACCGCCGCGCGCACCGACTTCTCACTATGTCCTCGGCGCGGTGTTCGGGGCGGTCGTGACGATAGCGCTGTCGCTTGCTGTTGGGGCATCGAACCCCGAACACTTCTGGATTGCAGCCGCCATCTGCGCACTTTGCGCGCTGTACCCCTCTGTATCGCTGGGCATGCGGATATTTGTTTCCGAGAACACGATCAGGCGCGACGCGCACGGCGAGGAGAGCGTCGAACTAACCTGGATGCGGCAGGCATCAGCTGGTGCGTTCCTCGACGTGATGGTCACGACGATCGTCGGTTCAGTCCTTCTCATGTTCGCCGGTCCGGTCATCGAGGCGCTGCCGGCCCTCCTTGCATTGATTGGTCTCAGCGCCGTTGATGTCGGGCTTAGATACGCGATCATTCGCCACCGGGCCACGCGGTGAAGAACAGCGTCGCCGAGCGACGACTGGAGCGCGGATGGACCCAGGCCGACCTGGCCACCGCACTCGGCGTGTCAAGGCAGACGGTCATCTCGATCGAGCGCGGCCGATTCGACCCCTCGCTCCCGCTCGCCTTTCACATTGCACGAACATTCAGCTGCACGATCGAGAACGTCTTCGATGACGCCCCCTAAGGCTAAGGGCTACATCCTTGCTGAGACGCCTCGTAACCCTAGGGATATAAGGCGTCTCACGACTCCCGTTTTTCGCCTTTGCAGATCGCCGGAATTGACCGGAATCTTGGGGCGCGGCAATTCGCATAACTACGTCGCATAACCTACTGGTTGGATGGCGGTACTCACCGTTAGTTATGAAACACCCAGGAGCAGAGTGACGAAGCTGATCGGCTACGCGCGCGTATCAACGCGCCAGCAATCCACCGACCGGCAACAGGCCGACATCCTGGCCGCAGGTGTCCGGCGCGACGACCTGTATGTCGACCAGGGGGTCTCTGGCGCTAGAGCAACACGGCCTCACTTCGATCGCGCGCTGGACGCTCTCGAGGATGGCGACACGCTCGTCATCACGACTCTGGACCGGCTGGGTCGATCGACGCAGAACATGCTCGACTTCGCCAAGGAGCTCCGCGGCCGCGGTGCCGGCCTCCGCGTGCTGAACCTGGGCGGCGGCGACGTCGACACCGCGACACCGATGGGGTCCATGCTCTTCACGATCATGGCGGCGCTCGGGCAGATGGAACACGAAATCAAGCGAGAGCGTGTTGTCGACTCCATCGCCAAACGCCGCGCGGCCGGCAAGGATCTGGGCGGTCGCCCACGGATCATCACCGACAGCCAAATTCGCAACGCCCGCCGACTCATCGAAGGCGGAGAGACAGCGGCCCAGGTCGCGCTCGACCTCGGAATGTCCCGAGCGACCTTCTACCGCCGAGCGCGCGCCCTGGGGCTACTCCCAGATCAATCTGATGGCCAGACCCTGACAAGCGACGACGCCAAATAGCGATCATAAAACACCGCCAAGGAGCGCCAACAGTCACACACAAGCACACGGGACAATGGACAGATGGGAGCCGGAGACTTTGATCTGACGATGGATGAGCTACGAGCCGTCGTCAGGCTCGCCGCCGACTGCGCTCAGGAACTACTTCACGAGTTCGAGGCCGTCGCGCCAGACGACACGCGGCCGTGCGGCGCGCTTGTTTGCAGATGGTGCTGCACGGTCGAACCTGCAACGAACGGCCGCTTTCGCTTCGCACCGAGCAGCCAAGGGCGTCTCCGCGGAGACTGCCCAGCTCGCGGCACTTGCCTGCGGTGACGCCGCCGCAGCCGCATATCTGCATCCGATCCCGAAAGCATCGCAGCACATACTCCGAGCCGCCGCATGCGTTGCACGAGTGGCCGAGCTGAGAACGAGCACCACGGACAACGACAGCGTTCGCCTGCTCTCTGAGCGGGCCACTGAACCCTTACCCGCGGTACTGCGTCGGTATCCAGCCGCACCGCTGGGTAGCTCGCGAGTCTCACAGCTCATGAGCGCACTCGATTCAGCGATCCGAGAGCGAAATTAGGGACCGAAACCGCTCCGCCCGAAACGAGGTTCCGATACGCGCGTCGTTTGCGGCGCTCGTCGAAGCGCACGTGCGGAGACGTGCCGGAAACGATCGTTTGCATTTTCTCAATTCATTACTTGAAAGAGATGCGATCTTAACGATATGTTGGCTCTCTACCCGAGGGGAAAATATGATCGTCACCCACTTGAAGCACAGCTACCCCAATCTGGTCGAGGACCTGCGGGCCGGTTCCGCCGCCGGCAATTCCTTCCGTCTCGAAGGACTGACGCGTGGGCAGTGGCCACCCATGTCGACCGCAACGGCCACCGGATATCTCGACTACCTCGTGGGAACGTGGGATGACATCATCATCTCCGCGTTCCTTGTCAACACAATCGTCGTGACTCCCGAAGGAAAGACCATTTTCGATTACGTCCCTGGCAACGAAGAAAAGCCCAGCGACGCATTCGCTTCGATGTTCAGCAGCAATGTCGCGGTCGACCCCGCAGAATGGCTTGTCGGCTGCCCGATCCCGGGCGGACCGTGGAAGCAAGGAGAGTCGCGGAACACCCGTCGCTACGACCTCGAAGCGTACCTGGACGACTATCCCCACCTGGTGTCACGCATCGACCAAGACTTCGGCGGCCGTATGGCCAGTCACCTGCTGGACCACTTTGCCGGCGTCCGCAGCGTTGATTTGAAGGACTACCCCGCGCTGTCGGAAAACGAGTCCGCCGTTGTGACTGGTGGAACTGACGTGACGGTCGTGCGTCAGCCGGGCGGAACCGTTGTCGTGACCATTCCCACGGGTACGCGCGCGCAGATCATGATCGAGCCCTGAGGGTGCCGGCATGGTGATCGTCTCCGCGGCATGCATTTCGTCGCGTTGCATCGACAAGTTCTAACAAAAGCCTCGCCTGATCTGCAGCTCGGCGAGGCTTTGTCGGTGCTGCAGGAGCGCTACGCGCGCACGGCGCGCAGAGCCCTTGAAAATGAGCCGCACGGTTAGGCTCGACGTCTTGGTCCGTTTGGGCCGTGACCAGCAAAAGGGGTAGACGATGGAGCCACTAACAACCTGGATTTGCGACACCTGCGGAGACGCCATCGAAGACGCCACAAAGGGCTTGGTGGTTTGGAACTCAGATGAATCGCTCCGTAAGGACGGTTTCAAAATTGTTCATAAGGGAAAGCACTGCGACCTCGACCGGCGCATGCAGAGCTTGGAAGTGGCCCATTTTGTTGGCCAGAAAGGCCAAGCATCGCTGACGTCTTGGTTGAGCTACGGGCCCATCAAAAACCATGGGAACTCAGCCCGCATTCTCGACATGGACGCCTATGTCGATCTGTTCCGACGCCTACAAACACCCTGGTACGAAGAAGCTCGGCCGTACTTCCAATCAGAGGCGATTCAAGAAGTCTGGGGCGACTCCAATGAGGGTTTCCCGTACGGCCCAGATTCCCTCCAGCAGATTGCCGAGGCAGGCCGCGCAGCTGACTAGCGATCGCTACGTGCTGCGGTCAGGGTAACCGCGTTCGTACGCTTCCCTGTCGGATGAGTATTTGCGGGTTTGGGTGCCAGTCAATATTGCCTTCGGGGGCCACCGATATTGCCACCGGGTGCCAGGCTGTCGCGCTGTTGCACTGTCGGGGGCCACTGGGCGCCCGACCGCGCGAGCCTTGTGCCGCGACCTGACCGGCGGTGTGTTCTCGCATGTTGTGGCCGCCGGTCTCGACCCAGATGGTGTTGTTCACGATGCGGTCCATGATCGCGTCGGCGTGAACCCAGAACCGAGGCGCTGGTGGCCAACATCGACACCTTCGCCTACACAAATGCCGCCCCACAAGCCGGGAAGTGCAATCAATCGAAGGAACTCTGGCTGGGTCTCAAAGACCATGTCCTTACCTATGACGGCGCCCAGCGAAATTCCCCAGTCCTGCCTTTTGAGGTGGGCTATATCGCGGCCTCAATTTTGTCCATGATCAGATTCAACTCACTGAGCTGAGCCACGGCACTAGAGGGATCGTTGAGCACAGCAGCATTCAAGCTCACGAGACCCGATCCCACGGAATTGTTCACATCCCACGGCAGATCTGCCGTCACTGCGAGGTCACCCACGGTGCGTGCAGTACCGCCCACTTCAGCCGCGAGATTCGGCGTGTCGGCGCTGAGGGAGCGCACGTATGCGATCCCGTCCCTGAGCGTTGATATCTCTGTGTAGCTGCCCACAGCCTCTTGTGTCGGCGCTGGCGCTGAAGCTGGAGCTGGAGCTGACGGCACTGCGGCATCCGTCGATGCTGCACACCCGCTCAAAAGCAACACGCCGATTACAAGAAATCCCCCGAGTTGTCTCATGCTCGAACTCTAGCGGCCTGCCGCTTGCTGAGGTGATCGCCCATACGCGCCGGCACGGTCACCGAGGCGATTGCCGACGCCGGCTCCCGCGACAGCCATTTCGCCTGTCGATTATCAGACAGGCAACGCCTTGACGAACTTCTGTAGTGCGGCGGCGGCAGGGATCCCGACTTGCATCTGGACTGAATCGGCCATCCCAGTTCCGGCGACGAGGAATGCGGTATACGGGAGTGGATCGAGTATCGGAGCGAGCATCTTCGCTTTGGCCCGAGTCGCATAGCCGACCCGGCGACCTTTGCCGTAAACAGCCACTGCGTTCGCGTCGTGCTTGTTTCGCGGTTCGCGGATCAGTAGGTACTCATTCCCACCGTGTGCATAGAGCCCGTCCTGGGTCGCCGAATAGGCGGAGCCGACGATGCGATACTTCGTAGCCGGTATCGAGCGAAGGTCCAGTACCTTGAGCTTCGATACGTCGACAACCTTCTTCTTAACGGTGGAGCGCACCTTCGGCTCCGGCGGCTCCAAGGCGCGCGCGGCATCGTTCTCAGCGACGCGAGCTTTGAGCTCCTCCACGGTGAAGGTCTCGACGACGCTCTCGTCACGAGAGGTCCTCGTGATCGTGATGTGCGGTGCCAGCTTCGGGGTGAGCGGTGGCGGTGCGGACGTTTTGCGGCCGAAGAGCGATTGGAGGATCCCCATGGACCGGAGCCTACTGGCTCGTGCCAGGCATCGCGGCGTTATCCCAGGACCGGATTGCTGCGTTGGTCCTCCCATCTACGATCTGAGCGAAGCGCTTCCAATCGTGGACCACATCAGCTCCGGCTTTGAACGACAGCGTCGTCGTTTTACCGCTGATGTCGTACGCCGTCATTTCCCCGGTGAGGGACTGAAGCCCGCTGACCCGTTTGGTGAGTTCATGGAGGGTCGTGGCGAGGTGGCGCAGGTCGCGGCCTAGTCGGAGGGGTTCACCCGGCTCTGGGAGTGGTCATCGAGCTCGAGGGCGACCGCGCGGGTGAGAGCGTCCTCGGCGGGAAGCGCGGCCTGTTCAGCGGGCGAGAGCTCGTAACGGGAGACAGCGATCGGCTGGGTGGTGCCGGCGAGTGCGTACCGGACCACGGACTCGTTTTTGTCAGCGACCAGGAGCATTCCCACCGTGGGCTGGTGCTGCGGCTTCCGCAGCCGATCCTCAACGAGGGCGACATAGAAGCCAAGTTGGCCGGCGTCGCGCGGATCGAATTTCGTAGTCTTCAGCTCAATGACCACATACCGGAGTTGATCGACGTGAAAGAACAGCAAATCGGCGAAGAAGTCATCGCCGTCGACATCGAAGTGGACTTGGCGTCCCACGAACGCAAACCCGGGGCCGAGCTCGCGGAGTGTGTCGATGATGCGCTCAACGAGTCGGTCCTCCAGCTCTCGCTCAACGGCATCCCCATCGATCGCAAGGAATTCGAGCGTGAACGGATCCTTAGTGATCTGCTGAGCGAGCTCTGAGTCGCTTTGTTCGAGAGCGTGCAGGAAGTTGGACGGAGCTGCGCCCTCGCGCAGGTGCAGATGGGTGGTGATCTGGTGAGCCAACACCGGACGGCTCCAGCCCTGCGCGATGTCCTTGGCGCTGTACCACTCGCGCAGTTCGGGATCGTCGAGCTTGTCAAGCAGCTCGATGACATGGCCCCAGGGCAATTCGCCAACGGGTCGTTGGCGAATTGAGTCGTGTTCGGGCCACGCCTCGGCGAACCGGCGCATGTACCTGAGGTTCGCCGGCGAGAACCCCTTCGCGGTCGGGAACTCTGCACGCAGATCCGCGGAAAGCTGGACCAAAACCTTACTGCCCCACGCGGCCGTCTTCTGTCGCTCGATAATCGCCGCTCCGATCTGCCAATAAAGCCTGAGCAGTTCGGTATTCACCCGGCGCTGGGCCATGTAGCGCGCCTCATGCACGAGCCGCTTGATGCTCTCAAGCGTGGCAGCGTAGTCAGACGGGACGATGGAGCTCATCCCTCAACGCTAATGGAGGTCCGCCGCCCATGCCCGCAGCAGACAGCCGGGACTCAGAGTGTGGCCAAGTGCCGGTAGATCACGGGGCGAGAGCCTCAAAACTCCTCGGCGATGTGCTGGACGGTGACGGCCCACCTGCCGTCGGCGTCCATCTCCTCATACATCTCGCGGGCTAGCTTGACCTGGCGAGGACCGAGCTGTGCAGGCGAGTATGGAAATTTGTGCAGACAACTTCGAAAGTGCCTGTTCAGTGCCACCATCCGGCGTGGCGCCGGAATGACTACCGCGTACCGCGTAGTACTGTGTGATGCGTTGAAGGAGATACATGGACACCACGCAGCTGCTCAAAGGAGTGCTCGACGTCGCGGTGCTCGCCGTGATTCAGGAAGAAGACGGCTACGGCTACGACATTGTGCGGCGCCTGCGCGCTGCCGGCCTCAAAGAGGTGGGAGACGCCTCGGTTTATGGAACCCTTCGGCGCCTCTATACCGCGGGTGCATTGTCAACCTATGTCGTGCCCTCCGATGGCGGCCCGCACCGCAAGTACTACGGAATCAACACTGAGGGACGGACCATGCTTGCCGAACAACGAGCCAGCTGGACTCGGTTCGCCAACACACTGTCACTCCTCCTTACAGAACAGCACCAGCCCACCGCTACCATCCGCACGATTGGGGACAAGTCATGAGCACGACCACCTCACCCACCCTGGCCATTCGTGATTTTGCCGCTGCCGTGCGCGCCGCGCTCAGCGACCTTCCCAGTGAAGATGTCGAAGAGCTCACGGACGGACTTGAAGCGGATTTGACCGAGCAAGCCGAGGATCTCGATGCGCAAGGTTTCGATCCGGGCGATGCTGTCGGCTACGCCGACGAGTTGCGGGCCGCGGCCGGGCTACCAGTCAGGGGAAAGCCGCGGCTCCCGTCGGCCTGGACCGCCAACAAACTTCGCACCTGGGCCAGCGCACAGCGATCGAACCTCGCCCGTAAGGCACGATCGACTGTGATCGGCTCGCACACCCTGGACTTCTTCATCTCACTCCGACCGTTCTGGTGGGTGCTGCGGGGCTGGGCCCTCTACAAGGTCATTACGGCTCTAGTTATCGGCAACAGCATTGCCAGTACTTTGCCGTCGAATGGCGTTGAGTGGGTTCTGCTCCTGCTATTCGTCACCGTCAGCGTGCAATGGGGACGGGGACGATGGCTGCCCTGGTCCTGGCTGCCACCGTTTAGGACACTGATCAGTGTCTGCTCGATCATCGCGCTGCCATTTCTTCTTGTGCTCGCCACACCGTGGAATAGTGCGGCCGACCAATACGTGGAGGACTACGTTCCACCAGGTCTGCTGCTCGACGGCAACGAGGTCTTCAACGTGTTCGCCTATGACTCAGACGGTCAACCTCTCACCGGCGTGCAGCTCTTCGACCAAGATGGAAAACCACTCACGACAGTCGGTGATCCGAACGCCACACCGTGGGTCACCACATGCGGCGACGACGGGACGGAGGTCATCTTGGTCCCCAGCTCCGACGTGCCGGGCAGAACCGGTTGGAACGTTTTCCCCCTTAACACGGTCGACTCGGTGGACAATAACTCGCAACCCAGTGGCGAGCCCGACTGAGCTGCCGCGGATATCTCGGACAGTGGGCCCTCTTAAAATGAGGGTTCACTGAAAGTAGAGATCAGCATGGCCGCAGCACGTAGGCGTTTCAC
>NZ_JADOVI010000031.1 GCF_015752155.1 Cryobacterium sp. MP_M3 | reverse complement strand
ATCATCATGTCCCTGCATGAACCAAGTCTTAACCACGCCCACAAATCCATGCAGAGGCGCGCCTTAATACGCCAGATTAATCAGCGCGCTCCTAGCCAGGCAGGGGACTTCATGTCTGCGTAGGCGCGGCAGAACAGCAGCCCCGAAAATGGCAGCACTGCGACGAACAAGATTGCCCGGACCACCTCGCCGGTGATGGTGTCGACGACATCCATCGTGTCGCCGGCCCAGTCCACCAGCATCGCCCGGCCCGGCTCATGGCGCAGTACCGCCACCAGATCGTGGCTGCGGAGGTAGTCGGTGAACAGGGCGCAGAACTGCGAGTACCCGTACTTCTTGCCCGCGTCTTTGGCGTCGACGTATCGGCGCCAGGCCAACAGTAAAGTGAAGTGCCGGTTCGCTTTCATCGACGCCAGCACCCGCGCCAGGTCGGGCTGGACGTACTCCTCCGAGACCTTCCGGCGCCCATCCGGGAACCACTTCGCGAGATCAAGGTCGGTGATCGCGACCATCGAGGTCAGACCCCGGTCCTGGACCTCCTGCCGAACCCGGGCCACGTCGCGATGCGAGCACCCCGCAATCTCGACGACTTCGCGGTAACTGCGCCCCTCCAGCAACAGCCCCAAGATTTTCCGATAGTCCGCCATGAACCCGCCCTTAACAATGAAAGGACAACGCCGAATGCGTCGTCCTTCCACAGCACAGCAGAGCGCCGCCCGCCAGCGCTACCGTGTTCCCGGAAACGCGCTACCAACTCGCCGGACTACCGCTACCACCAAGCGCTACTCGCCATATGTGATGGCGATGCTGATGGACCGCGAATCGGCGTCGACCGTCGCGAGTTGGTTCCAGGGCATGAACCCGGAACTGCATGACGTCTCGCCGGCGCGAGTCCTGCGGGAGCAGGAGCTTGAGACTGCGGGCCCCGCTGTGCTCGCGGCGGCTCGTTCCTTTGTGGCGTTCGGCTGATGAGGCCGGCGCTCCCGCAGAAGGAAAGCCAGCTCCGCGACTGACCCTGCTGCGCACCCTGTCTGGCTCCGTCGCGGGTCTCGAACCGGTCAGCTCGGGCGGACCCACTGCTGTTGCGCCGGGTCCCAATGGCCGTCCTCGATCTCGGCGCTGAGGGCTGGCTTCAGCATCGCGTTGATTGAGGAGATGGCATCTCCCGGGTTGAGAAAGTCGCTCAGGAGGGGGACGGTCTTGGCGACTTTGCGGTATCCGTCGGTCATGGCACGTGGCACCTGGAGCGTTGTGAACGGGGGCAGGTGTCGGTGGTGCGCTTCGGTGTGGACGCTGATGCGGAGTTGGCGTGCGTCGATGCGCATCGTTTTGGTGAGGATGGCCAGATCGACGAGGTCTTTGGATCGGGTCGAGGCCTGGCCGCCGTAGGTCGATAGGGTCGCGCACACCTTGTCGGCGATCTGGTCCTCGACCGCGATCGCCTGATATGCCACGGCCGGCCCCAGACGTGACATGTCGAGTCTGAATGCTGGAGTGATGATGTCCAGTGGTGCGGCGGGGGTGCGGTTGTGGATGGCCAGGTCGACTCTGAGGGGGTTCCGGGTGCCGGCGCCTCGAACGGTGACGCTGAACGTGATGGCCGCTGCGTGGAGTTCCGGCTGGTTGGGTCCGCCGGTGTCGCGGTGACTGACATAGCGAAACTCGAAATGATCGCCGAGGTCGATGCTGACGGCCGACGCCAGCTGCGCGATGGCGGCATCGATGCTCAGGCCGGCCGTCTCGAGGTCCACATCTGTCGTGCTTCGCGAGTGGGGAAGCCGGGCGAGCATGCTCGTGCCTCCCTTCAGCGCAAAGGGGCAACCGCCCTGAGAGAACACCCGGCAGAGGAAGCGATCGAAAATAGCCAGTTCGACGAGGCTCTGGACCGAAGAGCCGACGCCGCTCCGGTGTGCTGCGCGGGCCTTCTCCGTGATCGCGGACAGCACGGCACGTCCATCCGGGTAGGGCTCGTTAGCGATCATTGTTCTTCCCCCTTTTGCTGGACGGTTCTGTGGCTTCGGGTGGGCGTCGATAGCTGCGCTGCAATGGTTTCCGTGGGCTGGTCCATTTGCTCTCGATGACGGTGAACGGCGGGCGCGAGCACGGTGTCCGCGATTTCGGAGACCAGGTGATTCTGCTTCGTGAGCGCCGGTGTGAACATCCGCTCGATGTCGGGCAGATCGGCGTCCCCGGGCAGTTGGGTCTGGAGGCGGGCGACGATGGTTCTCAGCTGTTCCGCGACTTCCCGGCTGACGATTTCCGCCAGGGCGGCGCCGATAGCCGGCCGCTGAACGAGAGCGCGGGCGGCGGCGACATCGTCGATTCCCGCGCTCCGGCGGAGTTGTTCCAGCAGCGCCGATCCGTCGCCTCGAGGGTGGCCGTATCGTGCCGCGTACGGGTCGAGCAGAAGGCCGAGGCGTTCGAAGTCGACTGCTCGTTCCCCTCGGGTCGCGTCGGCCATCACGTCTCCGACCAGGGATAGGTCGCCGATTTCGTCGACGAGATCAGCGATCGTGCGTTCGATGCTCGTCACCGGGAGCCCCCCGACAACCACAACGTCGCGGGAATCTAGCAGGCGCCGACTGTAGGCAATGTCGGTTCGTTGAGTCTGGCGTCGCCTACGGGTAATCAGACGGTACGGGACCGGATTGATGTCCCCGCACTCATGCACGGCTGTCGCTGCGGCCCCGCCCACCACGACCTGTGGGGTGCTGACTCGCTCCCACGCCAGCATGATTGGGTCGGTGGACATCCAGGCGGCGCGCAGATCGTCCAGAGGAGCGACCGGCACTCCCCCGAGGCGGTACACGCCCTGAGCGAGACGCTCAAGACGCCCGTCTCGTTCCCGATGCGAGAGATTGGCGCGACTCACACCCCGCGCCCGCGCCTGAGCCGTCGTGAATAGACCCCACTGACCAGCTGCCAGTTCCTCAAGGATCGGTTCAACAATAATACTCATACTTGAAAAGTATAGTTTAAGTACGCTTTCCAAGCAATCACAGATGCGAACGAGGTCCTCACGCGGCGACCCACTCGTTGGTTCGTGACGATGGCCGTGGTGGCGTTCGCGGAAGGCCCGACCTGCGCGCGGATCTGGAAGAATCGATCGAATACCGTCGACTCTCTGCCCTTTCTGTGATCGCACTACACACCTAGCTATCCGGTGGGGCCCTACGTGTCAGGTTGAGTTGATCGTTGCCACCGGGTGGTTCGGCGTTAACCGCGAATTCGTTCCGGTTACCGCCCTGTTCGTGCTCATCGGGGGTGGCCCCCTACGTCGACGCGTACTCGATCGGATACCTTGAGCAAGTCAGCTCCGGCGTCGTGATCGGGCTCCTGGTCAACATGTTGATCTTTCCCCTGCTCAGCGTCGACGCCGAGGGCTGGCAGTTCTCGAACCCCTGACCAGCCAGAATCCTTAGCCCACGTTTCCGTTCCGTTACTACTCAGACCCCAAGACTGGTGTGTTCACCAACGGAGGCCTGCTCGCGCCGACCGAAGCGGCCATGCAGATGAAAACGGTCACCAAACCCGTCAAGTAGCTCCCGGGAGAACGCTCGCCAACATCGACGCGGCCCGTCCTGACTCGGTACTTCCGGGTCATCACGGGCCGCGTTCAGTGTGTTAGGAGCGCCGGATACGCAGAGTCACCAGCTGGAACGGCCTGAGCACGAGCGTGGCGCACTGGTCATTCGCGGAAACCAATCCGGCGGACACCTCCAGGTCACGTTCGAGTAGGTCAGTTTCGGTGATCCGCGCGACAGGGAATCCCAGGGAGATCTGGGCTTGGGCACGGGTTCCCAAGGACTCATAGCATCGTACGACGAGGTCGCCGGAACGGTCCTCGGCGAGCTTGACCGCTTCAATTACGATGGCGGGGTTGTCCACGACGACGACGGGTTCGACGATGGGAGCGGAAACCTCCCGGATCGGGATGTTAAGCCGGTAACCTTCTCGCACCGTTGCTGCTACGTCCGCTCCAACCGCGAGGGAACTGTGGAACTCGTGGCGGCCCTGGTCTGCTTCCGGGTCGGGGAACAGCGGCGCGCGAAGCAGCGACTGGCGCACGAGTGTTGTCGTCCCGCCACCCTCGCGGGTCTGCCGGGTGATGTCGTGTCCGTAGCTTGCGTCGTTGGCGATCCCTACCCCGAAGCCGGGCTCCCCCACGTGCACCCACCGGTGCGCGCTCGTCTCAAAGCGAGCCGCATCCCATGAGGTGTTCTCGTGGGTCGACCTGTATACGTGCCCAAATGCCACCTCCGACGCCGCCCGCTCGGCGCGTACGTCGAGGGGGAAGGAAAGTTTCAACAGCTTCTGCCGTTCGTGCCAGTCGACGGTCGTCGTCATCACAAGGCTCCTGCCGGACCCGGTGAGGGAAAACAGCTGGCTGACGCTCGAGGAGCCGAAGGAACGGTCGACACGGACGGCCACAAGTCCGGGCTCGTTCGAGGTGACCTCGACGAGATCGACCTGGTCGATGGCTTCGCCGTGGCGCCGATAGTGCACGTCGAGGTCCCACGCCTCCCACTGGTTCGGGGTGTCACGGAAGAGTTGCAGTTCGCCGGCGAGTTCACCGGGTGCGATCGCGTCCCGTCCAGAGGCGAGGTCCACGGCCGAACTGATTCGGCCGGACGCGTCGAGGTCAAACCTGACGAACTCGTTTTCGAGGGCGTAACCCTGGTCCAGCCGGCGCAGGCGAGCGATTCCGGTCGCTTCCGGGATGCCCGCTGAGAGCGGGGCGACCCCGTCCACCTCGAACGGTCCGGCGTTGAACACGGTGTGGGCATCTGCTTTTCCGGGTAGGGCTGCAACGGATGCTGCCACCAGATCGTCGAGTTCGCGTTCAACGCGAGCGTACTCGGCCTCGGCCTCCCGGTACACCCAGGCGATCGAGGTGCCGGGCAGGATGTCGTGGAACTGCTGGAGCAGGACCGTGTGCCACAGTGTCTCGAGCTGCTCGTACGGGTATTCAGCACCGGCGCGCACAGCGGCGGTCGAGGCCCACAATTCGGCCTCGCGCAGCAGGCGTTCGCTCCGCCTGTTGCCACGCTTCGTCCGCGCCTGAGAGGTGTACGTCCCGCGGTGGAACTCGAGATACAGCTCGCCCGACCACACGGGCGGGTTGGCGTATTCGAGCGCGGCCTGCTCGAAGAAGCGTTGCGGCGAGTCAATTTCGACCGTCGGCGAGCCTTCGAGTGACGCCGTGATGCCGGCCGCTGCGAGCATCTCCCTGGTGGGGCCGCCGCCGCCGTCGCCCCAGCCGAACGGCACCAGGGACGAGTTGGCAGCGCCTTTCTCGGAGTAGTTGCGTTCGGCAGTCGCGAGCTCGCGGGCGGAAAGGTCGGAGTTGTAAGTGTTGACGGGCGGGAAATGGGTGAGCACCCGGGTTCCGTCAATTCCTTCCCAGAGGAAGGTGTGGTGCGGGAATACGTTGGTCTCGTTCCAGGAGATCTTTTGGGTGAGGAAGTATTTGCAGCCGGCTGCGGCGACGATCTGCGGCAGGGCTGCGGAGTACCCGAAGGAGTCCGGCAGCCATGCTTCCTGGGGGTCGACGCCGAATTCTCGTAGGAAAAAACCCTTGCCGGCCACGAATTGCCGTGCCATCGCCTCGCCGGAGACCAGGTTTGTGTCGGACTCGACCCACATCCCGCCGACCGGGATAAAGCGGCCCTCAGCCACGCGCACCCTGATCCGCTCGAACAGCTCGGGGTAGAACTCCTTGATCCACGCGTACTGCTGGGCCGAGGAACACGCGAATTTGAATTCGGGGTACTCGTCCATAAGCTCGAGGACGTTCGAGAAGGATCGCGCGCACTTGCGGATCGTTTCACGGACCGGCCATAGCCACGCCGAATCGATGTGGGCGTGGCCGATGGCGGTGACCCGATGCGCACTCGCAGAGGCAGGTTTGGCCAGGACTCCCGCGATCGCCGCCCGCCCGTCGACCGCGGTGCCAGCCACGTCGTCTGGGTCCATCGCGTCGACGGCCTGTTCCAGTGCTCGCTGGATCTCCGCCGTGCGCGGCAGGTCCTGCGGTAGTTCGCGCATCAGCCCGTCGAGGGCGGCGAACTCACGACCGAGCTGCCAGACCTGCTCGTCGAGCGCTGCCACCTCGATCCGCCGGAGGGTGTAGATCGGTTCCCGCCCCGCAGTGGACTTGTCACCCAAGGGGGTGGGATTCATGAAGCCGCCGCCCGAAACATCCGGATTCGACGCCGCTTCGATGTACAGGTCGATCCGGGATGCGGACCCGATAGGAACGTGGGTGTTGAAGGGCTCGATCGCCTTGATTATGCGACCGTCAGGCGCGTAGACGAGCCCCTCAGCCTGGAACCCCGATTGACCGGTCGTGAAGCCGAGATCGACGACCATCTCGACTCGTAAGCCTTCCGTCGCCCAAGAAGCGGGAACGCTCCCGGTGACGTGGAACCACGTGGTCCCCCACGGTTTACCCCAAGGCCGACCGACGGCGAATGGGGTGAAGGTCTCCGCGACCGCGACTCCGAAAGGGACCGGTTCATCGGGGACCTCCCAGGCTTCAACCGTGAGCGGGTGTGAATCCCGGTAAACCGCGGCGGCGATCTTTTCCCCCGCAAAGCGGGTGATCCTGGCGCGAACGAGCTCGGTATTGGCGTGCATATGATTCCTTCAATCCTGGGGAGGTCGTGTCAGCCCTTGACGGCGCCGGCGAGGGCCGACGAGCCACCGAGGACACGTGAGGTGAAGACGTAGAGGGCGAGCACCGGTACGGAATAGACCAGCGAGAACGCCGCGAGTTGGCCGTAGACGACGGCGCCGTATTGGCCGAAGAACGCGTAAATCGTGACGGCGGCGGGTTGGAGCTCCGGGCTGAGGAGGAGCACGAAGGGAACGAAGAAGTTTCCCCAGGAGCCCACGAAGACGAAGATGAACACCACGGCGATGCCGGGCCGCATGAGCGGAACGACCACACGGGTGAGTGTCGTCAGCATCGAGGCGCCATCGATCCAGGCGGCCTCTTCGAGAACGATCGGCACCGAGTCCATGAAGTTCTTCATCATCCAGATTGCGATCGGAAGGCTCGTCGCCGCCATGAAGAGGATGACTCCCGGAACCGAATCGATGAGGTTGAAGGCGACAAAGAGGCTGTAGACCGGCACCATCATGGCTGTGATCGGCAATCCTGTTCCAAAGAGAATTCCGTAGAGGAACGGCTTGTTCACGCGCATCTTGTAGCGCGAGAGCGGATAGGCGGCGAGGACCGCGACGACGACCGTGATGATCGCGCACCCGCCGGACAGGATAATGCTGTTGAGGATGGGGATGAAGGTCTGCTCGGGTGTCAGTACCGTGCTGAAGTTGTCGAGCGTCCAATGTTCGGGCAGCTTGAGCGTGAGAGACGCGGAACTGTCGAACGCGGCCAGCACCAGCCACAGCAGTGGAAGGGCGAAACTTAACCCGATTAGGAGTAGGACGCCGTTGGAGACGCGACGCAGGATGCGACGGCTCGGCGAAGTCATGTCCGACATCAGTCGACCCCCGGCTTCAGCGCGCGAATATAGATCACGGAGAACACCGCCCCGATGAGGAGGAGGATCGTCGCGATCGCGGTGCCGAGGCCCAGCTGAGAGAACTTGAAGGCCTCCTGGTACGCGAGCACGGGCAGGGTCGAGCTGTTGGTTCCAGGGCCGCCGCCCGTCATGACGTAGATGATCGTGAAGGCCGACAGTGTTTGCAGGGTCGTGAGCATGAGGTTGGTGCTGATGGTCTGGCGGATGATCGGAAGAGTGATGTAGACGAGCCGCTTGACGCCACCGGCACCGTCCATTTCGGCGGATTCATTGACGTCCTGTGGAACGTCGCTCAGTGCCGCGGTGTACACCAGCATGGAGAAGGCTGTGCCCCGCCACACGTTCGCGAGGATGATGGCGATCATCGGCAGCGCATACAGCCAGTCCGGACCGGTGATCCCGACGCTCCCGAGCATGGCGTTGAGCGTTCCCTTGTTGTGGAAGAAGGCGTAGGCGGCGAACGCCGCAACGATTTCCGGCAGGACCCACGAACTCACGACGAGCGTGCCGACAACCGAACGGATGATTCGATTGCTCGTTTGCATGAGCAAGGCGAGACCCAACCCGAGCACGTTCTGGCCGACGATAGCGGAGCCGACCAGAAACAGGATGGTCAGCCAGATCGACTTGTAGAAGTCGGGGTTTGAGAAGAGTTTGGCGTAGTTTTTGAGTCCGATGAACGTGGAACCCTGTGCGGCGCCTCCGGTGAGCGCCGAGTCGGTGAACGAACCGTAGAACGAGGACACGATAGGAGCAAGCAGGAAGAGGGCCAGGAGGATGAGCGCGGGGACGAGTGGTGTCGATCGCAGGGCGGATCGGCCAAACCCGGAGGCGCGGGGACGCACGGTGCGCCCCCGCGGGCGGGTCACAAGTAGTTGTGACGGTGACATGAGGTTGCGGTCCGCCTACTTGGCCGGCATGACCAGGTCGGCGCCAACGGCGTCCTTGAGGCCCGCGTCATAAGCCTTGGCTGCCTCTGCCGGGGACTGCTGCCCGGTCATGACGGATTCCATGGCCACTTGGATGAGATTCGAGACCTGGCTGTAGTTCGAGTTGGCGGGGCGGAAGTGGGTGACCGCTACGAGGCCTGCGAAGAATTCTGCGGTGGGATTCGACGCAATAAACTCGGGGTCTTTCGAGACATCGTCCCGCACCGGGATCTGGCTGGCCGCGATGGCGTACGCCTTCGAGTTCTTCTGGTTCAACGCCAGCTGGATGAAGTTCCACGCGTCATCCTTGTTCTGGGATTTCGAGCCCATCGCGAGCGTCCAGCCGCCGGACATGCTGGTCGTTCCCGGCTTCTGCCCGTTCTGGGTGGGCATCGGAGCCTGACCGAGCGCGGTCGTCCACTCCGGCCACGACAAAGCCCCTGAAGCGAGCCAGGTACCGGACTGCCAGGACCCATCGAGGAAGATGGCGACCTTGCCGTTCGGAACCAAATCCGAGGTGAGCGTGGTACCGAAGTTGGGGTCGAGGGCCTCCTGCGGCGTGGGGGCGAGACCGCCTTGGTAGACGTCCTTGATCATGCCGAGCGAGTCAATGAATCCCTTCGAGCCGGTGATCCACTTGTTCGCCTCGGTATCGAACAGGGTGTTATCCGTGCCGTAGAGGAGCATTTCGAGACCCTGCATGACCGAGGCCTCACCCAGCCCTTTGCCGGAATAGATATTAATCGGTATGACACCCGGCTCGGCGGCCTTGATCTTCTCGGCGGCGTCGACGATGTCCTTCCAGTTCTTGGGCTCCCAGGGAACCGTCACACCGGCTCTCTTCAGTAGGTCCTTGTTGTACCAGAGCGCACGCGTGTCAGTGCCCATCGAAATTCCGTAAAGCTTGCCGTCACTCCCTGATCCGGCCTTCTTGGCGTTGTCGGGGAACTGGCTCCAGTCGCCCCACTTGGACGCGTAATCGTCGAGGGGCGCGAGGTACCCGGCATCGGCGTCGGACTGGATGAGAGAGGTGTCTTCATAGAGCACATCAGGGGCCGTGGCCGCGGATCGATTCATCAGCGACAGCTTGGTGTAGTAGTCGTTCTCAGAGGCCTGGATCGAGACCAGGTCGACAGTGACCTGAGGGTTTGCGGCCTCGTATTGCGCTTTCACAGCCTTCATCTGGGCGTCCATCTGGGTGAAGGTCCCGAACTTCTGGTAAGCGACCTTGATGCTCCGATGCCCGCTGTCTGCTGCCGATTGCGCGCAGCCCGCGAGGGCGGTAGCCGCCATCGCGCCAATGGCCAGAGTTGCCAAGAGACGTTTCATGATTCTCCTTTGATTCATTCACGACGAAGGCGCTGTTCGACCTCGTCCGCACGATTACTATATCCGTTTTAGTAATTAAAGCGCAAGACATTTGTGCCCCGACTGCGATAAATCGTCAGGTTGGCTGGTGGTTGAGGAGAAGCATCGCTGAATCGGGTGCCAGTGCGTCGTCGAGCACGAGACAGGCTGCTCCCGTCGCTGCGACATCCTCTCCCGCGGTCGCTTCGTCGAACGTGATGACGTGGGGAACGGCAAGGAATTGGGACCGAGACACCAAGTGCGGAATCCGTGCCAGCAGCATCGCCGAAACCGGTGCCCAAAACGGTCCGCCGAAGACGATGCGCTCGACGTCAAGGACGTTGATCACAGAGACCAATCCCTCGGCAATGTCGACCGCGATCTCATCGAGCATCTCGACCGCTCCAGCGTGGCCTTCGCTAGCCAGCAGCGCCAACGCGGAGAATAGCCGGCGGACCGCTACGTTCGACAGTGCCACGCCTGGCGCTTCGAGTATGCCCCGTTCGATCGCCCGGTTGACGACGTCCCGGGGCGACGTCGCTTCGCCAAGGCGCCGGCGGCCACGACCCGCGGCGCTCGGTTCGCTCGCACCGACGACAAGGCCTCCCGCATCGCCGGCATTGCCGCTCGATCCGCGGACGACCTCATTCTGCAGGGCAATACCGATGCCGACGCCGGTGCCGTAGTAGAAGAACAGGAAGCTGCCGCCAGGCTTGCCGGTCCAGGTCTCGGCGACTGCCGCGGCCGTCACATCCTTCTCAAGCAGTACCGGGCGGCCCAATCGTGAGCTGAGTACGTCGCGAATCGGCATGCGGTCCCAGTTGACCAGAAGGGGCGGGTTCATGAGGGCACCTGTGGCGGTTTCGATCGGTCCGGGGGCTGCGAAGCCGATTCCCGAGATTCGGGATTCATTCACTTTTGACTCGATGACGATGTTCTCAACGGTCGCCACGATCTGATCGAGGTTCTCCTCGACGGTCGTGTCGCCAGGAGTCTCGATGTTGCGGTGAACGACAACGGTGCCGGCCAGGTCGATGAGGACCACGCTGATGACCGAGGGGTCCAGGTGGATACCGACGGCAAAACATCCGCTCGGATTGAGCTGCAGGATTCGCCGCGGCTTGCCCACCCCGGAAATGATCGTCCCCGTCTCGCAGATGTATCCGTCGTCCAGGAGCCTGCGGCAGACGTTCGACGCTGTCTGCGCGGACAGGCCCGTTCGCTGGGCCACCTCGACCCGGCTGATTCCCTCGCTCGATCGACGGATGACGTCGAGGATAACGGCCCGGTTGTAGCCGGCCAGGGCGAGAAGATTCGTTCCCGAACGCACCCGAACCTCCGTGACTTACCGGCGGGCTTCGCACACCGTGATTTCAGACTACCCGTGAGGACGACTGCGGCCACTCGTTCAAAAAGTCTGCACTCCGCAGCAGGTCAGATACCGTGGACGTGGACGTGGTCGGGTCTAGAGGGTATTACCGGGCTGGTTCCTTTCCGGCCGAGCTCGACAGGATCGGCCGCGTCGCCCAGCACTTCGATAAACCGGTCATCCTCCGCGATGCCGGCTGTCAGAGCCGTACCGGCTCGCCGGACAAGTCCAACAGGTGAGCGCTGCCCGGCACATCATCCGGTGTAGAGCAGCTGGGCTAATACAAGGACATGGTTGACGCGGCGGGCACCCGTGAGTGGACGTTTGAGTTCATGCTCTGGGACTGGCCGGCCGCTCTGTCCCCGTCGCTTCGGTGCCGGGCAATGACGACTACTGTGTGTACAGCAAACCAGCCGAAACATTCCTCACCCACCGTTACGAATCACTCCAAGGACGCCGCAACACATGACTGACGCATCCCGCCACCTCGCCATCGACGCCGGACAGACCGGCATCCGTGCTTTGCTGCGGAGCGGCGAGAACCGCGAGAACCGCGAGAAGACGTTCGACTTCGACGGTATCCGCACCGACCGGCACCTGGTCCCGCAACTGTCGGAGGTGATGGCTCGGGTCGCCGGTGCCGCCGATGTCACCATCGACACCGTGAGCGCCGGCATTTCCGGCTTCACCCAGTCCGACGCCGACGCTGCAGAGTTGTGTCGGCTCGGTAGCGAATTCGGGGTGCGGCAGGTGTTCCTCGCTCATGACTCGATCACCTCGTACCTCGGGTCGCTCGGCGACACGCTCGGCGCCGTGATCGCGGTCGGCACGGGCGTTGTGACCCTCGCGGTCGGCGCACAGGACGTGGCACGAATCGACGGCTGGGGCTACCTGATCGCCGACGCAGGCAGCGGTTACTGGATTGGACGCGCCGCCCTCGACGCCGTCATGCGCGACTACGACGGGCGAGGCCAGGCGACTGCCCTGACGCAGGCCGTCCGCGCGGAATTCCCGAATCTGGAGACGGTCTACCTCGAGTTGCAGGGCGATCCCTCCCGGGTCAGCCGCATCGCATCCTGGTCTCGCGCGGTCACCGCACTCGCCGCGACGGATGCCGTCGCCGCGGGCATCTGCGACGCCGCCGCCGCCGAACTAGCGCACTCGGTGCGCACGGGGCTACGGCGTGTCGGCGAGGACGCCGGCCCCGCCCCGGTTATCAGCGGACTCGGCGGGGTGCTGCGCGCCCCCGAGATCGCGAGTCGCTTCGAGAAGGACCTGCGCGAGTTCTGGCCCGCTGTGAACCTGCGCTTCCCCTCCGCGAACGGCCTCGACGGCGCCGCACTGCTGCCCAGCCTCGGCGCTCAGAGCGCCCTGCGTGGCCTCGTCGCGATCGCGCGCGACTGAAATACGCGAGTTACCCTGCCACGTAGGGGAATCGAGAGGTAGCGGACGCCAAAGCCGCCAGCTCAGCGAGCGACTGCCCCGGAGGATCTGGTCCGGGAGCGTATGACCTGACCATAGACCCCCGAAATCCAAGCAATGCTTCACTTATTGGAGTCGAGCCAGATAGTTATCCAGTGGGGAAATCACAATCTCATCCGAGGGCGTTCTCGGCTCTCAATCTTTCAATGACGCCGCCTCGACCGGTTCAAGGTATGTGTTTCTCGTCGGGCTGACCATCGACTACTTCAACACGACCAAGGCCCCTTGACTGCATCTGAATGATTGGCACACACGAGGGGATGGAGAACCGCGTACCAGCCACTCTTGTCAAGATGTCCAGCCAATCGGTGCGAAGTTCACTTGGTCGCAGTCTCTCCCTCTCCGAGAGGGCCTCCTGTCTGGACCGTTGTTAGCGGCCATGCCAAACTGCCCATAGGCGGCCAGTAGAACTGCCCGTTGGTGGCCATGAGATCTGCCCACTTCTTGTTCTGAGCCCGACCGC
>NZ_JADOVI010000030.1 GCF_015752155.1 Cryobacterium sp. MP_M3 | reverse complement strand
CGTCCGAGCTGCTGCTGGGTGGTGCTCACCGGGATGGCCATACCCGCACACTACGACCAGCCACCGACATTCCCCGGGGCACAACCGGACCTCGCACTTGGGTGTGGATAAGCTGATCAAACCCGTTTTGTGGAGGACAAGTCCAGGGTGATTTCGACAGACCCGAGGGAGATCAAACCAGCGGGAGCAACTCCGCGGTGCTGGTCACCGTGGCGAACCCTCCGGCGGCCAGGTTCAGGGCGGTCATGCGCATGACCTCGTCGGCCGTGGCCGACAGCGGGGCCCCGTTCCGCGGCGCCAGCTCGACCAGGCCGAAGGTGCGGGTGGCGTCCAGGGGAACGATCACGTCGTAGCCGAGGTTGCCGCCCATCCGGGCGGTGGTCTCCACGCACATATTGGTCTGGATGCCGCAGATCACGAGCTGGTGGATGCCCTGCCGCCCGAGCCACTGGTGCAGGTCGGGGTCGCCGATGAAGGCCGAGTTCACATTCTTGGTCACCAGCAGGCTGGCCGGGAGCGCCGCGATGCTCGGTTTGAGCGCGTTTCCCGGCTTCCCCGGATGCAGCGACGACCCCGCAGTCTTGCTGTCGTGCCGCACGACGACGATCGGCCGGCCGGTCGAAATCCAGGCTGTCGCGAGGGCGTCGATGTTGGCCTCGCAGCCGAGATTGGTGGTGGAGCCCCACTCGGACTCATCGAATCCCTGCTGCACATCGATGATGACGAGTGCCGCGTTTGTGTCAATGCTGGTCATTCCTCCATCAAACCCCCTTTCGGCGGTTTCGCGCACCGTGGCCGGCATCCGTTTCGGACCAGGACCACCTGCCCTGTCCTCATCTCGGCGCCGGTTCCGATGCCGGCTATGCCCGAATGAGCCGCAACCCGATCGACGTGGTGATCGGCTCCCGCTGCCCGCCGGAGTGCACGATGTGCGAACCGTCGACGGTGAGCTGGCTGGCGTGACAGCGGAGGGCGGCGGTCACCGTGGGCAGGTGCCGGTCAAGAACGAACCATTCGCCGTCATCGGCGGGCTCGTGCAGGATCTCCGCGAACGGCGTGCCCACGGCGCGGCACGATGCGAGGGCGGCATCGTGCATCCGCACATGGTCGGGGTGCCCGTAGCCTCCTCCGCTGTCGTAGCTGATGACGAGCGCCGGCCGCAGCGCCAGGATGAGGGGCGCGATATCCGCCACCACCTCGGCCAGGGGCGCGATCGCGAGGGCGTCGTCGTCGACGTCGTCCGCGGGGCCGGCCAATCCGGGGCGGATCCAGGTCATGCCGGAGTCCCGGTAGCGGCGCGGGGCCAGGCCGGCTGCCCGGGCGGGCGGCTCGCCGAGCCAGAACCGGTCGGAGACCCCGAGCGCGGTCGTGGCCCGCTGCAACTCCTGTTCGCGTGCCGTGGTCAGCTCGGCCGTGCCCTCGAGGCCGGAGAGCGGCCCCGGAACGACCTCGCCGCGTTCGCCGCGGGAGGCGGTGAGCAGCGACACCCGGATGCCGCGCTCGACCAGTTCCGCGATCAGGGCACCGGTGGAGATCGCCTCGTCGTCGGGGTGGGCGTGCACGAGGAGCACGGGGCCGCCCAGGCTCAGATTCACGCGATCGCGAGATGCTGGTGGTGGTCCGCGCCGGGGCCGGTGAGAGCACGGTAGACGACCAGCAGGCCTCTGGCCGAGCGGGGCCAGTCCAGGTCCTCCGCGTGCTCGCGCCCCGCGACGGCCAGGCGCCGGGCCAGGCCGGGGTTCGACAGGATCGTGGTGATGGCGCCGGCCCAGGCGGCGGGGTCGCGCGACTCGAGCACCACACCGGTGTCGCCGTGGAGGACGGCCTCGCGGAGGCCGCCGGATGCCGCGGCGACCACGGGCACGCCGCTCGCCGCGCCTTCGAGGGCGACCAGGCCGAAGGTCTCGGAGTGGGAAGGGATGAGCACCACACGAGCATCGCGCAGCAGCGCGGCCAGCGCGACCCGGGACTGCGGGCCGACGAAGCGCACTCCGGCTCCGATCCCATGCCGGGCCGCGAGCGCCTTGAGTTCGTCGACGTATCCGTCGAAGTCGCCCGAGGCGTCCCCGGCGATGACCAGTTCGGGGCGCACCGCTTCCGGGACCGCTGCGATCGCCTCGATTGCCAGGTCGAGGCCCTTCAACGGCTGGAGGCGCGCGGCCACGACCGCATAGCCGCGGCCCGCGGCAGGTTCCGGAGCGGTCGGACGGAAGAGGCTCCCGTCGACGCCCGGCGGCACGACGGCGACTCGATCAGGTGAGCCGCCGAGGCGTACCACCACGGTTTCGGCCTCGGCCGCGCTGATCGCCACGATGGCGTCGGATTCGCGGGCGAGCCAGGCCTCTCCGGCCATCCGCCCGGGTGATTCCGGGCGCTCCCCGGCGGACAGCGGGGTGGACTCGTCGGCCGCAATGCTGTGGAAGCTCTGCACATGGGGCACCCCGCCGAGACGGGCGAGGGGAAGGGCGGCCATCCCGGAGAACCAGTGGTGGGAGTGGTAGATGTCATAGGGGCCGAGGGCGCTCATCCGCAGCCGGAACTCGTCGATGAACGCCTCGTGGTCGCCCTTCGCCACGGGTTCCGCCGGGCCGGCGTCGAGGTACCGCAGGGTGACCCCCGGGGTGAGCTGCACATTGCCGGCCAGTTCGAACGACGAGCGCCGGGTCAGGATGTCCACGGTGTGGCCCGCCGCGGCCAGGGCCTCGGCCTGCTGGCGGACTACGACGTTCATGCCGCCGGCGTCGCCCGAACCCGGCTCCGCGCCCGGCGAGGTGTGCAGGCAGACGAGCGCGATGTGAAGGGAAGGCAACGGGTCAGGCACCAGAAGATCGTAGCCCCGCAGATTCGGCGTTCTCTGGGAAGTATTCGCCCGCGCCCGCAGCCCGGCGGATAGGCTGCGGGAATGGGGACCAGGGGAAAGTTCTGGAAGGTCGGCCCGACAATTGCGTTGGCCGTGTCGGTGTCAATGATCCTGCTCGTGGTCGTGACCATCAGCCTGAACATGCGCACGGACAGGCCGACCACCCGCGCCGGCGTGATCGAGGAAGTGCTCGTCGACGTCGATTCGATCGCGGCGACGCTTCCCGCGGGCACCATCGTGTCCACCTCGGAGGCGAGCGCGGGCTCCGACTGCCCGGACGGAAGCGGCGGCGAAGAGGTTGCCGTGTCCCGCACGTTGACCGTCGGGCCCGACTTCGACCGCAATGCCTGGGTCGACAGCGTCGCCCGGCACTATGAGGGCAAGGGCTGGAGCGTCACCGAGAAGACCCTGGACAACCGGGACCACATCGCGCTCAAACTTGTCGGCCAGCAACTCCTGATCTACCGGGTCACCGTCACGGACGAGACCGGCGTCCCGCAGGTGATCATCCGCTCCACCTCCCGGTGCACGGAGCCGGCGACTTCCTGACGAGAACCGGAGAAGACACATGAGCACCGATCACACCCCGGTCACCCGGGCCCTTGAGGCCTATGCGGCCGCCGTCCGCGCGAAGGACGTCGACGCGTTCGCCGACATCTATGCCGAGGACGTGCACGTATTCGACGCGTGGGGCCGGTGGGAGCACGTCGGCATCGCCGCCTGGCGGGCGATGGCGACCGAGTGGTTCGGCTCTCTCGGCACCGAGCTGGTCGATGTGACCTTCGCCGAGGTGCGCTCCTCCATCGGCAGCAACGTCGCCTTCGCGTCCGCCGCCGTGACGTATGCCGCGACGTCGGCGGCCGGGGAGTCCCTGCGCTCGATGACGAACCGCATCACGGTCGGCCTCGAGCGCCAGGACGGAACCTGGAAGGTCGTCCACGAGCACACCTCGCTACCCATCGACCTCGCGAGCGGCAGGGGTATCTTTTCGCGCTGACCTGTCGGACCGGTCGCCGTCACCCGCCATTGCGCTGGAATTGCTTCCGCTGGAGGATGGCGACCTCGCCGCCGACGGCCCGAACGAGCTCCCATCCGCGAAACCCCGGAACCTGCCCTATCAGGCCTGGGACGTCATCAGGCAGCCGATGTTGCTGCTCCTCCTCGGCGCCGGAACCGTCAATTTCCTCCTCGCCGAGCCCCTGGACGGCGCGATCCTGATGTCCTTCGTCGTCATCGTCATCGGCATCTCGATCTACCAGGAACGCAAGACCGAGAACGCCCTCGCTGCGCTTCGCGACCTTACATCCCCGCGCGCTCGTCATCCGCGACGGCAGCCAGGTGCGCATCGCCGGACGCGATGTCGTGCGCGGCGACACAGTGCTGCTCGCCGAAGGCGACCGGGTTCCCGCCGATTCCGCGCTGGTCGACTGCGTCAACGTCTCTGTCGACGAATCCGCCCTCACCGGAGAATCCGTGCCGGTGCGCAAGTCGGCTCTCGCCACCGAGTCCGTGTCCGCACCGATGGGGGCACCGGGCGGCGGCGGAACACCGTGGGTGTTCTCGGGGACCCTCGTCGTCAAAGGGCGGGCCATCGCCGTGGTCAAGGGCACGGCGGCGAACACCGAATTGGGCTGGATCGGAACGGCGCTGCGCACGATCGAAACCGACCGCACCCCCTGCAACGGGAGATCGACCGCCTCGTGCGCGTCATCGCCGTGATCGGCCTCCTCGCGGCACTGGCCGTCACGGTGATCTACGGCCTGACCCGAGGGGTCTGGTTGGAAGGGGTCCTGGCGGGCATCGCCACCGCGATGGCGATGCTCCCTGAGGAGTTCCCGGTCGTGCTCGCGGTCTTTCTCGCCCTCGGCGCGTGGCGCATGTCGCAACGGCACATCCTCACCCGGCGGATGCCGGTGATAGAAACGCTCGGGACGGCAACGGTCATCTGCGTGGACAAGACCGGCACGCTCACGATGAACAGCATGACAGCGCAGGAGCTCGTCGTGGACGGGGCCTCCCACGTGATCGACGGCCGGCCCGTGCCGGAACGCTTTCACCCCCTCGTCGAGTTCGGCCGGCTCGCGTCGCCGATCGATCCGTTCGACCCGATGGATCTCGCCTTCACCGAGTTGGCGGATGCCTGCCTCGCCGGCACCGAGCACGCCCACCCGGGGTGGGAACTCGTGCGGGAGTACCCGTTGTCGGACAAGCTGCTCGCCCTCTCCCATGTCTGGCGCTCGCCGAACGGCACCGACTACGTCATCGCGGCCAAGGGGCACCAGAGGCCATCGCCGACCTCTGCCATCTCGACGCGGAACGGATCAAGGGTCTCACCATCCAGGTGGACCGTGCCACGCGGGGAGGCCAGCGGGTACTGGCTGTGGCGCGCGCCGTCTTCGGCCGCGAACGCACCCTCCCGGAGGCGCAACACGACTTCGAATTCGAGTTCCTGGGCCTGGCCGGGCTGCGGGATCCCGTGCGCCCGGGCGTCGCGGAGGCCGTCGCCGAGTGTGCGCGCGCCGGAGTCCGCACCGTCATGATCACGGGGGACTATCCCGGCACGGCGCTGGCGGTCGCACGCGAGATCGGACTCGGCGATGAGGGCGGCTGCATCACCGGCCCCGAGCTGGCGGCGATGGAGACCGCGGAACTGGCGCGGCGCATCCGCACCGTCAGCGTCTTCGCCCGGATGGTTCCCGGGCAGAAACTCCAGCTCATCCGTGCGCTCAAGGCCAACGGCGAGGTGGTCGGGATGACCGGGGACGGCGTCAACGACGCGCCCGCCTTGCGCGCCGCCGATATCGGAATCGCCATGGGCGCTCGCGGCACCGATGTGGCCCGCGAGTCCGCCGCGCTCGTGATCACCGACGACGACTTCGCCTCCATCGCCGCCGGAATCCGCCAGGGGCGCGGCATCTTCGACAACCTGCGCAAGGCGATGTCGTACATCATCGCCGTGCACGTGCCGATCGTGGGAATGTCGCTCATCCCGGTCTTCGTCGGCGACTGGCCCCTTGTTCTCCTGGCCGTGCTGATCGCGTTCCTCGAGCTGATCATCGACCCGGCCTGTTCCGTCGTGTTCGAGTCGGAGCAGGCCGACCCTCGCATCATGGAGCACCAGCCGCGGGGTCTCGCCGAGCCCATGTTCGACCGGCGTGTGCTCACGATCGCCGTGCTCCAGGGCGTCTCCGCCCTTGCGGCCGTGCTGGGCGTCTACTTGTGGGCGGTCCTGGCTGATCGGCCGGACGACGTCGTGCGCTCGGTCACCTTCGCGACCCTGGTGATCGGCAACGTTGCTCTCATCCTGGTGAAACGGTCGTGGACGCTGAACATCTGGCGAACCTTCGAGCACCGAAACCGCACGGTCAAGTGGATGCTGCTGGGTTCCGTTTCCCTGCTCCTGATCGTGCTGCTCGTCCCGGGGCTCCGGGATGCTTTCAACCTGGGTCCGATCGGGCCGGGCGACTGGGCGGTCGCCTTCATCGCGGGTTTCGCCGGAGTGGCCTGGTTCGAGGTCTACAAGGTCGCCGTCGGCACCGGGAACCGTTGAGTTCGTCACCCAGTCGTCCACTCACCGAATGGCCGGCGACCCTGACACCGTCCTCGTGCTCCACTACTTCGACTCGGTGGAGAAAGCCCACGCCTTCTTCGCTAACCCCGACCTGAAAGAGGCGATGCAGCGAGGCGGCGTCATCGGAGAGCCGCGGATCGAGTTCTTCGACTAGGTGCGTCGCCTCCTGCACCTCTAGGCGGCAGCCGCCAGCCCTGCCGCGAGCGGTGTCGTCGGCCGGCCGATGAGGCGGGCGAGGTCCCCGCTGGTCTCGCCGAGCAGACCGTCACGGATGTTGGCGTCGAGCCCGACGACGAAGCCCACCGTGCCCTGGTCCAGCCCGAACCCCGCGAGCAGTTCCGCATGCTCCGCCGGTGCGAGGTTGCGGAAGGCCACCTCCGTGCCGATCAGTGCGCCGATCGTCGCCGCGAGTTCGGCGAAGTCCCAGGCGTGGTCGCCCGAGAGCTCGAGGGTACGACCGGCGAGGGAGCCGTCCAGGAGGGCGACCGCCGCGGCATCCGCGTAGTCGGCCCGGCTGGCGCTGGCGACCCGGCCGGAGCCGACGCTCGCGACGATCTCGCCCGACTGGCGCGCCTTCTCGATCTCCCCGGCGTAGTTCTCGGTGTACCAGCCGTTGCGGAGGATCGTGAATGGAACCCCGGACGCGACCAGGAACTCCTCTGTCGCCTTGTGCTCGGGCGCCAGCAGCAGGTCCGAGGTGGTGGCCTGGGGCGCGCTCGTGTACACGATGCGGCCCACGCCGGCCTCCATGGCCGCCGTGATCACCGTCGAGTGCTGGAGGAAGCGCCGGCCGAGCTCGGAGCCGGACACCAGGGCGAGCACGTCGCCGGGCTGGACGACCGCGGTCACCGTCTCGGGCCGTGCATAGTCGAGCACGGCCGTCTTCACGCCGAGGGCGGCCAGCGCCGCCAGGTTGTCCGCGTTGCGAGCGGTGGCGATGATGTCGGCGGGGGCCGCGCCCCGGGCGAGCAGGGACTCGACGATGAGACGGCCGAGGTGGCCGGAGGTGGCCGTGACGATGTATGACATGGGATGCCCTTTCGGTTGCTTGCCGGTGTCAACGACCGGCCAGTTCCATTACTTCCCTGACGCAGGTACCCACTTTTTTGTAAGCTACCCACATGAAGGTAAGTTTTGAGGTTTCCCGGGCCCGGCCCGGCGCGGTCGGCGGCCTGTATCCGGCGAAGTGCGCCACCCGCACGGTGCTCGACCATGTGACCAGCAAGTGGGGCGTGCTGGTGCTGCTGGCGCTCGAGCAGGAGTCCCTCCGCTGGGGAGAACTGCGGCGGGCCATCGAGGGCATCAGCGAGAAGATGCTCGCGTCGACCCTGCGCACACTCGAGGCGGACGGTTTCGTCAACCGGGAGGCGCAGGCAACCATCCCGCCGCGCGTCGACTACGAGCTGACCGAGCGAGGCCGGGAGCTCACCCGCCGCCTGCTGCCGCTGATGGACTGGATCGCCGACAACGCCGACGAGATCGTGGCGCTATGAGAGCGGACCGACCTAGCGGCTCGTAACGGTGCCGCCGAGTGAGGCGACGGCGCGCAGCAGGCGGGGGCCGGCGGCGAGCCAGGCCACAACCATCACAGCCAGCGACGCAGCGAAGATCCAGAACCCGGTCCAGCCGTTGCCGCTCGTTGCCGCGTACATGTGGTTCAGATTGCGCAGGGCGCCGGTCGCGAGAACCAGTGTGACGTGCACCGCGATGAAGACCAGGAAGAAGACCATCACGCCGACATGCACGGCCCGGGTCGCGGCGATCGGGACGAGTTTGCTGAGCCTGCGAGAGGTCCAGAGTGGAGAAAGCCGGATGCCGGTGGCCAGGGCGAGAGGCGCGGCCACGAACACGATGCTGAAGTAACTCAGCGTCTGCAGGGCGTTGTAGTTGACCCAGCCGTCGCCGACGGGCCAGCCCAGTGACGCGTACTGGATCAGGGCGGAGACGGCGTTCGGGAAGACGTCCCAGCTGACCGGCACGATCCGCACCCACTGGCCGGTGGCGAAGAGCAGCACGTAGAAGACCAGCCCGTTGAGCACCCAGAGGGCGTCGACGGTGAGGTGCAGCCAGACGTTGATGCCCATCCGGGTCGGTGCCCGGCGGGTGCGCAGGGCGCCGGTGTTCCGCCGGGTCCAGAACATGGTCGGACGCCCGGCCGTGCGCACCTGCCAGCCCGAGCGCACGATGAACAGGATGAAGAAGACGTTCAGGCCGTGCTGCCAGGCCAGCCAGGCAGGAAAACCGACAGGTGCCCCGGCCGGCAGCGCGGAGGCGCCGGGATAGTCGACCAAGAAGGATTCGACCGCGGGCACGGAGCGAATGCCCTTGGCGGCGAGCACGGCCGCGACAAGGAAGAGGACCGCGACGGGCAGGGCCCAGGCCAGGGTGAGCCGGATGCTCCGGCCCGACCCGAAGAACCGGGAGCTCTCCGCGGTCACCGTTCGCCCCGCCGGACGATCGCGTTGTGCGGCATGAGAGAGTCTTCCTGGTCGGGCGGAAACGGTCGGCAGGCCGGCGCGCGGGCGCCGACTATGCCATCATCGACCATTTCGTGCTCCGGGGTGCGTATGCCGCGTAAAGCAACGAAACCTGGGCGCCCCGCTGCGTGGAGCAGCCCTCCCGCCAACGGTTTCCCTAGTGCGGCAGGAGAACGATCTTGCCGATGTGCCGGCGCTCGGCGAACTCCTTCTGCGCATCCGCGATTTCGGCCAAGGGGAAGGTGCTGCTGATCTGAGGCCGGACCTGGCCGCCGCGAGCGAGCTCGACCAGCCGGCGGAAATGGACCCGCGTGTGCATGGAAGATCCGATCAGCTGCACGTTGTGGAGGTAGAGGCGGCGCAGGTCGAACTCGACGACCGGCCCGGCCACGGCACCGGCGATCACCCATCGGCCGTTGTCGCGGAGCAGAGGCATCATCGCGGCGAGCCCCGGCCCGCCGGCGATGTCGGCAACCGCGTCCAGACCGCGGGGGGCCGCGGCACTGATCCGGGCCAGGACGTCGGGTGAATCACGGTTGAAGACCTGGGCAGCCCCGTTTGCGAGCACGGCGTCCCCTTTGGACCCGCTGGTGATCGCCAGCACATGCGCTCCTCGAGCCGCCGCGAGCTGCACCAGCGCGAGTCCGACGCCCCCGGAGGCGCCCGTCACGAGCACCGCCTCGCCCGAGCGCACGCTCGCGCGTTCCAGCATCCCGATCGCCGTGCCGAACGCGACCGGCAGGCACGCCAGCTGCTCGTCGGACAGCGGCGAGTCCTGCACATCGTGCGCATGAGAGGCATCCACGGCGACGTACTGTGCGAACCCGCCGTCGGCCTCGCTGCCGAGGTAGCCCACCGGCGACGCGTCGTCGTCATCGGAGCCGTAGAGGGCCGGGTCGACCAGCACGCGGCGGCCCACCAGTTCACCGGTCGCTCCCGGCCCGGCCTCCACGACGACGCCGGCGATGTCACCGCCCTGGATGCGCGGGAAATCGAAGGTGCCCAGCCACCCGGCCTGCGCCGACGGGTCTTCGGGCAGCCCGTATGCGCCCTGGCGGGTCCACAGGTCGGTGTTGTTGACCGCAGCCGCGGTGACTTTCACCAGCACCTGACCTCGCCGCGGCAGGGGGCGGGGCCAGTCGTGATGCAGCTCGAGTACGTCGGGACCGCCGAATCTGGTCAATACGGCTGCGGTCATGGTGTCCATCGGTCAAGCCTGCCAGCCTTGGCGGAATTGCGCGAAAGCCGCCTCGCGACGGAGGCGCGGCGACATGCCCGGAAGTCCGGTCAGCAGGTTCGGTCACGGCGGCTGGCCCTTTCGCGCCGCTGGACCCATCGGGTGAACGCGCGGCGACCGCTTTAAGCCAGTGGGGCCAGTGCGGCCAGGGCGTCTTGGGCGCGCGTCAGCGACGACTCGAGTCCCCACTCGGCGGCCAACCGATCCAGTTCGGCTGCCCGATCGCCGGTGCCGACCCGGATGCGCGCGTCGAACACGGGCAGGTCGAGGTCGCGGACGACCTTCACCACGGCCGGGGCGACTGTGAGGTAGTCGGCGGCGGCGATGATCCTGGCGCGCACGGGTGAGGCCATCCCCGACGCGGTGTCTGCCGCTGCGGCGACGATCCCGTCGAGGCTGCCGTAACCGGACAGCAGCGCGGCCGCCGTCTTCTCGCCGACGCCGGGCACGCCGGGCAGCCCGTCGGAGGCGTCGCCGCGCATCGCGGCGAAGTCCGCGTACTGCGCCGGGCTGACTCCGTATTTGGCCAGGAGCGCGGCATCCGTCAGGATCTCCAGCCGGGCCATGCCGCGCCCGGTGTAGATGACCCGCACGTCGCGGGAGTCGTCGACCAGCTGGAAGAGGTCACGGTCGCCGGTGACGACATCCACAGGGATCCGGGACTGCGAGGCCAGCGTGCCGATAACATCGTCAGCCTCGTGGTCCGGGGCCCCGATCACCGGCACCCCGAGGGCGCCGAGCACCTCACGGATGACCGGGACCTGAGGGAGGAGCAAGTCTGGAACGTCCTCGAGCGGGTGGCCGCCGGCATCCGCCGGCTGTGCGGCGGCGACCCGATGGGTCTTGTAGGTGGGTATCAGGTCCACCCGCCAACCGGGGCGCCAGTCGTCGTCCCAGCAGGCCACGATTCCGCTCGGCCGGAACTCGGACGCGAGCCGGGCGATGATGTCGAGCAGTCCCCGGACGGCGTTCACAGGTGTGCCGTTCGGCGCCTGCACGGAATCGGGCACCCCGTGGAAGGCGCGGAAGTAGAGGGCAGCGGTGTCGAGGAGCATCAGGCGCTCGCGGTGATCGGTCACGGCGGCATCCTCCCACAATCGGCCGGAGAGCGGTCGAAGGCCGCAGCGACGCCGAACGGGACGTCCGTCGTCGGCGCGGACGTGCACGCCCTGACCCTGGAACTCGTGCCTCTGTTCCAGGTCAGGTGCCAGGCGAGCCCGGAGAACGGATGCCGGATCATCCGATATCAGACTCATCCGTTCGGCTCATGTCACCCGTCGCCGGGGCGGAACCCGTCGGACCGTACCGCAGCAGAACCGTGCCCTTCTTCGACGGGGCCGCGGCGCTGAGCAGTTCAAGGGACAGGGGCGGCCCGTCCGCGGGGAAGAGGCGTTTGCCGGGGCCGAGCACGATCGGGTAGACCCACAGATTCAACTGGTCAAACAGGCCGTCGGCGACGAGAGTGCGGGCGAAGTCGATGCTGCCGATCACGTGGATCTCCCGGTGCCGCTCGCGCAGAACAGCCAGCTCTGCGGCGAGGTCGCGGCCGAGCAGATGCGAGTCCCGCCAGCCGAGGTTCGGCGCGCCCCGCGAGGCGACGTACTTGGGGATCGCGTCGAACTTGCGCGCGATGTCGGCGTCGGGCCCGTCGAGGTGATGTGGCCAGTAGCCGGCGAAGATGTCGTAGGTGCGCCGGCCGAGCAGCAGCGCGTCCATGGCCTGGATCCCCTCCGCTATCTGGGCGCCGTCGGCCTCGTCAATCAGGGGCGCCTGCCAGCCGCCGAAGGCGAATCCGTCGTCGGTGTCTTCGTCGGGGCCTCCGGGAGCCTGGGCGACCCCGTCGAGCGTGGTGAAGAGGTCGATCTGAATTCGACCGGTCATGGAGCTCTCCTCTCCGTTCAGACCTGAGAGTCAGGTTCATTGTCCCGTCTGGGTTTGAGCTATCCACTGCTTCAGTATTGAGCGCAGGTACTGGCTTGCCTCTTCAACTTGTTCTGCTGACGCAAATCTGGCGATGGCCAACGGGCAATGTGCGCGCGTATTCGTCAACCAGCTGCGACATTCGCCCAATCTATCGCGGCCGCCTCGCTGACACGAAGGTCTACGGGAACGACACCTAGCTGACGGCTCTCTCCAGCAACGCCACCAATCGCTTCTGATCGGCGGCGGTCAGCCTTGTCACGGCGTAGGAGCTCGGCCAGAAATTGCCTTCGTCGAGGTTCGCGTCCTGTTGGAAGCCGATGGTGGCGTACCTCACCTTGAACTTGGCGGCGCTCTGGAAGAACACCACGACCTTGCCTTCAGCGTTGGTGTAGGCCGGCATGCCGTACCACGTCTTTGACCCCAGGGTGGTGTGGCCCTTGACCAGCTGGTGCAGAGTCTCGGCCAACTCCTTATCCGTGCCGGTCATGTCGGCGATCGCTGCCAGGCATACTGCCTCCAGGTCGGCGCCCTCCTGTGCGGCCTTTGCTTCGGCCGCTGCTGCCCGCATTGCTGCCTTTTCCTCTTTACTGAAGGCGGTGCTCATGGTCTGTTCCTTTCAGCTGTCGGGCTTATGCCGCAACTCTAGGCGGAACCAGATGGGGGTGCTTCTTTGATCCTGCTCGGCCTGGTCGGCATGACCACGCGCGTTTGATCGGATGGCTCGTCACGGATGAAGGCCGAGGTCTTCCGGGTTTGGCCTGATCAGAGCTATGTCAGCAGCAGGCGTCCGTGTCGGCGGTGCGTTCACCCGTGAGGGCGATGATCGGCACGGCGCAGGTGTCGCCCTTCCAGGCTTCCACACCCTCCCGGATGGCAAACCCTGCGATCACCAGTGCGGCGATCGAATCCGCCCACGCCCACCCCAAGAGCGAATTGAGCAGCAGCCCGGCCAGGAGCGCGGCGGACAGGTAGCTGCAGATCAGGGTCTGCTTCGAGTCCGCCACGGCCGAGGCGGATCCCAGCTCCCGGCCGGTGCGACGTTCGAACCAGCTCAGGACAGGCATGACGGCGAGGCTGACGGCGGCCAGCGCGATCCCGACGGGGCTGTGCTCCGCTTCGCGAAGGCCGAAGAGCGACAGGCAGGCATCAGCGATCACGTAGGCGGCCAGGCCGAAGAAGGAGTAAGCAACGACGCGCAGCGCGACCTTCTCGCGCTTCTCCGGGTCGGGGGCGGCGAATTGCCACGCGATCGCGGCTGCCGAGAGAACTTCGACGATGGAGTCGAGACCGAAGCTGATCAGGGCGGCAGAGGATGCCACGGTGCCGGCGGTGAGCGCGATGACCGCCTCGATCACGTTGTAGGTGATCGTGACGGCGACGACGAGCCGTATTCGGCGTTGAAGGATCAGTTTCCGGACCGGGTCCAGGGCGGGGGCGGGTCCGCTCGTGGTGGCGGTCATGCGCTGGTCCCGCAACAGAGGGGCAGGTCGCAGTCTTTGTCGCAGCATTCGACGCCGTCGTCCACCGAGAGCACAACGGCGAAGAGCAACGTCAGCGCTCGGGTCAGGTGTTGGTCGACGATTTCGTACCGTGTTTGTCGGCCCTCCGGCACGGCGGCAACAATGCCGCAACCGCGCAGGCAGCTCAAATGGTTCGATACGTTCGAGCGTGTGAGGTCGAGGTCGCGCGCCAGCCGGGCGGGATAGCCGGGCTGCTCGAGGAGGCTGAGCAGGATCCGTGAACGGGTCGGATCGGCCATTGCCCGGCCGAGCCGGATCATGACATCGAGGCGCGAGGCAACCGTCAGCATGAACTGACCATACAGCCACGGATGACCATTGGTTGAACTCGGTGAACGGACCTCGACGACGCAGATTCGGCGCCAAGTCGCGTAGGTTCCGGAGTCTTGGGGGGAGTGGCATTCGGGGATCCCTACCGGGCGACGGGTGAGACAGTCAGGGTACGTTGGGAGACGTGACTAGCCGTAGCGGACGCATCGCCCTGATCACCGTGGGCGTGATCGCTCTAATCCTTGGCGGAGTCTGGGCCGGGCAGGGTCTGAATCTGATCCCCGGTAGTTTCATGACGGGTAACCGGATATGGCTTTCCATCGGGCTAGTCCTCACCATCGTCGGCGTCATCCTGATTGTGCTCGGCCTACGACGGCCAGGGCACGACCGCACGAGCAGGTGAGACATGCCTTCCCCACAGTCACTCAGCGAAGCTGACCGCCGCCTCGTCGCAACGTGGGCTGCCGACTGTGCTGAGCGAGTCTTGGGCCTA
>NZ_JADOVI010000029.1 GCF_015752155.1 Cryobacterium sp. MP_M3 | reverse complement strand
TGTTTCTTACCTTTGTCAGTTAGAAACCTAGACGGAGAGCGGCGTGCACTCGTTAAGGAGCTCGGAAACCACCCACGGAAGAGTCAGGAGAGCCCTAAAACGGGCGCGTTTGCCAGTTAAGCCCAAAAACCGACCGCAATCCGCGTCTACAGCCGTCACGGTCGGTGCCCGACCCCGGAAACGACGAAACGCTCCTGAGAATCCTCAGGAGCGTTTCATTTTTAGGGCGTTCTTGGAACAGTACTTAGAACGACCCTGTGTGTGGGCTGTTCGCGAAAGCCAGCAGGGCGCGGACTGCGCAGGATCTCAAATGGGATTTTCCTCCGCACTGCGTGACATATTCCTCCGTTTTCCTTCCAACCTTCCAACCCGGGTCAGGCGCGAATTGCTACGGCAAATCTGATCGCTGAGCGAGGGTCGCCGCGCCGAACAGGCGGCCGTCGCCTTCCAGGCCTGGCGTTGTCACTCGCCAGTTGGGTGAGTCTCCTGGAGGAGGAATCAACTTGCCAGAGGCGCCCAACGCAATCCAGCGGTCTCGCTAACGCGTTGGTGGCTGAATCAGCGAGCCCTTAGTGCACGGCCTTTGATAGCGCCGCCCACAGTAGACGTGGCTTGCTTATTTGACCGGGACGCTCGCAGCCCACGAGGTCGAGTAGTCATCCGGACTTGTGCCTTCCAGGTTCACCGTGCCGCCGAAGGGGGCGCCGGGAAAGGCCAGGATGACATAGCCTGCGGACCCATTGGCGATCTCCTGCGGCTGCGATGAGGTCTCGGCGGTGTAGGTGATTCCGTCGGATGCGGAGTACGTGGCGCTGTAGCCGAAGACACTGGTCGTGCGCTCGTTCGCAGCCACTTTGAGGACCACGAAGAGTCCGCCGCTGTTTGCCCGGTACGCAGAGACGAGGTTGATGGTGTTCCCGCCGGTCTGACCGTTCCATGGAGCGGTCCAGAGCACGTCGGCGACAGGGCCGGACTTACCGACCCAGGAGACGACGAGACCGTCCTCGTCGAAGGTAAAATCTGTCAGGGCGTACTCGCTCTGGTCATATTCAACGACCTTGACTGTGCCGTCCTCAAAGGTGAAAGTCGGATCGGTGGCTGGGTCGGCGTAGCCGTCACCGTTCGCGTTCATGCCAGTGAGGACAGCCTGCTGGTGGGTGACGTAACGCTCGGCGGGCGAACCCGGGGAGGCATGCTGCAATCCTTCCTCGAAGCGATCATCGAAAGTTGCGCTGATGAAACTCTCGATTGTGGCATTTTGCTCGGAGCTCTGGTCGCGCTCGGGGGCGCTGGTCGCGGTGGCATTAGTCTCGGCAGTTTCGCGAGTCGCCGGCGCAGAGGCGCAGCCGACCAGGCCAAGAGTCAGCGCTAGGGCTAGGGCGGCGATCGTGGGGACAGTGCGCACGTTAAGGGGTTCCTCTCTTGGGCCGACGGCGATGGGCCGGCGGATTGCATCTGCTCAATCGTGGCAGCAGGCACGCTCTATTGCCGTTGCGACTGCCCCCCAGAACAGGGGCTTTGAGCTCGGGAGGTCGCTTACAACCGCAAGGCTGACGAGAACCGCCACAGCGAATCACGCGGCAATAACCAGATTGAATCGTCATAGTTCAGTCCGCGTTCAGGCGACTCAGCACATCGAACCCTGCTGCTCTGGCGGGCATAAACTGCAGCCGAAGAAAGGGGCGCCTCTGCCGCGTGACCGCGATCTCCGACCGTCAGCGACTTCGCTGGTCGCTGTCCTGTTTCAGCACCGTGTCCACGGCGAGCGCCGCGGAAACCACGAGCGAGAGCAGAGGATCTTCAAGCGTTCGGTGCATCTGAAGCACATAGTTGTCGGCCTTGGTGAACATCTCCTTGCTGAACCCCGCCCACGTTTTCGTGATTCGTGCGATCTCGGAGCCGTGCGGGTCCTGGATGCTGAAGTCCCAGGCACGCCAACTTTCGGCGTTGATCGTGCCGAGTGTCTCGCCGTCTGATTCCATGCGGAAGCGAATGTTGAATCGGCCGCCGAGCATTGATGCCATCATGCCGAAGTTCTCCTGCACGATCTGACCCACGGGCGTGCCGTCTTGACGCATCACGGTTACCTTTGATTTCAGAACCGTGGCCGGCCTGGTGAGCGTCAAGATCGGGCCGCCGTCGGCGTCGACAATTTGGAGCCGCTTGGTGGCGTTGTCCCGCCCGACGACCATGCGCGACATGCTGGTGCCGAGCTGCCGGACGCCGCCGACCTTGTGTCCGTGCTGAGTGAAGACCGAATACTCGGCCTTCCTCTCGAACAACTTGGCCTTCTGGTTCACGACCAGGATCTGCTCGGTGAATAGTGTGCCACCGCCTGCTTGCGCGGGATCCGCGACGCCAAGCTTGTGGATCTGCCGCTGCACATTTTTGTTGCCTGGTGCACTGGCCACCGCCGGCATGTTGACGTGCGCCGGGTATGAGACGGCCTGTGTCGGCGGCGCAACGACGGGCGCATCGACCATCTGACGACCCGCCGAACCGACGTGCTCGGTCCACTGTAAACCATCCCACCACCGGTGCTCATGCCGACCGAAAGGGTCTGGGAACCAACCCGAGGTCGATTGCTGACTCATGAATGCAGGCTAACAGCGCAGCCACCGCATCAAGCGGCATCACGGGTGTGAGTCCAGAGATATACCGCGGGCACCATGTCCGCATTACTACCGGCTCGGGACGGGACGGGACGGGACGGGACGGGGGGACCATGAGGTCGGGACGGGGATGGCGGTCCCTGACTGAGCACTAGCGATGCTCGGGCGGAGTCTGACCAGCACCCTTCTCTGTTCGCGGCCAGGAGGTCTAACAAGCAGTGCCACCCGAGAGGACACCTCGGTTGCCAGAACTCCCCCAGTCGGTTCGTACTCTTGGGCCGGTCACCTCGTCTCTCCGGCGCCCGTCCGGGAACCATTCCGCCAGAGCGCCGTCGCTGACCGCGATCGCCGGCGTCAGACCCCGCTCCTTGACCTCGCCGCTCTTTCAGTGCAGCCGCTTGGCAGGGCGGAGAAGCTCTCAGGCACATTGGACTTGACCGGCGACAACGCGTTAACTCGGATGGCTTTGTCCGGTGAGGGGTCAGCGATCGGTCTACTGGGGGGAGGCGTCTCGGCCGGCTTCCCCGACTCGGCGCCTTGGAGGACTGTCTGGAGCGCTCCTGGGTTGGACTTGAACGTAGAACCTGCCCTTGCGATAGCAGCTCCCGCCTCTGGTACTTCCCACTGCTTTTTGGAGCCACTGAACGAGATCGGAGCCTGCCCTGGTACCGTTCTCGGCACCGAGTACCCCTCGGCCAGGCCTATGCGGTCGCCGCATATTTAGGCCTTCCCGGCCCGCCCTCCGCACGAATCGAAGGCGACGTGAGGTGAGGCACGGAAGTGTGCAAACTGCTTGAGGCGCGGCGAACCATCCGGAACCCAAGATCTTCTTCACCCCCGATACAGACCAGATCAAGAAGCCAGCTGAAGGACAAGAAGTCGAACCGAAAACTGGACGCGGCCACATCCACCTTGATCAGGAAGCCAACCAAGTGGGACTATTCGGTCTAGCTGACTCCAGCATCCGCCTGCGGCTGCGTGTCGGTCTTGGCCGCTACTGTTGCGTCATGGCAGATCTCTCGGACTACGAACTTGCGGCATGGCGTGATATCAAACGGTTCAAGGGCCGTCCGCTCTCTCGGGCGATGAGAAACACCAGTGAGCAAGTCGCAATCGGCGCTGCGGAACTCGGCAGCCGTGCCACGACGTACTTGGAGAACCACCCAGGAACTCAATCGGCCGTTTCGCGTGGACAAGGAATTGTTGCCAACGGCGCTCATGCAATCGGCACCGGGGCACGCAAAACGGCCGCAGCCCTGCCCGATGGTATGGCCGATTGGAGCGGCGCTGCTTTTGAGTCGATGCGGAACACGGTTGGACGGGTCTCGCGAGTGGGGCTCTCCTCTAAACGGGTGGTGGCGAGCCACAAGAAGCGCGGGCACGACGTTGCCTCGCTTTCCGACCTGCGCGGCCTCGACCTCCAGCAGATCGACACTGTCCATGGACGAGGAATGACTTGGTACTACCCAGCCTCCGCGGCACTCTCCGGAATGGGTGCAGGGCTTGTGATCTCCGGAGGAGAACTCGTCACCGCCGCCTCCGCGGGCGCCGCGGCAGCGCCTTCGGGAGCAGCAATCGTCGGCGCTTTCGCTGGCGACGCCGCATTCGTTCTCGGACTCGCGTCTCGCTCCGTCGGTCATGTCTCGTTGCACTACGGTTACGATCCCGACGAGCCAGCAGAGAAGCTCTTCGTGATGTCCGTCGTCAACTCCGGGACGGCGATGTCAGCAACCGCGAAGACCGCCGCGATGGCCGACGTCTCGCGGCTCACCCAAGCACTCGTCCGCGGCAAGACTTGGGAGATCTTGGACAAGACAGTTGTTGCCAAGGTCTCCGGGCAATTCGCGAAGGCATTCGGCTTTCGCCTAACCAAACAGGGGCTCGGCAAGGTTGTCCCCGCAGTCGGAATCCTCGTTGGCGGCACCCTCAACTGGGCCACTTTGGAGGCAATTGTTGACGCCGCCGACGTTGCGTACCGAAGGCGTTTCCTCCTCGAGAAGTACCCACACCTCGCTAGCGAGGAAACTCCCGAATCACTCCCCGGTGACGTCCCGGCCAGCCCAGACGACGCCGAGGCGATCAGCGTGCTCAGCGAACTCGCCGAGGCGGGTGGGCCTGACCTCCGCTGAACCTGGAAGCGGCGGGACGGGCTCCTACCGAAACAGACCGCGCACCGGCCAACAGCCCGGAAGGAGTCTCCACGTCCGCCATGGAGGTCTCGACGGCGCGCGAATCGTTGCTCCGCCCATCGGCGACCTCTACTGTCCCAATAACGAAGAAGAGTACGACATGACCGACTACGATGACGCAATCGCCACAGTCGAGGAACTCGCCGACTGGTCTCAGTGGAGTCCTTTCGCGGACGTGGCAGCAACGGCGCCAACTTCACCGGGGCTCTACATGTTCAGTTCCCAGAAACGCACCATCTACGTCGGTATCGCGGGCCCCAGAGACGGCAATGGTGCAAGAGAGCCAACTGGGCTTCGCGGCCGTTTCGATATATATCGTGGTGGCCGCGTTACTGGATTCGGGCAGGCCATCTTCGACGCCGCTCTCTCTGACCATGGCTTCGTGAGCACCCGCCTCGCCGAGCTCGACACAGGATCTGCTCTGCGCTCCGTCGACTGGGTGCGTAAAGCGTACGACCACTATGACCCGCAAGTGCGCTGGGCCACCCTCGACACCAAACTGGAGGCGCGCACACTCGAAAAAAGCATCGTCAATTTGCTAAAGCCGTATGACTTGCTAAACCGCGAAGCCATTCTTCACCGCTCCAGGCCGTAAAGGGAACCGTCGTAGATGCCGATAGTCGTCGGCGCGGCCCGTCGTAGCGCCCGTCGTAGCGACCCGAGTACCGTAGGCGAATCTAGCTATGAGATCGCAGTCCCAAGCACCGATAACGCCCGGATATGACAGCAGGTCCGAAACCCGCTAGTGGGCCGGTCGTGACGGAGAAGTCAGGGTGCCGTGCCGGCGGATACGGCCGTGGCTGATCCTCTTTTGGCCCAGCGGAGCAGCGACCGTCCCGTTGCCGCCAGCGAACTCCTGAACCGACGTCGCCCCTCCTTCGACAGCGGGTCGACTTCGCCCATCTTCCCGCGGATGATCAAGGTGCGTTCGCGCCGCAGGACCAGGCGAGCGCCGGACCACGTCAGCAGGATCGTGGCCAGCCCGGGAAGGCTGGCCACGACGAGGACCGCCACGGGTCCCGCCTCAAGAAGTTGAGATACGACCGACCCGGTGATCAGGGCGGTGACCATCGCGTAGGCCAGGGAGGAGAAACCGGCGACGTAGGACCCCGACTTCACCAGCCGCGACACCGCCATCACGTACATTGCCGCATGCGCTCTCGCCTCCCGCTCGTATTCGGCGAGCAACTGTTCGTGAGCGCGCGAGGCTGCATCGGAGGCCATCTCTCCCGTGAACGGTCCCAGTGCTTCGAAGCGGGCACGGAGATCCAGAAGCTGCACGGAGCGCTCATAGGCCCGCATGCCGCGATTCTGGGCAAGGCTATGAGCGAACGTGAGTCCAGTAAGTACGAACCCGCCGACCGTGACAATGATCTGAACTGCTGAGTCCATTCCTACGCCTACCCCCTGAAGCTGCGACTACTGCAGACTAGCTGAGACCACAGACATACTTTTGGCCAAACGACAGCGCGATTTCGGTACCCACGGGACATCCGCGTCGGGCATCAGGGTCGCGTCGGTGGGCATCACTCTTTCCGGGAGATTCGGTGTGCGTGGGCTCCCATCCGTCTCGATGTCGGCAGGGCGCGCCAGACTCGGCCCCTTCCTGTTTACGTATATGGTTCGAAGGGACGTGGCGCTGCGATCTGTTGCGGCCGTTCCGAGGGCGTCTCGACGTCGAAAGAAAATGGAGACTGGATCGTCATGACTTTTTTCAAAGCAAGGGTCCTGCTCTGGCCTCTCCTTCTGGTCACAGTGCTGGTGGTCGTAGGAATGGGCGCAGCCTTCGCATTCGGTGGACTCAACGCTCTCGCTCTCAGTTCGCTGTTCACCACCAGCTCGACCGAACGAGATTCGCAGGTGGTCCAGTCCGTCACGCGCGTGAAAGAGGTCGCCTTGCTCAGCCTGCACATCGAGGGTGTCGCGAGGAACAAAAGCAATGGAGAGATTCTCGGCGTGGCCGTACCCACGAGCGAGAAAACGACGCTGCTCCAGTACAAGTTCGACGCAAAATTAGGCATAGACGGGTCACAGGTAAAGATCGAACCCACCGGCCCAGAGTCGTTTCGGGTGACTATCCCTGAATTCATCGGCATCGGCTTCGACGGGCCCGTGTTCGAAGACGCCCTCGAGAGCAACAACGCGCTTAGTTGGCTGGCGCCGCCAGCCGTTCAAACTCGCATGATCAACAACATTTTCAGTGACAAGAACAAGCAGAAGTACATCACCCAAAACGAAGCAGCGCTCAAGGAGCAGGCCCAAGCGTTCTACTCCGGAATCATCGCAGGGGTCGATCCCGAGCTCACCATCGACTTTTCATTCGCAGGGTAGATGCCCGCAGCGCCCCGACCTCGCCGCATAAACCCGAGGTGACGATGGCTACGCTTACCGACCGTGCCGTTCAAGTTCCTCGACGTACTTGTTGTACGTCTTGGTCGCGAGCCGAGGACTTCGCACCAATGTCCCCTCCTCCATCCTGTATGTTCGATCCGGGTCTCCACGGAATGACAGCCAGTTGAAGCTCGTTGTTATGTACGTGTTGTCGTAAATCAAGATCTTCGCATGCGTATTCGGCAGGCGCAGGAACTTGAAATTCTCTGGGAAACGCCTCTGGAGGTTCATCAGCCGTCTTAGCGCGGCCTCATGAGATCCCTCGTCCGAATCCCCGATACCGTGACCAATATGCACGGTGACCCCTGCTCTAAGCCGACGTTCAAGGTCCGCCATGAATTCCGTATTAACGACAGCGCTCTTGACCCACGGAGCGATGATCAGAATTCGTTCTCGCGCCGACGTCAGCGCCTCCTTGAGATGAAACCGGTGATCGAACATGCCGATCTGAGTAACAGACGGCACTTGGTTTTCGCTGACCAGCAAGCCTGGGACTTCAGACTCGACCACTTGGATTGAGGTTGCAGAGAACTCGCGCACTTCAGCCTCGAGTTCAGCGACCTCTGGAACATCCAGCGTTTGAAGTGTCGCTGTAGCGCGCTCAATGCGCATTCCAAGTTTCTTGGCACCGCCCAGAGATTCCAAGTGATTCTCGTGCATGGCGCTGTCGTCGCCGTCGACCAGGACCATGAGCTCTGGAGCGTCCTCGCTTCCATTGCTGAACGCAAGCAATTTAACCGGCAAGTACTGGTATTTGCTGACACGGACCCGCGTTACTTCGAGGATCTGTAGCCCCTTCGCCCGGCCTGTCCGACCAGCGTCTAGGAGATCCTCCACGTCCCGCGACCTGACATCCACCGTCGTTACCCTTCTGGTGTTTAGGGCTGGAAGAAAAATCATCCCAGACGTCTCCGCGTCCCGCTTGTTGATCAAATCGTGTTCTCTATAATCACCTACTCGCCATATTGCGCGGTCGAAGATGACGGGGATCTCCTGCTCGACAGGCGTCGCGAGAGTCAGGTCCCGAGCCGCGACCTCGCCCCGTGGAGTCAACCGAAAAGTCGCGGTCGAAGGGTCGTAATCAAGGTTTCCCGCGGTGTATTGGCCGGCGACGGTCGCATCTAGCATCAACGCGTCAACACCCAACAACGACGCCACATCATTAGTCTTTGTCATCCCTTGAGCGGCCGACCTAAGGACGAATTCATCCAGCAGGGGCATTCCTTTTTCCTCTTGCGCCAGAACTTGCGCCCCGATCACGGTCACAGGAATGGCAGCGTCTTCGATTGCGATTAGCTCAAGACCAGGGCGTTTCGCCCCGAACCGCTGTCGGATCTCGAGGTCAGTGAGAAACATCGGCACTCCTCAACTCGCACTCAGCTGGATTCTGTCTTATGTAGGAGAGGACGCGTTTCAGTCCGCCGGGAGTGCTTTCGGAGAATTCAGCATCCCCGATGATCGTGAGGCCGAACCGGGCCCTGGACAGCGCAACGTTGATGCGCCGCCAATGATCGTGACCGAGAAAGCCGAGTTTCCCCTCGCTGTTGCTGCGTGTCACCGAGAAGAGTGCAAAGTCCGCTTCCCGTCCCTGCACAGCATCAACCGATTCGATCTCAATTTTGAGATGCTTCGGCTTTACCGCCATTCGAGCGAGCCGCCGTGCCAACTCGTCGAGCTGGCTTCTGTATGGGGCGATCAACAACACCTCGAAGGGATTGCCGTCGGTTCGACGGTTGAGGAGACCACGCTCAATCGCAAATTCGAGCGACCTGATGCGTTCGAAGATGACGTCTGCCTCAAGCCGATTGAGATAGCTCGCGCTAGAGCTCTTATCCTTGTTCTCACGTCGAGCTGGAATGCCTGAAGTGTCGAGCCAGAGCACCGCCTTGCCGAGATGTTCGTAGCCTGGGAGGCCAACCGCGTTCGGAGATCGAAGGGTCCCGTCATAGAAGCATTCGGAGATGAGGTTTCCGATTGGGGCAATCATTCGATACTGCTCAGTTAGCGCGAAACGGTTCTTCTCTGGCAGCCCCAGCGCAAGCCTTTCGAAGAGCGTTTCTTTGACGAAACCGGCCGTCAACTCGTGCTCACGGAGAAGCGCGTCATTTCTCAAGAGTTCTTCATCGAGCGGGGGAAGCTGATTCGAGTCACCAACCAGAATAAATCGTTCTGACCGAACTAGCGGAACGAGCAACTCGGTGCTCGTTGCCTTCGAGGCTTCATCGACTATGCAGAGATCGAAGGTAAGATCTCGCACTGCTCGGTGACTGATGAAGCCTAGACAGGTACCCGCGATTACGCGACTCGATTCGAGAAAAGTCGCCGCCAATCTGTCGTCGGATGAGATTCGCTGCAGCCAATCACCCTGCAATTTCAGGAGCTCAAGCAGTTCCCCGGCCTGATCGGATTGTGAGATGAGAAGGTCGACCGCCGATTCAACGTCCGCAGGGGTCACGCTGCTGGAAAACGACAGATCATCTCCGATGAGGCGCTGCGCTTCCTGCAATATCTCTGCTTCGCGGCCGGCGGCGTCATCAATCTTCTTTCGAAGATCGACAGGGTCGTCGGCGAAGCCAATGCGACTTGCGGTCTGGTCTTTGATCGCGTCGACGGCGGGGAGTCGAGATTCGAGGTATTCCCGATTACGGATTACAGACAGGTATTCCTCCAGCAGGACTATCGCGCGAAGGTGCTGTCGTTTGATCCCAGCCTCCGCTGCGCGCGAGTCCAGATAGCGCTCCGCACGTTCCCGAGTTGCGCACCCCCACTTCTCCAGTTGGAAATCCAACAGCAAGGGTCGTGCGGATTCGGCAATTCGATGGTCGTCCGGTCGTCCGATCCTGACGACATCGCCAATGCCGGATTCGACAAGTCGCTCCAAGGCGTTGTCGATCGCAACGTGGGTTTGACTAACGATCAAGATCCGAGCATCGGGCTTCTTCCGTAATGCTTGGGCCACGGTTTCACCGATGAAGCGTGTCTTGCCGGTACCCGGCGGACCGGTCACGACCATGCAGTCTTCAATTCCCACGGCCGCGCTTACAGCCTCCTTCTTGCTTTCGTCAATGTTAGAAAGCCAGTCAAGACCAAGGTCAACCCGAGGCGGCGTCGCTCCACTTGGCGCTGCAATCAGGTCGAGCAGATCAGACCGCGCAGAGAGTCCGCCTTCAATTCGCCGAATCGCGTCTCGTTGACGGTCAATTGCTGTCTGAGTCGGGCCTAGGAATGGATGGAGTTGCCCCTGGGTTCGCGGTCCAGGTTCTTTGCCCCACTGCCACTTGATCGTCAGTGCAAACTCAGCTTGTTGCACGACAGATCCTTTGGCGAGTGGTTTACCTGTGACATCCAGCAATTGCCACTCGGTTCCGAGCCTGTCAATCTCTTGCTCATCAAGCATGGTGAACTCGGATTCTCTACCTCGCGAGGTCACACCGTCGAACTCGAGTGCACTCAGTTCTCCTTTGGCGAGACCTTCACGAGCCAGTAGGGTGCGTCGCCAACCAGATAAGAGTTCGCTACCCACCGATTCCTCAGTGAGGCCTAGGTCATTGCTCTTTTCGTGGTGTGCGCCAACGCGATACATCAACATCTCGAATGCCGCGTGCATGCGCGAAGCGTCGAGAGGGCGTTGGGTCACCCACTTGATGAATCCATCGACTTGGAGGGCCCTGTTTCTGCCGCGGTCCAGGTCGTCGTAGTCGGGGGTTTTGACTCCGGTGATCACGAAATTCTTGCGAGATTCATCAAACTTGACGGTAAGCCGAAGCGATTCGCCGAAGATAAAAAGGACGGTGCTGTCGTATTTCAGAGTGTCGGAATCCCAACGGAATGAAACGAAGGTCTCGCCGTCGAGCTCTTTGGCCAGCAGCGCGTCTGCGCGATCCGGGAACCCGTTGGCACCAACAATTTGATTTCTTGCCCCGGTCGTTAGCCCGAGGTAAAGGCGTGCCTTCGGAGTCTGTGGGCGCTGTGCCTCCAGCGCGCGATCTAGCCGGTGAATGAACTCGATTGCATTGCGAGGACGCTTGGAAGGGACAACGTCAACCGTCGACGCAAACAGGTCGTGAATCTCCTGAGGAAGAGGGTGGCGTTCGAGCACACCTTGGAGCTCGTGATGCTCATTCGCTCGGAATTCCAGAGGAGTAATCGCTTGGATGAAAAGAACTCCCAACGAGTACACGTCGCGGACGAAAGGAAGTGCGTTGCTTCGCTCCGGGGGTGAGTACAACGGGGAATAGAAATCAGCGACTGTCATGGAAGTTCTGTCGTCAGCACGTTTGAACTTGGCAATCCCAAAATCCGCAAGCAGTGGAGATCCCTCGTTGTCCATGAGGACGTTTCCAGGCTTAACATCTCGATGTTCAATCGACTGTTGATGCAAGTATGCGAGGGCGTCCGCAATCGGCCGCAAAATCGAGTCTATGAATTCCTCCCAGTCGGCCGGGTGTCCTTCGTCAAGGAGATCCTTGATCGTGCTTTCCACCCAAGCCAGAACGATGTACGGCGTGTCCGTTTCATCAATTCCTGAGTCGATATACCGCACAATATTTGGATGCACGGACCTCTTGAGCAGGTCGACTTCGCGATCGTAGAGCTTCCGCACGATCACATCTGAAGCGCCAGAAACAAGTTTGACGGCGACCGACTCTTGCTTCTGAATGTCAAATGCTTTGCGAACTGTCGCGAAGCCCCCACCTCGGGGCTTCTCACTTTCGATTATCAGATAGCGATTGTCTAGGAGGTCCATCTCACTCTGCCGTCTCTGTTTGACCTTGGGCACCAGGGATCCAGGTTCCCTGCTATTGAATTCATGCTGTCGACGTGGGCAGCCGGAGAGAAAGTCCTCGATCCCGGTAAGGTGCACACCGGCTTTGAAGCCGACGACGTACCCGTTTAACTTCCCCCATTGCACAAACGTATCGCGCAGGGTCGATGCCAAGCGTCGAAAGGAAGCCCGTCGGCGGTCTCTATACCCCCAGTTGTGGGTCGCTCATGCATTTCCCGTCGATCTCGGTCAAGTCCAAATGTGTGGTGTAACGCGTTTCCCGCGTGATTCTTGGATTTCTAGGCGCTGAGGGCGCCGAGTTCGGTTGCGGGTTCCTCCTTGTCTGTCGGGACGAGGGTGAGGCGTGAGCGGTTGAGGACGTCGAGGCCGAGGTAGCGGCGGCCTTCGATCCATTCGTCGTGTTGTTCGGCCAGGACCGCGCCGACGAGCCGGATCAGGGAACCGCGGTCGGGGAAGATGCCCACGACGTCGGTGCGGCGGCGGATCTCGCGGTTGAGGCGTTCCTGTGGGTTGTTGGACCAGAGCTGACGCCAGATTTCCTTCGGGAAGCCGGTGAACGCGAGCACGTCCGCGCGGGCTCCCTCGAGGTGGGTGGCGACCGCGGGGAGTTTCTCCTCGAGGGCGTTCAGGACCCGGTCGAACTGGGCGTGGACGGCGTCCGCGTCGGGCTGGTCGTAGACGGAGTGGAGCAGGGTCTTCACCCACGGCCAGCTGGTCTTCGGGGTCGCGGACATCAGGTTCGCGGCGTAGTGGGTGCGGCAGCGTTGCCAGGTGGCGCCGGGCAGGGTTGCCCCGATCGCCGCGACGAGGCCGGCGTGCGCGTCGCTGGTGACGAGTTTCACGCCGGTGAGGCCGCGGGCGGTCAGGTCGCGGAAGAAGCCGAGCCAGCCGGCGCCGTCTTCGGCGCTGGTGACCTGCAGGCCCAGGATCTCGCGGTGGCCGTCCTTGTTCACGTGTGTTTTGTCAACTCGAAGCCGGCCATTTCAGCGCTAATTAACCGACCAGTGCGGCACCGTTTCCGGCCAGTTGAGCACGGCGGCCTCAACGGCCGGTTTTTCGGTGCCGCCAGAGCTACTTCATGAGGGCGTGCTTCACGCGGTAGGACTCGCCGCGAAACTGGAGGAGGCGGCCGTGGTGGACGATGCGGTCGATGACGGCTGCGGCCATGTTGTCGTCACCGAATACCGTTCCCCAGCGGGAGAACTCGAGGTTTGTGGTGATGATCAGGCTTCTTTTTTCATAGCCGTCCGCGATGACTTGGAACAGGAGCCGGGCTCCCTCGGTATCGATCGGTAAGTAGCCAAATTCATCGATTGCGAGGAGCTGGTTTTTCGCTATGTTCGCCAGCTCCCGATCGAGGCGGCCTTCGTCTTTGGCACGGCGGAGCTGCATAACCAGCGACGAGGTGGTGAAGAAGCGTGCCGGGATTCCCTCACGGCAGGCAGCAGCGACCAGAGCACTGGCGAGGTGGGTTTTTCCGGTGCCGACATCGCCATAGCGGACGAGGTCCTCGGCCCGGTTGATGAACTCCAACGACGTCAGTTCTTCTCGGCCGTAGTCCTCGGGAACTTGACGCTCGAGTAGTCGAAACCTGTGAGTGATTTCAACGCCGGTAGTCGGGCGGCGCTCAACAGGCGTTGGCGGCGTGATGCTTGCCGGGATTCGTCCTCGGCGAGGAGCATCCCGTGCAGGTACTCACGCTGTTTCGGGGTGCCCTTCTCGGCCCATTCCGCCAACACGGTGTTGGTCAGCGACGCCTGGCGGCCGGTCTCGATGATGTCCTGCACGGTGACGAGGCTCACGCGATCTCTCCCGTCAGAGTGTTCACGGTGGTGAAGGCGTCGGTGGTGAAGATGTTGGTGGTATAGATGTCATAAACACTCAAGTCCACGTTCTCCACTGCCGGGGCGGTGCCGTCGGCCAAGCACCGGGCGAGCATGCCCAGTGCGGCGATCTCGGGGATGTCTCCGCGCTGGATGAGCAGGTCAGCAGCAGTGATGGCGGCGTCGAAACCGGCCGATCCGGAGGCGGCATCGACGGCGTTGAGGAGCCTTCGCCGATTAGTGGCGGTGGCTTTGTCGAGCCAGTCGCGCACCGGCTCGGGGACCAGAGGCCGGAGCTGGGAATGCCCCCAGGCTCCGGGCTTGGTCACCAGCAACGGCAGCAGTGACGCCGGTTCGAAGATCGTCTCCGTCTGCCGGCCGAAAGCGCGCGGGAATGAGCGGACGGGCGTGGCGTGCTCGTCGAGGATCTCGACGACGTCGTGGCGCAACCCGACGGTGAGAGTGCGGCTGTGGAAGGACGACCCGGCCGCGTAGGTGTTCCCGTCGATGAGGAGGTTCCCGGTCTTATCGGCGGTGCGGGACTCATAACGCACCGGGTCGAACCCGACGCCCGGCAATGCCAGAGACTCGGCGACGTCTTGGGCGAAGAGCTCGCTCATGGGCAGGCCTTTTCGGTAGTGCGTGGCCTCAGCCAACGCCATGCACCGCGCCATCAGCACGTCGTTGAGGCCCTGCAGGGTGGCCGCCTCGGGCTCGGGGACCATCAGGTTCCGGCGGAGGAACCCGACCGCGTTTTCCACGTTGCCCTTCTCGTTGCCGGAGTACGGATTGCAGTACCGGGACTCCGATGAGTATTCGACCGTCTGAGCCCCACCCGATCGTGCGGTTGAGCCCCACCGTTCGTGCGGAAGAGCCCCAGTGGTGGTGTGGCTCAGCACCACCG
>NZ_JADOVI010000028.1 GCF_015752155.1 Cryobacterium sp. MP_M3 | reverse complement strand
AGGCCCAATGAAGTCCACTATGGTTATCAACAGCCAGCATTGGCAGCGTAGAAGAATCCACTAATTCCGCTGTCCGAAATGCCCGCGGCAGCTCAGTGGGGGCGTTGTGGTTGGCCGGGGGCGTTACCCCAACCCAAATCGCCAAGGCCCTCGGCGTCTCACGAGCGACGATCTACCGCCACCTCAACCCTTAGCGCCAACCACCGTTCCATTACTGGTCAGACCCCTTGTTCACGCTCCACTTTCTCAAACGCACCGAAGACCAACGCCGATGATGCCGCCTGGGACAAATTCCTCCAGAGCACACGCACTATGGCGAGGTCCGGATTGTTCCCGACCTCGCCATTCGTTTTGCCTGAGCGTCGTTTCTCAGGGCGTTTGGGGCTTTAGTTGTAGAGCATTCCGCCGTCGACGAGTAGGACCTGGCCGGTTACGTAGTCGGAGTCGGGGCCGGCGAAGAATGAGACGATCTTGGCGACGTCTTCCGGGGTCTCGATGCGGCCGAGCGCGATGCCTTCGACGTTTTCCTTGAGGTTCTGGCCGCGCGGCTTGCCGTTGATGGCGCTGAGCTTTTCGTCGATCAGGTCCCACATGCCGGTTCCGACGATGCCGGGGGCGTAGGCGTTGACGGTGACGCCGCGGGGTGCGAGTTCCTGGGCGGCGGCCTGGGTGATGCCGCGGACGGCGAACTTCGATGCTGAGTAGGCGCTGAGGATGGGGAAGCCCTGGATGGCGGCGATGGAGGCGGCATTGATGATCTTGCCGGCGTGGCCGAGCTCGTCGAATTTCGCGACTGCGGCCTGGATGCCCCAGACGACGCTGTTCACGTTGATGCGGAAGATTTTTTCCATGTCGTCGGCTGTGATCTCGAGCACGGGTGTGACCTGGGCGATGCCGGCGTTGTTGACGATCACGTCGAACCCGCCGAGTTTCTCGGCTGTGGTGTTGACGGCGGCGAAGACGTCGTCGCGGTTGGAGACGTCGGCGGTGACGAAGACGGCCTTGCGTCCGAGGGCCTCAATTTCGGCGACGACACCGGCACCCTTTTCGGCCTGGAAGTCGAGGTCGGCGACGGCGACGTCGAAACCGTCCTGGGCGAGGCGGAGGGCGATTCCGCGTCCGATTCCCTGTCCGGCTCCGGTGACGAGTGCGACTTTGTGTGAAACGGTCATGGTGGTTCTCATTTCTGGTTCGGGTATGGTGGGCGCCGTTTGGCATCGTTGACCCGCAGCCCGGACAGTGTCGATCAGACAACCGTCCGCACTCCTTCAGGGTAGGCCAACCATCTGAGGTCCTCCCGGTCAACCGGGGCGGGCCTCAGTTGATAGCGGCGATGGAGACGCTCAGCACTCGGTCGTTTCCGGGAGGATGCAACATCCAGAAGATCACTGTGTCTTGACCACTTCGTGATTATCGAAACCGGGGCAATGCCTGGGCGAAGCGGCTGAGGGTGCGTCTGTGAACTTGTTAGGTCTGTATGGCCGTGAGGGTTACCGCGGCAGCGAACGTGTTCAACGTAACGTGCAGGGTGATCGGTGCCCAGAGGGTGGTGTGGAATTCGCGCAGGTAGGCCAGTGCGATGCCCGCGGTGATCAGGTAGGGCAGCAGGATCGGTATGCCGTGCACCAGCGCGAAAGCTGCGGCGCTGAGAACGGTGGCGGGGAGGAATCCGAGCCGGCGGCGGAGCCCGCCGTAGATCAGGCCGCGGAAGACCATTTCTTCCCAGATTGGGGTCAGTAGGGCGACGCCGACAAATGTGGTGGCGACGAGGAGTGGTCCGACGCCGGCGAAGAGAGTGTCGATGCCATCGTTATTGCTGGCGGTCTCTCCGGTGAGGGCGAAGGCAGTGCCCTGCACGGCGGCGAGGAGGAGAACAATCGTGGGTATCTGCCAGAGCAGATGCAGGATGCGGGGCGTTGGTTGAGTCAGGCCCATCTGGTGCCAGCCGCTCCCCGCCCGGCGCAGACCCCAGTGCAGGGTGAGCAGCATGAGAGTGGCATGTACGACGAGCGTCACAGCGAGCAGGGGCAGGGCGATGTCCCGGCCACCTGGAATGAACAGGATCGCCAACGCCACGGAGCCAAAAACCAGGACGGTGACGAGCAGGAGCGTCGCGAGGATGCCGAGCGTCGCCCGCCAGCCCAGGGGCGAGCGGGTTGTCGTGCGGTTGCTCTCGGGGTAATCGGGCGGCGCGACAGGCTGTGAAGTCGTCATGTCGCTATCCTTGCGTAATCGTCGGCGCCCACCCCGTCTCGGGCCGGCCTGGACTTCCCCCCACTCCCCGCCGCTGGCCTCCACTCCCCCGCCGCCGGGACCGGCACGGAGGTTGGGGCCTGCTGGAATCAGGCACACGCCTCGCGGGGATGCGACGAAACGGCGGCGCGGCCGCCGTCCCCCTTTACCGCAGTGGAACCGCTTCGCGGCGAGAGATATCAGAGTGACTTCACTCTGAAACCACGGCTGACGCCGTTACAAGCGTGATGGAGCCGCTGCGCGGCACTGTGTGATGGGCATTTTTGTCCTTTCTGGCGTTTCACCGTAGCTCCCTTCCGTGCCTGCGTTACCCGTATTTTCGGACGCGCCCTGCGGGCTTATTTCGCTCGGTAATGCGGGCACTTCGGCCCTCCCGGTCGCTATCGATTTCTCGTGCCAGATAGGGAAAAAACAGTTGGTCACAAGGGAGAGACAACCCATGGATGAGTCGGATTAGGTGCGGCTTGTGAATTCGTGAAAAATCCGACGTTGCAGGCTGATGACCTCCAATGCTCGTCGAATTGACTACGCCCGACTGGGTCACGTTCCGCTGAATGGTGGAGTTTGTTGACTTCTGAGGGTTATTCCCAGACCTGCGTGTTGTCGGTGACGTATTGCCGGAGGGTTGTGGCAGGGCGTCCGGTCAGTGCTCGGATCGTACGGTTCGGGATAGCGGAGATGTTCAGCCGCACCACACGGTGGATCATCTTCTGCACCGCGATGTAGTCTGCGGGGAGGTTGTCGGCCCTCAGCTGTGCGAGATAACGGTCTTCGCTGGGCTTGGCGTACCGGATTGGCCGGCCAAGAACGTCGGACATGATCGCGGCGACATCACGGTAGCTGAGGCTCTGCTCACCGGAGAGGGTGTATTTCTTTCCGATGTGGCCGGGTTGGGACAGGATCGTGGCGGCGACATTACCGACGTCGCGCGCATCGATGAAGGCGGTCCGTGATCGTCCCGCGGGAACGAAGATCTCGCCGCGTTCCCGGATTGGCTGGGCGTAGGTGGTGGCGAGGTTTTGCATGAAGAAGTTCGGGCGCAGAAACGTGTACGGGCTCCGGCTTTCTCGCAGATACTGCTCAACGGCGTGATGGGGTGTTTTGCGGTTGGCTTGTACGCCCTGAAGCGACAGGAACGCGATCTGCTTGACCCCGGAACGGTTGGCGGCATCGATCACCCGGAACAGGGTCCGTTGCACGTCGGCGATTGCTGGCGGTCGCATCAGGAAGAGCCGGTCCGCGCCCTCCAAGACGGCGTCCAGTTGTGCGGGTTCAGCGTCGAAGGAGAATTCCCGGGTCACCGCCGGGTGTGGGATCCGGGCTGCATCGGACGGGGCGCGGATACCGGCGACGACGGGTTGTCCGAGGCGGAGGAGGTGTTCCACCACGGCTGAGCCGACGGTCCCGGTCGCCCCGGTCACGAAGACCGCACCCATCAGGATCCTTCTTTCACCTGCGCGAGCAGCCCAGCAAGCTCGGTCAGGGCGTCGTCAGTCAGTGTGTCAAACCAGGGTGCGGAGCGTTGAATGGAGGCAGTTTCGAATGCCTCGACCTGGGTTCTTGCGGCACTGCTGAGCTGGAGGAGTCGCACCCGTCCGTCCTGGTCCGAGGCATATTGCTCGACCAGGTCATGCTCACGCAGTTGGTCCACGAGCTGCGTGACGGCGCCCGGGGTGACGTGCAACAGTGCGGCGAGCTGGCCGGGAGTGACCGGGTCCGGGGTGTGAGCGAGGACGAAGAGGACATCCAGTTGGGTGCGGGTGAGCACCGTACTGCCGAACGGAGTCGACCGTGGGTTCGCCAGCGAGCGCGACAGGCGCACGACCGCCGCCAGCACCTCTCCCATCTGAGCCGTCCGGGTCGAGGTGAGCGCGGGTGCTGCGTGTGTCATGCGCTGATGAAAGGCATTTGCCCGATGAAGGTGCGGTCTTCCACCTGGGTGAGGATGAAGTCCGCGAGATCATCTCGACTGATCTGGGTACTCGCATCAACACCCACCCACCCCACCCGGTACGCGCCGGTGCCCGGCTTCTCGGTCAACCGTGGACCACGCACGACCGTCCACGCCAGCCCGGACGCCTCAAGTACCCGAAGGTGCTGCTCGGCGTCGGCGAGTACATGCCCGGACAGGCTCTTCAACAAGAACCTGATCACCCGGTCGGCGGGACCAGGCCGGTCCAGTGGGGCTGGCAGCCCACCGCCGGACAGGGTAACGATCCGCTTCACGTCGTACCGCGTCATAGCGTCGACGATCAGCTGTGTGCCCTCGGCCTGCAGCGTCGGCGGCGACCCTTTCACTTGCCCAAACAGGCTCAGCACAGCGTCTGAGCCGGCCACCGTCTGATCCACAGCCCCCGAGTCCAACACATCACCGCGGATAACTGTCAGAGCTGGGGACGTGATGACGAGCTTGGCCGGATCGCGCACCAGCGCCCGCACCTCATATCCCGTCGCGAGAGCGCGGGTCAGCACACGCTGGCCGGTCTTACCGGTCGCACCAAACAAAGCAATCACTGTCATACGGATTAGTTTACCCACTAAAGGTTATGACTGGTGGGTGGGTAGACCAAGCCGTTCCGGCCTGTGGACCGCTTCGCGGCTGTTCTGGTTGATGACTTTTTTGTCTGTCTGGCCGGTCATCGTAGTTCGCTTCCGTGCCTGCGTGCCCGGTTTATCGAGCGCGCCCTGGCGGGCTTATTTCCCTCGATAATCCGGGCTCTTCGGCACTCCCGCTCTCAATCGATTCTCTTGCCAGACAGGCAAAAAAATCAGTTGAGCGGAGAGTTCCCATGCCCGAGTTCCTTGTCGAGGTTCGGCCCCAGCGCACCAGTGACCAGATCGCGGCCGACCGGAAAGCCGGCACCGCTTTCTTCGCCCGCTACGACACCGAAAACCCGCACAAGCGCAGCAGTTGGAACCGGGATGTGGATTCTCTGCTGCGCTTCTACAGCTACGAGTGGAACCTGATCTGCTGTGTCATCGAGGCCACGGAGTGGATGCGCACCCACCCCCACGACACCCGCACCGACCGGATCACGGCCCGCACCCTGCGCGCTGCCCGGTACCTGGCCGAGGAGATCCCGGCCCGGGATAATTCCGCGCTGCAGGCGTACGTACACGTCTCCACGATCAAGCTCATGCACCCGCCCCGGGTAGCCCCGATCCCGGTCGCGGACCGGCTCGCAGCCCGCGGCGAGGCAACCCGGTTTTGGGCCCTCTGCACGAATCCCTCACCCCGCTTCCGCCGCCGGGTCGCGGCCCCGACGCTACCGTTCGTCCACTGGTTGCTGGTGCACCCCCTTTATGGGCCCGCGCAGGACGGACCCGCCGGATACACCGGAACCACCCGGGTCAAGAAGACCAAACGGTATAGCAGGAACAGTGTTCGTCCCATCGGAATGAGTGAGGACCGGGCACTGGAAATTGCCCTCACCGCCACGGCCCGCCGATAGCCGGCCCCGTGGCCACCCTTCGGGGGTGGCCACGGGTGAGGGGCCAGCGCGCCCCTCACACTCCCCCGGTGCGCCGGGTTCTCCACAGGTGGCCAGAATTCGGCCGGGGCCGGTGGGCAGCGTTTTAGCGTCGAGGTCTCTCTACTGATTGGACATCTCATGCGCTTCATCAAACTCGCCGTCACCACCCCCGGTCACGACCGGTCCCGGCCCGTGGCCTGTGCCGACGACATCTGGGTCAACCTGGACCAGATCGTTTCCATCCAGGAGCAGCTCGACAGCAACACCTTCGCGGACGCCGTCCGGATGGGCATCACCGCGGAGGAGCACTACCCGTGCCTGGAACTGACCCTGTCCAACGGCGACACCCACCTGGTCTCCCTCGGCGTGTATCCGGACCAGGCGGCCGGATTCGAAGCGTTGGCCCGGTTCCTGCCGGCCCTCCTCGGCGGGCGCGGCCCGGACGATATGGACCAGCTCGAGCGGATGCTCGCCGGCATCACCCCGGATACCCGCTCAGCGCAGTGAAACCGTGCAGCTGATGTCTGCAATCAACTGGGGATGCGAAAGGAGTCCGGAGACGGCCCGCCAGCACGACGGGATCCCATTCAAGACCCCCTGTCGGGGCCGGCTGCGCCGGGAAGAACCCTGTTGAGCCGCTGCGCGGCACGTTCTGACCCCGCTTTTTTCCTTTCCGGCAGCCGATCATAGTTCGCTCCCGGCCCTGCGTGCCCGGTTGTCGGGACGCGGTCGCAAGCTCCCTTATTTCGCCCCGAAACCGGGCACTCCGGGCCTCCCGCTCTCAATCGATCTCTCTTGCCGGAAAGGCAAAAAACAAGTTGTTTTGAGGGAGAGGACCCACACCATGAACACCACCACCATCCGCAGCATCAAGATCAACCCGACCGAAACCATCACCACCCTGGACCTGAACGAGGCCAGCATCGGGGCGGACATCATCGCCGCCATCCGCTGCCGGATGTTCGACGTCGTCGGCCTGGAGGATGAGATCGACCTCTTCGTCGATGATGAAGGACTCATCAACGGGTCAACCCTGAACCTGCCCGCGACCGTGCTCGCCCACCGACTCGGCTCCCCCACGGTCATCTTCGGCACCGCCATCGCCGTCAGCGTCACCCCCGACGGCGAAACCGTCGGCCTCACCGATACCCAGCTCGCCCGAATCCAGCAGGCACTCGCGCAAAAGCCCGACACCGGGACCATCGACACCCTCGTGGACAGCCTGTCCCCCTTCCCCACCGTCGTCAGCATGCTCCGCAACATCTAGCCGAAAGCGCCGGCTGGCCCCTGGCGGGCCAGCCGGTGAGGGGCGAACCCCTCACACTCCCCCCAGTTTCGCCGGACAGAGCCAGTAGTTCCGGTTCGGTTACGTTAGTCAAACAAGACTTGCAAGACAAACAAGTATTGTATTTATTGTGTAGCAAACAAGTATTGTTTTGCGGCGTGTCGATCAATGCAATGTACGCAATCAAAGCAATACTTGGAAAACAATCAACCCTATAAATACAAACAAGTATTGTATTTGTCGACCATTCCCGAGAGGCAAGAATCGTGGCCCACACAGCAGTCATATCGAACAACAAGGGCGGCGTATCCAAGACGGAGCTGACCGTACAGCTTGCCGCTGCGCTCGCTCGAGCGGGTCAACGGGTTCTCGTCGTAGACATGGACCCACAAGCGAACGCAACACGTCGCCTCGGCATCGAATGGGACGCGAACGAACCCATCCCCACCATGTCCGAGGTCATCAAGGCCGACCAGTCAGGGGCGGGGGAGGGGGCTGTGGTCGCCTGCGGCTGGACCAGCCCCGACGGAGTACCAACACCCGAAGCAGAAAACATCGACGTACTCCCGGCACGGTTTGACCTCATCAATCGCGAAACCGAAGCCGGAGTCATCGGAGCCGTGAGGAGACTCCAGAAGGCTCTTGAAGGATGGACCGACGACTACGACATCATCCTCATCGACACTCGGCCAGACCTGGGCCACCTGGTCCAGATGTCAATGGCGGCCGCCGACACCATCATCATCCCAACAGACCCCAACTACGATTCCGTCGAGGCAGCGATCCGGGTGAACGACTTCGTCACTCGTCACGCCATCGACATCGCAAACCCGACCCTCACCGTCGGTGGCATCGTCATAACGCGACGAAAGGCCACGATCGAACACGACTACCAAATCGAGGGACTGCGCGGTCAGTTCGGAGATCTCGTGTGGAACCTCGGTGGCGTCGTGAAGATGTCAGATGGCTCAGAACTACTCAACCCGTCCTACATCCCCGAATGGTCACGCTTTGCAGAGGCCGACGCAGCGGCCGTTTCACTGTCCGACTGGAGCGACCGAAACGGACGCAAGACCGTCGCCCTCTACGACGCCGTCGCTCGAACCTACCTAGCCCGCTTCCTGGGCGCCAAGGGGATGGCAGCATGACCGTTCCCACCCGTCGACGACCAGGAAGCGCGAGCCCAATCAAGCTGGTGCCCGAGGTCGAAGAGGTTCGCACGCCACCCGCCATGGAACGTGGGCCGGACGTTCCATCAACGAACCTCGACTCCAGAGCTTTATTGGCCGAGTCCGCGGAGAGTGACGAGAAGAAGGCAGTCACTTTTGGGCTCCGCACTTCGCTCAAGAAACGGGCAGAAACGGCAGTGCTCCGAACTGCAGGCTACGAAGGCGGTTACAACTCAATGGCTGCCCTGGTTGACGGTGCCCTCGAGCGTGAACTTGCACGGCTCGCAATTGAGTTCAACAACGGTGAGCCCTTCCCGCGAAATGTAGGTGGATTTCGTCAAGGGAGACCCCTCGGGAGCTGACAGCAGACCGGGAGAGTTGCAAATGCTGGGGGTAACGGGGGGAAGGGTGAAAGTCGGACGAATTGGATTGAGTCAACGGCAACGCCATCCAGTCAATCAGATGTTTATCTGATGTAGTGTGTGGGTATGAGTACCGCGACTTTCACTGACCTTCTGCGAAAGCCCAAGGAGGTCCTGGCCCACATTGACGAGGGCCAGGTTCGGATCACGCGCCGTGATGGCGACGATCTCGTGATCTTGCGTGGTCACGATCTCGACGTGCTCGAGCAGGGTGTCGCGTTGTCGAGCCGTCTGATCCGCGCGATCGGCCGGAACAACGGCGATGTCGAGGCGGCACTGACTGATCTTTTCGCTTGGACGGAGGAGTTCACCCCGGGGGAGCTGCGCGCGTACGCTGCCGAGATTGAACGGCTGGTCTATGCCGCCAGTGAGCTGGGAACGTTTGAGCGGCTGCTGCGCGCGCAGCAGGAGTGGAAGGAAACGGCCGTGGCGTACGCGATGGGCATGCGACCTGTCGAGCCTATCGAGCTGCCCGCCGTCCCTGTCCGCGTCGATCGCCCGTAATGGCGGGGAAGCGCGGCGCCAAGGTTCCGCGGCCGATCAAAGGCACCGAGTACGAGATCTTCTTCGGCAATACCGCGGCCGAGCGTGGGTGGACCGATGTGAAGGCGTCCGCGAAGAATGCCCTCGCGGATGCCTATGACCATCTCACCGCGCATCCCGGGCAGTACGACCCTGATCGCTGCTACCAACTCCGAGGGGATCTCTCCACGGTCCTGGTCGACGGGATTGTCCTGCCGCAGTGGCAGTACAAAGTCACCGACGGTGCTCGGCTTTGGTACGCCGTTGATGAGCCCAACGCGAAGGCGAAGAAGCCAGGACGCGTGTACATCACGAAAGCCGCGGCCGGTCATCCCAACGAGACGGACTCGAAGAAGAACTTCCGGTAGCTCACCACGAAACACAGCCATCGCGGGCGTCGCGGACGACCAGGCACTTGACCGGCGAGGATTCCCGTCGAGGCGCGACTCGGTGCGGGGGAGTGGGCTGGCGGTTTACTTCTGTTTGGGGCGTGCCGTCTGTGCTTCGGCGCGGTCGGCGCGGGTGCGCTGCTCGCGTTCACTGGTGCGGGCCTGGTCCAGGTCGGTGCGCAGCTGGGTGAGTTGCTGCTCGAGGGCGTCCCGCACGTCGGTGACGCGCTGCTCGGCGTAGGAGCGCTCCCTCCCGGCCTCGGCTGTGGCGCTGTCGCGTTCGCTGCTGAGAGTGGCCAGGCGCCCGGTGAGGATGAGCGCTTCTGCCCGGGCGCTCTCGCGCTCCTCCCGGGTCTGGTCGAGGAGGTCGCGGGTGCTCGCGGTCTCCGTCTCGGCCCGCTCGGCGCGCGTTGTGGCGGCGTCGGCCTGTGCGATTGCGCCGCGCGCCGCCGCCTGGGCGTCGTCTTTGGCTGCTGTGGTCGTTGTGAGGAGTTCCTGGGCGTCGGTGAGCTGTGCGGTTGCGGCCGCGTTCTGGGCGGTCAGAGCGGCCACCTGGGCGGTGAGGGCGGTGATCTCTGCGGCCGCACGTGCCTCGTTCTCGCCCGCGACGACCAGGTCTCCCTCCAGGCTGGCCGCACGCTGCTCGAGCGCGGCCAGAACGATACGGAGTTCGTCGCCCTGGGTGGCGGATTCTTCGGCGGCTGCGTCGGCTTCGGCGCGCTCGGTTTCGGCTTTGCGGGTGGCGGTCTCGGCCCGGTTGGCGCGGGCGGCCGCGGATGCGACCTGCTCGGCCGCGTCCGAGGTGACGGCCTCGATCTGGGCTTCGGCGGCGTCCGGGTCCGCGACGGTGCGGAGCTCGTCGACGAGGACGACCAGCTGCTGCTGCAGGTGCTCGACCATCCCGGCGACCTGGGCCCGCAACACGCTCGCCCGCTGGCGGGCGGCATCGACGGGGAGCTTGTCGTCTTCCACGGTGCGCTCGGCCCGGCCGGCCTCGGCGCGGCGGGCCCGCCACGCGGCGGCACGGTTGTGCGCGGGGTTGACGCAGTAGCCGGCAGGCCGGCCCACACCCGGCGTGGCATCTACGGGCTCGGCGCAACCAGGGAAACCGCAGGTGCGCACATCAGTGACCTCAGGGATGCTCATACCCATATCGTAACACTAGTCACGCAATACGTAAACGAAATACGAATAACGAATCACGAAATAGGAAGATCGTCACGCGTTGAGAATGCTCATCTCGATGTCACTAATCGGCGGAATCTGCTCATCTCGATGTCACCAATCTGCTCATCCTGATGTCACTAATCTGCTCATCTCGATGTCAGTGGATCGCGGGGTCGTCCCAGTAGGCTCGATGATCACGTTGGTGATCTGGTGGTCGGCGGAGGGGTCGATGATGCGCGGAGGACAGGACTCGGGGGCGGGCGATCGGCTTCCGCGTGAGGCGGCGGTGCGCCGGCTGATGGCTTTGGATGGTGAGGGCCGGCTGGCGACGGAGGACGTGCTGCTGGTGGCGGAGGGGCTGGCCGTGTCGAAGCGGACCGTGTGGCGGTGGATCGAGCGGGCCCGAAACAACGATGACCTCGACCAGGTGGCGCGCGATCATTTCCTGGTCACGGATCTGTTGCGTGAACGGCTTGCGTTCTGGCGTGGCAACATTTCTGCTGTGCACCGCGAGCTCGTTGAGGCGGCTACGAGCGCGGGGACGGCGGCGGTGAGCCGGCCGACTCTGCAGCGGGCCGTGGAGCGGGACATCGTGCGGGGAGATCGGGCGGGATTGCGCCATGGTGAGCGTGCCCGGCGTGTGCATGACGTATTCCTGCAACGTCCGCGAACGCACCGCAATGATGTGTGGGAGTCCGATCATGTTGAGGCTCCAGTGGAGGTCGACGTCGAGGGCCGGCTGGTCAAACCATGGGTGACCTGGTTCGTTGACGTTGGCACGAACGCGGTGTGCGGCACGGCCATCACACCGGGGGCGCCGTCCAGGGAGAGCATCTTGGCGGCGTTGCGCGCAGCGATCACCCTCGAGGTGCCATACGGGCCGCCAGGTGGGCTACCGGAGAGAGTGCGGATAGACCGGGGGAAGGATTTCCTCTCGGACACTGTGCGTAGCGTGTTGGCAGGTTTCGCCGTGAGGGTCGTGCCTCTGCCTGCGTACACACCGCATCTGAAAGGCACGGTGGAGACGGTGAATGGTGCGGCCGGGCGAATGTTTTTCGCGGGCTTGCCCCGGTATGCCGGTGCACAGACGTTGGCCAATGGCAGATCGATCGATCCGGATGCGCCGGCGTTGACATTCGAGGCGTTCGTCACCGAGTTGCTGGGCTGGGTGCGGTGGTGGAACACCGAGCACCAGATGCCTGTGCTGGAAGGCAGGACACCGTTGCAGGCGTGGCTGGATGACCCGACCCCGTTGAATACGGTGCCTCCCGGTGATCTGCGGCTGCTTACCCTGGAAGACGATGGGCGCACCCGCAAGATCACTACGAAGGGTGTCTCGTGGCGGGGCCGCCCGTACGTCGCCGCGTGGATGACCGGGCAGGTCGGGCGTCAGGTGCGGCTGCGACATATGCCTCACCACGAGCACGAGGTCGAGGTGTTCGACGCCAGCACTGGGGAGCATCTGGGTGCCGCCAATCTCGCTGATATGGCCAGCAGTGAGCAGATTGGTGAAATGCGCCGCTCCCGCGAGGCCCGCCGCCGGCAATTGCAGGCAGACCTGCGCAAGGCGGAGAAAGCCCGTCGGATCCGGTATGCCGCGGCGACCACCGCGGCGCCCCCGCAACCGATCGGCGCGGTCACCGTCGCGCAAGCCGCGGCCGAGCTGTCCGACGCCGACGATCAGCAGCTGCAGGCCGTAGCCCGGCCCGTGCTGGTGCCGTTGCGGCCGCCAGCGCCGGGCTGGGTCTTGCCCCGTCCCCCGCGCGAGAAGACCAACCGTGCCGTGAGTGAAGGCATCGGCGGGGGCCACGGCCGGTGAGTGCCTGGGCGGACATCGACGAGCGAGATGATCACTACCTCGGCTTGACAGGGGCAAACGTGGTGGCGACCGAGTCTCTGCTGATGCTGCAGGACAACCTGGTCGACGTCATGGCAGCCGGGACTGCTGACGGTTTAGTTGACTCGTCTTGTTTGGGGTTTTCAGGCCGCGTGAGCGGCCTGTGAATTGATTATCTCGAACTCGATCGGGGTGAGCCTGCCGAGTCCTCGTTGGCGGCGCCGGCGGTGGTAGGTCCGCTCGATCCAAGTCACCATCGCGAGGCGAAGTTCCTGCCGGGTGCGCCACTTCTTCTTGTCGAGAACGTTTTTCTGCAGCAGTGCGAAGAACGACTCCATCGCGGCGTTGTCACCGCACGCGCCGACCCGTCCCATCGAGCCGGTGATGCCCTCCTGCCGCAGCAACTCGACGAATTTCCTGGACCGGAATTGCGACCCTCGGTCCGAATGCAGGACCGTGCCGTCGACATCGCGGAGGGCGACCGCGTTACGCACCGCCGCCACCGCGAGCTCCGCCGTCATCCTCGAATCGATCGAGTAGCCGATGATTCGGTTCGACCACAGGTCTTTGATCGCGCACAAATACAGCTTGCCCTCGTCGGTCCAATGCTCGGTGATATCGGTCAGCCACAGCTGGTTCGCCCGCTGCGCGGTGAAGTCGCGTTGCACGAGGTCGTCGTGGACGGGAGGGCCGGCTTTGCGGTTCAGGCCGCGTTTCTTCGAGAAATGCGACCAGATCCTCTGCTGGGAGCACAGCCGCCACACACGCCGTTCCGATGCCGGGATGCCGGACTCCGCCTCGATCTCGTCCGCGATGAACCGATACCCGAACCCGGGCTCGTCGCCATGGATGGCCAGGGCGGCGTTGATCAGATGGGCGTTGTCCCAGTCACGTGACGACACCGGATTCCTCCGCCAGACGAAGAACGCCTGTTTGGAGAATCCCAACACCCGGCAGGTCACCGCGACCGGAATCTTCCGGTCGACGGCCAATTCGAGGACCAGCGGGAACATCATTTTGGGAGCGACGCCTGCGACAAATAAGCGGCCGCCCGGCGCAGGATCTCGCTCTCCTGCTCCAGCAACCGGATCCGTCTCTTCGCCTCCCGCAACTCGGCAGCATCAGCCTGGGTCACCCCGGGCCGGTTGCCGTCTTCGATGTCGGCCAGTTTCAACCAGCGTTGCAGACACGATTCGGAGATCCCGAAGTCCTTCGCGATGCGCGCGATCGGCGCCTCGCCACGACGGGCGACCGCGACAACGTCGCGACGGAACTCCAGGGGAAATGCTTTCGGCATGCTGAACATCCTTTCGTGAGAATCGAAATCCTCACAAATCAGGAGTCAACCAAACCGACAGCAGTCCCAATTGAGGTTTTAGTGACGAACGGGCGAACTCGCTCTACGGCTGGAGCGCCTTGACGGTTTAAAGTCGGGAAGCGCACCACGCCCTGAGCTAACCGTCTACGCGCTAGCTTGCTTTTCCCCTTGTGGAATGAACCCACTGAGGAAGTGCATGAGTCCAGTGGTGAGAAGTCCGGTAAAGCAGCTGAATAACACCAGGACTGCGTTCGCGACCAAAGCGGAGCCGTGTGATTCGGCGGAGATGGCTATCTGTCGGCCAATGGCTAGCGTGCCCACGCTCAGGAGTAGCGGGAATACTAGTATCCCGCTGGTGACGAGATAAAAGTTACCGCGAAACACCCATGACCTGTGGATGCAAAGCGCCGCTACCCAGCAGATGATGATGATGACTGGCACCACAACGGGCAGGGAGATTGCGAGGTACGCCACTTTACCCTTCTACGGATAGTTTGGCGGCTAGCTTATCTGAAAACGCGCGGCTCAGTCCCTGGTTGTCGCCCAGTGGAAAGTAGGCTTGATACACTCCCAGCGAGGCCAAGATAGCCGTCCTCGCTGTCTGATAGATCAAGTTGTCATTCTGAATCAGTGCGGCCAGCGCGGCAACTCCCGCTGTCTCCATCGAGTTTCCGAAACGACGAGCCAAGAAAGTGGCGTGTCTTGTCCTTGACGTCCCGGCGCCGGTAGCCGTGAAGTAGGCCTGAAATGCTGCCGAGAACGAGAGGCTGGGAGCCGCACGCAGGAGCACTCCCAAGTTCATTCCATCCACGTCCTCCACGTAGTCTTCCCAGGGGTAGTGGAGAGGGTTTTCGTTCCCGAGGTATACAGTTCCGAAAGCGTACGGACCGTATGTTTTGTCGCTCTGGATGTAGTCACCGAGAGTCTGGATGAAGTCGCCTGCCCAACCCGCGAGGTCGGCCAGGTTGACCTCGCCCAGGGTGCTTAGCGGCAGGCCGTTATAGGTAACTCCGTTAGCGGCGGCCGCTAAATGGTCAAACCGGATGGGTCGCAGGAGGACTGGATCCACAAATCTGTCAATTCGAGTTAGGCCCGAAGCATCGACGCTGGCCACGAAATCTCCGTCAATGGACCCTGCCGTGACTGGCCACAAAGGGTTTGAGTCGTTGTACTGGGGCTGTCGCAAATACTGGAGCGATAGTTCGCTGGCGGTATTCGAACCTGGATGGCCGGTCGCCCAAGCAACGGCAAGGGCTTGGAGCTTGTCCAGGTACGCGAACGCCGTCGAGTTGAGTGCCGGAGCGGACACTGAACCCACCCCGGCGTCTCGACCCGAGGAGATGTCGCGGTCAATACCGATCTGTCCATCACCGGAACCGATTGATACTTCTGCGATTTGGTCAAAAGTCCAGTTCTTCGGCAGGGGGAAGCCGAGATTCCCGCTGTAACCACTTGACATGTCACTGACGAAACTGAACACAGCGAGCTGTTTGTCCGAGACGATGGTGCAGGTGTTTCGTGACCCGTAAATACCGACGCGGTAGATGCTTCCGACCGCGGCCAGTGCGTCGCGGATTCCCTGGAAGTGCGGAACGACGTTGCTGAGAACTTCGTCCTCAATGGCGTCGAAGTCGACAGCAAAGTAGACCACTGTGCCGGACGTGAAACCGTAGGATTGCGCCGCCGAATGGGCTTTGTAACCTGCGGAGGCACCTCGCTCGTAGCTGAAGGCATCGAGCCCATCCCCACCTTCTTGGAAGATGGGGAAGACTTTGAGGCCGGCACTGAAGATGGTATCCAGCTCCCCCGGCTTGATGTTCTTGTCGGTGTAGTCGGCAACGGGGGTGTTGCTCAGGTACCGACCGACGGTGGTGATGCCATTGGCAACGAGTGTCTGTGCGCGCGTTGGTGTGATCGTGGTGATGCAGTCAACCGCCTTGGCCGGTCGAGTGGGATCCCCAGTGCTGATTAGGAGGGACGCCCATGTAGCGAAGTCAGCCAGACCGGTGATAGGTAGCGCCGAGAACGACTGGAAGTTCTGCACAACGGTTTTCGTTGCTGCCGTGAAGGTCGCTCCATAGGGGGTCGAATATCCGTTGAATGTGAGGCCAGCCTGGAACAAATGCACGAAGTATGAGCTGCCGCGGGCATTTCGGACAGCGGAATTAGTGGATTCTTCTACGCTGCCAATGCTGGCTGTTGATAACCATAGTGGACTTCATTGGGCCT
>NZ_JADOVI010000027.1 GCF_015752155.1 Cryobacterium sp. MP_M3 | reverse complement strand
ATCCGACAACCGGCGATCAGAGACCGGCTTCACCCACCCCGTACGCGCCATACCCCCAACGTAACACGGGCAAGCTTAACTGAACGGTATTGGGGTTAGGAGGACTTCCGGCCTCGGATGCCGACTGTAGATCCAGCCGACGAGGTTGGCGATGAGGAAGCCGCCGAGGATGCGCGAGATGAGGATCGGGCTGTCCCAGCCGAATGCCTGCTGGGTGGTGATGATGGTGATGGGGTTGAGGATCGGCGCCGCGAACAGGAACGTCATCGACTCGGCGACCGTCAACCCCTTGGCGATGAGACCGCGTGCGAGCGGCACGTTGCCGCATTCACAGACCGGCAACAGCATTCCCAGCAGCGAGAGCACGACCCGCCGAGCGACCGGGTTCGCTGGCAGACGGCGGAGCAGGAATCCCTCCGGTAGCCAGACTTGCACGACGGTGGAGAGCAGGATCCCGAGGAAGACGAACGGGAGGGACTCAATGATCACGCTGATAGACAGGGTGACGAAGTCGCGTGCGGCGTCGCCGAGGCCGACGCCGGTGATCGTCGTGGGCGCGAACATCCGGATCAGGATAAACACGGCTACGGTGCCGAGGCCCACAACCAGGCCCGTTCCGCTCCGCCGGCGCAAGGGGGGATTCCGGGCGCTCTGTGGCCGGGGCGCGATCGTCTGACTCATCTGCACAGCGTACTTGCCGGGTTCATTTTCGATGCCGCCGTCTGGAGAGTCATCCGCACCAGTTCGGCTGGAAACCGGTCACGCCTCGAGTGCTGGTGCCCGTTGTCAAGTCGAGGAAGACGGTCGACATCGCAGTGAATGCCGGAACTGACGAGTAGTTGTCGGCGATTCCTTCGGCCGAGATGGTTTCCACGGCGAGGTACTGTCCATTCGGGGAGACGCAGAAATCCCGCACGCGGGAGGCATTGGAGGCGGGGGCGAGTACGATCTTTGAGCCGGTGTCCCCGGTCACTGTGATCGCCGGGTTGAGGACGTTGGCGTTCATCGTCGGCCGGAGGAAGAGCTGCGCGTAGCGCCCCTTCCCATCGATCAGGGTGAGCTTTCCGGGGTACGCCTTCTCGCTGAGAACGCTCGCGGCAAGGTCGAGGGTTGTCACCTTGCCGTCGTCGAGGTCGATCGCTGAGCCCTGTGTCGGGTCGGCGACGACGAGGGAGCGCGTTCCGGGGATGAAGCCGCGCATTTCGCTGTGGATGCCCAGAGGAGTAGGACTCGCGTCGCCGATCGCCTGCATAAGGTAGAGCGTTTGGCTGTAGGCCTGCACGACGAGCGACGTCGTGCCGGGAACGAAGTCCAGGTCCAGCACGGACATGGGCAGCCCGTCAAACCCCGTGACTTCCCTGGGCAAGCCAGAGGACTCCGTGAGATCGTAGGTGAACGGTGTGTTCTCGAAGTGCCGCCCACGGGCGGCGGGATCACTGGTGAAGGCGTAGCCGATCAGGTGTTTCGAGGGCGACGCGCGCAAATGAGAGACGGTGCCCGCCGAGGGCAACGGGACGGTCACGGTACTGCCGCCGGAGAACGACACCACTTCGAGTGAGGCCTTGCCGTCTCCATCGAGGGTGACGGCGGCGAGGTGCGCGTCGAGCGCGGCGTATTCCTGGATGCGGGGAGCGCTGAAGACGACTTCGCCATCGCCTCGGCCGCGCAGGGTCGTGCGGCGCACAGCGTCCGGGCGCTTGGCTCCGGCGGCATCGAGTCGCTGGTCACGCTGGAGGGCGTAAATCCGGCTGTCGGGAGTCGTGAACGAGTGGCGCAGGGTCGAAGCAGCATCGTTGAAGGTGCCGGTGACCCCGTCCACCGTCACGGTGTAGCGGGTGTTGTAGCGGAGGATGCCGGTGAACTCGACGGTTAGCGTGTTGCCGGAAACGGTCGACGTGGTATCTGTCTTTGGATCCACGGTCACGCTGCGGGCGGCACCGGCGGCGAGGGGCTGGTCAGCGGTGAGGGACAGCCGTGCGCCGATGCGCTCGATGGAGGCGTCGAGGTTGATCTGCGAAGCGGTGAGCCGAGGTCCCTGGGTGAAGTTCGCGACTGCCAAACCCGCGGCGAGGAGGGCGAGGATCGCGATCGTCCCGGAGAGAAAGCGCACGAAGTCACGACTCACGCGCCGGGCTGAACGCGGATTCTCCGTAGTCGTGCTCCTGGCCACCATCGACCTCAACAATACCGGCGGCGACCCAGGTCGCACGGCGCCGACCCGCTGCGCTATCAGCCCTGTCGTGCCTTCATCCGAGGGTTCCTCCTGTTTATCACGAACACTCGACCGTGGCGCCGCACGATTTGGGCACCGGGAAGCTTCTTCAATGCCTTAAGGGAATTCCGAATTTTCATGCCCGCTCGATTCTTATTGAGAACGAATATCAATTAGAGTAACAGTCATGAAGGCGCATCCATTTCTCACCGTCAACCTGGTCAGCGGCCTCACCGGCTCCGGCAAATCGTCGACTGCTCGCGCGAGCGGGGCCGCCACGGTCGGCCTCTCCGGGGCGGACCAGGATGCCATCGCCATGGCGATAGCGCACAACCACGGCCGTTCCGAGGTGATGCTTGAACTCCACCCCTCGGCCGGTCCGCTCGAGGTGGCCATCGCGGTCCTCGCGGCAGCAAACGATGGCACGCCGTTTCCTGAACTCCGTCGCCTCCGACTCGGCAGCTTCGTGAGCGTGCTCGATGCGTCCCGGTTCTGGCGGGACATCCGAAGCGACGCGCTCGCGCCCTTGCCACCGGTTGCCTGCGCCAGCCATGGCGAGCACGACCGCACCGTCGCGGACGCGCTCGTGGAACAGATCGAATGGGCCAGCGTCGTCGTCATCAACAAGACCGACCTCGCCGACCAAGGCGAGTGCGCCGACCTGCGCGACTTCGTCCGACTGCTCAACCCGGCCAGCCACGTTATCTTCGCCCGGCACGGCCACAGCGCAATCTCTCCTTGGCTCCCCCCGAGGGAGGACATGCTGGCCTGGTTGCAACAGAGCCCCGGTTGGATACGCCAACTCAACGGCGAGGGCCTGCTCGCCTCGAGCACCTCCGGTCTGCGCTGCGCGGTCTACCGCGATCCGCGACCGTTCCACCCCGGCCGACTGGCCGCCTTCCTCGCCAAGCACTCCGACGAGGCCGGCGAGATCTTGCGCTCGCGCGGGCTGTTCCGGCTCGCCACCCGGCCATACGTCGTGGGATCTTGGAACAGCGCCGGGCCAACCATAGCTTTCGAACCGACCTCGATGGGCTCCCACGATCCGCAGTCGCCGTGGGGACAGGAAATCGCCTTCTTCGGCGTCAGCCTCGATGCGACCAGGCTAACGAGGAATCTAAACGCCTGCCTGCTGACCGATCAGGAGTTCATCGGCGGTCCTATGTACTGGAGCACCCTGGCAGACCCCTTCCCGAGCTGGGACCTCGGCCACACCTAAATCGGATAGCCGAGTTTTTCCGGCAAGTGCTCAGCGCTCCTCCTAGTGGTCGACATGCGCCGCGCGTTTGTGGCCTTCGTGCTCCACCACCTGATGTCCACACGTCTCACCGTACTAGTGCTCGGTGACGGCGTACACGGCGTGGACTGCAGCCAGTGATATGACATCTCCTTGGTGGCGAGACACGGAGGACAGATCTGCGAACAGTCAACACGCTCAGCCACACCGCGATCGCTTTTCGGTCAAAAGTTCATCACGCTCATGGCCGCATCGCAATGCGACTCCACAATCCGGAGTCATTCCCGTGGTCATCTGTGACGGTAGCGCGGTCCGGCGGCTCGTTCTACTCATAAATAAAGCATATGATTATCATTATCAATAGTGAATTTTCCTAGAAAGACACCCGCATGCGCCTCCCCAGCCATAGTGCAAACCTCCTCACCGGGTTCGCCCTCCTCGCCCTCACCCTCGCAGGTTGCTCGGCCACGCCGTCCACCGACGGCGCAACTGACGGCACAACCGACGGCGCAAAAATTGCTGTCGTCGCCTCGACGAACGTGTGGGGCGACATCGCCGCCCAGATTGGCGGGGACGCTATCAATGTTTCTTCGCTGATCTCCGACCCCGCTCAGGACCCGCACTCATTCGAGGCGGACGCGCAAGTGCAATTAGCTCTCTCAAAGGCCGACGTCGTGGTCGAAAACGGCGGCGGCTACGATGACTACGTCGAGACTCTGCTCAGGGGCGCCGACAATACGACGGCCACCGTCCTGAACGCAGTCGACATCTCCGGTTTTGACCAAGAGCCCGCGACAGGCGAGCTGAACGAACACGTCTGGTACGACTTCCCGACGGTCAAAAAGGTCGCCGCTGAAATCACGAAGACGTTCTCCAAGCTCGACCCGGCCAACTCCGACACGTTCATCGCAAACGAGAAGGCCTTCGGAGCCGCAGTCGACGTGCTGGCGGCGGACACTGCCGCACTCAAGACGGGTTCCGCAGCCGGCTCCGGCGTGGCCATCACCGAACCGGTTCCGCTATACCTGCTGAGCGCCGCCGGCCTGATCAACAAAACCCCGGTCGAGTTCAGCGAGGCGATTGAAGAGGGCACGGATGTCGCCCCCACCGTTATGCAAAAAACGCTGGCCCTATTCAGTGAGAAGACGGTCTCGCTGCTGGCATACAACGAGCAGACCACCGGACCGGAAACCGAGAAAGTCCTTGCCGCGGCGAAGGCCGCCGGGATTGCGATCGTCTCGGTGACGGAGACCCTTCCAAACGGCAAAAGTTACCTCAGCTGGATGACCGACAACGTGGATGCCGTCGCGACGGCGCTGAAGTAGCCACAACCACTACAGATCACCGACAGGTGTAACCGGGCCTAACTGAGGCCGGGCGACAGCCACACCGGGTGGTCGGGAAGGGCCTCGTGGCCAACAACATCGCTCCACCAGTGCTCAGCCTCCGCTCGGCTTCTCTCGCCTACGGAACCCGCCGACTCTGGCATGACCTCGACCTCGACGTGCGCCCCGGCGAGTTCCTCGCCGTACTCGGGCCCAACGGAACCGGCAAGACGAGCCTGCTGAAGACCATCCTCGGCCAGGAACGCCTGAGCGAGGGAACAATCACGTTCCTTGGCCAACCGGTCGGGCGTGGAAACCGCCGAATCGGCTACATCCCGCAGCAGAAGCTTTTCGAACAGGGCACCCCTCTGCGCGCGCGCGACCTGATCGCGTTCGGGGTGAACGGCCACCGGTGGGGCCTTCCGGTCTCCTCCCAGACGGTGCGCGAGCACGTCGACCGGGTTCTGGCCGCGGTCGGCGCCACCGACTACGCCGCCGCACCCGTGGCGACCCTTTCCGGTGGTGAGCAGCAGCGCATCCGCGTGGGCCAGGCGATCGCGGGCAATCCCCGGTTGCTGCTCTGTGATGAGCCCCTGCTCTCGCTGGATCTGCACCATCAACGCGGTGTGAGCGAACTGATCGACGCCCAGCGCCAGGCGCTCGGCACGGCGGTAGTCTTCGTCACTCACGACGTGAACCCGGTCCTCAGTTTCGTCGACCGCGTGCTTTACCTCGCCGGGGGGCGTTTCCGAATCGGCACACCGGACGAGGTCCTCCGTTCAGAGGTGCTCTCCGAGATGTACGACACCCCGGTCGAAGTGATCCGGAGCCGCGGCCGCATCGTCGTGCTCGGCACCCCCGAGGAGCCAGGGGTGCACGACCACCTCGACACTGGCATCGGGCGGAGTCACCCATGAACCCCCTAGACAACCAAGACCTCTGGTCGCAGATTTTCGGATTCGCCAACTACGGCGAGCTCCTGGTCCTCGTGCGCAATTCGATCATTGCCGGCGCCGTCCTCGGCGTTGTAGGCGGCCTCATCGGACCATTCATCATGATGCGGGACCTGGCCTTCGCGGTGCACGGGGTCAGTGAGCTCTCCTTCGCCGGAGCATCCGCCGCGCTGCTGTTCGGCGTCAACGTGTTGGCCGGATCGATGGTGGGCTCCATGCTCGCCGCGCTGCTGATCGGTGTTTTCGGCGCGCGGGCGCGGGAACGCAACTCGATCATTGCGGTTCTGATGCCGTTCGGACTCGGTCTCGGCATCCTCTTCCTCGCCTTGAACAAGGGCCGAAGCGCCAACAAGTTCGGCCTGCTGACCGGGCAGATAGTGTCGGTCGACAACCCTCAACTCGCCATGCTCACTGCCATCTCGATCGTCGTCATCCTGGGGCTGCTGATCATGTGGCGGCCGCTGACCTTCGCGAGCATCGACGCGGACGTCGCGCAGGCGCGCGGAGTGCCGGTCACGACCCTCGCGGTTGTGTTCATGGTGCTCCTCGGCCTCGCCACCGCCGTCTCGATCCAGGTAGTCGGCGCGCTGTTGGTGCTGTCTCTGCTGGTGACTCCCGCAGCGGCCGCAATGAGGGTCACCTCGTCACCGGTGCTCACACCGTTGCTGAGCGTGGTTTTCGCGGTGACCTCTATCGTCGGCGGTATCCTGCTCGCGCTCGGCGGTGGGCTACCGATCAGCCCGTATGTCACGACGATCTCGTTCCTTATCTACGTCGTGTGCCGGATCATCGGCGCACGACGGGCGAAGACGGGTGCGATTGGCCGACTGGGCGTTGCGGCCGGAAGAGTGAGCAACCGATGACGAGGCGCGAAATTCACGCGGGCTCAGAAGAGTCATCGGCTGCCGACGACGGACTGGGCAGACTCGTGGTTCCGGTGTGGCCAGTCAACAAAGCTTCTCATTCTGGGTTGCACTCGGTGATCGAGAGGAGTGCGTATCGAGCCAAATGCGCGAGGGTGCAAAAAGCGAGCCTTGCGGCGCCCAGGTCTCAGGGGTGCTCCAAGAGGAAGGTCTATCGGTCCACGCTCACGAGCGCAATCACACGGGCCCAGGTCAGACCGAGCTTCGGCTCTGGGTCTGAGTTCGAACGATGAGCGCGATGACGACGGTCACGACGCCGACACACAGGAGAGCGAACGCGGCCGCCATCACCGCCGCATCGCCGGGGAGCATGGCGCACGCTGCCGGCGAATCGTCGTAAGGGCACGTTCGCCAGGGCTGGAACAAATACAGAACCGTCCCAAACAGTCCAATGACGGCTGCCGCAATCCCGACCAGGAACAACAACCGTGCTGCCATGTCACGAGTAAAGCACAACGAATGACGAATAGTTGGCGCCTGTTGGCATTGTTCGACAGGGAACCTTACGCGGGCAGTCCGCTCTGCTGTGTGGGCGGTTGGGACCACGGCCGCTGTGGTGGCTACCTTCGGCGCAGGTTGTTCAGTGTTCGGTCGCCGAGTATCCAGCTCACCGCGATGAAGACTGTCAGAACGCCTGTACCCGCGGCCGCCAGGAGGGCGGCCTGGCCGACGAAGCCTGTTGGTGTGCCGGTGTAGGCCATCAGTGATAACCCGGCAGCGGTACTGACTATGGCCGCGGCGAGCAGTCGGGCGTATCCGAGCGCGAGGGGCCGTTGACCGGTGGGGACGTGACCGCGGTTTTGAAGGGTTCGCCGTAGCGACAGGTGCGCGGTTAGCCAGCCGGCGAAGTTGGCGATGGAGATTCCTGCTGCGATTCCGATCACGGTGAGTTCAGGTGGAAGGAGGAGCGCTGCTGCGGCGCTGGCGGCGGAGAGTGCGGCGATGACGAGTTGGGTGGTGAAAGGGCCGCGGGCATCCTGCAGCGCGAATGATGTTCGGTTGAGCACGTAGGCCTGGCTGAACCCGATGAGCCCGATTGCTAGAACCTGGAGTACGTGCCCAATGATCGGCTTGCCAAAGAGCACCTCGGTAATCAGCGGGCCCAGCGCCACGAAAGCTGCACTGGCGGCGATCGCGATGTAAGCGACTGGTTTGCTGGCCAGGGTGGAGAGTGCGTCAATCTCGGCGAGGTTGTTTCGTGCGGCGGATCCGCTCATCCGTGTGTAGAGGGCTGTTGTCAGCGACACGGTGACGATCCCGTGGGGCAGGAGCATCAGCAGGTACGCCATCGAGAGGGAGTTCAGGCTGGGGCCGTCGACGCCCAACTCGTTGAGGGTCTTCCCGGCGTTACTGGCGACGTTCGACGTGACCAGGTACGCGGCCTGGCCCGCGATGACCCCAAGGAGAGTCCAGCCCGCCAGGGTCGACATATGCCCGAGACCACCAAAGCCCCAGCGAAGCCGGATACGAAACCCGATTCTCCGCAGCGGGATGAGGAGCAGCAGAGCCTGGATGGCGATGGCCAAGGTAGCCGAGCCACTGAGCACCGCGATCATCAGGGGACTCCACGAGTCCACCGTGCCCAGCCCGGTCGGCAGCAGGAAAAGGAAGACCAGGATTCCGCTGATCCCCAGCAGGTTGGAGACTGCGGGGGCCCACGCGGGGGCCCCGAACACACCGCGTGCGTTCAGGACCTGAGACAGGACGGCGAAAGCGATGAGGAAGAAGATCTGCGGCAAGCACCAGTACGCCATCGACGTTGCGAGTCCCCGCCACTGCGCCGACCAGGGCGTTGCGTAGATCCAGACAATTCCCGGAGCGCACAGCGTGAGGACGACTGTGGCCACGGCCCCACCCACGAGAACGATCGTGAGGAGCCGGTCCGTGTTCTCCTGGCCAGCCGGGCCGTCGTGAAGGTTTCGAACGATCTGCGGGACAAGCACCGCGCCCAGGACGCCGCCAGCGATCAGAGCGAAGAGGTAGGTGGGTGCTGAGGTCGCGATTTCAAACGTTTGCCCACCGATCGCCTCGCTCGTGCCTCCGATCGCGGCTACGAGCAGAATTGCCTTGAGGAAACCGAGCGCCCGGGAGACGAGCGTGGCGGCCATCATCGACCCAATCGAGCCGCGCGCACTCATCGGCCAGGCTCCGGACTAGCCCCGCACGGTCGGCAGGCCGATATGAAATCCCCCATTCGCTAACATTCCCACAGCGGCCGAGGAACCAGCACCAACCCAGTCGCAAATCTGCCGTCGCGGACCCCAACCCTTAACGGGCGGCAACTCCTGAGAGTTTGTTCACAGGTGAGGGGTCTTGGTTGTTACAAGATGCGGGCAGGAACATTCATGGTGTCCAGGCCTTCAACGCTGCCATCGAGTTGCGGGTTGTTCGGCCCGGTCGAGCGGGCCCGAAACCGCTGGTGTGACGGCTTGAGTTCTGGTGGTTCGCGTTGTGCAGCTCCGCGGCTTTCTCGGGGCTGGCGTTCATTGTGTTCTGCACGGGCTCATGCGCGCGCGGCTGACTCTTCCAGCACCAAGCGGGACAAGGTGTCGACCGCCACGTCGCGCCCGGAGAGAACAACGCCAAGAGCTTCCTTGTAAACCATGTCACGGACTGGAAAGGGACGTCCCTTACCGAGCTGGAGCATTGTCAAACCGTTCCTGAAGTCATTCTTGTGGCCCTTATAGATCACCCATTCCGCATCAGGGAAGGTCGCAGTCAAGACTTCCCCGAAGTAAGCCTGCACCTCATCGATCAGGGCAAGCTGCGCTGACGTGAACGGGCCACTCCCCGGGGCACCTCTCTCGGAGGTGGGTCTCGAGGGGTCCCACCACGATGGCAGTTCTGCGCGCTGCGTTTCGTGACGCTCCTTGATATGGGCCAGGAACCACTCGTTCACGGCGTCCAGGCTTTCGACGCTGCCGTCGAGTTGCGGATCGCTCGGCCCGTTCAACCGACTCCGAAGATGCACTTGCGCCGGTTTAAGTCCCCGGAGGTATAGCTCGTGTAATTCCTCACGTTTTTCGCGACTGGCGCTCATGGTGTCCCACATGTCGTCAGGCTACCCAAAGGAAGAAAGGGAACGAACTATGCAACTCCCGTGGCCACAGCATTGAGCACGTGGGCCACCACGTAGCCCACTATCACCACCACTATGCCGACAGCCGGCACCCACCAGATACGACTGCCACGGCGGACCAGAAGGGCGACGGCGACACCCTCAATGAGCAGCGCGCCGACCGCGGCGAGCGGTGTGACAAAAACTGATCTTGTCAAGAGGTCAAAGTCGCAGTGGCGCGAGAACCCACAGGCATCGACGTTGAACTGCTCCATGAGAGAAATGAGGGTGAGGATCACCGCGATCAAGATCTGCAGGACGGCCAACGAGACTGCGACGCTGACGTCAGTCCCTGACGTTCTTCGGCGCTGACGCGTTGAAAAGGGAATGTCTAACATTTGCTAGTTCCTTCGTTCGTATCCCTCAGTGGGCTTCGCGGCGTCGGGCGACGATGGCTGCCACCGGGCGCTGGCCGGCGGTCTTCCGGACGTGCGATTCGACCACGTCGAAACCGGTCGCGTTCAACTCGGTGCCGAGGTCATCCACGGGCCAGCGGTAGGCCGGCGTGACGGCGTGGGCGAATTCCTCGACCGTCTGGCCTTCGAAGAATCCGACAAGCAGCGTGCCGCCGGGGTTGAGCGCGCGACGGAACTCGTGGAGAGGAATCCGTATCGTCTGGGGCTCGTAGTGAATGAGGGAGTACCAGGAGAGGATCCCGCCGATTGAGCCCGTGTCGGCGTCGAGCGAGTCGAGACTGCCCAGCGTGTAGCTCACGCCGGGAAAGGTGTTCGTGGCGTAGGTGACGAACTCGGGCACCAAATCGACTCCGCGAGCAGCATGGCCTTGCTCAGTGAGGAAGTTGGTCCAATGGCCTGGACCACAGCCAGCATCGACTATTTCCCCGTCGACATCGCCGGCCCACTGGGAAACGAGTTGGAGATCGGATGGGTGCACGGCAGCCATCGACCCCAAGAGTTCGGTGTACTCCCTTACTCGGCGTGAGTACGCCGCGGTGCTGCCCTTGTTGACCATGCGGTCGAGTCTAGGCAGGGTCGAGCCGTGTGCCCGTAAGACGGGACGGCCACCGCGACAGATCAGGCGCCAAGTAACCCAGCGAGGACGCGCGCCGATGCCGTGTCACTGGGGAACCGTTCGAGGTCTTCCCTGTGACGAGACTTACAAAGGACCGCAGCGTTGGCTGAGCGAGCCCGCCTCCCCGCCTACGGTCCCCGCACGTCGTCGAGACGTCTAGTCTGGCAACGTGACGATGCTGACGCCGACGGCCGCCCGAGCATTCTGGCTGGCACTCCTGGACAACGCGGCGCGGAGCATCATTGATGCAGACGCCCTGTTCCCATCACCGCGCGCGCAGTCGCTGGTTGTACTTGCACAGGAGGAAGTGGGCAAGGCGGTCTGGGTCTACAAGTCGTTCTATAACGCCTGGAACGACGGTGACGAAACGCCGCGCGAGGTGCCTGAACTGCGCAACAAGGGGCTTAATCACCTCGCAAAGCTCATAGAGGCCACCGACTTCTTGACCGCAATGGTCGAAGTCCCGGGATTTTCGGAGGCCGTGGACATCGAAATCGCGAAGGCCCACGCACCCGATGCGCTGGCCGCCTATCTGAAGGGCCTCGCCCAAGAGGACAACGAGGCGAAGAAGAGGGGCTTCTACGTCGATCTCCGAGCGGATGGCTCGTTCACGGTGCCACATGAGATCGACAGGCCACTCCTGAGGTTTCAGATCTGGGAGGCCGCTGACATGATCCAGTGGTTCCTCGTCGAAGACCATATGCGAGCCAGCCTGACGGGCAAAAAGCCGGTCTCCCCAACCGAGGACGTTGAGACACTGCTCGTAGCTGTCTTGGCTCGCGGCTCGGACGATTAGGTCGGCCCACCTACGTCACATGGGTATAACCGCTTATACCCATGTGACATGCAACCGCCCGTTGTAGCGGGCGCCCGTAACCCGGACGTCCATGGACGCAGATCCGGCGCCAAGCCGCCGAGGCTCCGACGTTTCGGGGGAGTGCCCTTTGGGAACCCTGACCGGGACAGCAGGCTCGGGCGATCAGCCGAGGGCGTCGGATTGGCCCTTCGCAAGTAATGGCCAGGGGGACCACTGTCCTGCAGGCGGTAGGGCGGATCGCGCGGACTTGACCCGGTCCTCGGGCATGTCCTCGGGCAGGTCCTCGGTGCGGCTGCGACCGGATCGCATCCCGACCCCTGGCTCCTCGAGCCGGTATTCAATCCAGTCGCCCCGCCCGGGATCGAATCGCTCAGAATAACCACCTGACACGACGGTGCGGGTGGTCCATTCGAGCTCTTCCGCCAGATTCAGGACATCGTCGTCACAGGCATCACAGCCGCACACCGGGAAGTGGAAGTCGTTGAGCGAACCCGCGTGAAGGTAGACGCCCGGGAACGGCGTAAGGACAAATGTCAGCGGTGCCGCTGTCGGGTTGCGAGGCACGACGCGTACTGCACGGACGACCTCATTTGGCATTTGGAGAAGATCTGCAGCGGCGTTTGGGGCTTCGTCGACGGCAACGTCGAACGTGGTCTGCAGCCACTCGATCAGTGCGTCAGCGACGTCGTGCAACCGCGCGAACCGCTGCAGATTACTAACACGGGAATACGCGTCTTCGGGCGGAGACGCTCCTCCCCATCGATTGCCGTAGTCAATCGGACGGCCCTGCTCATCCCGGTAGATCTCCACTGGGAACGTGGGGCGTCGATACTCTGTCATGCTCACAAACTATCCGTCCAGTGTTCGGTTCACCGAGAAGTTCGACGGCCCGCAATCGGGCATCTATCGATGCTCGGTTGGTGTGAGCTGGGGAGTGCCTTGGTGCTCGCACTCAGGGATCGCAGAGGAACCTTGTACGGGACGCGTTCGCCGGCGTCCCTCGGGGAGGTATCGCAGGTGTTCCATGGTGCCGGACTACGTTTACAAGATGACCCATGCCATTCGCGAGGCTGAGCCTCGCGACTTGATCCGCCTCGAGGACATTGAGAACAAGGCGGACTCTCTTTTTCTCGAACGCTTCCAACCTGAGTCGTGGCGGCTAGCGCCACCTGCGCAAGAGCGCCTTATAGTCGCCGGCTACGTCTTGGTCGTGGCTGAAGTCTTAGGTGGCGAGGCGGTGGGCTTTGTGCATGTTGTTCTGACGAATGAGGTGGCTCACCTGGAACAGCTCGCTGTCCTGCCATCTCATGGACGACGCGGTTATGGACGGACGTTGGTTGAGGCGGCCAAACAAGAAGCGCTTCGGCGCAGGTTTAGCGAGATCACCTTGCGAACCTTTGCGGAGATTCCTTGGAACGCACCTTTCTACACCGATTGCGGGTTCGTAGAAACTGAACCCGCCACCGCGTTCCATATTGACCTGCTGAACGCGGAGATCAAGGCTGGCAGCGCGAGTTACGGACGCCGAATTCAAATGGTCTGCACGTTGTCGTAGAGCTATCCCTCAGCGGGTACCAATTGAAGTAGCCGCTCATCGCTAGGGCTAGCTTTCCGTTCGCTCGCGGGGGCGAAACATCGGCCGGTACGTGAGAATTGCAGGATGTCCGTAGAACTCCTAGCTGTTAACGCCGTAAGCGATCGCATAGCGGCATGCCCGAAGCTAGCTCCCGAGGTCGCATCCGGGGACAGGACTCCCATTACGGACGGCCATATTGACTTCTACACCTCCGAAAAGCACAGCAAGAAGACGCACGGGGGACGGGTTCCCGTACAGGTCAAGGGGCGAGTAACCAAAGCGAAGATTAAGTCGTCGCGTGACAGTCAATCCTTTCAGGTTGAGCGCGAGGTACTTCGGTTTTTCCGCAATCACGGTGGCGGTGTCTACTTTTACGTGCCGATGCGTAAGGGAGGCGTACAACGGGAGATCTTTTACGCGATTCTGCTTCCGTTCAAGATTGATCACCTCTTAGATGAAGGTTCCGCCGAGCAGAAGACGTTCTCCATCAAACTCACGCGGCTTCCCACAGAGACATCGAAGGTCGAGGGGATCATCCACCTCGCCTGGAGCGGTCGCTCTCAAAGCGCCGCTGCGAGCCGGAACGATCACCTCCTGGACAAAGCAGAAAGTCTGACGATCCATTCACTGGTCGGTTTCGATGAGTCTCTTCCCACGCGCCTTGCGCTGAGCGAAACCGACTACGTCGTGGTCGCTCATCTCCCCGGAGGTGTCGAGATTGCCCTTGATATTGATCTCGAGATCTTCCCGCCTGAATTTATCGCGCGGGATCTCGCAATCCCGATTAGTTGCGGGGGTATCGAGTTCGCCAACGGCTCTGGCCGTCGAATCGACGAGAACACGCTCCTTGTCCAACTCTCTGAAGGACTCCAACTTCGGCTCAACCTCGTGGACGGCAAGGTCAGCGCGACTCTAGATGCGGCGCATCAAGGCTCCTTGCGTGAACAAACCAAGAACTTCGACTTCATGATCGCATCCGCCGCTGGGAACCCATTGGTCATCGGCGAAGACGCGTACGAGCCTCACGATGGTGATCCGAAAATGGAAGCCCGATTGCGAAAGGTCCGAGCGGAGCTCGCCCGCTTGATCGAACTGTTTGATGAGCTCGGCATCGATGACGACCTGACCTCGACCATAGAGATAGACCACGAAACGAAACGGACGCTCCTCGCTCTCCACGAGGGAATTGTTCAGGACCGCCCTGTGCGAGGGACCTCAGATGGGAGCGGGCGATATGACATCGCGATCGGGGCGTACAAAATCACGGTAATTATCATGCCGGCCAAGGACGAACACTTCCGGCTGATCGTCGATCCATTCGACCCCACCAAACGTGACCGTTACCGTATCTACCGAGTCGAAGAGGGAGGCTCTCCAGAGTCGATCGAGCTTGGAACTGCGTACGAAGCAGTGACGCCGGAAGACATGGCTTTGGTTCTCAATCTGAGGTTGCGCGGCATCGTGGCTACCTACGCGGAGCTTGAGGATCGCGACGCTGCACGCAACATGGCCAACCTAACGTTGCTTCGACTTCTCTCGGCCACAGATCTGATGAGCGAGGGGCGCCACCGCGCCTATCTTCTCCGGGGGTGCATCGACCTCTGCAAGTGGTTGCTGGGGGAGGATCCAGACTCACTTATACATCGAATCAACTGGTGGCAGATTCAGCGCCGTTTGGGAACGCTCGGCGATGCGGATCGACGCGACATTCGTGCAGCGCGGCGCTCTCTGAACAGGGAGGACAAGCAGGCCGGCCTACTGGAAGCCTGCCTGCTGATCCTGGTCGAGGACCCGAACGAACTCGAACTCGCCATCTCAGAGCTCAAAGACGACGAGGTTGCCATGTTGCAGAGCTGGCCTGTGTGGGCCCTCGCGAACCCCAAATCATGAATGCATTGGGGTCGGTTGAGAATTCGGAGCTTCAACTACGTTAGACAGCGTTTTCTCGGTGGGCTGGCGTAGTTGAAGCTCTGAATTCTTTGTGACAGATGACCGTAAGAGGGACGATCAGCGGACGGCTTTTCAGGTGCTCACCAGAGCGCGGTCGAGGCCCTATTTCGACAGGCAGGGCCGCCCGTTAGCCGAACCCTTTGCGGATCGCTGGAACGGTTGCGTCGTCTGCAGGGGCGAGACCTGCGAGACTCACCGCATGACACTGCAGACGAGTACTCAGAAACGACGTGCTGTGTCTCCGGTGCTCATCGGATTCGTGGGGATGATCATCGTTCCGTTTTGCATCGTGCTCGCGACCAACTCCTGGGATGCTCCAGACGCAGCAGACTTCGTCCGGATGGCGTTTGGAACCGTAATCGCCTCCACCTTGGCGACGGTGGCGGCTTGGTGGCTGGCGTTCAACCGGATGAAAGCGGGGCGGAGTGACCGTTACTGGTTCTGGGGCGTGGCTGGCATCGTCACTCTTTCCGCAATTGGCAGCATCTCCAGTGCTGCTGAGACTCTGCTGGTGCAATTGAACAATTCATAGATCGCCAATCCGCGGCCGGACCGGTCCCCAGCCCGCGTCGAAGGAAGGTTATTCATGGCTTCTCGAACATCCAGGCTCTCTCTGGTCGTACTTGTCGTGTTGGTCCTTAGTGGGTGTTCGGCTGGAGTTGGCACCGGTGACTCAGCGTCGGCTGCCGGGGGAGCGATCGAGTTGGCGGTATCGCAGACTTGCGCTGATGGGGCGGACCCGCAATGCGTTCAGGTCAATGGCGAGAATGTTGTTCTCCCATCCGCACTTGAGCGAGCTGGAGTGAAGGATGCCACCATCGCCGAAGGTGAGGGGTCGAACGCGGTTGACGTGACGTTCACCGAAGACGGGGCGGTCGTCTTTAACGCCCTCACGGTGAAGGCCGTCCAAGCCGGGGATTCGGCGCGCCTGATTATCAAGATCGGCGGGGAGATACAGGCTGCCGTCGTGGTGATGGAGGCCATGGAGGGTGATCATGTGCAGATCAGCGTCTCTCCAGACGACAACGCCCAGAAAATCGTAGACCTGATTCACAAGGGTTGAGAAGCGTCGGTGCATCCGGACAAATCCGGGAGAGCGTGGAGGATGAGCTGTGCTGAGCCCAGGTCGTAGGGGCCCAAGGGGAAAGTAAATTGAGGTCAAACGTCGATGGATAAGAAGCGAATGCAGCAATCCAACCGGGTCTTGAAAGTAGGGTCGTCAGCTTCCGGGCAACTGGCTAGGCCAGCGGCGGTGACTTACGCCTTTCTTTCGATCACGGCAGGCGCTGGTCTGGCCTTCATCGTCGCGACAGGGGGACTCGTCAATGCGCCGTGGGCTACAGCGCAGGCCGTAACCATAATCTTGGTGGCCGTGAGCTTCGCCGTGGCTAGTGCGTGGTTTGTTGCGCTGCCCGTTGTAGCCGGGCTTCTTGCGACTAGGGGGCGTCGCTGGCCAGTGATCTATCTGACAGTGTTCGCAGCGACTCAGCTACTTACGCTAGGGTTGTCGCCCGTGTTGGGAGTGCTATCGTCGCTCCTCACTGTGCTCGGTTGTGTGCTGCTCTGGTTGCCAAAATCACGCGCCTATTCAAAGTCGATTTCATCTCATCGACGTGAGTTGCGCCGCTCATGACGGCTGCCAGGTCCGTTTCCTGGCCGGGCTGGGTGGACTTGTTGAGGCAGGCAACCGTGTGCGGGACGAGGACTGCCTCGGCCTGATGCAACCTGCCGGTCAAGCGATGCCAATCCGTGATCGCCACCGCGAGAGCAAACCCGGTAATTGCTCACCCTGTGCGGTCGCTGCCCGCGACTTGAGGAGAAAGTCCCAGCGTGCGCAACGGGATGTGGTTGCATGGCCAAATGGGAACGAGAGGATGGGCGGCTACCGCGTTGTGCGGGCTGGCCATCTTCATGGCATTGCCGCCAGCTGCGGCGATTTACGCGGCCCGAGATCCAAGCTATTCGTGCCTTGTGGACGCGCTCCCGGCGTCTCGCGAAAGCGTAGACCCCGGACAGCCGATCGTTGGCCGGATCACGCTGATGCCGCTGGGGCTGCAGTGCGAATTCACGTCCACGACCGGACGGGCAATGACCTTGAAACCCGATGTGGTGTTGACCGCTCTGCTCGCCACTTCAGCTGCTTCCTTTCTCGCGGCTGGCTTGGTGCTGGTCCAGGGGAGCAGCCGTCGGCGAGTCCTTTCTGGATGCAGAGAGACACCGGGAAAGTCCTAGCGAAACGGTCTAGGGCTGCGTGCGCCCACGGACCGCGAAACGAACCCCGTACGGGATACCCCGATCGACGTGCCGAGCAACTCTCAGCGGGGACGCTATTTCTTGTTCTTTCGCGCAGCTGTCGCGCGTCGCGTTATTTGACGATGGCGGCGTCATCGTCGGTGACGATGCCTGGGTCTGAAAAAGCCCCGCCGGGGGATTCCGGCGGGGCTTT
>NZ_JADOVI010000026.1 GCF_015752155.1 Cryobacterium sp. MP_M3 | reverse complement strand
AACGCCTACGTGCTGCGGCCATGCTGATCTCTACTTTCAGTGAACCCTCATTTTAAGAGGGCCCACTGTCCGAGATATCCGCGGCAGCTCACACCCCTTCGCGGCGCACTTCGGTGACGGCACCACGTCGTCCTCCGACGGGCAACGGTTCCGCGCCGGGAACTCTGCCGAAGCCACCGGACACATCAACCCCAAGTACGGGTCGGCACCCGGGAGGCTGATCTACACGCACGTCTCCGACCAATACGCGCCGTTCCACAGCCAGCTGGTGAACGTCGGCGTCCGCGACGCGACCTACGTCATCGATGGTCTCCTCCACCACGAATCCGACCTCGACATTCGCGAGCACTACACCGACACCGCCGGCTTCACCGACCACGTCTTCGCCCTCACCCACCTCCTCGGATTCCGGTTCGCACCCCGGATCCGGGACCTCGCCGAAACGCGCCTCTACATTCCCAAGAGCCGTTCCTACCCCAACCTTGATCCCCTCATCGGTGGGACCGTGAACACTGCCCTGATTCGCACCCACTGGCCCGAGATCCTTCGCCTGGCCGCATCGATCAAGACCGGCACAGTGAGCGCCTCGCTCATGCTCCGGAAACTCGGCGCGTATCCGCGGCAAAACAGTCTCGCCCGTGCCCTCCGGGAACTCGGACGGCTCCAACGCACCCGATTCATCCTCGACTGGCTGCAAAGCCCCGACCTGCGCCGCCGCACGACCGCGGGCCTGAACAAAGGCGAAGCCCGCAACGCCCTCGCACGAGCCGTGTTCTTCAACCGGCTCGGAGAAATCCGCGACCGCTCCTTCGAACAGCAGCGGTACCGCACCTCCGGCTTGAACCTCGTCACCGCGGCGATCGTGCTCTGGAACACCGTCTACCTCGACAGGGCCATCCAAGCGCTCCAAAGCGCAGACGCCGGCGTTGACCCTGAGCTGATCCAGCACCTCTCCCCGCTGGGCTGGGAACACATCAACCTCACCGGCAACTACACCTGGCGCAACCCCACCAAACCCGGCCGCTACCGACCACTCCGCTCCCCAGGACGCCGCCAGCCATGAGGAAAACGGAGCACCAAGTACTCCGACGACCAGGAAAAATCGCGCTTACCGTACTCTGAGCTCCGTTTTCTCAAACGCCCCCTAGTTCCTTACGCGCCTTACATTGAAGGACGACGCCGAGGCGCGCAGTAGAAACGCGAAGAGGATTAGGAGTGCACCCGCGAACCACCCTCCAAATGGGGCACCCATCGGAAACCATAGGAGAAGTAGGGCACCGCAAAGAATTAGTATGGCGGCGAGCACTGCGAAGAGGCGCATTCCGTAGAGGAATACGAACGGCAGGTAATGTGCGCCCACGATGATCATGCTTGCCGGGAAGAACAGATTTGGTTTCGTCACTCCCAGCGCAACGGCCACGAGCATTCCTGCAGGGACAGTGAACGCAATCTGGGTCGCAAGCGCCGTCATCGGATGGCCATTGGGCAATGCCGTGGGCCCGCCAGCGGCGCGAAGTGCGAGCGTCGTCAGTGGAAAAATCAGCATCCCACCAAAGAACAGCGTCGCGATCGATGCGGCTGGGGATACCCAACTCGCGATGGCTGCAGCGATCAGCCACAGCGCGCCTGAAACCAACTGTCCTACGAAGCCGCCGCGGTACACACGTCGAACGTCCCCCTGAGCCTCATCAATTCGCATAACGGCATCGTCCCACGAGCCGGCCACCGGCCGTGTCAACGTATTGTGCAGAACGCATCAGCGCTCGCGCATAAGCATTTCTAGGTCAGCCCCTGCGAGCACTTGTCTGACCATCTCAACGGTTAGCCCGCCACGAGCTGCGATTTCATCGACAGATATGTCTTTGCCCGACAGCTCTCGAATCTGTTGCTCAACATCGATGAATCCGGTCTGGCTCTCGGAGAGATTGTGGATTGCTGCCAAGAGCAGACTGTCATCGATGGCTGCAGCCCGGGCCCTAGAGCCGATTTCAGAATGACCATCGTGAAAAGCAAATTTCCAGCTGAGCTCGCCCATGGACTCAGAATATCTCTGGGCGTCCGCTCGCGCGATGAAATCGCCAAGTGAGAACTCATCCGGTCTGTGCGGGAGGGGGATCCTCTTACGGTCATCTCTCACAAGAATTCGGAACTTCAACTACGCCAGCCCACCAAGAAAACGCTGCCTAACGTAGTTGAAGCTCCGAATTCTTGACCGACCCCGGTTAGGTCGGAGCACCTAAAGATCCTTACGATCTAGCACTCGGGCCGCGAGGGCGACGACGACCACTGCGAGTAACAGCGCGGTGAGCGCGGACCACAGTACGTCGACTTGAGCGCCGGTTGCGAGCGCCGCCGACTGCCCGGGAAGACCCGCGGGGGAGTAGTCGCCGAGTGGCTTCCAGATGCCGGCGATCGACAGGAGGACATAGACGCCGAGGCCTGCGCCCGCGGCGCCCGACGTCGAATCGATGAGGGCGGAAAGGAGCGTCATGATCGCGACGAACAGGATGCCGAATACCAGCCACACGAGTGCCGATGACCACAGCGGGCCCGCGGGCGCCGTGCCAAAAACAATCAGGGTGAGCCCCCAGGTCACGAGCGTTCCCGCCGCAACGAGAAGCGTCACAAAAGCGGACTGCACTACGACCTTGGCAACGATGAACGACGCGCGGGAAACCGGCTTGGTGAGTACCAGGACGGCGGTTCCGCTCTTGGCTTCGGCCGAGACGATGCCGCCGTAGATGATGATGAGCGCGAACAGGCCGATCTGCGACAGGTTCTTGATCCACCCGGAGTAGGAGTCGAGATACGTCGACGGCGGGATGAGAATCCCTCCGAGCTGGTCCCCCGCGAACGCGGTCACAATCTCGGGCGTGAACCGGGCCATGACTGGGCCGGTGATGGCGAAGAACAGCAAGATCGTTGGGAGCACCCAGATGCGCCAAGTACGGGGGATCTCCACAGCCTCTTTGCGGGCGAAAATCGCGAAGCCGCTCATCGCTGTACCTGCCCAACGAGTTCAACGAAGACTTCTTCCAGACCCATCTCGCCCGCTTCGAAGCGCGTCAGTCCGAGTCCGCGTGCGGCGACCAGTGCCGGGATGTCGCGCCGGGCTGCGGCGACATCGCAGACCGTGATTTCGATAGTGCCGCCGGTCGAATCCCCGGCCGTCGGCTCGGGACCGGTCGACCCTGTCGACACTGCGTTTGCCCAGACCTGACGTCGAACCTCCTCCGCCAACGCGTCTGCGCCGCTCGTGACTTCCACGAACACCTTCTGCCGCCCGTACCGGGCCTTCAACTCGTGGATGGGCGCCCGCGCGACGATCCGTCCGTGATCGAGAATTGCGACGGTGTCACACACCCGTTCAACATCGCCGAGAATGTGCGTTGAGAAGAAAACGGTTGTACGCCCGCGCAGGGCAGCGATCATGTCGAGGATGTCCTTACGCCCGACCGGGTCGAGCGCACTCGTCGGCTCGTCAAGCAGCAGAAGCCGGGGTGCGTTGATGAGTGCCTGCGCGATACCGAGACGCTGCTTCATGCCCCGTGAGAATCCGCCGATCCTCGCGGTGACGTCGCCGAGTCCGGCCTGGTCGAGGAGCAGCTGCGAGCGCGCGGCGAGGATCTTTTGTTCGATGCCGAACAGCCCGCCGGCGAACCGCAGGAACTCGCCCGCGGTCATCCAGTCATAGAATCCCGGCACATCGGGCAGCACCCCGATTTGAGCCCGTACCGCGTTGCCGGCCGTCTCGACATTTTGTCCCACAATCTTCATGGAACCGCTCGTTGGCTGGGTAAGCCCGGTGAGCAGTCGAAGCATAGTGGTCTTGCCGGCGCCGTTCGCGCCGAGGAAACCGAAGACCGACCCCTCCTCGACTAGGAGATCGACGGAATCCAGCGCAAGCTTGTCGCCGTAGATCTTGGTGAGGCCGGTTGTTTCGATCGCGGCGGTCATCGCTGACCGTCGTTGTATAGGGAGTCGACAACGTCCTCGGCGCGAACTGACGTACCGGTGGATGCCTGCACCGGGGCGCCGGTATCCGCTCGCTTGCGTCCGACCGTCAGGTACAGTACCGCTCCGATAATGTTCGCGAGGAGGATGACTGCTACCCAGACCCACTTGTTGCCGGATTGCACCTGCGCGACGGGTCGGCGGTAGAGATCGACCAGAGCGAGCACGTCGAGGGTGACCTGAATGACGGCGACAGCGGCGAGCACGAGGATGGCCCAGGCAGGCAGATCGGACAGATTGGCGTTCATCGAACGCGTCCTTTCGGTTGTTGTGATTGCGGTGGTGGTGCTAAGTGAAAGTCGCGCCGCTGCTCGGCCCGACGGCCGATACGGGACATCACGACGAGCAGACCGAGGGGGAGTGCGAGCGCGCACAGGAAACCGACAAGCGTGGGCCAGAGCCCATGACCACCGTCGACGGTGTAAATGGTCTGGGCGAGTATGGCGGAGGCAAAGAGCACCCCGGACAGGCTGAGCGCCGAGGCACCGACGCGGTTGAATGTGGGGCGCCGTCGCACGTGAACCCAGCCCGCCAGCACAACGGGAATCCCGGCGATCGCGGAAACCAGGAGCAGGGCCGACTCACGGGTCCCGTACTCGTCAACCTCGCCCAGGAGCCCCCAATGAGTGGGCACCATGGCGGGGAGGTTCGCCCAGCTGAGCGCCGCGACCGTGGCGAAGCCGACCAGCGCCGCCAGGGGACCGACGAAGGATACGTCGACCGCTCGCGGCGGAACTGCAGCGAAGGGTATGTCCTCGTCGTCAGGGCGCACGGCGTGGAGGTGGACGGCGATGGCGCCGAAGTTGATCGTCCAGCCGATGCCCAGCGCCTTCGGAACGAGCACGTGGCGATCAAGAGGATTCCACGAACGGCTCGCGTAACGCTCCGAGGTGGGGGACCGCAGGTCGAATGGCACCCCCAAAACCCGGCCGGCACCCCAGCGTGATGGCTTAACGGCGAAGGCGGCGGCCAAGGACTCAGGGCTGCCGAGCTCGAGCAGCACACGCTCAGCGTCGGCCGGGAGGCCAGGTGTGCCCGCGAGGCGGTCGAGGACATGATCGCGAAGATCACCGACCGCGTCGGCCGGCAAGTGAATGCCCGTTGAACGGGCCGCGGCGGTGAGCCGAGCGAAGAAATCATCGGTGACTGTGACAGTTGCCGGGACAAATTCGTGGGGGAAAGAGGGGACTTGTGGGGTGATCATTGGAAGGTCTCCGGGGGCGCTGCTGGGTTCGGTAGACGTTCGGTTTTCAAATCGATTGTCCGTTCGACGAGCGGAAGGAGGCTGTCCATGGCGTCCTTCATGTCCTCCCATGCCTGGGTAAGGCCGCCGAAAGCGCCCTCTCCCTCGGCCGAGAGGCGATAGTACTTGCGCGGCGGACCGACGGGGGACTCACGCCAGACCGAGGTGATGAGCCCAGATTTCTTAAGTCTAGAAAGTAGCGGATAGGCGGTCCCGGCCGTGATCGCCAGGCCGGGGTATGCGCCCAGACGGTCGACGATTTCGGCGCCGTACGCCTCGTGGCGCCGGACGAGCGCGAGAATGGCCAATTCCACTACTCCCTTGCGGAGCTGGGAGGGGATGGTTTCGTTGTCTACTGCCATACGCAGTCCACCTCCATCCTTAATATTTTCTGCTCTTCTGGCAAGACCAGGTTCCTTGTATAACAAGGTACACCCTGGCGAGAGTTGTGGGTGACGGTGGTGCCGTCGGAACTGTGAACTGGTGCCGCCCTGTCTCATTGTCTTCGCTGCCGGACGAGATCGATTTGTCGGATGGTTGTCCGGCTGAGCGCCCAGTTGGCTCACCACGTTCCGGGCGTGTTTCGTCTCAGAACGACGTCAGCCACGTAGGTGGCGAATCGTGCTGGTTCGTCCGGGTATGGGTGGTGGCCTGAGCACTCGAACCGGGTGAGGTATTTGCTTGGCGAGGACAGTGCCGTCAACCACTGTTGGGCGCGCACGGCACTCCCTGGCGCCTCGTCGGCAGCTTCGACGAGGACGGCGACCAATGGTTTCGTGCCGCCGGCATCGCCGTCGGTCTTCCGGGCCGAATCCCCGGCGGCGCCGGATGGCGCACCCTCGGTGCATCCGCCGGGAGAAAGAACAAAGGGAAGTCTCTCCCGACCGGGTATTCGTTCCTGCACTCGGCCACCGATGACCAAGTCACCCATCGACCGCTACGGCGCTGCAGCCTGATCGCGCCCACAGTTTGCCTCATGCTTACGAACGGGTTCTCGTTAGCGCTGTGACAATCGTCGGAGGGAACGCTTGAGGTTTATGCTCAGAGCATGAAGCTCAGCATTTCTGCAGCAGTGCTACGCGGCATCCTGATTGGACTGCTTCTTTTCGGCGCGGTATCGGCGTTCGGCGGCGGGGTCCTAGGTGCGGCGTTGGACGGCGGCGGCGTCCCCCTTAGCTACCTGGACGGTACCCCGTTCACGGACTACCTCGTGCCGGGACTCGTGCTCGGCGCCGTCATTGGTGGTACCCAGCTGGCGGGCGCGATCGGGCTGCTGCGCCGCACCAGTTGGGCGCTCATCGCAACGGTCGTCGCTGGCTTCGGAATGATGATCTGGATCTTTGTGGAGATCGCTCTGATCCGGCAGTACTCGGACCTGCAGTCGATCTACTTCACCCTCGGCGCCCTGGAACTCATCCTCGTGTATGCCCTTCTGGGGCTCGCCTCGACTCTCGTGCGCGGACTCGTGCCGGCTCAGGATCGCGTTTCGCGGTAGCGTCGGCGCCAGCGTTTGTGGATGGAATTGTGGTGTCCGCCGAGTAACCTAGTCTCGCCCTTTTCACGTAGTTAGGGCTAGAGGCCCGCAACGGCGCTCGTGTGCACATCGCCGCACCATCTAGCGTGCGGGAAGTCAATCGGGCGGCACAGTCGCACGGCATGCAGTTCGCTGACTTGGTGGCGCCAATGGTGGCACCGGTCGCCATGCTGACTAGATGGCCGACGAGATTGCCGGTCAACGAGGTTGCGTCGAATCGTCCCTCGCCGATGAGTGCGACATCAACCCGGGCCGCATACGCCGCGTTGCAGGCGAGAGCCGAGATGCATTCGGCGCCAGGCAGATGGATGTGCCCCGCGGCGCCGGGAACCCGAAGGCGGCGCAACCGGCCGCTCCGTTGCAAGGCACGGCATGTAGCCCGTCGCGCTCACCCGAGCCGACCCCTTCAGGCAGCGCGACTTGCTCGGACTTGGAGCCCCTCGAGCGCCCTGAGACTGTTGATGGGGCCAGCACATCGCGCTGGTTCGTCCAGGTTTGGTTTGTGGCTTGAGCGCTCGAAACGGTTGAGATGTTTGCTTGGCGAGGACAGTGCCGTTTACCACTGGCGGGCGAGCACTGCACGCCCTGGAGCCTCGAGGGCGGCTTCGATGAGGTATATGGCCATTTCAACTTGGAGCAAATCCTGGCGGGGCAAGACGACCGCTGGTCGTGGTCGGCCGCCGGGGTGTAGTTGTCCCAGCCCTGGGTGGTTGCCTCTTGATTGCGACAAACATCCGGCCTCAGTGACCACTGGAGGGGTTGTAGGTGATGTCGTCGAGGTTGTATTCGAGATAGGCGAATTGGCCCTGGGGGGCGGTGGTGTGCCAGCGGCCTTCTCCGCGGGTGGCGAGTCGTCGGGTGTCGAAGTCGCGGTAGTCGCTTACGGGCGTTGACCAACGTTGCGGGGTGAACGTGGCGCCGTCGTGGGAGGTGCTCATTCGGTCGTCGGAGACGAAGTCGACCAGGTCGCCGTTGTGAAAGAGCAGGTCGGCGGTCACGGTCTGAGCGCCGTTGGTGAATATCCCGCGAACCTGGTTGTCGTCGATGGGTTCCCAGACGATAGGTGCGTCGATGAGCGCGGCGGGAGCCAGGATGCACATGTCGTTGAACAGGGTCACGGTCTCGGCCCGGTCCATGTCTGGCCCCGAGGCGTTGACCATCCGTACCAGCGAGCACAGCTTGACGCGCATGCTGGCTGCTCGGCCGACGAAGACGTGGAGGACGTCGACTGGTAGGCCAAACATGCTGGCGTCCATCCAGAACAACCGGCTCGTAGCGCGTCCGTAGGTGTTGACCTGCTCGCCGGTATAGGTCATCCACCGCGAGGTCGCTCCGGCGCGGATCCGGCCATGAATTCGGGCGTGCAGGGACAACACCTTGGGCTGGCCCACAGCACCGGACCGGCGGACGTGCTCAGCGACCGGCCCCGGCAAGTGTGCCAGGTCGGCCTCGGTCACGACCGGGCCCGCGTCCTGGTCGGGTTCACGAAGAGCGGTCTCGATGCGACGCTGGTACTCGGCGCGGTAGCTCGTCGGGCCGTTGGAGACGAACGCGTATCCCAGCGCAGTAAGCAGCAGGAGATTCGCCAGTGTGCCGGCCTTGGCGTCGCTCCAGGATGTCAGAATCACTGCTTGTGAAATGAGGACGCCGACAAGTCCGGCGACCCACCACTTCCGTTTGCGGGCTGCGAGCAGCACCCCGGTCGTCACGATCACGAGCGCGGCGATCAGCCAGGCAGTCCCGATTGCCGGTTGGATTGGCTCGGCTAGTGTGGTCACCTCGGCCCAGCCAAGCCCTTTGGCCGCGCCGAGTAGGTGGATCAAACCGTGTGCGACCAGGATCAGGGCGACGAACCAGCGCATGATTGCGTTCATTGGTGCGTCTCCTGAATCGTGCACACCGAATGGGGTTCGACGATGGTTCGCCGGGTGGCTGACATGGTGCGGGACTTCCGTTTTCTTGAGGGTTGGGTCTGAATTGGGATCATTGTCGGGTCAGCTCGTCAGTCGGAGGCAACGGCGTCGAGAACAGGCAAGCGCGCGGCGCGCGATGCCGGCCACAGTGCGGCCAGAATGCCGACGACGACGGCCAGGACGAGCATCTCGGCGAGTTGTGCCCAGGGAATGGCGAGGGTGGTCAGGCCGACCCCGTCAAACACGGTCGGCATCACTGCTGCGACGGCGACCCCGAGAACAACTCCGATGACGGTGCCGAACACGGCGGTCAGGACACTCTCGATGGTGATGATTCCGGCGAGCTGGAGCCGGCCGAGGCCGACGGCGCGCATAAGACCGATTTCCCGGGTCCGCTCAATCACCGACAGGGCCAACGTATTGACGATGCCGAGGATGGCGATGATGATCGACAGCCCGAGTAGCGCGTACAGGATGACGAGGATCTGGTTGACTTGGCTGGCGAGCTGCCCGGCGAAGTCTTCAGTGTCGAGGACGGAGAGCACCACGTAGGGTGACGCGACCTCGGTGAGGTCTGCGCGCAATTCTGCCGCTGTCACACCCGGTGCTGCCGTGATGAGCAGATCTTCGACAGTTGTCTGCGCAGGTTCGATGATCGTGGCAAAGAGCACGTCGGAGACGATGATCGGCGAGCGGAAGAGCCTGGTATCAACAATCGCGCCGATCCGGGCGCCGATGGTTCCCGTTCGAGAGGGGAAGGTGACCTCGTCTCCGAGGTGCCAGCCACGGTCTGCCGCGATGGCCTTCTGGACGGCGATCTGGCCGTGCGCGAGTGTGTCCAGGGCGCCGGTGACAGTATCGATCGTGACGCTGCGGCCAAAAGCGCCCACAGGCAGACCAACCACCATGAGGGGATTCTCCGCAGATGCCGTTTCGCCTGGCCCCGTGGTCACGGCCGGGCCGTACGTGACCACGTCGACAGCGTTGACGGAGGCCAAGGTCCGGGTGTCGGCCAGCGCGCCGATCGGCACGTTGCCGGTTGCGGACTGAATGGAGAAGTCCGAGCTCCAGCCGTCGTCGACAATAGCGCGGGTGGAAGCGGTCGCTGAGGCAGCCAGGACCGAGGCCGCCCCAACCAGTGCCATGCCGATCATCAACGCGCTGGCGGTGTTCGCTGTCCGTCGAGGATTGCGGACAACGTTCCCGCGGGCCAACCTGCCCAGCGGCCTGACCGTGGCGACAAACACCGCGGCCAGCACGCCGAGGGTATAGCGGACAAGAAACGGGGCCAGCAACAGCGTCCCCAGCATGAGCAGGCCCGCGCCGACGCCGACCATCGCAGACCCGTGGTCGTCGGGAGCGAGCACCGCTACGACCAGACCTGCTGCACCGGTTGCCGTGAGGATGCCGCCCACAATGCTGCGCGCGAGAAGGGACCTCTCCGGCGCGGTCGCCTCGCGCATGGCCTCAATTGGTGCGGTGAGGGCTGCGCGGCGGGCAGGAAAGGCTGCCGCCCCGACGGCCACGACGGTCCCCAAGAGCAGGGAGATGACCACGGTCTGTGCGTCGAGCGGGGTGGACCCGGACAGGTCCATGCCGACCTGCGCGAAGCCGACCCGGAGCAGTGAAACAAGGCCGAGACCGCCGCCGATGCCGATGGCCGATCCGAGCAGACCCACGACAGTGGCCTGGATCAGGATGGACGCGAATACCTGGGTCGGTGAGGCTCCCACGGCGCGCAACAGCGCGAACTCGCGTGTGCGTTGGCGTACCAACATGGAGAACGTGTTGGAGATGATGAAGGCCCCGACGAACAGTGAGATGCCGGCGAATACGAGCATGAACGCGAGCACGAATCCGAGCTGACTCTCGATGTCCGTGCGCGCCTCGGCACGCATCGCGTCGCCGGTAAGGGCCTCAGCCCGGGCAGCCTTGTCGCGAACGAGCTCGGGGGTCAGGTTCTCGACCAGGTCTGCCTCGGTCACTCCAGGGTTCGCATACACGGCGATCGTGGCAACCATACCGTCCGCAGCGTAGGCGGCTGTCGCTGACGGGACGTCGAGGAAGACAATCGTGGCCCCGGCCATCGGGGCTCCCTTTGAGATTTCGCCGGTGACCCGCACGGTCCGAATCACTCCGGCCACGACGACTTTCGTCTGGTCTCCTAGCGTCAACTTGGACGCCCGCAGGGTCGCGGACTCGAGCCCAATCTCGGTCGGCCCGCTTGGGGCGCGACCGGCGACAACCGTGACCGTGGTGTCATTGGGGTGCAGTGCCATGCCGAAGCTGGGTGACCGGGTGCCTGCGGTGCCGTCCTTGCCGACGAGCACGATGGGGCCCGAGATCTCAGCGAACGCCTTGGCCACACCGTGCACCCCCGCAATCTGGGTGGCGAGGGACGTCGGGACGGTGTTGCGGGTCTCGCCGGTAGTCCCGGTCGTGGTGTAGCCGGCTACAGGCTCGGTTCCGCGCACGTACGCGTCGCCGGCCATGGAGGAGTCGACGATCCCGAAGAAGGTGGAGGTCATCATGGTGCGCAAGGAGAAGGTGCCTGCTACGAAGGCCACGCCCAGGGAAACGGCCAGGATCGACAGGATGAACCGCACCAGGTGGGCGCGAATCCCCCGTAGTGCCACGCGGCGCATCAGAAGCCAATCGGGGCGAGCGCGACAGAGTCGTCGGTGGCATCGGTCGTGGGCGTAGCGTCGAGGCTGCCGAGGACCTCAAGAACGGATGCCTGGGTTGGGTTGATGAGTTCCTCGACGAGTCGCCCGTCGGCCAGGAAGAGAACCCGATGAGCGTAGGTGGCGACGCGGGGGTCATGTGTGACCATGACGACACTCTGGCCGAGATCATCGACGGACCGGCGCAGGAATCCCAACAACTCGGCGGAAGACCTCGAGTCAAGGTTGCCGGTGGGTTCATCGGCAAAGATCACGGCAGGTTTGGCGACCAGTGCCCGGGCGCACGCGACGCGCTGCTGCTGCCCGCCGGAGAGTTCGCTGGGGCGGTGGTGCAGACGGGTCTCGAGCCGCACAGCGGCGACGATCGCATCGAAGTGAGCGCGGTCGACCGGGCGGCGGGCGATGTCCAGCGGCAGCGTGATGTTCTCCGCCGCGGTGAGCGTCGGGACGAGGTTGAACGCCTGGAAAATGAACCCCAGCCGCATCCGGCGGAGCTTCGTCAACTGGCGCTGGTTCATCCGGCGGACGTCCTCGCCGTCGATCATCACGCTGCCCGACGTGACGGTATCCAGCCCGGCCATGCAGTGCATGAGGGTCGACTTGCCCGATCCGGACGGGCCCATGATTGCGGTCAGCTCACCACGGTCGAAGTCCACATCGATGCCCGCCAGAGCCTGCACCGCCGTATCACCCTTGCCATACGTTTTCACCAGGCCACGCGCCGAGGCGATCGCAGACGAGGGGATTGGGGTAGCCGATCGCATGTAGTGCGGTTTGGTGATCGAATTGGTGGTCATGTTCTTCCTGTCTCGGGGTGGAATGGGCTAGTCGTGCTGGGGTGACCGACTAGTAAACGAGCGTGCTCGAACCGCGCGAGCGCTATGCGGCGCAGGCGCGTTGGAACAACGCCGACGTTGGACGGCGTGTTGTGAAGGGGAGTACAGGCGGACGGACGTTAGCGGGCGGCTGTTCCGTAACGGGTAAGGATCAAATCAACGGCCGCGCGTGCGTAGCCGGCGGCGATGGGCTCACCCGTGATCAGGAGGCAGAAATACAACGGCCCGACGAGCGATTTGAGAACGAAGTCGGCATCCGTATCGATGGCCAACTCACCCGTGGCAATTCCGCGCTCGACGGCGGCACGCCAGTGCTCCTGGTTCGGCTTGATGATCAGATCGCGATAGCTGGTGGCGAGCACCGGATCGGCCGCCATCTCTGCCACCAGACCGGGCAATACCCGCCCCAGCGGTGTATGGGTCAAGCTATCGATCAATTGTTCGGTGAGGGCGACTAGGTCGTCGGCGGCACTTCCGGAATCCTTATCCTTCCCGGGACGCATTTGGGTCACCATCGCCTCGACGACGAGCTGGGATTTCTGTGACCACCGTCGATAGATGGCGGGCTTGCTCACTCCCGCACGCCGCGCAACTTCCGCCACGGACACACGAACGTAGCCGACCTCGGAAAGCAACTGAATCGTGGCCCGCAGGATCGCCTGATCCATGTCCGGGTCGCGAGGGCGCCCGATGTCGCTGCCACGACCACCGGGACGGCGTGGCGCCATCAGAGAATCTGACACTAGAACCAACTCTCTATTACGTTTCTATCTATAACGTAACACGGCGAACTGCGTTACGCAACTGACCGTTACGGAACCGGGCGGGATAATTCCTGCGCCGATTCTTCCTCGTGCCCACACGGCGCACTTGTGGGTGGGACGAGGAGATGTGCGTAGCGCTACGATTTCTTCGCCCCCGACCGGTCACCGGCCGCAGGGGCTTAGTCGTTCGCGCTTAGGTCCAGCGGCAGATCGGTCGGCGGTGGAGCCCACATTCGATCTCATCCAAGGAACTGAAGACGTCATATCTCTCCGCTGCGGAAGTCACCGCCGCGCTCAACCTTCGAGACCTCTCCAACCCGGACCAAGGTCACCACGCTATGCAGACGTTGCTCGGCGACGTCACATCCGCCCTTGCGGGTGCGTGGAATATTCCCGCCGAGACAGTACGGCAAAGCCCGCTGGTGGCTGTCTCCGATAACTACGACAAGCTGGGCTTCGCCCCACAGGCAGTCACCAGAGACCAGAGACCAGAGACCAGAGACCAGAGACCAGAGACCAGAGACCAGAGATACTTGCACTAGGCGAGTCCCACGGTGATGCTTCGTAGCTTTCATATCCGCATCGATTCCAGCCCTGCTGCGCGGGCTGCACACGACTCATGCGCCTCCCGCGCCTACTCGGCGGCGATTTCGCGATATCCGGCCGCCCTCTCGAGACAGTTATCGCCAAGAAAGCGGTCACTGTCCTTCAATGCGGTGTGACGAACACCAGATAGCGGGACTTCCTGGATCTGAGCAGCCTGACTGCAACCCTCAACGTTCCGGGCGGGAGACCTCCGCACAACGGCAGAAGGCGTCGCTCGGCATCGCGGAGTGAGCCTCGGCCCCTCACGGACGTGACCGCCGGTTACGGAACTATCGCGCAACCGACGTAGTCGGCGTGGCGACGTAGGTGCGAACTCGACAGCCGATGCCGTGAAGTGTTCGGGGACCAGCTCGCCGAGGTGATCGCTTTCATCAACCCCGTGTACTCGGGCGCAGCCGGCGAGGACACGGTGTGGAACTCAAAGGTCCGCGAACGGGGAGCTGCGGGCGGAAATGGGTTCAGCCGCCTGCGCGCATGTCTGTGTGAGATCGCCCCCCTCGCGGCGAGGTGGCCGGCTGTCCGCAACTTTAGGTTTACCGCTTTATAGAGACTTCTATGATCGAGTAAACGATTCGCTTACTCGGGACTATATTGTTTTAGTTATGGATCTTGCGACGAACCCCTTCAAGCCTGGCGCCGGGCGGGTGCCACCGGTTCTTGCCGGCCGTTCCGATCTACTCAGTGAATTCCGCAATCGGCTCTACCAGGCACGGGAAACGGGGGAGGGGGAACGACCCTGGATCCTCTCCGGGCTCCGCGGAGTGGGTAAGACCGTGTTGCTCAATCAACTCGGACGCGATGCGGCCGAACTCAAGCTGATCTTTATCAAGGTTGAGGCCGCGAGTAGTAAGCCCTTGGCCGTCGCTTTGGCCAAGGAGCTCCACCTCGCACTTCGACGAGTTCTCTCAAGCTCTGACCGTGCCAAAGCGCTCTGGTCCAAAGCCGCCAGCGTGCTGCGTTCATTCCAAGTGCGTGTCGACCCATCAGGGACCTACTCCTTCACCGTCGACGTTGAACCTGAACGCGGCGTGGCCGACAGCGGAGATCTCGCCGTTGATCTCCAGGAACTCCTGGAAACCATTGGGCTTGCTGCGCGTGAGGCCAACACGGTCATTCTGTTGGCCGTCGATGAACTCCAAGAAGCGTCGTCCGAGGATCTCGCTGCCCTCAACGTGGCCTTGCATAATCTCGGCCAGGACATCTTCCCCGTTCCGGTCGTCTTCGTCGGAGCGGGGTTGCCGTCCCTACCCGCCGTGCTCGCCGATGCGACCAGCTACGCGGAGCGCCTCTACGACTACCGACAGATCGGGTTGCTCGACACCATCGCAACCTCTGACGCCCTCACTGCGCCGGCGCGTGCCATCGGAGTCGCGTGGGAGGCCGACGCCCTGGACGCGGCGGTGACGGCTACCGGGGGATACCCCTATTTCATTCAAGCCTGTGGAAGCCATGTCTGGGCCGTGCGGGCCACGGACACCATCACTCTTCAAGACGCTGAGATTGGCATCGAGTCAGCACGGACTGAAGTAGAACAAGGTCTCTACCAATCCAGATGGGAGCGGGCCACCCCGACCCAGCGGGCCTTCATGTCCGCGATGGCCATCGACAAAGACACCCCCTCATCAATGGCCGAACTCGTGACCCGGCTCCGAAAAAAGCGCACCACGGATCTCTCCGTCAACCGCCGAGACTTGATCCGGAGCGGTCACATCTACACGCCCGAACGCGGTTTCGTCGCCTTCACCGTGCCCGGCATGGCCGACTTCATCGCCAAACAAGTCGAATAGCCACCGAGACAGCCGAGCCGACGGCCGCACCTACCCGTGAGCAATAAACGACCGTGCCGCCGCAATGATTTTCGGGCCGATTGCGTCCAGCGGCTCAGCACGTAATAGGGAAGCGGGTGGCTGGTCACCCAGTTCGGGATTCAGTCCTTGGAACCACGCCTGGACTGTCTTCATGCTCACACGTTCGATCACGTGAAGCCTGACGAACCCTGCGGGGCGGCCCCGGCCGGGGCCGGGTCAGCCCGAAGCGGTCGGTTTGGGCGTGGGGATTCGGGAGCCGTTGCTCGTGTAGAGGGAGATCGTGGCCCCGCGTGGCGCTGTGCCGGACGGTTCCGTTGCCGAGACGAGTCCGGCGGGGAGGTCTGAATCTTGTTGACCGGCGTCCGTGACTCCGAAGCCGGCCGCCTCGAGAATGCGGCGTGCGTCTTCCGGGGACTTGCCCTTCACCTCCGGGATGTCTGCCCGCGAGACGCGTAAGGCGGACGTATCGGGTTCAGCGAATGCGCCCCCGCCCCAGGCGTCGTCAGCGACTTTCATGATTCGCGGCCAGATGCGGTGCCGGGCGGTCGCCGCCTGGCCGCTGTCGAACCTCAGATTGCGCAGGTTGGCCTCGCCGGTGACGTTGCCGACCCACACGGCGGTCGCCGCCTTCGCGCTGGCCCCGATCATCCAGGTGTCATTGGCGGAGTCGGTCGTTCCGGTCTTACCGATGTGGGGCACGCCAGTTCCCGTATTTGAGGCCGTGGCCGTTCCACCGCCCGCGAACGTCTGCTGCATCGCGTATGCCATGGCATTGGCGACAGCAGCCGGCACTGCCTGCTTGCAGTCCGGGGCCGGACGCGCAACTTCCTTGTCGAAACGGTCAACGATCCGGTCAATGGCGGTCGGTGGACACGTCACTCCGCCGTTGGCGATCCCGGCGAAGGCCTCGGCCATCGTGAGTGGAGCGACCTCTTGGGTGCCGAGCACGTCCGACGGGAACATTTCCAGCGGATCGTCGTCAGCCCGGTGCACTCCGAAAGATTGCGCCAGCTCCTTGATCTTGCACAGGTCGAGCTGGCTCGCCATCGCCACGAAACTGGAGTTGACCGACCACTTCGTCGCGTCGATGGCATTGCTGGCGATGCGCCCGTCGTCGTTGCGGGGCGCGAAGTTTCCGTTCCAGTCGCCGTCGCAACTGTTGGTGAAATGGGTGAAGGTGCGCCGGCGCCCGTCGAAGTTCTCGCGCAGTGAATGCCCCGCGTTGACCCACTCCCCGAGGGTGAACACCTTATAGGTGGACCCAGGCTGGAACCCGCTGGATCCGCCGTAGTCAATGTCGGTGTTGTAGTTCACGGATGACCATGACGGCCCGTTCGCGTTCAGCACCTCCGGGTCGTTGCTGAACGTCTTGTTCTGGGCCATCGCCACGATCCGGCCGGTGCCCGGCTGCACCGTCACAGCCGTGGCGCCCACGTCGAAGCGCGAGTCCGTGCTGGGCACATTCTCGTTAATGGCGGCTTCGGCTGCGGCCTGCAACCCGAGGTCAAGACTTGTGTAGATGTCCAGCCCGCCTCGGCGGAGCTTCTCAATACGTTTGTCTGCGGTGGCGCCGAAGGCCGCGTCGGCGCGGATGCTCCAGTAGACGTAGTCGCAGAAGAAGCCCGCCCCGCCGGCCGCCTCGCAACCGGTGGTCGGCGCCGTGATGGTTGGCACGACCGGTGCCGCGATCGCCGCCGCATACTGCTCCGCCCCGATCTTCTGGTAGGTGAGCATCTTGTGGAGGATGTAGTCGCGCCGGGACTTATTGTCGGCGTAACCGTTGGCTGCGCCGTTCTTCACACTGCCCGGACGGTCAAGCCGGAACTTCTCGGGATAGTTCACGATCGCCAGCAAACTCGCCGCCTGCTCGAGCGTGAGGTCCTTGGCGCTGACACCGCCAAAATAGTACTTGCTGGCCGCCTCGATCCCGTAGACGGTTCCACCGAAGTAGGCGATGTTGAGGTAGCCGGCGAGGATCTGCGTTTTCGTGTACTTCTTCTCCACACCAATCGCCAGGCGCATCTCCTTGAGTTTCCGATCCGGGGTCGGCTCGGTTGCCGCGTCAACGGCATCCTCTCTCTCTTTCATCGTCTTCGCGCTCATCACCGCGTTCTGCACCTGCACGTTTTTCACGTACTGCTGGGTAAGGGACAATACCGTTCAGTTAAGCTTGCCCGTGTTACGTTGGGGGTATGGCGCGTACGGGGTGGGTGAAGCCGGTCTCTGATCGCCGGTTGTCGGATTTG
>NZ_JADOVI010000025.1 GCF_015752155.1 Cryobacterium sp. MP_M3 | reverse complement strand
GAAGTGGCCCGCCAAACGCCTCCACCACGCACAATGGCCACAACCCCTCCACGCCTCAGAAATCACCATTCAAAACGCTTAACTGAACGGTCTTGCTCCTAACCCCCCGCTTTCAAGCTGCCTGTGCGCTCGAAAACCGCCACGCCGACGCGGGCGGCCGCCTGACGCGGAGCGTGACGCTGTTCGCGCAGGAAACGAACGCCATGATGCCGGCCCTTTTCGTCGGGGCAGGCCTGGCCGGGTTGATCCAGGTCGCCGTGTCCCGCGACCTGCTCGTGGCGCTCGGCGGCAACCCGGTCTGGTCCGTCCTCGCATTGATGATCCTGGCCTTCGTTGTGGCCATCTGCTCGAACGTTGACGCCTTCTTCATCCTGTCGTTCGGGTCCACCTTCATGCCGGGCGCGATAGTGGCGTTCCTGGTCTTCGGGCCGATGATCGACATCAAGATGCTGGCGCTGCTCCGCACGACCTTCACCACGAAGACTCTTGTCCAACTCACCGTTATCGTGGGCCTGTGCTCCGCCGTACTCGGATTGGCGATCAACTATGCCGTTTAGAACCCTTGTCGGGCGATGGCAGGGTGTCCTGCTCAGCCTCCTCGGCATCATCGCCACACTCTGGCTCGGCCTCACCGGGCAGCTCGCCCTCTACATTCACCCGCGGTACTACGGGTTCACGATCACCATGGCCGCGATCTCGGCCGTCGTTGTCGTCGCGGCGTTCGCCGTCATCCCTGCGGCGGACCACGAGCACGCCGAGCACGGCGAAGAGCACGGCAATCACGGACAGGATGGCCGTCGGTGGGCCTGGCTCTTGTCCGCGGGCAGTGTCGTCGTGATCGTCGCGGCGGTCGTCGGACTCCTCATCCTGCCACCGTCGACCCTCACCACGGCAACTGTCAAACAACGAGACCTTAACGGTTCCAGCTCGACGCTCACCCAGGATGACGCGAGCGCCCTCGTCGGTGGCGACTATTCGGCCTTCAGTGTGCGGGACTGGGCCTCGCTTCTCCGCCAGGGTGCCGGTGCCGACTTCTTCGCCGACAAGAAGGCCACCGTGACGGGCTTCGTGACCCCCGACCCGAGCGACCCGGAAAACGTCTTCTTCGTCGCGCGATTCGTCGTGTCTTGTTGCGCGGTCGATGCGCAGCCCATCGGCATCCCGGTCTATTACCCGGGGTGGGAGGGCAAGTTCAAGACAGACAGCTGGGTCTCGATCTCCAGCGGTTTCGCCACGAATCCGAGCGTGGCGAGCACTGAGGCGATCGCGCTCGTCCCCGACACGATCACACCCGCCGATCAGCCCGCGCAGCCCTACGTCTACTAACGTCCACAGGAAGCAACGGGCTGCACCTCGCCCCACCGGCGTCCTTCGCGGTTGCCCGCCAGACCGTCGGCCGCGAGCCGGCGGTGTGGGCTACTTTTTTTCGGCACCATTGCCGTGTTCGTCGCGTCGGTGGGCGCCCACACCGCCACGAACCTGGCGCAGGACCCGGCCCTCAGTTCAACGATCCGCGGCTTGCACAACTCCGCCACCTTCGATCTCGACTCCCCACAGCGGAAGATTGCGGGCGACGCGGATGGCGCCAAAAGGGAGGACACAATGCGGATGGACATCAGCTCGTGCACCGATGGCGATGCAGAATCCGCGCAGTGCTTGGGCCTGTGAAGGGGGCGAGGATTCAGAGATTCCCACACGGAAGGCCCAGAAGTATCTAGGTGTCACGAGAGCCTATTCAGCGTTCGTCTCGATGTAACGCAGGTAGTTGTCGGTCGTGGTGAATGTGGCTGGGCGGGTGTGGGGTGCGCGGTGTTCGCTGCGGTCGCGGCAGCCGGCGAGGCCGGCGTGGAGTTTGAGAGAGTCGAGGGTGCGCCAGAGTGCGCGGTGGTGCCAGTCGATGAGGCAGTGGAGGCTTTGGCGGAGCGGGTGTCGTACGCTGCCCGGTGGGCGACCATGAGCGCCGTCAGTTTGTCATTGCCGGCATCATTGTTATCGCCGGTGCCGACTATGGCGTCTACAAGGGAGTCCAGTGGTGCAAACGCAAGGCAGCGCAGACGGACCCCGACGAGGGCATACAGGTGTGACCATCTCAGAAGAAGCTCGAAGCAGTGAAATTGTCGGGGGCAGCTGAGTCGGGAGCCCACGCCCGCTCCAACCGTACTCGCGCTGACAGGATCACCGGTCGTTGGATCTGATTGCGTCGTCAGACGATCCACTTGCGCACCGCCCGTTGAGCGTTCGCGTTGCAGGACAGTTCGTCCTGCAACGCGATCTCGGCTGCTAGCTAGTGCCTCGGTGTTGGCGCTGGATGGTTCGATAGATAGTGGAGCGGGCGACATTGAACAGCTCAGCGAGCTCGGCCGTTGTGTGAGTACCAGCGTTGTAGACCTCCATCAAGTGCTTCTGCTGCGCCGCGGAGAGCTTCGGAGGTTTGCCGCGCAACCGGCCCTTCGCTTTCGCCACCTGCATGCCCTCTTTCGTTCGAGCGCGGATGAGATCTGACTCGAATTCCGCGACCATGGCGAGGACGTTGAAGAGGAGCCGGCCGACTGGGTCATTCGGGTCGTGCACGGAGCCGCCGATGCTGAGTTTCACGCCCTTGGCGGTTGGCTCGTCGACGATGTCTTTCGCGTCCCGGAGCGACCTGGCCAGACGATCGAGTTTGGCCACCACGAGTGTGTCCCCGCTCCTGCAGGCAGCAAGTGCTTCGCGTAGTCCCGGCCTCGCACGGTTGGTTCCCGTCAAGCCATGATCGGTGTAGATCAGGTTCGGTCTAACGCCCAGTCGTTCCAGGGCGTTTTGTTGGGCGGTGAGGTCTTGCTCATTTGTGGATACGCGCGCGTACCCGATCAGTAGTTCAGTCATGACGGCACAATTCACCTCGACCTGCACGGCCGTCAACATTCAAGGATCCTCGGCGGGTGCCCATGGTCAGGAGGCGAGGGCGGCTTCCATCTCGTCGACGAGCCGGCTTGCATATTTTAGGAGCTCGCTCGCCCTGGCCTCTGTGATGTGGCTCGCTCCGTAGGAGGTGAGGGTCTTTGCTTCCAAGAGTCGGCCCAAGTCCCGTGCCGCGGTTCTCTTTTCAGGGAGCGCTTGGGTTAGGAGGCCGATGGCCTGTTTGTGATCCTGACCGCTGGAGCGGTATCCGAGTTTGGATCCGCAAATAGCATCGGCCGCGGCGATGCCGGCGTTGACGGCATTCAGCCCAGTCGTATTGTTCGACGCCATCGGTCCCCCAGGCTCGAATCGAGCTTGAGCAGTGAGGAGAGAATCGCGGGCATGTTCGGCTCGGATTCGCACCTCCGCCGACGTCATCTGTTTGATCCGCACGTTCACGGCGCCTTTCTCATTCCCAGGGTGCTGTTCCCGAAGACAACGATCCCTTCCGACGCCCAGCTATCGACGATCGGGTCTCCGTCTTCCTTCTGCCTGGTCAGGGACGATTCGGTTAGGTCATAGATCTGGGCATCATTACCGGTCCACAGTTGCACGTTGTCCCGGAGGCCGGTGACGAATTCGTCCCGGTCATCGAGTGCGACCTCATCGGGAAAGACGACGAGCAGGTCGACGTCGCTCGTCTTGGTGGAGTCACCTCGTGCCACGGAGCCGTAGAGGGCAACCGTGACGCCCTCAGGTGCGCTCGAGTCGGCGAATGCTGCAACACGCCTGTTCAGCTCCTGGCGTGCGTTCATCGCGATCTCAACAGCTGGCCAAAGGATGTGCGACCGGTTGGCAGAATACATAGTTGCATGGGGTGCTGGGACTGAAATCACCAGACCAATGTCAACGAGCCGGAGAAGAGACAACCGGACGTTAGCCGGCGTTCCAGTCCCCGCCAGTCGAGCGATCTGTCGACCAGTGAGCGCTGAACCGGCCCTGGCAACGACGCGCAGTGCTACAGCATCGAGGCCATGCATGAACGAGGCGAGTGGGGCAGATAAGTCCACGAACAGCTCCCTTCAGCGTTTGTATTGCTCTTCGATCCGATTGTATCTAAATACAATACAGATGCATCGCTCCGCAATGCAATGGCTTGAGGATCAGCCAGTCGTGCCGAAGCTCCTCCGAGTCGAGAATTCGCTCAATGCCGTACGTCTCCGGAAGTCATGCAGGAGCATGCTCAGAAGCGCCCTTTCAACGTCCGGCTTACGGGCGGCCTGGCTGGCCTGGCGAGTAGCACCGGCTCTCCCCCAATTTTTGATTCCGTTCCGTGATTGCTCAGCCCCTCAGGACATCAATTGAAATCCGTGTCGTGAGGATAAAGTGGGGGCCACCGATGATCGCCTGGTTTCACGCCCACGTGTGAACGGTCGAGGGCGTGGGAGGCAACCGATGGGCACCTTCCTCAGCACGTTTCTCGCCGATTCGGCGGAAATTCCGGAGCTAGCCGATCGTGTTCGTTCGCCCGGGCCAGTGCCGCTTTCGTCGCCATTGACTGTCGGGGATCTTGCCGCGGACAGCATCGCGGCGACCAAGCTCATGGCCTCGCTGCTGCACCTTGTCCGCACAGGAGTGCGGGATCCGAAGGCGAGCGATGTTCCGCAGGTGAGGATTGCGCCGCAACTTGTCGCCGGGGCCTACCGGAGAGACCAACTATTCCGGTGGAACGGGAACCCTGCGCTGGCGTGGGCTCCCCTGTCCGGGTTCTTTGCCTCGACGGCTGGGTCCGCACTCACGCTGAAATCAGAATGGTTCGCTGAAGCCCGAGCCTTGAGAGGTCCACCTTGCGGGGCGCTGCTGACGTCTTCTGAGTTGGCTTCGTGGAAGGATGACCGCATGGAGAATTCACAGCTCAGCGGGTTGAGCGTTTTCGCTTCTGGCGTCTGGCCGGTCGAAATCTCGGCTGGTAAACGCATCAACGCAGTTCACCGGGTGCCGGTCAGGGCGTCGGTTGACGTTGCTACCGGCGAGGTACGGTTTCACGTCGACTCGGAGGGTATCGATATCCTTCGACGCGACTCCGACCAACGCTGAGCGCAATCCTTGGTCGGTCTCCGGTTGTCACCGCGAAACGTTGCGCCGTCCGACCTCCCTCCAACGGGCTGGTCCGGTTGTGCCCGCCCGCGGACCGCTCATGAAGACGAGACTCCGGTTGGGAGTTGCTCCCGGAGTGACTTCAGATTTTTGAGAGCTGGGCAGCGATGGAATCCAGAGATCCCGGATCCAGGCTGTAGTAGGCCCAGGTCCCGCGTTTTGCGCGGTGGAGGATGCCGGCTTCCACCAGAACCTTGAGGTGGTGGGACACGGTTGGCTGGCTGAGTCCGAGTGGCGCGGTGAGATCACACACGCAGGCCTCGCCTTCCGCGTGAGCGGCCACCATGGACACGAGACGCAGCCGTGTCGGGTCGGCCAGCGCCTTGAACGAAATGGCCATTGTGTTGGCGGTGTCGGTGCCGATCGACTCGCGCGTTGGGGCCCGTGAACAGCTGGAAGTCGGGGCGGGAACGAGGCCGGTGAACGACATGTGAACAGTATCCCCATAAATTGACATTCATCGATGTATTGGAAAGACTTCACATCGACGCACGTCGATTTTATCGTCACTGATCCACACGTCGCGGACTTACGGAGCCACATGTCTTCCCCTGCACCACAGACCACGTCACCTGCGCGACTGGGATTCACCGACCGGTACCTGCCGGTGTGGATCATCACGGCGATGGGCGCAGGGCTACTCATGGCCGTCTTCGCGCCGGGAATCGGCGATACCCTCGGTGCCTTCACGATCGGCTCGGTCAGCGTACCGATCGCGATCGGGCTGCTGGTGATGATGTATCCGGTGCTCGCGAAGGTGCGGTATTCGGATGCGCGAGCGGTCGCCGGGGACAAGCGGCTCCTGATCTCGTCTCTGGTCATGAACTGGCTCATCGGCCCCGCCCTGATGTTCGCCCTCGCCTGGATCTTCCTGCCCGACCTACCCGAGTACCGCACCGGGCTGATCATCGTGGGCCTCGCCCGCTGCATCGCGATGGTGCTGATCTGGAACGAGCTGGCCTGCGGCGACCGAGAGGCGGCCGCGTTCCTCGTCGCCGTCAACTCGGTCTTCCAAGTGTTCGCATTCGCAGCGCTGGGCTGGTTCTACCTGCAGGTGCTCCCGGCCTGGCTCGGATTGCCGACCACGAGCGCAGAGTTCTCGATCCGGGCAATCACCGTGAGCGTCCTCGTCTTCCTCGGCATCCCGCTGTTGGCCGGGTACCTGTCCCGTCGGATCGGCGAGGGCACGCGAGGGCGCGCCTGGTACGAGAGCCGGTTCCTGCCGAAGGTGGGCCCGTTCGCCCTCTACGGTCTGCTGTTCACGATTGTTCTGCTGTTCGCTTTGCAGGGCCAGCAGATCATCGACCGCCCGATGGACGTCGCACGCATCGCTCTGCCTTTGCTCGTGTACTTCGCGGTCACGTTCCTTACCGGATTCCTTCTCGGCAAGCTGATCGGCCTGTCCTACGAGCGCACCACGACCCTCGCTTTCACCGCAGCGGGAAACAACTTCGAACTGGCCATCGCAGTGGCCATCGGTACCTTCGGCGCCGCCAGCGGCCAGGCCCTGGCCGGCATCGTCGGCCCGCTGATCGAGGTCCCGGCGCTGGTCGCCCTTGTCTACGTGGCCCTCTGGTTGCGTCCCCGACTGTTCCCGGGGTCCGCGCCGCAGGCATCCGTCGCTGCCTCACAACCGGTCTCGGACCGGGTTTAGTCTCTTCTCACCAATCCGATGCCTGCCCCCAGAAAATCAAGAAGGAATGACCGCTCATGAGTGAAAAGCCCACCGTTCTCTTTGTCTGTGTCCACAACGCGGGCCGCTCCCAGATGGCCGCCGGCTACATGACCGCCCTCTCCCAGGGCCGCGTCGAGGTGCTCTCCGCAGGCTCCGCACCGAAGGACCAGATCAACCCCGTCGCGATCGAGGCCATGGCCGAGGAAGGCATCGACATCGCGAACAACGTGCCGAAGATCCTCACCACCGAAGCGGTCAAGGAATCGGATGTCGTGATCACCATGGGCTGCGGCGACACCTGCCCGATCTTCCCCGGCAAGCGCTACGAGGACTGGGAACTCGCCGACCCGGCCGGCCAGGGCATCGAGTCCGTGCGCCCGATCCGCGACGAGATCAAGGCCCGCATCCAGGCCCTGCTCGCCGAGATCCTCCCCGCCACGGTCTAGGGCCGGCGCACAATGAGCGACACCAGCACCCGCCGGTCGCTACCGGGCCTGACGTATCCCGAGGAATACCTGAAGCGTCTCGCCCGAGACCTGACACAGGATTTCGCCGGTGTCTTCGGCGCCGAAACGGTCGAACGATATGTGCTCGAGTCCTACACGGCGTTGCTGCGCACGTCGACGGTGAAGGCGCATCTGGCCACCAACACGATCCGGTTCGCCACGGACCGGTTGACTGCCCTGGCCCAGGCCAAGGGCGCGATCGCCCACCCGGTGCCCGAGGTGTTGTTCGTTTGTGAGCAGAACGCAGGCCGGTCGCAGATGGCGGCCGTGTTCACCAACGCCCTCTCCGGCGGGTCCGTGCACGTGCGCTCGGCCGGTTCATCCCCGTCACGTGAGGTGAATCCCACGGTCGCTGCGGCGATGGCCGAGATCGGGCTCGACTTCACCGAAGCGTTCCCGAAGCCCCTCACCGACGATGTCGTGCAGGCCGCGGACGTCGTCATCACCATGGGGTGCGGGGACGCCTGCCCGGTCTACCCGGGGAAGACCTACCAGGACTGGGCGTTGACGGACCCGGCCGGCCTGTCCCTGGAGGAGGTCCGTGTGATTCGCGACGAGATCAAGGCCCGGGTCGAGCGGCTGCTGGGCACCCTCGCACCTCAGGACCAGTGACCATGAGCATCGAGAACGTCATTGTCATCGGCTCCTGCCCGGCCGGAAACACGGCCGCGACCTGTCTGGCACGGGCGGGGCTCTCCCCGATCGTGCTGACCGGCTCCGTCTAAACTGGTGGCGCCCTGATGACCAAGGCCAGCAGTTCGGCGGGCCCCGGAAGCCCGGACGGCACCTCGGCGGCCCAGGTGGCGTCGATGGGGATGCGGTGATTGCCCGCGTCGATCGAGGCGGCAACGCCGGAAACGCTTCGGCCGTGCACACGATAGCTCTTCGGCGCGGTGGTCATAGTCATTCCCCTCTCGTGCTCAATCTCTCACCAGTTGGCCGTCACCGCACGGGCACCTGGGTCGGGGTTGACCCGGCCAAGGCAGCGGCCTGAATCTCGGCTAGATCGCGGCGGCGGTCAGGAACGTGCGCACCTCGGCCGGGTTTGGCACGCGGCCGGAGACGACGACCTTCTCGTTGATGACGAGGGCGGGGGTGCTCATCACGCCGTAGCCGACGATCGCGGCGTAGTCTTCGACCTTTTCGATGGTGGCGTCCAGGCCGAGCTCTGCGACGGCGGCAGTGGTGACCTTGGTGAGGGTCTTGCAGTTCGTGCAGCCGGGTCCGAGGATCTTGATGATCATGGGGTGATTCCTTTCAGGGGTGGGGTTAGACCAGGATGGCGTTGAAGAGGTAGCCGACGGCAATGATGCCGAGGCCGGCGGTCGTGATGAAGATGGCGAGCAACTGCGGTTTCAGCACCCGGCGCAGCAGGATCATTTCCGGCAGCGACAGGGCGACGACGGCCATCATGAAGGCGAGCAGGGTGCCCATCGGAAGGCCCTTGTCATAGAGGGCGGCAACCAGCGGCATGATGCCGGCTGCATTGGAGTAGAGCGGGATCCCGATGAAGACCGCGATGAGAACGCCGAAGGGGTTGTCGGGGCCGGCGTAGGTGGTGAAGAAGTCGGCGGGGGCCCAGCCGTGGATGAGGGCGCCGAGGCCGATGCCGACCAGCAGGAAGATCCAGATCTTCTGAATGATTGCCTTGACCTCTTCGACGCCCATCTGCATCCGCTGCCCGAAAGTCAGGCCAAGCGAGGGGTCGATGGTCTGGCCGCCGAGCTTGACGTCGAAGACGAAGGGCTCCACCCACTTCTCGACGTTCAGGCGGCCGAGGATCCAGCCGGACAGGATCGCGATCAGCAGGCCCGACACTACATAGAGGGCCGTGATCTGCCAGCCGAACAGGGTCAGCAGCAGGCCGATGGCGATTTCATTGACCAGGGGGCTGGCGATCAGGAAGCTCATGGTGACGCCGATGGGCACGCCGGCGGCGACGAACCCGATGAAGGCGGGCACGGCGCTGCAGGAGCAGAACGGGGTGATCACACCGAGGCCGGCAGCGAGGATGTTGCCGACGCCTTCGCGTTTGCCGCCGAGGAACGCGCGGGTGCGCTCGACGCTCATGAAGGAGCGGAGCACGGTGGAAGCGAAGATGATGATGGCCAGGAGAAGCAGGATCTTCAGCGAGTCGTAGATGAAGAAATGGATGGTCTCGGTCACCCGGTTGGCCGGCTCCATACCGAACGCTCCGTACAGCACCACATCCCAGAGCCACTCGTTCATCCAATACGCCACGGCCCAGAGACTCACCCCGGCGACCAGGATTCCGACCCGGCCACGGGTGGTAGTCGGTATCCGTTCGGCGATGCTCACAACTACTCCTCGACTACGAAACCTGAATTGAAACGCTTGTGCAGGCGTGGGACCCACTTCACATCGAACTAGGCGGCCCCACGCCGGTTCTGCCTGTTAGCAGCAAGTCACTTTCTCGCCGACGGGCGAGCTGGTCGCTTCACTGCTGGGCGAGCAGCAGTCGGCTGCGTTGTCCGCTTTTCCTTCTGAACCGCAACACCCGCCCGCAGCGGAGAGTTCCTTCTCTGGTGCGGCAGTGCTCGTCGCACCGGATCCACCACAACGACTTTTCATGAGTTTCTCCTTCACGAAACACCGAACTATTCGACGTTTATCTAATTCCCAGTATGCCCACCTCTTTGATATGTGTCAAGAAGGTGGCAGACTGTTTGCATGCCCAAAACGCTTCCGCTCCTCGATGACGTATCGCCGATCTGCTGCGGGCCGCTGGGGAACAGCGCGACCCTCGACCTGGACGATGCGATCGCCCTCGCGGTGCGCCTCAAGGCACTCGCAGACCCTGTGCGCCTTCAGCTGCTGGCCTACCTCCTGGCGCAGCCGAACCAGGAGGCCTGCACCTGCGACCTGGCCCCGATTGTGAGCCTGTCCGAGCCCACGGTCAGTCACCACCTCAAGAAGTTGCAGACGAGCGGCATCCTCACCAAAGAGCGTCATGGGATGAGCGTGCACTACCGCGTCGTCCCGGAGGCTATTCACGCCATCGCCCGAACCCTCGACACCGGCACCTGGGCACAGCCGACCCTCGATCAGGAAGCTCGCTACTGCATGGTTGGCGCTAGCTGACCCCGATATCGACGCCGATCGATTTAGCGGGTTGACTGCCGCACCGGCCACAACTGGGACCCGCGAGTCACCCGACATGACGTTCACGCCAAAGTCGCGCGACGCCCCATCGATGCCCCGTCAACTGTGCTGTGGCTGACCGGGTCAATCCATGGACCTCTTGCGCCCCGACTGGCCCGCGATCTCTCGCGCCCTGGACTCCGGCGAAGAATCTGAGGAACACCATGAACGCGTACATCACGACTCCCGCCAACCAGGTGCGCCTCGTCGGTTCGTATGCAGTATCGAATACTTCCGCGCGGCATAACCATGATCATCAAGAAAGTCGCGATCGGACCAAGGACCAGAGACAGCAACCACCAGATCAGTCGACCGCGTCCCTTCGACTCGGCAAGGCCCGCGTTCACGATCCGACACAACCCGGAGCAGAGTCGCCTAGTCGATGGGCTCCACCCAGTCGGCCCGCCATTCGGGTGCCTCCGACTTTTGCGTGTAATAGCGGGTATCGCGGATGATCGACCCGTCCGCTCCGAACTCCAGAATGACCACCACGTGCCACACATCCCCGGCATAGTCATTCATCCCCTCGACGACCCAGATGTGCCCCGAGCCCACAACTCGGCGCAGGGTTATCGAGGGGGGAACAGGAAAAGCTCCCTGCATTGCCCGCATGGCCTCACGTCCACGGATGCGCTCCCCAGACTGCGGCATCTCCATCACGTAGTTCTCGTCACGAAGCCGAAACTCAGCGTCAGGTGAGAGCCCCTCCCCTGTGAGGCCGAACAAACGCTGGAGGCCCTCGCGCATGGCCTCCGGGTCATTGTCCGTGATTGCCCGCAGAAATAATTCGCGCACATCGAGGTCGCCCATTTATCCTCCCGATCGACGCTGAAACTCGATTACGAACATTCTGCTCCTCCGCCCGATGGAAGTGCCAGCGCCAGCGGACTACTTTCAGCGTGCGTCGTCAGGGGCGCCACTTGGTAGGCCTGGCGGTGGGACAACTCCGAGCTCGTTCGATGTTCGGGTGCAGCGTGTCCGCTCAGGGTTCGACCGACACGCCAGGATCGATAGACCTCGACCGTAATCCGCGGGCGCAGAGAGGGCTGGTTATTGACGACGAAGGATTGGCGATCCTCATCTTCATCGCCCAGCTCCCCCACCTCCTCGGCGTGCCGTGGCTGGTCTACCCGCTGGTCGCCGTCGGGCTGGTGATCATGGTCGTGATGCCCCGCATCACGAAGATCATCCCCGCGCCGCTCGTCGCAATCGTGTTGCTCACCGTCGCAACTGTCGTCACTGCGGTCAATGTCCCCAACGTCGGAGATCAGGGCGCGCTGCCGAAGAGCTTGCCCGAATTGTTCATCCCGAACGTTCCGCTCACCTGGGAGACGTTCTCGATCATCGCCCCGTATGCCATCGCGATGGCACTCGTCGGACTGCTCGAGTCCTTGATGACCGCGAAACTCGTCGACGACATCACTGACACGCACTCGCGCAAGACTCGGGAAGCGTGGGGCAGGGCGTGGCCAACGTGCTGTCCGGGTTCTTCGGCGGCATGGGCGGCTGCGCCATGATCGGCCAGACCATGATCAACGTGAAGGCCTCCGGCGCCCGCACACGAATCTCGACGTTCCTGGCCGGCGTGTTCCTGCTGGTCCTCGTCGTCGGCCTCGGCGACCTGGTCGCGATCATTCCGATGGCCGCCCTGGTCGCGGTGATGATCATGGTGTCCGTGCTGACCTTCGACTGCCACAGCATCCGGCTCTCCACTTTGAAGCGGATGCCGAAGAGCGAAACAACCGTCATGGTCGCCACCGTCGTGGTCGTCGTCCTCACCCACAACCTGGCGATCGGCGTGATCGTCGGTGTCCTCGTCGCGATGGTTGCCTTCGCGCGCCGGGTCGCCCACTTCGTCAGCGTCGCACGGACCCTCCCGGCCGAGGAGAGCGTCCCGACCGCGTACTACACGGTTACCGGGGAGCTGTTCTTCGCGTCCAGCAACGACCTCACCACCCAGTTCGAGTACGCGGCCGACCCAGACCGGATCGTGATCGACATGTCCAACTCCCACATCTGGGATGCCTCCACCGTCGCCGCGCTCGACGCGATCACCAGCAAATACGAACGCCACGGAAAACGCGTGGTGCTGCTCGGCATGAACGACGCCAGCACCACGATGCACGCCCGCCTCGCCGGAAACCTCGGCGGCGGCCACTAGGCTCCGCCTTCCGCCCGCGGTAAATCGTCCCATCGAACAGCGCGATCACGGCGTGGCTGGCCCGTGGGGTTCCTCATGGGTTTCCCAGTGAAACAGTCTCGGGTCGATCGAGTCCAGGCGACTTGGACGCGAACTTGCATCCGTAGAGGTCCCCAGAGCGCTGCACTCGCACCAATGGTGGGCGGGACTCAAACGACCGTCGAGTTGACTGGCATGGTGATCTTCGTTCGACTCATGACCCGCCTCGTTCCCGAGCCTGGGCCTGGGCTTGGGCTTGGGCTTGGGAGGCTTCCTCAGGTTGCGCTGATGACTCCGGTGATCAGCAAGATAGAAACGAGTGTTGCAAGGCCGATCCGGTATCCGATGAAAACGGTGATGCTGTGCTTGGCGACCAAGCGCAACAGCCAAGCGATCGCCGCGTACGCGACGAGGAAGCTGACGATGGTAGCGACGATCGTCGGGAGCCACCCGACCGATGTGCTGACTGCGCTGGCCTGCGTTGCGGCCTCGTAGGCGCCGGCCGCTGTGAGGGCTGGGATCGAGAGAAAGAACGAGATTCGGGTGGCGGCGACGCGATTGAAGTTGCGGAACAGGCCCGCGCTGATCGTTGCGCCTGAGCGGGAAACGCCCGGAATGAGCGCAATGCACTGCATGACGCCGATGATGAGTGCGTCCTTGACGGTCATGTTGTTTTCCGCACGGGCTTGTTGGCCGACGCGTTCGGCGGCGATCATGACGATGCTCCACAAGACCAGCCCGGCAACGACGATCCAGAGGTTCCGGAGACCCCCGGAGATGAGGTCTTTTGCGGCGAAGCCAACGATTCCGATCGGGATGGAGCCGATGATGATGTGCCAGGCAAGGCGGTAATCCGGGTTGGTGCGCGCCGCTTTCTGGACGAGGCCGCGGACCCAGGCCACGGCGAGGCGGGCGATGTCGGATCGGAAATAGACGAACACGGCCACGATCGCGCCGACTTGGATGATCGCGGTGAACGCTGTGATCCCCGCGTCGTCGATCTTCATCCCGAGTAGTTTCTCGACGATGGTCAGGTGGCCGGTGCTGGAGACGGGGAGGAATTCAGTGACGCCTTCGACAATGCCGAGGATGAGCGCTTGGAGCAGATTCATGTGGTGGTCCTTTCGCGGAACCTCGATGGTGTGGGGTTATGCCTTGGCTGGGCGCACCCGGAGGCGAAGGCGGAGGCGAACCAGCCGGTACAGCACCCCGATGATGAGGACGACCAGGCCGACGATGATGGATGCCGGCGGCAGGGTGGCGACGAGCACGAGGCAGCCGAGCGCGCCGAGGACTTGCAGCGCCTTCGGGTATCGGCGTTTGTCAGTGGCCTGGGTGAACGCGGAGATGTTCGCCACGAAGTAGTAGAGCAGTACCCCGAAGGAGGAGAATCCGATCGCTCCCCGCAGGTCAACCGTGAGGACCAGGATGCTCACGATCACGGCGAGGGCAATTTCGGCGTGGTGTGGGACCTTGTATTTGGGGTGCACTGCGGCCAGCCAGGTCGGCAGGTCCTGATTGCGCGCCATCGCAAGACTCGTGCGGCCAACGCCGGCGACAAGGGCCAGCAGCGCACCGAGAGCGGCCGAGGCTGCGCCGACTCGCACGATGGGTGCGGCCCAGGCCCAGGAGCTGGTAGAGACGACTTCGACCAGCGGCGCTGTCGATGTCGCGAGCTTGTCCGGCCCCATGACGAGGAGGACCGTCACCGCGATGAGTGCGTAGATCACCAGGGTGATCGTCAGGGCGGTGAGAATTGCGCGGGGTATCGTGCGGGCCGGGTTTTTGACTTCTTCACCCATGGTGGCGATGCGGGCGTAGCCGGCGAAGGCGAAGAAAAGCAGGCCTGCGGATTGGAGAATGCCGTACCAACTTTCCGCGAACAGGTTCTTACCGAGGTCGTTGGCGTGCGGCGGGCCGCCGACGAGGCCGGTAACGATCACCAAGGCCAGGACGATCAAAACGACTGCGACGATGAGGCGGGTGAGGCCGGCCGTGCGGGTGATGCCGAAGTAGTTCACGGCGGCGAGGGCAAGGATCGCCACCACCGCGACAGGTTTCTCCCACCCGGCTGGCGCAGCGTAGGCGGCAAAGGTGAGTGCCATCGCGGCGCAACTCGCCGTCTTGCCGATGACGAAGCTCCACCCCGCCATGAAGCCTGGCCACTCTCCGAGCTGCTCGCGCCCGTAGACGTAAGTACCGCCCGACGTCGGGTATTGGGCGGCGAGCTGGGCCGAGGAGGACGCGTTGAAGTAGGCGACAAAGGCGGCGACAACCAGACCGACCAGCAGGCCGGCCCCGGCGGCTGCGGCAGCGGGTGCGAACGAGGCAAAAATGCCCGCGCCGATCATCGAGCCGAGCCCAATCACCACGGCATCGAAGAGCCCCAACTTGCGGGCAAGAGCGGGGCTAGAGGTTGTCATTGTGCTCACCAGCCTCCCGAGAGGGAAGCACTTCATTTGCAAGTTCCTGAACAGCGCGACGACCCTCAGCAAGTGCAAGCTCGCCCGCTGGAGTTGTGCGGTAGACGCGCAGAACACGGCCGCCCACATTCTGTTTTTCAGATACGAGAAGGCCGTCTTCTTCCATCCGATGCAATGTCGGGTAAAGGGTTCCTGGGGAAATTCGGTAGCCGTGGTTTGCCAGCTCACCGCTCATCCATGCCCCGTGGATTGGTTCCTCTGAGGCGTGATGAAGGATGTGTAAGTACACCGCTCCTCGAAACAGTTCCTTCGTTGTTTCTCCACCCCATATCGTCAGCCGATATTGATTCCCGATATTAGCTTGCTCATTTGTGGATACGCGCGCGTACCCGATCAGAAATTCATTCATTACGGCACAATTCACCTTGACGGGCGGGCCCGTCAACCAGAATTCTCCAGCCCCTCCAAGGAAATCGCACGTGCCATATAGTGACGCCACATCTGATGCCCTTAGGCTTCCGGCCAGGATCGTTTGACGGTAATAAGACCATCGAATTGCTTGACGGCAATAAGACCTTCACGTATGGTGAAGGGAATAAGACCGTCAGGAGGAAAACTGTCATGACAGCACGCGGAGAAGTGAAAAGCGCCAGAGCTCTTGGTCGAATGCTGCAGCAAGGTCGCCTTGTCAGCGGCCTGACGCAGCGCGACCTCGCCGTCAGACTCGAGACCGACCAGAAATACATCTGGGCTTTGGAATCGGGCAAGAACACGATCATCCTCGAACGCATTTTCGCGATCATGCGGGAGACCGGCATCCGGATGTACATGGAGATCGACAACTCGCTATATGTGCCCCTTCACGATATGGGAGAAAACCCCAATGGCTGACTTGCGCGTGGAACTCTACGGCGAGTTGGTGGGGCACTTGGTCGGCGCCGAGCGTCGCACCTTTGATTTCATCGCGACGAAGAACGCCATCGAAACATTTGGGCTAGGAAGCACGATTCTCTCCGAGTCGGTCCCATTCGACCTCATCGCCAACCGCAGCAGGGCCGCGCGCCGCCGCAATTTCTTCGCCGAGCTCCTTCCCGAGGGCGCCGCTCTCGACAATCTCGCCGCCGAGATCAGAGTCTCCGCCGATGACGTCATCCCGCTGCTGGCCCAGTTCGGTCGAGACGTCGCCGGTGCCGTTCAGATCTATGACCCGGATGCGCCGGGCGAGCCACGCAAGCCTGACCTGGCCCGGGTCGACGCAGCCGGTGTTGGCCGGATGCTCGCCAACACGCAGGCTGCCCCTCTCGGAAACCGGCCGAAGTCCGGCCGGACGTCGCTGGCCGGCGTGCAAGACAAGATCGTTCTGGCACGGAAGGAGAATCACTGGTTCCAGGTTCTCGAGGGCTATCCGTCCACCCACATCATCAAGCCGCCGTCCATCCGATACCCGACCGTCACGTTTGACGAGGAGTACGGATTCCGTGCGGCCAAAGCCGCTGGCCTCAGCACATTCGATGCGTGGATCGAAGACTTCAGCGGGGTTCGCGGCCTCGTGATCGAGCGGTACGACAGGTCACCGGCCGCGCCGCAGGGACGCATCCACCAGGAAGACATGAACCAAGCCCTCGGCGCATCGAAGAACGAGAAATACCAGGAGTTCGGCGGGAAAGTATCGCTCAAGCGAGTAGCTGATGTCTTGGGGCGCAACGGCGACCGAACCTCCGTCGACCAACTCCTCAGACTCCTTACCGTCTCGCAGGCTGTGGGCAACCTCGACATGCACGGCAAGAACATCAGCATGCTCCACCTGCATGACGGCAGCACAAGAATTACCCCGGCATACGATGTTGTGCCACAAACTCACCTCGATAGCGACGGAAAAATGGCGTTGGCCATCAACCGGAAGTATGTGCACGCCGCAATCACCATCGAGGACCTCATCGCGGAAGGTCAGTCATGGAAAGTGCGTTCGCCTCGCGCGATCATCACCTCAGCCCTCGAGGCTGTGGACACGTTCGTCCGCTCGGAGAGCCCCGTCGAGAACGCCTACGCCGGGCTTCGGGACGACATAGCCATGTTCACCAGAAACCTGCTTGACGGACGCCCAACCGGCACCAACTAGGTGAACCCCGCTAGGAAGGTAGGCCACCGGCATCTGCACTGCGAATTCCGCCCGGTCAGGGTCCCGCTCGCGGACCTGTACGACAGCGACGTGCAAGTCGGCGTGATGGTGACCTCGTCGAGGGGCAATGGCTGGCGACCCAAATGGGCCCGTCATCGTTCGGCGTAACGCACATTCTTCCCGTCACCGATCCTAAAGTCTTGACACCGCACTTGTTTTTTGCAAGTGTAACCTTGTCCACATCGGACCCAACCACAGGGAGTGCGCAATGACCGTAACCGGTATCTTCGTCAATCTGCCAGTGACAGACCTTGAGCGCGCGAAGGCGTTCTATACGGCAATAGGGTTCACCATCAACCCACTCTTCACGGATCACAACGCGGCCTGCGTCGTCATCGAAGATGGTCACAGTTACATGATGATCGAGACCCGTGAGTTCTTCCAGAGCATGACCGAGCTGCCGATCGGCGACCCGGCAGTGAACCCAACATCGGGGACCGCAATCTTCCTCGACAGCCGGGAGGAGGTAGACATTGCCGTGATCGCCGGCATCGCGGCGGGCGGCTCGGCACTGGGCGAGCCCCAGGACTTTGGCTTCATGTATCAGCGCGGACTTGCCGATCCCGACGGCAATGTCGTTGACTTCGGCTGGATGGATCCGGCCGCCGCCACACAGGGTCCCGAGGCCTTCATGGCGCAGTCGACCCAGCAGGGCTGAGCGCGGTGGTCGCCCGCTCCTACGGGCAATATGGCGGTCTCTCCCAAGCTCTGGAACTGGTGGGCGAACGCTGGTCGATGCTCATCGTCCGCGACCTGCTCGTCGGGCCGCGCCGCTACGGGGAGCTTGCCGTAGGACTGCCTCGCATTCCGAGCAACATCCTGGCGGCCCGACTCAAGGAGCTGCAGGCGGCGGGCGTCCTCCGCCGGGCCCCTCGCTCGCGCGTCATCGTCTACGAGCTGACGCCGTACGGCCGCGAGCTCGAGCCCGTTGTGTTTGCGCTGGGCGCGTGGGGGTTCAAGGCGATGGGAGATCCGCGGCAGGAGCAGATCATCACTCCTGACTCGATAACTATGGACCTCCGCACCGCGTTTCGGCCGCAGGTGGCTGCAACTCTGCCCGCGACCGCCTACACGGCGCAGTTCGGTTCAAACGAGCTGCTCATCCGGGTCGATGGCTCCACCCTCGACGTGACACGCGGGGAGGGACTGGTTGACCTCGCCTTTGCTGCGGGTCCTGGCATCCGCCGGCTCATCTCCGGCGAGCTCACTCCGGAACGCGCGATCGCAACTGGCGTCGTCGGAGTGCTTCGCGGGCGAGCCGAGCTACTTGACCGCTTTGCGAGAACATTCCACCTAGCGGCCTGAGCCTGGCCACCAAGGTGTGCGTCTTGACGCGCGCGGACTCGAGTGCTGGAGGTTCCAATCCGGGTACCCCCGCAGTCCACGAGCCTCTTGACCGCCCTTGGAGCTGGACCAGCTCACACTCGTGAGTTCGGTACGCTGCGAAGATGAACACGACGACGACGATTTCAGACAACAGCGGCTGGTGGTTTGCGCTGGCAATTGTCACCGCTGGGCTGGCTGAAACAAAACAACGCCGCAGGTGGGTATGGTTCGTGCTTGGGCTCCTTCTCGGCCCGCTGGCGACCGCACTCGTCGTCGCGTGGCCACCGCCTGTCGGCACGACGTATAGGTAGTCTGGCCTATTCTCAGATCCGACCCGCCGATGGTTCCCTCTGTCGTTGCAGAGAATGACTGGGAGGGTGGGGAACATGGAACCCAGAACACGTGTCATTGTGGGAGATCTCGTGTCCGCACTGGTGCCAGCGGTCCTTGTCCTCGTCGTCATGGTTGCTGGGGACAGCTCGACTACCGACGCCGTAAGAATCCCCCTGGCCGTGTTCGTATTTTCACTGCTCATCAGCTGGATACGTCGAAGCGAACTTGACAAGAATGATCCACGAACGCGCGGTCAACGACGAGCCAAACGAGACAGACCCGCAAGAGGTTCCTCTGCGACACCCAGCGGTAGCAAGAGGCCTTCCCCCGTTTCGCGGAAACAGCGCGCCCGGCGACGTCCTGTTCGGGACTGCCCTCTTTGCTTCCTTAGCGCAGCCCATCCGCCGTAGAGTTTGGTGCGATGAAGGGACCAAATGAAGGTCAGACGGATTCTGCGATCCATGGGTCGGGCGATGAAGTGGGTCGCATCCGTTCTCACGCAGACGGGTGGCGCGGCCAACGGCGGTCGAAGCGCTGACCCGAGCGCACGTTCACTTTATGAGGAACAAAAGGACTACCGGCCGTAGCTCCAGTTCCCGGTGCCGCGGACTGCGAACGGGGCACGTCGCGCCAAAAGGGTCAGCTCAGTGAGAAGGCATACGAACTCCAGCTGCGCCCGCAAGCCGTCAGCTGGGACGATGTGGTCCGGGTGTGATGCACCTCGTAGCCGGTATCGCAGCCCGGGCCGCGCGCGACACGGCGAATCCGGCAACAACGACGAGGAGCAGACCAAGACCGGCCCCCGTGGTGAGCGACCAGTTGGTGATTGTAGACGAGACCGTGCCTCCTTCTGCCGCCGTCCAGGTGCAGCCATATCCGATCGGCACGGCCGACGCGAAGGAATCGACCAAGCTCCCCTCCGCCCGAAGCGCTCCAGACGGCAGCGCGGCGTATGTGCAACGGTCGTACGCGAGACGAAAGTCACCAACTGTTAGCGGCCATGCCAAACTGCCCATAGGCGGCCACGGAACTGCCCACTGGCGGTCAGTAGAACTGCCCGTTGGTGGCCATGAGATCTGCCCAC
>NZ_JADOVI010000024.1 GCF_015752155.1 Cryobacterium sp. MP_M3 | reverse complement strand
GTGAAACGCCTACGTGCTGCGGCCATGCTGATCTCTACTTTCAGTGAACCCTCATTTTAAGAGGGCCCACTGTCCGAGATATCCGCGGCAGCTCACACCGTCCGCTCCGCCTGATAAGCCTCCACCCGGGTGGCCAACGTGCCGGCCACCCGCAGGACCCGGGCAGCCTGGTCGCGTAGATCCCGGTGAAGTTGCCCGTGACACACCGAAACACCCGAAGTGGGTCCCGCTTAGATTGCTCTGGTGGGTCCTACTAACGCTGCCATAGTCACCCCACCGCACGATGCCGGGTACGTGGCCATCCACACCTTTCGGACGTCCCACAATCCGCCTCCCTGATCGAGGTGCCGCTTCCCCCGGGTGAATCCGCCCCCTACCCCTCGTTCTCGACCTCCCCGGTCCCGCCCACCACCGTGCGCCCCCCGAGCGGCTGAGTCGGCCGAGCATTGTGACGGTGCACCTCCTCAAGCGTGTCGATCTGCTCCGCAGACATCGAAATCGGCGTACTCAACACCACCCACTGCACACCCTCCGTACACGGCGGGGTGGTCAGACTGCCCGAGTACTCATAATTCTCCAGCGACGCCGGCAACACGCCAGCAACATCGAGTACCACCTCGTCCTTATCCGCCGGGTGGGTCGCCGCCTCGATGAACGGCACCAACGCCTCGGACGCCTCCCCTTCGGATACGAGGATGCCCAGCACCAGTAGGTTGCCGTCTACATCCTTGTGCACCAGGTGCAGCTCGGCTGCGGCAGGCTGACCCCCGACGGTGTGCTCCGACGGCACGTGGGCATGCATCTGCTGCAGACTAAACTCATCGCCGGCGAACGTGAGAGTCTCACCCTCACCATCGGTCTCGACCTCAACGGCATGCCCAGAGTCGAAAACGTCACCGTCCACAGCCTCCACGGCCAAATCAATGCTGGTTGTGGTCACGGGAACAGTCAACGGCAAGTCGATCGGGGACTGCGCGGTTCCCGCTGCACACGCCTCGAAGCTGGAGTCCACCGCCCCCCACGACGCCGGGCCGCTCTCCCCGTCATACGACCACTTTGCCGCCTCCGCCACGGGCGCCGCACTCGGTTCCGGTGCAAGCTGCGCGCAACCGGCGAGGGTAACAGCGGCCACCGTGAAAGCTGAAGCGGTGAGCCAGGATCGTGCCGACATAAAAACTCCAAAAACTGCATAGAAAAACGCCACACCAAACATGTCGCGTGACGACACTCCACAAAGAACCGCCCTCCCGAATCATCCTCTCCCCGAGGTCGCCAATGAATTCATCGAATATCCGACGTACAAACCTTCTGACCGATGGCCTTCAATCACCAACGCTGGCGAGAACCATTCGACAGGGCGCCCGTCTCTGGCAATTCATTCTTCCCAGGAACACGCTCGTAAAGCACAGGATCGTTGCCCCGAACGGGCTTCCATCTGGCACGAGAAATCGAGGGGGCCCACCATGAACACCTCCACAGGAATCCGGTTCTAGAGCAAGCCAGAAACGAACACAATCCCACGGCCCACCCCAACGCTCAGTGTGCGGCGCTCACTACGCCGCTTCGCCGAGGTACTGCCACCGATTCTCCGGATTGAGCAAACCAGCACCCACCAACTCGAGCGCAGCCCGGTGATCAGCCAGGTTCGTGCTGGCCCGCGGATACCGCGGCCACACCCGCTCACCCGGCCGACTCGCTTCAAACAAGGGCCGGCTCGACACGTGTGGGCGCCGCGGCCGACTCCGGGGGGCTGACATCATCGTGGTCAGCTCGGCTTGCCACCACGCCCACACCTCCCTCTCAACCCGATACCGCTCCGCCCGAGCCACAAGAGTCCCCAAAACGCCCAACTGCAGCGCCGCCTGATTCCGAAGATCCTGCTTCGACCTCGCCCACCCATCACGGTGAACAACCAGGAGCTTATGACGACGAAGACGACTAAGGATCGTGGCCGTGTGCCGAGCCGTAACACCCAGAAGACGAGCCGCAGTGTCAATGGTGAGGGACGGGTGCTGGCGCAGCAGGGCGTAGAGCTTCCCGGCCAGGGGGCCCAGGCCCCGGCGGGTGAAAAGGTCGTGGCGTTGGTCGACGAGTTGTTCCTCGAGCAGGGCGACGAGATGCGTCCGGGTGTTAAAGAGCTCAGCTGCAGAACGACCTGGCGGCAACGGGATTTCGTGCGGGGGGCGGGGGTTATCTAGTGGTTGTGACCGGACTGTACGGGGGGCTGTGGATAACGTGGAGGCTAGGCGCCATTCGGCGGCGTTGCCGTCCTCGCTCGCACTAACCCGCTCGACGTAACCGGCCTCAGCGAGGGCTGTGAGGGCGTCGGCTGCGGTGGTCCGGCCCAGGCCTCCCATCGGGCCAAGATCCCGGATGGCGGCGGCGACCGTGCGTTTGCCGGTCTGCAGGGTGAGATAGGCCAGGGCGCGGAGAATGGTCTGCTGATTCGAGGACGCCTCGCTGCGACCCCACCGGCCCGGGCTCACCCGAAACCGAGTCAAAAGCGCCTCCACGTCAGTCACGATCGCGTCCAACTCCGACAAGTCCTGCGGCTCCCGCAGCGCCGGCAGCGGGCGCTGGAGCGCGGCGTACTGCTGGGCCTTATCCCATTGGCGGCCCAACCGGGCCCGGGCCTCAGCCTTGCTACGGGGGCGGCGGTCGCCGCGGCCGGTGTTCTTCGTCCGGAAGTGTTCCAAACCCGGGGCGGTCTTGATGGCGTGCTCGACATCGACGAGCTGCCAGCCCGCGTTCGCGGCCGACAGCAGGCACATGAACCCGGTCCAGCTCGGGTTACTGCCGCCATCGACGGTGGCCATGTGGGCGGTGCCGGCCGTACTGAGGCGCCGGTGCGCCTGGTGGCGCGCCGTCACGGGGCCCGACGGGGCGCTATCTTCCGCACGGAGGGACGGCTTCGCCGCCTCGAGCACCGCGGCCAGGGCGGCCAGGTCCGCGGTCGTGGTCGACGGGACGATCAAGCTGTTCAGGCTGCCGCGGAGGACCGTGGAATGGCTGCCGTCACGGTGCGGGGACAACGGCGGCCGCGCAGCACCCGTAACAGCGTTGAGCAGCATGCCGTGGTCCAGGCGACGGAAGTTCGCCCGCGCCGCACTGGCCACGGGGGCGACGGCGAGTTTCGGAGCTCCGCCCTGGAGAGCGAGCCAGATGTGGCGGCCCCCCGTCCCGGAGGACTGGCACACGACGTGCTCGATCGAGAGGGCATCGAGTGTGCGGGAGAGGACGTCGCACTCGTCGACGGCTTCCTCCATCAGCTCGGCGTCGACGCCGTGCTTGTCCTTGCCGTCAAAGTCAAAGCACAGGACCCGGAACAAGCCGGTCTCATCGGCCAGGTTCATCGCCCACGGCGTCGTGGGTTCAGCCGGTCCAACCCGGTGGATCAGGGGGTAACTGTTCTCGTCCACCCGCCCATATGCGTCGCGCTTCATCACGCGTACCTGATCGCGCGGACTCATCCGGCGCGTCAAAGCCCACGCTGTCCACACTTCAGTGGACACGCCAGACACACCAGACACGCCGGACAGAATTCCGGGTGCATTGTGGGGTACGTGCGCTATGCTCTGGGACATAGAGAAACCTCCCGTGAGGGCTGGTGATCTGGATTAGCTCGAACCTCGTCGCCGGCAAGCAGAAGAGGGTTTGAGCTACGAAACTTGCAGTAGCCCGTCGCGAAAGCGACGGGCTCTTTCGTTTAAGCAGCGGGGATGAGCAGCTCCTCTTTGGGGTCGCGAATGAGGTCGAGGACGGGCAGGTGGCCCTGGTCCGCGAGAGTTAGGCGCAGCAACGCTTCCAAGTAGATACCGGTGGAGACGCCGCTTGCGGCTGCGGCTTGATTGACTACCGCGCGGATCGCGGGGTCGACTCGTGTTTGGAACAACACCGTGGGGGTGTGGTCCCGACGAATCCTGCTTCCCTTTGTAACGGCCATGGAAACGATCTTGTCGTTAAACCCATTCAAGAGTGCGCGCCACGCGGGAGCGACTCGATTAAAGCTGTGATTGTCCGAGGAACTCACCCAGAGCGACGTAGAGCTCTGTGACGCGTTCTGGGATGACTGTGTAGCGCACCCATTGGCCGCTTCTGGCTTCACTGCGCGGGGGAGTGGACTCGATGAGTCCCGCAGTCTCGAGCGCAGCAAGGTGATTGGACGCCGTCGGCGGGGCGATGCTGAGCGCTGTGGCGATATCGGAGCGGGTGCATGGCCCGTTTTCGCGGATGTGCTTGAGGATTGCCACTCGAGCCCGGTTCCCAAATGCGTCGATCGCGGCCTCCACGAGTTCATCATGAGGGGGACGCACATAGCGGGGCATTGTGCCATTCTGCCCGACCTCCGCCCTCTTCCATCGTTGACGACGTCAACCCTAATCATTATATGATTAGCTTATGACGAAGTCGAGCAACCGGGCGGCCCAATACTCTCGCCCAGTGGGGGAGTGGTCAGCCCAGGACGAACTCGAGGACCTGCCCGAAGTCGCGGGTCACGAGATCCCGTCGCGCGGTGAACATCGTTCCCGGTGGCCGGCGCAAGACATCGTCGGGGGCATCGTCCTCGATATAGCCCATGCCCCGAAGATCGATCAGGGCCGCGTGTACCGCGGGGCGACTCATCGTGTCTCCGATGGCATCGAACAGCTCTCTGTAGCTGAGCGGCTTGGGCAGCAGGGCACGGAGCACCAAGACGCGGGAGGGCGCGGAAAACAGCTCCTGGAACAACGCCACCCGGTCAGGGGCATGCTTCATCAAGTTGTCATCGCGGGCCATGCGCTCAATTCTGGCCTGGATCACCCCCGGTCACGGGCGCGCCGCGACCGCACTGCAGTTAATGCAAACTCATCTATTTACGTTTGCAACCTAAACAACCCGCGAATGTCAGTGGCCGCCCGTAGGTTCGAAGCTCTATGCGCTCCGGCCACTCGCCCGACAACCCACGTCATTCAGGCGGTTAGGACCACATGCACAGGCGGAACACACCCCCCGTTCAGGTGCCTCATCAGGAAAAAAGACGAGAGACTAGTCGAGGCCTAAAGGGGCTCCTTGTTTCTCTTTGCCACTTAGTCAAAATTCGAGAGGACATACCGCCCATGAGTGATACAGGTCGCAGCGCCCCCAGCGACGTCTTCGGAGCGGCAGACCGCGCCGGAGACTACATCGAGGAAGACACCAACCTCACCACCCCGGCACCCCCTCGACGCCGACCCAAAACCACAGGCAGCACCCCCGGAGAACCAGAGCAGTCTGCCGCGCCGCTGCCGGCCGCTGCACAGGAGACTGCCACTGCGGCGCCGTCTGGGTCGGCCGCGCCTTCATCGACGGCGGCTGCCACCGTCGACCTGGCCAGCACGTCGGTGCTGTTCGGCGGTTCCGCCGCCGGTCTCGCTGCCGCGTCACGGACGACGACGCCGGCCAAAGCCACGACCGGGTTTCGCGGGGCCCTGGCCAACCTGGGGTTGCCGGTTGGGCCTGGTGCCGCCGAGCTGGGGGAGCGGCGCCGTACGGAGCTGCGCACCACGCACGAGACCACGGTGCGGCAGGCAACCTGGACCCGCGCGGTCTCGATCCTGGTGAACAATCCCAAGGGCGGAACGGGTAAGACTCCCACCGCCTTGCTGCTTGGGGGAGTGTTGGCTGCGATCCGCGGCGGATCGGTCGCGATCCTCGAAGTCTCTGACGACCCCGGCGCCCTGAACTTCCGCGCCGAGGGTAACCCCCTGCTCGGCCTCGGCGAGCTGGTCCGCGACGTCGACCAGGTCAAAACCGCCGGCCGCCTCGCCGGATACACGGCCCCGCAAACATCCTTCGCGTCCGTGATCGGATCCACCGGCCGCCGCGACCTCCTCACCGGCGAATCCGTCGTCGCCGTCTCCCATGTCATCGATGACTTCTACTCCATCCGCGTCATGGACTCCGGCAACGTCCCCACATCTTCCGCGTTCCGCGGCGCCGTGTCCGTCTCTGACGTCCTCGTGATCCCCGTGATGAACGCCGGCGACTCTGTCCTCGAAGCGATCCAGCTGCTCGAGGAACTGCGCGCGGCCGGCGGCGCCTCCGCGGAACTCGCGAACCGGGCCATCGCCATCCGCCTCACCGACGGGCGCCCTGAGAACGACGCCGTCCGGCACGAAGTCGAGCGGCTCCTCAGCCAAGCGGGCGTGTCTGCCCTGCACGAGATCCCCTACGACTCCCACATCGCTGAACGCGGACAACTCACCCTGGGAAGCCTCAATCCCGCGACCCGGGACGCGTTCGTGGCAGCAGCCGCCAGCGTGGTCCGGGCCCTGCAAGCCGCGGTCTCCGCCGCACCCACACAGAACCGGAAGGCCTAACCCCATGCACGACCTCATGCTCCAAGCAGCGATCGAGAACCCCCTCGACGGGATCCTGCCCGACTTCTCCTTCGGCGGTGCCGAGTTCACCGCCCTGTGGCAGAAACTCATCGCCGCCCTCTGGGCCATCGGGATCCTCGTGTCCATCGGCTTCCTCATCTTCGGCATCGTGGCCATGGCCGGCGCCTCCGGCGACACCAACCCCAACCCCCAAGCCCACGCCCAAGGACGCCGCAAAGCCGTCTGGGCGGGTATCTCCCTCGCCGCCCTCGCCGGCCTAGCGATCATCGTCGGCGCCGTCCTCTCCTTCGCCGGCTAACCACCACCACCTCAGAGCTAAGGAGCCCCACCATGCGAATGGTCACAGCATCCGGCCGAAGCCGCTGGCCCATCGTCATCGGGGCCGCCGCCCTCGTCCTCGCAATCGGCGCAGGCATCACCTACACCGCCACCCGACCCACCCCAGAACCAAACGCCGCACCCAACACGGCCACGGCCACCCCCACACCCACCCCGACCCGCAGCACGGGGAGCGGGGACAACCAGGACGACGTCGCACCCACCGGATGCCTCGGCGGCCAAGACCGCAACGTCAACATGGTCCTGACCGCCCAGGCGGACGCCAAACAGACGACCTACGGGGCCGTAGAAGTCGCCACGGCATTTGAGCGGTGGTTCTGGCAATACCCGTACCCGGCGGCCACGGAAAGCGATGAAATCGGATCGAAGGTCATGGCCTCGACGGCAAACGCAGCGTGGAAGGACGTCACCGCTCAGTACACGGGAGCAGGAGACGACCCAACCCAGGGTGTTGTTGCCCCAGGAACCCCCTTCCACGTGTCGACGACCAACGGCCTGTGGCGTGTAACTGAGGACTCCACAGCCGATCGAGTCACCGTCGAGCTGGCCGTCGGCTACGTCGTGAACGGGGAGCTCAGCCCCACAAAGGTCGCGGGCTTGGGCCTCGTACTGGTGTGGGAAGACGGCGGATGGCACGTTGAATCAGGCACTGTGGTCGACGAGACCAAGCTCTCCAACGGCGGAAACCGCTACACCGGCGGCTGCTGATGCGCCCGGCCATCATTCAGGCGGCGGGTGCCGACTGCACCCTCGGCCCACTCCTCTGCAACGCTCAGAACCTCGGCCAGGGCGTCGCCGACGCAGTCGGCGGAGTTGGCGCTGTCGTGAACACGGCTGCTGGGGTGGCGGACTTTTGGTCTGACCCCGCCGGGAACTCCTTCAAGTTGTTGCAGGAAGCCGCCAAGGGTCTCTCCGACACTGTTCTGCCAGCGCTCACGCATGCGACGCTTCCGGACCTGACGGCGGATTGGTTCATTCAGGCGTACCGGGTGTCGTTTGCCCTGGCGATCTTCGTGTTCGTGGCCCTGCTGATCCCGCAGATCGTGCGCACCGCGCGCGGCCTCCAGTCCGGCCGGGAGCTGGGGGAGTCCCTCACCCTCTACGGGCCCGCGTTCATTCTCGGGGCCATGTTCGGGCCCGCGCTCGGCGCGTTCCTGGTGAAGTTCTTCGGAGCCCTCTCCGACTCGTTGATCGCGTGGGGTGTCACCAGCAACTCCCAGACAATCGTGGCCAAGTTCTCCACGATGCTCTCCGAGGAAGACGGTGCCGGCCTTGCCGGCGGCGCCGTCCTCGGCGTGATTCTGATGTTCTTCATGATCCTCGGCCTCCTGGTCGTGCTCCTGATGCTGATCGTGCAGCTCATCACCCTGTACTTCTCCGGCGTGCTCTTCCCGCTGGGGTTCGTGTGGATCGTGGACCCGCAGAAACGGAAGTTCGGGTCGAAGATCGCGTACCTGTGGTTTGGGATCCTGGCGTCTCACCCGCTGCTGTTTTTCCTGCTCGCGATCGCGTACAGCATGATGAGCGCGCAGGTCGATGCGTTCTCCGACACCCCTAGCCTTGCGAAGACCGTCACGCTGGTCGTGTCGATCTTGGCGTTGTTCATGGCTGGTCTCGCCCCGCTCGCGTTGACGAAGTTCGCCCCCGTGATTCCCACCGGTGGTGGCGGTGCCGCCCCCGCGGGCCCAAATATCGGGTCCCAGTCGATGCAGCAAGCCGACGCCAAATACTCCGACAACGGCCCCGAACCCTCCTCCAGCGGAGGCGGCCGGGCGAGTGCACCGTCCGCAGGCAGCTCGAGCAGCGGCAGTGCCGGTGGCGGTTCGGCTGCAAGCGAGGGTGAAGCGGCGACGTCGTCGATCTCCGAGGCCGCGGCGGTCGGCTCCGCTACGGGCGGGGCCACCGCCGGTGCCGGCGCCGCGGCAGGCGGCGGCGGTGCGGTCGCTGCCGAGGGCGGGATGGCGGCCGCGGGTGCGGCGGAGTCCGCGACCGGTGCGGGGGCTGCGATCGGTATCCCGACGATGATTGCCGCCGGTGCGGTGGCGGGGTTTGAGGCGACGAAGAAGGTCACTGATTCGGTCACGGACGCGGCCGTGGCGCCGGTCGAGGAGCACGAGGAACATTATGGAAAGGACTCCGTCTAGTGAGTGACACCCCGCAGTCCCACATCCGCTACCTGGGCGGTGAGTCCGGGCACCGCGGGTTCTTCGGCGGCACCGCCTCCAAAACCCGGATGATCCTCCTCACCGTGTTCATTGCCGGGGGCATGGTCGGTATGGTCATCGGGGCTGGTCTGCCGGCACTGATCGTGGCCGTGTCGGGGGTGGGCATCACGATGCTGACCACCGCCCGCACCCACCGCGGCACTGTCCTCGAGCGGCGCCGGAAGCGCGCCCGTGCCCGCGCCCGGAAACGGCTCGGCACGGACGAGTTCGTGCCCTACGAAGTCGGGGCGTGGGACCAGCTCCAAGAAGCCATCCTCCAAGGCACCAAAACCGAGAAGCAGGCCGCGGAACGCGCGGCGGTGACGATGCGGGCGAACCCGGACGGCGCCGACGGTATGGGCTGGCTCCAATACGCCTCCAACATGCCCGGCATCGCCTGGCACGCCCCGATCGGTGAGGAACCCTACCTGTCGGTGGCGTTCTCGGTGTCGGGCCAGTTGCGGGGGATGGAGACCGCGGCCGCCCTCACCCGGGCGGCAAACGCATGGGGCAAGTTCCTGGCCCGCCGCGCCGCCCCCTCCTCCCTGATCCGCAACGTGCAAACCCTCACCCGGGTGTTGCCGCCGGACTCCGCCCGGCAACAACTGTGGGTGAAGACCCGCCTGGAACCCGTGCAGGAAACCTGGACGGAGGCGCAGCGCGCCTCGTTTGAGGCGCAGAAACTCTCCTACGACGAAGTCATCCGCAAATCCAGTGCCAACGCGATGGTGCAACGCCACTACGTCGTCGTGTCCTGGCCGTTGACCCAGCAATTCACCGACGCCGCCAGCAAATACGGGCCGGGGAGAGACGCCTGGCGGGCGTTGATGGCCGGGCAGATTCAGGCCACCGAACAGGGCTTGAACGAAGCCCGGATGGGCGACGTGCAGGCCCTCACCGCGAAGCAAACCACAGCCCTGATGCTGCACCAGCAGAACCCACACCTGCCCATCGACCTCACCCGCACGGTCGACCCGCTCCGGGCCGGGATCGCGTCCCGGGACGAGTTCTCCGCGCACATCGTCGACGACATCGACCCCACCACCCTCGTCATGACCGGGGCCGGGCCGGTAGCGCCTCCGGTGACGTGGTGGCACCGCACCGCGGCGATCCACGGTGAGAACCTCGCCGTCGCCGGCCGCAGCCCCCTCTGGTCCCTGGACTTGTTGATCGGCCGGGAACTGAGCTTCGTCCGCTCGGTGTCCTTCCACCTGCACCTGGTCCCGGCCGGGCAGGCGAAAGCGAAAGCGCGCGCCGATGTCGTCCGAGACCTCGCCGGGGTCCTCGCCGACCAGCAGAAGGGCCGCCTCATCTCCGACGACAGCACCACCCGCATGTCTGCCGCGCAGCGCCGCTCCGCGGACCTCGCGGCCGGATCCCACCACCACGGCGTCGACTGGATCGGATTCGTGACCATTTCCGCGCCCACCCGCTCGGGCCTCAGCCACGCCTCCCGCCAACTCGAGGAAGCGTGCGCGACGGGCCTGGGCATTGAACGACTCGACTGGCAAGACTCCTTCCAATCCGCCGCCTCCGGCACCACCTGGCCGATCGGCCGGGGCCTTCGCCCCGCGGCCGCAACCCTGGCAACCCGGGCCATCAACCGCCTCGCCGGCCGCACCGAGAAGGACGCCATCTCATGACCCACCCCACACCCCGGCACACGGACACCCCCGGCCAACGCACCCCACCGGTGCGAAAGCCGTGGTACGGCACTGTCCCCGGTTTGAAAATTTTCCTGACCCCGACAGCCACAATCCCGCCCGCCCTCACCGGCGAAGCTGATGCCACCGGTTCGGACGACGCCGGGGCTGGCGTTGCGGTGCCGGGTCGACGGCCGGTGGATGTGCCTCCGTTTGAGCGGCCCGGGTCTGTACTGCGGACCTCGCCGGGGGCGGCGGCGCGCGGCTGGTACGCGCCCCGCCTGGCCGGGGCCCCGTCCACGACCCGGCAAGCGGAGATCCTGAACACGGGCATCATCGGCGCCCCGACCGGCATTGACGGGGTCGTCAACGGCACCGACACGCTCTCGTCCACGATGATCAGCCACGACGCCCCCACCGCCTACAACGCCACCCCCCGGAAACTCACCTCACCCAACGTCCTCATCATCGGCACCGTCGGGTCCGGGAAGTCCTCGTTTACGAAAACGGTCATGGTGATGCGGCCATTACTGCTGAAGCAGCATCGGGCGGTGGTGTTCGACAAGAAGGACGAGGGCGGCGAAGGCGAATACGCCGCCCTCACCCGCCGCATGGGCACCGAACCCCTTCGCTTCGACCCTGACGGGTCTGGGACACGGTTCAACCTGATGGACCCCCTCATCGCACGGGGCACCGGCCTCCAAGGTCAAATGCTGCTCATCAACGCTGTCGCCCGCATCGCCCGCGGCGACACCGCCGCCACCGAATGGGAAGAGAAAGCCACCCGGTACGCCCTGCAACTCCTGTTCGAGAAATTCCAGGACACCCACCGGGCCGCGACCACCACCGACCTGATGCCATTCCTCGGTGTGGTGCCCACCGATCAAGGACTCTCCGGGGACGCATCCGAGCGATTCCACCAGGCGGGCCTATCGATCCGGTTCGGCCTGCAAAACCTCCTCGAAACGTACGCCGGCGTCTTCGACGGCGAGACCAGCCGCCACGTCGACCTCTCCCACAAGCTCACCACGTTCGATATTTCCCAGCTCCCCGACTCCGGGCCTGCGATCCCCACGGTGATGGCGATCGGGAACATGTGGCTGATGGGGCGCCTGCGCGAAGAACGCGGGTTCGTCACGAACGTGATCTACGAAGAGGGCTGGCACATGATCGGTGGCCCCTCCGCGCAGCTGGTGAAATCCAACCAGAAACTCTCCCGGTCCCTCGGCATCTCCAACGTCTTCGTCATGCACAAAGGCACCGACATCCCCGCAGATAGCCCCGGTTACACCGTCGTCCAAGAAGCCCAAACCGTGTACGCGTTCCGCCAAGACCGGCCCGAGGACGCTAGGTGGGCGCAAGAAACCTTCAACTTCGCCCCTGACACCGCCGCGACGCTGATGGGTTTGAATCCGGGGCACTGCGTGTTCAAGTACGGGTCGAACCCGGAAACCCATATCCGTCACATCCGCTCGGACTGGGAAGTGGACGTCACCAACACCGACTCCGCCATGGCCGCCGGCAACGCCACCACCTAACCCGCCCATGCAGAAAGGCATCCTCGGCACCGGGACAGTGCTCCTCCTCGTGATCATGTTCACCGGGCTGCTCCTGATCACCGGCGGCGGCCCCGGCACCGGGGCCTGCGCCGCCATCGCGGCGAACCCGCAAGGCGCCGCCGAACGCTCAGCGGTCGCCGGGTATCAGGGCGACCAGCTCGTCAACGCGGCCCTGATCATGAACGCCGGCGCCACCGCCGGCGTCAACGTGCAGGGGCAAACCATCGCCGTGATGACCGCGATGGGCGAATCCACGCTCCGGAACCTCACCTACGGCGACGCTGTCGGCCCCGACTCCCGCGGCCTGTTCCAGCAGCGCGACACCTGGGGCACCCTCGCCGAACGCATGAACCCCACCCAAGCCGCCACCTTCTTCTTCCAGCGCCTCGTCACAGTCCCGAACTGGGAGACACTGACGCCCACTGCCGCGGCGCACGCGGTGCAGATCAATGCCGACCCGGACCACTACACGACCTACTACGACGCAGCCCGGGCCGTCGTGACCGCGCTCACCACCGGGGACGCAGCCTGCGCCGCCGGCGTCAGCGGTGACGCGCGGGCGTTGGCGGCCGCCCTCGTGGTCAAGATTGATGCGGGCACCATCACCGGGTTGTCGCCGGATCACCTGCGCGAGATCCGGTGGATCGCCGACGGCGAGACCCGCCCGAACTGCGGCATCGACACCCGCATCCTGCAGGTCATCACCATCGCGACGAACATGTTCGAGCGGGTCGGGATCTCCGACATCAACCGGGCCTGCACCGGCCAGGTCCTGGGCTCCGGGCTCTCCTCACCGCACTCCGCGAACGGCGGCGGTCACGCCGTCGACTTCTACTCCTTCGACCGGATGCCCACCACCGGCGCTGACGCGAACGCCTTGAAGCTGCTGAAGGCGCTCAGCCCGGTGATGCCGGCCGGGTCCGGCGCCGGCCAGAACCAGTGCCGCGCCGACACCGGCGTGAGCCTGGACCTGTCGATGAAGCAGTTCCGGGACGACTGCAACCACGTCCACATCGCCGTCGACCCGACCAGCACCGACCCCTTGAAACTCAGCAACTAATGCCCCACACCCAGGCGCACCGCGCCATCCCCACTCACCGACAGACCGTGTTCATGGCGGCAAGGAGAACCCCGTGATCGATTGGAAAGCCCGCATCATGACCGGGCTCCTCGCCGCCCTCGCCGCCGCAGGCCTCCTCGTCGCCGTGCATGCCGGCGCGATGATCACCCCCACCGGCACCGTGTATCCGTGGAACCCCGCCGCGTTGGCCGGGGACTTCCTCTTCCGGGACGCACCGTGGCCACCCGCCGCAACCTGGACGAGCCTGGTCGCACTGATCCTCGCCGTCGCCCTGTTCGCATTCATCCTCGCCAAGCAAGCCCAATGGGCGTCAACCAAGCGCAACAACGTCGCGCTCCGGCACATGGCCACCACCCGGCAATCCGCCGTACTGCGCGCCAAGCTGCGGGCCAAGGAAGCCGCCCAGCTACACCCGGCCGCAGTGAACCTGCCGGCGGGGGAGCGGGTCGGCCGCCTCGTCGGGCGGGGGAACCGGTGGGTGTATCAGGGGTGGCGGGACCTGGGCGTATACGTATTCGGAACCGGCCGCGGCAAAACCTCCGCCCTCGTCATCCGGCACATGCTCGAAGCCCCCGGGCCCGCCATCATGACCTCCAACAAAGTCGACGGCGTCCGCGAAACCCTCACCGGCCGCGCCGGCCACGGGCAGGCGTTCATTTTCGACCCCAACCGCATCTACCGCCTCGACCCCGCACCTGATTTCGTCTTCAACCCGCTCGAGTACATTCGCAGCGCAGCCGACGCCCGCGAGCTCGCCGCGATCTTTGAAGCCTCCACCCGGAAAGCGTCCGACCGGGGCGGGGATTCCCAGTTCGATACCGCCGGGCGGGACCTGCTCGCGTACTTCTTCTACGCCGCCGCCCTCGAGCACGAACCCCTCTCCCAAGTGTTCGCCTGGATCGCCCGCGCTGAGGGGCACGACGTGCAGCAGATCCTCGCCCGGCACGGGAAAACCGGGCCCTCCTCCACCATCGAGGGGATCCTGAGCTGGCCCGACAAGACCAAGGGCAGCGTCTACGCGACCGCGCAGCGGATGGCGTCAGCTCTCGCCGACGATGACCTCCTCGCCTGGACCGACACGGCCGGGGTCCGCCGGTTCGACCCGGCAGAGTTCATCACCAGCACCGACACCCTGATCCTCCTCTCCAAAGACGGTGAAGGATCCGGCGGCGCCATCCTCACCGCCCTCATCCGCGCCATCTGCAAAACCGCCGAAACCGCCGCGCAACGAAACGGCGGCCGGCTCCCCGTCCCGCTCGTAATGGAGCTCGACGAGTGCGCGAACATCGTCCGCTGGCCAGAACTACCCTCGGTGTATTCGTTCTACGGGTCGATGGGCATCATCCTCAACTCCTACTTCCAATCCCGCGCCCAAGCCATCGACGCGTTCGGAAAAGACGGCTGGCAAACCCTCTGGGACGCCGCCGCCACCCGCGTCTTCGGCGGCGGATCCGGCGACGACGACTTCCTCCGCTCGCTAGCCGCCCTGATTGGTGAACACGACGAAATCACCTACGGCAGCTCCACGAGCAAAGACGGCCACCAATCCACCTCCACCAACACCCGCAAGGTCAACACCCTCGACATCGCCGCCCTCGGATCCCTCCCCGAATGGCGCGCCATCGTCTTCAGCTCCAAATGCCGCCCCGTCATGGTCAACACCGTCCCCTGGTTCCGCGACAAAACCCTCACCACCACCATCAACCGCACCACCCTGGCACCGGTTCCGGTTCCGGTCCCGGTTCCGGACGACACCATTCCCGCGGAGGCGGCCGCCCATGACTGAGTACGACGACTACGACTCAACCGACACTGATGAAGACGCGGGCGACGTTCGCCAGATGTTCCTCGACTGGCTCGCCGGCCACCTCGCCACCGTCGAGGTCGTCGGCACCAAACCCACACCGTGGTGCACCCAATGGTGGCTACACCCCGAAGTCGTCGCCCGGTTTAAGGCCCTCTGGCAGGCCAGCATGCAAGCGGACGCCAGCGTCATGGACGGTGACGCCGGCGCCGTGTCGTCCTGGTGGATCAACCACTGGGACCGCCACGCCGCCGTCATCTTCGACAAAGGAAACGGGCCCTTCCGCGACTGCGACCCCGACCAAGGACACCTCCACCGCCGCAAGGACACAACCGCCCAGATCGTGCCGGCGTCGATGCCGCCGGACGACGTCGAGCTCAGCTGAGGGGGACACCGTGTTTTTTAGAACGTACCCCGACAGAAATTAATCAATAATCGACGATTTGTCAGCGCAACCGGGCTGTTCAACGGGGGTTAGAGCACTAGATCTACCGACTGCGACTATCGGAAAAATGGCCTCGAAGGGATGTCTCGCGGTCGACCGATTGCAGCGAAGTGAGTTGGTGGCACCGTCAGCAGGTGGCCAGCATGGTGTTAATCGCGGTCTTCTCCGCGGAGTCCATTGACAGGCCCCATCCGTATTTCACGTGCACGACGTGCTTGGCGTAGGTGCAGCGATACGAGGCCAGCGGAGGCTGCCACTCCGCCGCGTCCCGGTCGGATTTCGACGCGTTGACGTTGTCGGTGACCGCGATCAGTTGGCCGTCGCTGAGACTGTTGGCGAACTGCTGGCGCTTGCTCGACGTCCAGGTTGACGCTCCGGAGCCCCAGGCCTCAGACAGTGCGACGACGTGGTCGATGTCAACATCCGACGACGCGTAGTTCCAGGCGCCGTCATAGACGGAGTACCAACTGCCCGAGGTCGCTGAGCAGGTCAAGCTGGTCACGACGTCGACGCCATCCCGCTGGAGCACGATCTCTCGCGTGTCGCAGCTACCGGACTGCGTGGACCAGTGCGGGAAAAGGTCTCGGGAGTACCCGGCCGAACCCGTCTCCACTTTGGTGGGGATCGCGGCCAGCTCGCTGTTGATCGTGCTGAGCGCTGGCGGGTCCGGCGGGGAGGCGAAGGCCTGGGTGACCGTCAGTTGAGTCGCCACAACAACAAGTGCACCGACAAGTAGCAGGGCGGGGGACGGGCGTTTCATCGAGACTCCTCGGATCGACCGCGAATCGGAATTATCGATTCATCGGCATGTCTCGATCCTCTCGGGTAGCCGGTCGGCACCGCAGGCCTTTGCAGGTGAACACCCGGCAACTTCCGCACGAGGGCTATCAGCGTCCACACCGAAGCGCACCAGCGTGGCCTGCCGCCGTTCACCACGCTCCACGTGCCCCGCTCCATGACCGACGGATACCGCACAGTTGCCAAAACCGTTCCTGTCTTGAGCGACGTCCTCGACCATGAAGCTGCGCTCTCCCTGGTCAACGCGATGCTGCTGCCAGCCCTCAGCGCCGAAATCGAGGACGGAGCCTGGGACCCATCACAACAACAGTGGGTCCGCCCAAGCTGACCGGTACGAGACCCGCGACCGAGCCACGAACTTGCCCTCAGTAGGCGCGGCGAAATCCTCCACAGGCGAACCGCGAGTACCGTTACGAATCGGAGTCCCCCCACTCCAACGATTAGCCCCGGTACTCATACTCGTCTGCCCCAGGCGATACATGCCGGGGCTTTTTCGTACTCCGTAGTTCGGCCACGCGATAGGAGGTAGGCAGCCGCTGGCAGGCCGGGCATGCGTGAAGCCAAGCGCCATCACCGCCACTTTATAAGGGCTTCTATGATCGAGTAAGCGATCTGTTTACTCGGGGCTATATTGTTCTATTTATGGAGCTTTCGACGAATCCTTTCAAGCCCGGTGCGGGGCGGGTGCCGCCTGTTCTAGCAGGCCGCTCTGACCTGCTCGGTGAATTCCGCACACGGCTGCACCAGGCACGGGAAACGGGGGAGGGGGAGAGGCCGTGGATCCTCTCCGGGCTCCGCGGCGTAGGGAAGACCGTGTTGCTCAATCAGCTCGGACGAGACGCGGCCGAGCTGAAGTTGATCTTCATCAAAGTCGAGGCCTCAAGCAGCAAGCCCCTGGCCGGCGCGCTGGCCAAAGAGCTCCACCTCGCACTTCGACGAGTCCTCTCAAGCTCTGACCGTGCCAAAGCGCTCTGGTCCAAGGCCGCCCGCGTGCTCCGTTCATTCCAAGTGCGTGTCGACCCGTCCGGGACCTACTCCTTCACTGTCGACGTTGAACCGGAGCGCGGCGTAGCCGACAGCGGCGATCTCGCCGTCGATCTCCAGGAGTTATTGGAGACCATCGGGCTTGCAGCGCGTGAGGCCAACACGGTTATCGTGCTGGCCGTCGATGAACTCCAAGAAGCCTCATCCGAGGATCTCGCGGCTCTCAACGTCGCCCTGCATAACCTCGGTCAAGACGTCTTCCCCGTCCCGGTCGTTTTTGTCGGCGCGGGGTTGCCGTCCCTGCCTGCCGTGCTCGCTGACGCGACCAGCTACGCGGAGCGCCTCTACGACTATCGTCAGATCGGTTTGCTCGACACCGCCGCTACATCTGACGCACTCACTGCCCCGGCCCGTGCCAACGGAGTCGACTGGGAACCTGACGCCCTGGACGCCGCAGTGACGGCTTCGGGGGGATACCCCTATTTCATTCAAGCTTGTGGCAGTCATGTCTGGGCCGTCAGGGCCACGGACACCATTTCTCTGCAGGACGCCCACATCGGGATCGAGTCAGCGCGAAGTGAAGTGGAACAAGGCCTCTATCAATCGAGGTGGGAGCGGGCTACACCGACTCAGCGGGCATTCATGTCCGCAATGGCCACCGACGACGATGCCCCCTCATCAATGGCCGAACTCGTGACCCGGTTACGGAAGAAGCGCACTACAGACCTCTCCGTCAATCGCCGAGACTTGATCCGGAGCGGTCACATCTACACGCCAGAACGCGGTTTCGTCGCCTTCACCGTGCCCGGCATGGCTGACTTCATCAGCAGACAAGGGGAGTAGCCCCGAGTCATCTTGGTGGCCACCCGCCAATTTGCCAGCAGCCTGCTGAGAAATTAGCGTCTCGGCAGTCCAGGCACCCGCGAACGTGCGCATGTGCTGACGGTTGCCCGGTGGGAACCCGTTCATCTGTGGGAATTCGATTCGCCGATCCCCCCATATGCCCGTGCAGACGCGGGCCGCGGCGTCCGACCAGGAAGTGAATCGTCGCGTCAAGCGCGGGTGTAGCGCGACGCGAGTTGGCGCAGGGTGGCTTCGATGCCGGCGGCGTTCTTCCGAGGAACGCCGAGCAACTCGAAGACCTTGCCCTGCACGGCTGGGACGGTGCTGTAGTCGAAGGTCTCAGTGACGCGCGAAGACGTGGGCGTGAGCGGCGTGAGTTCCCAGCGCCACCGGTGGCCCGCTGGGTGACGCCATTCCAGAAGCCGACCGTCTTCGAAGCGCGTTACCGTGCTGGTGATGCGATACGGGACGCCGAACTGCTTCATCGCGACCGAGAATTGTGCTCCCTGGCTGAGCCGCCGCGGCCCCGACACCGTGTCGCCCACGGTGTCCGAGCCGTCCAGCTCACCGTGACGGCGCGGATCAGCCACCAACGCGAAGACGTCGTCGGCCGAAGCCGGCACCTCGACAGTGCGCGCGACGCGGCGCGGACCTTGCTCAACCTGTTCGACCGTCATGCTGCCCAGCCTAGGCCGCGGCTACGTAGGACCGCGCCGCGGCCACGACCTCTCGGGAACGTCCCTCTGAGAGCGCTTCGGCCGGCGACGCATCAACCAGTTCCGGGTTCATACCCATGACCCACGCCCGAACAACGTCAGCCGAATGAACGGAGCTGAGAATTGCGAGCACCTGAAATGTGTCCCTGGGAGCTTGTCACTCGCCTGCGGCGGTCGCAGGCGCTCTGGCGCACGATCGTTGGTGCTCAACTGCACGATTGGGTAGTTGCTCAAGGGCCTAAATACTCACCGAGGTGGCACCATGGCCCCACAACACGCTTCTCGCCAACTCGCCCAGTGGCCCCGTACGTCAATAACGCTGACCTCCCAGAAGTGCGAATACCCAGCAGTCGTCAGATGCGACGGTGAAACCACGCCTGCCACGGGCGGGGAGTCCGTGTCTAGGAAACGGCCGATTCATCGAGCTGTGCGGAGAATGAAGCGAGCCAGGAATCGATTGCATCGAAGATGGCTGGTTCGGGGAAACGTGCGCTCAAACTCGCGGCCATGTGTTCCCGGACGATGGTGTCGTTGCCCGCGGAATACATGTCGATGAGGTACCGGATCCCGTCGTGAACGACGGCGCGGATTTCTGGTCTTTCGGCCACGTGTTTGAGCATCGTTTCAGCCATTTCGGCTCCATCGGTGACCATCATGAGGAGGGCTATGTCGCCTGAGTCTTTGGGACGGAGACGGTCAGGCCGTTTCTCAACGTCGGCCAGCCGCTCTGACACCTTGTGGGCTTTCGCGATGAGAAGGGCGGCCGGGCCTGCAACGTTGACATCGACGGTGAGTTTAGGGTCACCGTCAGTTGTCGAGATCCGGGTCACGGTGCGGTCGTGGATGGCCAGTTCGAGGCCATACGCGCGGGTTGTTGCGCTCTTCTGCCCGAGGATTCGAGCGGAGCGTCCTTTCGAGCCGGCGTAGGTTTCGGGGACTAGGAGGTCGACTGTCGTGCGCTGCTCCCATGGGAACCCTCGTTCACTGACTAGGCCATAGATCCCTGGCCGTTCAGGACGCGCCGGCTCGAGCCCGATCCCGGCCAGGAGTTCCATGATCTTCGGGTCCTCAGCGATCAGGACGGGATTGACTGCGAGGTCGCCGTCACGAGTGGATTCCATGTCAATGGGTCCCCACTTCTTCTGCACCCACACATGGACCGCATGGGCGCCGACAACAGTCACGGCATCCGCATGCTCACCCAACGCAATGATGGTCGTGATCAGGAGCCGCCGAGATCGCTCAGCGCCGTATCTGGCGTCTTCGAATCCGAGCGCCACTACGCCGCAGCTCCGGCTTCGGTCATGCTGGCTCGGGCAGCGAGCTGCGGCAGGAAGCTTCGTGCGACGTCGGCTTGCCGGCCCGGCGAAGCGAGCGCGTCGAGCATGCCCCATTCGGGTACGAGCATTGCGGTGCCGTCGACCCAGCGGGTGAATCTGCGCACGTTCTCCGTGATCGGAAGCACGATGACGCTGGACCTGGCCGTTGGCGACATCAGCGGGAGGTCATCGAGATCCTCCGGCCGCTCTACGTAGACAACTGGCGTAAAGGAATGTGTGGATGTCATGTCTTCGGCCACGGCCTCGAGGGACGAGACCGCCGGATTCGCGCCGCGTTCCTCCAGGTACCGGACGAAATCACCGATCGGCCGGTCCAGGGCAAAGATCCGTACCCCGGGCCGCTTGGTGGCCGGAGCGAGAGTGGCCGTCTGCGCGAGCTTCTTCACCAGGCGGCGCCTCTCGACGCTTGAGGCGTTCTGGATACGCTCCACCGCCGCCGCGTAGGGCGCATCGCTGCCCACGTCAGCGAGCGTTCCCGAGAGTGTGAACCCCGCCCCGGAAGCGATCTTCTGCAGCATCGAATAGGTCGGGTCAACGATTCCGGCTTCGATTCGAGTGATCGTCGACGCGGGCACTCCTACGAGTTGAGCAAACGCCGTCTTACTCAGTTCTCGCTTCAGGCGCATGCGAGTGACAATCGAAGCCGCAGACATAGTGATCACAGGCTAATGCTACGCAAGCCATTGCATATATGCAATGAATCTCATTGCAGGCACGGGAGATACCCGTTGCACATATGCAAAAAAGTGCGCCGCGCGAAAAGCAAATAGTCCGTTTCCGCCGCCAGCGGACAGGGCTTATTTTCCGAACACGGTGCCGCAGCTTGGGGTGAGGAACCTACCCCTGAGCCGCGAAGGACCGGGCGGCCGCAATAATTCTCGGGCCAACATCATCAAGAGGCTCAACGCGCAACAGGGCGGCGGGGGACTGATCGCCCAACTCCGGATTCATGCCCTGGAACCACGCCTGGACTACCTTCGCGCTATCCCGTTCAATCAGAATGCCGGCCACATAATAAGAGGTACGCAGCCGCTGCACGACGTCCGCGCCCGGCGCGCGCGAGCCATCCGCCCACTCACGCACCGAGCGCGTGTTCGACACACGGCCGAGGTAGGCGACGAGCTGAGCGCCGAGGATCTCCCGGAGACCCGTGACGATGCCCCCGGTGTTCAGCCGCACCGAGTCCTCGTAGGGGGCATTTGAGAAAACGGAGCTCAGAGTACGTTAGGGCGCTTCCTCAGCGTTCGGTGGCGGGGATCCACCGGTAGAGCGTGGGGATCGAGACG
>NZ_JADOVI010000023.1 GCF_015752155.1 Cryobacterium sp. MP_M3 | reverse complement strand
GCGGCCTGGATCAACAAGCCCACCGAAGCACAAGAAAGCGAACCGAAACTAGCCGCCTAAACTCACGCTGGCCTCATCCACCTTGACAAATTCCGCTCGCCGAGGCGGTGAACTTCGCCTCCCGACTCGGGCTTGATCTTGATGCCTTCGCGCAGGTGCTCTCCGCCGGCCCGATGGACAGTGCGCTCGCGCGCACAAAGACCGACAAGCTGCGCGTCGGCGATTTCGAAGTGCAAGCCGCGATCACCGACGTCATCAAGAACGCCGACCTCGTCGCTCATGCGGCCCGAGACGCGGGAGTCTCCGCACCCATCATCGACATCTGCGCCGATCTGTACCATCAGACCGACGACGCCGGATGGGGTCAACTCGACATGGTCGCCGTTGTTAAGGCCTACCAGCAGCGGTCGGACGCCCTCGGTGGCTGAGGAACAGACCGCGCGATGCTGAGGCGGAAGCGATCAACGACGCAAAGGAGTTCTCGTGACGGTTTACACCCATGGTTATCATGAATCAGTGCTGCGGTCGCACCGGTGGCGCACCGCGGAGAACTCAGCCGCCTATTTACTGCCGAAGCTGCGCCATGAAGACACGCTGCTCGACGTCGGTGCCGGCGCTGGAACGATCACTGCAGACTTCGCAGGCCTGGTCACAGAAGTGACGGCAACCGAGATCGGGACTGCCGAACTGGAACTCGCCCGGGCGACGGCTGCCGGGCGCGGCGTTACCAATATCGACTTCCAGGTCGCCGACGTAAACGCGCTCGAGTTCTCAGACAACACATTCGATGTCACTCACGCGCATCAGGTACTTCAGCACATCGCCGACCCAATTCAAGCGTTACGCGAAATGGCACGGGTGACCAAACCTGGAGGCATTGTTGCCGTGCGCGATAGTGACTACAGCGGATTCTGCTGGTGGCCACTGATACCGGAGCTCGAGGAATGGCTCGACCTATACCGGACAGCAGCACGTGCCAACGGAGGCGAACTCGACGCCGGACGACGCCTGCTCTCCTGGGCACACGCTGCAGGGCTCACCGACGTCACCGCCACATCCAGTACCTGGTGCTTTGCCACCCCGGCCGACCGCGCTTATTGGGGAGGGATGTGGGCCGACCGCATCCTGAACTCCGCGATCGCTCACCAACTCGTCGATTCGGGGCAGGCGACCGAAACAGATCTGAAGCGGATCAGCCAAGCCTGGAACGACTGGTCAGCCGACGACGACGGATGGTTCTCCATCCTCCACGGCGAGGTCATCTGCCACATTAAGTGATCCATGAGAGGAAACTCCCTGACGCAGGAAATGCCACGGAGCGGGATGGCAAATTTGTCGCAAAACTCCAGCGCCTCGAAACCCATGGGTTGCGAGACATCCATTGTCGTGCTCAACCTCGTGCGTATCACGCCCGGTCATCGGGCTTAATGTCGGGCGGGGCAAACGCGTCACCCGAGATTGCAGAACTCCACGAAAGCGGGAACGGTGGGGGAGTGCCCGGTCACCGTCCGGCTATCGGGCACTTGAGCACAGGCAGATGACGTGAGCCGGTCGGGTCTATATATCCCGTACAAGTCACCGCAAAAGAACAATTTTGTGGTCGGGTTCGATTAGGCATATCGTGTGAGCATGCCGGATGCCACCACGCCGTACGATCTCGATGGCCTGCGGGTCGTGGCCCACCCGCTGCGCCTGCGCTTGCTTTCGATTCTGACGGCGGAGGCTCTCAGCGCTACTGAGGCAGCGCGAATTTTGGGTGAGAGCCAGGCGAACGTGAGCTACCACCTGCGTCGTTTGGCTCAGGCCGGACTCGTGCAGCTTGTCGAGGAGATGAGCATCCGCGGCGGGACCGCCAAACGCTACCGCCACGACCCTGCCAGCGGCGAAGTGCTCGGCTCGGGACCTGCCGACGAGCACCAGGCTCTGATGATCTCTCTCGCGGCAGAACTGATTGCCCGCAGCGCGCGCTACGTGTCGGAATCCGAATTCGTGTTCACCGAGGTCGAGGTCACGGTCTCCCCCGAGGCGTGGGAACGCATCCGTGAGATGTCCCGCGAGGTCGGAAGACTAATCCACGAGGAGGCGATGCCCTCTGCCACGCCAGACGGCATCCGGATCAGTGCGACTCTTGCCCTGTTCGAGGTCTCGAACCATGACACGGTCCCGCGCACATGAGTGGCGGCTACCTAGAAGTAGTGCGCACAGCCGGCGCACTCAGGGTCTTTGTTCCCGCGCTGGTCGGACGCCTCTCGTTCGCCATGGTGACCCTGGTGCTGCTCTTCGCAGTGCAGCAGAGCACCGACTCGTTCGCGGTCGCCGGCGCGGCAACCGGGGCGTTCGGACTCGCGAACGTGATCGCATCCCCCTACCGCGCACGGTTCGTCGACCGACGCGGGCAGCGGTTCGCACTCAACTCACTCGCCATCGCCTTCGCCGCCGGCCTCAGTGGCATTGCTGTACTGACAGCCCAGTCCGAGCCGCCGGTAGGGGTGCTGGTTGGCCTCGCGGCCGTGGTGGGGTTGTTTCCGCCACCGCTCGGCGCCTCGATGCGTGTGCTCTGGGGTTCAATCACAGAGCCGGGAGCATTGCGGACGAAGGCGTACAGCGTCGACGCGGTCTGTGAGGAATTACTCTTCACGACGGGACCGTTGATCGCAGCTGCGGTTGTGGGTGCGGCATCGCCGTCGGTCGGACTGTTCGCTACCGCCCTGGTGGCGCTTGTCGGAACGCTCGGCATGACCAGCAGCCCGCTCTCGCGAGGGCACGGTGCCGTCACCACTTCCCCGCGCAACAGTTCACGGCCGCTACGACAGAGCGGGTTCGTCGCAGTCCTCATCGCGCTGCTCGGCGTGGGAGTCACGCTCGGGACCGTGGAGGTCGTCGCGCCCGCAGTCGCCGACAGCCAGGGATCGGTGGGCCTGGCCGGAATCCTGCTCGCCGCTTTCGCCGCCGGAAGTGCAGTCGGAGGCCTGCTCTACGGCCAGCGGACATGGAGGAGCTCGCTGGTGAAACGACTACTCATCTCGAGCACTCTCATGACCGTGCTGTGTGCACTTCTGGCGACTCTTGGGTCTGTCGTGGTTCTCGGGTTCGGGCTCATCGCGGTGGGCTTCTTCCTGGCCCCTTCGCTCGTCACCGGCTACTTGCTCGCCGACGACATCACCGCCGTCGAAGTACGTACCGAGGCATCCAGTTGGATCAACACCGCAGTCAACGCGGGTGCAGCGGTCGCCGCGGTAATCGTGGGGTTCACCGTGGACGCCGGCGACCCTCGACTTGGTTTTCTCGTCGGCGCCGGCATGGCGCTCACCCTCGTGTTAGCCGCATCCGTGCCTCTGCTCAGAAGTACTACACCCGTGCCCGTCAAAGATCAGCTGCGGTCCGCGTAGGACGAACGAGAAGCCCCGAGAGGGCGCCCGCGACAGCGACCGTCCTTAAGTCGTTCCCAAAGGGCCCTCGCTCCGATTGATGAGGTTAAGGTCAGGGGCCGCCTCGCTTCATGAAATGGCTATTGACATTAGCGCTGCGGCTAATTAAATTAGCCGCATGACTCTTCAACACACCACACCGCCACCAGCGACGCGATTCCTTGCTCACCCGGAAGGAAGAATCGCGTACGACATCCAGGGCGCCGGGCCGCTCGTGTTTCTCGTGCCGGGCATGGGCGACCTTCGATCCACCTACCGGTTTCTGACTCCTGCCCTTGTTGCGGCCGGCTACACGGTTGCGACGACCGACCTTCGCGGCCATGGGGACAGTAGCAGCGTGTTCTCCAGCTATGGGGATGCCGTTACTGCGAGTGACCTTGTGGCGCTTCTTGACGACCTGGGGAAACCGGCGGTCGTCGTCGGGAACTCCATGGGGGCGGGAGCGGCGGTGATCGCTGCGGCCGATCGCCCGGAGCTGGTCAGCGGCCTGGTCCTGGTGGGGCCCTTCGTCCGTGAGCCGGCATCCAACACCCGCTTCAACCGCTTGTTTCTGCGCCTGCTCATGGCGCGCCCATGGGCTGCGGTCGCGTGGAAGGCGTACCTGCCTAAGCTTTATGTAGGAACGCCGCCGACCGATTTCAGCGAGTACAAGAAGGACGTGATCGCGAGCATCAGGCGCCCCGGCTACACGCGGGCCTTCAGCCTGACGACGCGAACCGACCACGTCCAGGCCGGTGACAGTCTGGACCGCGTCACAGCTCCCGTCCTCATCGTCATGGGTGAGAAGGATCCCGATTTCAAGGACCCAAAGGCAGAAGCTGACTGGATCGCGCGCACGCTGCACGGTGAAGCGGTCATGGTTCCGGACGCCGGGCACTACCCCCAGTCGCAGCAACCGGAACGCACCTCGGCCGCCATCGTCCGGTTCCTCAGCACCCTGAAGAACCATGCCTAGGCCCAGACTAGACACGGCCATGGTCGTCGATCGCGCCGCTCAGATGCTCGACGAACGCGGCTCAGCCGGATTCAACCTCGCTGCCTTGGCCGAAAGCCTCGATGTGCGCATATCGTCGCTGTACAAGCACATCGACGGGATGCCCGGCCTTCGACGCGGCATCATGATCCAGGCTAAGGCGAGCCTCGCCCACGCCCTCGGGCAGGCGGCCATCGGACGCTCCCGAGACGACGCGATCGAGAGGATGTCGTTCGCTTACCGCAGCTGGGCGCTCGAGCACCCCGGGCAGTACCCGATGACGGTGCACGCACCGGCATCCGGCGATGACGAAGACCTGAAGGCGTCCTCCGCGATCGCCGACGTCGTCTACAACGTCCTCGCCGGCTACGACCTCCGTGACGATGACGCGGTAGACGCCACCCGTTTCCTCCGGTCCGCGCTGCACGGATTTGTCGCACTTGAGACAGACGGCGGCTTCGAGCTGCCGGTAGACCTCGAACGCAGCTACCTGAGGCTCGTCACGAGCGTCGTGACCGCTTTAGCGAACTGGTCCGAGTCATGACAAAAAGCGCCGCGCCCAGGGCAGAGCAACGCGCGAAGGCCCCATCCAGTCCGGTGAGCCCTATCCACCGGACTGAGGGTGCCGCGGTCGCTGCGTCCGCCGCGACCCTTTTCATTCTGGGGGGATTCAGCTGGTGGTGGCTGCCGGCGCTGTTCCTTGTCTTCGACCTTTCCTTCATCGGATACGCCGTCAGCAACCGGGCCGGAGCCTACGGATACAACCTCGTTCACAACTACGCCGCCCCCGCGGTCCTGATCGCCGTCTATAGCCTCCTTTACGTGTTCGAGATTCCGCTGTGGCCACTGGCATTCATCGCCGGATGCTGGCTCTTCCACGTCGGCGCCGACCGAGCCATGGGCTACGGCCCACGGCCACCGAAATAGGACGGTCCAGCACGTCGTCCAGCCAAACACGCGCACTCAACAGGCACTGCCCGGCGGTGACGCCAACCAGCAATAGCGAAGAGAGGGCTCAGTCGAGCCTCTTGAGCATCTTCACCGAAGTTGTCTCGTAGCCGAGGGAATCGTAAAGTCGCCTGGCGCCGGTGTTGAACCCGAAGACGCTGAGGCCAAGAGAGCGCGCACCGTGGGAGCGTGCATATTCCTCGCCGATCAGCATCGTTGTTCTCCCATGACCCTGGCCACGCTGGTCGGCGTTGATGAAAACGTCCCAGACCCACCACGCCCCCGGGTCGGTGGTGACATCCTGCCCGATCCACAGATATCCCATCGCCTCACCAGCATCGTTCATGACGTGAAAGACCTCATTGCCCGGACTTTGAGTACCCTCCGGGAACGAACGAGCCATGCTCTCGACCGCTATGCGCCGAGCTTCCTCGTGTGATCGACCTTGGGCAAGCAAATCACCGGCGTACTCCGTGCAGCTCTGCTCAATCCACGTTGGGAAATCGCCCGCGAGGATTCGCTGAAGGGTTACGGTCATCTCTCAATTCTTCCAGGCCGGGCCATCGGGTTGCACCGACGGATACCGACAGCACCGCGGGGGACAGGCAGGAGGGGCATGAACTATTGCATGAGGGTGTTGTGGCCCTGACTCCCGGATCTGTCGCTCAACGCCCCTCTTACAGTCGAGCGGCGGTGGGTGTTACCTCAACTGGTGCTGTTTCGTCTGCAGGGTGCCGGATGGAGCGCGGGAGCGGGGTGCGGTTGAGGCGCGTTCGAACGGCGATGCCGGCACAAAGGATGACGGCGATGCCGCCGAGGATGGTCTGCCAGGTCAACTGTTCGCGGAGGATCACTGCGGCCCAGAGGATGCTGAGGACGGGCTGGGTGAGTTGCACCTGGCTGACTTGGGCCATGGGCCCGATGGCGAGTCCGCGGTACCAGGCGAAGAAGCCCAGGAACATGCTCACCACTCCGAGATAGGCGACTGCCGCCCATTGGGTCAGTGTGCCGGTCGGGGGCTGTTCGAGGATGGCGATCATGGTCAGGAGGACCATGAGTGGCGAGGCCGCTATCAGTGCCCAGGACACGGTTTGCCATGCCCCGATCTCACGCGCAAGAAGGCCACCTTCGGCGTATCCGATGGCGGCCGCCGCCACGGCGCCGAAAAGCAGTAGGTCCGACCACTGCAAGCGGATGATTCCGCCACCTTGCACCGACGCGAACGCCACGGCCACCAGCGCGCCGATGGCGGCCATGATCCAGAAGGGCAGCGGCGGTCGTTCCTTGCCTCGAATAACGGCCATGACAGCTGTCGCGGCCGGGAGCAGAGCGATCACGACGGCACCATGACTGGCCGACGCGGTCGTGAGGGCGAACGAAGTCAGGAGGGGGAAACCGACTACGACGCCGCCGGCGACCACGGCCAGGCGAAACCACTGGATGCCGCGGGGAAAACGTTGTCGGGTGATAGTCAGTGCGGCCGCGGCGAGCACGGCGGCGATGACGGCACGGCCGGATCCGATGAAGAGCGGGGACATGCTTTCGACGGCGACGCGGGTGAGGGGAACGGTGAAAGAGAACGCGGCAACGCCGAGCAATCCCCAGGCGAGGCCCGCACGCGACGATGATAGCGGTGCAGAAATTTTTTTGATAGCGCTACTATGATCCAACATGGATAACGATAGCAGTTTTCGGATCGTGGCCGCGTTACGCGCGTGGATCTCGGGCCACGCGCCGGGCGCCCGGCTGCCGACCAGCCGGACACTCGTGACCGAATTCGGGGCGAGCCCGGTGACGGTTCAGAAGGCTCTCCGCACTCTCGTGGCTCAAGGACTGATCGAAACCCGCCCCGGCGCTGGCACGTTCGTTCGCGCGGTGCGTACGGCGCGCCCGCTTGACTACAGCTGGCAGACGGCAGCGATGCGTTCCCCGCAGAGTCGCATCTCGGCGCTGGGCAGCGCGATCCGCACAGCGCCGCAGGGCGCGATTGCCCTGCACGCGGGGTACCCCGACCGTGAACTCCTGCCGGAGCGGTTGATCCGGTCTGCGCTGGCCCGCGCAGCCCGGAGCGAGGCTGCGCTGACGCGCTCACCGGTGGCCGGACTTCCGGAGCTGCAGTCCTGGTTCGCCCACGAACTCGGTGCCGCGACACCGGTCGGCGTCACCCCGCCCCTGCCCAGCGATGTCGTCGTGCTCCCCGGAAGCCAGAGCGGCCTGGCCACGATCTTTCGCGCCCTCGTCACCACCGGCCAGCCGCTGCTGATGGAATCGCCCACCTACTGGGGCGCGATCCAGGCCGCAGCCCAAGCTGGCGTCGAGGTCGTCCCCGTACCGTCGGGGCACGATGGCCCCGATCCCGACGCACTCGCCCGCGCCTTCAATGAAACCGGCTCCCGCGTCTTTTACGCACAACCCAGCTACGCCAACCCCACCGGTACACAGTGGTCGGATGCCGCTGCCACGCAGATCCTCGACGTTGTGCGTGCGCACGGGGCCTTTCTCGTCGAGGACGACTGGGCCCATGACTTCGGCATCAGCACCGACCCGCACCCCGTCGCCGCTCGCGACGACGCCGGACACGTCGTCTACGTGCGATCGCTCACCAAGAGCATCTCGCCCTCAATTCGTATCGCGGCGATTATTGCCCGCGGTCCCGCCCGCGAACGCATCCTCGCCGACCGCGGTGCCGAATCGATGTATGTCAGTGGGCTCCTCCAAGCCGCAGCACTCGACGTCGTCACCCAACCCGGCTGGCAGACCCACCTCCGCAACCTCCGCCCCCAACTGCGGGCACGACGCGATCTCCTTCTCGCGAGCCTGCGCGAACACGCACCAGCCGCGCATATCGCCACCGTCCCCGCCGGCGGCCTAAACCTGTGGGCACGCCTGCCCGACGAGACCAACCTCGACCGCCTGGTTTCAGACTGCGAAGCCGCCGGAGTACTGATCGCAGCGGGCTCCAGCTGGTTCCCCGCGGAACCCACCGGACCTTTCATCAGACTCAACTACTCCGGCCCCAACCCCGGCGCATTCGCCGACGGGGCCCGCATTATCGGCCAGGCTCTGGCCTCAAACCACTGATCTGCCCTGAGCCCAAGGAGCATCGCCAGCGGTCGCACTACGCGAAGCGCGCCCCAGCGACCGCATGCTCCCTGCGCCGTCCCGCAGAGGGTTAGCTTGTGGGATTGTCGCATTCCGTTGGCGTGAATAGGTTCCTGCCGTCTCTGCGGCCGGAGCCATGGCCCCTGTGGCGTCTACCGTCGGCGGAGGTCGCCTATTGTTCGGTCGCCGAGTAGCCAACTCACCGCGATGAAAAGCGCGACCACGCCGACTCCCGCAGCCGCCAGCAGGATGGCCTGGCCGATGAATCCTGGTGGCGTTCCGATGGAGGCCAGCAGGGACATCCCGGCTACGGAACTGATGATCGCTGCGCCCAGTAGGCGGGCGTAGCCGAGGATGGCGCGGGGTCGCCCGACGGGGACGTGACCGCGGTTTCGGAGTGTCCGCTGTAGGGACAGGTGGGCGGTAAGCCAGCCGGCGAAGTTCGCGATGGAGATTCCTGCTGCGATTCTGATCACGGTGAGTTCAGGTGGAAGAAGGAGAGCGGCTGCGGCGCCGGCTGCGGAGAGCCCGGCGATGACGAGTTGGGTGGCGAAGGGGCCACGGGCGTCCTGTAGTGCGAATGAAGTTCGGTTGAGCACGTAGGCCTGGCTGAAGCCAACGAGCCCGATCGCCAGGACCTGGAGTACGTGCCCGATGATTGGTTTACCAAAGAGCACTTCGGTGATCAGCGGGCCCAGCGCTACGAATGCTGCAGTGGCAGCGATCGCGACGTAGGCGACTGGTTTCATGGCCAGGTTGGAGAGTGCTTGGATCTCGGCGAGGTCATTGCGTGCGGCTGAGCCGCTCATCCGTGTGTAGAGCGCCGTCGTCAGTGACACGGTCACGATCCCGTGCGGCAGGAGCATCAGCAGGTACGCGATCGAGAGAGAGTTCAGGCTCGGTCCGTCGATGCCCAGCTGGTTGAGGGTCTTCCCGGCACTATTGGCGACGTTGGCGGTGACCAGGTAGGCGGCCTGGCCAGCGATGACCCCGAGGAGAGTCCAGCCGGCCAATGTCGACATATGCCCGAGACCACCAACGCCCCAGCGGAATCGGAGCTGAAACCCGATTCTTCGCAGTGGGATCAGTAGCAGCAAAGCCTGGATAGCGATGGCCAGCGTGGCGGAGCCGCTGAGGACCGCGACCATCATGGGGCTCCACGAGCCCACTGTTCCCAGCCCGGACGGCAGCACGAAGAGGAACACGAGGATCCCGCCGATCCCCAGCAGGTTGGAGATCGCGGGCGCCCACGCGGGGGCACCGAACACGCCGCGCGCGTTCAGGACCTGGGACAGAACAGCGAATGCGATTAGGAAGAAGATCTGCGGCAAGCACCAGTACGCCATCGACGTTGCAAGCCCTCGCCACTGCGCCGACCAGGTCGTCGCGTAAATCCAGACGATGCCCGGCGCGAGCAGAGTGAGGATGACCGTGGCCAGGGCTCCGCCGACCAGGACGATCGTGAGGAGCCGGTCGGTGTTTTCCTGGCCGACCGGGCCGTCGTGTAAGTTCCGAACGATCTGCGGGACGAGCACCGCTCCCAAGACGCCGCCCGCGATCAGAGCGAAGAGATACGTGGGTGCTGAGTTCGCGATTTCAAACGTTTGCCCACCGACCGCAGCGCTCGTCCCGCCGATGGCAGCCACGAGCAGGATCGCCTTGAGAAACCCCAGCGCCCGGGACACGAGCGTGGCCGCCATCATCGACCCAATGGAGCCGCGCGCACTCATCGGCCACGCTCCACAGTGGCCACGAACGGTCGGCAGGCCGAAACGAAATCCCCCATCCGCTAACATTCCCACAGTCACGGGCGATGCAACGGCCCCACCTATCAATCCGCTATTGCGAGTCCGAACGAGCGCTCACTGGCCTCTGCCCAAAGTCCACGATTGCGTCCCCACTCCGGGTTCCGCTTTCGGTCGGCACTGTGCCGGGGGTCAGGGTTGCGTGGTGATGAAGTGGGAGATCGCGGTCTCCAGGCTGGGGAAGTGGGTGTATTCGACGGGGTCGATGAATTCCATGACTTCGTAGATGCCGTGGTGGTTGTCGATGAAGCCGATGAGGGAGAGGGCGTTGTCTTGGGCGATGCGGTTATCGCAGATTCTCCACTCGCGGGAGGACAGTGCGTTGACTTGGATGTCGTCTGGTGTTCGGTTCTGCAGTCGGCCGGTGATCATGTCGGTTCCTCTTTTCGGACGTGTTTGGCACGGTAGCCGCGGTACCTGTTTGTCTTCTTGGGGTCCACCCGGAAATTACCGAGGAGCATCATCATCCCCAGTCGAGGGCGAGGATCCACCCGTCGGCGTCTCGCTTTAGGTCGTACCGGTGCTGTTCCTCGCCTCCGCGGGATGCGTCTACCCGCCACAGCTCGGTGTCGATCCAGGTCGGTGTGCCCGGGGTCTCCCACCAGCGGGTGCGGGTGAAGATCGCTTGCGGCTGGCCGATGATGGTGTGCTCGAATCGGTTCCAGACGAATGCGCATGGGTCGCCGTCGGCTGAAAGCTCCACGTCGACGCGGGTGTCAATGATCTGCGGCATGCGTGACTCCCTCCCTTTTTCTAGAACATGTATTCGATATTTAGAAGTGTAGGTCTGGGCTCTGACACTCACAAGGTCTGCCCACGACCGGTGGAGGTCGTAGGCGCACCATCTACGTCGCATGAGCCGATACCAAAGTGGTTTGAGGTCCTCGCTGTCACCGACGCGGTGACGACACGGACCCTGCCTGCCGGCGTCCCGGTTCCGGATCCTCTGATGCGGGTCGAGCAGATGAACGAGGAATTCTGGTGCCCGACTGTGTAGTGCGGCTCACGGTGACTTTGTTGCTTTTCGTCTGGGGGATTGTTCACTGCGTGCTGCCGGCGTCAAGCCGTCGTCACAGTTTCGGCAAAAACTTCTTCCCCCGCTTTGCTCCTCCATAACTTTTGGCCTGCAACCGTTCCTTGGGGCTTGACCCCGACAGCACTCCATGAGGGTGGAGAAACCGCCGAAAGGCAAAAAAATTTGGAGGAGAGAAAATGCTTGAACAGACACAGACCCCCGCAGACACAACGGCTCCCGTTGACGTTGAGTGGAAGATCCGCCACCTGACCAGCTCGATCCGCAGGCGCGAACGCACCCTCAACTGGGATGGATACGCCACGCCCCACGCCCCCGAGAACCCGGCAGTCGTCGCCGCGCGAACCGCCGCCCAGCTCGCCGGGATCGCGGAGCTCCGCACCCGGCTCGCCCACTGGGAAAACATCCGGGCCAACCAGCCCACCACCGCGCTGAGCAACTAGGGAGATACGACGATGACGGATTACATCAGCACCAAGGACACCGCCAAGTTGGTTCGGGTGGCGTTGAAGAACGCGTTTCCCGGCGTGAAGTTCAGCGTCCGGATGAGCACCGGGACCGCGGCCGCGTGGATGAACGTGTCGTGGAGCGATGGACCCACGGACCGGCAGGTGAGCGCGGTGACTGGCCACTACGAGGGCCGCAAGTTCAACAGCATGACGGACGGGTACGACGACCAGGGGTCCGCGCTCGTCGCATTCGACGGTGAGGACATGCCCCGGGTCGTGCGGTACTCCTGCGACGGGATCAACACCCACCGTGACTACACGGCCGCCGGATACCGGGTCGCGCAGCACCTCATCAGCACCGACAGCGACCACACAGACCTGGTTCTGTTCACCCCCGAGGGTGAGCCCCTCACCGGTGCCCCGGTGCCTCAGGGGATCTACGTCGCCGGACACTTCCACGACTACATCTACAGCCCCGTGCACATCGCCCAAGTCATCCTGCAGCGCGTCGACCTCACCGCCGTGACCGCGCCCACCCGATAGACCAGGAGAACCAGCAATGAACACACCCACCATTCATGCCAGCAGCGCCGCCGCCGCGGCGGCGCGTTTCGTCGACGTGTTCGCGGCCGCCGATTTCGCGGGCGACGTGGGCCCGCGGATGAGCTGCACCGAAGTGGACGCCCTCGCTGGGATACTCCGCGCCGTCGGCGCCGACACCGCCGCCAACACCTGGGTGACGGCACACGCCGCAGAAGACCAAGAAGGAGACGACCACCACCAAGACTGACTATCGAACGGCCCCCCTTGAGACGCGATCAAGGGGGGCATTTTCGACACCCCAGAAACTCACCAACCGGGGCAATCGCCGACGCGGGTTACGGCTGATTCTGCACAGAGGACGCCGTCGATAGTGGCGGCGCCGACCCGGAACCTGGCCAGAACGAGGGACCGGGCGAACTCTCCGCGCACACCCGTGGGCGGACCGCGCGGCACTTTCCGGCGAGACTCTGGCGGGACAGACAGGACCTAGGTGCCCCGCCGAAGTGAACCACACCAGCCAGGCCGGCGGCCTCATCGAGGGCTCAATGGTTTCAGGGGGTGGGGGTCTTCTTGACGTCGCGCAGTGCGAGGCCGAGGCGGCCGGCGACTTCGGCCTTCGGGGTGCCGAGTTCGAGCATGGACGTGATGAGCGCCGCAGCTTCTGTGCGGGCGGCTGCGCTCTGCTTCGCTGCGCGTTCCTGGATGGCGGTGATTTCCGCCTGTGCTGTCGCGTCGATCTCGTCGAGGGAGTCAGTGGCCACGAAGTAGTCAGTGGCGAGCTGCTCGAGCTTGTCTTCTTTCGCACGGAACTCTGCCGCCTTCTCGCGTGCGCGAGAGCGGGCGGCAGTCTGCTTCGCAGACTTGCGTACATCAGCCATGGGTGTACCCCTTTCGTGGGTGAAGAACCATTATGCGGGAGTCCACCGCGCGTGATCGCCCGCCCAAGTTCGAAACCGGAGGGCCCGGATTCGTACGGTCGGGCGCGCTCAGTTGCGAGCTGTGCACGGCCTGCTTCGTCGTCTCGATAGCCCTTCTCCGCAGGCTCGCGTCGACCAGAGCCCCAGCATCCATGCAACCCAATCTTTCGATCGTGACCCAACTGCATCCTCATTCTTCGCATAAGTACTTGTCACACCTCTGGCATTAGTAATAGACGAGGTAAAGTGATCGGGTGATGACTATGCATATCCTCTCTGCGGGAGACGGGTATGTGTATTACACGAGCGAGACCGTGACGGGTGATGTCAAGCGTGAGAGCGGCCGTGAGCTGGGCGATTACTACACCGAGGATGGCAACCCTCCCGGTGTCTGGGTCGGCGGGGGACTGGCCGCCCTGGGTGTGTCCGGGGTCGTGACGGAGGAGCAGATGAAGGCCCTCTACGGTGAGGGTTTGCACCCCGACGCCGAACGAATCATTGCGGAAGCGCAAGCGCAGGGCAAGACCGTTGGTGAGGCCACGAAGGCCGCCAAGCTCGGCCGCTCCTACTACGGGTACAACACCGGCGGCACCGACCTGTCCGCGAAAATCGCCGCCGGCTACACCGACTTCACCGCCACCCACAAGCGGGAGCCCAATGTCACTGAGCGGCGCACGATCCGTGCCCGTGAGGGTGCCGCAGCGTTCGCCGCGGCCAAGGGCCGGCCGCCGGCGGACAAGGAAGAGCTGGGCCGGTTCATCACCGCCGCAACACGTCCGACGCAGCAGGCGGTGGCGGGTTTTGACCTGGTGTTCTCGCCCGCGAAGAGCGTGTCCGTGCTCTGGGGTCTCGGCGACGAGGACACCCGGAAGACGATCGAGTCGGCGCAAGCGACCGCGATCGCCGACACCGTAAAGTACCTCGAACGGGAAGCTGTCGCGACGCGCGCGGGCACGAACGGGGTCGCGCAGATCGACGTTGAGGGTGGCCTGGTCGCGACGCTGTTCCGTCACTACGATTCCCGCAACGGCGACCCCCAGTTGCACGATCACCTGGTCGTCGCGAACAAGGTCAAAGGCGTCGACGGGAAGTGGCGCACGATCGATTCCAAGCTCCTCCACCGTCAAGGTGTGGCCGCCTCCGAGTTCTACAACCAACGCGTCATGGACGAAGTCACCACCCGCCTCGGCTTGACCACGGAGCTGCGGGAAGTCACCCCGGGCAAACGCCCCGTGGTCGAGATCGCCGGTGTTGACGAGCGCCTCACCGCACAGTTCTCGACCCGGTCCGCGGACATCAAACAGGTCATCGGGCAGCTCGAGAAGGACTACCGGGCCGTTCATGGGCGCAGCCCGGACGCGGTCGCCCGGATCAAACTGGCGCAGCAGGCCACCCTCGAGACCCGCCCCGCCAAAGCCCACGCCCGCTCCCTCGCCGGACTCCGCACGGAGTGGGCGGCGAAGGCCGCCGAACGTGTCGGTGCTGCCACCGTCATGAACCTCCTGAAGGATGCCCGCGCCGCAGCACCGGCCAGGGGCAGCAGGCAGGGGGAGCCGCGTGTGGTGGATGTGGACCGGGCGGCGCGCGAGTTGGTGTTGACGGTGTCGGAGCATCACGCGGTCTGGGGGCCGCACATGATCGAGGCCGAAGGCCGCCGCTGGGTCCAGAAAGAAACCAGCCTCGGACCCGTACCCGCTGGCACCGTCGAACAGATCACCCGGCGCGCCTTGGAGACGGACTCGATCGCTGTCACCCCGTCCGCTCCGCACGGGTCCTTCGAACCGTTGACCCGCCGGGACGGGTCGAGCATCTACGAGCACAAGGGCCGCATGCTCTTCACCTCCACCAGCCTCCTCACCGCCGAAGACACGTTGTTGGCCGCCGGCCGCACCCGCACGATCGCCCCGATCACGGTGGCCGAGTTCGACCGCACGGCCGCACGTCACACCGGGCCGTTGGATGCCGGGCAGCGGGCCCTGGCACGAGAGTTCACAACATCCGGCACGCTCCTCGTCGTGGGCACCGGCCCCGCCGGCGCCGGGAAAACCACCGCCCTCGCGTTGGCGGCCCGGGCGACCGAGCAGGCCGGTGGCCGGCTGATCGGGTTGGCGCCGTCGGCGACGGCAGCCGCCGTGTTCCGCGACGCCGTGGAAGTGCCGGCAGCCACGATCCATTCCTTCGTCCGCGCGTACGACACCCACGGGGACGCCACCCCGGACAGCCGCCACCCCGAAGATTTGAAGCTGCGGGCGGGGGACATCATCGTCGTCGACGAGGCCGGCATGGCCGGCACCCTCAACCTCGCCAAGGTCACCAGCATCGCGGAGCGGCACGGCGCGCACGTGCGCCTGATCGGTGACGACCGGCAGCTCGCAGCTGTCGAGTCCGGCGGGGCCCTGCGCCTCCTGGAACGCGAAGTCGGCTCCATCAAGCTCGAGGAGATCCACCGGTTCACGTCCCCGGCCGAAGCCGAAGCGACCCGGCAGCTCCGCGACCCGGCCACGGTGGGCGACCCGTTCCGCTGGTACGTGGACAACGACCGAGTCACCGGCGGCAGCATCGACCGGATGACCGACCACGTCTTCGCCGCCTGGCAACACGACGACGAAACCGGCAAGAACGCCGTCATGCTCGCCCAACAAAACGTCACCGTCACCGACCTCAACACGCGGGCCCAGGCCTACCGGATGGGCGCCGGCCTCGTCACCGGGAAGAAGTCCGCGCAGCTGCGCGACGGGCTCGCCGCGTACCAGGGCGACCGGATCGTGACCCGGCTGAACGACGCCACCCTCCGCACCGGGCGTGGCACCGACCGCGTCAAAAACGGTGACGCCTGGATCGTGGGAAAGGTGCAAGCCGACGGGGCGTTGACTGTCACCCATGCGGGACACGGCGGCCGCATCACCCTCCCCGCCGAGTACGTACAGAAGAACGTCGAGCTCGGCTACGCATCGACCATTCACCGCGCCCAGGGCATGACCGCTGACACTGCTCACGTCCTCGCTGACTCCTCCACCTCCCGGGAGCTCGTCTACGTGGGGTTGACCCGGGGGAAGGAAGCCAACCACCTCTACGTCGAGACCCAAGACGCCCAACCCATCAGCGACGTCCTGGCAAGCATCGCCGGCCACAGCGACGGGATGCTCTCCACGACGGAAACCATCCGTGCCGAACAAGCCCGCGTCGATGACCTGGTCACCCTCATCGACCAGTTCGGCGACGTCGCCGAACGCGCCAACACCATCCGCTTCACCCAACTTGTGCACCACGCCCTCGATGAGCAGGACGCCCGGAACCTCACCAGCTCCGAGAGCTGGGGAGCTGTTGCAGCGGCCCTCACCCGCGCCGAAACCCAGGGCCTTGACCCGGCACAGGTGCTCCGGGAGTCGTGGAACGAACGCGAACGCGGCACCGCCGACGACGTCGGCGCCGTCCTCTCCCACCGGATGGAACTACGCATCGAAACAGGTCCCGCCGACCAGGCGCCTGCAGTAGACGAGCGTCCGGCGGTGCCAGCGTGGATCGCTGACCGACGGGTGCTCGACGCCGCCGGCACCGACCCCGCCTGGCGGGAGCACTTGGCCGAACGGTACGAGTACCTCGCCGTGCGCCTCGACGAACGCGGAACGGCGATCGCCGCCGAGAAGCCCGAGTGGGCGCTGGAGCTTGGCGAAACCCCGGCCGAGGGGACCCGCAGGCAGGAGTGGGTGCGTCTCGCCGCTGAAGTCGACGTGTTCCGCGACCGGTACAAGGTCGAACCGGCGCAAACGCAGGCCATCCCGGCGGCGTACCGGGAGCGCACCGTTGGTGCCGAACTCGCGGCCCGCGTGACGGCTGTGGAGAAGGCACAGACTCAGCCCACCGCGCTGAACGCGCCCGAGGCGGGCCGGCAGAAGCCAGCCACCGCGCTCGACGCGATGCGGGCGGCGAACCGGGCCACGGCCGACCGGCAGCGGGAAGCACAGCGCGCAGCTGGCCTTACCGTGAAGGCCAGACAGGCTACCCGCGGCGACCAGACAATACAGTCCGAGGACCCGCACTCCCGGGATGACGGCCGCCAACTGTAGAACGGCTTCGCGCTTACGTCAGGCCACCCGCGCCAAATCCGTGAGTCAAGAGGCGCACTGGCTGAATACCGCTCTATCTATGGGAGCGAACCGGGTGGAGATGTCGGACTGGACGTGTCGGCTATCGCTCGCGAGTCTGCGAAAAGACGGCATCCCGCAGTCGACGAAGCGGGCTCGGGGGCATTGGCGTGACAGACCGCAGCGCCGTCAACGCTCGGTACTCTCCGGCCGCTTTTGAGTGCTGCTTCGACAGAGTCCTTTCTGCGAGCCGCGCTGCCGATCCATTAATGGACCAGTCCAGAATCCATCGAGGGGCATGCGAACGTGGCCAGTACGACGTCGTCAGCGTGGTCGTGATGATGAGGATGAATGCCCATCCCAGCTGCGGTAGCGGGGAATCATTGCCCCCAAGAAGCAGAGCGATAGCCGCTACCACCAGAATCGCGTAGGTCAGTGTGGGAAACGCCCAAATAACTACCCGTGTTTGAGCATCGCGGGACGTCAGGAAGGTGGTCATGGTCATCGCGTTGACACCGAGCAGTAGCGCGACTGCCACGAGGTAAATCAGCCACATAACAAGGACCGAAGACAGCGGGCTTAAGGGCAAGGTGACCCAGAGGGCACCGAAAGCAATCACCGCAGAGTTGAGGGCCCACACAAGGAAGAAAGATCGCTGCGATCGTTCGGTTACGCCCTCCAGCCGATTTTTCGTCTGCTCCTGTGTCTTCTCAGTGAGCGCAATCCTGGTCTCCAGATCGAGAACAAGGAAGTTGCCCAGCTGCAGCGCCAGAAAGAGCAGAAGCCCGACCACGGGGAGCAGGATGATCAAAACTGGCCACATCGGCGGGTATTGCCAGCAGTAAACGGCTATGAATGCCACGAGAGTGATTGTCGCCGCGGCCATGAGCTCCGCGACGAATCCCAACACTCGCCGAGTGCGGGCGGCCTCGTCCGGGCCGCCGAGAATCTGACCGCCGAGGGAGACCGCGTAGAACGCGAGCAGAGCCGTGATGTAGATGCTCAGGGTCCATCCGAGGTGGCTGTAGAGCAGTCTTCCGGCGTCGGCGGCCCACGTCAACGCTTTGCCGATGTCATTGCTTGAACTGATGAGGATGAGCAACAAAGCCACGACGATGAACACTGCGCTGATCGCGCCCGTTTCCGACGCGGTCTCATTCACTGAGCGCGTTTCGTACGGCTCACCAGCCATCTGTCAGGTCTCGTTTCTGTCGGGTCAAACGGTCAGTTGGGTGGTAGAGACACAGCGGCCATCGGCTGCGTCACGCTTACCTTTCAGGTGTGCCGACGCACCGGTGCGATGAATACTTCGACCCCTTGCGCGCCCAGGTGCGAAATTTGGCGCGCTAGGTTGACCTGCGTGAAGGTAAATAGCGAATCCGGGCCGATCGTCTTGTCCTTTCGCGCGACGAGTAAAACTACGCGGGTCGGCTTTTTGCGAAGGAGGCTTGGATCCCATCCACCTTTTGCGACTTTCGATTGGAAGTCGGCTTGGGCGGCCGTGTCGTAGGTAAGCACTTCGACGGACACCAGGGCTTGTGCCAGTAGATGACTTGCCGGAGCAGAGGAGTCAATACTCTTCACGTGGATGTATGTGCCGTCCCGAAGTAGGACATCGCACGGCTCGATTCCATATTTGTGGAACTCGCTTCGCATGAGGTTCTTGTCGATGCAGAGCCCGCCCAGAGACTTAGCGAGCAACACGTTGTACTCGGCTTCTGAAGTCCCGGCAGGCCAATCAGGGAGGTCCTTAACCCCGGGCCCGCGATCAAAGATCGCCTTGGTTCGTTCCCTCACTTGGTCTGCGTAAGGTTTGTCCATGACGTACCAGCGTCCGTCGTGCAAACAAAAACGCCTGTCTTCCAGGTCCGCCTGGAAGGAGAGCCACCGGCGGATAGGGATTTTTGCACTGATTGGCTCGGCGCCGTCCGTGTCCTTGAAAAGTGGCGAGTCGCCCTATCGGGTAGCGCTGTTCCGGCGAGGCGGTAGCACGATTCCGGGGACAGGGTAGCGCTGGAAGGGGGTGTGCTGCTCTGCTGTGAACGACATCACATGGGGTGTTGTCGTTCACGTTTGGAGTGCTTGTACATGGCGGATTATCGAAAGATCCTGGTGCTGTTGCTGGAGGGGCGCAGCTATCGGGACGTGGTGGAGATCGCGGGGTGCTCGCATCGTGCCGTGGCCCGGGTGAGCCAGGAAATTCAGGAGCGGGGTATCACCGTGGCGGCGGCGGTCAGCGACGCTGATCTTGTCGGGTGGTTCCCGGACGGGCGCCGGAAGGTGTCTGAGGAGTATGACCAGCCCGACCTGTCTCGGGTGCTGGCGTCGATGAAAGCGAACCGGCACTTCACTTTGTTGTTGGCCTGGCGCCGCTATGTCGACACGAAGGATACGGGCAAGAAGTATGGCTATTCGCAGTTCTGCGCCCTGTTCACCGACTACGTCCGCAGCCACGACTTGGTCGCGGTACTGAACCACGAGCCGGGCCGGGCGATGCTGGTGGACTGGGCTGGCGACATCATCGAGCTGGCCGACGCGGTCACGGGCGAAATCACGAAGGCGGTGCTGTTCGTCGCGGTGCTGCCGTTTTCCGGGATGATGTTCTGCCGCGCCTTCATAGATATGAAGTCGCCGGCCTGGCTCGACGCCCACGTTCATGCATTCACGTTCTATGGCGGAGTGCCACAGATCATCGTTCCAGACAACCCGACGACCGCGACGAACCGGTCCCACCCGGGCGATATGGAGCGGGTGGTGAATGCCCGCTATCAACAGCTCGCCGACCACTACCAGTGCGCAATCGTCCCCGCCAGAGTGAAGCGCCCCCGGGATAAGGCATCAGCCGAGAACGCGGTGAACGTCGTCAACAAACGCGTCATCGGGTATCTCGAGGACGACGTCTTCACGACCCTGGCCGAGTTGAACGACGCGATCGTCGAGCGGATTCGGGAAATCAACCACGATATCCGCCGCGCCGACGGCTCGACCCGGTGGGAGAGGTTCGACGCCGAAGAGAGGCAGCTGCTGGGTTCGTTGCCGGACGCGTCATTCGAGGACGTCCAGTGGAAGGAGCTCAAGGCGGCCCGCAACTACCACGTCACCGCCGACACCCAGCGGTATTCGGTGCCGTTCGCGTTGGCCGGCAAGCTGTTGCGGGTGAGGCTGACCGCCTCAACGGTGACAGTGTTCGACGGGAACGAGATCATTTGCGAACACCCCCGATTGACGGGCCGCAAAGGCCAGTACTCGACCCTGCCGGAACATGTCCCGCCGCAACACCGCAATATCGATGGGCTGTGGTCCAGGCGGTGGTTCACCGATCGGGCCCGCAGTTTCGGCCCGGCAACGGTCACGGTGATCGAGCAGATCCTCGACAGTCAGAGCATCGAGGCGCAGGGGTATCTGGCCTGCCAGAACATCCTCGACGGGCTCGGCAAGAACAACCGGCAACGGTTGGACGCCGCCTGCCAGGAGCTGCTGAACCGCCACGGGCACCCCACCTACACAACGCTGAAACACCTCATGGCCACGATCGACAGCGACGCGAAGAAACCGAAGCCGCTGATCCCGGCGGCCTCGACCCGCAAGCGCGGCAGCACCGTCGTCTTCCGGGCCACCGGACCGGACGTCTATGTTCGCGACGCGTCCCACTACGAGATCGGCGAAGGGACCAGGCGATGACCTTCACGAGCATCGACTACGACAAGTTCCGCGCCCTGCGCGTCACCCACGTTGCGACCCGGCTGGAGGAACTGATCCAGGACGAGGCCAACGACACCCTCACCCCTGAGCAGCTCTTCCTCACCGCCGTCGACGACGCGTTGGAATCCCGGCGGGTGAACAAAGTCGAGCGGCTGATCCGCCAGGCGCAGCTTCCGATTCCCGCAGCAACAGTCGCGGAAGTCGACTACCGCGACGGGCGCGGCATCACCCCGGTTCGGATGCGCCGATATGCCGCCCATCAGTGGCGGGCGGATTCGATGAACCTGCTCATCATCTCGCCCAGCGGAGGCGGGAAAACCTACCTCGCCTCAGCGTTGGGGATCAGCGCCTGCCAGAGCGAGCACACGGTCGCCTACTTCCGGATGGACGACCTCGCCCGGCGGCTCGTCATCGCCCGCGGCAACGGGATCGCGCACCAAAAGCTACTGAACGAGCTCTCCAACGTTGACCTGCTCATCATCGATGACTTCCTCACCGTCGGCATCGACAGCGATGCCGCCAGCGACTTGTTCGCCGTCCTCGCTAACCGGGAACACCGATTGCCGACGATGATCGCTTCGCAGACCGGGCCGGCGCACTGGGTAGCTGAACTGCCCGACCGGGTCGCGGCGGACTCGATCGTGAACCGCCTCGCGAACCACGCCCGGATCATCAACCTGGGCCAGATCGACATGCGCCGGCACCGCAACGAGTAAACCCGCAGCCACGACACCTACTGGGAGTGAAACCGCAGCGGCCCGGGCAAACAGTCCGGGCCGCTACCACTTCCGCAGAAGAGTGCTACCGAGTCACCGGAACAGCGCTACCTGATGAGGCGACTCGCCAAAAAGCATGATGCCAAGGCGAGTTAACTCATCGGCTTGCTGCGCGTGCGGTAGTTCGGTGATGAGTGGAAGAAGGTCACTCAGTTCAGGTGTGCCGTCCTGAGCCTCATTTCTTCCATTTCCAATGATCTTGAAAGATGTGGGTGTGCCGTTCTCTTCAATCCGCTCGTGAGGCCAGGATAAAGCGAGGGGGGGGCTATTCGTAGTTCCCATGGCTGTGATGAGCTTCTGGTCGAGCCTCGCCATCAAGGGCGCATCCTTGATCAAGACGAGCTGCTCCAATAGGCCGAGCTCGACGCTTGCAGGTTCCGCTCCCAAGAGAGCTTCAATAATGTCGAGATCCTCGACGAGTATCGTTGGCGACTTGGAGAGCGGCACGCTCAGAGCGTCTGCTCCTCGCACCTTGATCGGCTTGTCGCCCGTGCTGAGACCAGTGATCCGCGCCGAAGCGACCAGGCGTGTAACGAGTTCACCGAGATCACCAACACCGAACCCGCGAAGGTGCGCTCCGCCCGGAATCGATGAACGCTCAACCCGCGACCGTTCATCCAAAGTCACTCGCGTAACGGAGTTCAGATCCTTTGGATCTGCGCTCCTAATTGCGACTCTCTGCCCAAAGCCGCCGTCTACCTTCGCCTGATCTAGAAGCTGGAAACCCATTCCGTAGGTGAGGGCCCACGCTGTCTCGGACCCTCCTTCAGGCTGAACTGGAGACGAATCGAGGTCACTGTCCGGGTCCCGAAACCGGACTCGCTGCCCATTCTGGGTGATGGCGATAGCTGGGATGCTGGAGGCCGAAGCCGATGAGATGATCAGAACTGCGGCCGCGGTGGTGTTGAGGAGATCCACTTCTTCCCCGGTAAGGCCAGCAAGCACACCGGCCCAGCTCACGATCTTCTCAGGGGTAGTCCCCGCAATCAGAACCGCAGGTCGATCGCCAACAGTCACGGCAGTCGACGAGAAGGTGGGGCTCTCTCGATACTTGGGCTGGACCGCCTCGTCCAAAGACGACAGCCCATATAGGCGATAGAGGCTCGTACGCACTTCTGTTGCCGGTTTACGTGACACTTCCACCCCAAGTCCACTCCGCCAGAGTCTTGGGCAGATATCCCCACTGTAGGAGAGATTGACAGCCAGAGGAGACCCTCCTCGGGGGAGCTGCTTGGAAGCCGAATTTGATCTACTGCCAAGTGGCCCATCCTGCAGATTCTGCAATAGGTACATTACTACTGGTGCCCCTGCGGATTCGTGACCGGCTAATGGTCAGCGATCGTTGGCCCAGACGGCCCAGTGTGGCGGCACTCACACGTAGCCGTTAAGGA
>NZ_JADOVI010000022.1 GCF_015752155.1 Cryobacterium sp. MP_M3 | reverse complement strand
TGGGCAGATCTGTTGGCCATGAGTGGGCAGTTTTCATGGCCACCAGCGGGCATTTCTACTGGCCGCCAGTGGGCAGATCGGATTGGCCATTGACATCCGTCCGCTCGGTAGCCTGACTGTATGTCGTCGACGACCACCAGAGATCGCGTGCCCCAGGCGCAGGAGAAGGTCGTCATCGCGCGCAGCGGCAATCGGTGCGCCTACCCCGAGTGCGGTGTCGAACTTACTCTCGACCCCCAAGCGGCCGGCGACCAGCCGAAGGCTGTCGGCAAGGTGGCCCATATCGCGGCCGCCAGCCCAGGAGGCCCTCGCTACGACGAGGCAATGCGCCCCGAACAGCGCGGTTCTGCCGACAATCTGATCTATCTCTGTGGCCCTCATCACGACGCCGTGGACGCCCAGCTTGAGCACCACACTCTGGAGTTCCTCGTTGACGCCAAACGACGTCATGAGGAGGCAGTTGCTCGCGCGGTGAAGACCGCATTGGGCGGAGTCACATACGAGGAGTTGAGCGTCGTGTGCGGCGTGATCGCCAGCGCACCGAGTGCAACGCAACCGACGGACGTCGGACTGGCGCTTCCGCTACAAGAGAAGATCGAGCTGAACAAGCTGGGGCCGACATCGGTGCTGCGCATCACCGCCGGGCTATCGCAGGCGGCGCGAGTCGGCGACTTCATCGCCTTTCAGACCACAACTGCTCCAGCATTCGGACGAAGTCTTGTCAGCAGGTTCAAGAGTGACTACTTCGCGGCGGAAGCCGAGTCGCTGGAGCCCGATGCGATCTTCGACTATCTCGTTGAGAAGGCGTTCGAGAACGCAGGTCCCCGCGGTACTCCCGAGGTGGAAGCCGCTGCACTGGCAGTAGTCGCGTACCTGTTCGAGATTTGCGAGATCTTCAAACGTGAGTGAGGTCTACCCGGACAAGTTCACGCCCGTCGAGCGGACGGTGGTTGGTGAAGCCGCCTCCTTGCTCCTGTCGCTCGGTCAACGCAGCCTTACCATCGGACGACTCTTCCTAGAGCACAAGCAAGCCGTGCCCACAGCAACGTATGACTCCTTCGTGACAGCGCTGACCTTGCTCTATGGCGCAGGCGTGCTCGACTACAACGACCAGATCTTGAGAGCCAGCTAATGTTCATTCGCCTCAGCGCTAATCGTGATGAGTTCAAGACGATCGAGTTCAAACCAGGGTTCAACGCGATTGTGGCTGACCGAGCAAGCGACTCCACGGAGCAGGACAGCCGGAATGCTCGTGGCAAGTCCACGATGTTGATGCTGCTGAACTACGCGCTTGCCGGATCGCTGCACCCGAGCCTGGCCCCGCTCGCTGATGATGGGTGGGAGATCTCACTGACGCTGGAGATGTTTGGTGGGGAGATCACCGTGACCAGGCCACTCCTGCGCGGCACCAAGCTCCGCGTATCGGCTCAGGGCGATGCGCGGAGTGCGATCGACCCGTGGCTGGTAGAAGGGCAAATCGCGGTCGCCGATTGGAAGGAAGTCCTCGGCCTCTCGCTCTTCAGGCTGGAACCATCTGAGCAAGAGATCACCGGAGGGCTATCTGTCCGCACGCTTCTCTCATACGTGATCCGCAGCGAGACGCCCAAGGACCCACTCAAGGTACTGGCACAGCAGCCTGCAACCAGCAGTCGGCAACACGTCGCATTTCTCCTTGGGCTCGACTGGACGGTCGTTCACGAGCTGGCGAACGTCAAGAAGGGGCTCGATCAGCTCAAAGCGATCACGGCGGCGACGCGCGACGGGCTCGTCTCGATGCTACGCCCCGAAGATGAACTTGTCCTCGAACGGGCCTCACTCAAGAACGAGGTTGACGAGTGGGAGTCAAGGATCGCGGGGTTCCGAGTCCTCGAAGATCCGAACTCGCTGGTCGATCGGACCGACGCGCTCACCGCCCGCATCTCCGCCCTACGTGACGATGCCGTGGTTGACCGACGCATGCGAGAGCTGTACCAAGTATCGCTTGCTGATGCCCAAGAACCGACGGCTCAGACCTTGCCGGTTGAGCAGTTGTTCGAAGCCGCGGGCGCGGTTCTGGCAGACGGCTTCAAGCGCCAGATTGATGATGTCCGAGCTTTCCACTCTGCGCTCATGGCCAACCGTCGTACCTTCCTGCGGAGTGAGGTCGAGACCCTCGATGCCCGGATCGCCGAGCGCGCGAGTGAGTTACGGCAGCGCGATGAACAGCGCGATGCGCTTTTGCGCACTCTGGATGCGGGAGGGGCGCTCGAAGAGCTGCACTCCATGCGCAGTGAACTCGCTGACGTGCAAGCGAGGACCGCCGCAGTCGATCTCCAGATCGAGCAGGCACGGGAACTCGTCTCTCGCCGCGAGGAGTTGAAGCTCGAACAGTCAACCAGGCGCAACGATGCGACCCGCGAGCTGACGGCATCGCGCGACAAGCTCGACCGCATCAGGGATCGTTTCAGCCAGAAGATGAAGCAGCTCTATGGCAAGGACGCGGCACTAACGGTGGCTGTGGACGACAGCGGCTACAAGTTCACCCTTCGCGCGACGGGCTCCGGGAGTAGTGGCGTCGACCGTATGATCCTGTTCTGCTTCGACCTCACCATGCTCGAAGAAGGCATATCGACCGCACACCACCCCGACTTCCTCGTCCATGACTCGTCCGTTTTCGACGGCGTCGATCCGAGGCAGCGGGCAGGTGCTCTCCAGTTCGCTCGACAGATGGTGGAGACCACCGGCGGGCAATACATCTGCACGATCAACAGCAACGACGTTCCTGACGAGGTGCTCGGCGAGCAGTGGTTCAAGGATGGGATCGTGCGCACGGTCCTCGACACGGAGACTGGTGGGCTCCTCGGGCGAGAATTCTAGGTCACACTTCGTTCGGGCCCGGGCTAGGTAAACCCTTCCGTCAAAAGAAGAGCGTCGGCGCGTCGTACTGCGATGCGTGCTTGACGCCGAACGCACCGAGGGGCTCAGCCCAGCCAAGAGCGGCGGCGGACGTAGTCGCCGGATGAGCACCGCCTTCACGCCGCTCCCTCCCCCGGAGAGTTGCGACCGAGTGCGGTGCGGGAGAGACCTCAACCGGGATAAGGGGGTCGTTTCGCGCTAGTCCAGAGTCCGGTTTTGCGGAACGGATATCGCCGCGCGGCGGGCTGGGTGGTCGAGGGTCGCTGATCAGTGAGACCCGCCAGTGAGCTCGATGCATTGACCATGGGGGTCAAAGAGTGCGCGTGCTGGGGTCGCGATACGTAGCCGCCCTGCGGTGCGCACCGAAGTGGTCTGGCTCGGCTGGTCGCTGGCGTTCGTCGCTGATGATCGGCTGGGCGCGCGCTATCGCAGTGGCGCGAATGGCATTGAGTCGTCGCTTGATGTCCGTGTCGACTTCGGCGACGAGTCGTCGCTCTAGTTCGGTCCCAGCCTGCAGGGGTGGCCGGCCTCGTAGCTGGCGTGCGATGGAGTCCATCCGGATCTCTTCGCGGAGTCGGGCCTCGTGACGGTGTCGATGGGTATCGAGCAATCTCGGGCGCTCCTGCAGCACTTCTTGAGCCTGCCGATCCATCTGAACTTTCAACCGGTTCAGGGCGAGTATGCGTGGGAAAACCTCCGGCATCAGATCTGGAGCGTTGAAGTACGCTCGCCGGGCCTGCCCGACACTGGCAGGAATGTTTGAGACCTCATAGGGAAGTTCCGCCGCGATGCGGCCACGCTCCTTCACCGAACGTACCCGGGCGAAGAACTCGTCAGCGGCGGCGGAGTTCGCGCGACGATCGCCTGCGTAAACGCGCTGGATCCTGCGCGGTGGCAGGCCAAGCTTTTCGAGTCGGCGACGACGGCGAGCTACTTCGCGTGATCGTGCTCTTTCGGCCTCGAGGTTGTTGTTGTACCGTTCGCGGAGTGCTTCGGGGTTGGCCTCGCGACGTCGCGCCGCGGCGAGCCGGCCCTTCTCCCGGACCGTCTCGGCGTTCTTGTCGACGTACCGCCTTCTGGCCTCGACAGCATTGGCGCGGTATCGCTCGGGGTGGCGTTCCTTGTAAGTGCGCTGGTATTGCCGCACCTTCTCGGGACGCTCCCGCCGGAACGCCGCCGACCGCGACCGCTCCTGTTCTCGGTTCTCCGCATGCCAGATACGGGCCTTGGCGTTCTTGGCGTTCCTGCGCCGGGCACGTTCTGCCTGGCGCCCCATTGAGAGCCGGTTGAGTTCGCGTCGACGGTCCGGGTTCGCCTCGTTCCATTCGCGCTTCTTCTGCGCCCGATACTCGCGGTTCGCTTCACGCCATCGGCGCGCCGATTCCCGCTTTTTCTCCGGGTCTTCCGTGGGTCGCCGCCGACTCGTCCCCTCAGGGAGAGCGGCGGGGTCTTGGCTGGCCACGTGCGCTACTTGCCGGCGTCGGGGACCAACCCATACACGCGGGCGGTGAGTTGCTGCCGGTGCGCGGTCGGGTCGAGGATGGTGCCGCTGATCAGGCCGCGCAGTTGCTCGAAGGCCTCGACATCCGCTGTCGTGTCCGCGAGACACCAGTCGACCTCGGTGGCGAGGTCGAAGCCGGGATCGTCGGTGCGGATGTCCGGGTAGTACATCATCGCGAGGATGCCCACGCGTTGCAGGATCGAATCTGCCTGTTCGAGTTCCATGTTGTGCCTTCCGTTGGGGTCGCGGCGCACCGTAACGCGTGACGAGGGGGCCAGACTCCCCCGTCGGCGCGTCTGTGCTGATACCGGATCGCTAAGTAGGTGCACGGCGGGGTTGCGCAGGCTCTGCGCGACACCGGATGCGCGGACGGCGACGAATCGACTTACCCTGCGGCGGTTGCCGGTACTTCGTCCGTCATATACACAGCCGCGCGCAGCACCGGTTCCCTGCCGGACAGGAACTTCACGCCGTGTTGTCGGTCGGTCTCGAGAGTGTGAGGGGGCACCTGCGTCGCAGGAACAGCCGAAGGGGCGAGGAAGACATGGGTGCAGGGACGGATGCAACGACTGCGCGGCGACGAACAAATGTCGGACGCTTCCCCTAGGGTTCTTGCCATGAGCCCGAGGTCGACCGAGCAGCCTGAGAGTGCACGCCTGTTGCGGATTCAGGCGCTCTCAACCGAGCTCGATGCACAGCGACAGTTCGTAGTCGATCGCGGCAAGACCCAAGAGACGAAGGCATCGTTCGTCCTGGTTGCCGTTGGACTGGTCGCGGGCATCTCGTCGCCGCGGCTCGCAGACAGTCCGTTCTGGGCGATAGGCCTTCTGCCGATTGCCATAGCATTGGCTTCCGCAACGATGGCTGTGCTGGTGCTCTGGCCGCGCTCGGTGAAGGTGGTCCACGCCGAGAACCTCATTCTCAAGTGGGTGGACAGCACGGAAACCCAGGAGGCGCTTGAGGACTACTTGCTAGAGTCCAAGAAGGACGAGATCAAGTCCCGCGACGAGAAGTACGAGAAGGCGACGCCCCATCTCAAGTGGGCATTCTGGTTGCTGCTCGTCAGTGTCGGTGTACTTTTCATCGTCGAGATTGTGAATGGCTTCATCCAATCCCAACCAGGAGTTACACCATGAGTGACAACCAGACCCCGGAGGCTCAATCGGCATCAAACGTGTCATCGCCGCCCGAGCGGCCAAACGTCGATGCGACCATGCAGGTCCTCTACGCCTCTGACCCCAGCATGCTCGAAAAGAGGGTCGAGTGAGCGACGACGAGAACCCCACGCCGCCCCCGCCACCCCGTCCAGACACCGGCGACACCTTTAAGCGCATCCAAGAGAGTGGTGGTAGCCGACCTCGCCCCGGCAAGGACGAAGGCTCACCGTAGCTCCGTGCGCAGGAGTCGATACTCTCGACGGCCAATGCAGAACGACTGTAGTACTAGGTGGTGGCGTAAGCGATGAAGCGATCCGCGGAGATTGCGGCACAGGTCTTCACCGCCCGGGATGCACTCGCCAGAGACACCCCCGAAGATCTGCGGGTCGCCTATCTGCTGCTAGACAGCGCTGCCGAGACGCTCATGGTGAGGGCGGTCAAGAAGGTGTCTTGGTACCTGATGCGACCCGATGCACCTTGGTACGTGAAGAAGGACGAGCAGGTCAAGGTTGACTTTTCTGACTTCACGCAGACGGAACGCGAGAAGGCTGCACGAGGCGAAGGCCATGTGCACTGGATGTTCTCGAAGTCTCAGATCGGCAGCATCGACCGCAACTTCGATGACAAGCTGCGGTTCCTCGTCTGGAATGGAGATATGCCTTCTCATTTCGTGGGCGTGGTCTCGCGTCTCCACGAGTACAGGAACGAGATGTACCACCGCGAGGAGTCTCGGCCGAATGCCCTGCGAATCGTGGTGCATCTGTATGCCTGGATCATCGCCGAGATGCTGGACCGACTTCGTCCTGGCGTGACAAGCTACGGTTCCGATGCCGACGACTACATTCGACGCACTTACAAGCGGATGGGGATGCCTGCGCCTGCGCTTGATGATCGACTGCACTTCCTCTCACGACGGGTCGATATTCAATCCGACATGGCGGCGGCACTTCGCGAGGCACTGGAACTGGACGACGTTCCGGAGCTGATCGCGGACTACATGACGGATCGCACTCGTCGGACACACGGCCGGTTGGTATTTGTTGCTGAGTTCATGGCCGAAGAGAAGCAGACCAAGTTCACCGAAATGGATGCAGTGCGGATGGCCTACGAGTCGTGGGTCGACCGGAACGGGAACGGAGCGGTTCAGCAATCACGACTTGCGACTCGTGCCACGATCCGTAAGTGGGACGAATGGCCAGACACGACACGTTCGTGCTCGAACCCGATCGAGGCGTTCCGCTCACTCGCCGAGTTCGAGGCGGAGTTCGAGGACTTCGAGCGAAGGGTCCAGGAACTGGCTTTTGCCGTTGACGGCGAGATCAACTTCCGTATCGACTACGCCAAGGGCAAGTAGACCTCGCTTTGCCGTGGCTCTCCCTGCGCCTGGGTATCAAGATCCGCAACTGTGCGCGAGGTGGCACAAGGAACGTGCAATCATCGCTCCAGCGCGGCAAGCGCGCCGGGGGTCAGTCTTTGATGGAGTGCGTCAGCGGCCCCATCTGTCGATCCGGCTCGTAGCTCGCGAGGTCGCGCCCGTATTCCTTGCGCGCCCGGCGCTCGGCGAGCCGTACGCGCAGGAGCAACACCAGGTTGATCGGCCCGTTGACGAGAAACTTCAGCGCGTTCCAGACGAAGAGGAGCACGAGCAGGTTGCCCCAGCCGGGGCCGCCGTCGGCCACCCAGGTCGAGCAGAGCCAAGCGGCGACGAGGTACGGGACTGCGAGCAGCATGGCCGGCAAGCCCAACTTGAGGCCGCGGCGCGTGCGAAGCGAGTCGAGCAGGATGTTCGTTGGCATGTAGCGCCGCATGAAGCTGCGAACCCGAACGCTGAATACCCAGAGCAGTCGGAACATGATCCCGTCTCTCGTAAAAGCGTGTCACTCCGCCGAGGAGGTAGCCCGTAGATGAGCGCCCGGAGGCTGTCGCGTATGAACCTATGAGTTGTGACCGCTACCTCGAAATTCAGCGTACGCCTCTCCTGCGACAGGTGGAAGAGCCGCGTTACAGGCTCGGCGCTGCCGCCTTTGCAGCCGTGAGCGTCGGCGACTCCCACTCGGCGGTGTCGGCAGTGAGTTCGCGCGCGCAAACGAGCGCCGCACGCGCCTTGGAGGCGTCACCCTGCTGAGTCGCGGTGGTGGCCGTCGAGCCCAGCGCCGATCCGTCCGCGATCCCGTACCGATCGCGGTAGGCGGCGACGATGCGCGCCTCGCGTCGCCACTCCTGCGCGCGCTGCGGATCGCTCGGCTCGCCGCCGAGTTCGGCCAGCCACGGCGCTCCCCCGTGCGCCGCCTCGTCGACCAAAGCATTGGCTCTCTGCTCGATGAGCGCGCGGCGCTCGCGCAGTGCAACGCGCATGTCGGCCGCCATCGGGCCGACGGCAGGCGTGATGAGCCCAGCGATGGGTGGCACTGGCTTGCGGACGCGGCCCGCGCCGCGCGGGTCAGCGGTCGCTCGCGCTACTCGTTCGTGGAGCACCGCGGCGATGTCGTCCGCGTCGGCCACTCCACGAACGGCGACGACTCGTGGCAGCAGCCGGTCGACGTCGTAGCCGTCGGCTTCGGCTCGGCGCAGCTCCGCGCCGAGGGCGCCGAACGCCGTCGACGCGGTCGCCGCGTCGGCCTCCGCGCTAGACAGCCCGGATGCGAGGAGAAGCGCCGCCCACCGCTCCTGCTGCGCCGCGCCCGCGATGGTCTCGTATTCAGCGGCGAGCTGCGCGACCGAGCCCCAGGCATCCTGCTCAGCGGCGATGGCTTGGTGGGCCGACGGCTCGGCTCCGACATGCTGGAGCACCCCGTACAGCACCGAGCGCGCGGTCGCCTCGGTCGGATCTCCGGGGTGCTGTTTGCTGTGGTCGTCATCCGGCCGGTTGATCGAGACGTAGGCGGTGTTGGCCTGCCGCCCGCGGGTCATGGCGACGTAGAGGTTCTCGCGCGTCGTGCCCGGCTCGATGAGCGCGTGCGCGGTGTCGGTGGTGACGCCCTGCGCGCGGTAGGCGGTGACCGCGTACCCGAGTTCGACGTGCTCGGCAACATATCCAGCGGGAAGCACGATCGCCCCACCCCAGCGACGCCCCGCGCGGCGAACGGTCATCGCACCGTCCGCCCTCACTGCGGAGACGACCCAGCGGTCGCCGTTGCGCACCCAGTCGCGCCCGGCGCGGAGCGTGCGTTCGTTCCGGCGCGTCAACACCACGTCGCCGACGGATGCCGCGCTTCCGTCGTGAAGCGCGACTTCGGCGCTGGCATCGACATCACCGGCCAGCAGGAGGTCGGCGCGGGCTCGCTGGTTGAGCGCGGTCACCGCGTCACCGGTCTCGGCTATGAGGATAGAGGCAAGCCCATGCGCCCGGTCGCGTCGCCAGGCTGCGTAGGCGGCATCCGCCATCCGTTCGGCCTCCCCGCCGGTCAGGCGACCGTGCGCGTCGTAGGCATCAATAGCTGCGGGCTGCCCGTGCCTAAGTTGCAGTGACGCGGCCTTCTCCCAGACATGAACGAAGCGGTGCACGTCGGCCAGCTCGGGCACATCCTCGCGACTGGTGACGAGCATGGCGAATGCCCCGCCCGCGTCGACGGATTGCAGTTGTGCCCAGTCGCCGACGAGCAGCACCTTCGCGCCCGCGCGGGATGCGATGTCGGTGAGCCGGTCGAGCGAGAGCGTTCCGGCAAGCGATGCCTCGTCGATAATGACGAGCTGACCCTCGGTGAACGTGATGCCGTCGTTGCGGTAGTTCTGCCACCACTTCGCGGTGTTCTCGGTCGAGATCTCGAGGTCTTCGGCGAGTGCCTGCGCAGCGGTGGCAGACGGCGCGAGACCCACGACCGAGCCCGCACCGTGTTCGGATTCCCACGCGCGACGCAGTTCGTTCATCGCGGTGGTCTTGCCTGCGCCGGCCGGACCGACGAGCAGGTCGAGCACGCGACCGGAGGTTGCAATGGATTCGAGCGCCGCACACTGGTCTGCGCCAAGGGCGCGCCCACGCTTGCCTCCTGCGTGCGCGGCGCGCTCGTGGACTGAGCCCGTGATGACGGGGCCGCCGGTGTTGCGCGCGAGCGCAAGCAGCCGGTCTTCGGCGTCGAGCAGCGCGGTTGCGGAGTACCGGGCGGCGTTGCGGGGCCGGAAGACGCTCGTGCCGTCGCTGCGCTGGAACACGACGGGGCTGGTTGCAAGCTCGGGCGGGGTGAGGCGCAAAGACGCGCGCTCGGCCGCATCCGCAATCATCCCGACTATCGTCTCGCGGTCTTCGGTTGCGGTGAAGCGCCAGCCCATCGTCTGCCGCGCCGCCTCTGCGTACAGGTTCCAGCGCCCCCAGGTGGTGCGCTTCTCGCCGACGACCAACACCACGACTTCGCCGACGTGAGCGATCAGGTCGAGCGGCACGTCGTCCGAGCGCAGCAGCGCAGGGGCTTCCGCGTTGAGAACCTCGCGCGCCCACTCGGTTGCATCGCGCCCAAGCAGACGGCCGGCGCGGGTGCGCCAGTCGTTCGTCAGCTCGGCGAGCGACCGCAGCACCTTGTCGGGCCGGGTCGCCAGGGTCGCTTGCTGACGCAGCCGGATGATCGTTGTCTTCGAGGGCGCGTGCCCGTGGGAAGCGACGTACTCGGCGATCAGTCGGTCCTTCTCGATGTCGATGTGCCGCGAACGGGAAGAGAACTCGGTGAGGAGATCCTCCGGCACCGTGACGATCGACCAGACCGGGTTGCGGTCGGCATCGCGATCTCGCCGCTCCCACGCGACGCCGAGTGAGCGCGTCAGGTGGTCGGCAAACACCGCGTTGTGCAGCTCCGAGAGCGCGACGGTCGCCGAGTGCAAGGGGCGGCCGTCGAGCGAACGCCACTTGCCGTCGAACACGGTCTGCACTTTGTTGCTCACCACGACGTGCGTGTGCAACTGCGGGTCACCGGCACGCGAGTCGAAGTGGTCGAACGCAACCGCGATGAGGCCCGTGACATCAACCTGCGCAACCGCCCCGTCGCGCGAGGTAGCACCCGAGCGCGTGGCCGCAAGCTCGCGCTCCATGAACGCAACCACCTCCACAACCGCTGCATGATGCGCGTCGGCGATGGTCGCCTGCGTATCTGCATCCGCCACGGCCCAGAGCACGGATGCCGACTTCGGCAGCGAGAACGTGAAGTCGTACCCGGCGACTGCCCGGCGCAGCCCGCGCTCGGCTTCCTCAGCCTCGATGGCCGCGGTCGCCTCGGCCCGCTCGGCGATGCCAAGGCTCGAATCAAGCGCCGCGACGCGCTCGGCGATCCGATCGGCGATACTGACATACGACGGATACGCGCGACCGAGCGGTTTGCCGGCCACCGGGTCGAGCCCCATCCCCAGGAGCAGCTGGAGCTGTGCTTCGGATACGAGCGCTCCACCGGTGATCTCGCCATGGCCGAGAGATGCCAGCCCACTGCCGAGCCAACGACCGGGCGGCGTGCCCGCCTCGGCGTAGTAGCGGGTCAACGGTGTGGAGAGTGACCGGTCGCCGTCCGCCGCGGCGACGGTGCGGAGCAGATACTTGTACCCGTCGCCCGCGCTCATCACACGCATCGAAACTGACACCGGGCACCGCCTTTCCTCTGCCAGAGAGGTGGGCGGCTGAGCCCGCGTCAGCGGGCGCGGCCCCTCGATCTGCAAGACGTGTATCAGCCGGTTCGTCGTCGGCCGAACAGTCAGACGAGGACCCTCCGGACGATAGCCAAGTCGCGGGTACGGTCGCGCACAATCTTGTCGGCTCGCACGGTGAACTCGGACTTGTGCATGACGCGCAACCGGATGCCGTGAAGCGGAATCAGCTCGGCTGTACATGCTGAACTCGCCCACGTCCACGACGGACAGCGAGATGACGCAATGCTCGCGTTTGGCGCGAGCACACTCACGATCATTGCTGCAACGAACTACTCAGGCTATTGTCGCGCCAACTTCTACGACCTCCTGGGTTGGGTAAGTCCCGCGGCCACAGCATCCTCCTCAGGGTGCCCTAGAACGGCACGAGGGTTGTCTTCCTCAAAGGAGTCATCGTTGGCAAGTTCGATTGCGGGGTCAAGATCGACCACCACAGGCACTGAGGTACTGAAAGCGGGTCCGATGCAGATCGCCTGATAGCGCTTCAGGCTAGAGGCGACATCGCGGTACTCGGTACCGGCAACGGATTCGACGTACTGAAGGCTGGTCTCGTCGAGCGTTCGAAGAATGATGTAACTCTCGCACTGGGAGATGGCAGACTTACTGATGACGGCCGTGCGTTGGGAAACGAGCACGAAGTTGAGTCCATACTTCCGAGCCTGAAGGATCATGCGGCAACTCTCCGCAACGATGTCCGATTCGCCCTTCACTACTACGAAATTCCACTCAGGCAGAAATGAGTGCGCCTCCTCGATCAGGATGCTGCGGTGCCGCGGTGTACCTGCTTTATACTCCTGGAACGCCGCGGTCATCGCCGCCTTGATGAAATCGCGGGCTTGAGCGGCTGGTGACTTGCCGGTGGACGATCCAGCTGCGGGCTCGAAAACTGACTCGCCGTCGGTGGTGAGCCCAGCCGTGACATCCCATTCCGCCAGGCCGTAGCGGGAGCGGTACTCACCCGTCCCGTCCATCGCCACTGCGGTTCCACCGTTACCGAGCAGGTGGAGCACTCTACGCGCGATCGTGCTCTTCCCCATGCCCGACATGCCAAGGATTCCAAGATGGTGTCCACGCAAGCTTGAGACTGAGATGCCGATCGGGACCTGCGTGCCGGCTATGCGGCCGATCCGCTCGTAGCCATCCGGCAGATCGGCCGTCACCGTTGCCGCACTGAAAACAGGGGCAAAAGGGGACGGTAGCCGATAGTCAGGGACAATCCCCGCTGCATCCACCGTTCCGAGCAAGCCGGCTCGCGCGTGCTCCGCGATCACCGCCGAACCATCCCAGACCAACTGACGAAGGTCGAGCCCGCGCACCTGGTATAGGTACTTTCGCGACGATGCTGTATCTATCCAGTAGACGGTGTCTCCACGAGTGAGTGCACCGAAGGATCGCAGATCGAGGACTTTGTCTGTGGATCCATCAGCAGCCAGGCCGAGTGCCGGGCCATCGCTGCTATCGAGGAGCTCAACCTCAACTGGATCGCCGCTGGCTTCTACGACCTCGGTCCACGGCGACGACAGGGCGATCTGCACCCGGTTGCCGGACTTGTGCGCGAGGTTGCCGACGACAACTCCATTCGCTCGGCCGCGGCCTTGGACCTGAACAAGTTGCCCCGCAGTTAGGCGTGTCGTCGCCGAGACGAGCAGTAGGTTCGGATCGACCGCCGACTCGACGATGGTGAGTCCGCCGAGCCCTGGCCGCGCCGCGATGATCAGGCGATACCAGTCGGGCACGCTGATGGCGGTCGCGATGAGCACGCCGAGGGCTATGAGCGCTGTCGTCGGAAGCGTGCGATCTGTCACACCACGGATGAGTTCGATCGTCACAGCGGCGAGACCGAGCCAGACCGGACGACCAAACCTGGTCGCCACCCACCGGGCAGCCTCCCCCGCAGGCCCTATCTGCAGCACCATCGCGATGATCGCCGCGACGATAACGACACCAGCGAGAGCGAAGTACGCGATCCACAGAGGCTCGACATCATGCTGATTCGCGGCGATACCGGCAGCGAGGCCGCCCACGCCATACAGGAGGGCTGCGATAGATCCGGTGTAATACGGTTCCGCGACTGCCGCGGTTATTGCGGTTATTGCGGCCGTCCAGAACCACCACTCCGCCAGCGGATTGATGCCCGCCGCGAGTGCGAATACGGCAAGCACCGCAACTGCGAGCACCGCCTGTCCAATGCGAATTCCGGAGATGACGCCTCGCCGCTTCGTCAAGCTCAGTGTTGCAGCCATGTCTACGCCCTTGATCCAGATGGCTTGTTGTCGGCGCGGGCGTCGATTACCACGATCGACTCCTCGCCGAGGAGCTTCAGCTCGCCGAGGATCGCGTCGACCTTCGCAACGCCCGCCGCCGTGTAGCAGACGATCATCTTCACTGACGTTCGGGTACCGTTGGCCTTCTCATAGATCTCAATCTGCTTCTGGAGGTTCCGTTTGAGGTGCGAATTGCTCGCCAGCTTCACCTCAATCAGAGACTTATCGAAGGCACCCTTACTCACCTTGAAATCGACGGGGCCACGCCCATTGTTGACTTCGCGATTGACGTCGTACTCGCTGCCGACGAACGCGAGCCCGAAGTAGAGCTGGACATCCTTTTCGTTCGAGAAAGCTCGCTCATGCCCAGGGCGATTAATCAGCTTGTAACCGTCTTGGTCTTCGATGTACTGCTTGAAGGACTTTGCCCGGAAGAGCGCCTCTGCATAGCTCGTTTGCGGCGTGAGATAGAACGATGTACGGGCAGAGAGGTCGGCAACTACCGCCTTGACCATTTCAACGAGAAACCCCTGCGTCTCTTCGCGTCGTTTGGCACTGAGTCCGATCGCCTGCTCGCCGGTGTCTTCCTTCTCCCGAATGTAGTAGTCGATGAGCTCGGGGTATCGCCGAAGCGTCGACTGCGCCGCCTGGGAGCGTTCTTCCTTCGTCGGCTCCTTGCTCAGCATGGAGCCGAAGTAGTTGTTGATCTGTGCTCGAAGCTGATCGTCCGGGACCGCATCTGGAAGGCGTGAGAAGCCATGGAGCATGTCCGCCCGACTGATCCAGGTGTCGTCACGGGTCAGCATGTCGGCGGGGGTTAAGAGCACGAAGTCGCCACGGAAAATGGGCAGTTCGTAGGTGCGCGTCGCCCACGTCTCTGTGTCGTAGTTGAACTCCGCGCGGGCCACGGGGAAGCGAGCTCGCTGGCCCTCAGAAAGGTGCTTCCGCGCGAAATCCTGCGTGTACCCAAGCAGGTACCCCTTGATCAGGTTTGTCGTAAAGTCACTGATGTTGTCGCGGCCCACTCCGTCCTTGACCAGCGCGAGCTTTTCCAGGTGGCTCCCCTTGGTGATCGTTTCCGAGCCGAAGGATTTGAGAATAGAGCCGAGCGAATCATGGAGTGCGCGTGCGAAGTCGTTTCCGAGCCCGCTACCCGAGTTTCCGAGCAGGGTGAAACCGAGCCAGTTCTGCTTGACCTCGCTGAACTTGTACCAGGCCTTGATCAGCGCCGGGCTCAGAGCGGCGCCCGCCCTATCCCGGAGGAACGTCAGGTACTTGATGATGTCTTCGTGGAGCGCCTTGTACTCGGGCCTCTCGCTGTTGAAGAGCAGGAACGGGTCCACGAAGAGCGGCAGGTCGGACGCGAGACTAATATCGAAGGCGCCGTACTCCTCAAGCGCTTCGGGCGTGACGCCAAAGTACTGGGTGAAGTACAACTCGATCGCCATCGCTACGCCCCAACGAGTTGTAGCAGCTGGTCGTAACTAGTGACGACGTCGTACTTGACACCAGGGGTGTCGGCCGCGTCATTGAGCTTCTCAAAGAGCTTGCGGGCACAGTCGATCTTTGCCTTCTCGGTGCCTCGGAGTTCGAGCGACGAGAGGGAGCCCTTCGTCTCTGCGACGAAGTAGACGTGCTTGACGGAACCCTGCATGAAGGCGATCGCCCAGTCTGGGTTGTAGTCGTCGAGCGGGGTCGGGATCTTGAAGCCGCGCGGGAGCTTCGTGTAAACGACTACCTCCTCGCTGACGTCGAGGGCGGCACCGAACGCCCGCTCGACTTCAGAGTCGTCGATGACGTACTCGTAAACGTTCCGGTTCGGAGTGTGAACGGCCCTCGACAAGTCCCGCGCGGTGAGGTCCTTCGTGAAAATCGAGGAGTCGTATCGGTCGTCGAGCAGGTCGTATTCAATGTGCTTGACGACGGCCGCAGCCTTCTGCTCGTTGATGAGTCGGGAAGCCTCGGCGATGAACTGCTCGGGGTTCTGGCGAAACTTCGCGAAGGTGGCCGGCGTGATGCTGCTCAGGATCGTCGCGCAAGTGCGACGAGTGAGCTTGGTGTTCTCGGCGATCTCCCCGAGCAAGTCGTAAAGGACCGTCGAGCTGGCACTGAGCGACGACTCCTCGACCTTCGTGCGCGCAACCTTGAAGCTCTCACCTGATTCGAGCTGGTCGGCCTCGATCACGTCCCGCTGAATGCCCTCGACGACGACGTACTGCATCCGTATGACCTGAAGCGAGGTGTCGAGCACGCGAATGCAGTTGTCGATCAACTCCTGTGAGTCGAACTCGACCTGGTAGACGGCCCGCCGATTGATGCGATTCCAGAGGTCTTGGAACTCCTGTTTGCTGAAGTTCGCCGTGTTCATCGGGACGACCTTCGACTTGCGTCCGTCATCGACCTTGGGCGCCTGGACGTGGAGCGAGTCGATGAGTTCGGCGACCTGGTAGAAGTATGGCTGAAGGGCGGGCGGGAGCGTTGGGATCTCGGGGAGATCTTTACGGCCGATCCACTTGTCCGTGAGTTGCTGGTCGTAGTCGACGAAGTCATGCTTGATGAGCCAGTGCTGCAACTGCTTCGCCTCGTCGAGTGTGATCTTGTGCTCGGTCCCGGCGGCCGCGTCGAGGAGGGCTGCTCCGACGAAGACCTCCGGGGTGGCCTTCCTGGGGCGCGCGCTGAGGAGGCTGAGCGTCTCTCGTTGGAAGCCAGCGACAAAGTCGACGTACGACTCCTCCGTTACCACGGTGAGCACGTTGATGTCATGCACCGTCACGGGGTTGTCAGTGCGGTCGCCGTTCTGATCAACAGACAGCCGAAGTCCTCGCCCGACCTCCTGGCGGCGCGAGTCGCCAGCGGTGGCCTTCTTGAGGAAGCCGAGGGTGAAGACGTTCGGGTTGTCCCAGCCTTCGCGGAGCGCCGAATGGCTGAAGATGAAACGCAGCGGGAAGTCGGGATCGAGGAGCTTTTCCTTGTCTCGCAGGATCGCGTCGTACGCCTCCGCATCCCTCGAGACACCTTTCGCCTCATCGGAGGCGTCTGAGGTGTCGCTGTCGACCCAACGGCCGGACTTCTTGTCAACGGAAAAGTACCCGTTGTGAATGTCTCGCACCGCGTCTCGCTCGAGGAAGGAGCGATATCGCTCCCCCGCCTCATCCAGGTCGAGTTCGCTCAGCCGCTCCGCCTTGAGCACCTCGTACTCTTCCTCGAAGACTCGGGCGTAGTCGCCGAGCCGATCAGGTTGCGCATAATCACGGTACTTCCCGACCTCATCGATAAAGAAGAGCGAAAGCACCTTGATCCCGAGTCCGAAGAGCTGCCGCTCTTTGTCGAGGTGGGCGCGGATCACTTCACGGACTTGCAGTCGTCGCTTCTGCTCGTCGGTGACGTCGTTCGTAACTTGGCCGACGGTGAGCGTTTGCCCATCGAGGAGCGTGACGATGTCGTTGTTCGCGTCGACGTCATCGATGACAAGGTCCTTGTACGCCTCGATACCGCCGGAGAGGTCGTGGAGACGCGACCCCTTCTGCACCTTGATCGTCTTCCGGACGATCGGCCCACTCTTGGTCTGGATTTCGAGCTCTAGGCGAGCTTTCGGGAAGTCGGCTCCCTTGCCGAGTTCGAGACCATCGATGTAAAGGTACGCACTGCTTCCCGCAAGGCCCTTCACGCTGATGCCGCGAGCCGCAATCTTCTTGACGAGCCTCTTGTTGTACGCATCGAGCGCGTCGAGTCGATGCACCTTGTTGTGCTCGATCTTGTGCGTCGCCGAGTACCGGAGCGCGAATAGGGCGTTGAAGCGTCCGAGCGCCTTCAGCGTCTCGCTCGGCTTATTCGGATTGCTGCCAAGGCGCTGCGGTTCGTCGATGATGAGGATGGGCTGGTTCGCGGCGATGACGTCGATCGGGCGTCGGGACTTGAATCCATCGAGGGTCTTGAACATCTTGAGACCCGCTGACTTGCCCTTGCTATCAACATCATCGCCGGCCTTCTTCGCATCGCGGTTGAAGTTCTGGGCATTGATGATCATTACCTGGATGCCATCGTCAGACGAGAACGTCTCGACCTCCTCCATGTGGTCAGAGTCGTAGACGAATGCTCGCGCCTGCCTCTTGTACTCGACGAGGAAGTGGTCAGCAGTGATCTCAAATGACTTCTTGACCCCTTCCCGGATAGCGACGCTCGGTACGACGATGACGTACTTCGACCAGCCGAACTGGCGGTGAAGTTCCATGATCGTCTTGATGTAGACGTAAGTCTTGCCTGTGCCGGTCTCCATCTCGATGTCGAGATTCAGATTCGCTGCCGGGCTCAGAACGAGTCCCGACGACAGCGCGAGTCCGCCCGTGCGGCGCTGCACAGCGTGGATGTTTTCGAGCAGCTGGGCGGGACTCAGCGCAAGGTCGGTGTTGCGAAGACCCGACTGTGCAGCAGCTTCATCGACACCGTGGCCGAGCTCGGTGTGGGCCTTCCGGCCGAGTGTCCGACCCGGGTCGATCTTGTATTTGATTCCGTCAGCGAAGGGCTGACGGTGGACTGCACGGAAGCAATCGACGACCGCGTCGACCGCGGTGGTCTGATAATCCTGGATCTTGAACTGGAGCTTCATCCGGTCAGAGCACCTTGACGTTCGTGTCGGGCGAGAGCTGCTCGAAGATCTGTCCTGCGTTGATGCGGGCTGCGTCGGTGGCGAACGCGGTGTCCTTGAACACGGCCTTCAGCGGCTTGCGCTTCGCCAGGTTGCGGATTAGATCGTCATCAAGGTCGTCATCGAAACACGCGAGCAGCGCATCGTCTTCCACCGATAGCACTTCGTGACCACCGATCGGCTCAACGGAAATCGGCGATGAGAGGTCCACCCCCCAATCGATGAGTACTTCGAAGAGCACGTCGTCGTTCGAGCGATCGGTCTTCACGCTCTCGACAAGGTCGACGAGGGTGACCTGGTCGGCAGTGTCGGGCGTCATCGCGACATCGGCGAAATTGCTCGTGTCGATCGTGAAGGCGCGGAAACCGCCGTCGCCGTTCCAATCGGACGGCTTGCGGTTCGCGACCACGAGTTCCCCTGCCTTCCCAATCCGGATCTTTGTGAGTTCGGCAATCGTCAGCGGCTTGCCGAGCTTCTCCAGGAGCTTGATCGCGTTCTGGATCGTCGTCTTTGACGAGCCGGTCGCCGTCTTGAGGTTGTCCTCCAGTCGCTCGGGGAGCTGCACGAGGATCACCGGGCAATTTAGCCCGGTTCGAGCGCAGAGGTCGAAGACCGCCTCCGCGGTTGTGCCCGAACCGGCAAAGAAGTCCATGACGATCCCACTCTTGCCGCCGAGCACGTACTCGAATAGGCGAGAGAGTTCGGTGTGATCCTTCGGGTTATTGAACACCTGCGCGCCCATCAGCCCCCGAAGGTGCTTCACCGACACTTGCGATTGCTTGTAGAAGTAGGTGCCTCGAACTTGCAACGCAAGTTCGACGTCGTCGTCATTGTTCTGCTGGACTTCCTCGGCATCATCCTCACCTGCGATCGGACGGAGGTGAGACTTCCTGAATGGGGGCTCGGTGTGGTCGTCGCGGAAAACGACGATCCCGAGTCGGATCTTCTCTTTCATCGTCTCCGGGTCAGGCCAGATCCAGCCGCGCTCCGGCACCTTGCACGGCTGCCCAGTCACGGGATGGATAACGTCATATCGAGGGCCGCCGCCGCCCGGCCACGAGATGTTGTCGTCACGCCATGGCCCATTCGCATCGACTCGCTTGTAGCGCGCCCACTTCTTCGAGGGGTCCGTCCGCGGGAGCGCGGCGAACCAAGCGGAGAGATCCTTCTCTGTGGCGGCGTCGGTGGCGTGCATCTCGCGAAGCCGGAGATACTCGTCCCAAATTTCACGGGCACCGGGCTTCTCCTCGCGCCATGTGGTCTTCTGCTCGCGGAGGTATGACTTCGACTTCGCGTAGACCATGACGTACTCGTGGCCGTTGGAGAAGAACTTTGCGTCGTTCTTCCGCCCTTTCTCCCACACGAGCTGCGCGATGAAATTCTGCTCGCCGAACACTTCGTCCATGAGCCGCCGGAGGGACGCCTGTTCTGCATCGTCGATGCTGACGAGGATCACGCCGTCCTGAGCGAGGAAGCGCTTTGCTAGTCGCAACCGAGGGTAGATCATGCTCAGCCAGTCCGAGTGGAAACGACCGTTCGACTCGGTGTTTGCCACGAGGCGTTCGCCCGCTTCGTTAACCTGACCCGACTGCCAGAGGTACTCCTGCTTCGAGGTCGCGAAGTCGTCGCGATAGACGAGGTCGCCGCCCGTATTGTAGGGCGGGTCGATGTAAATGAGTCGAACCTTACCGAGATACGACTCCTGGAGGAGCTTCAACGCTTCGAGGTTGTCTCCCTCGATGAACAGATTCTTCGTGGTGTCGAACGCGATCGAGTCCGCACGGTTCGGCCGCAGGGTCTTCGAGATGGGGGCGTTCGAAGCAAACTCAGCGGCGAGCTTGCCCGGCCAGTCGATCTGGTAGACCTCCTTCGCGCCATCGACAACGTAGTCGCTGATCTCCTGGCGCAGCGCCTCGAAGTCGACGCGATGCACGAGGTTACCCTCGTCGTCGCGCCCCTCGGTGACCACCTGCGGGAATAGCGCGGCGATGGCCTCGACGTTCTTCGCGGTCACATCAGCCGATTGCAGCTCTAGCTTGTCCATCATCTACCTCTCACAGCAGGCTCGCGAGCGAAGCCTGGCGGTCTTGCAGTTCCCGGCGCAGCTCGATCTTGCGATTGAGCTGGGGCTCTGTGCGGAGCTTGCGCTCCAGTGTGGCGATCTCGCGTTCGAGCCTGCGCGCCCGTTCCATTCTGTCTGTGGCATGCGACACTGACTCACCACGGCGTGTCGCCACGGGCAGCAGTGATGCGAGCAGTGCTTCGTAGAGGTTCGGGAGGTCGAGCGCGGTGGGCAACGGTGCCCGCGGTGCGTCGGCTGGCAGCCATTCCGTCGCGAAGTATGACCCCAGCTTCGGCGTCGCGCTGCCTAGGGTCTTGTGAGCAGCGACCATGCGAAGCCGGGCGTCGGAGCCGCGAACCAGCTCGAAGATGATTGGGAAGTGCACGGACTTGTCGATGGCCGTGAGCACGTCTTCGCTGACGTCCTCCTCCTTGCTCTCTACCGTGAACACCTGAATCTCCGGCACCCCGGTCGTGCCCTTTAGCCTGACGGTGGAGTCGGCGAGCTTGTACGCCCAGGTGATGCGTTGGATGTCGCCAACGAACTTCTCCCTGAGCGCCGTTCGGACGTTTCCGTGCTCGTAGAACTTAGTCTTCGGGACCATCCGGCCGAATGCGGCGGAGGCGGGCCAGCGGTAGAGGGTGCCGGTCATGAGGTCGACTCCTCGACGATGGCCAGAAAGGCGATGAGTTCAAAGTCGTCGAGGCCGGAGATGGTCTGCACAAGCGCGGTCGTGTGACCGGGGCTGAAGAGGCTGTCGAGGTCGCGTTCCTCCGTGACGTCGATCATCGAACGGATCGCCTCGGTGAGCAGATCGCTGTACTTACTCATTTCGGCACCGTCCCGGGTGGCGACGTTGAAGACACGACAGACCTCCCAGGCGGGCTCATCGCGATTGCGGCATCCGGCGCGGATGAGATCGAGCAGGTACTTCACCTCAGTGTGATCGGCGATGACGTTGCCCTCGTCGTCGAGGTAGACGAGGTAATGCGGGTGGAGCCGGTTGCCTCGGTGGAGCATGTCGTCGGCGTTTATGTTTCGGAGCGCGAACAGTGCACCCGGCTTAAGGCCTTTCTCTCGCTGGGCCGGCACGACGGCGTGAAGTCCTTTCGGGGTACCGGCGAGATCGCCATACTCCTTGACGTAGCCGAGCAGGTCCATGCGGAAGTCGTTCAGGCCGAGGTCGGTGATCGAGACTCCGGTGCGCACGTCCTCCAGCTCGATCACTTCCTCCTGGAGCTTGCGGAGCTGCTCCTTGCGAAATGCGGTGTCGCTGGACTCCTGGGTGAGGACGTTGTCGTCGGCGGTCGCGGCGAGGTCGGCGATGACCATGCGATTCTCAACGCGCTCCTTGAGATTGATGTATTCGTCAAGCGAGATGTCAGGCCAAAAGTTCACGAGTTGGATGCGCTCATTCGTCGACCCGATCCGGTCAATCCGACCGAAACGCTGGATGATCCGCACCGGATTCCAGTGGATGTCGTAGTTGACGACGTAGTCGCAGTCCTGGAGATTCTGACCCTCCGAGATACAGTCGGTGCCGATAAGCACGTCGAGCTCGCCGGTCTCCTTCGGCATCGCGAGGTGGCGCTGCTTCGATCGGGGCGAGAACAGGGTGAGGGTCTGCTGGAAGCCGTAGCCTTTGCCGAGTGTCGTACTCGGGTTGCCTTGGCCGGTGACAAGCGCAGTCTCATATCCCTGGTGCTTCAACGCAGGGCCGAGTTCACGGTATAGGTACGAGGCGGTGTCGGCGAAAGCGGAAAAGATCAGCACTTTGCGGTTGCCGGGGTTGATCGGCTCGGCGAACTTCGCCTCAATCAAGCCTTTGAGAATGCGCAGCTTAAGGTCATGATCCGGGGTGATCGCCTTGATAGATTCCAGGAGCTGGGAGATGACGTGCCCATCGTGGGTGAGGTCACGGTTCCACGACTCGATGTCCATGTCGGCGAGGTCGATCTGTACCTTCTTGCCGACCGTGCCGCCCGCCGGCAGGTCGAAGTCGTCGTCATCGGCATCCAGGTCGGAGAAGCTGGAAGCGAGGTCGGTGACGGCCATGGCATGATTATCGATCGCGTCGAGGGCCCCGGCGACGGTCATCTCCAGTCGATTGAGGGTGAGCCGGAACGCCTCGACGCTGCTCTCCAGCCGCTTGAGCAGGTTCACTGTCATGAGCTTCTGGATGCCGCGCTCTCGGCTCGCCGCGCCCAGATTCGCCACCGAGCCGCCAGCAACGTTGCGGCCGCCGTCGACGTTGCCATACAGCAACTCATACTTCTCCAAGCGGCTGGGGAATACATAAGCGAGCGGCGCATACACTGCGAGCGTGAGCGACTGGAGTCCGTCGAAGATCTCGTTGAACGTCGGCGCGCCCGGCACATCGGTCAGGGGTGCACGCACGGATTGCGGCGGGAGCCGCTCGGGGAACGCCCCAATGTCAGCGGTGTCGTAGAACGCCTGGATGTGCCTGCGGGACCGCGCGATCGTCACCGAGTCAAGCAGCTCGAAGAAGTCGAAATCGAGCCGCGATAGGATCGCTTCCGGAGTGCGTCCTTCTGATGGCAGCTCGGACCACTCGTTGAAGGCGCGCTGCGCGTGGCGGAAGACCTCCTCGACTGTCGTCGAGATATTGAGCTTTGCAGCGAGTTGCGCGGAATCGCCCTCGTAAGCCAAGGCCAGCTGATTCCTAAGGTCGTTGAAACGGTTGTTCACCGGAGTTGCCGAGAGCATCAGCACCTTCGTCTTCACACCCTCGCGGATGACCTTGCGCATGAGGCGCTGGTACCGGGACTCCTTCTCCGCCGTGAAGTCCGCGTTGCGGAAGTTGTGGGACTCGTCGATCACGACGAGGTCATAGTTGCCCCAGTTCACCCGATCGAGTGGAATACCGAGCGACTCACCAGACTCGCGAGAGAGGTCGGTGTGGGCGAGAACGTCGTAGTTGAAACGGTCCTTCGCGAAGACGTTTGTTGTCAGGTTTGCGTTGTAGTTCGTCCAGTTCTCTGCAAGCTTTTTTGGAGCGAGAACGAGCACGCTCTTGTTACGCAGCTCGTAGTACTTGATCACCGCGAGCGCCGTGAATGTCTTCCCGAGGCCAACCGAATCAGCGAGAATGCAGCCGTTGTAGGTTTCCAACTTGTTGATGACACCTGTCGCAGCATCCTTCTGGAAGTTGTAGAGCGCGTTCCAGATCGCGGTGTCCTGGTAGCCGGTCAGGTCATTCGGCAGCACGTCCTCGCTGATGTCATCGAGGAACTCGGAGAAGAGGTTGTAAAGGATCAGGAAGTAGACCCGCTGCGGTGAGTTCTCCGCGTAGACACCCGCGATGTGTTCATACACCGTCTGCGTCACGTCGTCTAGCTGCTCGGGGTTGTGCCAGATCTGGTCGAAGAGTTGGAGATAGGTCGACGTCATCGGCGCGTCGTCGAGCTTGGTAACGACGTTGGAGACGGCATTGCCTCGCTCGTAACCGAGATCGGCCGAGGTGAAGCCCTGGAGAGGCAGATAGGCGGCTTTGTCGTCGACGACGGCGAACTGCTGCATCGGTGCGCCCGTGCGATTCGAGCGGAACGTTACCTTCTGGCGCACCCACTCGGCACACTCACGCGCGATGGCGCGCTGGGTCAGCTTGTTCCGCAGCCGAATCTCGAATTCCGATCCATACAAAGTCGACTCCCGCTGCGGGTCACGCCTCACCTCGAAGCGCCGCTGTTCTGGCACCGCCGTGTCGGTCGCCTTCACTGTGTTGAACGACGGCGCGGTGAAGATGAACTCCAATTCCTTAATTGACCCCAGCTCGCGCTTGAGAGCCTCGAACGCGAAGATCGAGAACGTCGACGCGGCAATGCGCAACTTCGAGCCCGGCTTGACCTCAGACTTCAGGTCGTCGCCGAGCAGCTCGTTGACGTTGTCGATGATGCGCACTCAGTCACGCCCCGTCGTTGAGCCCGAATCATCAGGGCCAAGCGAAGTCCCGCCGCTGCGCACCCACTCGTCGACCTCGGTGACCTGGAACTTCCAGAGACGCCCGATCTTGTGGGCAGGCATCCCCTTCTCGGCGATCCAGGCGTACACCGTGTCTTTCGTGACACCGAGGTGGGCAGCAATCTGGTCTGCCGACAGCCAGGGCTCAGCCATCAAAGAACCTCCACTCAACGCGCATCGGAACACGGATACGCCCACCTTATCGGCCAATGAGCGGATGCTGACCGGGTGTGACCGGGTTTAGCCGCATGACGCCGCCTGAAGACCCCTTGCGCTCCCCCCAGTACAGGTGACAATGGGATATGGGGCACGCGTCGCTTACGGGCAACGGCTCCGGCGGCAGCGTCCGCTACGGGCCGATCGCCGTCGAGACCAGAGAGTTCCGACGGGCGGTACCCCCTGTCGCATTCGACTGCGTGAAGCTGCTGCTCATCCGCGAAGGATCGACGATCCTCACGACGGAAAGCGACACGTTCGCCAGCGAGGGCGACCTCGTGTGTCTGCGCACCGCGACGCTCTGCGGAGGGACGCCCGAGCAGACGGTCACGATCTCGACGCTCTACATCGATACCGACTACCTCTTCGAGCTGTGGGTCTGGCAGCTCTCCACCATCGGCCACGACCGCGAATCGCTGCGCGCCTACACGATGAGGCGCGAGTTTCTGCCGCCACTGACCTGCGTGCGCCCCACACCCGAGACAGCGCACCACATCGGCCTGCTCTTTGACGACCTGAGCGCCAGCCTGACACTCGGGGCGGATGATTTCTACCACGCCCAGTCGCTCGTATCGGAGTTGCTGCACGTCGCCGCACCGCTCCTCGGCGTGACACCTCCCAGCACATCGCCCACGACGAGCACGCTCGCGGTACCCGCGCCGCGCAACCGCAAGTTCGCCCCACTGCGAGGTGAAGCACTCGCCGCGCGCCGCGCATTACACGCCGACCCGGCGAGGCACTGGTCAATCGGTGACCTCGCAGAAGAGGTGCACCTGTCGCGCCGCCAGCTCACGCGCGTGTTCTCGACCGCGTTCGGCAGGACGCCGATGGCTTACCTGTCGTTGATGCGCACCCGGGAGATGGCACGGCTACTGGCCGAGACCAACATGACCGTCGCGGCAGCTGCGTCCCAAGTCGGATGGCGCAGTCGCAGCCATGCCATCGAGGTGTTCCGGCGCAGCATCGGCGTCACCCCCAATCAGTATCGAAGCATGACCGGCGTTCGGGATGTGGACATACCCGACCGGGATTGGGACGCAATCGAGCACACCGCCTGAGGCCGCGCCCGCCACCTGATATGCCCGAATACATCCAGCGTCAGGCGCGTCCGCTCCTGACGGCGTGACCTACGTCCCTGAACCGTCTCTCGGCAACCCTGGCGCACCTGATCGACAAGAGCCCATCGGCTCTCGACCAGGCGACAGGAGGTGCACAGATGACGAGTTGGGAGGAGTCACGCGCCGCGCGCGAGGCGAAGATAGACGCGCTTCACGAACAGCTCACGGAGGCGGTCGACCAGCTCGTCTCGGGCACCGACTGGGCGCGTGCGATCGAGTTCGCTGCGCGCTTCCGCACGCGATCGTTCAACAACACCCTGCTCATCTGGGTGCAGCATATGGCCGCCTTCGAGGCCGGCCGAGTGCCCGAGCCGATGCCGAGCTACGTCGCCGGATTCAAGCAGTGGCTCTCGCTTGGCCGGTCGGTACTCAAGGGCCAGGCGGGCTACATGATCCAGGCCCCAGTCACGGCACGCTTCGCCACCGCGACGCCGTTCGATCCCCAATCCTGGCGACGACTGGAGCGAAACGAGAAGCCGCGGCCCGGTGAGGTCGTCCGCTCGAAGATGGTCGGCGTCCGTCCCGCGTACGTCTGGGATGTCACGCAGACCGCGGGCGACCCGATCCCCGAGCAGCCCAGTCCCAGACTGCTCGAAGGCGAAGCTCCCGCCGGGCTGTGGGACGGCCTCGCGCAGCTCATTCAGGCCCGCGGTTTCGCCGTGCTGCGCGTCGCGCACGCCGGTCTCATCCTCGGCGCAAATGGATTCACCGACTACCCAGCACGCACCGTGGCCGTACGGCTGGACATGGACGATGCTGCTCAGGTGAAGACCCTCGCACACGAGCTGGCGCACGTCATGTTGCACGGCCCTGATAACCCGGATGCCGCCCGCCACCGCGGCATCGGTGAGGTCGAGGCCGAGTCCGTCGCGCTGATGATTGGCGCGGCGCACGGCCTCGACACCACGAACTACACCATCCCCTACGTCTCGTCGTGGGCGACTTCGGTCGAAGGCAGGTCGGCCGTCGAAGTCGTGCAGGCAACCGGGGAACGCGTGCGCGCGACCGCGGTGAAGATCCTCGCCGAGCTACCGACGGTGCAGATCGGTGGCGGCGATCCTCCCGGCCTGACCCGCGAGACGAACGGCCGCACCACGGAACGGGTGACCGCCGAGGCCGCGGCGCCGGAAGTCATCGCGCCGCGGACGCGCACCGCCGAACTGGTCGGCCGGAGCCTGTGATGGACATCGCACGCCTCCTCGCCTCGATCGAGGGGCACGACGCTGCGATCGCGGCCCGGCAGTATGCCGAGGCAGGCATCCCTGTTTTCCCCTGCGCGGCTGGCGGAAAGCGCCCGCTCACCACGCACGGCTTCCATGATGCGAGCACCGAGCCCTCGCAAATTACCCACTGGTGGGCACGGTGGCCGCGCGCCAACGTCGGGATGCCGACCGGAACCGCCTCGGGGCTGGAGGTCGTCGACGTCGACGTGCACGGAGCAATCCGCGGCTTCGCGGCTTTTGAACGCGCCCGACGAGAGGGGCTGACCGATCACTGGGCCGCCTTCGTCCGCACACCCTCGGGCGGCATCCACGCCTACTACCCGGCCGACCCGGACCAGGTGCAGCCGTCATGGCAGGCGGCGAGCGCCGGAATCGACTTCCGCGGCGCAGGCGGCTACGTCGTCGTGCCGCCCTCGGTCGTCGTCACAGGTGTGGGGCCGTCTTCGTACGAGCTGATCAGCGCGGGCAGGTCGGACCCCGCGCCCGTCGACGCTTGCGCGCTGCGCGACTTCCTCGAGCCGCGTCCGGTGTGGCCTGCAGCGCTCGCTACCGCCATGCGCCGTGGCGTCAACGTCGATGTCGTGCGGATCGCCCAGTGGGTCGCCACCCGCGATGAAGGCGAACGGAACCGCGGGCTCTTCTGGGCCTCCTGCCGCCTGGCCGAGTCAGGGCTCGCACCCGACAGCATCCGCGCCGCACTGGCGCCAGCCGCCGAGCACGCGGGGCTGCCCGCGCCCGAGATCGCAGCGACAATCCGCTCGGCACACCGCGCCGCCGCGGGTGCTGCGGCTCCGGCATCCGTACACGCCGAAGAGCCGAGACTCACGTCGCGGCCATCTACGGGACAGGTGCTCTCGTGATCCCCGGCGACGTGCAGAGGCCAACCGGGCGACTCGCGGTATGGACCGCAGTGGCCGGGACCGTGTTCATCGCCGGTGGAGCGTTTTGGTTGTCGTTCACCGCGCTCGCGGACCTCGCGCGCCGCTCCGGCGTCGACGCGCGCCAGGCGTGGGCCTGGCCGCTCATCGTGGACGGGATCATCGTCGTCTCCACCGTCTCGGTGGTCGCGCTCGCCCAGCAGCGTGAGGCCTGGTATCCGTGGCTCCTACTCATGGCGGGTGCCGCGGTGTCGGTCGCAGCGAACGCAATTCATGCCGTGGTCGCCGCCGATGCCGACGTGCCTGCGGCGCTGGCCGGAGCGGTCGCGTCCGTCCCGCCGCTCGTGCTGCTGGCGATCACGCACCTGACCGTCGTACTCACGCGGCGCTTTCGCACGGAGCCCACGTCGATCGAGCATGAACTGGCGGCTCATACCGTCGCGAGGCAGGCGGAGTTGGCGGTGCACCTACCCCCTAAAGAACTCGCCCTGCGAATGAAGGAGGACGGCATGACGAACAAGGCGATCGCGCGTGCGACGGGCGTGCATCCATCCACTGTCGGGCGCTGGCTCACACCGCCTGCCATCGCCGCGGCTGCCGCCCAGGAAGGAGGCTCGCTGTGAACGATGCCACGCGGGACGACCCGCAGCACATCGACCACGCACGCCGCGAGGTCGATCCGAAGAGCTCCGAGCCCGCCGCTGAGGTCTCGGAACTGGCGAGGCACGGCGACCCATCGCAAGTCAAAGCCTCGACTCCGGCGATGTCGGAAGAGGAGAAGCTGCGCCGGGCGGTCGTCTGGGTGCGGCCTACCGAGCTGATTCCCACGACGACAGGGCGGGTCGTGGGGCGCGGCATCAACTTCCAGGCCGAGCTGGCCCGCCGCACCCGTGCGCTACCGGTGCACGCAGCCGCGGCGACCCGGCACGGCATCCGAGAGCGCACCCGCCGCTTGGCGCCGCTGTCAGCGTTTGGCAACTCCGGCACTCACCACCCCTCGCTCGGCCGTGACGCCATCGGACGACAGTGAGCTGCCCATGTCACCCCGCTCCCCTCACTCCTCTCACTCCGCTGCCGGCGACGACGTGCGCACCTCCCCATCAAGAGGTGGCCCGTACATGGCCGACCAGCACGACTCGTCCCCGGCGTTCAAGACGTCGGAGGGACTGCGCGCACTGCTCATCCGCCTGCACCGCGAGGGCGCGGGTGCCTGGCGTCGCGACCCGGAGGCCACGGCGCTCATGGAGTACACGGCGGCTCGGTACGTGGCACTCGCACGAAAGCACGGTCTCGACCGGTGGGAGGCCGCAGGCGCCGCATTCGACGCAATGCGGACACCCGCCGTGCGCAACGCCAACGATCCTTGGGCGGTAATTACGCGGGCCGTCCAGGTCACGCTGATCGCTGAGGAACGCGCGAACGGACTCCTCTGCTCACCACATCAGGCGCGGCGACCACAGTATTCGAGCTTCCACGATGCCGAACGGTTCAGCGACCGCGAGAACCCGCTCATCGACTACCACCCGGCATTCCGTGTCGACCCGAACGAGGAAGTCGACGACAACGCAATGAACGACGAACGACCGACCGGCATCGTCAGTGCGGTCGAAGACGCGATTGCCCTGCTCTCCCTCCTCGGCTGGCCGGAGCGCACCGCGCGCACCGCCATTGAGTACATCTGCATGCGGCTGAGCGAAGCGCCCTCCCGCGCGAGCGCCGCCGAGTCGCTGCGGCGCGACCTCCACGCCCGCGCGCTGCTCGATATCCCCTCGACCTCGTGGCACTCGCTGCTGCGCGCCATCCTCGGCAATCCCGACCCCGACCAGACCCACACCGCCGTCGGCCGCGGCGTGCTGCTGCGGCTACTCATCGGTGAGCCGCTGCGGTCGCTGCTCACCGATGACGACCTCGTACTGCTCGTCGGACTCGCCGCCCCGACCCATGCGGGAGCGCGGTGACGGGATGAGAGCGAACACCGGGCACATCGAGCTGGAGCGCACGATCGACTCGATCGTCGTCGGCAGCCGTCACCGCACCGAGCTGGGCGACATCGACGCATTGGCTGCCTCAATCGAACGCGAGGGGCTCTTGCAGCCCCCGACGGTCACTCCCGAGGGCCTGCTCTTGTGCGGCGCACGCCGCCTCGCCGCGCTGCACCAGCTCGGGTACAAGACGGTCAATGTATTCGTGCGGGCGGGCATCTCCGACCGACTGCAACGGCTCATGGCTGAGCAGGCCGACAACGTGCTGCACAAGCCTTTCACGCAGATCGAGGCGGCGGCGCTGTACCGCGAGCTGAAGGCACTCATGGCGGAGGATGCCGCACGTCGGCAGGAGACGACACAGTTCGGCGCAAGCGGGAAGATCGCAGCAAAGAACGGTGGTGCCGTCACGGCACCACCGCTAATCGGGGCCTCCGGCAAGTCGCGCACACAGGCCGCGATTATGGTCACCGGCCGCAAGTCGTACACAAGCCTGGAGCAGATCAACGACCTCCAGCGCATCGCCAACGACCCGAAGCAGCCCGAGGATGTGCGTGCCTTTGCGCGCTCGGAACTGGGGTCAATCGAGGCCGGAGCGTCGATCACGGCCGCGCACGCGCGCACCCACGCGATGCTCGCAATTCCACAGGATGAACCTGAGCCGCCCGATCTGGAGCAACTTGCCGTCGAGGCGCTGGAGCGCGCGAAACAAGGGCGCAAGCGCGGCGTGCATCCTTCCATCGCGCCAGCCGAGCCGGTGCGCTATCCGCTGCGCGCCTTCACCCTGACCTGGGATGACCTCGACGGCTGGTGGGCACACTTCGACCCCGAAGAAGTCGGCCCCGCGCTCAGCGCGGCGCAGTGGGCGCATGTCGAGACGACCGTCGCGGCCACCAACGAGTTCTTCGCCGCCGCACTAGAAGCCCGCCAGCAACGGTCAAAGGAGAGCGCCTAATGCCGCCGTCTCGATTTCCCCGCCGTCTCATAATCATCCTCGCCGTCGCCGCCGCGGTGCTCGCGGCGCTCGTCGGTGTCGGTCTCTATGGGCTGCTCCTCGCTCCGAGATCCGCACCCACCACGGCGAGTGATGTACCCCGCGAAACTCCCGGGCCTGTGCCCGCGATCCCAACGCCGACCGACGCGATTCCCTCGCTGCCGGGCATCCGTTCGACAGCGGATGCCGAGGGCTTCGCGCGCGCCGTCGCCGAGGCGCTGTTCGCCTGGGATACGGCGAGCGATTACGAACCGACCGACTACGCGCAGGTCATCGTGGACGCCGGAGACCCGTCAGGCGAAGAAGCGGCCGGTCTCGCCTCCGACGTGCGAAGCTATCTGCCGACGGCGGAGGCGTGGGCGCAGTTGCGGACCATGCAGACTCGCCAGTGGCTCACGATCGACGAAACGTATGTGCCGGACTCGTGGTCCGATGCGCTGGAGCAAGCAGCACCCGGCCAGCTCCTGCCCGGAACGATCGCCTATACAATCAGCGGCACACGGCACCGGGACGGCATCTCCGGCACTGAATCTGTCGAGTCCGCGCGGGGCGCGGTGTTCACGGTGTTTGTGACCTGCCAGCCCACTTTCGACACCTGCCACATGCTGCGACTCTCTCAGCTCGACAACCCTCTGCGATGAGCGGATAGGCCGATGAAGAAGGTCGTCCTGGCACTCGTTTTGCTGGTCGCCTCGTTTCCGGCCGCGGGCCTGATCAGCGTTGGCGTGCTGATGTCACCGGCGGCCATCGCGGCGTGCCTCTCATCGACCTCACTCAGCGTCGGGGTGGTGCCCGAGTCGCTCACCGCGACAACGCAGTCGGGAGCGACGGTGACGCTTGACCACCAGCAGCTCACGCACGCCGCGACGGTCATCACGGTCGGCGCGCAGACCGAGGGCGTCGGCCGCTCGGGTGTCGCGGTCGCGCTGATGGCCGCGCTGACCGAGTCGCGGTTGCGGATGCTTGCCAACTCGTCGGCTTACCCGGAGTCCGCCGACTACCCGAATGACGGCGAGGGCTCTGACCACGATTCGCTCGGGCTCTTCCAGATGCGCCCGACCGCGGGCTGGGGCACGGTCGCCGACTTGATGGACTCCGACTACCAGTCGGAGGCGTTCTATGGGGGGCCGAATGGGCCGAACTACCCGTCGCCCCGCGGCCTGCTTGACATCCCTGGCTGGCAGAGCATGGACCCCGGCGAAGCTGCCCAGGCCGTCGAGGTCTCGGCCTACCCCGACCGATACCAGGAGTACCGGCCCGTCGCTGAGGCGATCATCGCCGCGCTCACCCGTCGCGCCCCGATGACGGCAGAGGGCGTTCCGCTCGACGGCGTCCCCGAGTCGAGGAGACTCGTCTTCCCGCTGCCGTCGGGGACGTGGGTGAACTCGGACGACTTCGGCTGGCGCGCCGACCCCTACACGGGCGAGCCAGCGTTCCACTCCGGCACCGACCTCGCAGCGGCTGAAGGTACGTCGATCTTTGCGCTCGCCGACGGCGTGGTCAGCTATGCCGGCCTCTCAGGGGGTTACGGCGGACTCATCATCATCGAGCACACAATCGGCGGCCACCGCATCGCCTCCGCCTACGCGCACATGTGGCAGAACGGCATCTACGTCACCGCGGGCGATCGGGTCCTCGCGGGTCAGCACATCGGCGACGTGGGATCGTCCGGCAAGTCAACCGGCGCACATCTCCACTTCGAGATCCGCCCCGGCGGGACGACCTCTGCGGCCATCGATGCCGAGGTGTGGCTCGCCGAGCACGGGGTCGAGAACCTCGATGCCGCGACGACCGCGGCTCTCTGCTCGGCAGGACAGGCGGCGTAGCGATGGACATCTTCCCCGACTTCGGAGCCGTCGGCGGCGCAGCCGAGCTGCGTGCAATCGTCGGCGCACTCCTGACGTTTGTGCTGATCTTCGCCGTGCTGATGCTCGTCATCTGCGCGATCGTATGGGCGATCTCGTCGTCGAGCGGCAACATCTCGTCAGCCGTCCGCGCCCGCACCGGCTTCCTCGTCTCCATCGGAGCCGCAGCCCTGGCCGGCGTCGGCGTTACCTGGGTCAACTTCCTGCTCGGCGTCGGTGCGGGCATCTGAGTCGACCGGAGTCGCGAAGGCCGTCGTACCGCGTTGGTAATCTTCAGAGCATGAGAACATGCCGCAGCCTTGCAATGGCTCTTCGCTCCGCCGTCCGCGGGTACCAACGTCACGCTGTGCTGCGCCAAGGCCGGGCTGCTTGCCCCGTATCGGTGCGATGAGCAGTTTGGAACAGCATGCAATCAAACTCGCTGACGGGACCCACCGGACCGAGCAGCTTCTCGCCGATGCGGTTGCCGAGGCCGTCGGAATCGGTCTCAACGAGCTCACGCGGCTCGACGGGATCGTCGCCGACGCTGAGTCTCGGTTGGGCAACGTACGCGAGGAGTTGAATTCCCGCGGTCGAATCGACTCAAAGAAGGAAGATGGATTCCTCCGCGTCCTCGAAGAGGTTGTGGGAGACCTTGGAGACAGGCTAGTCGAGAGCCGTCGAGCAGCGCGTACATTCAACATCGCCTTCTTCGGACGTACCGGCACCGGGAAGAGCACGCTGCTGTCCGCACTTGGGGGGCTCAACGGTGATCTGGTGTCTGATGGTCGCAGTGACTTCACGACGGAGGTCCAGTCGCTCGACTGGCATGGGTGTCGTCTCTACGACACCCCTGGAATCAACGGTTGGGGACGGACTCGCCCCCAACCGGACCTTGAAGAGGCAGCCCGTGAGGCGGTCGAGGTCGCAGATGTCGTGCTCTTGTGCTTCGACAGCCAGAGCCAGCAAGCCTCCGAGTTTCGAAAGGTGGCCGACTGGGTGCGGGCCTACCGGAAGCCGGTGATCGCCGTCCTCAACGTGCGAAACCCGATGTGGCGCCATCCGTCACGCGTGCCCTCCCCCGCACAGCGCAGGGGACTTGCTCGCATGGTTCAGCAGCATTCTGACAACATCACGACCGAACTAGAGGCAATCGCCCTTCCGGACGTTCCCGTCGTTGCCATTAACTCGCAGCGCGCCCTTTTTGCTCGCGCGTCAACTCCCTTCACCGGGCCTGGGGCTATCGACTTGGAGGCGAACCACTCCGCGTATGGGCTCGACTACCTCAACCGCTGGTCGAACCTTCCGGTCCTCGAGGAACTGATCGCTGCGTGCATCGTCGAGGGTGCTGCGGATCTGCGGCTCGCCACGCTACGCGAGGGCCTTCAGGCTTGCCTGCGAGAGTGGGCGGGCGAGGTCGAACGTGTCGCGGGCGAGCAGCAAGCGCGGGGGGCCGCGATCGAGCGGGTCGTGGCTGAGTGGCTCAGCGTTCTCGGATACCCGAATGACGCCTGGCGCAGCGACCTACCCGGAACGCGCGACGGCGCAGACCTGCTCACCCTGCTGGAAGCGGCCCGGCGCGAGCCCTTCACAGCATCCGTCTCGGGTCGCATTGAAGGTCACGCGCGACACCTACTGCGATCGCATCTCTACCCGCATCGAGTGAAGTCGCTGCACGCTGCAGAGGATCTGATCCTCAACGCATTCGAATCCAAGAAGCGTGTCTCGGATGCCGAATTCGACCGTCGTGTCTTCGACATCGCCCCGCTCGCAAAGACAGTCGCGACAGTCGCTAGTCAGGCAGGCGAGTTCGTGGCGGACAACCTGCACCTCGCGGGGATCAACGCAAGTATTGATGTCAACCTGATCAACCGAGCCCGATCTGAAGTACTCGGGAATACCGGCATCAACCGACGCCGGGTTGCGAACGTTCTCAAGGCAACCGGCCTCCTGTCCGGCACTGCGAGTGCCATCCTCGGTGTCATTGCGTTGACCAACTTCTGGAATCCCGCTGGGTGGAGCGCGGCGGCGATATTCGCTGGCCTCGGAATCCTCAGTGCTGTTCTTAACGCGTTCGGAAAGCGAACCCGCAAACGGGCCGAGGAGAAGCGCGTCGGCGCACGCGCGTCAGCCGTGGCCGAAGGCCGCGCAGTTGTCAACGCATTCTTCGACGAGTGCGAGACGGATCAACTCGCGAGAATCCTGGTTACCTCCCGCTCACGTGCGGGCGAGCGTCTGGCGGAGCTACTGAGCGACGCGCTCCACACCCGCCGCGGAAGCCAAATCCTCATCGAGGAGGCTGCGTGGCTGCGCGCGCAGGCAGACAGCCAGACTCCGACGAAATCACCCGCCGAGGTGATTCAGCGTGCCGTTGAGAGAGTGCTTACGCTCAGCGATGCCCGGCGCGCCTCCACCGCGAGTTCCCTGCTCCTCGGGGAGGACTGGGTGGGTAATACAGACGACGCGAGCGATGCCGCTGACCTTTCGCAAGTTGATCGCGAGCGTCTTGAAAGAGCGGGGAAAGCGGCTCGCGCCGAGTTTGCCGCGTACCTCACGGGGAGATTTCGGGCTGAACGTATCCCGCTGATCAGGCAGTGGCTTGGGAGTGCCTACTCGTCGGAGTTCCTGGACGAGCAGACGCAAGCGGGTATCGCGGCCGCTCAGAGCCTCCTTGACAGCCCGCCAAGGGTGGTGGTCGTCGGCGACTACAGCTCGGGCAAGACCAGCCTGGTCAAACGGCTGCTCGCGGAGGCGGAGATTGAGACTGCCACCGGACTGCGCGTTGAGGCAAGCCCCAATACCGTTCAGTTAAGCTTGCCCGTGTTACGTTGGGGGTATGGCGCGTACGGGGTGGGTGAAGCCGGTCTCTGATCGCCGGTTGTCGGATTTG
>NZ_JADOVI010000021.1 GCF_015752155.1 Cryobacterium sp. MP_M3 | reverse complement strand
ACTGCAGGGGGGACCCTGTGGGAGAGTAGGACACCGCCGGACTTAACTTAGCAACAAGCGAAATGGCCACCCGATGGGTGGCCATTTTGCGTTAAGCCTTACGCTGTTCAAGGCAGTCGAAAAGGCAGACCAATTACACAGGAGACACAGTGAGCCCTACAGGTACGCACGGAGACGACGCACGAAACGGCGGCCGGGACGACCGGCGTTCCGGCGGCAATCAGGGTGGCCGGCCTCAGGGCGGACGCGGCGGCGACAATCGCCAGTCCGGTCCTCCCGCGGGTGGCGCACGCGGCTCCGGCGGTTATCAGGGTCGCAACGACCGCGCCCAGAGCGGCGGCGGTGAGCGTGCGCCCTATCGTGGCAATTCCGATCGCCCGCAGCAGGGTGGCGAGCGTCCTCCCTACCGTGGCAACTCCGATCGCCCGCAGCAGGGTGGCGAGCGTCCTCCGTACCGTGGGAACTCCGATCGCCCTCAGCGTGATGGCGAGCGTCCTCCGTACCGTGGGAACTCTGACCGTCCCCAGCGTGATGGCGAGCGTCCTCCGTACCGCGGGAACTCTGATCGCCCGCAGCGTGATGGCGAGCGTCCCCCTTACCGTGGGAACTCCGACCGTCCGCAGCAGGGTGGCGAGCGGGCTCCGTACGGCGGCAATTCCGATCGTCCGTCCGGTGGCGCTGAGCGCAAGCCGTGGGCGAAGGATGGCGAGCGGGCTCCGTTCCGTGGCAATTCCGACCGTTCGTCCGGTGGTGGCGAGCGTCCCCCGTACCGTGGCAATTCCGAGCGTCCGTCCGGCGGTGCCGAGCGCAAGCCGTGGGCGAAGGATGGCGAGCGGGCTCCGTACCGTGGCAACTCCGACCGTCCGTCCGGTGGCGGCGAACGTCCCCCGTACCGTGGCAACTCCGACCGCCCGCAGCAGGGTGGCGAGCGTCCTCCGTACCGCGGCAATTCCGATCGTCCATCCGGTGGTGCCGAGCGCAAGCCGTGGGCGAAGGATGGCGAGCGGGCTCCGTACCGTGGCAACTCCGACCGTCCGTCCGGTGGTGCCGAGCGCAAGCCCTGGGCCAAGGACGGCGAACGCACCGAGCGCCCCCGCACGGATGGCGACCGCAAGCCGTGGGGCAATGCCACGCAGCGCGGCGGATCGCCGAACCGTGCCGGCGCCCCGCGTGACGCCGGCAAGAAGCTGTGGACCCGCGAGGGCGCTCCGGCGCGCGGGGATCGTGACGCTCGCGTCGTCGAAGAGGAGATGACCGAGGAGCAGCGCATGCAGCGTGAGCTGCGTTCGGTGCGTCCCCGCCACGATGACCCGGAACTTCCCGACGACATCACGTCGCAGGACCTCGACCGGATTGCCCGCAACGAGCTCAAGACCCTGAGCAAGGACAACGCGGAGGCCGTCGGCCGTCACCTCGCCATGGCCGCCCGCGTCATCGACGAGGATCCGGAGCTGGCTCACCGCCACGTCATGTCGGCCGCCCGTCGGGCCGGCCGCATCGCCGTGGTGCGCGAGAGCCTGGCGATCACCGCCTACGCGACCGGCGACTTCGCCCTCGCCCTGCGCGAACTGCGCACCTACCGGAGGATCTCCGGCTCCAACGACCAGCTTCCCCTGATGGTGGACAGCGAACGCGGCGTCGGACGCCCCGACCGCGCGCTCGAGTTGGGCCGGTCCGTCGACCGGGCGACCCTGCCGGCATCCGTTCAGGTGGCCCTGGCCATTGCGATGTCGGGCGCCCGTCTCGACCTGGGGGAGACCGAGGCCGCGCTGAGCGAACTCGAGATTCCGCAGCTGGACCCGAAGACCGCGTTCTCCTACAGCGCCGAGCTGTTCGCCGCCTACGCCGAGGTGCTCGAAGAGCTCGGCCGTGAAGACGAGGCCGAACTCTGGACCGAACGCGCCGAGCGCGCAGATGCGGCCGTGTCAGGCGCGTCGGATGCGGACGAGACCATCGAGATCCTCGAGATCGAGGACGACGAGTTCGACGACGAGGAGTTCGACGACGACGAGCAGGACACCGATGGGGAGGTCTCGACAAGCTCGACCACCGGCGACGACGAGGAGCAGGATGCTGAGGCGTCGCCGCGTGGCTGAGCCGAAGACCCCGCTGTCCGGCGTCGACGTGGTGCTCGCTGACCTCGACGGTGTCGTCTACACCGGCCCGGGCGCGATCCCGTTCGCGGTGGAGAGCCTCAACCGCGCGGCCGAGACCATGCGGGTGGGCTACCTCACCAACAACGCGTCGCGCACCGACCAGACCGTCGCCGACCACCTGAGCGAGCTCGGCCTCGGGGCGGTGGCGACGGATGTCGTCACCTCACCGCAGGCCGCCGTGCGCCTCCTGGCCGACGAGGTGCCTGCGGGCGCGCTCGTGCTCGTGATCGGCGGCGAGGGTCTCGTCGTCGAGGTCGAGAAGGGCGGCTTCGCCGTCACCCGATCGGCCGACGACCAGCCGGCCGCCGTCATCCAGGGCTTCTCGCCCGACCTCGGCTGGAAGGACCTCGCCGAGGCCGCGTTCGCGCTGCACCCGCGGGCCGACGGCGTCGAGATCCCCTGGATCGCCACGAACACCGACTGGACCATCCCCGTGGCCCGCGGCATCGCGCCCGGAAACGGCACCCTCGTCTCGGCCGTGCACACCGCGGTCGGGCGCCTGCCGATCGTGGCCGGCAAACCGGAGGTCGCCATCTTCACTGAGGCCGTCAACCGGTTCGGCGCCGGCCAGCCCCTGTTCATCGGCGATCGCCTCGACACCGACATCCTCGGCGCGAACCGGGCCGGCATCCCCGCAGTGCTCGTGCTCACCGGGATCGACAAGGCGAAACAGGCCCTCGCGGCCGACGCCGCCTCCCGGCCCCGCTACATCCTCGACGACCTGCGCCAGCTGCACGAGCCGTATCCGGAGACCGTGTTCTCCAAGGACGGCACCTCGGCCACCGTCGACGGCGCCACGGTGCGCCTGCGCGGCGCGGATGTCGAGGTCGTCGCCGAAGGTGACGGTGCGATCAACCTGCTCCGCGCCGCCTGCGCCGTGATCTGGGCCTCCGGGCGCCCGATCTACGGGCTGAATGTTCCGGAGCGACTGTATCTCTGACGGTAACGTTGGAGGCGTGACAGAGCACTCCACCCCGACGCCGAGACCGGCGCCCGCGCCGCGCACTCCGTCGACCGACGCTTCGATCAGCGAGCCGGCGGAGTTCGTTTCCACACTCGACGCGATAGAGAACCAGCCGCTCGAGGAGCGCGCCTCGGCGTACGTGCAACTGCACGACCGTCTGCGCGATCACCTCGAGGGCGGCGACGTTCCGCGATCGGCCGACGCATGACCGGGAACCCGATGAACGACGACAGCCAGGCCGGGTCCACCGCGCCTGAACCAATGAACCAGCCGGATGCCGGCCAGCCGCAGGACGGCCAGGGCGAGCCCGAGCAGGCCCCGCCCGGCGCCTTCCTGCCCGAGCGTGCTCCCGACCAGCGCCTCGACACCGCCCTCGCCGAGCGCGGCCTGGCCCGCTCCCGCACGGTGGCCGCGCAGCTGATCACCGGCGGACTCGTCACGGTCGACGGCAAGCCGGTCGTCAAGGCATCCGCCAAGGTGCGGGGCACGCAGCTGATCGAGGTGGCCGCGACCGACCACTACGTCAGCCGCGGGGCCCACAAGCTCATCGCCGCGCTCGACGCCTTCGCCCTGCCGGTGACGGGCCGCACCGTGCTCGATGCCGGGGCGTCCACCGGCGGGTTCAGCCAGGTGCTGCTCGAACGCGGTGCCGCCCGCGTGCTCGCCGTCGACGTGGGCCACGGCCAGCTCGCGCCGCTTCTGGCCACCGAACCCCGGCTCACGCTCGTCGAGGGCTTCAACCTGCGCTACTCCACCGCCGAGTCGCTCGCCGCGGCATCCGGCGTCGACACCCAGGCCGACCTGGTGGTCGCCGACCTCTCCTTCATCTCCCTGCCGATGGTTCTGCCGGCCCTCGTCGCCACCGCCGCACAGGGCGCCGACTTCGTGCTGCTGATCAAACCGCAATTCGAGGTCGGCAAGGGCAGCATCCGCGAAGGCATCGTGCACGACGCCGGCCTGCGCGCCGACGCCATCGCCGGCGTGCTCTGGGCGGCCTGGGACCTGGGCCTGCGCACGAACGGCCTGATCGCGTCGCCGATCGCCGGCGGTGCCGGCAACCGGGAGTACCTCTGCTGGCTGAGCCGCGACGTGGGCACGAATCCGACAGAATGGATCGACCGCACAACGGCACTGGTGGGAGCCTGACGACATGACTGCAGCACGCCACATCCTCGTCGTCGCGCACACCGGGCGGCAGGATTCCCTCGAGGCGGCCGTCACCGTGTGCGAGCAGTTGCTCGCCGCCGGCGCGGTGCCCGTGCTCGCCCTCAACGAACGCGCCGACCTGCTCGCCTCCTGCCCGACCCTCGACGGCCAGCTGGCCATCCTGCACGAAACGGTCGATGTCACCGACCTCGAGCTCGTCATCGTGCTCGGCGGCGACGGCACCATCCTCCGCGCCGCGGAGATCGTGCGCGGCTGCTCCGCCCCTCTGCTCGGAATCAACCTCGGCCACGTCGGCTTCCTCGCCGAGAGCGAGCGCGACGACCTCGGCGAGGCCGTGCGCCGCGCCCTGTCCCGCGACTACCTGGTCGAGGAGCGGATGGCCCTCAACGTGCGGGTCAAGGTCGGCGACGATGTCATCTACGAGACCTGGGCGCTGAACGAGGCCACGGTCGAGAAGGCCAGCCGGGAACGGATGCTCGAGGTCGTCATCGAGGTCGACGGCCGCCCGCTGTCCTCCTTCGGCTGCGACGGCGTGGTCATGTCCACGCCCACCGGGTCGACCGCCTACGCGTTCTCCGCCGGCGGCCCGATCGTCTGGCCGAGCCTGGACGCCCTGCTGCTCGTGCCGCTCAGCGCGCACGCCCTCTTCGCCCGCCCGCTCGTCGTCGGCCCGGACTCGTCCCTGGCCGTCGAGGTCGTCGCCCGCACCGGCGCCGCCGCCGTGCTCTGCGCCGACGGGCGCCGCGTGCACGACCTCCCGCCCGGGGCGCGCGTGATCGTGCGCCGCTCGCCCATCCCGGTGCGCCTGGCCCGGCTGCACAGCGGCCCGTTCACCGACCGCCTGGTGAACAAGTTCAACCTGCCGGTCACCGGCTGGAGAGGCCCGGTCGGGCGTGAGTGAGCCCCTGACCGAGTCCCGAGTGCGGAGCGGGAGCGGGCCCCGGTCATGATCGACGAACTCATCATCAGGGACCTCGGCGTGATCGCCGAGGCGACCCTGCCGCTCGGCCCGGGGTTCACCGCGGTCACCGGTGAGACCGGCGCAGGCAAGACCATGGTCGTCACGGCGCTCGGCCTGCTGCTCGGCGAACGCGCCGACCCCGGGCTCGTGCGCCAGGGCCAGGCCCAGACCTGGGTCGAGGGCCGCTGGTTGATCCCCGCCGACGGCGCCGTCGCCAGCCGGGTGCGGGACGCCGGGGGAGACCTCGACGGCGGCGAACTCATCCTCAGCCGCTCGGTCTCCGCCGAGGGCCGCAGCCGGGCCGTCGTCGGCGGGCGCGGCGCCCCCGCGAGCGTGCTCAGCGACCTCGGCGGCGACCTCGTCGTCGTGCACGGCCAGTCCGACCAGGTGCGCCTGCGCTCGGCGACGGCACAGCGCGCGGCGCTCGACCGGTTCGCCGGCCCCGAGCTCGCCGACACCCTCGGCCGGTTCACGGAGGTCTTCCACCGCTGGCAGGACCGCCAGGGCGAACTGTCCCTGCTCGTCGACGAGCAGGACCAGCGCAGCCAGGAAGCCGTCGAGCTCCGCGACGCGATCGACGAGATCGAACAGGTCGCACCCCAGGGCGGCGAAGACGACGAACTGGCCGCGCGCGCCGAACGCCTCGGCAACCTGGAAGAGCTCCGGGTCGCGGCCGCGCAGGCGCGCGAGTTCCTCTCCGCCGAGGAGAACCCCGACGGGCTCCCGGATGCCGTCGCCCTGCTCGACTCCGCCCGCCGCCAGCTCGAACGGGCCGGCGAGCACGACCCGGCCCTGCCTCCGATGGCCGCGGCCCTCGCGGAAGCCGGCTTCGTCGTCGCCGACGTCGCCGCCCAGCTCTCCAGCTACCTCGCCGGCCTCGACGCCGACGGCGCCCGCGAACTCGAGGTCGTGCAGGAACGCCGGGCGGTCCTCACCGCGCTGGCCCGCAAATACGACGGCGGCCTCGACGAAGCCATCGACTTCCTCGACACCGGCAGCGCCCGGCTGCTCGAACTGGACAGCGACACCGACCGCATCGACGCCCTCCGCGCCGAGACCGATGCCGACCGGCTGGTCGTGGAGGAGCTCGCCGACCGGCTCACCGGCATCCGTCTCGCCGCCGCCGAACGCCTCGGAACGGCCGTCACCGCCGAACTGGGCGCCCTGGCCATGCCGGATGCCGCCCTCGTCGTCGAGATCGACAGCCGGCCGGAGATCACCGCCACGGGCCGCGACCTCGTGCGGATCCTGCTGCGACCGCACGCCGGCGCCGAGCCGCGCACCCTGGCGCGCGGGGCATCCGGCGGCGAACTCTCCCGGGTGATGCTCGCGATCGAGGTTGTCATCAACGCGACCGACCCGGTGCCCACGTTCGTCTTCGACGAGGTCGATGCCGGAGTCGGCGGGGCGGCGGCGATCGAGATCGGCCGTCGACTCGCCCGGCTCGCCGAGACCGCCCAGGTGATCGTGGTCACCCACCTCGCCCAGGTGGCGGCGTTCGCCGGCAACCACCTCAGCGTCGTCAAGGACAGCGACGGCGCCGTCACGGCCAGCAGCGTGCGTCAGCTGCACGGCGACGAACGGGCCGCCGAGATGGCCCGGCTCCTCTCCGGGCTGCCCGATTCCGCGAGCGGGCTCGAGCACGCCCGTGAGCTCATTTCCCTCGCCCGCGCCAACGGATAGGTCAACCCACAGTGATAGAGTCGAAGCCCGTGGTGGAAAATAAAAGCACGGACAAATCAGACAGCACCGATCCCAATCCGACGGTCAAGCACATCTTCGTCACCGGTGGTGTTGTTTCCTCACTGGGCAAGGGCCTGACGGCGGCAAGCCTCGGCAATCTTCTGACGGCCAGCGGTCTGCGCGTCGTCATGCAGAAGCTCGATCCCTATCTCAACGTTGACCCGGGCACGATGAACCCGTTCCAGCACGGCGAGGTCTTCGTGACCGACGACGGCGCCGAGACCGACCTCGACATCGGCCACTACGAGCGGTTCCTGGACATCAACCTCAACCAGGCCGCCAACGTCACGACCGGCCAGGTCTACTCACAGGTGATCGCCAAGGAACGCCGTGGCGAGTACCTCGGTGACACCGTGCAGGTCATCCCGCACATCACCGACGAGATCAAGCGCCGGATGCGTCTCCAGGCCGACGACGAGCCGCGCCCCGACGTGATCATCACCGAGATCGGCGGCACCGTCGGCGATATCGAGTCCCAGCCGTTCCTCGAGGCCGCCCGCCAGGTGCGCCACGAGCTCGGCCGCAAGAACGTCTTCTTCGTGCACGTGTCCCTGGTGCCGTTCATGGCGGCCTCCGGCGAGCAGAAGACCAAGCCGACCCAGCACTCCGTCGCCGCCCTCCGCTCGATCGGAATCCAGCCCGACGCGCTCGTGCTGCGCAGCGACCGGCCCGTCTCCGAGTCGAACAAGCGCAAGATCGCGCTCATGTGCGACGTCGACGAAGACGCCGTCGTCAACGCGATCGACGTGCCCAGCATCTACGAGATCCCCACCATGCTGCACGACCAGGGTCTGGATCGGTACATCACCGACCTCCTCGATCTCCCGGTCACCAAGGTCGACTGGACCGCCTGGCAGAAGGTGCTCGACGCCGTGCGCGAGCCCAAGCACGAGGTCACCATCGGCCTGGTCGGCAAGTACATCGACCTTCCCGACGCCTACCTCTCGGTGACCGAGGCCCTCCGCGCCGGCGGGTTCGCCAACGAGACCAAGGTCAAGATCAACTGGATCGCCTCCGACGAATGCGAGACCGCCGAGGGTGCGACCCGCCTCCTCAGCGAACTCGACGGCATCTGCGTGCCCGGCGGTTTCGGTGTGCGCGGCATCGAGGGCAAGCTCGGCGCCCTGCGGTTCGCCCGGGAAAACGGGATCCCCGTGCTCGGCCTCTGCCTCGGCCTGCAGTGCATGGTGATCGAATACGCCCGCAACAAGGCCGGCCTGATCGGCGCCTCCTCCTCCGAGTTCGACCCGGAAACCGAGTTCCCCGTGATCGCGACCATGGAGGAGCAGGTCGAGATCATCGCCGGCGGCGACCTGGGCGGCACCATGCGCCTCGGCCTCTACCCGGCCACCCTCGCCGAGGGTTCGCTCGTTTCCGAGCTCTACGGGGCCCCTGAGGCCTCCGAGCGGCACCGTCACCGCTACGAGGTGAACAACGCGTTCCGGGAACAGATCGCGGATGCCGGCATGTGGTTCTCCGGAACCTCACCCGACCGCCACCTGGTCGAGTACGTCGAGCTGAGGCGCGAGGAGCACCCGTTCTACGTCGGCACGCAGGCTCACCCCGAGCTGCGCAGCCGGCCGAGCCACGCGCATCCGCTGTTCCGCGGCCTGATCGGCGCGGCCCTCGATCGCCAGCAGGCCAGCCGCCTGTTCGAGGTTGAGGTCAAGGTCGAGGCCTAGGCCTTGGTCGACACCGCGCTGAACGCCGAGAACACCGACGGCGCGGCGTCCCCGGCGCTGCTCGCCGACGAGTTCGCGTTCGCGCCCGTCACCGACACCGGGATCGTCTTCGACGGCAAGGTCTGGGACGTGCGCCGCGACACGTTCGACTACGCCGGCTCCGGGATCGTGCGCGAGTACCTCGACCACCCCGGCGCCGTCGCGATCCTCGCCCTCGACGACGAGGATCGGGTGCTGCTGATCAAGCAGTACCGGCACCCCGTGCGCGCCCGGGAGTGGGAACTCCCCGCCGGGCTGCTCGACGAAGACGGGGAACACCCGCGGGTCGGGGCGCAGCGCGAGCTCGCCGAGGAGGCCGACGTCACCGCCGCCGACTGGGACGTGCTCAGCGAGTTCTACACCTCGCCGGGCGGCAGCAACGAGGTCATCCGGATCTACCTGGCCCGCGGCCTGGCCGCCTCCTCCGACGCGTTCGAACGCACCGAAGAGGAAGCCGACATCGAGATCCGCTGGGTGCCGCTGGACGACTGCGTCGACGCCGTGCTCGCCCGCCGGCTGCAGAACCCGTCGCTCGTGATCGGCGTGCTCGCCGCCCACGCGTCCCGGGCCCGCGGCTGGAACTCGCTGGCCGCCGCGGACACCCCGTGGCCGCGGCATCCGGTCAACTGGGACCACTCGGTGTGAACGTCGCGGCGGCTGTGGATTCGTACCTGCGGCATGTCGCCATCGAACGCGCGCTGAGCGCCAACACGGTCGCCGCGTACCGGAGGGACCTCGTCATTTACGCCGGCTGGCTCGCCGGGCACGAGCTCACCGACCTGCGGGCGATCACCTCGCTGCACGTGTCCGAGTTCGTGCGGTTCCTCGGCCTGCGCGAGGAGTCGCCGCTGACGGCGGCGTCGATCGCGCGCATCCTCTCGACCGTGCGCGGATTCCACCGGTTCCTGCTCGAAGAGGGCACGGTCGAAACGGATGTCGCGCACGAGTCGAAACGGCCCAAGCTCGGCACCCGGCTGCCCAAGGCCATCTCGATCGAACAGGTGACCGCGCTGCTCGACGCCACCGACGGCGACGACGTGCAGGCGCTGCGGGACAAGGCCCTGCTCGAACTGCTCTACGCCACGGGCGCCCGGGTCTCCGAGGCGGTGAACCTCAACGTGGACGATGTGCTCGAGCAGGATGTCGTGCGGCTCACCGGCAAGGGCGACAAGCAGCGGATCGTGCCGGTCGGCAGTTTCGCCCGGAAGGCCATCGATGCATACCTGGTGCGGGCCAGGCCGCTGCTCTCCGGGCGCGGCAAGGCCACTCCCGCGCTGTTCCTCGGCCTCCGCGGCCAGCGGGTGAGCCGGCAGAACGCGTGGCTGATCATCCGGGCCGCCGCGGAGCGTGCGGGCCTGGACGGGCACGTGTCGCCGCACACGCTCCGGCATTCCTTCGCCACCCACCTGCTCGCCGGCGGCGCCGACGTGCGGGTCGTGCAGGAGCTGCTCGGGCATTCGTCGGTCGCGACGACCCAGATCTACACCCTGGTCACCGTCGACACCCTGCGCGACATGTACACGACGGCGCACCCGCGCGCCCGCTGACCAACCGGATCGGGGCTGGAGCGGCGCTTTTCGGCGATCCTTGCGAGCGGGAGCCGATCCGCTCGCTACACTCGACACAGTGATGGGTGCAGGACGGATCGAGGACATCTCAGTGGCGCGTAAGCAGGGTGACCGGATACTACTCCCCGGTTTCGAGGACGTACCAGTAGGTGCTACCGGGCGCCCGAAACGCGAATTCGACGAGCCGGAGCCCCTCAAGAGCCACGGCCCCGCGCGGATCATCTCGCTGTGCAACCAGAAGGGCGGCGTGGGCAAGACCACGACCACCATCAACCTGGGTGCCGCCCTGGCCGCATACGGCCGCCGCGTGCTCGCCATCGACTTCGACCCGCAGGGCGCGCTCTCGGCCGGCCTCGGCGTGCCGACGCACGACGTCACCACCATCTACGACCTGCTGCTGAGCGGCTCGGTCAACCCGAGCGACGCCATCCAGAAGACCTCGGTCGAGAACCTCGACATCATCCCGGCCAACATCGACCTGTCCGCCGCGGAGGTGCACCTCGTCAACGAGGTCGCCCGCGAGCAGATCCTCGCCCGGGTGCTGCGCAAGGTCTCCGGCGACTACGACGTCATCCTGATCGACTGCCAGCCCTCGCTCGGCATCCTCACCGTGAACGCGCTGACCGCGAGCCACGGCGTGCTCATCCCGCTCGAGTGCGAGTTCTTCGCCCTGCGCGGCGTCGCCCTCCTGATCGAGACCATCGACAAGGTGCGCGACCGGCTCAACCCGGCCATCGAACTGGACGGCATCCTCGCCACGATGTACGACTCCCGCACCCTGCACTCCCGCGAGGTGCTCGAGCGGGTCGTCGACGCGTTCGGCGACAGCGTGCTCGAGACCGTCATCGGCCGCACGGTCAAGTTCCCCGACGCATCCGTCGCCGGTGTTCCGATCACCGAGTTCGCGCCAGAGCACGCGGCAGCCAAGGCGTACAAGCAGGCGGCGCGGGAACTGATCCAGCGTGGCGCCGTCGCCTGACGCGGCCGCTCCGAAACCATTCTCGGTTGCCCTCGGCAACTTCGAGGGCCCGTTCGACCTGCTGCTCAGCCTGATCAGCAAGCACGAGCTCGACATCACCGAGATCTCGCTCAGCCAGGTCACCGACGAGTTCATCGGCTACCTGCGCGGGCTCGACCAGACCGAAGAACTCGACCAGGCAACCCAGTTCCTCGTCGTCGCCGCGACCCTGCTTGACCTCAAGGTCGCGGGGCTCCTGCCGCAGGGCGAACTCGTCGACGCGGAGGACGTGGCCCTGCTCGAGGCCCGCGACCTGCTGTTCGCCCGCCTGCTGCAGTACCGCGCGTTCAAGACCGCCTCGGCCTGGTTCCTCGGCCGGATGGACACCGAGGCCACCCGGCACGTGCGCTCGGTGCGGCTCGAGGAGAAGTACCGCGCGCAGACGCCCGAACTGGTCTGGACCCTCTCCCTCGGCGACTTCGCCGCCCTCGCGGCGCTCGCGCTCACCCCGCGGGAGCTGCCCACCGTGGGACTGGACCACCTGCACGCGCCGCTGGTGAGCATCCGGGAACAGGCGGCCTACATCGTGTCGATGCTGCGCCCGGGGGAGACCCTCACCTTCCGCGAACTCATCGTCGGCGCCGAACTCAAGGGCGTCGTGATCGCCCGTTTCCTGGCCGTGCTGGAGCTCTACCGGCACGGCGCCATCTCCTTCGACCAGCTCGAACCGCTCGGCGACCTCAGCCTGCACTGGAGCGCCGAAAACTGGTCCGAAGCCAACCTCGCCGACCTCGGAGCCGACTATGACGCTTGACGCCGTGCACACCAGCGACCCCACCGCCGACCTGGAAACCGGTCCGGCAACCGACCTGGCAACCGGCCCGGCCCTGGCCGGCACCGTTCCGGATGCCGGGGGTGGGCTTGCCCCGATCGAGCGCAAACTCGAGGCCCTGCTCATGGTCGCCGACGAACCGCAGAGCCTGATCCACCTGGCCACGGCCGTCGACCGGCCCCTGAAAGAGGTCAAGGCCGCCATCGCCCGCCTCGTCGCGGACTTCGACGGCGTCGCGGGCACCGTGCGCCGCGGTTTCGAACTGCGCGAAGTCGCCGGCGGCTGGCGCATCTACGTGCGTCCCGAATACGACCTGGTCGTCGCCGATTTCGTGCTCACCCAGAACCCGAGCCGGCTGTCCCAGGCCGCCCTCGAGACCCTCGCCGTGATCGCGTACAAGCAACCAATCAGCCGCGGCGCTGTAGCCTCGATTCGGGCCGTTAATGTTGACTCGGTCGTGCGCACCCTCCTGGGTCGAGGTTTGATCACCGAGGCCTTCACCGACAGCGAGACCGGCGCGATCAACTACGCCACCACCGACCTATTGCTCAGCCAGCTTGGAATCAACTCGCTGGACGAGTTGCCATACATTTCGCCCCTGCTCGCAGACGGCGCAGACGGATTTGAGGATCTTCCATGACCACCGACCCCCAGGGCACCCCGACCAACCCGGATGCCGCCGCTGACGGCGTGCGCCTGCAAAAGGTCATGGCCTCCGCCGGCGTCGCCTCCCGCCGCGTCTCCGAAGACCTGATCGCCGCCGGCCGGGTGCGCGTGAACGGCAAGGTCGTCACCGAACTCGGCCGTCGCATCCACCCCGACACCGACAAGATCGCCGTGGACAACATCGCCGTGCAGCTGGACACCACCCGCCGCTACGTGATGCTCAACAAGCCCGTCGGTGTGGTCTCCTCCATGCAGGACGAGAGCGGCCGCCCCGACCTGCGCGAGTTCACCGACCAGTTCGAGGAACGCCTCTTCAACGTCGGCCGCCTCGACGCGATGACCAGCGGCCTGCTCATCCTCACCAACGACGGTGACCTCGCGCACGTGCTCGCGCACCCCTCGTTCGGCGTCACCAAGACCTACATCGCCAAGGTGGAGGGCCGCGTGTCCGCGCAGACCATCGGCCTGCTGCAGAGCGGCATCGAACTCGACGACGGCCCCATCTCCGCCGACAAGGCCCGCATCCTGACCAGCCCTCCCGGCGACGGCTTCAGCCTGGTCGAGCTCACCCTGCACTCCGGCCGCAACCGGATCGTGCGCCGCATGATGGAGGCCGTCGGCCACCCCGTCGTCGACCTCGTGCGCCGCCAGTTCGGCCCGCTGCACCTCGGCACCCTTCGGGTCGGCGACGTGCGCGACCTGACCAAGGCGGAACTGGGCCAGCTGCTCACCGTGTCCCGCGCCGAAACCAAGGACTAGTTCCGAACACCAGGAGAACCACCATGGTCGAGAGTCGACTGATCGGACCGGTGCGCGTCGTCGGCGCGGGCCTGCTGGGCACCAGCATCGGCCTCGGCCTGCGCAACCGGGGCATCGACGTGATCCTCGCCGACGCGTCGCCGACCAACCTGAGCATCGCCGTCGATTACGGCGCCGGCCGGGTCGCAGCCCCCGGCGATGCGCCCCAGCTGATCGTCGTCTGCGTTCCCCCCGACGTGACCGCCGAGATCGTCGCCCGCGAGCTGGAGGCGTTCCCGCAGGCGATCGTGACGGATGTCGCGAGCGTCAAACTCGCGCCCCTCGCCGAACTGCGTGCCCGCGGCGCCGACGTGTCCCGCTACATCGGCTCGCACCCGCTGGCCGGCCGGGAACGCGGGGGACCGCTCGCCGGCCGCGCCGACCTGTTCGTCGGCCGGCCCTGGGTCGTCGCCGCGCACGACGCGATCAGCTACCAGCAGGCCACCGCGATCGACGACCTTATCCTCGACCTCGGCGCGATCCTGGTCGAAATGAGCCCCGAAGAGCACGACCGCGGCGTCGCCCTGATCTCCCACGTTCCCCAGGTCGTCTCCACGATCATGGCCCGCCGGTTGACGGATGCCCCCGGCTCCGCCCTCAACCTCGCCGGCCAGGGCCTGCGCGACGTGACCCGGGTCGCGGCCAGCGACCCCGAACTGTGGGTGCAGATCCTCGGCGCGAACGCCCAGCCCGTGCGGGACATCCTGCTCGCCTACCGCGACGACCTCGACCGGTTCATCGACGCCCTCGCCGACCCGGCCGCGCCCGGCGCACGGCGCAAGGTCGCCGAGGAACTCTCCGGCGGCAACGCCGGGGTGGCCCGGCTGCCCGGCAAGCACGGCCAGGACCGCCGGTTCGTGTCGCTGATCGTGATGGTCGACGACACCCCGGGCCAGCTGGCCCGGCTGCTGGCCGAGATCGGCGAGGTCGGTGTGAACCTCGAAGACCTGCGGCTCGAACACTCGCCGGGCGCCCAGCTGGGCCTGGCCGAAATTTCCGTTCTCCCCGAGGCGGTTTCCCGCCTCACCGAAGAGCTGGCCGCCCGCGGCTGGCGGATTGCTGGTTAGAACTATGGGTCGTCATTCCCGCCCCCACCTGGTCGCGATCGACGGGCCGGCCGGCAGCGGCAAGTCCAGCGTCAGCCGCGCCGTCGCCCGCCGCCTCGGCTTCGACTACCTCGACACCGGCGCCGCCTACCGGGCCCTGGCCTGGTACGTGCTCTCGAAAAAGATCGACCCCGCTGACGCGCCGGCGGTCATCGCCGCGCTCGGCGGCTTCGACTACTCGATCGGGATCGAACCCGACCGGTACTACGTGCAGGTGGGCGACACGGTCGTCACCGACGCGATCCGGGAGCCGGAGGTGTCGGCCGCGGTCAGCGCCGTGGCCCGCATCCCCGAGGTGCGCAGCTACCTCACCAGGCTGTTCCGCACCATCGCCGCGGGCTCCCCGCGCACCGGCGTGGTGATCGAAGGACGCGACATCACCACCGTCGTGGCCCCCGAGGCGGAGGTGCGCATTCTCCTTACCGCATCCGAAGAGGCTAGAATGGCTAGGCGCTCTGCGGAAATATCGACCCAATCGGCTGAAACCGTGGCAGAACAGTTGCGATCGAGGGATCGCGCTGACTCCCAGGTAGTCGAATTCATGAGCGCCGCAGACGGTGTGATCACCGTCGACTCCACCCATCTCGACTTCGACCAGACCATTGACGCGGTCATCGATGTCATCAATACACGCCGCGAGGAACTCGCATGAATAACAACGACTTCGACGACACGATCCCAGCCATCGACACGGAACTGGTCTCACGACTGGACGACCTCGATGAAGACCTGGTCACCCAGCGCGCCGCCGCACTCCGCACCGGACTCAACGAGTACGAGCTCGACGAAGAGGACTTCGACGTTCTCGACTCGGTGACTGACGACCCCGACGCCATCCAGTACCTGCCGGCCCTGCCGGTGATCGCCATTGTCGGCCGCCCGAACGTGGGCAAGTCCGCATTGGTCAACCGCATCCTCGGCCGCCGTGAGGCCGTCGTGGAGGACACCCCCGGTGTCACCCGCGACCGCGTCACCTACAAGGGCGAATGGCACGAACGCAAGTTCAGCCTCGTCGACACCGGCGGCTGGGAGCCCGACGCCAAGGGCATCGACGCATCCGTCGCCGCCCAGGCCGAACTGGCCATCGAGCTCTGCGACGTCGTCATGTTCGTCGTCGACGCGAACGTGGGACCGACCTCCACCGACGAGGCCGTCGTGCGCCTGCTGCGCAAGGCCGGCCGTCCGGTCTTCCTCGTCGCCAACAAGGTCGACGACATCCGCCAGGAGCCCGAAGCGGCCAGCCTGTGGGCGCTCGGCCTCGGCCAGCCCTGGCCGGTCTCCGCGCTGCACGGTCGCGGCGTCGCCGACCTGCTCGACGCGATCCTCGAAAAGCTCCCCGAAATCTCCGCCGTCGCCAAGCAGGAGGTCGGCGGCCCCCGCCGCGTGGCCATCCTCGGCCGCCCGAACGTGGGCAAGTCCAGTCTGCTGAACAAGGTCGTCGGCGAGGAGCGCGTTGTCGTCAACGAGCTCGCCGGCACCACCCGCGACCCGGTCGACGAGCAGGTCGAGCTCGGCGGCCGGGTGTGGCGCTTCGTCGACACCGCCGGCATCCGTCGCCGCGTGCACCTCTCGCAGGGCGCCGACTTCTACGCCTCGCTGCGCACCAGCGCCGCCCTCGAAAAGGCCGAGGTCGCCGTCGTGCTCATCGACGTGACCGAGGTCATCAGCGAGCAGGACGTGCGCGTGATCGACCTGGTGCTCGAGTCCGGCCGTGCGCTGGTGCTCGCGTTCAACAAGTGGGACCAGATCGACGACGACCGTCGCCGCTACCTGGAGCGTGAGATCGAGCAGGACCTGGCCCACGTGGCCTGGGCCCCGCGCGTGAACATCTCGGCCAAGACCGGCCGCCACATGGAGAAGCTCGTTCCGGCGCTGGAGACCGCGCTCGAAGCGTGGGACACCCGCATCGCCACCGGCAAGTTCAACGCGTTCCTCGCCGAACTCGCCGCCGAGCACCCGCACCCCGTGCGCAGCGGCAAGCAGCCGCGCATCCTGTTCGGCACCCAGGCCTCCAGCCGCCCGCCGACCTTCGTCATCTTCACCACCGGGTTCCTCGACCCGGGCTACCGCCGGTTCATCCAGCGCCGCCTGCGCGAGACCTACGGCTTCGTCGGAAGCCCGATCAACATCAGCATGCGCGTGCGCGAGAAGCGCAAGCGCTAACGCCGCACCGGCCGAGGCCGGGCAGCCGTGGATTCAGTCCACGGATGCCCGGCCTTTTCCGTGCCCGCACGTCCGGTTTCACCGTGCGACCGGCCGTTCCCCCCTTGGGGGAGTGTCGCCCGGCGTCGAACTGCCCTAGATTCCCTTGAGTCGGCTTCGCTCACCGCGGGGCCGGCGCATTCCGCCGGAACCCGAACTTCCGGTGCACCGTCCCACGTCAAGGATGCGTCCCCATGCGAAAGTCCCTAGCTTCGCCGCTTGCCCGCCCACTCGCCTGGCCGAACCGGTCCCGGCGCGCCCGCGCCGACGACCAGATGCCGCGCGCCGACCTGCACAATCACTTCTCCGCCCGGCAGGAGCCCCTGACCGTGTTGGTGGCCTCGGCCGCCGGCGCCCCGGCGTCACGCGGCGCCGTGTGGTCGGCGGCCCTGCAGGAGTACCCGCTGCTGCGAGTCGTGCTGCCCGACGCCGTGACCCGACCGGGCGACCCGGACGCGGGGGAGCGCCTCTCCGAGTCGCACGACGACGCCCGGGACATCGCCGGCGCGCTGTCGGGGCCGCGGGCCCGCTTCAGCGACGAACTCCTGGTCTGCGAGCTGGAACTGACCGCGGATGCCGAGGTCACCGAGGCCGCCGTGCGCCACCTGGCCGCGCAATACCGCTGGGCCGCCAACTGGCTGGCCACAGCCGCGGACGCCGAGCGCCGGGCCCAACCCGCCGGGGCCCTCTGCGCCGAGCAGGTTCTCCGCGGCCTCGCCGCCGAACTCGACCTGACGGCCGCGACGCTCACGGCGGCCGTGCCGACCGCCGGGCAACTTCTCCACCTGTACCGCCGCCTGGTCTGGATCTTCTCGGCCGAGTTCGACACGAGTGATCGTGGGCCGGAGGACGCGGCCGCGGAGGGCGCCGGTTACCTGTTGACCTTGGGTCCCGGCGCCCTGCTGCCGCGAGATTACTGCCTGCGCCTGGTCTACACGCTCGAACAATCGGCCCCGGCCCAGGCCGCCGTCGCCGCCGCGAACGCGCGGGAACGGCTTCGCTACACAGCCACCCTCCCGCGCTGCCGGGCCGTGCGTGCCCTGCAACGGCGTTGGGCCGCCGGCGCTCTGTCAGTGCCGAACTATTCGCCCTGGCGCCAGCTCCGCTGACGCGCCCGGTGGTCGAGCCTGTCGAGACCACGAGCCCCGGCCCGGTGGTCGAGCCTGTCGAGACCCCCGACCCCTACAGCACCAGCTCCATCACCGCCCGGTCACCCGTCGGTCGCGCCACAACCTCGAACCCCGCGCCGAGAAACAACGACACCGTCCCGTGGTACAACTCCGCAGCCGGAGCCTTCACCCGCTCAGCCGTGTCCACCGGATACCCCTCGATCACCCGGGCGCCGAGCCGGCGCGCCTGCTCGACCGCGCCGGCCAGCAGGTCCGCCGCGATCCCGTGCCGGCGAAAACCGACCCGCACGACGAAGCAGGTGACCGCCCAAACCGACGCGTCGTCGGCATCCTGCCGGCTGCCCTCGGTGACCACCTTCGCCCGCCGCAGCCTTGGGTAGTTCGGCCGGGGCTCGACCGCGCACCAGCCCACGGGTTCGCCGCCCTGGTACGCGATCACGCCGGGGGCCGGGTCGTTGGCGCGCACCTGTTCCTGCAGCAGTTGCTCGCACTGCGCGGGTTCCGCGGTCTCCCACGCCTTGTTGGGCAGCTTGAAGAACTGGCACCAGCACCGGTGCGGGTCGCCGCGGTTGCCGAACACGGTGCGCACGTCGTCCCAGGGCACCGTCTCGACGGATGCGATGGTGATCTCAGGGTTCGGCGTCACGCGTTCAAATTACCGCGTCAGGGCGGCGCACGGGGGTTTTGGACCGAACTCGCCGCACGCTCATTTCGGCGGCTCACCGTGCGGTCGTCGGCTCCAGTTCGGGCGCGACCCCGGCCTCGCCCAGGGCGGCGGCTTCGTCGTCGGTCCCGGCCGTGCCGGTCGTCTCGAGTGCGTCGTCGGCGCTGATCTCGTCGGCGTCGAGATCGTCACCGGACAGGTCGAGTTCATCGTCGAAGAAGTCCTCAGCCGGCTCCGCGCCGACCACGCCGCCTTCAGCGATCTCGGCGGGGCGGGTCTTGACGTGCGCAGCCAGCGCCAGAAGGAGCCCGAGCACGCCGGCGCCCATCAGCGTGGTGCCGAGAGTGCTGCCGGACTGCGCCGTGAAGTACGTCGCGTAGTCCTGCGAGCCCGAACTGGCGAATTGGGCCTGGGCGGCATTCGAGGACGTCATCACCAGGTAGCCCACCGCGGTGACGACGAACCCGGCCAGCCACAGGAGTGCGAGCGGCACGTTAATTTTCGCCAGGACGTCAGATTTATTGCGGGACATGTTTTCCTTCGTTGGGGGAGCGGCCGAGACCAGCCTCGCGTCACGCTACGGGCGCGGTCTATGGGTTTCCTATGCGTGGTCAGGGGATTGGCCCGGAAACGATCTGCCGGGAGCCCTTTCCGCGCGCTCTCGGGCAGCCGGCACGTGCCATTCCTACCTCCCGCTTTCGGCTTGAGCCGTCTTCGTCGCGATTGCGGGACGCCAACGGTGCGCGAGCACCCGCCGAAGGCGGTAAGCTATCGGAGTTGTCTCCTGCTGGTTTTGTTCCTTGAAACCGCGTGCGGGAGCGGCGGGCTGTGGCGCAGCTTGGTAGCGCACTTGACTGGGGGTCAAGGGGTCGCAGGTTCAAATCCTGTCAGCCCGACACACAGGGCCGTTCGCGAAACTGTTCACGAAACGGTCCGGTCGAAACAAAAAGAAATCGCTCCTGAGGATTCTCAGGAGCGATTTCTGGTTTAAGGGCTTCTCGCGTCCGATTCTGGTCGCGATTCTTGAGTTGTGGTTGTCTTCTCGGCTGCTGAGCGTGTTTTCAGGTGTTTTCGCGCTCGTCGGATTGTCTCGAATGCTGGGTGTTTTGCCCTCTCGGGCAGTACGTGGACCGTCGCGGGACGGTTAGGTCCGTAGCGGTGGTCCGCCGGTCTCATCTGATGCAGGGTGTTTGGTCTTGTTCGGCCGCATAACGCCGACCGGGTAGGTGTCGGTGTAGGGGTTGTGCCATTCGCGGTCGCGTCGGCGAATCAGACGGACAGCGGGTTCCCCATGGACGTGCTTCTTGGCGTCGTCTTTGATTTTGTCGCTAATGAAGGCAGCAATTTTGCGCAGGTTGAAGTTCGTCAGCAGGATGGTGACGATGATCTGAGCGGCGCCGAATCCTCGGACGCGCCGGCGGCTGGCGGATTCGATGTCTTCGGTTCCGCCGCTCTTGATCTGGTTGTTCAGTGACTCGATGGAGTTGCGGGCGTGGGTGTGGAACTTGTCCCATTCCGGGGTGCCGTATTCAAAGGCCTGCGCCGTGCGCGCGAACTGTGCGGTGTCGAAGGCCACGGAGTGCTGGGTGCAGATCTTGTCGGCAAAGTCGGGCAGGTCTGCCCCGTCGACCGCGGGTCGGGCTTTGTCCGTCACGGTCTTGAGTAGCTCCCGGAGGGGACAGGTCACGGTCGGGCTGGGACCGAGGGCTGGGCAGCGCAGCACGACGCGGCCCTTTGCATCGGGTTTCTCTTTGACGTGGAGCTGGAATGCGGTGCGGCTCTTAATGCGCTCCCGGTAGGTCGCCGTGTCGATGATGTTGCCCAGGAGTTCCTTCGTCGCGTTTTGGAGCGGTTCGGGGGTTCCGGGGCAGTAGGTACCGCCTTCGATGAAGCGGGCGCCGCGGTAGCCGCCTTTGGCGCCCAAGTTGGTGATGCGGTAGTCAGTTGATGGAGTGAAGCCTTCTTTGAGCGCATCGTCATGGAGTCGTTCCGGCGTCGAGTTGGCCCAATATTGTTTGTCAGCGTCCCCGACGCCAGCCTCCAGCCCGAGGGCTTTGGTCGCTCTCATGAGGGAGACGGCTTCTTCGGCGACGCGGACGTTGGGCAGGCTCATCGTTGCAGCGACGGCGAGTCCGGGGAACCTGTGCTGTCCGGGGGCTTCGGAGTCGACGCGGACGGCGATGTTGATTTCCCAGCCCCACCGGAAGTTTGCGAATCCGGCTTTCTTGTTTGGAGCAGTGTTGTCGATTTCCCCTTTGGGCATGTCGACGCGTTCACCGGTCGTGACGTGCCAGCCAACGAAGGCATCCACCGGACCAGGCTTGAGGGTTCGCTTTTCTTCGACTTTGGCCTCGTCTGCAACTCGCTGTGCGAGAGTCTTGTGCGAGTACCCCCTTTTTGTCGGGGCGCCGACGTACGTCTGGTCAAAGGAAATATCGACCTTCTTGGAGGCGCGGCGGATGTCGCGTGACTGCTCGTTGAAGGTCATGACCAGGAATAGCTTGGTGAATTCGTCCAATCGGGCTTTGCGTTTGTCGGCCAGCACCCCGTCGTGCGCGCGGAGGATTTCCTGAATTTGGGTGTACGTCTTGGAGTGGCGGCGTTCCTGAGGGAAGGGGTCCATCAGGTCGTTGATGCGGTGAAAGGCCCGGCTGGTGTTGGCGTACCAACGGTTCTTCTCCGCAATATGACCGACAAAAGCTGCCGAAGGGGCCTGCAGGCCGAGGAGTGTTCGGGAGGCGTCGCTGAGGCGGAACATGAACAGGTCACGCACGCACGTCAGGTGCATCGCGGTGCCCTCTTTGGCCAGCAGTAGCATTCCGGTGAGCATGGCTCGTTCTGAGATGAGGGAAGGGCGTCCGCCGATACTGAACGCGGCGGCATCTTCGTCCCTCCAGTCCTGCAGGCGCTCCAGGACACCGGTCTTCCGAACCCGGCCTTCCATGAGGGCCACGGTGGCGTCGTCAATGAGTTGGTGGATGTGGCCGCGGCCCATGACCTCGGCCTGCGTCATTCCGCCGAGGTCGGGTTCGTATCCGTTGAACGCGTAGTCGATGTCGCCGGCGCTCATCGGGCGACTTCTTCGCCGATGATGAGGCCGACGTAGGTGTCTGTGTTCGTTGGTTTGGCATGCACGAGGTGCTTGTCCAGGCTCTGGGCGGAGGCGAACCCGGCGATGGCGAGGAGCACAGGGACCGGGAGTCCGTTGTCGATTTGGGCGATGATCCAGGTTGAGCGCAGTCTGGACACGGTGGCTCGCACCCGGGCTGGATGTTCGGAGAGGAAGCTCTGGATGACCCGCGGCCGATATTCGTCCCAGCGATAGCCGCGGAAAACGAAGTCATCGGGGTTGGTGCGGTCCTGGATACTGCGCAGCAGGGTGCGGTTCCAGAGATGCATGACCGGGACTCGGCGGGGACGCTTCCCGGGAATGTTCACGAAGACCCGTCCGGCGACAACTTCGATGTCACCGATTCGCGTGTCGATGATTTCGTCTGCGCGGAGGCCGGCGCCACCTGCGAGGCCGAGGAGGGCCCAGGCGTTTCGTCGTTTCAGGTCGGTCGTGAGGCTTGCGGCCCAGCTGTGCATGGTGGCGGCGTCGGAGACTGTGAAGGGGCGACGACCGGCTGGGTGAGGCGCCGGGAGACGTTTGATGCCGGTGCCCGCGAGAGTGTCGGCAACGGTGCCGACCTGCCGGACAAATCCCCAGCGGTGGGATTCAGAGTGCTTCGGTAGACACGCATGCAGATACCGCGACACGTTGTTCTGCGTGTACACGCGGTCGACGGTGAGCGGCGTGCCCGTTGTCGTCCACACCCAGGCGGCAAACCGTGCCGACATCGACATGAGCCGACGGGTCGCGTCGAAAGTGCGCGGCTGCATCCGCACGGCGTTCTCGATGGTGAACTCCCGTACGGCCTCCCATTGCACGGGAGAGACGTGCGGCCTGAACCGCACGATGATTCCCCACACGTAGTCGGGAATCTCCGGGTCCAAAGCGCGAAGGTGCGCGTAGGTCGCCGAGTCGGCAATGAAAATGTCGTTGAGTTGGTCTTTTCTGTTCACGAACGTTATGTGCGTGGGGCGTCCCCAAAGCTGTCGGCGACAGAGGCCCTTCCCAAACACCGCCCATCACCGCCGCTACTGAAATACCTGATCAGATCGATTTGCGGCCTGCGTGCGACGTGATGCTGTGCCCTGTTTTGGGGGCAAATACGGCGATTTTGTCGAGGGCTGCGAGGTTCTTCAGTCCGGAAATCCGAAGTAATTCTCGAGGAGGTGTGCCGGCTTGGAGATGTTCGAGCAGCCACGTCGTGCGCATCCGGCTGGGTCGTACATCCAGTTCGGTGCGCGACCTCAGTAGGAAGTCGGTGATCTGTCCTGGGCTTGCGCCTGTTCGACCCGGACGGAAGATCAGCGCGGCCGGGTCGAGATCTCCGAGGATTCGGCGAAGGGGGCGCTGCCAGTCGAGGCGGATCGGAACGACGCGCGGACGGCTCTCCCACACGATCACGTGCATCTGGTCATCGCGGGTATCCAAGTCGGTGACCCGAGCTCCGAGGATTTCCCGAGTGGCGAGGCCGGCGCCCAGCCCAAGAGCCAGGAGGGCAATGGCATCACGGTGGCGTCGTGGTGTGCCCTGTGCTGCCGCCCAACTGTGGAGCGCTGCGACCTCGTCGCGTGTGTAGGGCCTCGTCGGAGCCGAGCGTGGGATTGCGCGCTGCAGGCGAACCGCCTCGGAGGGGTTCAGCGCCTCCACCATGAGAGACAGGGTCGCCCGATGTGTGGCTTTGCTGCCGCGGGCATAGGCCGTCATGCCGAGATGGATGAACTCTTCGACGATGGCTCGGCGGAAGATGCGCGGCCGTTCCAACGGTGTGCCTCGGCTCTGCCAGCACCACAGCACGAATGCCACGGTGGCCGGATACAGCGACCGCTTGTCACGACCAGAGATGCTCGCGGTGTCATCGACGGCCTCGGTGACGAATTCGCCGATCGTGTCCCAATAGGGCAAGGCGTTGATTGGCCGGTAGTCGAGCGGCAAAACAGCCTCCGCGGTCATGGCGTGCCCGAATCCTCAGGCAGCGGTTCGATACGGACGACGGGGGTGGATTCGCGTGTTGTGAACCAGACGCCTGGAACCCACAGGTTGATCAGCAACAGAAGGGGCTTGCCCAGACGGCACTGAATGACCTCGACAAGGTCGACGTCCTCGCCGTCGCGGCGGAGGCCACGACGAGCCACGAGAGTCGAATTTGTCGTTCGCCGAAACAGACGCCGGTTGAAGTCGAGGGTGTAGCTGCTACCGGATTCCGTCATCACGAGGTAGCGGCCTGTTGCCTCATCCGTCAGCGCGTCCATGCTCCATCCCCGTTCTCGCGGCGGAGACACCCGCCTGCCGAATGACTCGCGCCGCTGAAGCACAACGCTAGGCAAATGCCGGAAAACAAACCACCGACTCAGCGACAAACCCGCGCGCCGTGACCTTCCGCAGCACCGCGCATAGGTCCGGGTGAGGCCGCAACTCTTGCGACCCGGAAGGGCGCACCATGCGGCACACAACGGATCCGGCAGACCACTACGCGAGGGCCGTCAAGCTGTGGAGACAGACCGGAGAACCTGACGCACAGTCAGCGTCCTACGCTGAGGCGGACAGACTCCTGCCCTCAGGGCGAGAGCCAGAACACGGCGGAAGCTCCAAGCGAGCTGCCAATTGGGTCGCAGCACTCCACCGCTACGAGGACTACGCGCGAACCCACGGGCGAAACCCTCGCGAGAACACCAGAGACCGCGCCACCCTGCCCGGCGACGAGCGCCGCCTGGGTGAATGGGCCCGGTACCAGCGCCGCTTCCCAGACACTCTCACCAGTTACCAGAAGATACGGCTCGACGTCTCGCCTGCCTTCGACTGGGACCCTCTCGAACGCGTGTGGCAAGCGCAACTTGCCGCATGCCTGCGGCACCTTCGAGACCACGGCCGGCTCCCATACCTGAACGGTTCAGAGCGGGCCGAGTTCACTCTCGCCCGCTGGCTCAGACGCCAACTTCGCCAACTTCAAACGGGTACCCTCCGCAAGGACCGCGCCATTCTCCTGACCCACCTGCTGGACCTCGCGGCCGGAATGGGTGAAACACCGAGCTTGTGACAACGCCCTGCATTCTCGGTGGCAGATAGAAGGCGAAGCTGTAGGTTCGTTCAAACAGAGTTCGAGGCACGGCGGCGCGCCGTCCCTGAGCCCTACCTCGAGACAGATTTGAGAGGACGACATGGGAGCGAATCGCGCGGTGACCCGAACTCCACTCTTTCTGGATGTTGACGGCGGACTCTGCGCCATGCCCCGCAAGAACGCTGCGGTGTCGGGGGACTTGGAAAGATTCCCGTCGTTCGCCCCTGACCCGTATCCACAGCATGCCTGGGTCAGCACTGCCGCGGTTGCCGCCTTGAACGAATTGATCGACGAGAGACTCGTCGAGCCAATCTGGTGCACGACGTGGGACGCCGGCGCCAACTTCCTGATTCCCGCGCTCGGCCTGCACGGAGGACCATGGCGTGTAGCCACGGTTGGCACGCGACAGGGCGACCTGATGTTTCGCGACATCTGGATCAAGACGCAAGCAGTCAGCCCTGTCGTGACGAATCAGGAATTCGTCATGGTCGACGACCTACTCGGCGACGAGGATCGCGGTCCATGGACACCGCAACGCCGGAGTATTCATCAGACCTTCGGAAGCACGGCCTCACTCCTGGTCGGCACCAAGCCAGATATCGGATTGACAGTCGCTGACGTACTTCGTGTTCGGACGTACGTCCAACAGCGGGCGGGCAGCATCGATGAGCCCTAGCACCACGTGCGCCGAGCCCGTGGAGCGTCGATGTGGACACCTCGATTCCAGCCCGCGCATAGATGAGCCTATGAGACACGAAGACCCAACAATCAATTCAATCCTCGAGGCTGACCATGAACTCAACGAACTGCGGGAGGCCTGGTTTGCCAGCCTCATCGACTTCTTCAGCGACTTTGAGAACGGCGGTACTCGGAGTTCGCTCAACTCCGCCACCCGAAACGTCATGAACAGAGCATCTACCTACAACATGGCAGTCGGACAGACATCGTCAATGTTGGAGCAAGCCCTGGATTTCTTTCACAACGGCCGCACCTGCGAGCGGGAGTGCTGCGCGGCAGGATCTCTCGAGCTTGACGAATCGAAAATATACGACCCGCTGGGCATCATGGGAACAGACATCCTCTTCTGACGCGCTGAGCGGTCCCGGTTCGTTTGAGGAAACAGGAGAAGCCGATGAGGATTGAATCGTTCTGGCGTGAGATAGATGCGACGTGGGGACTACTCACTGCCGATGAGGTGTTGAAGACCCTCAACATGCCGGAAGGCGAGATTGATTTGGTGGCCCAGCTGCGGGAAAGTGGCCAACTTCTCGCGGTCCAGCGTGGAGGCGACTACGTCTTTCCTGGTTTCCAGTTCGTGGCTGGGCACGTTGAACCTGTCGTTGCTGCACTGGTTGCGCTTGCGGCCGAAGTGAGTTGGGCGCAAGACGATCTCGTCATTTGGCTGTGCTCCCCATCCGGTTATTTCAGTGGAGACCGACCTGTTGAGTACCTGCACCATCAGGACGAGCTCGTCGAGAAAGCGCGGAATCAGGCGACCGTCGAATGGTAGTTACGTATCCAGTATTGACCCGACGGTGATAGCCCCGCAGACTCTCAAAATTCAAGCGTCGAGTCAGGGAACGCTGACAGGCCGCGACGTAGTTGTCACCCTCCGTGTACCACTCCTTTGCCAGCCCCGCCCTGCCCGCGTCGCTTCCCGACCGACCACAGCCAAACGCCCAGCCAGCTGGGTCACTGCCCCCTATGGCTACGAAGTCTACTGGCGTGAAAACGGGCGGAGCCCGCGCGAGCGCACCCGAAACCTTGCCACTCTCCCCACGGAAAAACGGCGCCGGGGCGAATGGGCCCGGTACCAGCGCCGCTTCGAAGACAAACTCTGCCGATACCCGATCCTTCGGCTCGACGTCTCACTGGCATTTGAGTGGGATCCCCACAACCACACCTGGCAGGAAAGCCTCGACACCCTCGCTGCCCTCGGTGGCGACAACTCGGTCGATATCGGACATCGTGTCTTGGGGCGTTCCGTCTGGGCGGAAGAGTCAATCACCGAGGCAGACCTCACCACGCTCGGGTGTGGAAATGCCGACGTGCTCATCGGACACGACGCACCGTTGCACCTGCCGACCCTGGACGCGTGGATGGCGGCAACAGACCACGGGTGGCCGCCAGCCGGCCTCAAGTACTCCGCTGAAGGACGAGCCATGTTCTATCGCGGGTTCCTGCAGGTACGGCCCCGGCTCTACCTCGGCGGCCACTACCACCGGCACATCGACGAACTGGTCACCTACAGCCCCGGCGTCCGGGAATTCCAGACACGTGTTGTGATCCTGGATCAAGGCGGCTCAGCATCCGCGACCAGCCAGGCCATCCTCGACGTGCGCACCCTTGGACTGGAATTCATCACCCGGGATGGGGGCAAAGAAGGACCCACGAAAAGAACACGGCTGCGCTCGATAACCGCAAAGGCACAGCCGCCATTAACTGGCGATCGAGGCAACCCTCCCCACGTCCTGCTCGATCTTGGCAGCAGCGGTGTCTGTGGCGGTGAGTATTGCGGCCACGGTCTTCGCTCTCCGCGCACACTCGCAATGACCTCATCCGAGCAGCTGTACAGGGCTGTCGCCGCTGTCCAGGCCTGGTACGACGAGAACCCCGCGCGTGGGCGGGGTTCTCGCTGTGGCGACTGATTAGTCGTTCAGGTGCTGGATTGCGAAGTCGGCTTCCTCGGCGGTGAACTGTTCCCCGTACTCGCTGGTGAGCTGCTCACGAATCGACTCCGGGGACATGGCCATAGTCTCCTGGTAGGACTTCGCCTTGGCGAGAGCATTGGCGTTCCAGTCGGCCTGCACGTTGTCCACCCCGTACTGTGCGGCCTCCGGCGAGAATCTTTCGCCGTACTCCGAGGTGAGTTGGCCGTAGAGTCCGGTCTTGCTCATGTGCATGTTCTGCGAGTAGCTCGTGGCCTTGACCAGCGCGGAGGCGAAGTCTGCCGGGATAGCCGGGGTCGGAGGCTCGGGCGCCTGCGTTTCCTCAACCGGTGCCGCCTCCTCAACCGGGGCCGTCGTCTCGACTGGCTTCGGCTCTGTCGTCTCAACCGAGTCCGCTGTGGCTACCGGTGCCACCGCAGAGGATGTTGCCTCCTGCGGATTCGTCGCGGCATTCACCCCTGAGATGAGCATGGAGAGTGCGATCACTACTGCGGAGACGATCCAGGCGATCTTCTTGTTCTGGTCATAGCCGGCCAGCATCCGTCCCTGCTTGTCGCGCTGGGTTCCGGTGAGAACCAGGATCAGGTCGACGAGTACCCAGACGCCCAAGCCGCCGAGGGTGAACAGTTTGAGCAGGCCAGTGCCGATCTTGCCGAGGTAGAAGCGGTCCACGGCGAAGATGCCGAGCAGCAGGGCGAACAGCCAGGTGAGCACGAACGACTTGTTCGAGACGAGCACCGGCCCAAGTCGCCCAGCAGAGCCGGCGGGGGCGCCCGGCTGCGGTGCCGGGGGAGTGCGGGGAATCGGCTGTTCCTGCTGCGCGGCCGGAATGCCGGTCGGGGATGAAAGGTGATTGGTGTCAGTCATGCTGTGTCTCCTGTTCGAGTGGTGCTGTCTGAGCGGTGCTGTGTGAGATAAGAAAGGGTTACTCGGCTGCGGTCTCGATCACGATGTCGAGGCCGTTGTCGGGGTGGTAGCCCCACGATGCGGAGAAGCCGTCCCAGGTGCCGGTCTGGCGCCCGTCGAGAGCGCGGGTGCTGTCGATCCGACTGATCACGCTGTCCGGGGTGTCGAGCTCGAGCAGCACACAGGCCAGATCCTCGAAGTCGGCACCGGCCGAGTCCCCGCCTTTGCTCTTCATCGAGACGCTGCGGCCTTCGTCGCCCACGGTGATCCAGGGGTTGGACTCGATCTCACAGGTCGCGGCGGCAGCCGTCATCGGGCTGCCCCTCGCGATCGAGCCGATCCCGCCGGCCACGGATGCCGCGAGCAGCGACCCGACAACTCCGACGACCAGGCCGATGCCGAGGCCGGCGGCACCGATCCGGAGTTCGCGGGTGCTGAGCACCGGCGGGGTCGCCGTGAGCGGTACCGGGGGTATGGCCGATGTCGCCTCCGGAGACGGCGCCCGTCCTGGGGTCGGATCGTCGATGACCGTGGCGGCCGTCTCGACACTCGGAACGCCGTTCTCGTCTGTTGTCATGACCGTGATCTCCTGTGCGTGTTCTGCCCAGGCGCTGAGTGCCGGGCGTGGTGTACCCGGAGCAAGGCGCCTAGTGGTGAAGTGGTGGGAGCAGGCGGTGCGCGGACGTTCCCCCCGTGACCGTGCGCCGCCTGCCTATGCCTGAAACTTCGGATGGATCAGGCACAACGACACGCTAGGGCCGAGGGGTCACCCAAGCTTTGTTCGATGCTGATAACAGGGGTTATCAGCAAAAAACGTGCGAAAGGGCCGCACTGCCCTAACCTGAAGACACACGAGCAGGCACACGACGAGCAGAGGGGGAGCGCGAATGAGCACGTCTGAGCCGACGCTCCTGATGACGATGTCCGACATCGCCGCCCTTGCCCGGGTGCAGCGCCCGGTCGTCTCGGTCTGGCGCACCCGCGCCGCCCGCAGCGATACCCCGTTCCCGACCCCGGTGAGCCGTCGGCGCGGCCAGGAACTCTTCGATGCACACCAGGTGGGTGTGTGGCTCGCCGCCACGCACCGCGGCAACAACCCCGAAGCGGCGATGGATGCCGCGGGCCACGCCGCGCCCGACGATTCGGCCGGCGCCGCGGGGTCGACCCTCCGCGCAGTGACCGCGCTGCTCGCCCTGCGCGGCCAGCTCGGCACACCGCTCGGCACTCTTTCCGACGCCGATCTGCTCGACGCCGCCGACGAGCACGACCCCGACGACGCCCTGTTCTACCGGGAGATCGACGACATCGGTGCGGCCCGCGGGTCACTGGTCGGCTACGTCGACGCACTCGTGGAGGCCGCCTACGGGGAGGCCCCGGCGTTCGAGCGCATCCTGGCCGACCGGTTCCGGTTCGACCCCCACGGGCAGAGCGACACGACCCGAGGCGATACCGCACTGAGCGGCCCTGCCCTCAAGCTCCTGGCGCTGACGGCATCGGCACTCGCCACCACCCAGGGCAACGATCCCGCGAGCCTGCAGCCGGTGTTCGTAGATGCAACCGGGAGCGCCGGCGACATTCTGCTAGCCGTCGCCCACGCCCGCGCCGACGCCGGCGGCGACCTGACTGTGCTCACCCCGAACGACGACGGCGACTCCGCGCGGCTCCTGCGTAGGCGGTTGCTCGTGCACGGCATCACCCGGTTGGGCCTCGAGGTGCAGCAGTCCGGGGCATTCGCGGTCACGGAAACGGCCGTGCACATCGCGCAGTTGCCTCCGGCGAACCGAACGGCGATGATGCCGACCGAGATGCTCTCGGCGATCGACCAGATCGTGCTGCAGATGACCAACGACCAGCTCGGCGTGGTGATCGCCCCCTCGGCCGTGCTCAACGATGCCGGGCTCTCCCGCGAGAGCGACGAACTGCGCTCGACCCTGCTGCGTTCGGGCCGGGTGCGAGCGATCGTGCGCCTGCCGGCCGGGCTGCTCACCAACAAGCCCCAGCAGGCCCAGGCGCTCTGGGTGCTCGGGGCCGCGCACGCGCACGTTCCCCTCGCCGACCGTTGGACTATGGTCGCCGACCTCACGACCACGCCCCCGACCGAGGCGGTGATCGATGACTTGGTCAGCGACCTCATCGCCGCGCTGGGCGACCGCGGCACGGTGCGCGCCCACGCCTTCCGGTTCGCGCGCTTCGTGCTCACCCGCACCCTGCTCGCCAGCCGGGACTCGCTCATCGCCGGCGCGCGCACCGTTGCAACCACACCCCAGACGCACGGCGCCGCGCTCGCCGTGCGGGTTGACGAGCTGCTCGCCCTGCTGACCCCCGAAACGGATGCCGCGCCCGGCCTCAGCGGGCTCGCCCGGGTGTCGACGAGCGTGCCGGGCCCCACCGGCCGCACCGGCTCGGCCGCCCACACCGCCGCCGGCTCCGCCGCACCTCACACGATCGAGCAGCTCCTCGCCGCCACACATCTCCGGTACGTCCCGGGCAACCGCCTCGACGCCGACGACATCGCCGACGACATCTTCGAGGGCGGGCTGCGCGCGGGCGGCATCCGTCTCATCGGCCCGGCCGAAGTTCTCGGCGACACCGCGCTCGGTCACCGCCGTATCGACCGGCTGCGTTTCGCGGCCGGTTATCCCTCGGGCCGTGTGTCGGAACCCGGCGACGTGGTGTTCACCACCGTGCCGCGCCCCGCCGCGATCGTCGACCGGGAGGGCACCTCGGTGGTGCTCTTTCCGGCCCGCATCCTGCGGATCAACCCCGACGACCCGAACGGGCTCCTCAGCGAGATTGTCGCCGCGGACATCACGGCGCTCCCGCCCGGGCACCGGCGCTGGCAGCGCTGGCCGCTGCGCCAGGTGCACCACCGGCAGCGTGCTGCGCTCGCCGACGCCCTCGCCTCGGTACGGTTGGAACAGGAACGGGCGCACGAACGTCTCGCCCACCTCGACGAGCTGACCTCCCTGCTGATGGCAGGCGTCACCGCGGGCAGCCTGACTGTCTCCCAGACCGTCGGCCCACACATTTCACACGCATTCGCTCCATTGGAAGGAACCAACTAGTGGCACCCAAGATCAAAGTCGCCGCCGTGCCGTCGACCATGAAAGAGCTGAAAGACACCCTGTGGAAGGCCGCCGACAAACTGCGCGGTTCGATGGATGCCTCGCAGTACAAAGACGTCATCCTGGGTCTGGTGTTTCTCAAGTACGTCTCCGACGCCTTCGACGAGCGCCGCGAGCAGATTCGCACCGAGCTTTCCGCCGACGGCCTGAACGACGACCAGATCGCCCAACTCATCGACGACGTCGACGAATACACCGGCCGCGGTGTGTTCTGGGTAGGCGCCCGATCCCGCTGGACCTACCTCGCCGAGAACGCCAAGGGCCTGCCCGCCGAGCCGGGGGAGGCGCCCAAGTCGATCGGGCTCCTCATCGATGATGCAATGGAACTCATCATGGCCGACAACCCGAGTCTCGCCGCCACCCTGCCGCGCATTTACAACCGCGACAACCTCGACCAGCGCCGCCTCGGCGAGCTGCTCGACCTGCTCAACTCGGCCCGCTTCACAGGGCACGGCGCCTCCAAAGCCCGCGACATTCTCGGCGAGGTCTACGAATACTTTCTGGAGAAGTTCGCCGCCGCCGAGGGCAAGCGCGGCGGCGAGTTCTATACCCCCGCTGGCGTCGTGCGCGTGCTCGTCTCCGTGCTCGAACCCACCCACGGCCGCGTCTACGACCCGTGCTGCGGCTCCGGCGGCATGTTTGTGCAGGCGGAAAAGTTTCTCGAATCGCACAATGCCGAGGCTTCCAACATCTCGGTCTACGGCCAAGAGCTCAACGAGCGCACCTGGCGCATGGCCAAGATGAACCTCGCCATCCACGGCCTCAACGGCAACCTCTCCAGCCGCTGGGGCGACACCTTCGCCCGCGACCAGCACCCCGAGCTCACCGGCGACAAGGGCGCGGACTACGTGCTGGCCAACCCGCCCTTCAACATCAAGGACTGGGCTCGAAGCGAAAGCGATCCGCGCTGGAAGTACGGCGTGCCCCCGGCCGGCAACGCCAACTACGCTTGGATTCAGCACATCATCTCCAAGCTCGCCCCCGGCGGCAGCGCCGGCGTCGTCATGGCGAACGGCTCCATGTCGTCGAACTCCGGCGGCGAGGGCGACATTCGCGCCCAACTCGTCGAAGCCGACCTCGTCTCCTGCATGATTGCCCTGCCCACCCAGCTGTTCCGCAGCACCGCTATTCCGGTGTGCACCTGGTTCTTCGCCAAAGACAAGACCGCCGGCACCCACGGCAGCATCGACCGCACCGGCCAGGTGCTCTTCATCGATGCCCGCAACCTCGGCCACATGATCGATCGCGCCGAGCGCGCCTTGTCGGATGAGGACATCGCCAAGATCGCCGGCACCTTCCACGCCTGGCGTGGCACGAATTCGGCGACGGATGCCGGCCTCGAGTATGCCGACGAGCCCGGGTTCGCCTACTCCGCGACTCTCGCTGAGATCAAGGGCGCCGACTATGCCCTCACACCCGGCCGCTACGTGGGGGCTGCGGAGGTAGAGGAAGACGGCGAGCCGATCGAGGAGAAGATCGCGCGACTCAGTGCCGACCTCTTCGCACAGTTCGAGGAGTCCGACCGTCTTGCGGCGGTCGTGCGCGAGCAGTTAGGAAAGGTTTCGTGAGCTCACTTGACTGGGATCTTCGCAATATCGACGAGCTCTGTACCAAGATCACCAGCGGCGGTACGCCGAGTCGGTCCCGGCCGGAGTATTTTTCTGGCGGTACGGTTCCATGGATCAAGACAGGAGAGCTGAATGACAGCTATGTAACTGACTATTCAGAACGAATTACCGAGGAAGCCGTGGCCGCGTCCTCTGCCAAATTGCTGCCGCAAGGCACTGTATTGATGGCCATGTATGGAGCGACAGTCGGGGCACTTGGTGTACTTTCTGAGCCGGCGACCTGCAACCAGGCTTCTTGCGCGATGATATCTGATCCAAATGTTTGCGACGGTCGCTGGCTGTTCTACGCCTTGCTCAGCGACCGCCAGCGAATTGTCTCGCTGGCCACGGGAGCAGCGCAGCAAAACCTGAGTGCAGGCACCATTCGATCATTCTCGTATCGGACGCCAAGTGTGGCTGAGCAGCGGGCAATCGCAGAGGTGCTGGGGGCACTCGACGACAAAATCGCCGCCAACGCCAACATGGCGGAAACCTCGGCGTTGTTGGCAGCGTCAATCTACTCTTCCATTATTACGCCCGGTTCAGATGTCTTAGCCATTGGGGAAATGAGCACGCTACTTAGTAGGGGAGTTTCTCCGTCGTATTCGGATGACGTAGATGCCATGGTTGTGCTCAATCAGAAATGTATTCGTGGCCAGCGCGTTGGTGTGGGCCCTTCTCGATTGACCGTTTCAGGGAGAGTGCGGGCTGACAAGATTCTTCAGCTCGAAGACATTCTTATCAATTCGACCGGTCAAGGAACACTCGGTCGTGTGGCCCGTTGGACGCTTCCTTTCGCAGGACCGGTCACGGTTGACTCACATATCACCATCGTCCGAATCGATTCGGACCGGGCAAATCCGACGTGTGCTGGGCACGCTTTACTCGGTATGCAGGCAGCTTTCGAGGAGATGGCTGAAGGCAGTACAGGTCAAACGGAACTATCGCGGACCGAGCTTGCGAAAATGAAAGTAGCGCTGCCTGCCCGCGAAAGTCAAGTCGCTCTGGGGCGGAGGCTTCGGACGTTGCAGGAATTGCAGAACGCAATGTTCGCAGAGAACGAAACCCTCGCCGTAACCCGGGACGCGCTGCTCCCGCAGCTGATGTCTGGCAAGCTTCGGGTGAGGGATGCAGAGAAGACACTGGAGGGAGTGCTCTGATGGCGGGATTTTCGGAAGCGGAATGGGAACAGGTCGCGCTCGACTTTTTGGGCGAGCCGCTCGGCTGGAAGCCGACGCTGGGGGAGAAGATCGCCCCGGGCTCGGGTGAGCGGGACAGCTGGGACGAGTTGCTCATTCGCCCGCGGCTGCTTGCGGCGCTGCGGCGGCTAAACCCGGGCGTTCCGGGGGAGTACCTGCAGCAGGCGCTTGCCGAGATTGCCCTGCCGAAGTCGCAGGATGCGATTACGGAGAACCAGCGCATCCACGGGTATCTGGTTGACGGGTACCGGCTTACCTACATTGGTGACGACGGCAATGAGGTGAATGCGAGCATCCGCTTGCTCAGTAATGAGCCGAGCGAGAACGATTGGCTCGCGGTGAACCAGGTAACTCTGACCGGGCCAGACCTCAAGCGCCGCTTCGATCTCGTGCTGTACTGCAACGGCATGCCGGTGAGCATCGTGGAGCTGAAGAAGGCTGGTAGTGCCACCGCCGATGTGGCGGCGGCGCACGCGCAGCTGCAGACCTACCTGCGTGAGTTTCCGATGGCGTTTCGGTTCTGCGTGTTTACGCTCGTGAGTGACGGCATTATTGCCAAGTACGGTACGCCGTTCACTCCGCTCAACCACTTCTCGCCCTGGAACGTTAACGACGACGGCAGCGTCGTGAAGTTCGGCGATGTGAACGATTGGGATGCGAACACCGCCCTGGAGGTGGCGCTCTACGGCCTCTACAACCAAGAGCGATTCTTGCAGCTGGCGCATTCCTTCACCGCGTTCGACGAAGGATCGGCCGGCCTCACCAAGCGCATCGCCAAACCGCACCAATACTTTGCGGTGACCAAAGCAGTCGGCGCCACCGTTCAGGCGGTGCAGAGCAACGGTAAGGCCGGCGTGGTGTGGCACACGCAGGGTTCGGGCAAATCCATGGAGATGGAGCTCTACACCAACCTGGTAACGCGGCACCCGAAACTGAAGAACCCCACCGTTGTGGTGATCACCGACCGCAACGAGCTTGACGGGCAGCTCTACGAAACGTTTGCGGCGAGCCTGCTGCTGCCGGGAACACCCGTGCAGATTAAGCGGCGCAGCGAACTTCGACGGGAGCTGACCGACCGCACCACGGGCGGCATCTACTTCACCACGTTGCAGAAATTCGGGATCAGTCAGGCCGAGAAAGAGGCGGGGGTGGAGCATCCGCTTCTCTCCGACCGCCGCAACATTATTGTGGTCGTCGATGAGGCGCACCGCAGTCACTACGACGATCTCGACGGCTATGCCCGCCACCTGCGCGATGCCCTGCCGCACGCCACCCTCATCGCTTTTACCGGCACGCCAATCTCCTTCGATGACCGCAATACGCAAGATGTCTTCGGTGAATACATCGATATCTACGACCTGTCGCGGGCCGTCGATGACGGTGCCACGGTGCCGGTGTACTTCGAGCCGCGCCTTATCAAGGTGGGCCTCGCCGCAGAACTCACCGGCGAAGACGTTGACCTGGCGGCGGACGAAGCCACCGTGGGGCTCGACGACACCGAGCGGGCGCGCATCGAGGCATCCGTCGCCGTGGTGAACGCCGTCTATGGAGCGCCCGAGCGCATCGCTGCCCTCGCCGCCGATCTCGTGGCGCACTGGGAGAACCGGCGCTCGCAGATGACCAAGTTCATTGAGGCGCCCGGCAAGGCCATAATCGTGGGTGCAACGCGGGAGATCTGCGCGAACCTATACGCGGCGATCGTGGCCCTCCGACCAGACTGGCACTCCGATGAGCTCGGCAAGGGTGTCATCAAGGTGGTCTACTCGGGCTCGGCATCGGATGTGCCGCCGATTGCCGACCATGTGCGCCGGGATTCGCAGAACGCCACGATCAAGGAACGCCTCAAGAACGTCGACGACGAACTGCAACTGGTGATCGTGAAAGACATGATGCTCACCGGCTACGACTCACCGCCGCTGCACACCCTCTACCTCGACCGGCCGCTCAAGGGCGCGCTGCTCATGCAGACCCTTGCGCGAGTGAACCGCACATTTCGTGGCAAAGAAGACGGCCTGCTCGTGGCCTACGCGCCGCTCGCCGACAACTTGGCCAAGGCGCTGCGCGAGTACACCCCCTCCGACCAGGCGAAGAAGCCGATGGGCCGCGACATCGACGAGGCCATCAGCCTCACACTGACGCTCGTTGACACCCTGCGCGGGATGCTGGCCGGCTACGACTGGCGGGCCGTGCTTGCCGTGCCCGGACCCAAACGATACTTGAACGCGGTGTCCGGGTCGGTCAACTACCTACGGGATGCCGCCACTCCCGGCAACAAGGTACCCGAGGGTTCCGAGACCCTCGCCGCCGCCTACCGGCGCTACTCGGGGCAGCTGTCCCGAGCGTGGGCGCTGAGTTCAGGGTCGGGATCGCCGAAACTCAAGGAACGGCGTCCGGAGATTCAGATCTATGAAGAGATCCGGGTCTGGATGGCCAAGTACGATGCCTCCGAACGCCAGGCGTCGGGGCAGCCCGTTCCCGAAGACGTGCAGCGCCTGCTGGGAGAGCTGCTCGAATCCGCTACCTCGTCGGGGGACGTGCTCGACATCTACGAGGCAGCCGGGATGCCCAAGCCGTCGCTCGACGACCTCGGGCCATCGTTCGTGTCGAAGACGCAGCAGGCCCGCAACCCGCAACTCGCGATCGAGGCGCTGCGGAAGCTGCTCACCGATGAGGCGGTGCGCACGACGCGCAACAACCTCGTGCGGCAGCGCGCCTTCTCGGACCGGATCTCCGAGCTGATGAACAAGTACACGAATCAGCAACTCACCTCGGCCGAGGTGATTGCAGAGCTCGTGGCCCTGGCCCGTGAGGTCGCCGCGGAAGCGAACCGCGGCGCCGGTTTCGCGCCGCCGCTCAACCACGACGAGCTCGCGTTCTACGACGCGGTGGCTCAGAACGAGTCGGCGGTTGAGGTGCAGGGCGAGACCGTGCTGGCCGATATCGCTCGGGAGCTTGTCGCCGTGATGCGACGAGACGTGCGCACAGACTGGACCGTGCGCGACGACGTGCGCGCCAAGCTGCGCTCCTCGATCAAGCGTCTGCTCGTGAAGTTCGGCTACCCGCCGGACCGTCAGCCCGAGGCCATCAAGCTCGTCATGGAGCAGATGGAGTCGATGGCCCCGAGGTACAGCGAAGAGCGCGCGGCTTGATCATCCATTGTTCGCATTGCCGAACGCCCTTGTTCTTCAACCTGAGCATTAGTGTCCCACCGGAGGTATTTTGAAGGCCGTCGATTCCCATCTGCTCACGCTCCTGAAGAAGAGCAGCCAGTTTGTGGTCCCGATCTACCAGCGGGTGTATTCATGGCAGGAATCAGAGTGCAATCAGCTCTGGTCAGACATCATCCGAGCCGGAGAGAATGAGAAGTTGGGTGCGCACTTCACGGGCTCCATTGTCTATGTAGCGAAGGACCAGTCAACTAACACTTCTACAGAGCCTGACCTCATCATCGACGGCCAGCAACGCGTCACGACGGTCACTTTGTTGCTTGCAGCGCTCGCTACGCACCTTGAGAAACTGCCGGACGGCCAGAGGGAGCCCGTGGAAGGCTTCTCGCCGAAGAAGATCAGGAACCGTTACCTCCTGGATGAGGATGAAGACGGTGAGCGTCAATTCAAACTAATCCTCTCGCAAGGCGATAAGGGTGCGTTGATCTCAATTTTGCAGGGTGTTGAGCCATCGGACGATGCGTCGACGCGTGTGGTCGACAACTACAACTTCTTCGTGCGGAAGCTAAACGACTCGAAGTTGGACCTGTCAGCAGTGTGCAAGGGTCTCGACAAACTCGTGGTTGTCGATGTGACGCTGACGCGAAACGTTGACAATCCGCAGTTGGTCTTCGAAGCAATGAATTCGACGGGGAAGAAGCTTTCCCAGGCCGACCTCATTCGCAACTACGTATTGATGGACTTGCCGCCGAAGGCTCAGGAAAAGCTCTATTCTGCCTACTGGCGCCCAATGGAACTCGAATTTGCCGGTGCGGACGAGACGCAGTTCGACGAATTCGTCCGTCACTTCCTAACGGTGAAGACTGGCTCAATTCCACGTCTCGGCGATATTTATGAAGCCTTCAAGGACTACTCGACGTCCCTCGCATCCGACGACGACACCATAGACCCACTAGTTATCGAGCTTCGCGAGTACGCCCGTCGATACTGCGCGATAGCCCTCGGCAATGATCCTGATCCAAAGCTCCGCGAAGCGTTCAAGGACCTCGACCAGATCAAGGCGGATGTTGTCTATCCGCTTCTGCTTGAGGCTTACAGCGACCTTGATCTGGGCACCATCACGCGTGACGAATTGCTCGAGATCGTGCAGATGGTGACGTCATACGTGTTCCGTCGCGCTGTGTGTCGGGTCCCCACCAACTCCCTCAATAAGACCTTCGCTGGATTTGGTGCGGCAGTGCGCAAGGACCGATACGTCGAGAGCGTGAAAGCCCACTTCCTCAGTCTCACGAGTTACAGGGCATTCCCAACCGACGACGAGTTTCGAGCTGCCCTGCAATCCACAGATCTGTACAACTTCCGACGTCGTTCCTATTTTCTTCGAATGTTGGAAAACTATGGGCGGAAGGAACGCGTAACGATCGAAGATTACACGATCGAGCACATCCTGCCGCAGAATGAAAACCTCTCAGCAGTATGGAAAGCCGACCTTGGCGCCGACTGGCAGGACGTGCAGCACACCTATCTGCACACTCTCGGTAATCTCACGCTCACGGGATACAACTCCGAGTATTCAGACCACCCGTTCGTAAAGAAACGTGACATGGACGGCGGATTCAAAGACAGCCCGTTGCGCCTAAACAGAGGATTGGGTCAGCTCGAGGGCTGGAACGCCACTGAAATTGAGCACCGCGCCAAGCGCCTCGCAGAAGACGCATCGAGGATCTGGACAAGGCCCGAACTCCCCACAGATGTGATCGCAGAGTTCCAGCAAACACGACAGGAATCTGGATTCTCTATCGCGGATCACCCCTACCTACTGTCCTCGGCACGGCGCAAGCTATTCGATCGTTTGAGCGCCGAGACGCTATCGTTGGATTCCCTCATTACGAGGACTTTCCTCAAGCTCTACGTGGCATTCAAAGCTGAGACCAACTTCCTCGACTGGCGAGTAGCGCTTGGTGGTAGCGCCAGTCCAGGCAGGCGGTAGCGCAGTTCTGACGAGGTGGTAGCGACCCCGGGCAGGTCGCCCGGGGCCTC
>NZ_JADOVI010000020.1 GCF_015752155.1 Cryobacterium sp. MP_M3 | reverse complement strand
AACCAAGCAGGGCCGAACCAAGCAGGGCCGAACCAAGCAGGGCCGAACCAAGCAGGGCCGAACCAAGCAGGGCCGAACCAAGCAGGGCCGAACCAGGCCGGGCCGAACCGATGGAGACAACGCTGTGAGCCGAATCCTGATCGCCGAAGACGAACTGCGCATCGCGTCCTTCGTGGAGAAGGGGCTGGCCGCGGCCGGCTTCACCACCGTGACGGTGGGAAAAGGCACCGACGCCCTCGAGTTTGCGCTGACCGGCGGTTTCGACCTGCTCGTGCTCGATATCGGGCTGCCGGGCCTCGACGGCCACGAGGTGCTCCGCCGGTTGCGGGAACAGAAGTCGGTGCTGCCCGTGATCGTGCTCACGGCCAGGGACTCGGCCGAGGACACCCTGGCGAGCCTGCAGGGCGGGGCGAATGACTACATGGCGAAACCGTTCCGGTTCGACGAGCTGCTCGCGCGCATCCGGCTTCGCATGACGGATGCCGCGCCCGCGACGCAGCCCGACCTCGCGGTCGAGGGCCTTCGGCTCGATCTGCGCACGCGGCGGGCGCAGGTCGGGGACCGCCAGGTCGATCTCTCGGCCCGGGAGTTCGCGCTGGCCGAGGAGTTCCTGCGCAACCCCGACCAGGTGCTGAGCCGGGAGCAGCTCCTCAGCCGGGTCTGGGGTTACGATTTCGACCCCGGCTCGAACATCGTCGACGTCTACGTCGGGTACCTGCGGGCGAAGTTCGGCGCGGAGCGGATCGAAACGGTCAGAGGAATGGGCTACCGGCTGCGCTGAGCCGGTAGCCCATTCCCTGGTGCGGAGGAGTTGCGGCTAGTCGTCGCTGCCGTGACCTGAGGAGCCGTGGTCGTCGTTGCCCGAGTCCGTGCTGCCGGACTTGTCTCTGCCGTGCCCCGAGTCGCCGTGGTCGTCGTTCACGTCGTGGGTCGCCGGAACGGCCGGGGTGGCCGGGGTCGCCGCGTGGTCGTCGCCGTCCTCGTGGTGGGCCGGGGTTGCCGGGACGGCCGGGGTGGCGGCGTGTTCGGCGCTCTCGTGCTCGGCGTCTTCGCCGGCTTCGTGCGTGGCCGCGTCATCGTCGCTGACGTGGACCTCGGGAGTGGCGGTGCTGTCGTCGCTCGGGGCATCGGTGCCGTTGTCGTCAGCGACATCGTGGGTGGCCGGATCGTCGACCGAGTTGTCGTCTACCGTCACGCTCGACATGGGCGTCGTGGCGGGGTCGACGCCGTGACCGGGGTCGGCCTGGGCGGCGACGATGCCGATCGACATCAGGCCGGCGAGACCGAGGGAGGCAAGGACGATGGAGCGCTTTTTCGTCATCTTCAACATGAACGGGCCTTTCGTTGGCGCCGGGTGAGCCGGCGGCTGGAAGCTGGAGGAATCTTGATACGTCCTCACTCTCAGGTGCCGGGATAAGGCGTAAACGAGAGATCGGTGAGAGGTCTCTTAGGTTTGCGAGGACGTCAGCCCTTGCCGCCGGACGTGCCGCTCCCGGAGCTGCCATTGCCGGAGCTGCCACTGCCGGAGCTGCCACTGCCGGAACTGCCGCTGGAACCGCTCTTGCCGTCGCTGCCGCTCGTGCCGCCCTCGTGACCCGCGTCGTCCTTCGAGGCGTCGCTGCCGCCGTGGTCGTCGACAACGACCGGTGCCGGCGCCGGAATGAGCTCGGGCTCCGGTTCTGCCCCGGGCGAGGATGAGCCTGAGCCGGACGACGAACCCGATCCGGACGAGGAACCCGGGTCTTCGCCCGGCGTGCCCGGCAGCTCGGCCGGACCGGACGTCCCTGCGGGCGCCGGTGCGCCCACTGGTGCGCCGGCGGCCGGCCCCGTGCGGAGCTCCACGGTCACCGCCGGCACCTCGAGGACCCGGCCGGGCTGGTCCGCGAGGGCGAGGGCGCTCACCATCGAGGCCGCGGCAGCCGCCGCGACCAGGATTCCCAGCCCGCCGCCGACGAAGAACAGCGCGCGGCGGCGGAGGCGCCGGGCGGGACGGATGCCGGGTGTCGGTGTGTTCTCGCTCATTGTGTCCTCCACGGGTCGGCACGCACCTCGGCAGGCCGGGGTCAGTGGCTGAGCGCAAGTCTGGGCTGATCCTATGAGAAGCCGGCAAGGCACGCATGAGAAAGTTCTTATCCGGCGCCGCTCTGGGACCGGCGGGGAATGCGGCCTGGCCCGGCCGGCCCAGGCATTGCCTTCCACTGAGTGAAAACACCTGCCACCGAAGGCCGGTCGACGCCGCATGATGAGGCCATCACCTGTCATCGTCGCTAGGAGAAACCCGTGTCGCCAGAAAACACCCGTGTCGCCATTATCGGTGCCGGCCCCGCAGGGCTTCTCCTCAGCTGGGCGCTGCGCGATGCCGGAATCGACTCGATCGTGGTCGAGAACCGCTCGCAGGAGTACGTGCTGGCCCGCATCCGTGCCGGTGTGCTGGAGCAGAGCGCGGTGGAGACCCTCACCCGGCTCGGCCTCGGCGATCGCCTCGCCGCCGAGGGGCTCGAGCACGACGGCATTTACCTGCAATTCGCGGGAGAGCGCCACAACATCGACTTCAACAAGCTGATCGGCCGCACCGTCACGGTCTACGGACAGCAGGAGGTCGTCAAAGACCTGATCAAGGCTCACACCGACGCCGGCTCGACGATCTACTACGAGGCGGCGGATGTCTCGGTGCACGACGTGGAGTCGACCTCGCCCCGGGTGACCTTCCGCCACGACGGCGAGACCCACGAGGTCACGGCCGACTTCATCGTCGGCGCCGACGGCTTCCATGGCGTCTGCCGCGCCTCCATCCCCCCGAAAGCGCTCACCCTGTACGACCGCAGCTACCCGTTCGCCTGGCTGGGCATCCTCGCCGACGTGCCGCCCTCGACCGACGAACTGATCTACGCGCTGCACGAGGACGGTTTCGCCATGCACTCCATGCGCTCACCCCAGGTCTCCCGGCTCTACCTGCAGGTCGACACGGCGGACTCGATCGACCAGTGGCCGGACGAGCGCATCTGGGAGGCGCTGCAGACCCGGCTCGGCGTTCCCGGCTGGACCCTGCACGAGGGTGCCGTCACCGACAAGTCGATCACCCCGATGCGCAGCTTCGTCGCGTCCCGGCTCTCCTACGGCACCATGTTCCTGGCCGGGGACGCCGGCCACATCGTGCCGCCCACCGGCGCTAAGGGACTGAACTCGGCCATCGCCGACGTCGTGTTGCTCGGCGCCGCCCTGGTCAGCCACTACGCCGGCAACGACGCACCGCTGGCCGGCTACGGGGAGGCGGCCCTCCGCCGCCAGTGGAAGGTGCAACAGTTCTCGCAGTCGATGACCGAGATGCTGCACCGCAACCCGGGTGACCTGCAGTCGGACGCGTTCGACTACCGCAGCCAGCTCGGTCGCCTCGACTACCTCACCGGGTCGCAGCTCGCCCAGCGCGAACTCGCCGAGCAGTACACCGGTCTGCCGTTCTAACCGCCCGCCCAGCCGACTCCCGAGAGGATTCACCGTCATGACAGATGAGACAGCGCCGGCCCCGGCCGTGCACCCCCTGGCCGGCCAGGCGCCGACGCAGGCCTCCCAGGCCGAGATCTCCGACGAGATCCGGGCGATCGAGGCGGAGGCGCGCGCCCGGGTGGCAGACGGCGGCAAGCCGGAACTCCACCCGCGCCGCAACTACCCGCCCTACCGCAGTTCCATCCTGCGCCATCCCACCCACGCCCTCGTGCGGGTCGACCCGGAGGAGGTCGAACGCGTCTCGCCGGCCTTCGGGCACACCGACGTCAACCCGCTCGAGAGCGACCTCACCATCCAGCACAACGCGGAACCGCTCGGCGAACGGATCACCGTCTCCGGCCGCGTGCTCGACGGTGAGGGCCGCCCGGTGCGCCACCAGCTGGTCGAGATCTGGCAGGCCAATGCCGGCGGGCGCTATGTGCACAAGCGCGACCAGCACCCGGCCCCGCTCGACCCGAACTTCACCGGCGTCGGCCGAGTGATCACGGGGGACAACGGCGAATACTCGTTCACGACGATCAAGCCCGGCCCCTACCCGTGGCGCAACCACCTGAACGCCTGGCGGCCGGCGCACGTCCACTTCTCCCTCTTCGGTACCGCGTTCACGCAGCGGCTGGTCACCCAGATGTACTTCCCGGGCGACCCGCTCTTCGCGCTCGACCCGATCTACCAGTCGATCACCGACCCGGCCGCCCGCGCGCGCCTGGTCGGCAGCTACGAGCACGAGCTGAGCGTGCCGGAATGGTCGCTCGGCTACCGCTGGGATATCGTTTTGACCGGCCCCAAGTCCACCTGGATGGAGAGCGAAGAAGCCCATGACTGATACGTCCACTGAGCAGCCGGCACCGGAATACGTCCAGACGCCGGCCCAGACGGTCGGGCCGTTCTACGGCTTCGCGCTGCCCTACGAGCGGGGCCCCGAACTCGTGCCCGGCCACCACCCGCACGCGATCCGGCTGCACGGCACCGTGACGGACGGCGCCGGCGAGCCGGTCCCCGACGCGATCCTCGAGATCTGGCAGGCCGACGAGAACGGTGTGCTCAGCCGCGAGCAGGGTGCGCTCGACCGCGACGGCTTCACCTTCACCGGATTCGGCCGGGCGGCCGTCAACCTCGCCGGGCATTACACCTTCACCACGGTGAAACCGGGCCCGGTCGGTGACGCCGCCCCGTACATCGTCGTGACGGTGTTCGCTCGCGGACTGATCCACCACCTCTTCACCCGGGCCTACTTCCCGGAGGATGCCGCGGCGCACGCCGGCGACACCGTGCTCGGCGCCGTGCCGGCCGAGCGCAGGCACACCCTGGTCGCCGTCGCCGACGGCACGCCGGGCGGCGCCGCCTCCTACCGGTTCGACGTGCACCTGCAGGGCGACGCGGAGACCGTCTTCCTGGACTTCGATGCCTGATCCGTCCGGGACGGACCGGTTCTTCGATGTGGGACTGCTGGACCCGCTCGGCCAGGGCAGCCGCGCGGCCGAGCTGACCGGCGATTCCGCCTGGCTGCAGGCGATGGTCGACACCGAACTCGCGCTCACCCGGGCACTGGTGGACGCCGGGCTGGCCCCCGGGTGGATGGGCGCCGTCTGCGACGACCTCGCCGACGCCGGCCGGCTCGACCTCGCCGCGATCGCCGCCGAGGGACAGGGCGGCGGCAACCCCGTCATCCCGCTCGTGAAGCACCTCGCCGCCGCCGCCGAGTCCCTGCGGACCGGCGCCTCCGACCACCTCCACGTCGGTGCGACCAGCCAGGACATCCTCGACACCGCCGCGATGCTCGTCGCCCACCGGGTGACCGGAGAGATCAGCGCCCGGCTCGGCGAGTACGCGGCCACCCTCGCCGCACTGGCCGACACCCACCGCGGCACGGCCATGGCCGGCCGCACCCTCGGCCAGCACGCCTCGCCGACCAGCTTCGGCTTCGTCGTCGCCGGCTGGCTCGACATGGCTCTGACCGCGATCGAAACCATCGACAGGCTGCGTGACCGGCTGCCCGTGCAGCTCGGCGGCGCCGTCGGCAACCTCGCCGTGCTGCACCAGATCGCGGCCCTCCGCGGCGCCGGGGACCCGGCGCACACCGTGGACCTGGTCCTGCAGCGTTTCGCGGCGGGGCTCGGCCTGTCGGCGCCGTCCATCGCCTGGCACACCAACCGGCTCCCGATCGTCGACCTCGCCGCCGGGCTCGCCGCCGCGACCGGGACCGTGGGCGCCTTCGCCCTCGACGTGACCGTGCTCGCCCGCACCGAGATCGCCGAGGTCGGCGAGCGCCTCGGCCAGGGCCAGGGCGGATCCTCCGCCATGCCGCACAAGCGCAACCCGGTCACCGCCGTATTGATCACTGCCGCCGCCCGGCAGACCCCCGGCCTCGTCGCGACGCTGTTCGGCAGCCTGCTCGCCGAGGACCAGCGCCCCAGCGGCGCCTGGCACGCCGAATGGCCGGCGCTGCGCGGGCTCGAACGGCTCACCGTCGCCGCGGTGGCCGGCGGCGCCGCACTCGCGGGCCGCCTCGACGTCGACCCCGAACGGATGCTCGCCAACCTCGAGATCACCGACGGGCTCGTCTGCAGCGAACGGGTCACCACGCTCCTGGCCGAGGCGCTCGGCAAGACGGCGGCCTTCGCCCTCGTGCAGCGGGCCTCGGCGGAGACCTTCCGCACGAACCGTCCGCTGCGGGTGGTGCTGTCCGGCCTGCTCTCCGCCGACGGCCATGACGAACAACTCCGGGCGGGAGTCTGGGCGGCCTTCGACCTCGACCCGGCCCAGGGTGGCCCCGGCATCGACCGGGTGCTGGACCGATTCCGGGGCGCCACCCACGACCCGAATCCCGACGCGTTCCCCTCCACCGAAGCAGTGAGGACCTCCGCACCATGACCCAGCCCAGCATCCGTTGCACACTCGAACCGGTCAGCGGCGCCCCCGGTGCCGCCCTGGTCGTGCTCGGCCCGTCGCTGGGCACCACGACCGCCCTCTGGGACGAGGTGGCCGCGCGGCTCGCCGAGGGCTTCCGGGTGCTCCGCTTCGACCTGCCCGGCCATGGCTTCAGCCCCGCTGCCCGCGACCCGTTCAGCATCGCCGAACTGGCGGATGCCGTGGTCGCCCTGGTCGACTCGGTCGGCGGGGGAGCATTCCACTACGCCGGCGTCTCCCTCGGCGGCACGATCGGGCTCGAACTCGCGCTCCGCCACCCCGACCGGCTGCTCAGCCTCGCCGTGATCTGCTCCGGCGCCCGGATCGGAACCCCGGACGGCTGGCGGGAACGCGCCGCGCAGATCCGCGCGAGCGGCACCCCCTCCGTCATCGCGGGCAGCGCCGACCGCTGGTTCGCCCCCGGCTTCCTCGACCGCGACCCCGCCGCCGGCTCCGCGGCCCTCGAGAGGCTGCTCGACGTCGACGACGAGTCGTACGCGCTCGCCTGCGAAGCGCTCGCCGGGTTCGACCTCACCGACCGGGTGGCCGGCATCCGGGTGCCCACCCTGTGCGTGGCCGGCGAACTCGACCAGGTCACCCCGCTCGCACTGCTCGCCGACCTGGGCGCGCGCATCCCCGGCGCCCGCCTCGCCACGGTCGACGGCGCCGCGCACCTTCCCTCGCTCGAGCGGCCGGTCGAGGTGGCAGCCCTCCTCGCGGCGCACCTCGCCGATCGCGAACCGGCCGAGGCTCCCGCCCGCACCACCGCCGACGTCTACCGGGCCGGGATGACCGTGCGCAAGGCGGTGCTGGGCGAGGCTTACGTCGACGCCGCGACGGCGAAGATCACCCCCGAAACCGCCGACTTCCAGGACTTCATCACCCGTTACGCCTGGGGCGAGGTCTGGACCAGGCCGGGGCTCGACCGGCGCACCCGCAGCTTCCTCACCATCGCCTGCCTGGTCACCGGCGGCCACGAGCAGGAACTCGCCCTGCACGTGCGAGCCGCCCTGACCAACGGGCTCAGCCGGGCCGAGATCGGCGAGGCCATCCTGCACACGGCGATCTACGCCGGGGTGCCGGCCGCGAACTCCGCGCTGGCCGTGGCCAGGGAGGTCTTCGAGGTGCTGGACGCCGAGGCGGATGCCGCCCCGGGTGCAGCCACGGATGCCGCCTCCCAGGTACCGACCGACCGACCCTGAACGACCGAACCGACAGTCGAAGGACGATTCCATGGACAAGAGCTTTTCCTCCGCCGCGGCCGCCGTCGCGGACATCCCCGACGGGGCGTCGCTCGCCGTCGGCGGTTTCGGGCTGGTCGGCGTGCCGATCGTGCTGATCCGGGCGCTCCTCGCGCAGGGCACCGCCGACCTGCGGGTCGTGTCGAACAACTGCGGCGTCGACGGCTGGGGTCTCGGCGAGTTGCTGCGGGAGGGACGGATCAGCCGGGTGATCGCCTCCTACATCGGCGAGAACAAGGACTTCGCCCGCCGCTACCTCGGCGGTGAGCTGGAGGTCGAACTGACCCCGCAGGGCACCCTGGCCGAGCGTCTCCGGGCCGGCGGCAGCGGCATCCCGGCCTTCTTCACCGCCAGCGGCGTCGGCACCATGGTCGCCGAGGGCGGGCTGCCCTGGCGCTACGGACCCGACGGCGAGGTGACCGTGAAGTCCCCGCCCAAGGAGACCCGGGTCTTCTCCTCGCTCGGCGGTCCGAAGGAATATGTGCTTGAGGAGGCCATCGTCACCGACTATGCGCTCGTGCGCGCCGCCCGCGGCGACCGGCACGGCAATCTCGTCTTCGAGAAGTCGGCCCGCAACTTCAACCCGGTCGCCGGGATGGCCGGCCGGATCACCATCGCCGAGGTCGATGAACTGGTCGAACCGGGGGAGCTGGACCCCGACGCGATCCACCTCGCCGGCATCTACGTCGACCGCATCGTCGAGCTGAGCCCGGCCGAGGCCAGGGACCTGCCGATCGAGAAGACGACCACCCGGCCGCGGCCGGCCGCCGCGGCATCCGCTGCCGTGGCGCCCGCCGGCACCGACGGAAAGGACAGTTGAGATGCCGTTGACCCGGAACGAGATGGCCGCCCGCGCCGCGCAGGAGCTCGCCCCCGACAGCTATGTGAACCTCGGGATCGGGCTGCCGACGCTGATCCCCAACTTCCTGCCCGACGGGGTGCACGTCATCCTGCACTCCGAGAACGGGGTGCTCGGCGTCGGCCCGTACCCGTGGGAGGGCGAGGAGGACCCCAAGCTGATCAACGCGGGCAAGGAGACCATCACGGTCAATCCCGGCGCAAGCTACTTCGACTCCGCGCAGAGCTTCGGCATGATCCGCGGCGGTCTGATCGACGTGGCCGTGCTCGGCGCGATGCAGGTCTCCGCGGCCGGCGACATCGCCAACTGGGCCGTACCGGGCAAGATGATCAAGGGGATGGGCGGCGCGATGGACCTCGTGCACGGCGCCGACACCGTGATCGTGGTGATGGAGCACACCGCGAAGAACGGCGACTTCAAGATCGTCACCGAGTGCACCCTGCCGCTGACCGGGAGGAAGGTCGTCACCCGCATCATCACCGACCTCGCCGTGATCGACGTGACCCCGGAGGGGCTCGTGCTGCGCGAAATCGCCCCCGGCCTCACCGTCGCCGACGTGCAGGCCGCCACCGAGGTGCCGCTCCTCGTGCCGGCCGAACCGGCGACCATCCGCACGATCCTCTCCGAAGGGGCAGCCTCATGAGGGACGTCGTGATCTGCGAACCGCTGCGCACGCCGATCGGCCGGTTCGGCGGGGTGTTCGCGGCCGTCGCCCCGGCCGACCTCGCCGCGACCGTCATCGCGGCGCTGCTCGCCCGCACCGGCATCGACGGTTCAGTCGTCGACGACGTCATCCTCGGCCAGGGCTACCCGACCGCCGAGGCCGCCTCGGTCGCGCGGGTCGCCGCCCTCAACGCCGGACTGCCCGTCACCGTCGGCGGGGTGCAGGTCGACCGCCGCTGCGGCTCCGGCCTGCAGGCCGTCCTCGACGCGGCCATGCAGGTGCAGACCGGGATCAGCGACCTCGTCATCGCCGGCGGCGTCGAATCGATGAGCCAGGCCCCGTTCTACACCGTCGACTCCCGCTTCGGCGTCGGCGGCGGCCCGGGGATCCTGCTGCGCGACGCGCTCAGCCGCGGCCGAGAGACGGCAGGCGGCCGCAACTTCCCGGTGCCCGGCGGCATGATCGAGACCGCCGAGAACCTGCGCCGCGAGTACTCGATCGGGCGCACCGAACAGGACGAGCTCGCCCTCAGATCGCAGCAGCGGGCATCCGCCGCCGTGGCCGACGGCCGGTTCGCCGACGAGATCGTGCCGGTCACGGTGCCCGGCCGCAAGGGCCCGACCGTCGTCTCCGCCGACGAGACGCCCCGCGCCGACGCCAGCCTCGCCGCCCTCGCCGCACTGCGCCCGATCCTGCTTCCGACAGATGCCGGCGCCACCGTGACCGCGGGCAATGCCAGCGGCCAGAACGACGCGGCTGCCGCCTGCATCGTGACCACCCCCGAGCGGGCGGCCGAGCTCGGCCTCGTTCCGCTCGTGCGCCTGGTGACCTGGGCCAGGGCCGGCGTCGAACCGTCCCGGATGGGCATCGGCCCCGTGCCGGCGACCCGCAAGGCGCTCCAGCGAGCCGGCCTGACCCTCGCCGAGATGGACCTGATCGAACTCAACGAGGCCTTCGCCGCGCAGGTGCTCGCGGTCAGCCGGGAATGGGCGTTCACCGACGCCGACTGGGACCGCACCAACGTGAACGGCTCGGGCATCTCGCTCGGCCACCCCGTCGGCGCGACCGGTGCCCGCATCCTGGCCACCGCCGCCCGGCACCTGCACCGCACCGGCGGGCGCTACCTCCTCGAAACCATGTGCATCGGCGGCGGCCAGGGCCTCGCCGCGATCTTCGAACGCGTGTAGCGGAGGCGCAGGCGGAGCAGGCGGGCGGGCTACCGGACGCGGGCGGCCGGCAGGACGGCCCCGCCCCGCAGCGAGGCGGCGTGGGCGCGCACCAGGACGTTCACCGAGCGCACCGCGATGCTGCCGATCAGCACCGTGACGACGACAAGGACGAGGTAGCCCCAGGCCTGCCGTGCAGGGGCATCCGCGAGGTCCAGCCAGTGCAGGGCATACGTTCCGCTGGACGCGGCCGTGAACGTGAACGCCCAGAAGCCCAGTGTGAACGAGAGCCGCCAGTAGGTGACGATCATGGCCAATTGCACGGCGATGAGCAGCACGAAGGTGCCCAGGAGCAGGTGCTGCGCGGTGTCGAGCCGGCCGCCGTTGGCCGCGAACCAGGCGTTGCCGGCCACGGCGGGCGGGGCGGAGAAGATCGCGAACGTCGGGAGGAGCACGGTGGGCAGCGGCGGGCGGAACGCCATCCGGGCCAGGATGACCGGGCCGAGAAGGAGCCAGAACAGCAGGCCCACGCCGATGCCGGCGACGGCGGCCACCGGCCAGCCCAGGCTGCCGGCCGACTGGCCCGCAATCAGGAAGGCGGCGACGGTGGGCAGGAGATAGCCCGAGTGAACCGCGTCGACATCGCGGGCGCCCGCGGTCAGCCCGGCCACGAATCGCGCGCCGAGGACGAGCACCAGGCCGATGCAGGCGACGACGAGCAGCCGTCCGGCGAGCGGAAAGGAGGCGGCGAAATGGGTGCCGATGAGCATCCCCGTCGTCGGTGCCAGCGAGGCGAACGGGCCCTGCACCGGGTCGTCGAGGTCGCGGAGTACCCGGCCGCCGTGGTTGCGGCTGCGCACGAGGTAGTTGCCGATGGCCGCGATCCAGACGACGGCCGCAAGGAGCCAGAGGGCATCCCCGATGCAGGCGGGGGTGCCCAGGGTGGCGCCGGCCATCGTCCAGGTGCCGGCGAGGCCGGAGAGGCCGAACGGGATGCCCAGGCTGGTCAGGGGAGCGCGGCCGGTGGTGGTCACCCGTCGGAACGACCAGGATCGTGCGGTCACAGCTGCGGCTCCTCGACTTGTCCGGCCGCGCATCCGACTGGTTCGCGGCCACTGACGATGCTACGGGAACGCCGGCCGTCCCGGCCGCGGCAGGCGGCCGTCAAGCGCCCGGCCGGGCGTACTCTGGTCCTGTGGATTCAGGACAATCGATCGAACCGGCCCCCGCGGCAGTGCGGATCAACGAGGTCACGGGTGAGCCGCTCGACCTCCCGGCGCACGTGGCCGCCGTGTCGACCGGCTCGTGCGGAGCCGTGGTCACCTTCATCGGCCAGGTGCGCGACCATGACCCCGACGCCGCCGGCCAGGTCACCGGGCTCGACTACAGCGCGCATCCGGATGCCGGGCGCATCCTGGCCGGGATCGCCGACCGGTTCCGCGCCGAATTCCCCCACGTCAACCTCGCGGTCAGCCACCGGATCGGCCACCTCGACGTCGGCGACCTCGCCCTGGTCGCCGCCGCCGCGAGCGCCCACCGCGGCGTGGCATTCGAGGCCTGCGAACGCCTGGTCGAAGCCGTCAAGGCCGAGGTTCCGATCTGGAAGAAGCAATACGAGGTCGACGGTTCGCACGCCTGGGTCGGGCTGGCCTGAGCGGGCCGGCGGCGCATCCAGTTATTAAAAGTACGTGTATCCTCTAAAATAGAGTCGTGGCAATGCCACGCCGACAAGGAGGACCATCATGACCGCCGAGCCCATCACCCTGAGCGACCTGCGCCCCGGACACCCGGAAGCCGCCGCTACGCCGGGGCACAACTGCCAGTGCGGCCACGATGACGCCGAGACGATCGTGCTCGACGGCCGCACGATTCCGCACGCGGTACGCCACGCGGCCATCTTCGGTGCGCTCGAGGCGATCCAGCTCGGTTTCGCGCTCGACCTGATTGCCCCGCACGACCCGCTGCCGCTGATCGCTCAGTTGGAGAAGGCCCGTCCGGGCGCTTTCGCGGTGTCCTATGTCGAACGCGGGCCTGAGGCCTGGCAGGTGCGTTTCACCCGCGTCGCCTAGCCACCCGCCTTCTCTCAACCGGACACCACAGTGACACGCTCCACCCTCGCACCGACGGATGCCGCACGCCCCGCACGCCGGGCAGGCGCGGCCGCCCCGCGGCGCACCGCCGGCCGGCTGGCCCTGCTGCTCGCCGGCGGGATCGCCCTGCTGGCCGGGCTCGACGGCGCCCTGCTGCTGCTCGGGCTGCCCGCGCCGATCATGAGCGCGCGCCTGGCCGATGTGCACGGCCCGCTGGTGGTCTTCGGCTTTGTCGGAACGGTCGTGGTGCTCGAGCGGGCCGTCGCCGTGCGGAAGAAATGGGCCTTCCTGGCCCCGGCCCTGCTCGGCGCGGGAGGGCTGGCCCTGCTCTCGCCGCTGCCGCTTCCGGTCGGCCAGCTCTGCTTCGTCGCCGGCTCGGTCGCGCTGCTGCCGATCTACCGGGTGATCTGGCGCCGGGCGCCCTCCACCTCCACCGCGGTGCAGTCCCTCGGAGCGATGCTCGGCCTGATGGCCGCCGTGCTCTGGTCGGCCGGGGTTCCCGTTCCGCACCTGGTCCCGGCGATGACGCTCTACCTCGTGCTCACCATCGCGGGGGAGCGACTCGAACTGGCCCGGATCTCACCCTCGGTCGATGAACGCGCAGAGACCTGGCTGCTGGGGGTGTCCCTCGCGCTGGTAGCCGGCGCCGTGGTCGCGCTGTTCTGGCCGCCGATCGGTTACCCGCTGCTCGGGACCGGATCGCTGGGTCTCGTCGCCTGGCTGCTCCGGCACGACGTGGCGACCCGGCTCATCCGTTCGCGCGGCCTGCCCCGGTACATGGCCGCCTGTCTGCTGGCCGGCTATGGCTGGCTGGTCGTCGCCGGCGGCTGCTGGCTCATTCTCGGCCCGAGCTTCTCGGGGCCGGCCTACGACGCCGTGCTGCACGCGGTGTTCCTCGGTTTCGTGATGTCGATGATCATGGCGCACGCCCCGACGATCCTGCCCGCGGTGCTGCGCCGGCCGCTGCCCTATCGCGCGGTGATGTACGCCCCGGCGGCGCTGCTGCACGCATCACTCCTGGCCCGCATCATCGGCGATGCCCGCGGCGTGCCCGGGCTGGTGGAGTGGGGCGGCGTGTTCAACATCGTGGCCGTGCTCTCCTTCGTGCTCGTCGCCGTGGTGTCGGTGCTGCGGGGAGCCTCCCGATGAGCCGCAGGCTCTGGCACATCCTCACCGGCGCCCTCGTCCCGGCCTGGCTCTTCCTCACCCTTGTCGCCGTGCTCATCCACCGATTCCTCCCCGTGGCTCCCTGGCTGATGGTGCACCTGCTGCTGCTCGGTGCCGTCAGCAGCGCCATCCTGATCTGGAGCCAGCACTTCGCCGACACCCTGCTCCGGCGCCAGGCCATCGGCGGGCGCACCTCACTCGGCGCCCGGCTCGCGGCGCACACCATCGGGGCGATCCTCGTGATCACCGGCATCGTCGGCGGATGGTGGCCGGTGGTGCTGGCCGGCGGCATCCTGGTCGGCGGCAACGCACTCGCCCACGCGGCGATCCTGCTGGCCCAGTCGCGGGGGGCGCTGCCGGCCCGCTTCGCGCCGCTCGTGCGCTACTACATGGCCGCCGGCGTCGCGCTGGCGCTCGGGGTGACGGCGGGCGTGCTGATGGCGCGCACCGACGAGGGCGAACCATTCGAGCGGCTCTTCATCGCGCACATCGGCCTCAACCTGCTCGGCTGGGTCGGGCTGACCGTGGTCGGCACGGTCGCCCTGCTCTGGCCGACCGTGCTGCACGCGCGGGTGCAGAGCACCCGGGCCGCGGCTCGCGGAACCCTGACCGTGTTCATCGCCGGGCTCATCCTGCTCGGGGCCGGCTGCCTGGCCGACCTGCGCCTGGTCACCGCGCTCGGCGTCGCCGTCTACCTGGTCGGCCTCGGGCTGGTCCTGGTCGAGGTCGTGCGCCTCGGACGCGCCTCCCCGGCGGTGACCTTCGCCGGCTGGAGCCTCGGCGCGGCCCTGGCCTGGTTCGTCCTCTGTGTGCTCGGCTTCGGGCTGCTCGTCGCCCTCGCCTCCAGCTGGGTCGGCGCGGCGGACCGGCTCGAGCAGCTCGTGCCCGTCTTCGCGGTCGGCTTGGCCGCCCAGATCCTGCTCGGCGCTTTGAGCTACCTGCTGCCCGTCGTGCTCGGCGGCGGCCCCCGGGTGGCGAAGGCCACCGCGCGCGAGCTCGATCGCGGCGGGCTGTTCCGGGTGATCGTGACGAACCTGGGTCTGGTCCTCTATCTGCTCCCGGTCACCAGCCCGGTCAAGGTCGCTCTCTCCCTCCTCGTCGTCGGTACCCTCGCCTCCTTCCTCGTTCACATGACCCGTGCCATGAAGGTGAACCGGCGGCTGCGGGCGGATGCCGTCCCGCCGGTCCCCGGCAGGCCTGGCCCGGCCGAGACCACACCACCCCCGCGACGCACCGGGGCCGTCCTCGCAGCGACCGCCGCACTGCTCCTCTCCGTCACCGGCGGGGTGGCCCTCGACCCCGCGGCCGTCGGCCTCGCCGGCGCCGCGGCATCCGTGCCGTCGACCGGGCACACGACCACCGTCAATGTGGTGATGAAGAACACCCGGTTCACCCCGGACACCGTCAGGGTGCCCGTCGGCGACACCCTCGTGCTCCGCCTGAGCAACGCCGACCACATGGTGCACAACCTCGTCCTCGAGAACGGTGTCGTTTCGGGCTCGGTCGCCCCCGGGACCGCCACGACGATCGATGTCGGCGTCGTCGGCGCCGACATCGACGGGTGGTGTTCGATCGCCGGGCACAAGCTCCTCGGCATGGTGCTGGACGTCGTGGCGGTCGGCGCCCCCGCACCGCGCACCGCGGACGGGGCGGCGAAGGGACAGGGGGCGATGGATCATTCCTCGCCGGGCGCACCGTCGGCGGCCGAGGACCTCGACCTGATGAAGGCGCCTGCTGCCTCGTTCGCCGCCCGGGACGCAACCCTGCAGCCGGCGCCCGCCGGCACGGTGCACACCCTCACCATGACGGTGAAGAACGTGGAGACCGAGGTGTCACCCGGGGTACGCCAGACCCTGTGGACCTACAACGGCACGGCACCAGGGCCCACCCTGCACGGCCGGGTCGGCGACGTGTTCGACATCACCTTCGTCAACGACGGCACGATGGACCACTCGATCGACTTCCACGCCGGTGCGCTCGCCGCCGACAAACCGATGCGCAGCATCCGGCCGGGGGAGAGCCTGTCCTACCGTTTCACCGCCACCCGCTCGGGCATCTGGCTCTACCACTGCTCGACCATGCCCATGTCCGTGCACATCGCCAATGGGATGTTCGGCGCGGTGATCATCGACCCGCCCGGCCTCGCCGCGGTCGACAAGGAATACGTGCTGGTGCAGTCGGAGCTCTACCTCGGCGCGCAGGGCGGGGAGGCCGACTCCGACCGGGTGGTGACCCAGAAACCCGACCTCGTGGTTTTCAACGGCTACGCCAACCAGTACACGTCCCGGCCGCTCACGGCCAGGGCCGGCGAGAAAGTGCGCGTCTGGGTGCTCGACGCCGGTCCCAATGTCGGCAGCTCGTTCCACGTCGTCGGCGGACAGTTCGACACCGTCTTCGCCGAGGGGGACTATCTCCTCCGCGACGGCGGCAGCACCGGCACGGGCGGCTCCCAGGTGCTCGACCTCGGCGTCGCGCAGGGCGGATTCGTCGAGCTCAGCTTCCCCGAGGCCGGGCACTACCCCTTCGTCAGCCACATCATGTCCGACGCCGAGAAGGGCGCTCGCGGTGTCTTCACCGTGCTGCCGTGATCTTGCCCGAAATTCGCTGGGAAAACCTCGGTTGCGGCGTGTCGCACCGGTTCCTGAAATAATCGCGCCGGGGGAACGATCGATCGATTCCCCTGCGGAATGTCCCTCTCGCCTGCATCTTTCGGTGCGGAACGGGCGACGCGAGCGGCTCTCAATCGCATTTAAGATGAGGATCATAATTTCTAAATTGTGGTAGCTTTCAACCACCCCGCGTGACCCATCCGGGGGAGGAAACCCGGCCACGCCGATTCGGCAGCCACGGTGACCTTGAACCACGCAACATGGAAAGGGGCCCACCGTGGTCCGATTGAAATCCAGTGCACAGAACCTGCGTTCGGAGTTGATGGTTTCCAAGGGGTGGTTGCAGGGCGTCGCCCTGGTGATGATCTTCGGTTTCGCCGTGATGGGGTTCCTGGCGGCGATGACCTATACCGATTCGATGCCCCAGCCGAAGCAGGTCGTCGACGAGCAGGGCGCGGTCCTCTTCAGCGGCGCCGAGATCACTGCCGGCCAGCAGACGTTCGTGGCACGCGGCCTCCAGGAATACGGCTCCATCGTCGGGCACGGCGGCTATCTCGGGCCCGACTACACCGCCGACTACCTGCGACGCTCCGCAACCTTCGTGCTGGACGCCCTCACCGAATCCGGCATCCAGGACCCGCACGGAGCGCTCGTCGAGATGATGCGCACAAACCGCTACGACCCTGCGACGGGAAACCTGGTCTTCACCGACCTGCAGGTCAAGGCGTTCGACTCCGTGCAGCAGCACTACGCGGACTTCTTCGGCACCCCGACCACGAAGAACGGCCTGCTGCCGAGCGTGATCACCGACCCCGCGGACATCCACAACCTGACCGCGTTCATCGCGTGGACCTCCTGGGGTGCCTCCGCTGACCGGCCGGGGCACGACTACTCCTACACCAACAACTGGCCCGCCGAGCCCCTCGTCGACAACGGCCCGACGGCCGACATCATCGTCTGGAGCGGGCTGTCCCTGATCTCCCTGATGGTCGCCCTCGGCGCGCTCTTCGCCCTCTATGGGCGCTGGAGCAAGAGAATGGGCTGGCAGCACGGCGAGGAAACCCCGCCGCTCTCATTCCGCCAGCCCGGGACGGTCAAGGTGACGCCGGCCCAGTCTGCGACCGCCTGGTTCTTCCTCGTGGTCGCGCTGATGTTCCTCGCGCAGGCGTTCCTCGGCGCCGCCGTCGAGCACTACCGGGTCGACCTGGAAGGCTTCTTCGGGCTGGACCTGGCCCAGCTGCTGCCGATCAACCTCGCCCGCACCTGGCACGTCCAGCTCTCGCTGCTCTGGACCGCCGCCTCCTTCCTCGCCGCCGGCATCTTCCTGGCCCCGTACATCTCGGGCCACGAACCGAAGCGGCAGCACTGGCTCGCCTATGCGCTGCTCGGCGCCCTGGCTCTCGTCGTGGCCGGGTCACTGACCGGTGAGGCCCTGAGCATCTTCGGATTCCAGGCCGGCAAGGACTCGCCGTTCTGGGGCATGCAGTGGGAGTACATCGACCTGCCGAAGTTCTGGCAGGGTCTGCTCACCGTGGGACTCTTCCTCTGGATCGCGATCATCTACCGGGGCATCCGCGCCCGACTGAAGAGCGAACACCGCTTCAACCTGCCGTGGCTGTTCTTCTACTCCGGTCTCGCCATCCCGGCGTTCTACGCCGTCGGCATGCTCGCCGGCACCGAGGTCACCTTGAGCGTCGCCGAGTTCTGGCGCTTCTGGGTCGTGCACCTCTGGGTGGAGGACTTCCTCGAACTGTTCACCACCGTGATGGTGGCCTACATCTTCGTCATGCTCGGTGTGGTGCACCGCAAGATCGCGATGCAGATCATCCTGCTCGACGTGATCTTGTATTCGGCCGGTGGAATCCTCGGCACCATGCACCACCTGTACTTCTCGGGCACGCCGGTCGAGCACATGGCGCTCGGCGCGTTCTTCTCCGCGCTGGAGGTCATCCCGCTGACCTTCCTGACCGTGGAGGCCTGGAGCTTCCTCCAGCTGGGGGCGCGGCAGCAGTCGCGCAGCTCTGCTCCGTTCCCGCACCGGTGGTCGGTCATGTTCCTGGTGGCCGTCGGCTTCTGGAACTTCCTCGGCGCCGGCGTGTTCGGCTTCCTGATCAACCTGCCGATCGTTTCCTACTACGAGATCGGCACGGCGCTCACGGCCAACCACGCCCACGCCTCCATGATGGGCGTCTACGGGATGATGGGGGTCGGCCTGTCGCTGTTCGCCCTGCGCTATCTGATTCCCGCCGACCGGTGGCCGGACAGGCTGGCGAAGATCTCGTTCTGGTCGCTCAACATTGGGCTGGCCTGGATGACCTTCGCGACCCTCCTGCCGCTCGGCGTGCTGCAACTGTGGCACTCCGTCAGCGACGGCTATTTCGAGGCCCGCAGCATGAACTTCATCACCGGGCCCGGCAACACCGTACTCGAGTGGCTGCGGATGCCCGGAGACCTGGTCTTCATCTTCGGCGGCGTGGTCCCGTTCGTCTGGATCGCGTGGCTCGGTGTGCGCTACCGGATCAAGGGAACGACCCAGGACGTGCCCATGGAGGCACTGTTCGTCGAGGCGCAGCCGGTACCGGCATTCGGCGCCGAGGACCCGGCACCGGATGCCGGCTACGGGACGGGCTACCGGCCGCGCGCCGCAGACGAGGGTGACGGGACCGGCAGGATCGGGGGCGCATGATGCGACCGATCGATCCTGAGGTCTGGTTCGCGCTGGCCTATGGCGGCTTTCTGCTGCTCGTCGCGCACGTGCTGGACGTCCTCGCCCGGCGCACGGCGACCAGCACGAGCAACGCGCGCTCCGGCGGGTTCAGCTACCACGAAGACCACGACGCCTGGACGTGTTCGGAGGACCAGTGGCTGTGGCCGATCTCTTTCGACCCCGACAACCGGGTGACCCGCTACCGCGCGTCGCCCACGGTCTGCAACCCGTGCCCGGTGAAGCACAACTGCACCACGGGCCACTCCGGCCGGGAGGTCGTGCGCAACATCGACTCCTGGCCCAGTTCGGAAGCGGAGCGTTTCCACCGCGGCATCGCCTGCGCCGTGGTGGTGCTCGGGTTCGTGTGGCCACTGGCCGTCATGCTCCAGGGGCGAAGCCTCCTGGAACTCGCGGTGCTCGGATCGGCATCGGCGGCAATCGCAGCGGGAAGCTGGCCGCTCTGGTCCCACCTGCGCCGCGCCCCGGCAAGATTCCCCGACCATCTCAAGTCCGAGGGCCTCGACGAGAGCGTCGCGGCCCGGGCGGTCACGGCGGCGGCCGAACTCGCCCGGCAGGGCGGCTACGGCAGCATCCGGAAGACCGGACCCCGGCCAGTGCGGATCGAACCCTATGCGAGCTCCCGGCCGGCGCCGGAAGTCGATTCCGACCCAGGCACGACGAAAGGAAACACCGTGCGCGCCTCATTCTCGGCCCGATGGGCCGAACTCGAGAAGGAAGCAGACCCGGGCGGCACGTCACCCGGCGACGGCTGGACCAGACGGGTCAACCCATGACGGCCTGGCTGATCGGGCTCGTCATCCTCGTGGTGCTCGTGGCCGTCTGGCTGCTCGCATCCTTCAAGATCCTGCAGGAGTACGAACGCGGCGTCACCTTCCGTTTCGGTCGTCTTCGGCCGGTGCTGGAACCCGGTGTGCAGATGATCTTCCCCGGCATCGACAAGATGGTGCGGGTCGACCTCCGGATCGTCACGCTGACGATCCCGCCGCAGGACGTCATCACCAAGGACAACGTGCCGGCAAGGGTCAACGCGGTGGTGCTCTTCCAGGTCACCGATCCGGTCCGGTCGGTGATGACGGTCGAGAACCATGCCGTCGCCACCTCGCAGATGTCGCAGACCACTCTGCGCTCCGTGGTAGGCCGCGCCGACCTGGACACGCTCCTGGCGCACCGGGCCGACCTGAACGAGGACCTCGCCCGCAGCATCAACGCCCAGACCGAACCCTGGGGGGTGCAGGTCAAGGTCGTCGAGATCAAGGACGTCGAGATCCCCCAGGCCATGCAGCGGGCCATGGCGCGGGAGGCCGAGGCCGAACGCGAGCGCCGAGCCAAGATCATCAACGCTCACGGGGAGCTGCAGGCATCGGAGGAACTCGGCCAGGCGGCGGAGATCCTCAGCCGCAACCCGGCCTCGCTCCAGCTCCGCTACCTGCAGACCCTGCTCGAACTCGGTGCCGACCACAACTCGACCGTGGTCTTCCCGTTGCCGATGGACATCATCGGCCCGTTCCTGAACAAGGTCCCGCAGTGGCTCGACCAGAACGCCACCAACCAGAAAGCGGATGTGAAGACCCATGACTGACACCTCGGCACGGAACGTCCCGCGCAGGGAGACCGCGGCCGCTGCGCCTGCAGACCGCTCCCGCTGCATCCGCTGGATGCTCATCGGCGCCTTCGTGGGCATCTTCGGCCCCATCGCCGGCTTCCTGGGCGGCACCATCGTCGACGCCGACCAACTCATCGGCGGCCTCGAACCGTTGTTCGTCTGGCTCTTCCTCGGAATGATGGTCGGGGGAGTGGGCGTCTGCATCGGCATCATCGGCGCCCTGCGCTGGGTGAAGGGCAACCACCACCTGGAGTGATCTGCCGCGTCAGTGAGCGTCCACGACGTCCACCAGGATGCGTGAACGACGAAGCGCCCGGCCGGGTACCCGGCCGGGCGCTTCGTCGTGTGGCCGATGTCGTGTCGTCAGGCCGACGGTCCGGCTCAGGCAGCCGGGGCGGCCAGGGCTGGGGTGCGCCCCGTGGCGGGCTGATAGCCGCAGCTGGGGTCCTCGGCGAGGGGGTCCCCGGTGACCGCATAGGCGTGCGACCGGGAGCCGCCGCACACGGTGCGGAATTCGCAGTGACCGCACCGGCCGCCGAATAGATCGGGAGTGCGCAGCTCCTGGAGTAGCTGCGCCTCCCGATAGATCTCCGGGAAGGGCCGCTCGTGCACGGAGCCGACGGAGACGGGCAGGAACCCGCTCGGATAGACGAGCCCGACATGGTCGACGAAGGCGAACCCACGACCGGAGTTGACGTCGATCGGGGGCCGGGGCATCCGTCGCCGGGGCTCATCGCCGGTGAGCAGACGCGCCGTGGCCTCCCGCAGGGCGGCGCGCAGCGGACCGACCGGGAACGCCGAGTCGAGGTCGACCACGCCGGCACGCTGCAGGGCGATGCGCCGGTAGTGCGGCGCCTCAGTCGTCTTGATCGCGACCAGGTCGGAGACGTCGTGCAGCCAATGCAGCACTTCCTCCTCCTCGTCCGCGGTCAGGGCGTTCAGGAGTTTGCCGCGGCCCGTGGGCACGAGGAAGAAAACGCTCCAGAGGGTGGTGCCCAGCTCGAGCACAGTCTTCAGGATGCCCGGCAACTCATGCACGGTGTCGCGGGTCACGGTCGTGTTGATCTGCAGTCGGTAGCCCACGTCCCGCACCATCCTGGCCGCGACCATGGTGTCGTCGAAGACTCCGTTGACGCCCCGGAACGCATCGTGGGTGGCGGCGGATGCGCCGTCGAGCGAGAGCGAGACCGCCTTGGCACCGGCGTCGTGGAGTTCGACCAGCACCTCCCGGGTGAGGCGCGGAGTGACCGAGGGGGAGAGGGCCATGCTCAGGCCGAGGGACGCGCCGTGGGCGACCAGCTCGGGCAGGTCGGGCCGTTCGAATGGGTCGCCGCCGGTCAGCACGACCAGCGGCCGCGGAGTGCCGAACGAGGCCAGGTCGTCGAGCAGTCTGCAGCCCTGCTCGGTGCTCAATTCGAACGGGTTCCGGCTGCGGATGGCGTCGGCCCGGCAGTGCGTGCAGACGAGCTGGCAGGCGCGGGTGACCTCCCAGATGACGATGAAGGGGCGTTCGCCGGCGTCGTGGTGCATGAGCCGGATCGGGCGTTTTGCTGGTGACACGGTCACGGATGTCCTCTGCTCTGGGCCGGCCGGAAGAGGTCGGCGTTGGTGTGCGGAGGAGAAATGGGTGGTGTCTGGCGCGTCGGGGTCTCCTGACAGGTCGGCGCCAGGGGCGGAATCCCGCCCTCATTTGTTTTTACCATACTTATAGGGAAAACTAATTCCATGCCGACAGAAGCGATCGATCCGCGCACCCACGCCGTGCTGTCCGGGATCAGCCGGGTGGCCGTCCTCGAGGTCGTGCGGGCCGGTACCGAGCCGCTGGACGCTACGGCCATCGCCGGTCAGGTGGGGCTGCACCCCAACACGGTGCGATCCCACCTCGACCGGCTGGTGGCGGTCGGGCTCGTGCAGGAGGCCGCCGAGGCGCGCGTGAGACCCGGACGGCCCCGGCTGCTCTACAGCGCGACGGCGCCGGTAGACGATGCCCCCGAGGACTCTTACCGTCTGTTGGCCGGCATCCTCGCGGGTGGCCTGGCGGGGAGCGCTCCGTCGGGGGTCGAAGCCGCGGTGGCCGCGGGGCGTCGCTGGGGTAGCAGGCTTGCCCCGGCGGCACCGTTGCCCCTCGATGCGGGCGCGTCGACCCGGCGCATCGTCGAGATTCTCGGCGAGGTCGGCTTCTCGCCGAAGGTCGGTGAGCAGCGACCGGCGCCGGAGGCCGACGTCAACGCAGGTTCGCACGTCGTGATCGAACTCCACCGCTGCCCGTTCCTCGATGTGGCCAGGGACCACCCCGACATCGTGTGTTCGGTGCACCGCGGTCTCATGGAGGGAGCCCTCGAACGCCTGCACGCGCCCGGCGTCGGCGTGATCCTGGAACCGTTCGCGCGGCCCGGCGTGTGCCTCGCCCACCTCACCACCCCGGCGGCGAAGTCGTGACCGCGGCCCGGCGCACGGTCCCGCTGCGCAGCACCTGCTCGCAGCCGCATCCGTGCCCCTCCGCCATGCGGCTCGCCATCCTGGGCCAGATCCCGATCTTCCAGGACCTGTCGGCCGCCGAGCTGGCCGTCCTGGCCGAGCGGATGCTGTCCCTCTCCTGGGCTCCCGGCGACGCGCTGTTCACCGCGGGCGAACCGTCCACTCATGTGTTCGTGCTCGCGGCCGGCCAGGCGAAGGCGTTCCGTTCGACCTTGGCCGGGCAGGCCACGAGCCTCGACTTCCTCGGGCCGGGCGACGTGCTCGGCGGACTGACCGCGCTGGATGCCGGCCACTATGCCGAGACGGCAGTGGCGCTGGTCACCACCTGTGCGCTGCGCCTCGAAGTCCGCGCTTTCCGGGAGCTGCTGCTCGCGCACCCGCCGGTGGCCCTGCGCGTGCTCGATGACGTGACCGACCGGCTTCACCGGGCCAGGTCGATGGAGGCCGAGCAGGCCTCGGTCACGGTCATCACCCGGGTGGCGAGCACCCTGCTGCGCCTCGCCGACAAATTCGGCGTGCCGGGCGAGCCGGCCGGAACAACCCTGATCCAGCTGCCCCTGACCAGGGCCGACCTGGCCGCCATGACCGGCACGAGCGCCGAGTCGGTGTCCCGGTCCATGAGCGGACTACGCCGTGACGGGCTGATCGATTCGGGTCGCCGCTGGACCGCCGTGCTCGACCGGCCCGGCCTGGTTGCGGCAAAGTGACCGCCGTCATGGTCGTCGTCGACCCGCGTTCGTAGCGTTGTGGTCATGACAACAACCAGCCCCCTCACCTCCGCCTCCACCCACACGATCCTGCGCGCCAAAGGTTTCTCCTGCCCGTCCTGCGTCGCCAAGATCGAGAAGCAGATCGGCCGCCTCGCCGGGGTCACCGGCGTCACCGTCTTCTTCTCCTCCGCCCGGATCGAGATCGACCACGATCCGGCCGTCGTGAGCACGGATGCCCTGCTCGCCGCCGTCTCGAAGGCCGGCTACACCGCGCATCTGGCCGCGTTCTGATCGCCGACCGGGGAATGACATGCCCATCGTGAACACTCTGCGCCGCCTTGCCCGAGGGCGCTGGGCGGTGCCGATCGTCTCAGGCGCGCTCATCGGGGCGGCCTGGCTGCTCGGCTCCCTTCCGGTGCCTTCGCTCCTCGCCGACACGGCGATGACCGCGGCGTCCGTCGCCGCCGGCTTCCCGATCGTCCGAGCCGCCGGACGTGCGCTGCTCGCCCGGGTGATCGGAATCGATCTGCTCGTCACGGTGGCCGCTGTCGGCGCGATCGTGCTCGGCGAATACTGGGAGGCCGCCGCCGTGACCTTCCTCTTCTCGATCGGGCATGCCCTGGAAACGGCCACCCTCACTCGCACCCGCTCCGCCCTGACCGCCCTCGTGGCGCTGGCCCCTGACGTCGCCCTCGTCTCCCGGAACGGCGCGCAGCTCGAGGTCCCCGCCTCGACAGTCCTGGCAGGGGAGATCGTCCTGGTCAAGAACGGGGCGCGGGTTCCCGTCGACGGCACCGTGCAGCAGGGTGCCGGCACCCTCGACGAGGCCTCGATCACGGGCGAGTCGATCCCGGTCGAGAAGACGGCCGGCGACCGTGTCTTCGCCGGCACGACCTCGACCGGCGGATTCCTGCACGTGCTGGCGACCGAGGTCGGCGCGGAAACCACCCTGGCCCGGATCGTGCACCGGGTCGAAGAAGCGCAGGACGCGACCGCCCCGACGCAGGTCTTCATGGACCGGTTCTCGGCCTGGTACACCCCCGGCATCCTGGCGTCGGCCGTCGTGGTCTGGCTGCTGACCGGGGACGTTCTCCTGGCGCTCACCCTGCTCGTGATCGGCTGCCCGGGGGCACTGGTCATCTCGATCCCCGTCGCTGTCGTCGCCGGAATCGGCCGCGCGGCCCAATCCGGGATCCTGATCAAGGGCGGAGAGTTCCTCGAGACCGCCGCGAAGGTCACCGTCGTCGCGGTCGACAAGACCGGTACCCTCACCAGGGGCCGCCCCCGACTGACGGACGTCGTGGTGCTGGATCCGTCCCTGACCCGTGCACAGCTGCTCGGTTGGGCCGCGCGGGCCGAGGCCGGCTCCGAACATCCGCTGGCCGGCGCCATCATGCTCGCCGCGGCGCAGGAGGGCGTGGCGGGAGCTCCGGCGGCGCCGCTGCCGGAGGCGATCACCTCGGTGCCTGGGCAGGGCATCACCGCCACGGTTGCCGGCCGCACCGTGCTGATCGGCAACCCGGCCCTGCTCCGCGCCCAGTCGATCGGCGGGGCGGATGCGGCGACGGAGGTCGCCGCCGACCTCGCCGCCCGCGGGCGCACACCCCTGATCGTCGTGCTCGACCGCGTCGTCGCCGGAGTGCTTGCCGTGGCCGACGAGGTGCGTCCCGACGCCGCGGGCCTGGTGACGGCGCTGCGCGCGGCCGGGGTTCCCCGGGTCCTCATGCTCACCGGCGACGGTCCGCTCGTGGCTCAGGCCGTCGGCGCATCGGTCGGGATCGACCTGATCAGGTCGTCACTGTTGCCCGAAGACAAGGTCGACATCGTCAGGGCGCTCCGTCGATCCGGCCACGTCGTGGCCATGGTCGGCGACGGCGTCAATGACGCCCCGGCGCTGGCCGTCGCCGACGTCGGCATCGCCATGGGCGCGGCCGGATCGTTCGTTGCGATCGAGACCGCCGACATCGCCCTGATGGGTGACAACCTTGCCAGCCTCCCGGAGGCGATCGCACTGGCAAGGCGCACGGTGCGCACCATGCACCAGAACGTGGCTATCGCCCTGGTCGCCGTGGCACTGCTGCTGGCCGGGGTGCTGTTCGGCGGCGTGACCATGGCCGTGGGCATGCTCGTGCACGAGGCATCCGTGCTGATCGTCATCGTGAACGCGATGCGGCTGCTGCGCCCGGTGATGGCGGTCGCCGCGCCTGAGTCCGCCCCGACAGGTAGCGGTTCACCATCGGAAAAGGAGATGATTGCCCCATGACGTCGACTCACCCCGCGTCGAGCTACCGCACGCTCGCCTCGTTCAGCAGGATCCAACTGCTGTTCTTCCTGCAGCAGCGCGGAACCATGACGGTCGGTGACCTGGCCGAGGCCAGCGGGCTGCACCACAACACAACCCGGGAGCACCTGCACCGTTTGATCGGCGACGGTTTCGTCACCTGCACCCCCGAGAGCAAGGACTGCAAGGGGCGTCCCAGGATGCTCTACAGCGTCTCAGCCGGCCGGGCCGCCGGCGACGACCCCGTGCGGGCGCAGAAGGCCGAAGCCGCCGAACTCCGCGGCGACCAGGTACGCCGGATGCTGCGGGTCGAGGCCATCATCCACTCGCCCCTGCAACGGCAGCTGGACGCCCTCGACGACCACCTCGACGGATCCGGCTTCGACGCGCAGCTCGATGTCGACGGTGAGCACGTACACCTGCACGAATGCCCGTACATCGACATGGTCAGGCTGCATCCCGAGGTCTGCCGGGTGCATTTCGGACTGTTGAAGGGACTGCTCGAGGTGACCCGGGGTCCGCTGAGCGCGGATGCCCTGCATCCCCTCGTCGCGCCGAACACCTGCACCCTCGACCTGCACCGGTCCGAAGAGGAGCCGGTCGACGATTCCGACCCGGATCTGGCAATCATTTATCACGGTGTTTCCGGCTTGTAGACCTTTTTCGGGCCAGTGAGAGTGGACCGCGAGGGTGGTTGTCGGCCGTGGCGACCCCGGGCAGTGCAAGGGGTACGCAGTGAAATCGCTCAAGGATTCCGCTTTCTCGAAGCCGGCCAGGCCGACCAAACCGGGCATCGACGGCCCGATCGACGACACGATCCTGAAGCTCGGGCGCTTCCTCCGCCGCGGCGAGACCTCGCCCGACCTGCGCTCCGTCTTCCTCGAGGGCGGCCGCGACGCCGACTCGTTCTACCGTGACCGCTGGACCCACGACAAGGAGGTGCGGTCCACCCACGGTGTGAATTGCACCGGCTCCTGCTCCTGGAAGGTCTACGTCAAGGACGGCATCATCACCTGGGAGACGCAGCAGACGGACTACCCCTCCGTCGGCCCCGACTCACCCGAATATGAGCCCCGCGGTTGTCCCCGCGGCGCCGCGTTCAGCTGGTACACCTACTCGCCCACCCGGGTGAAGTACCCGTACGTGCGTGGGGTGCTGCTCGACCTCTACCGCGCCGCCAAGGCGAAGACCGGCGACCCCGTGCTGGCCTGGGCCGAGGTCACCGGCGACCCGGAGAGCGCCCGCGCCTACAAGAGCGCCCGCGGCAAGGGCGGCCTGGTCCGCGCCAGCTGGGACGAGGCGGCCGAGATCGTCGCCGCCGCCCACGTGCACACCATCAAGAAGTACGGCCCCGACCGCATCGCCGGCTTCTCGCCCATTCCCGCCATGTCGATCGTGTCACAGGGGGTGGGCAACCGATTCATCTCCATGCTCGGCGGCACCATGCTCTCGTTCTACGACTGGTACGCCGACCTGCCGGTCGCCTCCCCGCAGGTCTTCGGCGACCAGACCGACGTGCCGGAATCCGCCGACTGGTGGAACTCGTCCTACCTGATCATGTGGGGCTCCAACGTGCCGGTCACCCGCACCCCCGACGCGCACTTCATGGTCGAGGCGCGCTACCGGGGCCAGAAGGTCATCACGGTCTCACCCGACTACGCGGACAACTCCAAGTTCGCCGACGAGTGGCTGGCCGTGCACCCCGGAACCGATGGTGCACTCGCGCTGGCGATGGGTCACGTCGTACTCACCGAGTTCCTGGTCGACCGCCGCACCCCCCGCTTCGTCGACTACATGAAGCGCTACAGCGACTCCGCGTATCTGATCAGCCTGACCAAGCGCGGCGACGCGTACGTCCCCGGCAAGTTCGTGACCGCGGATGCCCTTCCCGGCCTGGCCGCCAACGTCTCCAGTGCCGCGTTCAAGCCCGTGCTTCTCGACCAGGACGGCCAGGTCGTCGTGCCCAACGGCTCGATCGGTCACCGGTTCTCCGAGGCCGACGTCGGCAAATGGAACCTCGATCTCGAGGGGGTCGACCCCCTCCTGTCGATCGCGGATGCCCCCGACTACGACCAGGCATCCGTCGCCATCGACATGCCCCGGTTCGATGTCGCGCCGGAGACCGACGAGATCGGCGAGCAGCACGCCGGCGGGGCCGGCATCATCCGTCGCGGCGTGCCCGTGCGCCTCGTCGCCGGCCAACTGGTCACCACCGTCTTCGACCTGCTGCTCGCGCAGTACGGCGTCGGGCGTCCCGGCCTGCCGGGCCAGTGGCCGACCGGCTACGACGACGCGTCCTCGCCGGGCACCCCGGCCTGGCAGGAAGCCATCACCTCCGTGCCGATGCAGGCCGCCGAACGGATCGGCCGGGAGTTCGCCCAGAACGCCGAGGATTCCGGCGGCCGGTCGATGATCCTGATGGGCGCCGGCACCAACCACTGGTTCCACTCCGACACCATCTACCGTGCTTTCCTCGCCCTCACCACCATGACCGGGTGCCAGGGCGTCAACGGCGGCGGCTGGGCCCACTACGTCGGCCAGGAAAAGGTGCGCCCGCTCACCGGCTACGGACAGTACGCCTTCGGGCTCGACTGGGTGCGCCCGCCCCGCCAGATGATCGGCACCGGCTTCTTCTACCTCGCCACCGACCAGTGGCGCTACGACGGACTCTCCGCCGACACCCTGTCCAGCCCCCTCGGAGTCGGTTCATTCAAGAACCGCACCACGGCGGACTGCCTGGTCGAATCGACCAAGCGCGGCTGGATGCCCGGCTACCCCACCTTCAATCGCAACTCGCTCGACCTCGTCGACGACGCGGTCGCCGCGGGCGTCGACCCTGCCCAGTACGTCGTCGAGTCCCTCGGCGACGGCACCCTCGAATACGCCGTGGAGGACCCGGACGCCCCCGAGAACTTCCCTCGGGTGCTGGTGGTCTGGCGGGCCAACGTGATCGGTTCCTCCGGCAAGGGCAACGAATACTTCCTCAAGCACCTGCTCGGCACCGATAGCGCCGTGCGCGCACCGGAATCCCCGCCCGAGAAGCGGCCGAAGACCATGAAATGGCACGAGACCGCCCCGGAAGGCAAGCTCGACCTGATGGTCACCAGCGACTTCCGAATGACCTCGACCACCATTTTCAGCGACGTGGTGCTGCCGCCGGCCACCTGGTACGAGAAGAACGACCTCTCGACCACGGACATGCATCCGTTCATCCACTCGTTCAACCCGGCGATCACCCCGCCGTGGCAGTCCAAGACCGACTTCGACATCTTCCACATCCTGGCCGAGAAGATCTCCGAGCTGTCGGTCGAGCACCTCGGCGTGCGGAAGGACCTCGTCGCCGTTCCGCTGCTGCACGACACCCCGGACGCGATGAGCGCCCCGCACGGCATCGTCGAATACGACCAGGTCCTGGTGCCCGGCGTCACCATGCCCAAGCTCGTCGTCGTCGAACGCGACTACCCGGCGTTCGCGGCCAGGCTCGGCGCCCTGGGCCCGCTCACCGAGAAGCTCGGCATGGTCACCAAGGGCGTCAAATTCAATCCCGACGTCGAGGTCGCCTATCTCGGCAAGAAGAACGGGCTCGTGGAGAGCGGCCCCGCCGCTGGCCGGCCACAACTGAAGACCGCCATCCAGGCCTGCGAGATGGTGCTCGCCCTCTCCGGCACGACCAACGGTCGCCTCGGAACCCAGGGCTTCCGGCAGATGGAGGAACGCACCGGGATGAAGCTGGCGCACCTGGCCAGCGACAACGAGGGCCGCCGGTTCTCCTACCCCGACGTGCAGGGTGCCCCGGTCCCGGTGCTCACCTCGCCGGAGTGGTCGGGCAGCGAGCACGGTGGCCGACGTTACAGCGCGTTCACGATCAACGTGGAGCATCTCAAGCCGTGGCACACCCTCACCGGGCGGCAACACTTCTACCTCGACCACGACTGGATGATCGAGCTGGGGGAGACCCTGCCGATCTACCGGCCGCCGCTGGACATGCACCGCCTGTTCGACGATTCGATCGTCGGCTCGACCGCGGCGACGGGGGCGACCGGATCGAAGGGCCGCGCCGAGGTCGCCGTGCGCTACCTCACCCCGCACTCGAAGTGGTCGATCCACTCCGAGTACCAGGACAACCTGATGATGCTCTCGCTCTCCCGCGGCGGCCCCACCATCTGGATGTCCCCGCTCGACGCCGACAAGATCGGCGTGCGCGACAACGAGTGGATCGAGTCCTACAACCGCAACGGTGTCGTCGTCGCCCGGGCCATCGTCTCGCACCGGATGCCGGAGGGCACCGTGTACATGTATCACGCGAAGGATCGCACGATCAACGTGCCCATCGCGGAGACCAGCGGCATGCGCGGCGGCACGAACAACTCGCTCACCCGCATCCTGCTCAAGCCCAGCCACCTGATCGGCGGCTACGCCCAGCTGTCCTTCGCCTTCAACTACCTCGGCCCGACCGGGAATCAACGCGACGAGGTCACCGTGATCCGTCGACGCAGCCAGGAGGTTGAGTACTAAATGCGCGTAATGGCTCAAATGTCGATGATCATGAATCTCGACAAGTGCATCGGCTGCCACACCTGTTCGGTGACCTGCAAGCAGGTCTGGACCAACCGCACCGGCGTGGAATACGTCTGGTTCAACAACGTGGAGACCAAACCGGGCGTCGGCTACCCTCGCCGCTACGAAGACCAGGAGAAGTGGAAGGGTGGCTGGATCCGCAACAAGCGCGGCCGGCTGAAACTGCGCTCCGGCGGCCGGCTCAAGCGGCTGGCCACCATCTTCAACAACCCGGACCTGCCCGTGATCGACGACTACTACGAGCCGTGGACCTACGACTACGACATGCTCACCAAGGCTCCGCTGAGCACCCAGAGCCCGGTGGCCCGGCCCAAGTCCCTGCTCACCGGCAAGAACATGGACATCAAGTGGTCCGGCAACTGGGACGACAACCTGGGTGGCTCGCAGGAGACCGCGGCCGACGACCCCATCCTCGCCACCATGAGCGAGCACGTGAAGATGGAGTTCGAGAACACCTTCATGTTCTACCTGCCGCGAATCTGCGAGCACTGCCTCAACCCCGCCTGCGTCGCGGCCTGCCCGTCCGGCGCCATGTACAAGCGCGAGGAGGACGGCATCGTGCTCGTCGACGAGGACGGCTGCCGTGGCTGGCGCATGTGCGTCTCGGCCTGCCCGTACAAGAAGGTCTACTTCAACCACAAGACCGGCAAGGCCGAGAAGTGCACGCTCTGCTACCCGTTGATCGAGCAGGGCAAACCCACCATCTGCTCCGAGACCTGCGTCGGCCGGCTGCGCTACCTCGGCCTCATGCTCTACGACGCCGACGCGGTCCTCGCGGCGGCCAGCATCGAGAACGACCAGGATCTGCTGGAGGCTCAGCGCGGAGTGTTCCTCGATCCGTTCGACCCGGAGGTCATCGCCGCGGCGAAGGCCGAGGGGATGGAGGACGACTGGATCCTCGCGGCCCAGAACAGCCCGATCTACAAGCTCATCTCCGAGTACAAGGTGGCCCTTCCGCTGCATCCGGAATACCGCACCATGCCCATGGTCTGGTACATCCCGCCGCTGTCCCCGGTGGTCGACGTGATCTCGACCACGAACAACGACGGGGAGGATGCGCGCACCCTCTTCGCCGCCATCGACAAGCTCCGGATTCCGGTCGAGTACCTGGCCGGCTTGTTCTCCGCCGGCGACGTCGTGCCCGTCGAGTCCTCGCTGCGCAAGCTCGCCGCGATGCGCTCGTACATGCGCGACATCAACCTCGGCCGTGACCGCGACGAGTCGATCCCGGAGGCGGTCGGCATGACCGGCACCGAGATCGAGGCGATGTACCGTCTGCTGGCCATCGCCAAGTATGAGGACCGTTACGTCATCCCCAAGGCGCACGTCGAAACGGCGCGGGAACTGGAAGAACTCGCCTGCTCGCTCGACACCGACGGCGGCCCCGGCATGGGCGGTCCCACCGCCGCCACGGCGGCTGGACCGTACGGGAAGACCCCCGGCATGCCCCTGAACGGGACCGTGGACAACTACAACGAGATGGTGGGAAAGGGCGGCGAACGCACGAAGCCGACCACGCCCGGCCGGGTCAACCTGCTCAACTGGACAGGGGGAGGCGTGCCCGACGGCATGTTCCCGCCCAAGGCTTCCGGGAGCCCCGCATGAGACTCCCGAAACTCCCCAGGCGCACGGTGGCGGCGATCCCGCTGTCCGCCGAAGACGGCCGGATGGCGCACATGGCGGCATCCATTCTGCTCGACTACCCCACGCAGGAGCGCAGGGCGCGTTTCGCTGCCGTCGCCGCATCGGTGGCTCTGCTGCCCGGCCCGCTCCGGCAGGCCTTCGAGGCGTTCCTCACCGCGGCGGATGCGATGACCCAGCAGGAGCTGGAGATCCACTTCACCGCCACCTTCGACCTCAAGCGCAAGTGCTGCCCGTACCTCAGTTATTACGCCGCCGGAGACACCCGGCGACGGGGCATGGCGCTGGTGCGTTTCGTCGAGGCCTACCGCGCTGCCGGCTGGGAGGTCGCGGCGGACGAGCTGCCCGACTACCTGCCGATGGTGCTCGAGTTCTCCGCGCTCAGCGACTCGCCGATCGCGCAGGAACTGCTCGCCGCGCACCGGGACGGCATCGAGGTGCTCCGCTGTGCCCTCGAGGCCGTGCCGAGCCTGTACGCGCACGTCGTGGAGGCGGTGTCCCTGTCACTCCCGGCGATCGACGAGGAGACCCGCCAGCGCTATCTCAACCTCGTCAACGAGGGGCCGCCGACCGAGACGGTCGGCATGACGTTCCTCGGCAATCTCAAACCGTTCTCGCCATCCGGCGTCGCCAGTGAGGAACTCAGGGTATGAATCCGATCGACTTCCTGCTCTGGGTGGCGTTCCCGTATGCGGCCATGGCGGTCTTCGTCGTCGGCCACATCCTCCGGTACCGGCACGACCAGTTCGGCTGGACCTCGCGGTCGAGCCAGACCTATGAGAACCGGTTGCTCCGCTGGGGGTCGCCGATGTTCCACTACGGCATCCTGATGGTGCTCGGCGGGCACGTCGTCGGCCTGCTCGTGCCGAAGGAATGGCTAGAGTTCGTCGGCGTCACCGAACACATTTACCACATCGGCGCCACCTGGCTCGGCAGTGTGGCGGCGGTGCTGACCCTGGCCGGTCTGGGCATCCTGATCTACCGTCGCCGGCTGAACTCCCGGGTGCTGCTGGCCACCACGGTGATGGACAAGATCATGTACCTGCTGCTCGGGGCCGCGCTGCTGTTCGGCACGACCGCGACCGTGCTCTTCCAGGTGCTGGGCGCCGGCTACGACTACCGCGGCACGATCTCGCCGTGGGTGCGCGGGCTGCTCTCCGCACAGCCGGATCCCTCGTTGATGAGCGACGTGCCATTCTTCTTCCAATTGCATGTGCTGAGCGCGACCCTGCTGTTCATGCTCTGGCCGTTCACCCGGCTGGTGCACGTGTTCTCCGCTCCGCTGGCGTACTTCGTGCGGCCTTACATCGTCTACCGCTCCCGGGATCAGCACCGCGGATCGGGCTCCCGCAAACCGCGTCGCGGCTGGGAGAAGAGCGAGCTGCCGGGCACCGGGCGGGAGCACGAGGGCACCCGCCGGTAACTGGCCGTTCACGGTTAGCACAGGCTGCCCTTTGTGGACCTCGGGGGCGAGGCTGCCTAGCATGAGTTTCGTGGGCGGCGCCGGACGGTGTCGGCACGGAAACTCCCGAGGAGACTCATGTTCGACACATTTTTCGGCCTGCCGATGCATCCGCTGATCGTGCACGCGACCGAGGTCATCGTGCCCACCGCCGCTGTCGTGATCGTCCTCACCGCGCTGTGGCCGCGATTCCGCCGGTGGGCCCGGTTCCTGCCGCTCGGCCTGGCGCTGGCGGCCGTCGTGCTCGTTCCGCTGTCCACCGAGTCGGGGGAGAGCCTCGAGGAGCGGGTCGCGGAGTCGAAGCTGGTGGAGACCCACGCCGATCTCGCCGAGGGTCTGCTGCCCTGGGTGATCGGGCTCGTCGTCGTCGCCGCCGTGCTGCTCTGGTGGAACTACCAGGAACGCAAGGCAAGCAAGGCAAGCACGGCAAGCACGGACAGCCGGTCGCCCCGCTGGATCGCCGTCGCCCTGATCGCGGCCGCGCTGCTCGCTTCCACGGGAACCACGATCCAGGCCATCCGGATCGGCCACAGCGGCGCCGCCGCCGTCTGGTCGGACAGCGTCGGCACCGGTTCGGGCAACAAGGGCTGACCCCGCCTTTCCGGCCCACGCCACTTCTCGGGGGCCGCGAGGCGTTGTTGGCGGGGGTGGTATGTCAGCCGGGGAAGGGCGCTCCCGGGCGGGCGTAGTAGTACCAGGCGAGGCCGGTGCAGAAGACGCAGAACACGGCGCAGCCGATGAAGAACGCGGTCGGGCTGATGGCCGTGAGCGAGATCCCCACGATGAACGGCCCGAAGGCGGCGATCGCGGAGGTCCAGGCGATGGCGCCGCCGGCCTGGCGTTTCGGGAAGATCATCGGCATCTGCTTGAAGGTGCCGGCGTTGGCCATCCCGGAGAAGAAGAAGATCACGATCATCCCGGTCAGGAAGCCCCAGAACTCCTCCACCCGGGTGGGGTTGAGGAAGAACGCGGTGAAGACCGTGCCGACCACCATTCCGGCTCCGCCGATGAAGGTGAAGATCGCGCCGCCCCACCGGTCGCAGCCCGGGCCGCTCGCCGCGCGGACGAGCGCGCCGACGACCGGGCCGATGAAGGCGAAGGCCAGCGGGTTCGGGGCGTCCGGGAAGTCGCCGTAGACGTTGAGGATGATCAGCCCCATCTGGGCGGCGAGCCCGCTGAACGCGCCGAAGCTCATCAGGTAGATGGCGGTCATGATCCAGGTGTGCTTGATCCGGAAGATGTCCATCTGTTCGCGGAAGTTCGCCTTCACCGGCACCCGGCGCAGGTAGACGATCGCCAGGGCGGTGCCGAGCAGCGCCCAGGGGATCAGCACGAGGCCGCCGTTGTGCAGCCAGACCAGCTGGCCGTTGCCGCTGCTCTGCGGGGTGAGCGCGGCGGTGCCGAGCAGCCCGAAACCGACCACCCAGGGGAGCAGCAGCTGGATCAGGCCGATGCCGAAGTTGCCGAGGCCGGCCTGCAGGCCGAGGGCCGTGCCGGCCAGCCGCTTCGGGAAGAAGTAACTCGTCGAGGCCATGAACCCCGAGAACGCGCCGCCGCCGATGCCGGCCGCGAAGGCGAGGGCGAGCAGCACCCAGTACGGCGTTGACGTGTCCCTGGCAGCCAGGGTCCAGCCGAGCATGGGGAGCACCAACAACGCCGATGACATGGCCACCAGCGCGCGGGTGCCCATGATCGGCGGGAGGAACATGAAGACCAGGCGGAGCAGGCCGCCGGCCAGGCCGGGCAGGGCGACGAGCCAGTACAGCTGGCCGGGGGCCAGCGAATAGCCGATGTCGTTGAGGCGAGGAGCGATCGCACTGACCAGGTACCAGGCAGCGAAACTCAGCGTCAGGACGTAGGTCGTGATCCAGAGGGTGCGCCAGGCGAGCCGGGAATCCCAGGTTTCTTCGTGCTCCGGATCCCAGTTGGACAGGTCCGGGTTGAGCTTCGAGGCGACGAGTGCGGAAGAGGCGGCTGACATATGCTTCCTTGGCCTGGGTGTGCGGTCGGGCGCCGACGGCCCGCGTACCTACCACCCTGACGGTGCGCGCGCGTCGCGACAACGTGGGAACACCGTGAAAAATCGGCACTTTGCGCTCGGCCGACTTGCGTCCGTCGCCGGAGTGTCAGCCGCCGGCGAAGGGCGGGAGCACGTCGATGGTGTCGGTCGGTGCGAGGGTGACCGCGTCATCCGTTGCCCGGGTCCCGTTCACGAGGAGCGAGCAGAGCCCGAGGATGCGGGTGAACTCGGCACCGAACCGCGTGCCGAGCAGGCTGCGCAGCTCGCCGATGGTGCCGGCGTCGATCGCGGCGCCGTCGCTGGCAGCGGCCTCGGCGGCGCCGGCGAAGAACCGCACGGTGGCCATCAGCGACCGTCCTGGGGGTGGTCGTCGGCCCAGGTCAGGGCCAGCCCGGTCGCCAGGGCGGCGGCGCGTTCGATGTCCACGGCCGTGCCGCCGTTCCGCGCGGCGGCGAGCCCGACCAGGAAGGTGCTCAGCGGCGCCGCCGGCCTGGCCACACCGTGGGCCACATCGCGGGCCACGTCGAGCAGCAGGCCGACGGGGATGTCGGCCGGGTCGAGGTCGAGGGCGGCGGCGAGGGCGGCCAGCCAGTCGTCGAGGGCTTCCGGCGGAAGGGGTGCCTGCGTGCTCATGGGATGAAACTCCTCGGTGGGTTGCTCCGCGACGGGTTCAGGAGCGCGGTGCTCTCCCGAACATCCTGCCACGTGTCCACGTCGCGCCCCGCCTGGCCGGGGTCACGGATGCCGCGCAGCGAGAAGCCGGAGAGCAGCTGCCGCATGCTCGCGCCCCGCGCTTCGCTCCCGAGCCGCCGCATGCTGTCCCGGAGTGCCTCACCGCGGTAGATCCCGGCGAGCCACTGTTCCCGGCCGTCGGCGTCGACGAGGTGGAACCCGTCGGGGTGCGCCGCCCCGGACGCCGGATCGGTGACCGCCGCGACCAGCAATCGTGCGGCATCCGCCGCCCAGGGCAGGTCGCAGGCCAGCACGAGTAGCCAGGCGCTGCCGGCCGAGTGCGGATCGGGTTCGGCCCGTTCGAGCGCGGCCAGCCCGGCGACGATGCCGGCGACCGGCCCGCCGAAGGGAGGGTCCTCCAGCGCCCAGATCAGTGGCGCCGGCTGCGGGCCCGCCGCGTCGCGGGCGGCATCCGGCCCGACGACGACGACGCGGCGGGCGAGCCCGCGGGCGTCCAGAACCCGGGCCAGCAGGGTGCGGCCGGCGACCTCGACGGCGGGCTTGAACGCGCCGCCCAGCCGGCTGCCGCGGCCGCCGGCGAGCACGATCAGGTCGACGGCCGGCGCGGCGTTCTCGGGCTGCGAAGCGGGGCTCGGCACGGTCAGCCGTCGCTGCGGTGCCAGTCGCCCGACTTGCCGCCGGTCTTGGTGATCAGGCGCACGTTCTCGATCAGCACCGACTTGTCCAGGCCCTTGACCATGTCGACGACGGCCAGTGCCGCGATGGAGACCGCGGTCAGCGCCTCCATCTCCACGCCGGTACGGTCGGCGGTGCGCACGGTGGCGGTCACCCGCACACCTTCGTCCTCGATCACGAGGTCGACGGCGGCACCGTGCACGCCGATGACGTGGGCGAGGGGGAGCAGGTCGGCGCACTTCTTGGCACCCTGGATGCCGGCGATCCGGGCGACCGCGAGCACGTCACCCTTCGGGGTGCTGCCGTCGCGGAGCGCGGCCACCACCTTCGGGCCGCAGCGCACGAACCCGGCCGCGGTGGCGCTGCGCACGGTGGGCTGCTTGTCGGTGACGTCCACCATCCGGGCCTGGCCGGCCGAATCGAGGTGGGTGAAGGGCTGCGGGGTCACGGGAGTTGTGGGCACAGCAACAGCATGACAGTCAGGAGGTCACCCTCGTCAATCCGGGTCACATCCTCCGGAACGAGGGCGAGCCCGGTGGCCTGGCCGAGACCGGCCACGAGGTGGGAACCGGAGCCACCGGCCGCCGCGGGGCGAACCCGGGAGTCCGCGCCCGTGCGCTCGATGGTCACCGGCATGTACTGCGCGCGCCCCAGGGGCGAGTTCCAGCCCGTGGCGGCGGAGGCGGTGATCGTGGGCCGGTGCAGTTCGGTGTGGCCGGCCAGCCGGCGCAGGGCCGGCCGCACGAACACCTCGAACGACACGTAGGCGCTCACCGGGTTGCCGGGAAGTGCGAAGATGACCGGTCCGGGGGCTCCGTCGTCACCGGCCGGCCAGCGGCCGAATCCCTGCGGCTTGCCCGGCTGCATCCTGACCGGGCCGAACGTCATGGTGGGCAGCGGCGCGAGCACGGCCTTGACCACGTCGTAGGCTCCCACACTCACCCCGCCGGAGAGCACGATGGCGTCGACGGTGTCGGCGAGGGTGGCCAGCAGGTCACGGAGCGTGTTCTCGTCGTCGGGCACCGCCCCGATCCGGATCGGCACGGCACCGGCCTCGGCCACGGCGGCGGCGAGGAGGTAGGAGTTCGAGTCGGGGATCTGGCCGCGCCGGGGCACATCACCCGGGGTGACCAGCTCGCTGCCGGTCGAGATCACGGCGACCCGCGGGGCCGGGTGCGCGAGCATCGAGGATCGCCCGGCGCTGGCGGCGGCGGCGATCCGGGTCGGCCAGAGCACCGAACCGGCGGTGAGCACGGTATCGCCGGCCTGGGCGTCCTCACCAGTGCGACGGATGTGCGCGGCCGGCTCGGGCGCGCGCAGCACGGTGGCGAAGTAGAGGCCGCCCCGGTCGGTGTCCTCGATCGGCACCACGGCGTCCGCGCCGTCGGGCAGCGGCGCGCCGGTCATGATCCGGGCGGCCTGGCCCGGGTCCAGGGCCGGGTTCTCGCTCGTGCCGGCGGCGAGGTCGGCGATCACCTGCAGGGTGACCGGGTTGTCTTCGGAGGCGTCCAGCAGGTCGTCGCGGCGCACGGCGTACCCGTCCATGGCCGAGTTGTCGAACGGGGGTGTTGCGGTCGCGCTCCGGACGTCCTCGGCCAGCACCAGGCCGTGCGCCGTGTCGAGCGAGGTCAGTTCCGGTGCCAGCGGGGTGGCCACCGCGAGCACGGCGGCCAGGTGTTCGGCCACGGTCTCGGCGTCGGCCGGGGCGGCGCAGGCATCCGCCGCGTGGCGGTCATCGTGTCCGTGCGCTTTTCCGTGGCCGAGCTTCCGTTCGTGGCTGTGCGCTGTCCCCTTGTCGGGCACCGTCAGCTCCCGGCCGGGCGGGCGTCGGCCGCGGCCCACTTGCTGCCCTCGCCGGGCGCGTCGCCGGCGGCCACCGCGGCGTCCCAGGCGACGATCCCGCCCGAGAGCAGGGACAGCCCGGTGAATCCGGCCCGGTGCAGGGCGGTCGCCGCGGTCTGCGCACGCGAGCCCTGATGGCAGTGCAGCACGAGCGGCACGTCCGCCGGCAGGGTCGCGCGGCCTTCCTCGGTGAGGAGACGGCCCAGGGGCAGCAGCACGGCGCCGGGCACCGCGCTCTCGGCATGCTCGTCGGGTTCCCGCACGTCGACGACGAGGAACGGGTCGCCCCCCGCGTCCCGCCCGGCCAGGCGGGCCGCGAGCTCGGTCGCGGTGAGCAACGGCCAGTCCGGGACCGCCTCCGGGGTGGCCGGGGCCGGCCGGGGGTCGGCGGCGGCGATGCCGGTGCCGACCAGCGGGACCTCACTGAAACGGCCCGACAGGGCGTCGATCACGAGAATGCGCCCGATCAGCGGGGTGCCGATCCCGGCGATGAGTTTGATCGCTTCGGTGGCCATCAGCGAGCCGACCTGCCCGCAGAGGGCGCCGAGCACACCGGCCTCGGCGCAGTTGGGCACCTCGCCGTCGGCGGGCGGTAGAGGGAACAGGTCGCGCAGGTGCACCCCGACCAGGCCGCTGCCCTTCGGGGGTGTGGCCCAGAACACCGACAACTGGGCGTCGAAGCGCAGCACGGATGCCCAGACCAGCGGCAGTCCGAGCGCGGCGCAGACGTCGTTGACCAGGAACCGGGTCGGGAAGTTGTCGGTGCCGTCGATGACCACGTCGTAGCCGCCGATGATCGCCTCCGCGTTGTCGGCGGTGAGCCGTTCGGCGTGCTGCACCACGGTCGCCTCCGGCGCGATCGCCGCGATCGACTCCGCCGCGCTGACCACCTTCGGCCGGCCGATGTCTTGAGTCCCGTGCACGATCTGCCGCTGCAGGTTGCTGGGCTCCACGTCGTCGCTGTCGACGATGCCGATGGTGCCGACCCCGGCGGCCGCCAGGTAGACCAGGGCGGGGGAGCCGAGACCCCCGGCGCCGAGCACGAGCACCCGGGCGTTGGCGAGGCGGCGCTGGCCGAGCTCGTTCAACTGGGGGAGACGGCGTTGGCGGGCGGTGCGAGCGGACTCGGCGGCGCTGAGCTGCGCGACGGGCTCGACGAGAGGGGAAAGGGCCATGCCCCAACGCTAGGCGCAGATGCGGGGGATGAGATCCGGATTCGAGAATCACCTTGAATTCTCAGGGTCTTTGTAGTCGAGTGGTAGAGCACCAACTAGAGAATCCATGCAGTCTCGCGCGGCCGTTGCGGTCGCGTTTCGAGGTAATCCGACAAGGAACTAGGAAGGCACTTTCATGACGGGGAACAGAGCAGTTGCCTACAAGAGCCCGGGTCACGTCGAGGTCATCGACATCGACTACCCGAGCTTCGAACTGAAGGACGGGCCGGGCGTGAACCCGGCGAACGTCGGCAGGAAGGTGCCGCACGGCGTCATCCTCCGCACGGTCACCACCAACATCTGCGGCTCGGACCAGCACATGGTGCGCGGCCGCACGACCGCACCGATGGACCTCGTCCTCGGGCACGAGATCACCGGTGAGGTGGTCGAGGCCGGGCCCGACGTCGAGTTCATCAAGGTCGGGGACATCGTCTCGGTGCCGTTCAACATCTCCTGCGGGCGGTGTCGGAACTGCAAGGAGCGCAAGACCGGGATCTGCCTCAACGTCAACCCTGACCGCCCCGGCAGCGCCTACGGCTACGTCGACATGGGCGGCTGGGTCGGCGGGCAGGCCGAGTACGTGCTTGTGCCGTACGCGGACTGGAACCTGCTGAAGTTCCCCGACCGCGACCAGGCGCTGGAGAAGATCATGGACCTGACCATGCTCTCTGACATCTTCCCCACCGGCTACCACGGAGCGGTGAGTGCGGGCGTCGGGACGGGGGCGACGGTCTATGTGGCCGGGGCAGGCCCGGTCGGCCTCGCCGCCGCGGCATCCGCCCACCTGCTGGGTGCCGCCGTCGTCATCGTCGGCGACCTCAATGAGGAGCGGCTGGCTCAGGCCCGCAGCTTCGGCTGCGAGACGATCGACCTCCGCAAGGGTGAGCCGCAGGACCAGATCGAGCAGATCCTCGGGGTTCCCGAGGTCGACGCCGGCGTGGACGCGGTCGGCTTCGAGGCGCGCGGCCACGGCCAGAGCGCGGGCGAGGAACGGCCGGCGACGGTGCTGAACTCGCTGATGACGGTCACGGCAGCCGGCGGCGCCATGGGCATCCCCGGGCTGTACGTCACCGGTGACCCGGGCGGGGTCGACGACGCGGCGAAGATCGGTGCCCTGTCGCTGCGGCTGGGACTCGGCTGGGCCAAGTCGCTGTCGTTCACCACGGGGCAGTGCCCGGTGATGAAGTACAACCGGCAGCTGATGATGGCGATCCTGCACGACAAGGTGCAGATCGCGAAGGCGGTCAACGCCCAGGCGATCACCCTCGAGGATGCCCCGCGCGGGTACGCCGAGTTCGACGCCGGCGCGGCCACGAAGTATGTCCTCAACCCGAACGGCTACGTGAAGTAAGCGGCGCCGTCCACCGGTGGTGGGGGGGGGGGGGGGCCCCCCCCCCCCCCCCCCCCCCCCCCCCCCCCCCCCCCCCCCCCCCCCCCCCCAAAACACACCCCCCCCCC
>NZ_JADOVI010000019.1 GCF_015752155.1 Cryobacterium sp. MP_M3 | reverse complement strand
CTGGTACGACCCGAAACAAAACTGGCACCCCGCCAACCAGAACCGCGCCCGCACGGCCAGCACAACCCGGCCCTGACCCCCGGTCACGGGGTCTCGACATACAGTCTCGGATTCATGACGGCCGGATACTCGGGCACCGGCGGCACCGGCACCGCTCACCTCACCGGTTCGAAGACCACCACGGCCGTTTCAGACGGCCGGCGGCTGGCGTACCCGTCGAGGTCCTTGTCCAGGGCCCGCCACCGCTCCCACAGTCGGGCCCGTTCCGCTCCGGTCGCGGCGTGGGCGACGACGTCACGAGTCCCGTCGGCGAGCTGCACCCGAGCCGTCGGGTGCGCCTGGAGATTCAGCCACCATGCCGGCTCTGCTTCGCCCCAGCCGTTCATCGCCATCGTCACCAGGTTCGGACCGTCTTCGTAGTACCCGACGATCACCGAACGTTCCTGGCCGCTGCGACGCCCGACCGTGGTCAGCCTCAGGGCCCCCCACCGCTGGTCACGCGGGAGCCAGAGGCCGCGGCGCCCACCGGTGGCGCGAACCACTGCCCGGTGCACCTTCCAGAAGAGCACGATGAACCATCGGGGCTGCAGGCGCGGAGTCCGGTTGCGTGTGCCCGAACTTCCCGTGCGCATCTCCATCTCGTTTCCCGCCTTTCACCGAGTGGTGCACCACTGAGAACCGTCGTGCTCCGTGATTGTAGAACCGTCCCGGGTCCAGCGAACAGTGGCCTTCGTCCCAGGTCCGGCGGTCGGTGGCCTCTGTCCTGGGGAGCCGTGGGACATCCCTGGCTGCTGCGACGCTGAACCGAATGGCCGCCCATGTCGTTGGTATCAGTAGAGGGCCCGGTCCGGGCTCGCTCAGAGCAAGCGACACACCCAGAGCAAGCGACACACCCAGAGCAAGCGACACACCCAGAGCAAGCGACACACCCAGTGCAAGCGACACACCCAGTGCAAGCGACACTGCCCGCAATCGACAAAGGAGACGATCGTGCACCTCACTCGAACCGGCCGCATACTCACTGCGGCCACCATTTCCGCCGTTGCCTTCACGGCGTTCTCCATCGCGCCGGCCTTCGCCGACGGCGGCGGCCACTCCCACGACGGGCATTCCGTCGTGCGTGTCCACCTCCTGGGAAGCCAGCCGGCTCCGGCCAGCCCGGTCATCGCCGGCATCAACCCCGGGGGTGCGCCCTGGGTGAACGACCGAAGCACGGCACGCGTGCGCGCGGATGGTCGAATCACGGTCGACATTCACGGCCTCGTGATTCCGCCACCGCGCGGCACCGGGGTCAACCCCGTCGCATCCGTCATCGCGACTCTCGTCTGCGACGGCGCCGTCGGTGACTCCACCGATCCGTTCAGCCTGAGCCCGGCGGGCGACGGGCGAACCCGAGACACCATCGCCGTGCCGGAGGAGTGCGCGGACCCGACTGTGCTCATCCAGCCGGCGGCGAACCATGCGGTTTACATCGCCTCCGGAGTGTCCAGCCGGCACGACGACCACCGGGACGACTAGCACGCGAACCGGAACCAGTACGGTGGTCCGCCGCGCCGGGTTACTTCGGCTCGGCAGGCACGCCGTCCGACCCGGCCGGCTCCCCCGCGGTCAGGCTCCTGAACATGATGTGGAGCCCGACGAATCCCTGCTCCGGGTGCTCGAACGCGCCAGGAACAGTGCCGAGGACATCGAAGCCGAGCGAGCGCCACAACCGCACCGCGGGCTCGTTAGTTTCGACCACGGCGTTGAACTGGATGCCCCGATAGCCGCGGGTCATCGCCCAGTCGACCATGTGGATTCCCAGAGCGCGGCCGACGCCCTGCCCCTGGGCATCCGGGGACACCATGAAGCTCGCGGTGGCGATGTGGGACCCGCGCCCCGGCCGGTTCGGTCCCATGATCGCCGTGCCAACGATGCGGCCGTCGATCTCCGCGACGACAGTGCGTTCCTGGCCCAGCCAGAGCCGCCGGGCGGCGTCTGAGGACAGGTCCGGCGGGTAAGCGTAGGTGCGCCCGGCATTGACGACCGCGGCGAAGATCGGGTAGATCGACGGCCAGTCCGAGGGGGCCGCGTCACGGATGTCCATGGCTACTCCCGAGGATCAACCGCGATGACAGCCGCCATGAGCCGGATCACGCCCGGCCGGAGAGGAAGTCTGCGAAGGCCTGGGGATCGTCGATCGGTCCCTGGTACTGCGCACCGTCCACGAGGACGGTCGGGGTGCCCTGGATCGAATCGATCTCCGCGCCGGGGATCGGCCCGTTCAGGGCGGTCTTCGTGTTGTCCTGCGACCAGGTCAGGTAGCGCCCGCTCGCCACGCAATCAGCGAAGTCGAGGTCGGCCCCCTGCAGCGACACCAGCTCGTCGTCGGTGAGGCCTGGCGTGTTCTCGGCCGGCTGGCTCGAGTACAGGGCGGCCAGGTAGTCGAGGGTGGCCTCCGGGCGCAGGGTGGCCTGGCAGGTGAGGGCGGCAGAGGCCCGCGAGGAGTAATCCGTGCCCTGCGACGCCGGGTCGAGGAAGGTCAGCGCGTGCAGCCGCAACGTGATCGCGTCGGCGTCGACGGCGGCGCTCAGCTGGGCACCGTTGGCGTCCTCGAACTGCTTGCAGTACGGGCACATCGGGTCGAAGTAGACGTCGACGGTCGTCGGGCCGGTGCCGACGGAGAGGTAGCCCGCGTCGAAGTCCGCGGCCCCCAGCCGGCCCGTGAGGGAGTCCGGTTCGGAAGGCGCTTCCGTGGAGGTGTCGGAGCCGAAGGGGTAGGGCGCTGCCGCCCCACCGGCGACGGCCGCGATGATGGCGCCGAATGTCGCCGCGAAGGCGATTGCGAGCACCACGAACAGCGCCGTGGCGGCGATGCCGACGTAGCCGATGATCAGGCCGGCGAGGGCGAGGCCTCGCCCTGCCTCGCCGCGCCGCTTGATCTGGCCGAGCGCGATGTGCCCGGTGATGATGGCGACGAGGGAGACGAAGAACGACGACACGAGCGACACGATCGCCAGGGTGTTGGTCTTCGGCCAAACGGGATACGGCTGCTGGTCGGACGCCTGCGGGTAGGCCGGGTAGCCCTGCGGCTGGCCGGACGGAACAGCCGGGTCTGCCGGAGTGGTCGGGCCGGTCGGGTCGCTGGTCATGGTTGTCCCCCCTGGTGCACTACGCGGATGGAGCGGTTTGGGCGATCCGGCCGAGCAGTCCGTTGACGAAGCCGGCGGAGTCATCCGTCGACAGGATCTTCGCGGACTCGACCGCTTCGTCGATGGCGACCGCGTGCGGCACGGCATCGTTGAAGAGGATCTCCCAGATGCCGATGCGCAGGATCGCGCGGTCGACGGTGGGCATCCGGGCCAGGGACCAGCCCTGCGAATACGTTTCGATCAGTTCGTCGATCTCCTCGCGATGCTCGACGACCCCGTCGACGATGTCGCGCGCATACAGCCAGGAGGCCATCCGAGCGGGCTCGTTGGCAGCCCGCTCGGCTTCGATCGCGAGCGACTCCGGGATGGTCGTCTGGCGCACATCGGCGGCGTAGAGGATGTCGAGTGCGCGCTTGCGCGCCTTGGTCCGTGCGCTCACTAGTTGACGCGGCCCAGGTAGTCACCGGTGCGAGTGTCGACCTTGACTCGGGTGCCCTGCTCGAGGAACAACGGCACCTGGATCTGGAAGCCGGTCTCCACGGTGGCCGGCTTGGTGCCGCCGGTGGAACGGTCGCCCTGGAGGCCAGGCTCGGTGTAGGTGATCTCGAGCACAACGGATGCCGGCAGCTCGACATAGAGGGGGTTGCCGTTGTGCAGGGCGATGGTCACGTTCTGGTTCTCGAGCATGAAGTTCACGGCGTCGCCGACGACGACGGCCGGAACGTGCAGCTGGTCGAAGTCGGAGATGTCCATGAAGACGTAGGAGTCGCCGTCGGCGTACAGGTACTGGAAGTCCTGGCGGTCGACGTTCTCGGTCTCGATCTTGGCGCCGGCGTTGAAGGTGCGGTCAACGGTCTTGCCGGTGACGACGTTCTTCAGTTTGGTGCGAACGAACGCACCGCCCTTGCCCGGTTTGACGTGCTGGAAATCGGTGACTGCCCACAGCTGGCCATCGATGTTGAGGACGACGCCATTGCGAATATCGGCGGTTGATGCCATGGAAGGGTGTTCCGTTCAATTGGTTCAATTAGGAAGGTGCGCGGCCGAAACGGCCTCAGACGAGTGTAGTTGGCCCCGGGGTCGTGCGCCAAAGGGAGCCTCCGGCCAGGTCAGTGGCCGACGGCCGGCGTCAGAGCGAGCGGGTGATGAAGTCCAGGGCGAGCCGGTAGGACTCGAAGCCGAAACCGGCGATCACGCCGGTCGCCACGGCGCTGACCACGCTGGTGTGCCGGAAGGTCTCCCGCGCGTGCGGGTTGGAGAGGTGCACCTCGACCAGGGTGATGCCCGCCTTGGTGACGAGGGCTGCCGCATCCCGCAGGGCGTAGCTGTAGTGGGTGAACGCGGCCGGGTTCAGGATGACGGGGATGCGCTCGTCGACGGCTTCGTAGAGCCAGTGGATCAGCTCGGCCTCGTCGTCGGTCTGCCGCACGTCGACCGTGACCCCCTCCGGGGCCGCGTCCGTGAGCATGGTGCGCAGTTGCTCGAGGTTTGCCGAACCGTACACATCGGGTTCGCGACTGCCGAGGCGCCCCAGGTTCGGACCGTTCAGGACGAGGACTGTGCTCATCCACCCAGCCTAGGGGGCGGCTCGAGGCCCCGGCCGCTCCCCCGGGTCTTATCGGCGCCGCGGATGGGCATGAAGCGTCGTCGGTCGCTTGAAGACTCGTTCGGCATCGGATTTACTGGTTGGCACACGCCAGACGAAGTCGCCACCGAATTCGTTCCCGTGGCAACTCACATCCGCGCCGTCGCAATCGTCTACCGATCCTCAGCCGGCCGCTCGCGGCGTCGACATCTCGCACGGGAGTTCCATGATGACCGCCCCATCCTCGATCCTGATCACGCCCATCCACGTTGGCGATCTACTCGCCGAGGGCGAGGTGATGCCCATCTATGTACACGTCATCGACCATCCCGATGCGCGCGTATTGGTCGATACCGGTATGACCGAGCTGCACCCGGCGGTGGCAGATCTTGATCCCCGCCTCCATCCCCTGACCGAAGAGGGATTCGACCTTGACACCGTCGACATGGTCGTCAACACCCACCTCCACTTCGACCACTGCGGCGGCAACAAACTCTTCACCGGCAGGCCGATCTACGTTCAGCGCCAGGAACTCGATGATGCCCGCTCCGAGGACGAGTACACGATCCGCGACTGGGTGGACCCGCCCGGGGTGCGCTACGTGCCGGTCGACGGCGAGTTCGAGCTGCTTCCAGGGCTCCGCCTTCTGCCCGCGCCAGGCCACACCCGCGGCACGCAGATCGTCGTCGTCGACACGGGTGAACGACCCCTGATTGTCGCCGGCGACACCGCAGTCTGGTTCGGCGAACTGGACAAGCCCAGCACCCCAGGCCAGTTGCTCATCCGCGCTCTGAATCCAGAACTGGTCTGGCTCTCCCACGTGCACGAGCCCTGGAGACCCGCCCGTTGACCATCCGGCTTCCGGGCGGTCAGTGAGTGCTGAGGCGCGATCGGGTGCCGAGAGACGTCAGCTGATCCCCAGTCGCTCGAAGACCAGCGTGGCCTGGATGCGGTCGCCGCCCCCGAGGCCCTTACTGCCTGAGGCTGACGTCGTGATGGTGTGCAGTCGATAGCCGAGGGCGGCCTGGGCGTTGATCGACCTTTCCAGCTCGGTGAGGTTGCCAGATCCGGTACCGAATAGCTTCTCCTTCAGCACCACCTGCAACACGACGTAGCTCTGCCCGTTTTGCGCCGGTCGTGGTCTACCTCCCGCGACGGACTCCGACTTGATGTGGTCGATCAGCGCGGCGGGACTGTTCACCGGCGCCTCATCTTGCCAGACATCCGTCCACTGGTCGCCGTCCCACCGTCGCTGGCGACCCGAACCGTCGTCGTACCAACCTGCTGCTGCGTTCGCCACCATTGCCTCGTTTCAGTCATTCAGGTCGCGACGCGCCTGCACGTGCGCTTCAACGTATCAGCCGGTTTCGCTGGCGAGACCGGCTGCCTCTGGCGTCGAAACCGAAAGTGGCCCCATGATCGCGGACACTCTGTGCGGCATTGGCTGAGGAGCGCGTCAGCGTGCGAATGCGTCGGAGGCCAGGCAAAGGGCCTCTGTGGTGACGGGCCCGCCATGGCCCTCTGATTCGATGATGACGAGATCACTGGCCGTCCAGGATTGATGCAACAGCCAGGGCGTCACTGAGGGGCCACTGACGTCACGTCGCCCATGGATGAGGACGGCGGGAATATCAGCCAGTTCGCCCACCCGCTCGAGGATTGCGTGCCCTCCGCTCGGAAGGAACCCGTCGTGTGCCCAGTAGTGAGTGACCAAGGTCGCGAAGACGAGGCGACGGACTGGGTCTTCATGCAGCGCACCCGGGTGCCAGTTCGGGTCCAGGGAGACGTGGACCGACTCCCAGTGATCCCAGTCCTGAGCCGCCCGACGGCGATCTTCGATGTCGCCCTGGGCCAGCCGTCGGGCGTAGGCCTCGACGACTCGTTCTCCTGGCCGCCGTCCAGAGTGGGCCTCGAAGCGCGCCCACGCCTCCGGGAAAATCCGCCCGACGGTCTCGGTGATCCAGTCCACCTCCGCCCGGCTGGTGGTGGTCACTGCAGCCAGGATCATCTGGGTGACCCGGTCCGGGTGTGTCAGGGCGTAGGCGAGGGCGAGCGTCGTGCCCCACGAAATCCCACAGAGAAGCCACCGATCCAGATTCAGGTGCATTCGCACCGCTTCGATGTCGGCGATGACCGCCTGAGTGGTGTTCGACGAGATCTGGTCGAGGGAGTCGATCACGAGGGGTCGGCTGCGTCCGCATCCGCGCTGGTCAATTCCGACGATCAGATACCTCTCCGGATCGAAATTGCTTCGGTAGCCGCCCGCACCTAACCCGCTCCCAGGGCCACCGTGCAAGAACAGCGCCGGTTTGCCGCGCGGGTTGCCGGAGAGCTCCCAGTAGATCTGGTTTCCGTCCGGCATTGCCAGCAGCCCTGAATCGAAGGGGCGGATCGGTGGGTAGGACACGGCTACGAGCCAATGAGAGATGAAGGGGACACCTGTCAGACGGATTCTGCGCTCAATGGGTCGGGCGATGAAGTGGGTCGCATCCGCGGCTTGAAGCTGGGTGACGGCGAGGAACTCAGCGTCGTACGTTGTATCCCAGTTCTGTTCGCGCGCGAATCTCCAGGCGGTACGGCGTGAGACTCGGTCACCGAGCAGCCGCATCTTCAGCTCGGTGAGGCGCTCGTGATGCACAAGCGCCAAGGCCTCCGTGAGTTCACCCTTCCGCACGGCCTCAAAGAGCAGGGAGAGCGCCTGGGAGCGGATCACATTCGGAGCGACAATCTGGTGCCTTGGGCTGAGTTGGATGCCGTTGGCGACGATGTGCAGGAGCGTGCGGGCGTCGATGACGTAGCGGGCCATGTCGCGACACTACGCGCGTCTCGGTCGAGCAACCAACCCACTTTCGACATGCGCGGAATTCTCCGGGTCCCGGCGCAAGAGCTTACAGAAGCACTCATCGACTGTCTTGTTATGAACGCTCATCACTTGAGCCGCTATCCGTAAGTGTTGACTTATATAAGCGGTGATGCAATGATATCGCCATGCACGCGCTCGATATCCTCGGTGATCCAGTCCGCCGGCGCATCCTCGAATTGCTCGTCGATGGCGAGGAATCGGCCGGTGATCTCGGCCGCGTCATCCAGTCGGAGTTCGGCATCTCACAACCCGCCGTGTCGCAGCATCTGCGTGTGCTCCGGGAATCCGGGTTTGCGACTGTGCGACCAGATGGCGCGCGACGGCTCTACTCGGTCGATCCGACTCCCCTGGCCCAGGGCGACGCGTGGTTCGACGTGTTCCGCCGATTCTGGGAGCCGAAGCTCGACGCCCTCGGCACTGAGCTCGCGCGCGGGCGACTCGCGCAGAAGAAGGCCGCTGCGGCGGCATCCACCCAGGACAGCAGCACCCACGAGAACGACGTAAAGGGAGACGACCAATGGATGTGAACGCCCAGCTCGAGGCTGTCGCGCGCGGTATCGAGACACGCGACGTGGAGGGCGTGCCGTCATTCGTGCAGACCCTCACCCAGACCTATCCGTCCCCGATCGAAGACGTGTGGGATGCCGTGACCTCTGCTGAGCGGATCCCCCGGTGGTTTCTGCCGGTGAGCGGCGACCTGCGACTCGGCGGCCACTACCAGTTCGAGGGCAACGCCGGCGGCGAGATCCGACGCTGCTCTCCGCCGAGCGGGGGCACCGCAGGCTATACGGTCACGTGGGGCAACGGGATGGGTGAGCCGGCGATCGTGCACGTGCGGCTCACTGCGGTGGATACGGCATCCACCCGCTTCGAGCTCGAGAACGTCGCCGCGGTCGACTCCCTACCCGACGGTTTCTGGGAGCGGTTCGGGCCGTCGGCCACCGGCATGGGCTGGGACTCGGGCCTCCTGGGGCTCGCGTCGCACTTCGGCGATGGTTCAGCGGGCATCTCGCCCGAGGAGGGCCAGGCCTGGCTCGCGACCGATGAGGGCAAGCTCTTTCTGCGCGGATCTGCCGACGCATGGGCCAGAGCGCACGTCGCGGATGGTGCGGATCCCGTCGTCGCGAACGCTGCCGCAACAACGACGTACGGCCTGTACACCGGGGAACTTCCGCCGCCCTCGATGGACTAGCGTCACCGCCGGGAAAGCTCGTGGCCTTGGCGGAGCGGCTCGGCTGATGCGATCGCTGCGGAATATCCCAGTGGCCTCTGTCAGTCCTTCATGTCATCGTGAAATATGACCATCGAACGCATCCGCCCCGAGGGGCTTGTCCATAGTCCAGCCTTCAGCCACGTCGCGATCGTGCCGCCAGGGGCAACCACGATCTACGTCGGCGGGCAGAACTCCGTCGCCGCAGACGGCTCACTCGTCGGTGAGGGCGATGTTGCGGCGCAGTCCATTCGCACTCTGCAGAACGTCAAGACGGCGCTGGCCGCAGTTGACGCAACCATCGACGACGTTGTTCAGTGGACAGTGCTGTTCGTCGATGGGGTCGACCTGGCCGCGGCCTATCAAGCCATTGGGTCTCAACTCGCTTCGGATGAGCCGGCTCTCGTGACGGCGGCTCGAGTTGCCGGACTCGGCGTTCCGGGAGCCCTCGTCGAGATCAGCGCAATCGCCGCCGTCTTTCGGTAGCGGCCACGTTTTCTGTGACTGCTCGTGGATCGTTCGGCCGCCGCAGTGCCGAACCGGGCTATGCCAGGGTCGGCTGCAACAGACCTTCGAGGCGCTGGTAGCTCGTCTCCATTCCGTCGGTCATGCCGGTCGCGAGGACCGCGTCGCGCTGCTCGGCGTTCGCATACGTGATCACGAGCGAGAGCAGGGTCCCACCCTCGACAGCAGTGAGGGTCAGCTCGTTGAGCGTTGCCGGGAAGTCCATCCCGATCATCGCCTCGGTCGTGACCGCCCGGTACGGCTCTACCGACTCGAGCAGCTCCCCGGTGAAACCGAATCGCTCCTCGCCGCCATCCCTCTGCCACTCGTAGCGGTACGTGTCGCCGACCGCCATCGCGACCTCACAGACGGGCATCGCCCAGCCATCCGGGCCGAGGAGCCACTGCTTCATGAGCGCCGCATCGGTATGTGCACGCCACACCTGCTCCACGGTGCCGCGGATGACCCGCGCCACGCGCACCTGGGTGTCGCTGAGGACCTGTGCCTCCGCAATGCGCTCGGTGGCGAATGACGCCAGATCGGCCAGCACCGTGTCGATCTGCGCCATCGCCTCACGGGTACCCTCCAGCATGCCCATGGCCAGGAGCTGCTGCATGTGTTCGAGTGAGTCGAAGTACGAGGTCGTCCTTAGTCGGCTGCCACCGTTCGTCTCCTCGAAAGCGAAGTCCATCCGCGTGGTCGGGAGGCCGGGGTCGGGCCGGCCGGCTGCGTCTGCGAACCTGTCGAGCACCTCGAACGCGCGGGGGGCGTCGGCCGACGTCCAATCCCAGCACCCATAGTGTGCGTCTCCCTCGGGGCCGGTCATCACGTACACGCTGCGTCCGCCTGCCACGGCGTCGTGCCGGAGGAACGTTGCCGGATAGGTCGGCGGTCCCCAGAACCGCTCGAGCTGGCGCGGATCGGTGTACGCGTCCCAGAGCCGAAGGAGCGGGGCCGTGAAGTCGGCGACGATCGTGATGGTGAGCTGGTCGAGGTCCTTCTCGACGGATGTGACGGGCATGATTGTTCCTTTCGGTCAGGTGTCAGGTGTCAGGTGGAGCGGGATCGCTTTCAGCCAGAAGGATGTCGAGGCGGTCAATGCGCGATCGCCAGATCTCGTCGAAGCGGTCGAGGAGGATCTGGGCCTGGCGGATGCGATCAAGGTTCCCCCGCACCATCCGCTCGCGGCCGCGTGGTTCTTTGGTCACGAGCCTCGCGCCCTCCAGAACGGCGACGTGCTTCTGGACCGCCGCGAAGGACATCTCGTAGGAGTCCGCCAACTGAGACACCGACACGTCCGTGAACAGTGTGCGGCGCAGGATGTCGCGCCGCGTCGAGTCCGCGAGAGCGCGGAAGATGCGGTTCACATCCTGATCGGAAAGCTCTGATACAACCATTTGATTGTACAATAATCGACGAGGACGGATCCCGCAACAGCCCGGAGGAATCAGTCCGGCGACTGATCAGACCCCCTCAGGGGGTCCCGGTCCGGGCAGCGTTCACCGGTTCGCCGGGAGGTGCGGCTGGCGGTCATCGTAGGCTGAATCCCACACGTGACGGCAGGAGGCTGAAATGGCACAGACGACGGCAACCGGAACGACCTTGACCGAGGTGATGGCCGAATTGGCTGCTCTCTACGACCCCCGGTCCCGCGAGGTGAACGCCCGGCATGGCGATGACCACGGCGTGAACCTCGGCAAGCTTCGCGCGCTCGCCAAACGGCTGAAGACCCAGCCCCGGCTTGCCGGCGAACTCTGGGCGACGGAGGACACGGCAGCGCGACTTCTCTCCCTGCTGGTCTGCCGTCCGGGAGCGTTGGAGCGCGACGAACTGGACGTCATGGTGCGGCAGGCGAGGACGCCCAAGGTGCAGGACTGGCTCGTGAACTACGTCGTGAAGAAGAACCCGCACGCCGAGGAACTGCGCCGGGTCTGGTTCGCCGACCCCGACCCGGTGGTCGCGAGTGCCGGCTGGGCGCTGACCTCCGAACGTGTCGTGAAGGCACCCGCCGACCTTGATCTTCCCGGTCTGCTCGACACCATCGAGGCGGAGATGCGGGATGCCCCGGATCGGCTGCAATGGGCGATGAACCAGTGCCTGGCCCAGATCGGGATCGAGCACGCCGGGTACCGCACTCGTGCCGTCGACATTGGTGAGCGCCTGGAGGTGCTCAAGGACTACCCGACTCCCCCGGGCTGCACCTCACCGTTCGCGCCGATCTGGATCACCGAGATGGTGAGTCGACAGCACGACAGGTAGGCGCCCGGCGGGCGGCCGGATTCCCTGAGGCAGCCTGGCCGGTCAGACCTTCTTCACCAGGCTGGATTTGAGCTGCATCGGGCCGACGCCGTCCACCTTGCAGTCGATGTCGTGGTCGCCTACACCGTCGACCAGACGGATGCCGCGCACCTTGGTGCCGACCTTGATCACGATCGAGCTGCCCTTGACCTTGAGGTCCTTGATCACCGTGACGGTGTCGCCGTCGGCCAGGACGGTGCCGAACGCATCCGTGATCACGGCCTCTCCGGCCGGCTCTGCCTCGTCGCCGGGCTCGGCGGCCCATTCGTGCGCGCAGAGCGGGCAGACCAGGAGGGCACCCATCTCATAGGTGAGTTCACTGGAGCATTCAGGGCACGGGGGCAGGGTCTCGTTCACCTCCCCAGAATAGTCGAGGGGTGCTGGGCCCCGCTCAGGCGGTCAGGTCGCAGACGCCGTCGTCGTGCGCCACGAACATGCCCGTGATGGGGACGACCTTGCCGAATGCTGCGGCGAGTTCTCCGGCCCAGGCCTGATCGGGAGCGGTCAGGGCCGCGGAGCCGGGCCGTTCCAGGGTCAGGATGACGCTGCCTCCGGGGGCGAGTTCGCCGAGCAGGTCGTTCAGCCCGGCCGCCAGCACGGTCGCACTTCCGGGCTCCGGGCGCAGCGGGATGCCGTCCACCGGGATGAGCAGGGGCAGCTGGCGGCCGTGACGGTCGAGCAGCATGAACCAGAGCTGGGGCCGGATCGCGTGCCCGACCAGGTCGCGCACCCGTTCCCGTGCCTCGTCGCTGGTGGTCACGGGGGCGGAGTCTTCGATGCGGAGGGAGAGTGTCATGCCGATCAGGATGCCCCGGCGTGCGCCGGCGGTGATGCTGTGCACAGGGTCGGCCTCGCCGCGGCCCCGGTGGAGGAGAACCGGGCCAACCGGTCAGGTGAGCGGGTCAGGCCGGCGGATCAGGCGAAGGAGTCCATCAGGCGTGACCGGATGAGGAACCGCACGCCACGCGGTGCCTCCACCGAGAAGCCGCTCCCACGACCGGGGACGACATCGACGGTGAGGAAGGTGTGGCTCCAGTACTCGAACTGCTCGGCGGAGATCCAGAATTCGATCAATCGGGATTCGGCCCCGGCCGGGGCGATGTCGAGGCGGCCGAGGAGTACGTCGCGGTCGGAGGTGATGAACTCCCCGGCGGGGAAGCACATCGGCGAGCTGCCGTCGCAGCAGCCGCCGGACTGGTGGAACATCAGGGGCCCGAATTCGTCCCACAGCTCTCTCAGGGTGGAGACGGCCGTGGCGCTGAGTTCGACCCGGGGCAGCTGCTCCCCCGGCACGGTGATGGTGCCGACGACGGTGGCCGTGGATGCGGGTTCGGACATGGTCTGGTTCTCCTCCGTGTGACGAGTGGCTGGGGTTCCGTGGCTGGGGTTCGGCCGGGGAGCGGCCGCCGCCGATTCGGCGGCGACCGCTCCCCCCGCGATCCGCTCCGGTTAGAAGAAGCCGAGCGGCTTCTCGGAGTACGACACGAGCAGGTTCTTGGTCTGCTGGTAGTGCCCGAGCGCGAGCTTGTTGTTCTCCCGGCCGATCCCGGAGCTCTTGTACCCGCCGAACGCGGCGCCGGCCGGGTAGTGGTGGTAGTTGTTGATCCAGACCCGACCGGCGTGGATGTCCCGTCCGGCCCGGTAGGCCACGTTGCCGTTCCGCGACCAGACGCCGGCGCCGAGCCCGTAGAGGTTGTCGTTGGCGATCGAGATGGCGTCCTCGTAGTCGGTGAAGCTCGTCACGGCGAGCACCGGGCCGAAGATCTCCTCCTGGAAGATGCGCATCTTGTTGTTGCCTTCGAAGATGGTCGGCTCCACGTAGTAGCCGCCGCTCAGGTCGCCGCCGAGGTCGACTCGCTCGCCGCCGAGCGCCAGCCGGGCGCCCTCCTGCTTGCCGATGTCGATGTAGGAGAGGATCTTCTCGAGCTGGTCGTTGCTGGCCTGCGCGCCGACCTGGGTGTCGGTGTCGAGCGGGTTGCCCTGGATCGCCTTGCGGGTGCGCTCGACGGCGGTCGCGAGGAAGCTCTCGTAGATCGGCTTCTGCAGCAGGGCCCGGCTCGGTGCGGTGCACACCTCGCCCTGGTTGAAGGCGAAGAGCACGAAGCCCTCCTGCGCCTTGTCGTAGAAGCTGTCCTGCTCCTGGGCGACGTCGCTGAAGAAGATGTTGGCGCTCTTACCGCCGAGCTCGACGGTGGCGGGGATGATGTTGGCGCTGGCGTACTGGAGGATCAGGCGGCCGGTGGTGGTCTCCCCGGTGAACGCGATCTTGCGGATGCGGGGCGACGAGGCGAGCGGCTTGCCGGCCTCCAGGCCGAATCCGTTGACAATGTTGAGGACGCCGGGCGGCAGGATGTCGCCGATCAACTCGATCAGCACCATGATCGACACGGGCGTCTGCTCGGCGGGCTTCATAACGATCGCGTTGCCCGCGGCGAGGGCCGGGGCGAGCTTCCAGACGGCCATCAGGATGGGGAAGTTCCAGGGGATGATCTGGCCGACGACGCCGAGCGGTTCGTGGAACTGGTAGGACACGGTGTCGTTGTCGAGCTCGGCGTGGTCGCCGTCCTGGGATCGGATCGCAGCGGCGAAGTAGCGGAAGTGGTCGCTCGCCAGCGGCAGGTCGGCGTTGAGCGGTTCCCGGATCGGCTTGCCGTTGTCCCAGGTCTCGGCGACGGCGAGCATTTCGAGGTTGGCGTCGATGACGTCGGCGATCCTGTTGAGCACCGCCGCGCGCTCGGTGGCGGTGGTCTTGCCCCAGGCCGGTGCGGCACGGTGCGCGGCGTCGAGGGCCAGTTCGATGTCTTCGGCCGTTCCGCGGGCGACCTCGGCGAACGGCTTGCCGTCGACCGGGGAGATGTCCTCGAAGTACTGGCCCTTGACGGGCTTGACCCACCCGCCGTTGATCCAGTTCTCATACCGGGGCTTGAAGGTGACTAGCGAGCCGGGGGTTCCGGGCTTGGAATAGACGGTCATGTTCTCTCCTCGTCGACGACATTGTCGGTGGGTGCCGCGTGCTGCGGACCTGGCGTCGAGCCTAGGAAAGGGAAGGTTGCTTCACCGTTGCGGCAGGTTGCGGGCATCCGCGGCGGCGCCCGCGGGGTCGAGTTCCGCCTCGATCCGCTTCAGCCTGGCCACGACGGATGCCCGTTTGGGCGAGCGTGCGGGAAGCAGTTCAAGGCACGCGCGCCACACCTCGCTGTCGTAGGTGGCCTCGTCGGTGCGGGCGTACTCGAGCAGCAGCTCGGCCGAGGCGTCGCTGAGCATGGCTTCGCGCAGTCGAGCGCTGACCTCCGCCCGGATCTCGAGGATGCCGGGCGCCGTCGAACTCGGCAGCACGGGCCCCCGGTACGCCCCGAGCGCCACCCGGTGCGCCCCTCGTTCGAGCAGGGCGAGTACGCGGAGGGCGTCGAGGTCGATGGCCGACTCCAGGCGGTACGGCCGTGAGGCGATACCGATCCGCGGGGTCGCCTGTTCGAGCACCCGGCGCAATCGCACCATTTCGGCGCGGAGGTTGTCGACGGAGTTGGACTGGTCGGTCAGCAGCAGCGAGAGCCGGTCGGCGGACAGGCCGTCGCGATTCCACGCGAGCAGGGTGAGGATCTCGGCGTGCCGCGGGCTGATCACGGCGGAGGTCGTGCCGTCTTCGAGTCGTCCGTGATCGCGGCCGAGCACGTCCAGGCGCGCGGGCAGGGTGCGGATCGGCGCCGTCGGCAGCATGGGCGCCGGCGCGAACACGGCGGCGGTGTGGGGCCTGGTCGTCCGGGGTGGGCCCACCGGGCGGCTGAGCCGCTGGATCCGCAGCTCGGCCTCCATAGCGGCCACAGCGGCCTCGACCAGTGGGAGGGTCTGCGGAGCCACCGCCTCCGCGCCGCCGGTGATGTCGATGACGCCGAGGATCGCCCCCGTGTCCGGGTCGTGGATCGGTACCGCGGTGCAGCTCCACGGATGCGCGAGCTGGCTGAAGTGTTCGCCGCGCTGGATCTGGATGCCGTGGTCCAGGGCGAGGGCCGTTCCGGGTGCACTGGTGCCCACCCGGCGCTCCGACCAGTCGGACCCCTCCACGAACAGCATTCCCTCGGCCTTCCGCCGAACGACGCGGTCGCCGTCGATCCAGAGCAGGCGGCCGAGTTCGTCCCCGATGGCCACGATCAGACCGGAGGCGAAGGCATGCCGGATCAGCAGGTTGTGCACCACGGGCAGAACGGCGGCGAGGGGATGCCGGTCGCGCAGCTCCCGGAGCTCCTCGGCGCTGAGCTCGCGCTCCGGCGCCGGCTTCGACGGGTCGAGGCGGAGGGTGAGCGACCGGTCCCAGGATTCCTGCACAAGCCGGCGTACTCCGGAGCGCACGATCCGGTCGGTGAGCGCGGCCTCGTGTGCCTGTTCCAGCTTCATGAACAGTCCGGGGCCGGGGTCGCCGGTCGGGTCTACGGTCCACGGACTCGTCACGCGAACCTCCGATCGGCTGGGTCAGGGGCGACCGAGGTCCATCCGCCGGTCGTTTGTCATTCTAGACACACCAGACCGGATGCCTGCACAGCCTGCACAACCACCGCCGGTCAGGAACCGATCTCCTGGTACGCGGCGAACAGGAGCGACGCGTCGGGTCCTTCCAGCACGGTCGGCTTGCCGATGTCGTCGAGCACGATGAATCGCAGCATTCCGCTGCGGGTCTTCTTGTCCCGCTGCATGGTGGCCAGGAGGGTGTTCCAGCGGCCGACCGGGTAGCTCGTCGGCAGGGTCAGGGACTCGAGGATGCGGCGGTGCCGGTCGACGGCCTCGTCCGAGAGCCGGCCGCTCAGCCGGGCCAGCTCGGCGGCGAACATCATCCCGACCGCGACGGCGGCACCGTGGCGCCATCCGTAGCGCTCCGCGTGCTCGACGGCGTGGCCGAGCGTGTGCCCGTAGTTCAGGATCTCGCGCAGCCCGGCCTCCTTGAAGTCCTCGCCGACGACGCGCGCCTTCATCTCGATCGCGAGCTCGAGCACCCGCCGGAACTGGGGTGTGGTCGGGTCGGTCACCACGGCGACATCCGCTTCGACGATGTCGAGGATCTCGGGAACCTGGATGAAGCCGGCCTTCACGATCTCGGCGAAACCGGCCAGGATCTCGTTGCGCGGGAGGTCGTCGAGCACGTCGAGGTCGCAGATCACGGCGGTCGGCGCGTAGAAGGTGCCGACCAGGTTCTTGCCTTCGGCGGTGTTGATGCCGTTCTTGCCGCCGACGGCGGCGTCGACCATGCCGAGCACGCTGGTCGGGATCTGCACGAGGCGCACCCCGCGCAACCAGGTGGCGGCGACGAAGCCGGCCAGGTCGGTGACGGCGCCGCCGCCGAAGCCGATGACGGCATCCGTGCGGCTGAAGTCGGCCTGACCCATCACCTGCCAGCAGAACGCGGCAACCTCGACCCGTTTCGCGGCCTCGGCGTCGGGCACCTCGGCGATCAGCACCTCGTAGCGGCCCAGCAGGCTCTCGCGGAGGGCCACTGCCCTCGCGCCGAGGGTGGAGGTGTGCACGATCAGCACCTTGGCGACCTTGTCGCCGAGCTGTTCGCTGATGTCGCCGACGAGGCCGCGGCCCACGATGACCGGGTACGGTTCGGTGCCGCCCACCCGGATCACGGTCGTCGCCGCGTCGTGGGGGGCCGGCACGGCGGACGTCGGGTCGGTGGTTGCAGGCACGGTGGATTCAGGCACAGTTGTTCCGGTCACGATCTCTTTCTTACCCATTTCACGACGTCTCTGGCGATGACGTCAAGCGGTCGATGTGAGGTGTCGAAGCGCACGTTCGCCAGCGCTTCGTACAGGGGCCGGCGTTCGGCGTAGATGCGTTTCCAGTCGGCGAGGCCGTCCTTCAGCAGGGGACGTTTCCCGCCGCCGATGCGGGCCCTGACGGCGTTTGCGGAGACGCTCAGGTAGATCACGGTGCACCGGGCGAGGGCAGCCTGGGTGGCAGGGTCGAGCACGGCTCCCCCGCCCAGGGACACCACGGCGTCCTCGGCGATGGCGTCGGCGACGGCCTGGCGTTCGAGCGCACGGAAGTGCTCCTCGCCGTGCGTCTCGAAGATCTCCCGGATCGAACCGTGAGCGGCCACGATCCGGGTGTCAGTGTCGATGAAGGGGAGGTCGAGGGCCTTAGCGACCCGGCGACCCACCTTCGACTTGCCGGAGGCCATCGGACCGATCAGCACCAGGGGCAGCAACGGATGCTCCGTCACGCTCTCCGCCCCGACCCTGACCGGGTCGTCGAGCGCCGACGGCTCACAGGGAGGCGTCGCTCGACGCGCCCGTTTTGAGGTTCGCGGGAATGTGCGCGAGATAGGACTCCAGGTTGCGCCTGGTCTCCTCGAGGGCGTCACCGCCGAACTTCTCGAGCACCGAGTTGGCGAGGACGAGGGCGACCATGGCCTCGGCGACCACTCCGGCGGCCGGCACGGCGCAGACATCCGAGCGCTGGTGGTGCGCCGGGGCCGCCTCGCTGGTGGCGACGTCGACGGTGCGCAGTGCGCGCGGGATCGTGGCGATCGGCTTCATGCCGGCCCGCACCCGCAGCACGGTTCCGGTGCTCATGCCGCCTTCCGTGCCGCCGGCCTTGTCGCTGACGCGCTGGATGGCCCCGTCAGCCTGGACGAGTTCGTCGTGCGCGTCGGAGCCGCGGCGGGTCGTGCTCAGGAAGCCGTCGCCGACCTCGACCCCCTTGATCGCCTGGATCCCCATCAGAGCGGCCGCGAGCTGCGAGTCGAGGCGACGGTCCCAGTGCACGAACGACCCGAGCCCGGGGGGAAGGTTGTAGGCGAGCACCTCGACGACACCACCCAGGGTGTCGCCCTCCTTGTGCGCGAGGTCGACCTCGGCGACCATCAGGGCCGAGGTGGCGGCGTCGAAGCAGCGCAGCGGGTCGGCGTCGAGCAGGTCGACGTCGGCCGCGGTCGGCAGCGGTGAGTCCTCCGGAACACGGACCGGACCGATCGCGAGGGTGTGGCTGACCAGGGTGATGCCGAGTTCGGCGAGGAAGGACCGGGCGATCGCACCGAGGGCGACCCGGGCGGCGGTCTCCCGGGCGCTGGCGCGCTCGAGCACCGGGCGGGCCTCGTCGAAGCCGTACTTCTGCATGCCGGCCAGGTCGGCGTGGCCGGGGCGGGGGCGGGTGAGCGGGGCGCCGCGGCCGCGGGTGGTTGCCGAGGCGTCCACCGGTTCGGGGCTCATCACGTCGACCCATTTGGGCCATTCGGTGTTGCCGATCCGCAGGGCGACCGGCCCGCCGAGGGTGAATCCGTGCCGTACTCCCCCGGAGAGGTTCAGTTCGTCCTGTTCGAACGACATCCGGGCGCCTCGGCCGTAGCCGAGTTTGCGGCGCGCGAGATCGAGGCGGATCGCATCAAGAGAGACCGGGATCCCAGCGGGCAAACCCTCGACAATGGCGATGAGTTCGGGGCCGTGGGACTCTCCGGCGGTGAGCCAACGAAGCATGCGCTTATTCTTCCACAGGCTGTCGGGTCAGCGCGCCGCGCATCGCGGCGAGCACGGCGTCCTCGCCGGCCAACGGTTCGAACGGATCGCCGCTCACGAAGATGCGCACCTGCACGAGGGCCTGGTGCAGCAACAGCCCCAGCCCGGAGATCACCGTGCCGCCCTCCTCGAGCCAGGACGCCGCCAGGGCGCTCGGCCACGGCGAGTAGCTCACGTCGAAGAGCAGTGCCTGCCTGCGCAGCGGGGCCGGGAAGTCGTCTCGCGGGGTGACGCCGCCGGGCAGGGTGCTGATCACGAGGTCGCTGGCGCGACCGGGCTCGGACGTGCCGGCCCAGGAGGCGACGGTCACCACAACCCCGACGCTGCGGCCCAGTTCGACCAGCGGGGCGGCCTTGGCGGGGGTGCGCGCGAGCACCTCGACCGTTTCGGCGCCCAGCTCGGCGGCGGCGACGATCGCGGAGGCCGCGGTCGCTCCGGCGCCGAGCACGGTCACGTGGCTCGCGCGGCTCAGCCCGCCTTCGGCCAGGGCCCTGACCATGCCGGTGACGTCGGTGTTGAAGCCGTGCAGGGTGCGCCGGCCGTCGGCCAGGCCGACGAGCACCGTGTTGGCCGAGCCGGTCACGGTCGCGACGCGGTCGAGGCCGGCCAGGTGGCCGAGCACCTCATGCTTCAACGGCATGGTCAGCGACAGGCCGCGCCAGTCGGCGTCGAGACCGGCGAGGAACTCGCCCAGGCTGCCTGCCGGGACGTCGATGGCGTCGTAGCGCCAGTCGAGGCCCAGCGCCGCGTACGCGGCCCGGTGCAGGGCGGGTGAGAGCGAGTGAGCGATCGGCGAGCCGAGCACGGCGAGCCGGTTGCCCCCGGGAATTCCGGTGAACGAGGTGGACTCAACCATATTCGGGGTGCTCCTTCATCCAGGCCTGCCATTTCACCACGGCGGCCTCGTGCTCGTCCGCGGTGGTGGAGAAGATCGTCTCCCCGGTGTCGAGGTTCCAGGTGACGAAGAACAGCCAGCTGCCGTCCGCCGGGTGCAGGGCCGCGTCGATGGCGAGGTCGCCCGGGTTGGAGATCGGCCCGACGGGAAGCCCGGGGTGCACGTAGGTGTTGTATTTGTTGCCTGCGTCGGCGCGTTCGGTATCCGTCGTCGTCACGAGGTCGGTCTTGCCGGTGCCGTAGGCCACGGTGGCGTCGGACTGGAGGAGCCCGCTCTCCCACTGGGCCGGGTCGAGCCGGTTGAGGAAGACGCGGGAGACCTTGTAGTAGTCGGGGGCGAGGCCAGCTTCCCGCTGGATGAGCGAGGCGAGCACCACGGTGCGCCACCGGTCGGCCGGGGCGACCCCGGCATCGTCCAGGGCCGTGAACTGCCGGTCGACGAGGGTCTTCACGGCGTCGTGCGCCGACACCCCCGGCGGGAAGGTATAGGTGGCGGGGAACAGGAAGCCCTCGAGGGACGTCGCCTCGGCCGGCAGTCCGAAGGAGGCCAGGTCGGCCGCGGCGGCCGTGAGATCGGCGAGCGGCAGGCTGGTGCCCTCGCTGATCAGCTGGAGCACGTCGACGGCCGCGGTGCCCTCCGGCACCACCACGGTCTGCTTGAGCTTGTTGGCCGGGTCGGCAAGGGCGTCGAGCGCCGCCCGGGCGCTCATCTTCGAGGAGAGCTGGTAGGCGCCGGGCTGGAACACCGGGGCGGGAGATTCCTTGAGCAGCAGGTCGTAGAACGCGTCGAAGCTCTTGACCACGTCCTTGTCGGCCAGGGCGTGGGCGATGTCCTGCCCGGTCTCGCCGTCGTGGATCATGAAGACGACCTTCTTCTCGCCGGTGCCGGTGTAGTCGGCCGGCCCCTGCACGCTGGCGACCAGCTGGCCGATCGGCCCTTGCAGGAATGCCGCGGCGCCGGCGACGAGGCCGACCAGGACCAGGAGCACGATCAGGCAGCCCCAGGCGCCCTTCCGGCTGCGTTTCTCCCGGGGCGGGGCGAGCTGGGTGCGCCGGCCGGATCGCGTGCCGCCGATGTGCGAACCGCGGACGGTGCGCCGGGACGGCAACGGTGTCACCGGGGCGGCGACGACGGGCTCGGCACCCAGGGCGTCTTCCCCCGGTGCGCGTCCGCCGAGGAACGCATCCCAGTCGACGGGGTCTGGGCTGCCCGGCGGGTCAACGGGCTCAGGGGGAAGATTCGACAAGGTTACGGCCCTTCGGTCGGAGCTACGGGCGAGCCGGGTGGCATTCCGAGGGCACGTTCGGTGTCCAGGGCGTGCTGCAGAATTATAGTCGCGGCAACCTGGTCGACCACTGGGCGCTGGGTCTTCGCCTTCCGCCCGGCCGCCCGGAGCACGGACTGCGCGGCCACGGTGGAGAGACGCTCGTCGACCAGCCGCACCGGCACGGGCAGGCTGCGCGCGAGCGTCTCGGCGAACCCGACGGCGTCGTTGGTGGACGCCGTCCGGTTGCCGGAGAGAGCCAGCGGCAGGCCGACCACCACCTCGATGGCGTCCAGTTCGGCGACCACGGCCACGATCCGCACCACGTCGGTGGTGCCGGAGTGGTCGCGGCTGACGGTTTCGACCGGCGTCGCGAGCATGCCGTGCGGGTCACTCCTGGCCAGGCCGATCCGGGCCGTGCCGACGTCAACCCCGACCCGCACGCCGTGTCGCACCGGTCAGCCCGCGACGGTGGTGCGAACGGCTGCGAGGGCGGCCGGGATGGCCGCGACGTTCGTGCCGCCACCCTGGGCGAGGTCGTCTTTTCCGCCGCCGCCGCCGCCGAGGATCCCGGCGACCTGCTTGGCGAGGGCTCCCGCACGGTGCCCGGCATCCCTGGCCGCCTGGTTGGTGGCCACGATGACCACCGGCTTGTCGGCGACCACCGCGGCGAGGGCGACGACCGCCGGATCGCTGCCGAGTCGCTCCCGGGTGGCCGTGACGAGCATCCGCAGGTCGTCCGCGGAGCCCAGGGTGCCGAGGTTTTCTGCCACGACCATGGCAGAGCCGGCACGGGCGGCGGTGGCCACTAGCGCGGGCACCTTGTCGGTGAGCGCCCGCGCCTCGAACGCGGCGATCTTCTTCTCGGCGGCCTTGAGGTTCAGGACCAGGTCGTTGATGCGCTCGGGCAGTTGTTCCTTCGGCGTCTTCAGGCTCGACGTGAGCAGGGACACGATGGAACGCTCGGCGGCGAGGTCGCGGAACGCCTCGAGGCCGACCAGGGACTCGACCCGCCGGTTGGTGGAACCGACGGATGCCTCGCTGACCAGGCTGATCATGCCGATCTCGGCGCTCGTGGAGACGTGCGTTCCGGCGCAGAGCTCCCGCGACCAGGGACCGCCGATGTCGACGACGCGCACGCGGTCGCCGTATTTCTCGCTGAAGAGGGCCATGGCGCCGAGCGCCTTGGCCTCGGCCAGCGGCAGCTCCCGGGTGGTGACGGGCAGGTTGTCGCGGATGGCGTTGTTGGAGATCTCCTCGATCTCGCTGCGGGTCGCCGGGGACAGGGCCTGGTTCCAGGAGAAGTCGAGTCGGAAGAAGCCGGCCTTGTTGTACGAACCGGACTGGTGGGCGTTCGGGCCGAGCACCTGGCGGAGGGCGGCGTGCAGCACGTGGGTGCCGGAGTGCGCCTGGCGGGCGCCGCGGCGCCAGTCGGGGTCGACCACGCTGGTGGCCTGGTCGCCGACGCCGACCTCGCCGCTGGTGACCTGCACCTTGTGGCTGATCAGGCCCTTGACGGGCTTCTGCACATCGATGACCTCGAGCTCGTAGCCGGTGCCGACGATGAGTCCGGCGTCGGCTTCCTGGCCGCCGGATTCGGCGTAGAGCGCGGTCTCGGCGAGGATCACCTCGGCGATTTCGCCGGCCACGGCGCTGGTGACGGAGACGCCGTCGACGATGATGCCGAGCACGGTCGATTCGGTCTGCAGCGTCTCGTAGCCGGTGAAGGTGGTTTCACCCTCGGCGCGGAACGCGCTGTAGACGGAGAGGTCTGCGAGGTGCGTCTTCTTGGCCTTCGCATCGGCCTTGGCCATCGCCCGCTGCTTGCTCATCAGGGTGTCGAAGGCGTCGCGGTTCACGCTCAGCCCGGCCTCCTCGGCCATCTCAAGGGTGATCTCGATCGGGAACCCGTAGGTGTCGTGCAGCAGGAACGCGGTCTGGCCGGGCAGGACGCTCTTGTTGGCCTGCTTCGTCTTCGCGACGGCCAGGTCGAGCACGCTGCTGCCGCTGGCCAGGGTGCGGAGGAAGGTCTCCTCCTCGGCGTAGGCGGCCTGGCTGATCCGGGAGAAGTCGGTCTTGACCTCCGGGTAGGCGCTCGCCATCGCGTCGCGGGACGCCGGGAAGAGTTCGGTGAAGGATGCCGTGTCCACGCCGAGCAGGCGCATCGCCCGCACGCTGCGGCGCATCAGCCGGCGCAGGATGTAGCCGCGACCTTCGTTTGACGGCATTACACCGTCGCTCATCAGCATCAGGGAGGAGCGCACGTGGTCGGCGACGATCCGCATCCGCACGTCGTCGTCGTGGGAGGCTCCGTAGCGGCGCCCGGACAGCTCGGCGGCGCGGTCGAGGACCGGGCGGACCTGGTCGATCTCATACATGTTCTCGACGCCCTGCTTGAGGAAGGCGACGCGTTCGAGACCCATGCCGGTGTCAATGTTCTTCTTGGGCAGGTCACCGAGGATGACGAAGTCGTTCTTGCCGGTGCCCTCACCGCGGAGGTACTGCATGAAGACGAGGTTCCAGATTTCGACGTACCGGTCGTCGTCGGTGGCCGGGCCGCCGTCGATGCCGTAGGCCGGGCCGCGGTCGAAGAAGATCTCCGAGCAGGGACCCGCGGGGCCGGGCTGGCCGGTGGACCAGTAGTTCGTGTCCATGCCGAGGCGCTGGATGCGCGCCTCCGGCAGGCCGAGAGCCCTCCAGTAACGGAAGGCCTCATCGTCGTCTTCGTAGACGGTGACCCAGAGGTCCTTCTCCGCGAAGCCGTAGCCGCCGTCCGCCTCCGACGTCGTGAGCAACTCCCAGGCGTAGCCGATCGCCTGTTCCTTGAAGTAGTCGCCGAAGGAGAAGTTCCCGTTCATCTGGAAGAACGTGCCGTGGCGCGGCGTTTTACCGACCTCTTCGATGTCGTTGGTGCGGATGCACTTCTGCACGCTGGTCGCCCGCGGGTACGGGGCAGGCACCAGACCGGTCAGGTACGGCACGAACGGCACCATGCCGGCAACCGTGAAGAGAAGTGTGGGGTCGTCGCTGACGAGCGAGGCGGAGGGGACAACGGTGTGCCCGCGATCCGCGAAGAAGTCGAGCCAGCGCCCGCGAATTTCAGCAGTCTGCATGTGTTCCGTAGTTCGTTGAGACGAGATGGAGAGGGTTGCCGGGTGGGCAGCCTACGGCTTGGCCAGGTTTCCGATGGCGTTGCCGGCGTCGGTGGCGACGTCGGTCGCTCCTGCGGCGGCATCGCCGATCGCATCGCGCAGTTCGGCCTCGCGCTTGCGATAGCCCTCGGAGATGGCTTCGCCGAATTCCCGGGCCTTCGTGTCGAGGTCGCTGAAGAACTGCTTGCCCTGGCGCGTCTTGCTGGCTTCGCGGGATATGACAAGTCCGACGCCGACGCCGACGACGAACCAGATGAAGTTCTTCATGACAATGCTCCCTGTGGTGTGTGGAGACCCTGATTGCGGAGCCCCTGATGCGGGGTGGGACATGCGTTGGACGGCAGTTGCGGGTCGGTCACGCCGTCGAACACGGGCAAGCCGGTGAATCCCAGACTCGACCGGCACCTTTCCAGCGTAGCCGACCTCGCGCTGTCTCCGAATGACCGAAGCCATGATCCCGAGCCGATCGCGTGTGTTCCGAATTCAGGAGTAGAGCCCGCGCTCAAGGCCGGGCCGGGCATCCGTCGCACTGTTCCGGGTTTCACACCTGAATTCGGAGCGGGTCGAGCGGGCCTAGCCCTTGCGGCGGCGGGCGCGGGACGGCCGGGCGGCCAGGAACGCCGCGCGCACACCGGCCGAGAACCCGGCCAGCTTGACCAGCGGGCCGCCGACGGTCGCCGCGACCAGCGCGACCAGCGCGGAGACGTTGCCGGTGACATCCGCCACATTGCCGGTGATGGTGTCCACCCTGGCCAGCTGCTTGTTGGTCTCCTGGATGGTGGTGGTCGTCTCCTCGAGGATCGGCGTGACGTTCTGGCTCAGCTCACGGATGGCCGCGGTCGTCTCGTCGAAGACGCGGCCCAGTTTCACGAGTGGAACCGCGAGCACGCCGACAAGGACCGCGAACACGGCGGCCGCGATCAGACCGGCGATATCCCCACCTGACATTGACAACCATCCATTCCAGATTCGGCATGCGACGAGGCGCCGCACTCGACCGGGCGCGACGGGACAAAAACGAAAGAGCGGACCACCCCGAAGGGTGATCCGCTCTCCAGCGTAGTTCAGATGCACCGCGCGGCGGCGATGCGGCTGAATCGGGACCTAGCGGGCCGCGTAGTACTCCACGACGAGCTGGACTTCACAGGTCACGGGGATTTCGATGCGCTTCGGGCGGCGCACAAGGCGCGCCTGCAGCTTGTCGATCTCGACCTCGAGGTACGGCGGCAGCTTCGGGAGCACGTCGACGTGACCGCCGGCAGCGGCAACCTGGAACGGCTCCATGCCTTCGCTCTTGGCCTTGACGTGGATGAGCTGGCCCGGCTTCACGCGGAAGGAGGGCCGGTCGACGAGCTGGCCGTCGATCAGGATGTGACGGTGCACAACCATCTGGCGAGCCTGCGCGGTGGTGCGGGCGATGGCCGAACGCACAAGGAGGGCGTCGAGACGGGTCTCGAGGATCTCGACCAGGTTCTCACCGGTCAGGCCCTGGGCGCGACGTGCCTCTTCGAAGGCGATCTTGAGCTGTGCCTCGCGGATGCCGTACTGGGCGCGTAAGCGCTGCTTTTCGCGAAGGCGCACCGCGTAGTCGGAGTCCGTCTTGCGCTTGGTGCGGCCGTGCTCGCCCGGAGCGTAAGGACGCTTCTCGAGGTAGCGCGCGGCCTTGGGGGTCAGGGCGATGCCCAGTGCCCGCGAGAGGCGGGTCTTACTGCGGGTACGTGACTTGGTAGACACGGTGTCCTTTCGATGGAACTGCAAACAAAACGGGGAATCCAGGGCGCTGGCGCTCTCGAAAGAGAACGCCGGGCGTCATGGGAGATCAGAGGGGTGGTGCCACGGGATCCTCGGCTATAGAGGAATCCCCTCAACGTGGGTCTGGACGCAGCCGCATGCCAGACCGGTTGTAGGCCTGATCAGGTTACCACAGCGGAACTTCCCCGTGCGCTCCCGCCGGCAGCCTGCCCGCTACCGGCCGCGGATGATCCGGCGCAGCTTCGCGAGCCGAGCGGACACCTCACGCTCGTTGCCGTGTTCGGTGGGTTCGTAGTACGTGACCGACCTGAGTTCGTCGGGCGGGTACTGCTGGGCGAGCACGCCGAGGGCGTCGTCGTGGGGGTACTTGTACCCTTTGCCGTGGCCCAGCCGTTTCGCCCCGCCGTAGTGGGCGTCGCGAAGGGGCTTCGGAACCCGGCCGGTCTTGCCGGCCCGCACGTCGGCGATGGCTTTGTCCAGCGCCAGATAGGCGGCGTTGGATTTCGGGGCGGTGGCCAGGTGCACCACGGCCTGGGCGAGCGGGATCCGACCCTCCGGCATGCCGATCAGCTGCACCGCGTCGGCGGCGGCCACCGCGATGACCAGGGCCTGTGGGTCGGCCATGCCGATGTCCTCCGACGCGAGCACGATGATCCGGCGCGCGATGAACCGGGGGTCCTCCCCTGCCTCGATCATGCGGGCGAGGTAGTGGAGGGAGGCGTCGACATCCGAACCGCGCACGGATTTGATGAAGGCGCTGATGATGTCGTAGTGCTCGTCGCCGTTGCGGTCGTAGCGCAGCAGCGCCCGGTCCACGGCCAGCGAGACGATCTCGGTGGTGATCAGCGCCGGCTCGTCGGAGCCGGGTTCGACCGCGGTGGCCGCGGAGACGGATGCCGCCTCCAGGGCCGTCAGCGCCCGCCGGGCGTCGCCGGAGGCGAGGCGGATGATCATGGCCCTGGCATCCGGGTGCAGGGTGAACCGCCCCGCGAGGCCGCGCGGGTCAGTGACGGCCCGGTCGACGACGATACCGAGGTCGTCGTCGCTCAGGGTTTCGAGCGTGAGCAGCAGCGACCGGGACAGCAGCGGGGAGATCACCGAGAACGACGGGTTCTCGGTGGTCGCGGCGACGAGGATGATCACGCCGTTCTCAACCCCGGGCAGCAGCGCATCCTGCTGGGCCTTGCTGAACCGGTGGATCTCATCGAGGAACAGAACGGTGGACAGTCCGTACAGGTCCCGGCTGGTGCGGGCCTCCTCCATCACCTGGCGCACGTCGCGCACCCCGGCGTTCACCGCCGAGAGTTCGACGAACCGGCGACCGGAACTGTGGGCGATCGCCTGGGCCAGGGTGGTCTTCCCGGTTCCGGGCGGACCCCAGAGGATGACGGAGACCGAGCCCTGCTCCCCCGTCTTGTCGCTGGCGAGGCTGACCAGCGGGGAGCCCGGGGTGAGCAGGTGCCGCTGCCCGGCGACCTCGGCCAGCGAGGTCGGACGCATCCGCACCGCGAGGGGGGTGGCGCCGCTGCGCAGTCCCGGTTGAACTTCGACCATGGGTCCAGCGTAGTTTGTGCCGGTGACGGGGCCGATCAGGCATCGGGCGCAGTCCGCGCGGCTGGACGGGCGCCGAACGATGCTGGCGTAGAGTTCAACGTGGTCCGGGCTCGCGCGCGCGCCCCGATTTTCCCTGTCTGACCTGGCCCCTGTGGCAGCCCCTGGAGGATTCGACGTGGCACCGAACAAGAAGCAAGACCGCGAAACCCGCGAGGCCAGGTCCCGAGTCCGGGCGTACCAGGCCCGTCGCGCCGTGCACGAACACCAGGAGAAGCGACGCGTGCGCGACAACGTGCTGGCCGGCGCCGGGGTCACCGTCGTCATCGTGCTCGCCATCGTCGCGCAGGTCTTCTTCTTCAACGGCGGACCGGGAACCCCCGCGCCGTCCGCGTCGGCCGGGGCCACGCCCAGTGCCACGCCGACCGCCGCCGCGGGAGCGAACACCGGCGATGTGCCCCCCAGCACCCTCGCAGAGGACCGCAACTGGACCGGGACCATGGACCTCAATGGCATCCCCCTCGGGATCGAGCTCGACGGCGCCGCGGCCCCGCAGGCCGTGTCGTCGATGATCAGCCTGGTCAAGTCCGGCTTCTACAAAGGAGTGTCCTGCCACCGCCTCACCACCGGCGGATTCTCCGTTCTGCAGTGCGGCGACCCCAAGGGCGACGGCACGGGCGGCCCCGGCTACAGCTACGGCCCCGTCGAGAACGCCCCCGCCGACAGCGTCTACCCGGCCGGCACCATCGCCATGGCCCGCCAGGGCGGGAACGCCTACAGCATGGGCAGCCAGTTCTTCATCGTCTACGACGACACGACCATCCCGGCGGACGCCGTGGGCGGTTACACCGTACTGGGCCGGGTCACCAGCGGACTCGACCGGGTGAAGGCCGAGATCGTGGCCGCAGGGGTGGAGGGCGGTGCCACGGACGGCAAGCCCGTCGTCCCGACGACCATCACTCAGGTATCAGTTAAGTAGTTTCAGGCGAACAGCGGTCGGCCTTGCAATAGGCTTGACCGGGTATTGGCTCATTCGTGGGCAGACAACGACATTTAAAGGTGAGGCTCTTGACTACGACAGATCAGCAACCATGGGGTCGCGTAGACGAATCCGGCACGGTTTACGTGCGCGAGGCGACCGGCGAACGTGCCGTGGGACAGTACCCGGACGCTACCCCGGAAGAGGCCCTGGCCTACTTCGAGCGCAAGTACGTTGAGCTCAACGGACAAGTCACGCTCCTCGAACAGCGCGCCAAGGGCGGCGCCCCCGCGGCAGACATCGCGAAGTCCGTCGCGCACCTGACCGAGGCCGTGGCCACCGCGAACGCCGTCGGCAACCTCGCTGCCCTCGCGGCTCGCCTCGGTGCCCTGGGCGGCGCCGTGAGCGAGCTCACCGAGCAGCAGGGCGCCGAGGCGAAGGCAGCGGCCGCCGCTGCCGTCGCTGAGCGCGCCGCCATCGTGGCCGAGGCTGAGGCGCTTGCCGCGGAGGACCCGGCCAAGACGCAGTGGAAGCAGACCAGCGCCGCTTTGGAGGCGCTCTTCGCGAAGTGGCAGGCGCACCAGCACGACGCACCCCGCATCCCCAAGGGCGAGGCCAACGACCTGTGGAAGCGGTTCCGTGCCGCGCGCACAACGATCGAGCAGAACCGCAAGGCGTTCTTCGCCGAGTTGGACAGCGCCCACAAGGACGTTCGCAACCGCAAGCAGCAGCTCATCGAGCAGGCCGAGGCGCTTGCCCCGAAGGGCGCCGACGGCATCCCCGCCTACCGCAGCCTGCTCGACGATTGGAAGTCCGCCGGGCGCAGCGGCAAGAAGCAGGACGACGCCATGTGGGCCAAGTTCAAAGCCGCCGGTGACGTGCTCTACTCGGTCAAGAGCGAGATCGACGCCCAGGACAACGAAGAGTTCGCGGGCAACCTGGCCCAGAAGCTCGAGTTGCTCACCGAGGCCGAGTTGCTGCTCACCGAGACCGACCGCACCAAGGCGCGCACGGCCCTCAGCTCGATCCAGCGCCGCTGGGACGCGCTCGGCAAGGTTCCGCGCGACTCGGTCAAGGTTGTCGAAGACCGCATGCGCAAGGTGGAGGCCGCCGTGCGCAAGCTCGACGACGACCACTGGAAGCGCAACAACCCGGAGACGAAGGCCCGTGCCGAGGGTCTCGCCGGACAACTGCATGACGCCATCGCCAAGCTCGAGTCTGAGCTGGACGAGGCGAAGGCCGGGAAGGATGCCGCAGCCATCGCCGCGGCGACCGAGGCCCTGGAGACCCGCAAGGCGTGGTTGAAGGCCATTGGGCAGTAGGGCGGCGCCGGCGCGCCCGGTTCGTCCACAGCAGTGAGAACGGGGATCTGTCCACAGATCCCCGTTTCGCTTGTCCGGCCGCCCACGACGGCTTCACTCTGGGCGGATGACGACCAGGTTGCGTTCCGTTCTCTCCGGCCGTGACCTGCCCGTCGCTGAGCTGTGCAGCGCCCGGCTGGACGGTGAGCTGTTCGGCCTCGGCGATTTCTGGTGCCCGGTCGACGAGCGTGACTCCCCCGCCACGCGGGCGCAGGCCGCGGCGCTCCTCGTGCCGCCGAGGGCGATCGCTGAACGCCTCACCGCGGCCTGGATCCTCGGGTTCGCACCGGAGCCTCGCCGCCATCACTTCTGCGTGGACGTGGGCGCCCGGGTGCATCTGCAACCCTCGGCCAGGCTCATCCTGCGCGAGGTGACCTGCCCGCCGACGGACACGGTAGCGCTCACCGGCCTCCGGGTCACCCGGCCCCTCCGCACCGTGATCGACCTCGCCCGCTGGCCGGACCCCGACGTCGACGTCATCCCGCTGATGGGTGCACTGCTCAACCTCTGCGGGCCGGACGGCGCCGAGCAGGCGCTGGAGCGCTGCGACCGGGCCTACGTCCCGTTTCGGAGCCTCGCTCTGGGTCGCCTCGCAGCGGTCGAGGGCTGTCGTCAGCCGTCGTTGACCCGGTAGACGTCGTACACGGCGTCGATCCGGCGGACCGCGTTGAGCACCCGGTCGAGGTGGGTGGTGTCCCCCATCTCGAAGACGAACCGGCTGATCGCGAGGCGGTCGCTCGAGGTGTGCACGGTGGCCGACAGGATGTTCACGTGGTGTTCGGAGAGCACCCGGGTGACGTCCGAGAGCAGACCCGACCGATCGAGCGCCTCGATCTGGATCTGAACCAGGAACAGGCTCTTCGAGGTCGGAGCCCAGTCCACGTCGATCATCCGCTCGGGTTCCTTGAGCAGGGACTGAACGTTGCGGCAGCTCGCCTGGTGTACCGACACCCCGGCCCCGCGGGTGATGAAGCCGACGACCTTGTCGCCGGGAACGGGGGTGCAGCAGCGCGCGAGCTTGACCAGGATGTCGGGGGCGCCGCGAACGAGGATCCCGGAGTCGCTGTTGCGAAGAGTCTGGGTTCTGCCGTGCGGGGCGAAGGGAAGGTCGGTCGCGTCGCTCTCCTCCACGCTCTGCAGCGTGGCGACGACCTTCTCGAGCACGGACTGGGTGGAAACGTGACCCTCGCCGACGGCGGCGTAGAGCGCCGACACGTCTTCGTACTTCATCACCGCGGCGACCTCGGCGAACGAGTCCTGGTTCATCAGCTTCTGCAGCGGCAGGTTCTGCTTCCGCATCGCGCGGGCGATGGCGTCGCGGCCCTGTTCGATGGCCTCGTCGCGGCGTTCCTTGGTGAACCACTGGCGGATCTTGTTCCGGGCGCGGGGGCTCTTGACGAAGTTGAGCCAGTCCTTGCTCGGACCGGAATCGGGGTTCTTCGAGGTGAACACCTCGACCACGTCGCCCGTGATCAGCGGGCTCTCCAGGGGCACGAGCCGCCCGTTGACCTTGGCGCCCATGGTGCGGTGGCCGACCTCGGTGTGCACGGCGTAGGCGAAGTCCACCGGGGTGGCGCCGGTCGGCAACCCGATCACCCGGCCCTTGGGGGTGAAGACGTAGACCTCCTTGGCGCCGATCTCGTAGCGGAGGGAGTCGAGGAATTCACCGGGGTCGGCCGTTTCGGCCTGCCAGTCAGAGATGTGCGCGAGCCACGCCATGTCGGTGTCGCTCTGCGGGCCGGGGCCGGAACTCTTCCCGGTGGTCTGCTCCTTGTACTTCCAGTGCGAGGCGACGCCGAACTCCGCCCGCTGGTGCATCTCCTGGGTGCGGATCTGGATCTCGACCGCTCGGCCGCTGGGCCCGAGAACCGTCGTGTGCAGAGACTGGTACAGGTTGAACTTCGGGGTGGCGATGTAGTCCTTGAACCGGCCGGGCAGCGGCGTCCACCTCGCGTGGATGGCCCCGAGCACGGCGTAACAGTCGCGCACCGAGTTGACCAGCACGCGGATGCCGACAAGGTCGTAGATCTCGTCGAACTCGCGGCCGCGCACCACCATCTTCTGGTAGATCGAGTAGTACTGCTTCGGCCGGCCGGCCACCTTGCCCCTGATCCGGGCGGCCTTGAGGTCGTCGACGATGGCATCGATGACGTGCTGCACGAATTCTTCGCGCTGGGGGGTGCGCTGCTTGACCAGGCTCTCGATCTCGGCGTAGAGCTTGGGATAGAGCACGGCGAAGGAGAGGTCTTCGAGTTCCCATTTGATCGTCTGGATGCCCAGTCGGTGCGCGAGCGGGGCGTAGATCTCCAGCGTCTCGGTCGCCTTGCGCACGGCGGACTCCGCCGGCACGAAACCCCAGGTGCGCGCGTTGTGCAGCCGGTCGGCGAGTTTGATGATGAGCACGCGGATGTCCTTGGACATCGCCACGATCATCTTGCGCACGGTCTCGGCCTGGGTGCTGTCGCCGTACTTGACCTTGTCGAGCTTGGTGACACCGTCGACGAGCATCGTGATCTCGTCGCCGAAATCGGACCGAAGCTGGTCGAGCGTGTACTCGGTGTCTTCGACGGTGTCGTGGAGGAGCGCCGCCGCGACGGTCTTGGGCCCGATGCCGAGGTCGGCGAGGATCTGGGCGACCGCGACCGGGTGCGTGATGTACGGTTCGCCGCTCCGGCGGAACTGGCCCTCGTGGGCGCCTTCGGCGGCGGCATAGGCGCGCTCGATGATCGACAGGTCCACCTTGGGGTGGTGCATCCGCACGGTCTTCAACAGGGTGTCGACCGCGCCGGCCGGCTGGGCCCGGGAGAATATCCGGGGCACCAGGCGCCGGAGGGAGGCTGGTGGCAACGCCGCCGACGACGCCGAGGCAGGTGGAGTCGTTATCTCGGTCATCGCGTCACCTCACTTCCTCTCCCAATTATCGCCCCTCGCAGAGTTGAATCAGGTTACCGGATGTCGGGCGGCCCCGATGACCGGCGCCGGGGGCACGGTTCACACGGAGACTTCGACCTTGGAGGCCGAGCCGGCCTTGGCGCGCACGAGCAGCGCCTTCTTGTCACGCTTGCGCACATCGGGTTCGCGGGTGCGCAGCTGTGCGTAGAGGGGCGAGGCGATGAAGATGGTCGAGTAGGCCCCGGCGATGATCCCGATCAGGAGGGCGAGTGAGATGTCCCTCAGGGTTCCGGCTCCGAGCACGAACGCGCCGATGAAGAGGATGGAGCCGACCGGCAGCACGGCGACGATCGAGGTGTTGATCGACCGCACGAGCGTCTGGTTGACGGCGAGGTTCACCGACTCGGCGAAGGTGCGCCGTGATTCCGGCCCGTCCTCCCGCGTGTTCTCCCTGATCTTGTCGAACACCACGACCGTGTCGTAGAGGGAGTAGCCGAGGATGGTGAGGAAGCCGATGACGGCGGCCGGGGTGATCTCGAAACCGGTGATGCCGTAGAACCCGGAGGTGATGACCAGGTCGTGCAGCAGGGCGACCATGGCGGCCAGCGACATCTTCCAGGTGCGGAAGTACAGTGCCATGCCGATGGCGGCGAGCACGAGGAAGATGATGAGGCCGCGGAGGGCCTGGCCGGTGATGTCTGCGCCCCAGGACGGTCCGATGAAGGACGCCGTCACCTTGTCGGCCGGCACACCGTACGAGTCGGCGAGGGCGTTGCGCACCGAACGGGTCGCCTCGCTGCTGAGCTGGTCGGTCTGAACCCGGATGCCGGTGGTGCTGACGTTGGACACCTTGGGCACCGCGGAGGGCACGACGCTGTTCACGGCCTTGGCTGCGATCGCCTGGTCCTGCTTGGGCACATCCGACACCACGAATTCGGAACCGCCGGTGAACTCGATGCCGAAGACGAAACCGCCGCGGAGCTGGGGCACCACGAGGGCGATCAGGATCATCACCGCCGCGACCGTGTACCAGGTCTTGCGTCGTCCGACGATGTTGAACGAACGCTTGCCGGTGTGCAGGTCGTTGCCGAACTGGGAGAAGCTGGCCATTAGGAATCCTTCCCGTCGGTCGACCGATCCGTACTGGAACCGACGAGTTCTGCCGCCTTGCGCTCGGCGATGGTTTGACGCTTGGCTGCCTCGCGGCTGGCCGAGGCCAGCTTTCCGGACGGCAGCTGCGGGGAGGGAGCGAACTTGGCTCTGCCCCGGTAGGTGGCGCCGAGTGCTCGCGGGTCGAGCCCGGAGAACCGGTGGCCCTCGTTGAAGAACCGGGTCTGGGCGAGCAGCTGCAGCATCGGGTGGGTGAAGAGCATCACGACGGCAACGTCGACGATCGTCGTGAGGCCGAGGGTGAGGGCGAAGCCCTTCACGTTGCCGACGGCGACGATGAAGAGCACCCCGGCGGCGAGGAAGTTCACGGCATCCGACGCCAGCACGGTGCGGAGCGCGCGCTTCCAGCCGGCCTCGACCGAGGACTCGAGTCCGCGGCCGTCGCGCAGTTCGTCGCGCACCCGCTCGAAGTAGACGATGAACGAGTCGGCGGTGATGCCGATGGCGACGATCAACCCGGCGACACCGGCGAGCGAGAGACGGTAGCCCTCCCGCCAGGACAGGATCGTGATCAGCAGATAGGTGATCAGGGCCGCCACGGTCAGGGAGGCCACCGTGACCAGCCCGAGCAGCCGGTACTGCACGAGCGAGTACATCACGACGAGGATCAGGCCGATCAGGCCGGCGATCAGTCCGCTGCCGAGCTGGGTCGAGCCGAGGGTGGCCGAGATGGTGTCCTGGCTCTGCACGGTGAAGCTGATCGGCAGGGCGCCGAACTTGAGCTGGTCGGCGAGCGTCTTGGACGAGTTCTGGGTGAAGTTTCCGCTGATCTGCGCGTTGCCGTCGGTGATCACCGCCAGGGTGCGAGGAGCGGAGATGACCTTGCCGTCGAGAACGATGGCGAACTGGTTCTGCACACCCTTCAGCCCGCTGAGACGGGTGCTGACCGTGGCGAAGTCCTTGGTTCCGGTGCCGTCGAAGGCGATGTTCACGACCCATTCGCCGGTGGTGGCGCCGCTCTGGGTGGTCTTCTGGCCGTTGGTGGCGTTGGAGACGTTCTGGCCGCTGACCTCGACCGGGCCGAGGATGTACTTGACCGACCCGTCGGACTCGCAGGTGACGAGGGGTTCCTTGGCCGGCGCCACATTGGAGGTGTCGATCTTGCTGCAGTCGAACGCGTCGTACTGGGCCTGCAGGGCCGGCGTGACGTAGCTGAGGTCGCTGCCGTTGGTCGGGACCGCGGTGGGGGTGCTGGAGAGGTTCGGGTCGACCGTGGGCGACGGGGTCGCACTGGAGGTGGCGCCGCCGACGCTGGCCGCCGAGGGTGCCGCCGCAACGAGGACCGGGCGGAATTCGAGCTTCGCCGAGGATTCGATCCGGTTGATCGTCGCGTCATCCGGGATCCCGGGGATGGACACGACGATGTTCTGGCCGCCCTGGGTGTTGATCTCCGCTTCGGAGACACCGGCCGAGTCGATCCGCTGCCGGATGATCGACACGGCCTGGTTCAGCTGTTCCTGGGAGACGGACTGACCGGACTCGAGCTTCGGCGCGAGGATGATCTGCGTGCCGCCCTCGAGGTCGAGGGCCAGCTTGGGGGCCCAGGAACCGCCTCCGGCAAGGACGCCGGCGCTGTTGAGGGCGATGAGACCGACAATGATCACGCCCAGCCAGGTCAGGGAACGCCAGGCCTTCTTGACCGGAGTCGACTTTGCCACCTTGAAACTCAGCTTTCTAATCACATGCCCGCGCCGATGGCGCGGGCATGGGAGAGGGGTTGGTTACGCGTCGCCCTTTTTGGGTTCTTCGTCGGATTCTGCATCGGTGACGCGCTGGCCGAACTCGGGTTCGCCCATGACGATCGCGTCGTCCTTGTTCAGCTGCGCGGTCGGGGCAGGCTCGACCTCCGACTCGGTCTCGGCCACGGTGGGCTCGACGACGCGCGCGATGGTCTGGCGGTGCAGGTGCACGACGGTGCCCGGGGCGATCTCGAGGGCGACCTTGTTGGCTTCCTCATCGATTGACAGGATGGTGCCGTACATGCCGAAATTGGTCATGACCTCGGCGCCTGCCACCATCTGGGACTGCAGTGCCGCCTGGTCCTTCTGGCGCTTGCGGCCATTGCGGAACATGAAGAAGACAAGCACGGCCAGAACGGCGAGCATGACAAGAGTCAACGGATCCATAAAACTGTGAAACCTTCCGGTTGCGGCGCGGTGGCCGAAGCATTCGCGAGCGGCTCGTGACGAACCAACTCGAATTATAGGTCATCCAGGGTGAGGGCGACCGGAGGCGCGGCACCCTGCGGATCGACGAGACCGAAGTGCCGCCAGGCCGCCGGAGTGGCCACGCGCCCACGCGGGGTGCGCGTGAGGAAGCCTATCCGCACCAGGAACGGCTCGACGACCGCCTCGATGGTCTCCGACTCCTCGCCGACCGACACGGCCAGGGTGTTCAACCCGACCGGCCCACCCCCAAAACGGGTCAGGATGATCTGCATGACCTCGCGGTCGAGCCGGTCCAGCCCGATCGCGTCCACGTCGTAGAGTTCCAGCGCCGCATGCACGGCGGCCAGGTCGGCGTCTCCCCCGTGCACGAGGGCGTAGTCGCGCACCCGGCGCAGCAGGCGATTGGCGATCCGCGGGGTTCCGCGGCAGCGCCCGGCGATCTCCGCCAGGGCGTCCCGGCCGATCGGGAGGTCGAGCAGCGCGGCCGCGCGGCCGAGCACCTGTTCCAGTTCCGACTCCGCGTAGAACTCGAGGTGCGCGGTGAAGCCGAACCGGTCCCGGAGAGGGTTCGGCAGCAGGCCGGACCTCGTCGTGGCGCCGACCAGGGTGAACGGAGCAAGGTCGAGCGGGATGGATGTGGCGCCGGCTCCCTTGCCGACCATGATGTCGATCCGGAAGTCCTCCATCGCCAGGTAGAGCATCTCCTCGGCGGATCGTGCCATCCGGTGGATCTCGTCGATGAAGAGGACCTCGCCGGGCACGAGGGAGGACAGTACCGCGGCCAGGTCCCCGGCGTGCTGGATGGCCGGGCCGCTGGACATCCGCAGCGGCCGGTTGCCCTCGTAGGCGATGATCATGGCCAGGGTGGTCTTGCCCAGTCCGGGCGGACCGGCCAGCAGGATGTGGTCGGGCGTGCGGTTCTGCATGGTCGCGGCGGTGAGCAGCAGCTGCAACTGGCCGCGAACCTTGTGCTGGCCGACGAACTCGCCCAGGCTGCGGGGTCGCAGGGCACCCTCGAAGGCGAGTTCCGCCTCGCCCTCGAGCACCGGGTTGGTCACTTCGACGCCGGGGTCGCCGGCCAGGCCGGGGTTAGTGGTCATGAGCGACGCTCCGATGCCTGCTGGGCCGGGCCGAGGCGGGCCAGGACCAGGCGGAGCAGGCTGGCCACCCCCACCTGGTCAGGGTCGGCGGCTTCGGCGAGCGTCTCCTCGACCGCCTGCGCGGCCACCCGCTCCGACCAGCCCAGGCCGATCAGCGCGGCCTGCACGCCCGCCGCGGCGGTGCTGGCGACCGGGCGGCCGGGCGCGGAGGCCACGGTGGTGACGAAGAGCTTGCCGGCCAGGGACAGCACGATGAGCTTGGCGGTCTTCGGCCCGATGCCGCTGACCTTGCGGAAGACGCCGTCGTCGTCGGCTGCGACCGCCTGCGCGATCTGGTGGGGGGTGAGCACGGCCAGCACGCCGAGGGCGGACTTGGGGCCGACCCCGGTCACGCCGACGAGTAGTTCGAAGACCGAGAGTTCGTCGACCCCGGGAAAGCCGTAGAGGGTGAGGGAGTCTTCCCGCACGAAGAGGGTCGTGGCCAGGCGTGCCTCGGTGCCCGTGCGGAGCGAGAGCGCCGTGGTGGGGGTGACCTGGACGGCCAGGCCCACTCCCCCGACCTCGATCACGACCGTGGAACCCAGGGCGGAGAGGACGAGGCCACGTACGGAGGAGATCACCGCTTAAGACTACGGGGCACGGGCGACACCGAGCTTCGTTCGGCGGCGCGCCACGCCCGCTGGGCCGGGGTCAGGGTGCCGGACGGGACGCCGGCGGCGGTGGGCAGGGTTCCGCCGGAGATCCCGGTGCGCCAGGCATGGCAGATCGCGAGGGCGAGGGCGTCGGCGGCATCCGCGGGTTTGGGCACCTCGGTGAGGCCGAGCACGCGGGCGACCATGGCCCCGACCTGGGCCTTGTCGGCCGAGCCGTAGCCAGTGATCGCGGCCTTGACCTCGCTCGGGGTGTGCAGCGTCACCGGCAGGCCGCGCTGGGCCGCGAGCAGCAGGGCGACACCGCTGATCTGGGCGGTGCCCATCACGGTGCGCACGTTGTTCTGCGCGAACACCCGCTCGATCGCGACGAAGGCCGGCTTGTGCCGGTCGAGCATCTCCTCGAGTCCCCGGCTGATCAGCAGCAGCCTCTGTTCCAGCGGCAGCTCCGGGGCGCTCCGCAGCACGGTGACATCGACGAGGGTCGCGGTGCGGTTCCCCGCCACGTCGACGACGCCCACACCGCAGCGGGTGAGCCCGGGGTCGATGCCGAGCACCCGGACGCTCATCGGCCGCTACTCGTTTTCGGCTTCGAGCTCCGCCATGACCTCGGCCGACACGTCGTAGTTGCTGTAGATGTTCTGCACGTCGTCGAGTTCCTCGAGCGCGTCGATCAGCCGGAACACCTTGCGGGCGGTCTCGGCGTCGACCTCGACCTTGAGCTGCGGGATGAACGCGACGTCGGCGGAGTCATAGTCGATTCCCGCCGTCTGCAGCGCGGTGCGGGTGGCTACGAGATCGTGCACCTCGCTGAGGACCTCGAACTTGTCGCCCTCGTCGATGACCTCTTCCGCGCCGGCATCCAGGACCGCGGCGAGCACTTCGTCCTCGGTGACGTTGTTGCCCTTGGGGACGACGACGACGCCCTTGCGGTGGAAGTTGTAGGCGACGCTGCCAGGGTCGGCCATGTTGCCGCCGTTGCGGGTGACCGTGGTGCGCACCTCGGCCGCGGCGCGGTTCTTGTTGTCGGTGAGGCACTCGATCATGATGGCGACGCCGTGGGCGGCGTAACCCTCGTACATGATGGTGGAGTAGTCGACGGCCTCGCCGGTGAGTCCGCCGCCGCGCTTGACCGCGCGGTCGATGTTCTCATTGGGGACCGAGGTCTTCTTGGCCTTCTGGATCGCGTCGACCAGGGTCGGGTTGCCGGACAGGTCGATGCCGCCCATCCGCGCCGCGACCTCGATGTTCTTGATCAACTTGGCGAAGGCCTTGGCCCGACGAGAGTCGGTGACCGCCTTCTGGTGCTTCGTTGTCGCCCACTTGGAATGTCCGGACATGAATCTCCCGTTTGTCTCGCTTGGCTTCGGATCGGTGCCGACCTGCTGCCGCCGGCCGCAATGCCGCGTGGTCGTCGCACCGATGGGGTGCTGCTCATTCTAACCCGAGGCGCCCGGCGGGGCGCCGCTTCACCCGGCCGGTGGCGCGGCGAGCAGCTTGTCCAGGGTGCGCAGGTTGCGGGTCGTCGTCGTCGTCCGGTACCTGGCCTTGCCGGTGACCTTGCTGAACGGGCTCGTGATTCCGACGCTGCGGAGCACCTGCCAGTAGAGCACCCCGTCCCCGGGCGCCGCCTGTTCGATGGCCGGGTCCAGCCCGGACGCCGCCGTGGCGAGTTCGTCGAGCACGGCCGGCTCAGAGCCGAAGACCACGTACGGATGCCAGCCCTCCCGTCCGGGATCGAACGGGTAGTCCCGCACCACCCGGGCCAGGCTCCCGGTGTCGACGAGTACGATCCACGCGTCGTAGCCGAACCTGTCGCCGAGGGCGCGTTCGATCCGCGCCTTGATGGCCGGGGCATCCGTCTGGTCGGTGTCGAAGAGCACGTTGCCGCTCGCGAGGACGGTGCGCACGCCGGTGTGGCCGAGCTCCTCGAACGTGCCGCGGAGGTCGTTCATCGCGATCGTGATGCCGTTGACGTTGATGCCGCGCAGCAGCGCGACGAAGCCGGTCATGGGCGGAGCTCAGCCACGGAAGCCGACCCGTGCGACCGTGCCCAGGAAGTATTCGTGGAACCGGTGCTCGCCGGTGATCTCGGGGTGGAAGGAGGTGCCGAGCAGGTTCCCCTGTTCGACGGCGACGCAGCGCCCGTCGGCGAGGCTGGCCAGCGCCCTGGCCCTCGGCCCGACGGTCTCGACGACGGGCGCGCGGATGAAGACCGCGTGCACCGGGTCCGCGCCGAGGACGGGAACGTCGAGGTCGGTTTCGAACGACGCCGTCTGGGAGCCGAAGGCATTGCGGCGCACCGCGATGTCGAGCCCGCCGAGGCTCTCCTGGCCGCGGATGGCGTCGAGGACCGTGTCGGCGAGCATGATCAGGCCGGCGCAGGTGCCGTAGACGGGCAATCCCGCCTGAATCCCGGCGCGGAGCGGCTCGGCCAGGCCGAACGCGCGCGCCAGTTTGTCCATCACGCTGGACTCGCCACCCGGGATCACCAGGCCGCTGATGCGGTCCAGTTCCTCCGGGCGGCGAACGAGTTCGACCTCCGCGCCGAGCCCCCGGAGGAGCGCGGCATGCTCACGGAAGTCACCCTGAAGGGCGAGAACTCCAACGCTCACGAACTGCGGACTACCAGCCGCGCTCGGAGAGGCGGTGCGGTGCGGCCAGGTCGGACACGTTGATGCCCACCATGGCTTCGCCGAGGCCCCGCGAGACGGCGGCGATGACGCTGGGGTCGTCGTAGAACGTGACGGCCTTGACGATGGCGTTGGCGCGCGCCTGCGGGTTGCCCGACTTGAAGATGCCGGAGCCGACGAACACGCCGTCCGCGCCCATCTGCATCATCATGGCCGCGTCGGCCGGGGTGGCCACGCCGCCGGCGACGAACAGCACGACGGGGAGCTTGCCGGTGGAGGCGATCTCGGCGACGAGCTCGTACGGGGCCTGCAGTTCCTTGGCGGCGACGTACAGCTCGTCCTTGCTCAGCGACGAGAGGCGGGCGATCTCACCCTTGATGGTGCGGATGTGCTTCATCGCCTCGGAGACGTCGCCGGTGCCGGCTTCGCCCTTCGAGCGGATCATCGCGGCACCCTCGGTGATCCGGCGCAGCGCCTCACCCAGGTTGGTCGCACCGCAGACGAACGGAACCGTGAAGTTCCACTTGTCGATGTGGTTGACGTAGTCGGCCGGGCTCAGCACCTCTGACTCGTCGATGTAGTCGACGTTCAGGGCCTGCAGCACCTGGGCCTCGACGAAGTGGCCGATCCGGGCCTTCGCCATGACCGGGATGGAGACCTCGGCGATGATGCTGTCGATCAGGTCGGGGTCGCTCATCCGGGCGACACCACCCTGGGAACGGATGTCGGCCGGCACGCGCTCGAGGGCCATGACGGCGACGGCACCGGCATCCTCGGCGATCCGGGCCTGTTCGGCGTTGACGACGTCCATGATGACGCCGCCCTTCATCATGTCGGCGAGTCCGCGCTTGACGCGGCTCGAACCAAACTGCTCGGCGGAAGTGGTTTCAGTCATAGCCTTGATTCTATTCCTTGCATTTTGTGGGTTTCGCACGACGAAGTGCCGCGCGGAGCGTGAAGGTGAAGCTAGTTCTCGTCTTTCGGCCAGCCGTCGGCGACCTCGCGCCGCACCTCGCCGAGCAGCCGGGGAACGGCCTTCGTCCTGGCGATGATCGGGAAGAAGTTCGAGTCCAGGGCCCACCGCGGCACGATGTGCTGGTGCAGGTGTTCCGCGATGCCCGCACCCGCGACCCGGCCCTGGTTCATGCCGATGTTGAAGCCGTCACAGTGGGACACCTCGCTGAGCACGCGCATCGCCACCTGGGTCAGGCTACCGATTTCGGCGACCTCCTCGGGCGTCGCCTCGTCATACGTCGCAATGTGCCGGTACGGGCAGACGAGCAGGTGCCCGCTGTTGTACGGGAACAGGTTGAGCAGCACGTAGGCGTGCTTCCCGCGCGCCACGATCAGCGCCTTCTCGTCGGTCATCTCGGGGGCGCGGCAGAACGGGCAGTCGGATTCGTCCGGCTGCTGGCCGTCCTGGATGTAGACCAGGCGGTGCGGCGTCCACAGCCGTTGGAAGGCATCCGGTACCGCGGCGAAGTCGGACGAGTGCTCGATCCCCTCGAACCGGTCGTCCGCGGACTCCCCGGTGCCGGCCGTGCCGGTACCGACCTCGTCGTTCCCGGGGGCCATCTAGCTCTGCCCCTGGCCGGTGACCTGGGCGCGGGTCTCGATCGCGGCGACGATGCGGCTGATGGCATCCTCGATCGGAACGCCGTTGTCCTGGCTGCCGTCGCGGAAGCGGAAGCTGACCGCACCGTTGGCCTGGTCCTCCTCACCCACGATCAGCTGGAAGGGCACCTTTGCCTTGGTGTGGTTGCGGATCTTCTTCTGCATCCGGTCGTCGGAGTGGTCGACCTGGGCACGCACGCCTGCCGCCTTCAGCCGGCCGATGATCTCATCGAGGTAGGGCCCGTACTGCTCGGAGACGGGGATGCCGACGACCTGCACCGGGGACAGCCAGACCGGGAACGCCCCGGCGTAGTGCTCGGTGAGCACCGCGAAGAACCGCTCGATCGAGCCGAACAGGGCACGATGGATCATCACCGGGCGCTGGCGGGACCCGTCGGGCGCCGTGTATTCGAGGTCGAACCGCTCCGGCAGGTTGAAGTCCAGCTGGATGGTCGACATCTGCCAGGTGCGGCCGATCGCGTCCCGCGCCTGCACCGAGATCTTCGGACCGTAGAAGGCCGCTCCGCCCGGGTCGGAGACGAGTTCCAGCCCGGATGCCTCGGCGACCTCGGCGAGAGTCTGGGTGGCCTCTTCCCACGCTTCGTCGCTGCCCACGAACTTCTTCGGGTCCTTGGTGGAGAGTTCGAGGTAGTAGTCCTCGAGACCGTAGTCGGCAAGGAGTTTCAGCACGAAGTTCAGGGTGGAGGTGAGTTCCTCCTTCATCCCCTCCTTCGTGGTGTAGATGTGGGCGTCGTCCTGGGTCATCCCGCGCACCCGGGTGAGGCCGTGCACCACGCCGGACTTCTCGTAGCGGTAGACCGAGCCGAACTCGAACAGCCGCATCGGCAGGTCGCGGTAGCTGCGGCCGCTGGAGCGGAAGATGAGGTTGTGGAACGGGCAGTTCATCGGCTTGAGGTAGTAGTCGACGCCCTGGCGGGTCATGTGCCCGTCGGCATCGTATTCGGCGTCGAGTTTCATCGGCGGGAACATGCCGTCGGAGTACCAGTCGAGGTGCCCGGAAGTTTCGAACAGGTTCGACTTGGTGATGTGCGGCGTGTAGACGAAGTCGTACCCGGCCTCGGCGTGGCGCTTGCGGGAGTAGTTCTCCATCTCCTGGCGGATGATGCCGCCCTTGGGGTGGAAGACGGGAAGTCCGGAGCCGATCTCCTCCGGGAAGCTGAACAGGTCGAGTTCGGCGCCGAGTTTGCGGTGGTCGCGCTTGGCGGCCTCCTCCTGGCGGGCCTGGTAGGCGCGCAGCTCGTCCTTGGTGGGCCAGGCCGTGCCGTAGATCCGCTGCAGTTGCGGGTTCTTCTCCGAGCCGCGCCAGTAGGCGGCGGCCAGCCGGGTGAGCGAGTATCCGTTGCCGATCATGCGGGTATTGGGCAGGTGGGGACCGCGGCAGAGGTCCTTCCACATGGTCTCCCCCGTCTTCGGGTCGACGTTGTCGTAGATGGTCAGTTCGGCGCCCCCGACCTCGACGGACTCGTTGTCGGCTCCCAGCTCGGCACTAGCGTCGTCGCCGCTGGGTGACGCGCCCTTGAGCCCGATCAGTTCGAGCTTGTACGGCTCGGCGGCGAGCTCCGCCCTGGCCTCGTCGGCGGTGACGACCCGGCGCACGAACCGCTGGCCCTGGCGGATGATCCGGTCCATGGCCTTCTCGAGCGACTTGATGTCATCCGGGGTGAATGGTTCGGCGACGTCGAAGTCGTAGTAGAAGCCGTCGGTGACGGGCGGGCCGATGCCGAGCCGCGCGGCCGGGTTGACGGTCTGCACGGCCTGCGCGAGCACGTGTGCGGCCGAGTGCCGAAGGATGTTGAGGCCGTCGGGGGACGACAGGGTGACCGGCTCGACGGCATCCGTCGGCGTCACCGTCGCGGCGAGGTCCTTGAGCTCGCCGTTGACGCGCATTGCGACAACGGACCGGTCGGTGAAAAGCTCAAAGCCGTCAACCACGTGTGTAACTCCTCAGTTGTGTGCGAACCCCTCCAACTTTAGCGGCGCACGAGAAGCCTTCGTCCCCGCTATCCGGCCAGGACGGCGTCCCGGTCGGGTAGCGCGATCGTGGCGGCGCGCGGAAGCCGCCGGAACAGGTGCTCGATGGTTGCCGGCGGCGCCGCCAGGACCTTGATCAGGCCCGGCCGCTCCGCACCCGGCTTCGGGTCGAAGGCGATCGCCACAGCGTGGAGCACGGTGCCGGTGTCGATCAGTTCGGCCAGCCCCGCCGCGATCCGGGGGGCTGACCTGGCCGACCCTGCGTCCGCTGGACGAGTGCACGGACACGGCGCCGCCGGCAGCCGGATGCCCGGGCTCACGTACCAGGGAGACCATCGCTCCGGGCTGGATCAGGCCTTCGCGGGCGACGATGGTACGCGAATCGACGTTGCGCAGCCAGATCGTCCAGATCCCGAGGCCTCGCAGGTGCACATTGCTGATGCTCACGAGCAGGCCCGTCGTCGGCTCGGTCAGCCACAGCTCCCCGCCGTGCGGCTGCAGGTAGAGAGTGGGCAGTCCCCCGGCGTCGGCTACGAGCAGTCTCGCCCAGTCCTGCGGCGGGAGATAGCGACTGAGAGCGACCCCAGGGCGTGCGGTCGAGGACACTGCGGGCGCGGAGGCAGCCGACGGCGGAGTGAGAGCAGGCACTGCATCCGAGGCGCGGCGACGGGGAACGGCGGTCCCGGCCGACCGGCCGGCCACCCGGATGCCCCAGGTGCCCCAGATGGCGACGCCGATGATCACGGGCAGGGACAGTGCGACCAGCACGAACAGTTCCATCGATTAACCTCCACCTTGAGACTGGCGGACCTGCGCCGGCGCCGCCATCCCCAGTACGGCCACGCCGCGCCGGTGCGGCCGCACGACGCTGCCCCTCCAATTGGGCGGTGCGCCCGGTCGCGGGCCCTTGGGAGGATCAGAGCAGGCTAGGGAGCACAGTGAGCGATTTCGACCGGAAGATCGGGCGGCGGCCCGGAGGCACACCCGCCTGGCTTGTGGTGCACTCCGTCGTGTCCCGCGTGTCGATGGGGCCCCGGGGTGCCGCGAAGCGACGGCACCGAACCTACGAGCCCGTGCCCATCACGGAGATGGTCTTCTATCCGTTCGAGGGGCTGCAGGAGGTTGTCGGCGAATCCCATTACTACGCCGGCATTCACCGTGTCGTGTCGGCCTGGAAGGACTCGGGTGCCGCCGATGCCCCGATTCTGGCCATCCTGCGGCCCGAACCCGGCAACCCCGTCGACACCCATGCGGTGCGCGTCGATCTCCGGTTCGGTGATGTCACGGAGACCTGCGGGCACATCCCTGCCTATCTCGCGGCCGGCTGGGGCCAGGGGCTGCGGCCGCACCTGGAGGCCGGGCGCCAGCCGGTGGCCCACGCGTCCGTGTTCGGCGGCACGCTGGAGAAGCCCGATTACGGTGTCTGGCTCTCGACGGAGCGGGCGCTGCGGCGACCCCGGCTCCGTCCCTGACACCGCACACCGAGGTGCGCGATCACCTCCGGGCAAAGAAAAAACCCCCGGAAGGCCGGGGGTTTGTCTGTGGGCGATACTGGGATCGAACCAGTGACCTCTTCCGTGTCAGGGAAGCGCGCTACCGCTGCGCCAATCGCCCATATCTTGATATCAATCCTCAAGAATGGAGGTGGATACGGGATTCGAACCCGTGTATACGGCTTTGCAGGCCGCTGCCTCGCCTCTCGGCCAATCCACCACATAGGGTCCACACCAAAAAGAACCGACCTCTCGGCCGATTCAATTCGAGCGGATGACGAGATTCGAACTCGCGACCCTCACCTTGGCAAGGTGATGCGCTACCACTGCGCCACATCCGCAACTGCCGGCATTTCTGCTGACTTGAAGACTCTAGCCGATTCCGGCGGGGATCGGCGCACCCTGGGCTCGATCCGCGCGGCGGACCCGGAAAACGGTCCGTACCGGGATTCCGGGCAAAGAAAAAACCCCCGGAAGGCCGGGGGTTTGTCTGTGGGCGATACTGGGATCGAACCAGTGACCTCTTCCGTGTCAGGGAAGCGCGCTACCGCTGCGCCAATCGCCCATATCTTGATATCAATCCTCAAGAATGGAGGTGGATACGGGATTCGAACCCGTGTATACGGCTTTGCAGGCCGCTGCCTCGCCTCTCGGCCAATCCACCACATAGGGTCCACACCAAAAAGAACCGACCTCTCGGCCGATTCAATTCGAGCGGATGACGAGATTCGAACTCGCGACCCTCACCTTGGCAAGGTGATGCGCTACCACTGCGCCACATCCGCAACTGCGCGCATTTCTGCGCGCTTGAAGACTCTAGCCGATACTCCGGTGGATATTCAAACCGAGCCGGCCCGGCGTGTTGAGCCCCTCCCGATGTGCGCCGCATCCCTGCTCTGGGCTAGTATCAGAACTCGTGGTCGCAGCTCTGGCCACACAAGGGCGATTGGCGCAGTTGGTAGCGCGCTTCCTTCACACGGAAGAGGTCATCGGTTCGAGTCCGGTATCGCCCACACACTGAAAACCCCGGTCCTCCGGGGTTTTTTTGTGCCCCGACCAGCTGGGGCGCGGATCGTGCGAGACTGACGCGACGGAAGGAATCACCGGTGGACGACCCGCGCGCGAACATGGAGGGCAACGGCCTCCTCGGACTCGGCGCCCCCCGGGTCGACTGGTCGAAGACGCCGGGACGCGTTCCGGGGTTCTGGCTGTCACTGGCCGGGATCATCCTGGCCGTGCCCGTTCCCGCCGCCGGGCTCATCTTCGCGACCATCGGCGTCACGCTCTCCGGCAAGGCCGTCAGTGTCATCCCGGCCGGCGCGCGCGGCCGCCGGCTGGCCCTCGCCGCGATCATCCTGGCCCTGATCTCGATCCTCGTGGCCCTGGCCCGCATCTTCTCCTAGCCGCACCGGCGATTGCAGGAACACCGCCGCCGCGAGCAGCACCTCACTCGTCACGGCGATGCCCAGGTTGAGACCGAAGAGCATGATCGTGAACGGCGGAACGATCATCAAGGCGGTCGACACTCCGACGCGCCAGTCGCGCACCGCCACTGCGGTGTCGGCTGGAGACCCGGCCGGATGCTCGAAGCGGCCGAACAGGGCCGCGACGCCGACCAGGGCCCCGACGGCGACCAGGAGCACGAGGGGGCGGGTCAGCCACCAGCCGGCGCCTCCCGGGGCCGGCTCCGGCATGGGCAGAAGCAGCATCGCACCGACGATGAGCCCCAGAACGGGAAGGTGCCAGAGGTACACCGTCATCATCCGGGTGCCGATTCCGGCCACGACGCGCCGCACGAACGCACTCCGGGCCAGGCGGTCCAGCTGCGGGCGCAACGCCATCAGCGCTGAGAACTGGCCCACCGCCAGCACCGCCAAGGCAGTCGTCGGCGGATTGAGGTTGTCCAGCATGTTCGCCGGGTAGGGTCCGACGGTCGTCAGCAGACCGAGCAGGGCGTAGCTCGCCCCTGCGAGCGCGACGAGGAGTCGACGCCGTCGTCGGCCGAACCAGCCATCCGCAGCCCAGAGGCCCAGCTGCTGCACGAAAAGCCAGACGAAGGTCATATTGAGCAGACCGAGTTCCGGCGTGTGCGTCCCCAGCCGCAGGGCGTCGACACTCACCATCGCCCCGGCGAGGCAGATCAGCAGCCGAATCGGCGCGCGTGCGTGCAGCGTCGCCATGCCCGGCAGGAAGGCCTGGCAGAAGGTGTACGCGGCGAGGAACCACAGCGGCGAGACGACCCCGGTCGCGATCTCAGCGACGGTGTCCGGGCCCAGCCCGGCGAGGTGCATGGCGAGGATCGCCAGGGCCAGGAACGCGAACAGCGGCAGGGTCGGCCAGGCCAGGCGCAGCACCCGCGCACGGATGAAGACGGCCGCGGTTCCGCCCCGCGCCTCGACCCGGCGCCAGCTCAGCGCCCCGGCGAATCCTCCCACCACGAAGAACAAGGGCATCACCTGGGCCACCCAGGTCACGGGCGTGAACCAGGGCTGCAGGGTCAACGTGCGCTGGACCACCAGCCGGTGGTCACCGGCAACGGATGCGCCCAGCATCAGCAGGTGCCCGACGACCACGATGACGAGACCGGCGACACGAGTCAGGTCCATCACCGGATCTCGCGGCTCAGACCTGCCGGAGGCGACTGCCGCGGCTGGGCGGCGCGTTGCCTGTCGGCGCGTTGCCTGTCGGCGCGTTGCCTGTGCCAAACCCCACCTCCGTTTCGGCGGAGCTGCTGATGTGGCCCAGTGTGGCACCGAATGGCCCCGGCGTCGCGGCCACCGCCGTCCGGCGGGAGCTCCCCCCGCACCAACCGTTTTGGACGACCGTGGAGAACCTCTTACGGTTGAGGACGTTGAAGCTCCATTCCCGACGAGGCGCAACACCGGTGAATCACGACGGAAAGAGACCGACCATGACGCTGAACCCTCCCAGCACCGATGGTTCCGCCGCTCGTGCCGGTTTCCTCAGCCCGCAGCCGCCAGCCAACCCGTCGACTGCAGGGCCGGCCCAGCACGGGTGGCAGGGGCAGGTGGTGCGACTGACCCGCGGACTCATCCCCTGTGGCCCCGGTCGCGCTGAGCGCGTGCAACGCCGGGCGATCACCGGAGTCCAACGCGGCTTCGACGGACCGAGGACGATCGTGGTGCTCAATCCGAAGGGCGGAGCGAACAAGACGACCGCGACGTTGCTGATCGCCGCGACCATGGGCATGTACCGCGGCGGTTATACCCTCGCCTGGGACAACAACGAGTCGATGGGCAACCTCGGAGTGCGGATCATGACCGCCGGGCACACCAATACCGCCATGGATCTTCTGCGGGACCTCGGCCGTTTTGACAACGGGCATTCGATTCGGCTCGGTGACCTGGACAATTACGTTCACCCCCAGGGGGATGCCCAGTTCGACGCGCTGGCTTCCGATCTCGACCCGGCGGGGGTGTCCACCATCGACGGACCGGCATACCGTAGGCTCTTCGGCATTCTCAACCGGTTCTACCGGGTCCTGGTCGTCGACACGGGAAACAACATGCGCGCCTCCAACTGGGAGGCCGCAGTCGAAACGGCGGACCAGCTCGTCGTCGTCTCCACGATTCGCGAGGACACCGGCTACGGCGCGGCCGCACTCCTGGAGGGACTGCGCCAGAAGGGACACGCCGACAAGGTGGCCCAGGCCGTCACGATCCTCACCATGCCGGCCACGGCCGTCGACCCCGCGCTGTCGAGGCGGCTGCACGACCACTTCGGCCAGCTCACCCGGGCTGTCTGCGACGTGCCATACGACGCGGCCATCGTCACCGGTGGACCGCTGAACATCCACTCCCTCGCGCCGCAGACCCGCCGGGCCTGGCTGCACGCCACGGCGACGATCGCGGAAGGCCTCTGAGCCGTGGAGGCTCTTCTCGAGTTCTGGGGGCGCGTCTGCGCCCACCAGGACCCGCTCCCCGCCGCGACGGCGCTGCTCACCGTTCTCACGGCCGGCCTGTTCGTCCTCGTCCCGGCGTTGTGGCGGCGCGCACGACATCTGGTGACCATCGCGCACGAGGGCGGCCACGCCCTGGTGGCCACGCTGACCGGCCGCCGGCTGGGCGGCATCCGTCTGCACTCGGACACGTCGGGACTCACGGTCAGTCGCGGTCGGCCGCGCGGATTCGGCATGATCCTCACCCTGCTCGCCGGATACACCGCCCCGGCCCTGCTCGGCCTCGCGGCGGCCGCGATCCTGGGCGCCGGCTATGCCAGCGGGCTGCTCTGGCTGCTGCTCGCCGCGCTCGCCTTGATCCTCGTGCAGATCCGCAATTGGTTCGGGCTGTGGTCCGTGCTGGTCACCGGCGCCCTGATCCTCGCGCTCACCTGGTTCGGCACTCCCCTGGTCCAGGGAATCGGCGCTCTGCTGCTCACGACGTTCCTGCTGTTGGGCGCCGTGCGGACGGCCATCGAGCTGCAGGTGTCCCGGTCCCGTCGCGGCGGGCTCTCCTCGGATGCCGACCAGCTCGCCCGGCTCACCCACGTCCCGGGCCTCGTCTGGGCTGCGCTGTTCGTCCTGGTGGCGGTTCTGTGCGTCGGACTCGCGGCGAGCGTTCTCCGGATCAGCGCCTGACCGCACAGCGCCGGCGTCATTGACCGCACCGGTAGGGTCCCGGCTCCGTACCGGGCCGTCGGCGCCGCCGGCGGGCGACGCGCCTCAGCCGGCTCCACCGAACCAGGTGGTCACGCCCGGCGAGTAGAGCACGGAATCGGGCGGCCGGGCGGCCACGCCCGGGAATCCGGCCGCGTCGAGAAGGGTGTCCTCGAGCCGCACCAGTTCTGCCCGGTAGAGGGGCCACGGCTCATGGTGGTTGCGCAGGTGCACCGTTCGACCGCGCACCGTGCTGAAAAGCGCCCAGCGCGCGGTGAGGAAATCGGCCAGGGGGTCACCCACGACGGGCTGGTCCGTGCTGCGCGCCACGATGTCAGTGCGGGCGGACACCGCCAGGTGCCTGCGAGAGCTGTAGTGGAACTCCCCCGCCGCCGAGCGGGTGAGCGTGGTGCGAGACCAGCGGTACGGGATCCGGAACAGGGTCCGCGCGGCAATCACCGCTGCGAGCCTCGAGGCCTCCAGGGACACGAAGACCACTCCGCGATGGCCGTCGGCATCGACGGCGTAGAGGCGTACGTTGACTTCGACGAAACTGCCGAAGTACGGCACCGGCGGGCTTCCCCAGACCGTCGCCCGGTCGAGCACGAACGGGATCAGGCCGATCCAGCTGCTGCCGTCGAACTCATCCGGAACGAGCCCGGCGGGCAGGAGCGGGGCGACCTGCGCCGCCTCCACCCGCCAGTGCAGGAAGACCAGGTGCGACCACCGCTGGCTTGCCGAGGCGCGGCCCGCAAGCGGCGGCGCGATGGCCGAAATCGGTTGGGGTGCTGCAGCCGTCATAGCGGACCTTCCCGGCCATGGCCGTGTGACCTTGTGGCCGTTCCATTATCCGGCTATCCGTTGATCCGTGGGGCGACGAGGACGGCAAGCCGGCTCAGTCCCGCCTCGAGGTCACCGATGTCGGCGCCTGGCCCCTGCAGGGCGTTCAGTTGCACCCAGTTGCCGGCGTCGGCAGGGGGCCGCCAGAGTGGTGCCGGCGCGCCCGCACGCGTCACCTCCTGCGTCACGCGCGCCAGCAACGGCTGAACGCGCGCCGCGACGGCCGCGTCATCGGCATCCGCGTCGGCCATGATCCCTTCCATGACGACGTCGATCCACACGGTCCCGACGAGGATATTCGCCGTGCAGCTGGACTCCGTTCCTCGTCCGAAACAGACGACAGCGGCGGCATCCCCATAGGGGGCGCCCGCGCCGCTGATCACGTACTTGTAGATGGACGCGTAGCGGTCCCATTGGGCGACGGCATCAGGCAGGACGAGCACGGTCACACCGCGATAGCCCGGTGCTGTGCCACCGGGCTGGGGCACGACACCGTTGCCGGCGCTGCAGGCCGTGCCGCCACGCTGCGCGACCGAGTAGGCGGCCGGCGTCGCGTATCCGGGATTGGCGGTGAACTCGACCGGGGACAGCCCTGTTGCCACCCCCGCGAGACGAGGGCGTCCGGGAGCAGGCCGGCGCAGCTCAGTCCGAGACGGGATTACGGTTCGGCGGCTGTCGTCGGCGGTGCGGCGGATTTGCGGCTCGCGCCGCCCTGGCCGTCTCGGCTTAGGAGACCGGAGAGGCCAGGGCGTCGTCGACGACGGCCTGCTCAGCAGCCGGGAGGGCCGGCGCCCGGGTGGGGGCCGGCGTGGACAGCGACGTGTGCGCGGTCGCCGCGGCCGCTCCGGCCGCGACGCCGCCCACGAGGTTGCCGAGCAGTTCCCGGATGCCGAGTCCCATGGTCGACTTCAGCACCCCGTCGACCTCGGTGAAGCCCGCGGCGACGTTCTTCGTCAGCTGGCTGGCGCCATCCGTGGAGATGACCGTGAGGTTGTCGATGTTCGACATCGGTGCGGCCAGCTCGCGGGCTATCTCGGGCAGCATCTCAACCATCCGCAGCTGGATCAGCGCCTCCGACTGCTGGGCCACCGCCTCGGCGGACAGCCGGGTGGCGGTCGCCTCGGCGGTGCCGCGGGCGAGGATGGCGTCGGCGTTGGCCTGGCCCTCCGCCCGGATGGCTTCGGCGATCGACTTGCGGCTGTCCCGGTCGGCGTTCGCCGCGGTCACGGCCGCGTCGGCGGCCGCCACCGCGGTGACCCGGATGCGGTAGGCCTCGGCATCCGCGACGGCGTTCACCTCGGATTCCAGCTCGGCCTTGCGCAGGCTCGCCCGGCGCTGGGCGGTGAGTTCCTGCTCCTGCACGATCGCCTGCTGGGTCTTGGCCTCTGCGAGCGGCCGGGCGCCGGCAGCCTCCGCCGCGGCCTTGTCGGTGTCGAGCTGCAGGGCTGCGCGGCGCAGGGCGAGTGTGTTCTGGGCGACGGCGATGGCCTGCTCGGCGGCGATCGCCGCCTCCTGGGCCTCCCGGTTGGCCTGGTGCTCGGCGACCTCAGCCTGGCGGCGCACCTTGGCCTGCTCGGCACGGCCCATGTCCTTGATGTAGTCGTTGGCGTCGCTGATGCCCTTGATCTCGAAGGAGTCGACGTCCAGGCCCTGGTTCGCCAGCGATTCGCGGGCGGTGGCGAGCACCGAGGCGCCGAGCTCATCGCGCTTCTGGATGATCGTCATCACGTCGGTCGCGCCGATCGAGGAGCGCAGGGAGCCCGACAGCACCTCGAGTGCGAAGTTGTCGATGTTCTTGTCCTGGCCGAGGAAACGCTGGGCGGCCGCGCGGATGGCATCCGGGTCGTCGCCGACCTTGACGATGGCGACGGCTTCGACCGTGAGGGTGATGCCCATCTTGTCCTGGGCGATGGCCGTGATCTCGATGGCACGGCTGCGGAGGCTGATCTTGAAGGCCTTCTGGAAGAACGGGGTGATGAACACGCCCTGGCCGTGCACGACCCGCTGCCCGGACTGCTCGAGGGTGGCACCGTCGACGATGGTCTTCTTCGACTTCTTGCCGGTGATGATGAGCGCCTCGTCCGGGCCGGCGTTCTTGTAGATCGACCGGGCGTAGAGCAGCACGATCAGGAAGGCGAGGACCGCCAGCACGATGAGCCCGGGAATGGGACTGAGCAGGAAATCAAACATTGGTTCCTTTCGGTGTCCGCCCTGGCGGCGGCAACGCTGATCACCGGCTGTGAGGCCGGCGACAGGACCCCCCGCACGGCGTGCATCCGCGTCCTGTGCACCCCACGTTATCGGGAGGCCAGCCTCCCCGCTCCCGGCGTCGGCGCCGCGGGTGAAAAAATAATCCCCGACACGGTTTCGTTGAACGAAACCGTGACGGGGAATCTCGCGATGTTCGGGTGCACCGCCAGCAGGTCGAGTTTCCCGCGGGAACGAGAGCGCGGCAAGGGGCTGGACAATGACCGCAGTCGGGACTAATGAGGTCCTGGCCCACGGAGAGGGGCGGAGCCCGGTCGAAACCGGACTCCGCCCCACGAGTACCAAGCTGCAGCGGGTCAGACCGCGTCGAGCGCGTAGCCCTCTTCGCCGTGAACGATGGTGTCCACTCCGGCGACCTCGTCTTCGTTGTTGATCCGGAATCCGATCGTCTTCTGGATGACCCAGCCGATGGCGTAGGCCATGACGAACGAGAAGATTGCGATTCCAAAGGCGGCCAGCGCCTGCACGCCGAGCTGCTTCAGGCTGCCCGTGTCGAGGAGGCCGATGCCGGAACCGAAGATGCCGATGAACAGGGTCCCGATCATGCCGCCGATGAGGTGGATGCCCACCACGTCGAGGGAGTCGTCGAAGCCCCACTTGAACTTGAGGTCGATGGCGACAGCGCAGACCGCGCCGACCAGCACGCCGAGTACGATCGCCCAGCCGGGGGTGAGGATGTTACAGGCCGGGGTCACGGCGACCAGGCCGGCGACGGCACCGGACGCGGCACCGATCGACGTGGGCTTGCCGTCCTTGATCTTCTCGACGATCAGCCAGCCGAGGATTCCGGCGGCGGGGGCGGCGAGCGTGTTCACCCAGGCGAGGGCGGCGATTCCGTCGACGGCGGCTTCCGAGCCGGCGTTGAAGCCGAACCAGCCGAACCAGAGGAGAGCGGCACCCAGCAGCGTCAGCGGAACGTTGTGCGGCTTGGAGATCCCCTTCTTGAAGCCGACGCGCTTGCCGAGGACCAGCGCGAGGGCCAGTCCGGCGGCACCGGCGTTGATGTGCACCGCGGTGCCACCGGCGAAGTCGTTGACCCCGAGTGCGGCCGGAGCCCAGCCGTCGGTGAGGTTGAAGACCCAGTAGGCGACCGGGAAGTAGACCAGCGTCGACCAGACGGCGGCGAAGATCAGCCAGGCGCCGAATTTCGCCCGGTCGGCGATCGCGCCGGAGATCAGGGCGACGGTGATGATGGCGAAGGTCGCCTGGAAGCCGGCGAAGGCGAGACCGTTGAGGTCCGGCGCCAGGGCACCGTCCTTGCCTGCGCCGAGCAGCCCGCTCAGGCCGAACAGCGACGACGGGTTGCCCAGGAAGCCGGGGATGAGCGCGGGCCCGAACGCCAGTCCGTACCCGTAGAGCACCCAGAGCACGCCGACGACGCCCATGGCGCCGAAGCTCATCATCATCATGCTGATGACGCTCTTGGCCTTGACCATTCCGCCGTAGAAGAACGCGACTCCGGGCGTCATCAGCAGCACTAGGGCCGCGGCGACGAGCAGCCACAAGGAATTGAGGTTCAGGGTTAGTTCGTCCGTTGTGGCGTTCGCCAGGACTGACAGTTCAACCATGGGGATGGTCACCTCTCTCTAACTAAGGATCGCCGTCGACGTGCACAGGGTGAGCAGTTGATCGTGTCTCGGCGGGTACAAGTGTTAGTTTGGAACTGCCACGTTTCGGCGAATGCGCGCGGATGTTTCGGCCGCGTTACGCGGTCGGCGAACGTGTTAACATCGCGTTTCAGACCCGCCCCGGCGGCCGGAGACGGGCCGAGGCTCCGATCAGTCGTGCGGCGGGAGCTCCCCCGTGGTCAGCGCCACCAGGCGCGACTGGGAACGCTGGTACTTCTTGCGGTACCCGCCGGACAGCATCTCCTCGTCGAAGATCTCGTTCAACGGCTGGCCGCTGGCGATGATCGGGATCTCCGCGTCGTAGACCCGGTCGATGAAGGCCACCAGGCGCAGGGCATCCGTCTGATCGGTCAGCAGGTAGGCGTCGGTGAGCGCGATCACATCGATGCCGTTGATGATCTTGATGTACTTCGACGGGTGCACCGTGCTCAGGTGCCGGATCACGGCGCCGAAATCGTCGAAGGTGACGGTCGAGCCCCGCTCCACGAGGGCGCCGACCAGGTGCTCGAGCACCTCCGCGGCCACGGCGATCGCGTGGCCCTCGATGTCCCGCCGGCGGTAGTCGAGGCCGTCGATCCGCACGATCTCGAAGTTCGCCGACATCGCCTGGATCTCCCGGAGGAAGTCGATCGCCGCGAAACGGCCCTCGCCCAGGGAATTCGGCGGGGTGTTCGAGGTGGCGGCGACGCGAGTCCCCGAGGCGACGAGTTCCGCGAGCAACCGGGTCATCAGCATCGTGTCGCCCGGGTCGTCCAGCTCGAATTCGTCGATGCAGATCAGGCGGGCACCCGAGAGCTGCTTGACCGTAGCCGCGTAGCCGAGGGCGCCGACCAGCGCCGTGTACTCGATGAAGGTGCCGAAGTACTTGGGTCCGGGAGCCGCGTGCCAGAGCGCGGCGAGGAGGTGCGTCTTGCCCACTCCGAAGCCGCCGTCGAGGTAGATGCCGGGTAGTTCCGGTTTGGGCTTGCGGGTGCGGGAGAAGAACCCGCTCGGACGCTGGGGCAGCCACGCGCCGGCGAAGGCGTTCAGCCGCTCGACGGCCTCCAACTGCGACGGGAAGTCGAGGTCCGGCCGGTAGGAGTCGAAGGAGGCGTGCTCGAACTGGGGCGGCGGCACCAGCTCTGCGACGATTTCGGCTCCGGTGATGCTGGGGGAACGATCGGTCAGCCGAGGCTGACGGCGAGGCGCCTCTGGAGCCATGGTGGAACACCCGCGTTTCTGTGTCGATTGGTGGGGACACGCCCCCGGGTCATCTCGTGACCGGTCGGATGCGTTCGCCGCCCACACCGCGTAGATTCGAAGAGCGGGCGCTGACCAGCCTAAACCGCAGCCAAATCAATCCTGTGTCGTTCCGACGCTCCCCGGAGGTAATTCCCATGTCCGTCGCCCTCGATCCGGCCCCCAAGTTCGCCGCCTACGCCCATCCCGAGCGCCTTGTGTCCACCGAGTGGCTGCAGGCGCACCTCGGCGAACCCGGCCTCGTCGTGGTGGAGTCCGATGAGGACGTGCTGCTCTACGAGACCGGGCACATCCCCGGCGCGGTCAAGATCGACTGGCACACCGAACTCAACGACCCGGTGGAACGCGACTTCGTGGACAGCGAGGCGTTCGCCGCAGTGCTCGGGTCCAAGGGGATCGCCCGGGACACGACGGTAGTCATCTACGGCGACAAGAACAACTGGTGGGCCGCGTACGCGCTGTGGGTGTTCACCCTCTTCGGGCACGCCGATGTGCGCCTGGTCGACGGCGGCCGCGACAAGTGGATCGCAGAGGGACGGGAGACCACGACCGCCGCCACCCCGGTGGCACCTGTCGTCTACCCGGTCGTCCCCCGCAATGATGCACCGATCCGCGCCTTCAAGGATGATGTGCTCGCCCACTTCGGAAATCCGTTGATCGACGTGCGGTCCCCGGAGGAGTACACCGGGGAGCGCACGCACATGCCGGCCTACCCGGAGGAGGGCGCCCTCCGCGGCGGCCACATCCCGTCGGCGGCGTCGGTGCCGTGGGCCCGTGCCGCCGCACCGGATGCGACCTTCCGCACCCGCGACGAACTCGACGCCATCTACCGCGGAGAGGCAGGCCTCTCCGACGGCGACACGGTGATCGCCTATTGCCGGATCGGGGAACGCTCCAGCCACACCTGGTTCGTGCTCACCCACCTGCTCGGCTTCGAGGGCGTGCGCAACTACGACGGTTCCTGGACCGAATGGGGCAACGCCGTGCACGTGCCGATCGCGCTCGGCACGGAGCCGGGCGTCGCCCCGCTCCCCCGCTGACCGCCTGCCACCGCTTGACCACGGCTCATCTGCCGGGCGCCGTCCTTCAGCGGCGCGTGGCAGACTACTCCCGATGACTTCCACCGAATTGCCCGCGAAACTGGGCTCTCCTGACGCTTCCGTGGGTTAGTCTCGGCCGGGAAGCACGGGTTTGTGCCCGCCGAGGCTGAGCATCGCGAGGGCGATGAGGGCGTCGG
>NZ_JADOVI010000018.1 GCF_015752155.1 Cryobacterium sp. MP_M3 | reverse complement strand
GCGGCCTGGATCAACAAGCCCACCGAAGCACAAGAAAGCGAACCGAAACTAGCCGCCTAAACTCACGCTGGCCTCATCCACCTTGACAAATTCCGGAACGCCACAGGAACCACAAACGCGGAGATTGCGGGACTCGCAAACGACCCGCTCGCCCCCGGCTGGATCGACCCCGAAACCTTCTACGCCTTCTTCGGTCAGACCCTGTGCGACGAAACATGTTCGAGGGACTACTCCGAATGAATCTCACCCCCGCCAGCGCCAGGCCCACAATCGAAGACAACAACCGGGAAGACCTGATGCCCGGCCCAAAAACCGTGCGACACGCCCTGTCACCTAGCGCGACACAACGCAACGTAAGCGCTAGCGTTAATCGCATGGCAGAGCGAATCAGACGTGCACGGGGAAGTGTCCAACAGAGCCCCATCGTCTACGGTCGCGTCTCCCCCGAGGCCAAGGCCATCGTGATAGACACCGCCGATACCCTCGGCATCTCTCAGGCCCGAGCAATCGAAGCGATCTTGCTCGCCCTGCCCCTCGATCCCGATGGTGTTCCTACCGCCATCGACCGTGAGCTATTCGAATCAGAGGAGCGGCCCATCTCAGCCCCTTAAACGAAAGAAGCCCGCCGCTTACGCGACGGACCACTTCAAGTTTCGTAGCTCAAACCCTCTCTGCTTCCCGGCGCGAGGTTCGAGCTAATCCAGTGAAGATCCGGTTGTACCGGGCCTTCGCCGTGCCACCAACTGAAGGAAGGTGATGGCCTCATAGTACGTCATAGCTACGTTTGCGATGGTAAACCGAGCCAGAACGCTTCCGGCGTGTCGTCCAAAAGGTGGACAGCGTGGGATTTGACGCGACGAATCAGCCCCCGCGACCAGGTTCGCGTGATGAAACGAGACGCCTACGGCCGCGTGGACGAGAACAGCTACCCCAGCGCGCACCGCGTTGGCCCGCACTCCCCCACGACGCCGTGGGCGATGAACCTGGCCGACGACGCCGGAGTCTTCCGGGCACTCTGCTTCGACTTCGACGGCAAAGACAAGCACGGCGTCGACGCCGCTCTCATGGAACGCGCGCACGACGAGTGCGACTCCCTCTCCCGTACCCTCGACTCCCTCGCCATCGTTCACGTCGTCTGTCAGTCTTCAGGCACCGGGGGCCGACACATCTGGCTCGCTCTCTGCGACGGCGCATCAGCCGAGCAGGTCGCCGTTATGGCGCGCGCGGCACGCGCCAACTTCGCCACCCTTGATCACGGAATGCTGCACAACAGCCGTACCGGCTCCGCACGGCCGCCCCTCTCGCCCCACAGGGACGGCAGTAGCTCGACTGTGCTCTGGGGCAACCTCGACGACCTCGCTGCCCCGTCGACGACCGTCGACGACCTCGCCAACCTCGCCGCGGTCCTAGACCAGTCCAAGCCGGCGCTCCGCGTCGCCGACAGTGCCCCGTCAGGGCCGATCAATGACCGCCACCAGGCACACCGCACCCTCAGCCATGCGGGCACCGCTCACATGGCCACGATCAACGGCGGCAGCAACCCCAGCTGGACCGGCTTCGCATGCCTGCTGTCCGCTGCCAACGCCGGCTGGACTCTGCTCGACGTCGAGCACGCCGCGAAGAGTGCGCCGGGCATGGAGCACTACCGGACTAAGAACACCGGTCGTGGCGGCCGTCGCAAGCGCAGCACGGCCGAAGCGCGCGACCGGCTGGAACGGCAGTGGGACATAGCTCAGCAGTACGCGGCCGTGCAACGCCCGCTCCCGGCCGCTCGCGAGTCCCGCGACTTCACGGAGCTGAACGCCATCGTCACCGACGTCGACCTGCTCCTGAGTCGCCTGACAGTTTCTCCTGGCCGATGGGGGCGCACCGAAAAAGCGATCTCGCAGCGCACGATCTTGCTTGCCCTGGCCTACCTGACCCTCCAGACCGGCAAACGGGTCGTAGCAGCTTCCACCCGCGACCTAGCCCTCATGTGTGCGCTCGGCCGAACCACGGCCGCAGACGCGCTCAGAGCCCTCGCAGCAGAGGGTTTCATCGCACGAGTGACAGCCAGCGACGACGGCAACGCCGCCGAATGGCGCCTAACCCGAGAGTTTTCCACAACCTCCAGTACAGTCCGGCCACAACACTTAGATAACCCCCGCCCCCCCTCTGAGATCTTTAACCTGAGAGCTGCGTTGGTTGCCACTCTCGAGAACCAGCTCACCGACCAGCGACACGACTTGTTCACCCGTGCGGGGCTTGGGCACCTGGCAGGGAAGGTCTACTCACTCCTCCGCCAGATGCCGGCACTCACTGTCGAAACGGCCGCTCGCTTGCTGGGGGTCTCGACCAGGCACACCGCCACCATCCTCAGCCGGCTACGCCGCCACAAGCTCATCATCAAACACCCCGAGGGATGGGCCAGGTCGAAACGAGATCTCCGGGACCGCGCGGCACGCATCCTGGGAGTGGCTGGCACCCTGGTCAATCGCGGCGAACGCTACCGCGCTGAACGCGAAGTCTGGGCATGGTGGCACGCCGAGCTCGACAACATGACTACAGCCCCCCGCGACCGCACGCGCCGACCGCACGTCACAAGCCGAACTCTCGAATTCACCAATACGAAATCAGGCGAACGCAGCTGGCCTCGTTACCCACGGGCCCGAGACGGCAGGGGCGATCACCGAGAGGCTCGGTACTGGGCTGTCAGCGGAATGCTGGCCCCTGGATCCCTTTGGTATTCAAGCGCAGCTTGAATCGACGGATTGGAAGAGTCTCACACAACGGGTGGGGCCTTGTGCCAAATGAAATGCGTATCGCCCTTCCAGATCGGCCCCAGGATGGCGAACGCGATGACAGAGAAGACAGCGAGGAGTGAGATCAAATCGCTAGCGCTGGAAGCCCCTTGAAAGATCGAATACACAAGGGCCGCCACCCACAGAATGAACGAGACCACGAAGGCGAGGGCATCGAAAAAGAACGGCTTGTGAGGCTGCTTCACGATGCAGAGAAGAGCGTACGAAACCATCAGGACACTGAAATCTCGCAAGTTTTGAACGGGCCACCCATTGAATGTCTGGAATGCAATCTCTGAAAAGGTCGAATCCAACAGGGCCGCGAGGGCTCCAAGAGCTGCAAGAAAACCCAGGACCACCCGAATTGGCACGCCGTAATCCGTAAGAAACGAATTGATCTTTGCTGCCATTGATGCAGGTTGAGTTGTAGTCGAAGTCACGGCTTCATCGTATGTCCCGGTCAAGAGGCAAAACGTCGCCAAAGCGTTGGATGCAGTCATTCGACCCGTTCTGGGGGGATGGCTGTTAAACGGAAGACTGCCGCCTCCGGCGAAAGCCCTGCGGGCCTGGGAACCGCTGCGCGGTCGCCTTCTTGCTTTTTTTATCTGTCTGGCCGTTTCACCGTAGTTCGCTCTGTGCCTGCGTTGCGGGCTTTCGCGGCATATCCTCGCTGCGCTGCGGTATTCCACGACCCTGCACTTCGGCACTCCCGCTCTCTATCGATTTCTCTTGCCAGACAGGCAAAAAAATCAGTTGATGGAGAGAGAACTCAATGACTAACAGCATCGCCACCGTAGGCACCATCGAGCACATCGACCCCAACCTTATCGTCGTGGAAGCGAACGTGCGCACGGAGGCTGCGCTGGGGCGGGAGTTCGTGGCCAGCATCAAGGTAAACGGGGTCCTGACGCCGATCCTCGCCCGCCGCGACGACAAGGGCAACGTCATCGTGCGGGCCGGTCAGCGCCGCACGCTCGCCGCCCGTGAAGCCGGACTGGTGACAATTCCGGCGTACATCGTTGAATCTGACGAGACGACCGTCGAGCGAATCGTGCAGCAGATGGCCGAGAACGATCACCGCGAGGCCGTCACCGATGCCGACCGGGTGGCCGCGTTCCAGCAACTCGCTTTCGAGGGTCTGACGCCCGCTGTGATCGCCAAGCGCCTCGGCAGCAAGCCCGCCACAGTCAAGGCCGGAATCGCTGTCGCAGAGAACGCCGTCGCAGCATCCGCCATCGTCAGCCACTCCCTCACCCTCGACCAGGCGGCCACACTGATCGAGTTCGAGGGTGACGATGAAACCGTGTCCGTGCTCATCGACATAGCAACCACCACCCCGGAGAAGTTCGCCCACGCAGCCCAGCGCGCCCGCGACGAGGCCCGCATCAAAGCGATCAAGGCCACCGCGACCGCCGACCTGATCGAGCGCGGCTACGAAATTCTCGACCGAGACCGTGGATCCTACGAAACCGACTACGTCAGCATCAGCTACCTGAGCACCGCAGATGACGAACAGGTCACCGTGCAGCACCTCACCGATGCTCCGGGCCGGGCCGCGTACGTGTACGCATACGCCAGCAGCGACACAGCCTTCGTGCGCTACTACCTGAAAGACCCCAAGGCCGCAGGATTCCGCAAGTCCAGCGGAAGCGGAGCCACCAGTGGCCCCATGACCGACGACGAGAAGGCCGAACGCAAAACCCTCATCGCCAATAACAAGCAGTGGGCCAGCGCCGAGGTCGTGCGCCGAGAATGGCTGGCCGAGTTCCTGAGCCGCAAGACCCTCCCCAAGGACACTGCCAAGGCCATCGCAGTGGGCCTGACCGTGCACCACGGAGTTGTCGGCAAGGCCATCCAGAATGGCAACGTCCTCGCCCACACCCTTCTCGGATTGGAGCGGGCCAACTACTGGTCCGCTGACAAGCTCTCCGCACTGGTGGATCACTCCCCCACCAAGGCGCAGCACGTCACGCTCGCCATCGTGCTGGCAGGCATCGAAGACAGCACCAGCAAGGGAACGTGGCGCTACCCGGACGCCCACAGCGCCCTCTACTTCGGGCAGTTGGCCGCATGGGGGTACAACCTCAGCGAGGTCGAGCAGATCGTGATTGACACAGTCGCTGAGAAAGCAGCTACCAAGGCAGCCGAGGCCAACGCCGCCACGGTCACACAGGACTAACCTCGCCTCAAGACCCGGCGTGACAGTCCCCCACTGTCACGCCGGGTCTTTCCTGTCCCCTGTCCCCAGGCCCCAGACCCCGGCATGGAAGCCGGAGCCTGAAACAAGCAGGCACACGTTCCTTCGGGCCGTGACGGAACAGCGGCGCAGCCGCCGTACCCATTCCCCCAGGGGAGCCGCTACGCGGCAAGGAGATATCAGAGTGATATCACTCTGAAAGCACGACGGCTAAGCCGTCAGAAGCGATATTGAGCCGCTGTGCGGCGCTGTTTGTTGAGCATTTTTGTCCTATCTGGCCAATCATCGTAGCTCCCTCCGTGCCTGCGTCACCCGCAGTGCCGGACGCGCCCTGCGGGCTTATTTCGCCCGTCACTGCGGGCACTTCGGCACTCCCGGTCGCTATCGATTTCTCTTGCCAGACAGGCCAAAAAAACAGTTGTTCACGAGGAAAGAGAAGCCATGGCTGAGTCGGACTACCGGTACGAGAACACCTACCCGAGGGAGCGCTACGCGGACGGGTGTGCCTGCAGCGGGTGCCGTTCGGAAGGTGCCGTAGATACCCAGCCCGGAGAAACCTGCACCGCGACCCGCTACGCCGACAGCTTCGCCTAATCGAGGGAAAAAAATCATGCTCACCATCACCCACAGCCACGCAGCCGGAACCATGATCGACGGCACCAGCAAAAATGACGGAACCGCCGAAGTCCTCAAGACCGTTGGTTGGCGTTGGGGGCGCAGCATCAGCGCCTGGTTCGTCCCCCAGTCCCGCGACCGCCTCCCCAAGCTCCACACCATCACCCGCACCCAGGAGGCCTTGGAAGCGGCCGGATTCGAGGTCGAAACCGACATCGACCACGAGCACCGCACGACCGCCGAGGTCGAGGCCGGAAAGATCGAGCGTCAGGCCGACCGGGTCGACGCCCTGGCGGCCAAAGCCGACCGCAAGGCCACGGCAAGCGACGACGCGTGGACCCGCGCCCGGAGCGCGCTTGACCGCCTGCCCGAAGGAGGAGAACCGATCAAGGTTGGCCACCACTCCGAAGGCCGCCACCGCAACGCGATCACCAAAGCAGATAACGCCATGCGTAAATCAGTCGAAGCCAGCGCCGACGCTACCCACGCCCAAGCGCGAGCCGACGCCGCCACCCACACCACCGACGCCCGCTACCGGCCCGTCACCGTGGCCAACCGCATCGACACTCTGGGGGCCGAGCTCCGAAAGTTAGAACGACGCATCATCGCCCCGCGCTACGACGACGCACACGGCTACATCGACGCCACCGACGCCCAGAAGCAGGCCCGAGCAGACCACCTCGCACCGAACCTCGCCGAAAAGCGCGACCAGATCGCGTACTGGGAAGCCGTGCGCGCCGCCCAGATCGACAGCGGAACGGCCACCAGTTACGACCGCAGCACCGTCAAGAAGGGCGACCGGGTGAAGATCCGCGGCCAGTGGCGCGAAGTCGTCCGAGCCAACCCCAAAACCGTCAGCGTCACCACCGGCTACAGCTGGACCGACACCGCCCCCTACGCGGAGATCCAGCAGCACCAGCGGCCCGAATAAACGCCGCCCCTCAGGCCGGCCCACCCAGGGCCGGCCGTGAGGGGGGTTACCCCCTCACACTCCCCCACCAGGTGAAGCCAGGCCACGGCAGCACCCGTGCTCGAGAACCATTCCACCCGCGACCAAGGAGAACAGCCATGATCATCACCTACCAGCGACCCGACACATTCGCCCCGCACCAGCTCGATCCGAACGCACCCGCGGCCGACCTCAGTCCCACCGGGGCCGAGTGCGGAACCACGACCTTCGATGTCGCCGGAATCCAGTGGCACTGCACGAGGGCACCCCACCCCGTCCAAGACGCGCATAGCGCCACAATCGCCCCCGGAAGCAACGGCCCCACCGGTGCCATTGCGATCGAGTGGACGTACCAATACGCCACCGACGAGCACCGCACCGACGTCGACGAAGCGCCACCAGCTCACAGCATCACCATCACCCTGTCGTTCCCAGACCGGGCCGCACGGGGCATCGACACTAACGCCGTCATCCGCACCATGATCAACGCCGGGCTCGACCATTTCTGGGAAGGCGACCTCGAGGACGTGACAGCCAGCTCAACCGCCAGGCCATAACCGTGGGGCCCGCCCTCCGGGGACCGCCGCGAGGGGGACGGCGCCCCCTCACACTCCCCCACCAGGTGAATCCGGCCCGGAGGCCGAACCCACACGGAGCCGGCTACGCCGGCCTGCTTGATTCAAGACTTTTCTTCCCTTGGTGGCCAATCATCGTAGTTCGCTTCCGTGCCTGCGTTCCCACAACCTCGCACGCGGTCGCAGGCTCCCTTATTTCGCACGAGATTGCGTGCACTCCGGCACTCCGCTCTCAATCGATTCTCTTGCCACCAAGGGCAGAAAAACGGTGGACGAGCACACAACCACTGCCCCCGAGAGCGCGGGACCCCGTGCAACTCACCGACTGAGGAGAGAGAACCCCATGACCACCACCATCCGCAGCGTCAAGATCAACCCGACCGAAACCATCACCACCCACGACCTGAACGAGAACAGCATCGGGACGGATATCAGCGCCGCCATCGGATGCCGGATGTTCGACGTCGTCGGCCTGGAGGACGAGATCGACCTCTTCGTTGACGATGAAGGACTCATCAACGGGTCAACCCTGAACCTGCCCGCGACCGTGCTCGCCCACCGACTCGGTCGCCCCACCGTTATTTTCGGCACCGCCATCGCCGTCAGCGTCACCGGGGACGGCGAAACCGTCGGCCTCACCGACGCACAGCTCGCCCGGATCCAAGAGTCTCTGGCGCAGAAGCCCGACGCCGGGACTGTCGACAAGCTCGTTGAAACCCTGTCCCCGTTCCCGACCGTTGTCAGCATGCTCCGCAACATCTAGCCGACACAGCCGGCTGGCCTCCGGGCCAGCCGGTGAGGGGCCACCCCCTCACACTCCCCCAGCAGGATCCGGCACGGAGGCCGGAACAACGGAGCCGGCTAACGCCGGCCAGTACCTTCGGATTTTCTTCCCCTTGGTGGCCAATCATCGTAGTTCGCTCCGTGCCTGCGGTCCCACAATCCCGCACGCGGTCGCAGGCTCCCTTATTTCGCACGAGATTGCGTGCACTCCGGCACTCCCGCTCTCAATCGATTCTCTTGCCACCAAGGGCAAAAAATGTTGGGCGAAGCAGGAGAGAGAAATGACCACCATGAGCATCCAGACAATCGAGACGCGAGTCACCAAAGACGACAGCGAAACCTGGGCCCGCAGCCGCCAGCTCGCCAACCGCGCAGAGGACCTGAAAAGTCACGCGCAGATCGGATACCTGCTCACCCACACCACGACCATCGAGGGCACCGACTACGTGACCTTCGTCGACACCCTCACCCGCGCAAACGACTAACGACCGGGAGGGGCGGCCCAGGCCAACCCTCCCCCGCGCGATGAAGGAACTCACCTTGACCGAGCGATTCTCCGCTTGCGCCGACCACCAGAGCTCGCACACCGTATGGAGGACTTTTCCGCGCCGTGTCAATGGCCAAGAACTGCCCCAGTGCCTTGTCGAGGTCGACTAGCCAGCTGTGCGGCCAAGCCGGCTGGCCCCTGGCTGGCCGGCCGGTGAGGGGCGACCCCCTAACACTCCTCTATTGCTGAAATACTTATACGCGCAAACACTGAATTCAGTAAACACGTATTCACGCGAATACGTTTACGCGTAACGTCGTGTTTCAGTAAACACTGAAACGCGTATTTACGTTAGGATAGGAATATGAAAGTAATCACCGTGACCAATCTCAAAGGCGGGTCGGCCAAGACGACCAGCACCGCATATCTTGCGCATGCCTTCGCAGCACAAGGCAAGAGCGTCCTGATTATCGATGCCGACCCGCAGGGATCATCTCTGCGTTGGAGTGAGCAGGGGGAGTGGGAGATCCCAACCATCTCCATGCCCGTCAAGAACCTGCACACCCGCCTCGCAGGCATCGTCCCGCCGACGATTGACATTGTGATCATCGACACGCCCCCGTTGGACGAGCAAGCCGGCATCGTGTACTCCGCACTCCGCGCAGCCGACACAATCATCGTGACAATGGCACCCACCATGCTCGAATTCGAGCGTCTGCCCGACGTGTGGGCGGCAATTGACGAGATGGAAGTGCTTCGAGACACGCCGCCGGTGGTAGCCGTGTTACTGAACCGCACCATCACCAACGCCAATTCGACTCCCATGTTCCGCGACCTCATCACCGACAGCGGCCGGAAAGTCCTCACGACGACCATCCCGCGAAGAGAGCCCATCGCACAGGCATTCGCTGCCCCCGTTACCGACCTCGGCAAGTACGCCGATGCAGCACGCGAAATCGACGCGCTTGGAGTGAACCAGTGAGCAAAGCAGAAGACATGAAGGCACGGGCCACGGCTCTCTCGAAAAGGCGCACAGCGACGCCGCCGACCCTTGCAGAGCAGGATGGACCCGACAACGCGGCAGAGACTCCGACTGCCCGCGCCCCCCAGCGCTCGGCGCCACGCGCCAAGCCAGTACGGGTCACGACCGATCTGGCCCCACAGAGCTACCGGGCACTTCTGGCCTACTGCGCAGAAATGGCGGAGGACTTGGGTCGAGCCAAGGTCCCCCACGTTGAAGTGATTCGAGCGCTCATCTCAGAACTGAACGCCAACACGGAACTGCAGGCGACCGTCCGCCAGGCAGTCACCAAGCAACTAAGTAAATAAGTAAATAAGTAAACGCGTATTCATGCGAGGGGGAACGCATACCGAAGCTGGCCGGCACAGAGGCCGGTCAGCAATTGAGCCGCTGCGCGGCGCTGCAGATCCCTCGATGCCTGCACCTGTCTGGCCGTTCACCGTAGTTCGCTCCGCGCCTCCCGTTCCAGGCTTTCGCGGCATATCCTCGCTCGCTCCGGTATTCCACGACCCTGCACTTCGGCACTCCCGCTCTCAATCGATTCCCTTTGCCAGACAGGCACAAAAAACTGTTGGTGGGGGAGGGTCGGAGAAATGAGCGGGTCAGTGGTCGTCTATACGTTGCCAGAGTGCCAGCCATGCCGGATGACGAAGATGAAGCTTGACCAGGTCGGCGTCAGTTACACGGTCGTCGACCTGTCCCAGGACGACGCCGCGGTCGAGCACATCAAGGCCCTCGGACACCTACAGGCACCAGTCGTCGAGACGGAATCCACCAGCTGGTCAGGATTCCAGCCCGAACTCATCACCGCACTAGCCAGCTAGCTCGCACCGCGGACAACAGCACGATCAACCGAAGGATCAGAAACCATGTCAACACAGCGCACGATTACCGGGAACCTTGCCGCTGACGTCGAAGTAGTGAAGGCCGGCAGTATCAGCATCACGAAATTCCGAGTCATCGAGAACACGGGGGAGTACCGCGCAGGACGGTACCTCGAGCACGTCGACCCAACGACACATTTCGTTGAAGCCAAGTTCGAGCTGGGCGAGAACGCAGCAGCCACACTCCACAAGGGGGACGCCGTGATCGTCGTCGGACGAGAGCACACCAATAGCTGGGGTCCCGAAGGGGCCAAAACCTTTGGCCGCGTCATCGATGCCGACTACATCGGCGCCGACCTCAGCCGCGCCGTGGCGCAGATCCGCCGCAACAGCAAGCCCGACCAGGAGTAGCCACGTCGGCTGGCAACAGCCAGGCCGTAGTCGCGTGACCAGGACGGCCAAGCTGCCGAAAACTGAACAGTCACTTTCTCGATTGACCCGGCTTCACCGGGCCACGAGCCCACAAGCAACGCCCCCGACCGTTTTCTCTCTCCCGGTCGGGGGCGTTATCTCTGCCCAGACTGCCAACACCCAGCGGGACGGTTGCGGGCAACCACCACGTGAGAGGTTCACCATCGCTAGCCCGCCGATAGCGTTCGGCGCTGTGGTGTTGGTAGCGGTACTGGCGTCAGCGCTCACCAGATAGACCCTTCGCAAGGGCGAGGAGCTGCGCGGGGGAGTGCGCGGCGCGCTACTTCCCTGTGGGGCGCGACGCCTGGGCTTCGGCGCGGTCAGCGCGGGTGCGCTCTTCGCGTTCGCTCGTGCGCGACTCATCAAGGTCTGCGCGCAGCCGGGTGAGTTGCTGCTCAAGGGAGTCCCTCACATCGGTGACGCGCTGCTCGGCGTAAGAACGGTCCCGCACAACCTCGGCCGCAGCGTTGTCGCGTTCGCTCGTGACCGTCGCCAGGCGACCCGTGAGCACGAGCGCTTCCTCCCGGGCGCTCTCGCGCTCCTCACGAACCTGGTCGAGCCGGTCGCGGGTACTCGCTGCGTCCGCCTCGGCCCGCTCGGCTCGCGCCACGGCTGCGTCGGCCTTCGCGATCGCTTCGCGCGCGGCCACTAGTGCCTCGTCCTTGGCTCCTGTTGCCGATGTGACGAGATTCCGGGCCTCGGAGAGCTGCGCGGCCATGGCCGTGTTCTCCGCTCTCAGAGCGGCGACCTGTGCCGCGAGGTCGGCGATCTCTGCGGTCGCGCGTACGTTGTCCTCACCTGCCAGGGTGAGGGCACCTTCCAGGCCAGACGCACGTTGCTCGAGCGCGGCCAGGTCGATGCGGAGCTCGTCGACCAGGGCGGTGGACTCCTCGGCTGCCGCGTCGGCCTCAGCACGTTCGGCCTCGGCCTTGCGGGTAGCGGTCTCGGCGCGGTGGGCTCGCGCAGCTGCTGACGCGACCTGCTCGGCCGCGTCAGCGGTGACGGCCTCAATCTGCGCTTCGGCTGCATCGGGGTCCGCGACCGTGCGGAGCTCGTCGACGAGGACGACGAGCTGCTGCTGCAGGTGCTCGACCATGCCGGCGACCTGGGACCGCAGGACGCTTGCCCGCTGGCGTGCGGCATCGACGGGCAGCTTGTCATCCTCGACAGTTCGCTCAACCCGGCCAGCCTCGGCGCGACGAGCACGCCACGCAGCGGCCCGGTTGTGGGCCGGGTTAGTGCAGTAGCCGGCGGGGCGGCCAACGCCGGGCGTGGCGTCCACAGGCTCGTCGCAGCCGGGGAAACCGCAGGTGCGCACATCAGTGATCTCGGGGATGCTCATGCCAATATCGTATCACTACTAACGCAATACGAAAACGAAACACGCAATACGATAACGGAAAAACGAAATAGGGTCATGCAACGGCTGTCATTTTTCGAAGTCGTCTGCACAAATTGAGAATGCTCATCTCGATGTCACTAATCTGCTCATGCTGGTGTCAGTGGACCCATCTGAACTCGACAGTGTGACCACCCCCGCGGGGTCAGGTGCTGGGGTGGCGGCGGCTCAGCTGCTGGTGGGTGATGTGCGCGTAGTGTGACCGGCATGGACGACGACCTGGGTGTGCCGAACTGTGAACGATGCTTGGTCCGCATGGTGATCGAGGGCACCGATGAAGGCCCGTTCTGGTGCTGCCCGGAGTGCGGTGTCGTTCGACTCGTGTGACGGTGCATGTCCTGGCGAAGCTCAGACGGTGACGGGTCGATCCCATTGCTGACGAGGCCCGGGGGAGAGGTAGCTACGGCCTGGGGAGCGGCCGGTAGAGGAACCCAGTGCGGGATGCTTGCCCGAAAGATTCGGTGGCGCCTAGTTGTACTGAGTCATGACGTTGGTGACATTCGGCTGATGGGAGTTGTTCCGATGCCGGTGTGTTCGCAAGCGTTCCTGGCGATGACGTCCAGGCCAGGGCCCAAACCGCTTCAAGAAAGAACTATTGACATTAGCCCTGCGGCTAATTAGATTAGCCGCATGAATACTCAACACGCAACACCGCCACCAGTGACGCGATTCCTTGCCCAGCCGGAAGGCCGAATCGCATACGACATCCAGGGCGCCGGTCCGCTCGTGCTTCTCGTACCAGGCATGGGCGACCTTCGATCCACCTACCGGTTTCTGACTTCTGCTCTCGTTGCCGCCGGCTACACGGTTGCGACCACCGACCTTCGCGGCCATGGGGACAGTAGCAGCGTGTTCTCCAGCTATGGGGATGCCGTTACTGCGAGTGACCTTGTGGCGCTTCTTGACGACCTGGGGAAACCGGCGGTCGTCGTCGGGAACTCCATGGGGGCAGGAGCGGCGGTGATCGCCGCGGCCGATCGCCCGGAGCTTGTCAACGGCCTGGTCCTGGTGGGGCCCTTCGTCCGTGAGCCGGCATCCAACACCCGCTTCAACCGCTTGTTTCTGCGCCTGCTCATGGCGCGGCCCTGGGCTGCGGCCGCGTGGAAGGCGTACCTGCCTAAGCTTTATGTAGGAACGCCGCCGACCGATTTCAGCCAGTACAAGAAGGACGTGATCGCGAGCATCAGGCGCCCCGGCTACACGCGGGCCTTCAGCCTGACGACGCGAACCGACCACGTCCAGGCCGGTGACAGTCTGGACCGCGTCACAGCTCCCGTCCTCATCGTCATGGGTGAGAAGGATCCCGATTTCAAGGACCCAAAGGCAGAAGCTGACTGGATCGCGCGCACGCTGCACGGTGAAGCGGTGATGGTCCCGGACGCCGGGCACTACCCCCAGTCGCAGCAACCGGAACGCACCTCGGCCGCCATCATCCGGTTCCTCAGCACCCTGAAGAACCATGCCTAGGCCCAGACTAGACACGGCCATGGTCGTCGATCACGCCGCTCAGATGCTCGACGAACGCGGCTCAGCCGGGTTCAACCTCGCTGCTCTGGCCGAAAGCCTCGATGTGCGTATTCCGTCCCTCTACAAGCACGTCGACGGGATGCCCGGCCTTCGACGCGGCATCATGATCCAAGCCAAGGCAAGCCTCGCCCACGCCCTCGGGCAGGCGGCCATCGGACGCTCCCGAGACGACGCGATCGAGAGGATGTCGTTCGCGTACCGCCGCTGGGCGCTCGAGCACCCCGGGCAGTACCCGATGACGGTGCACGCACCGGCACCCGGCGACGACGAAGACCTGAAGGTGTCCTCCGCGATCGCCGACGTCGTCTACAACGTCCTCGCCGGCTACGACCTCCGTGACGACGACGCGGTAGACGCCACCCGTTTCCTCCGGTCCGCGCTGCACGGTTTTGTGGCCCTCGAGACCAGCGGCGGCTTCGAGTTGCCGGTGGACCTGGAACGCAGCTTCATGAGGCTCGTCCAGAGCGTCGTCACCGCTTTGGCGAGCTGGTCCGGGTCATGACCAGGAGCGCCGCGCCCAAGGCAGAGCACCGGGCAAAGGCCCCATCCAGTCCGGTGAGCCCTATCCACCGGGTTGAGGGTGCCGCGGTCGCTGCGTCCGCCGCGACCCTTTTCATTCTGGGGGGATTCAGCTGGTGGTGGCTGCCGGTGTTGTTCCTGGTCTTCGACCTTTCCTTCATCGGATACGCCGTCAGCAACCGGGCCGGAGCCTACGGATACAACCTCGTTCACAACTACGTGGCCCCCGCGATCCTGATCGCCGTCTATAGCCTCCTTCACGTGATCGGGATCCCGCTGTGGCCACTGGCATTTATCGCCGGATGCTGGTTCTTCCACGTCGGCGCCGACCGAGCCATGGGCTACGGCCCACGGCCACCGAACTAGGACGATCCAGCACGTCTTCCAGCCGGACTTCCCGCCGAACAGGCACACGCAGCAGGCTCTCCCTCACGCGGGACCCCGCCGTTTCGATCAGAACTGCAACCAAGTTCGGACTCGGACATGGCGCTAGAAACCGCGCGCAACGATTAGCGCTGCCCGACTGTGACGCTGTCAAACGGGAACCTCTTCCGGGCGTGTTCAGGAGTAGAGGCTGAATCCGCCGTCGGTAGTGAGGACCTGGCCGACGATCCACCGTCCTTCGTCTGTTGCCAGCCAACCGATCAGCCGTGCCGGATCGGTTGGCTCGCCGAAGCGCCCAAAGGGCGTGTTCCGCACAGACTCCTGGATCTCTGCGAGTGGCCGATCCGTTGTCTCCGGGTCCAAGTAACCGGTATTGACCGGGCCCGGATTGATCGTGTTCAAGATGATTCCCTGCCGCAGCAGCTCACTGGCCACAGTCGGGGTGAGGCCGGCGAGAGCCGCCTTACTGGCCACGTAGGCGACTTCGCCAGGCATGGCGCCCTGGAGCTGGCCCGATGTCATCCAGAACACCCGACCGGTCGCGAATTCGTCACGAGGCCCCGTCGATGGCGCATGTTCTCCCGGGCTCACTGGCGAGTTCTCTCCCCCGCCCGCGAACTGTTTCGCGAACTCTCGCGTCAGGAGAATGGTGGAGCGCGCGTTCACCTGCCAGTGACCGTCGAGGGCCTCAGCGCTCATGTCAAAAATGGATCCGTCCCCGCCGCTCCTGGCATGGTTGCAGACCAAAATATCGACCCGTCCGGTGAGGCTGCACGCGGCTCGAATCGTTTCGACCGCGGAATCCAGCCCCGCGAGATCGATGCTGGCGTCATCGAACCTGGCCTGGTCGGTTTGGACGACACGGATGCCGGCGCGGACTTCGTCCAGATCATCGGCACCCCAGGGCTGGGAAACATCATGCGACGAGAAGTGCTGAATGAAAACGTGGGCACCGAGTTCCGCAAAACGACGCGCCACGGCGAAGCCAATACCTTTGCGGCGTGACACCCCGGTCACAAGGGCGGTCTTACCGAGCAGCGGCAGAGGCGAATTAGAAGTAGAAGTCATGAGACGGGCTCCAAGAAAGAAGTGAATGCAGCAGGAATGACGCGCTGATCCGCTGGGCAGCGGACTCCCCACTTGATTGCCACGGTCGGCCTCGATTCAACCCAGGCACCAGGGCCTCGCCCGAGCGTCTTCAACCACACTAACGGCGGCGGAAATCAACACGACTCCGAAATGGAACCTGAGGCGGAAGGACATGTGGGACGCCGCGGCGTACCGTAGAAAAGGAGACGAGAACGGGGACTCACATGTCGCATCGCACCACCACACCGCAGACCGCAGTCTGGTACTTCGTTGGCGCGACGTTCATGTTCGTCTCCCCGACGCTCATCTTCCAGGGATCTGATCTTCTGTGGCTGAGGCTGCTCACACTCGGGGTGGGCTTGGTCATATTCACGAGTGGGATCCTGGTGTGGACCCGAGAGCAGCGGCAGCGACGCGCCGCCCGCGACGCTGACAGCCCGGAGCAGCCTGGACGGGCCACCTCGGGATAGCCGCACGGCATGCGTGTCTCGACGGATGAACAAAACTGCCCCACGGGCCTTCGAGACCACGCCGTCGGCGTTCTGGTGACATCTCCGCTATCCGGGTGCCCGATCGGGCGCCCGCAAGGGAAGGCTATGCGGGAAGATGGCTCCCAGCCTCAGCGAGGGCTGGCGGTCACCATCTCAGCCGTATAGCGATGAGGGGGCAGGCCGATGAGCAGGGCGGCCACCAGCGCCGTTTGGCCGGCTATGGCTATGGCCGGCCCGCTGATTGCTGCGTCGCCACCACTGGTCATGAAGGTGTCAGCGAGCGACATGCCCATGTTGAACCCTGCGAACCAATGTAATGAAGCCGTCGCCCCGACCAGGAGCAGGCCCACCACGATGATTCGGCGAGCGGTGAAAAACCACGCGACTCCTCGAATACCGCAGAGGATTGGAAGCGTCACGGCCATGGCTCCCCAGAAGATGGCCCACACCACTAAGAAGACGTTGAGCGGCGCCTCACCGGCGGCAGACATCGCCGAGTAGATTTCGTCCAGGCTGAGGCCTGGAACCTTTGCGAGAGGATTCCACACTGAGATGTGCAGAACGCCTGCCACCACAATCAGTAGGGCGAGCAGTGTGAAGGGAAGAGCCACCAAGACTCGGCTCCGCACTGAAAGTTGCTGGGAGCCCGCCGGTCTTCTCTTGCTGCTGAAGGCAACAATGATGGCTGCCAGGGACGCGGGGACCGCGAGAATGCCGAGGAAGGGCATCACCATCACCATGGCCATGAGCACGAGGATCACACCGACACCGATAGCAAGCGCGAGTCCCGTGCGTCTGCTGGCAGAGTCGAAAGCGACGACCAACGTCCCCAAGCACGCAAAGAGCCCAAGCGTTGCGAGGAAAAAAGCGAGGACCTGTATCCCCAGTCCTAGCGGAGCAATTTCGAGCATTTCGTAGCCGCCCCAGAGAAACAACCCGAAGCCCAAAACTGCGGCGCTTCCAAGCAACGCGGCAGCCCAACGCATCCGATTGGCTACGAGGTTCGCTCTAGTGATGCCGGTCACGCTGGGGTCCGTGCGGTCAATCGTGATCGCGGCCATAACCGCACCACCGACGATTGACCATTGCGATAGCTCCAGATCGCGGGCACCGACCAAGTCGGCCAGCCACTCTTCGCGATAACGCTGGCGCACGAGCCCGGGAAGCGTCCAGGCCACCACGGCTACTAACGAGTCTGCGATGCTCATGCCCGGGCCGCCGATGCTTGTGCTGTTAACCGAGCTTGTCGCTCCCGAACTCCGGCTACGACAGCGAGGGCAGAGGCTTCAGCCCCGTCCGAGAGCAAATACAGCCGACGGCGCGGTCCAGTGCGATTAGAGTCCTCATCCCACTGCGAAGTAGCCCACCCCAAGCGTTCAAGCCTCTCCAAGATCGGGTACACACTTCCCGCGGGCCGTCCTGTCACCTTCACGATTCTCAATCCCCAGACTGGCTCACCAGCATCCAAGAGCACCTCGAGTACATCTGCCGTGGCAGGGGTCATACGACCTAAAGGCTTCATGGCGCTAATCTATCTATATAGATTTGGAGGCGTCAAGGTTTATCTTCCCAAGGACTCCGCCAGGGCAATCCGACAACCCTGGACGGGCGGACCAGCTTGGCCTCTATCGCCGCAGGTCATGCCTGCCTCGTCCCTATTGGCCTGGCCCACTCGATGATCAGACGCAAACCAGCCGCAAAGCTCGGCTCTTGTGGACGGTTGAGGAAGGCGTGGGAGGTCCCGGGGAGCACGTGGTAATCCACTGCGATCCCCGCGGCTGAAAGTTCCTGGGCGAACTGATCGCCCGACGCGCGCATTGAGTCGCGATCAGCGTCGACCATGAGCGTTGGCGGGAAGTCTTGCAGGGGGTGGGCGCCAGGAAATGCGTAGGCTTCAGACAGCGCGGTTCGAGTGCCTGCGTAGTGGAGATTCGTCAGATTGAGAAGCGTCGGCGTGTGGACGAAGCGGCGCGGTCCGCGGAGGCGACCCCGCAATTGGACCGACCGTTTCGGAAGCGCCGCGTGGAACAGCCCGTAGGCGAAGAAGACGCCTGCGAGACCGTCAGCCCCATCGTCCGCTAGACGCAGCACTGCGCCGGCCGATAAACACGCACCGGCACTTGCACCGCCCAGAATCACCCCGTTGGGCGCCCCGCGCTGCACCTCCCGCACGACGGCAACGACATCGTCAACTGGTACCGGATAGTGGACGGCCGGGCTCCACCGAAAACCCCTCGAAGACCGACGGATTCTCGAGACGGTCGCGAGCCGATAGGCAACGGTGACGACTGGAAATCCCGCTGCGGCCAGCGCTCGAGCGACGTCATGCGACTCCGGCTGGTCGAGTCCTCCTTTGAAGAACCCGCCCCCGTGAATCCACACGATCGGCGCGGAACTGACAGGCGTGGTGCCAATGGGCGGTGAATACCATCGCACGGGTATAGGCCCGTGAGGGCCCTGGATCGTGCTTTCGATCGAGTCGCTAGCTTTCGAGATATGGTCGAGCGGCTTCGTTCTCACCGGACTTGCACCGTGTGCGCAACGACTGAGTTTTTACGCGAGCCCGACATCCGCTTGTCAGCAGCACGGTCAACTTTTTCGTCACGACGAGGGCAGAGGCTGGCCCCCACACCATTGGCCGAGCTGGCGGATGCCGCCGGCACGACGAAGAATCGAATCACGCCAGCGCCGGTCGGCGGTTCCTCAGGCTGCGGATGCTGACGGCGGCGAGTGCCAGCAAAGCGACAACCGGACCTACCAGCAACGCAAGACGTTTCCCCATTTGTGCAGAGTATCGCGAGGTTGATCGCATCTGCCGACTGGCCCCACCGCAACATGCAGGAATGATGCCCGCAAGCCGGACGGTCAGCGACGCATGTCGAGCGCGAAAGTCGCCATTCCAGGGTGGAGCTCGTCGAGTGTCACAAGGGAACGGTCTCCGGGCATTTGTCCTTGTTCTATTGCGGCATTGTGAGGCTGAGCCAGCGTTCTTCGATGGCATAGCCGAGATGTTCATTCATGCGGATGCTGCCGGCGTTGATTTGAGCACCACCAGTGCCGAAGATCCTGACGCCCTCGTCGGCTAAGGCCGTGATCGATGCGGCCTTCACAGCAACAGCGAGCCCCCTGCGGCGGTACGAACGGTGGACGGACGTGAACTCGGTTTCCGCGCGCGTGGCAGTCAGGCTAATTACGCTGACGGCCGCGAGTTGTTCGTCAGTGATGGCACCAAATAGGCGGTACCCGGATTTCCACAGTTCGAGCACGTCGGACTCGTCGCGGTGTGGCACGGATGTCGCTGGCGTATACGGGTAGTCGGCGTGGTTCAAGGCTTCCAGGGCCGTGACTCGGGGCGCCCAGCCGGGATCGAGTTCCTCGATCAGGAATCCTTGTTCCGTTGCCGCGACGACGGCCGCGCCCAACACCGATAGGTCGGGTGGATCGCTGAGGCGCAGGCGGGCGCCCCACGATTCGCCCACGACGACGTATCCCGCCTCGGTTAGCTGCTGCAGGCGTGGATCGTTGAATTGGACTACCTGTATATCCGCGGTCACGAGGACAGTTTGTCAGAGTGGCTGTTGGCGAACGGCTATCGGGCGTCACCCTCGGTCGTCCGACGAAACCCTGAGTCGTGGGCATCATCGGTCCTGGCCAGTCCCTCGGAATGTGTTCGGGTAGTTGTCGAGCCAGGACCAGTGACCGACGGGCCAAGTGATCACGAACGCCCGGCCGACGACATTTGCCATGGGCACGAAACCCTTGCTGGGCGTGGTGGTGTGGAGCCTGCTATCCGCCGAGTTGTCGCGGTTGTCGCCCTCGACCCATAGAGAATCTGCGGGGACTGTCACGGTGAAGTACTTCTCAGGAGAACGCGTCGCCCCGGAAGATTTGAGGTAGGGCTCGCTGAGAGGCGCATCGTTGACGGTGATGTGGCCAGTGGCGTCGCAGCAGGCGACTTTGTCGCCGGGCAGGCCGATGACGCGTTTTATGAGATGGTCGTTCGTTTCTTGCGCGCCCAGGCCCACCTCGGCGAAAAACCATCGGATGCCATCGGCTACAGGATTGGCCGCCTCGGCTGTGCCCTGTTCGGTTGCACTTAGCCATCCGCCGGGGTCCTTGAACACGACCACATCGCCACGAGCGATGGTGATGAGGTCGGGGACGAGTTCGTTGACCATGATCCGGTCATTGACTTGGAGGGTGTTTTCCATCGATCCCGAAGGGATATAGAAAGAGCGAATGAGGAATGTCTTGATCAGGAACGATATGAGCAGGGCAACAAAGAATATGACGAGAAGGTCTCGGAAGAAGCGCACGATTCCGCGCTTGCGGTTGCGATCACCCTGGGTACCCTTGTCCCGCCTCAGGCTCATAGAACGTCGTGATCTGTCAACTTTCCCCCTGCGCTGATGCTACTGGGTTCAGTGTCACCCCTCCGCACTCCCCAACTCTTTTGCGGAACCGCCAACGGGAAGGTTCGGTGCGTCCGGTAGCGACGTCGGTCGAGGCACCTCGTCCGTCGGGCCCGGGGCTGGACCGGCGATGCGGCCGACTGCCATACTGGGCTCGGCGGGGAGGGGACCTGATGCCACGACTGGCGACATCCGTTCTGGGGAGCATCGCTCTGGTGCTCGGACTGGTGGCTTGCTCGCCAACTGAGACTCCAGCGGTCGACACGGCCGTTCACACGGATGCGCCGGCCCCGCCCGACCGTGCGGCCGACGTTGTCATCCCCGACGGTGTCATCGGCACGGCCGAGCTCACGTCGGCCTCGGGAGACAACACCATCTCCGGAACCGTCGTCGTCACGGCGGGTGGGGGCGGGTTCGACGTCGCACTGAAGGACTTCCACTCGGACGTCCCCGGAGGCTTCCAACTGTTCTTCAGCCCCTGGTCGGAGACCACGACCTGCCTGGCCGACATGCACAGCTTCTCGTTCGGCAACCTCTCCACGGACGCCGATCAGCCTGGGCTGACCATGGGCCCCAGGGACTTGTCCCGGGGCGACCCCAGCTACTACCTGACCGCCGTCATCACGGAGACCGACCCGACCACGACCGATCCTGACGGCTGCGTGCTCACTCCCCGGGCGGTCGGCACGATCACCTGGGACGTGCCGGACACCCGCCCCGGGCTGCTCGCCGTCGATACCGGCACCCGGTTCGGCGCCGGCGGTGCCACCGCTTCAGCCGATGGTGCCCCGCTCTCCTACCGTGCGGTCGCCGGCGACACGCTCAACGACATCGCCGACCGCTTCAGCATCACGGACGACGACCTCGGCTTCCTCAACCCGCTCACCAGCCGCCAGCTCCAGGCCGGCGACGAGCTGAACCTCCAGGTGGCGCTGCGCGGCGGCGCCTCGGTACCGCCGTCCTCGGGCTGAACGCCGTTCCAGGGACTGAACTGCCGCTGTCGCCCCCTATGGGGAATGACCGTTGAAACTTGTCCCTGTTCAAGCCATGGTTGACTGATCCCCATGGGGAAGCAGTGGAGCGGGGGCACCTGGCTGGCTATGGCTTTCGCGCTTCTAGGCCTGTCGCTGGTGTCGACATACTTTGCATTTATTTCCGGGTTCATTTTTGACCCTGATGATCATCCCAGCTCGTATTACGCTGCCCAGATTCCCAGCCGTCTGGGGGTGATGGTTGCGTCTGTTCTTATTCCGGCGTTTTCTGCGTGGGCATCCGTAATGTCTGTTCTTGCCACACCTCGCAAGACGCTAAGGATTGCGATCTCGGTGATTGCGCTGCTTCTCGCGCTGTCAGCTATCTGGTTGTGCTGGGTGCTTGGGATCGAGGCGATCCAACAGGCCATCGCCTTCGCCGACCATGTACCTTTCTAGGCGGATCGACGGTGGATCTGGTGAGGTTGAAATGACTCAATGACGCGCCATCTTTCCCGCCGAGCCTGACCACGGTTCTTTGCATCGTCCCCAAGTTGCTCCGTTGAAGCCACTGGCAGGAGTAGCTAGAGACGGCCGCGCGCGCGGCTGCACAGGCCCGGAGCATCGATGCTGTCCCTGACCTGGCGAACATCGAGATGCCGCCCGATTGACGGACGTCCACGGCAGCAGATTCGGCGCGAATTCTTCGAAGTTCCGAAGTGTCGGTGGAGTGGCGTTAGGGAACGTTATTCGCCCGCGAAGATCACGATCTCTTGGTTCGCTTTGTCGTAGACGAACTGCAGGGCGGTCGGTCCCGGGAACGCCGATCGCAGTTCGTCGGGAAGGCCCTCGTCGTCCGCCATCAACTGGGTCATCGCCGGAAACGGTCCCGCAGCACAACCGCCTCTGATCTGCCCCGAGAACGAATTTGAGTCGGAGTTCTCGCCGTCCGCCGCCAAGAAGACGTTCAGGCACTCGCCCTTTCCGCCGCTACTGAACCAGCCGCCGTCCGCGACGACCGCACGGAGCCCGTAGAAGTCATGGAAGGCCTGCACAGCATCGCCCTCAGCTGCGATGTTCTGGAACTTGCCGGGGACCTGATAGCTCGGATCGATTGACAGTCGGGCGACCTGGTCGGCTCCGGTCTGGAGGGGATCGGGCTGGACCCGCTCGACAAGAATGAGGGCGGCCGCGATGACGCTCACGATGACGGCGAGACCGAGCGCGATCAAAACGGTCGAGCGGCGGACACGGGCGAGCCAGCCCCCAACGGCAAGAGCGAGACGAGCAAGACGTCTTAGAGATTCGTGAGTCGGGCGGTCCTGCTCATCAGCAACGAGATGGGACTCTTCTTCGCTGCCGGACACGTCGGTCGGATCGATGGTAGGCGCAGGGGGCATAACCGCATCGAGAAGTTTCGGCGCCAGTTGCCGTCTCGAGTCCTCGAGTTCCCGAAGCCGTACTTGTGCTGGAAAGTCGTGACGGATGTCGGCATTAGGACCGTAGGCCCGTGCTTGCAGGCCCCGCAGTTCATCGTCCTGAGTCGCCCCCATACTGAAGATCCTCTCATCAACCACTCCGACGCGTAGACCGCCCCCGGGATACCGACTAGCCCGTCCCGTAAGCCGGACGGTGACCGGGCATTCCCCCACCGTTCCCGCTTTCGTGGAGTTCTGCAATCTCGGGTGACGCGTTTGCCCCGCCCGACATTAAGCCCGATGACCGGGCGTCATACGCACGAGGTTGAGCACGACAATGGATGTCTCGCAACCCATGGGATATGAAACAAGTGGGCTATGAGACTTCAGAGAAGGCGTGTCATTTGAATTCGCGGCCCGTGCGTCGGCAGACCTAGTTCCTTTTCGGTGGCCACGAGTTCGTGCTGAAAGTGGGACTCTGGCTCCGACTGAGCGAAACCGCATGTCGCGTAAAAGGGCGCGTTCCACGGAACGCCGGCGAAGGTTCTCAACGTAACCTGCGGATAACCGCGCCGTCGCACCTCGTCTGCGGCGGCGTGGACGAGCTGTCGGCCATATCCAAGCCGTCCGAATTCGGGCAGCACGGCGATCTGTTCTAGGTGCGCAGACTCATCAGCCTCAGTGACCTGAGCAAAACCGATGGTCCGGCCACCGTCTTCTTCAACGGCGAGCAGAGTGAACCCCGGCGTTTGGGCGCGTTCCTCTGCGGAAGTCGAGGCTGGCCAATTGGTTGCCTGAAGAAAATCAATCAGGAGCTCGTCGGCGCGGTTCTCGATTGCTTCGGTCGTTTGAAAGTCTTGATCCTCAGCCATTCGAATTTGGATACCCATGCCGCGAGCCTAACGACGCGTCTCGGGCAACGTTTGAAAGGGTTGGGTTGCCGCATGTTCCGTTACGAGGGGATGATGCCTTGATCACCAGGTGGCGGGCCCAACACTACGAGTGCTCGAGCTCCGGGGGTCCACCGCCTCGTATCCCATGGGTTACGGCACGCTTAGGTTACGAGACAAGGATGCACGGTGACCAACCCGCATCGCGCGCCTAGTCGAACGACGCGAGCCGATCCTATGTTTGCATGAGCCCGGACGGAGTCGAGCGGCATGTCACAGGTGTGAAGTAGAGTGTGAAGCATGACCGATCGAGAGCGCTACCGCCCGTTCACAGGTGATTCCGAAACCCGTGTCCGGCTGCAGACCGCCCCGCTGGAGCTCGTCCTTTTCCAGCTGAGGTGGCCCGAGCTCGCTTACCTCCAAAGCGAGAATCTCACGCCCATCGCGCAAGCGTTCGGCGTGACACTGTCTGAATATCCCCTCTACTCCTCGACACCAGAGATGACCTTTTCCGTTGGTCCCACAGGCGTGCAGCAGCATGAAGTGGGCACAGTGCATCAATGGAGTTCCATTGACCGAAAGCGGCACGTAAGTCTGGGAAGAACATTTCTTTCCATATATACGCAGGACTACCCGGGTTGGCCTGACTTCGCTGAGCACCTTCGGGTCGTATTGGATCTCCTCCAGGCGAACGTCGACATCCGCTACGTCGAACGCGTGGGAGTCCGGTACCTAAATAGGATCGCGGACCCCGAGCTCATGGGGAGGCTCGGAGAGCTTGTCACCCCTCAGGTGCTCGGGTATCAGTCGCTCCCGACGCCGGCCTCAGCCGACGTGGTGTTGCTTCAGAACCTCAACCAAGCGCAATTCTCCGTCGGCGGTGGGATATTGCAGGTTCGCTCCGGCGTCATGGCGCCTGGCACGACGTTAGATCCCTCGGTAGCACCCGTCCCTGGCCCATCATGGATCCTCGACATTGACGCCATGATCGAAGTCAATGCAGCATTCGACCTCGAAGGGGTCCTCGCGCAAGCGGGCCGAATGTCCGATGCCGCTTACGACTTTTTCAAGTTCATCATCAAGACGGGGTTTATCGACGAATTCGGAACGAGGACACCTCATGCAGACAGCAACCCAGCCTGATTCCCTGACACGTCTCACCCAGAAGCGCCCAAACCTTCAAACAGCTCTGGTCCTCACCACGACGGTCGGACTTGCATTTGTGCCGATATTCGGCATCGGATCCGAAACTAACGCAACCATGTTGCACAGGGCGCTCGAGCCGATGTTTCAGAGTTCCTTCACAAGCGACGGTACCGCAACGCCCATCGCATTCCCCTCTTGGAGCCCGGCCGCCCGTGCCTCCACACTGCCGTCGTTCAGCCCCCTGGAATCCAAGAGTGCCGAGAATTCTGTTGCTCAACTTCGAGACACGTCGGGACTTACAGCCGATCAGCTAGGCCGTCTATTTGGCGTGTCGAGACGCTCAATCCAGAACTGGATCGCAGGCGGCGCGATGGCGTCACAGCACCAAGAACGGCTGTCATTCCTCTTGACTGCTGTCGCAGAGCTAGGGGATTCCCCTGAGAACCGGAGGGCATCGCTTCTCAGCTCGTCGAATGGAATGAGCCTGTTTCACCGGCTCGTAGGACAGACACCCAGTGATGCCGTAATTCAAGCGAGCTCCCTGACGGTACGCGACCGGCTGGGCGCCTAAGGCATGCTCGCGGGCGAGGCGATTGTTTCCGTGGATCAGTTGCGACAAGGAGATGTCGTTGCGCTCGAATGGCTGCCCGTCTTGGCGGACGGCACTCCTGATCGTCGCGCGACCCCGCACGGCGTCGTTATTTTGAGCCAAACCTGTGACGTCGTTCAGGACAGTAAGCAATTGTGCTTGGTCGCGCCGGTTGTCCCCGCCGACGCTGCGATGCTCTCAGCCGCGCGCAAGGGACAACTACCCTTGCGGCTTTACCTACCTCCAGCAGGTTCCATCCCTGCCCAGCTCGCCGACGTAGAGCAAATGGCCTCCGTTCCGAAGTCGATGCTGCGGGATCGCTTACTCATTTCACGTCGAACAACGATGGAGCAAAGCGAAGTTGCGCGGAATCTCGCTGATCGAATCGGACGCGTATTTACCCGTTTCCCCTTCCCGGACGAGGTGTACCCAACCTTCCAGAAACTCCGCAAAAAAGCGCAATCAGCCGTGGGAGGAGCCGGAGCATTCGGATCAGTCCTCGACCACGTCGAAGAACTCCGTGTCGGGGCCGACCAGTGGACCCAAAAAGGACGGCGTCTCACATTGCACGTGATCATCCCGAGTAGACACCTCATCAACGCGGAGGACGCCGACCCTGGATGGGACTGGGCGGCCGCGAACGTCCACGGGCGCCGCAGAAACGAGAGACGCGAGAGCCTCACCTTAGATCGGATTTCGGAACTACTCGCCGCCAACCTCGCAGCATGGGGCACCAACCCGGAATCCGTTGACATGACGACCGTCCTCCGACTTTGGGAAGACTGGTGCGCGCAGCTGCAGTCATCTGTCCTCAGTCCTGTCGGCAATGCCGTATCGACGTTCAAAGCCAATCTCGTAAGCGACACCGATTTCTCCTACGCGGCATGGAGAGCATCCGAAAGTCTGGACCTCGAAGTACTTTCTGATTCGCGGTCCTCGTTCGCATAAGGCGGTTCGGAAATTGCCCACCCGTTTCTTGAGGCTGCGGGAATAGGGCGTGTGTTTGCACGTACGGTGTCGATGCGCGATGGGAGGGCTCAACTGCAACCATTTTGTCTCATATCTCTAGGGATATAAGACGTCTCATGCCCCAGCTTCGTCGCCTCTCAAGATTGGCAGAATCTCGCGACGCGGCGAGTCTCATAACAACGTCGCATAACCTCCTGCTTGAATTGCGGCACTCACCGTTAGTTATGAGACACACCAGGAGCAGAGTGACGAAGCTGATCGGCTACGCACGCGTATCGACGCGCCAGCAATCCACCGACCGGCAACAGGTCGACATCCTTGCCGCCGGCGTCCGCCGCGACGATCTCTACGTTGACCACGGCACCTCCGGCGCTCGAGCATCACGCCCGGACTTCGACCGTGCCCTCGACGCCCTCGAGGTCGGCGACACTCTCGTCATCACTACCTTGGACCGGCTGGGCCGGTCGACGCAGAACATGCTCGCCTTCGCCGAGGAGCTCCGCGGCCGCGGCGCTGGCCTCCGGGTGCTGAACCTGGGCGGCGGCGACGTCGACACAGCGACACCGATGGGGTCCATGCTGTTCACGATCATGGCGGCGCTCGGGCAGATGGAACATGAAATCAAGCGAGAGCGCGTTGTCGACTCGATCGCCAAACGCCGCGCGGCCGGCAAGGATCTGGGCGGTCGCCCGCGGATCATCACGGACAGCCAAATCCGCAACGCTCGCCGACTCATAGACGGCGGGGAGACAGCGGCGCAGGTCGCGCTCGACCTCGGGATGTCCCGAGCTACCTTCTACCGCCGAACGCGCGCCCTCGGATTTCTCCCAGATCAATCTGACAGCAAGTCCCTGACAAGCGACGACGCCGAATAGCGAGCACAGAACACCGCCAAAGACCACCAACAGTCACACCTTCGGCCCAGCTAAATGAATCTATGCTACGCGCGATCGGCGGTGTTTCAACTTTTGCCGATCGCCACCGTCGTTAGCCTGTCAAGAATGTCCTCTGGGCACAGACGAGCGCTTCGTAGTGCGGCTGCGATCCCGTCCCGACGGTCGTCAGAGACTTTAATGTTGCGGAGGGTCTGGAGAACGACCCATAGTCGCTCGGCTTCGGTCGCGAGGTCGACCATCACTGTTGGGGTAACTCTCCATGCATTGCCATCCGCCACTACCATTGCTTCTCTCTTCACGGTTGTTCGCGGGGAGATCATCACCGCTGCGTTGCGCGCGGGAATGGCAGCCGTCCTGTCGTCGGCTACAAGCTTCAGATGACCGTTTACCTGACGGACGTCGTCGATTCCGATCGTCCCGGCTGGTTTGTGCTCGCTCTTCGCCTCAAGCGTGATCCAGAGCTCGTTATCCCAGCACCACGCGGCATCTGTGCGTCCATCGCCTGAGGGTTTGAACGCCTCAGCACCTAGCAGCATGCCAAGCGAGGTGAGCGCCGGCTCATACGCTCTGTGGTCGATCTGCGAAAGCCCCTCAAACATGTCGACGAATGTCTGCTGGAGCTTGGCAGCGCTGCCGACTTCGTCGATGACTGTACTGAGACGCTGCACCGAGCTGGCGAGCGGCGCGCTCACAGCGGCAGATTCACGTCCGTCGAAGGGCAGGAATGCGTTCATCCAGGTCGCGGGTGTAGCCGCACGCACGGCCTGGTCCGCGAGAGCATCTGCAGCCTTTGCCATTGCGGGATCTCCAGCCGCTCGACTGGCCTTGTCCATGAGGACAGCTGAGCGGAAGAGTAATGTCGCCTGATATCCGCGCGCTTCCGGGTAGGAATTGAGCTCGGTCGCTGCTTCATGGGTCTTCGTGCTGGCTGAATGCCAGTCTCCATGCCACATCCTCTCGAGCGCTTCGACCTCGTGCTTGGCGGCGTTAGCAAGGCCGGGGGCGGCGGGCGCCACCTTGTATTCAACCTCGCTGCTGATCTCCGTGATTTCTGGTTCGGCGTTGGTGCGCCATTCCTTGCCCTGCGTCATGAACGCTGTGACGTTGTCACGAATGTTCTTGACCGACGCTTCAGATTGTTCGAGTCCAAAAAGCACCTCCGCCTGCAAGCCGGGGTTGAGTGTTTCGCGAACTTCAGCTCGAGAGAGATAGGTGGTCGTGTCCGCGTCCGCGATGATGACGAGCGCCCAATCTCGCGGACCGCGTGTGCATCGGCCGATTCCCTGCACCACCCGGCTGCGAACTCTCTCCTCTGACACAGCCGACGAGCGGGCGCGCGTTGCATAGAACTGCTCCTGAAGGTTGGTTACGCCGGGAAACCCGACGAGAGCCACAGAACGGCAAGCGTGTCCCGGAAGATCGATGCCGTCGTATCGGTTTGCTAGGAGAACGACAGCCTGGTCCGCTGCGGCGAAATCGTCGAATGATTGTTCGACGTCTCCCTTTCTGAAAACCTCCCAACCGCGCGGAATGAGGGTCTTTTCCGCAACGCGAGTTGCCGCGTCACTAGGAGTGATGATGATCGATTTCCCGACTGTAGCGATCAGTTCTTTCGTGAGCGTGTCCGAGTCGATGTCGGGAACGAGGTGCGGGAAGACCAAGAACCGACGTCCAGATTTGGGAGTGGGTGCTTCCGGCGGCAGTGACAAGCGCTTGATGAATGGCCGACCAAACGCTCGCTCCAACTCGCCAGCCGCACCAAGGGTCGCTGAGAGGTACACCCGTTGGTTTGCGTTCGCGAAAAGGTGATTCTCGAATGTTGGCGGCGTCGTGGGGCGGACCTCGACCTTTGACCATGACAGGTAGAGAGTGCACGCAGATAGGTGTTCGCTGATAGACGCGTATGCGTACTTCTGGCTGCGGGCGACCTTGTCAGTGGGCGGACGGTCACCGAAGAGACTGAGCGATCGCCCTATCGGTGCGAGCAGATCGTCACGCTGGGCGAGAAAGAGCGCATCGACCAACTGCCTCGTTCCGGCACCAGGACTATTCATGATGAGCTGGTTGTACCTCTCGCCACTCAGCATCGGTGCGACTGCCTCTAGGATCGCACTGTGGATATCCGGGTGGGATGACCGGGAGACTTCGACCGTGTAGGCCTTTGACACGTACTGTTCGCCAGCATGCGAGTCGTCAAAAACGATGACATCGGCCTCGATCAACTTCGGCGATACATTGAAGATCGAGCTATAAGCGACTACTGCAGTTGCCCTGCCGCGCTCGTAGTCTGCTTTGGCTGTTGAATCCCATTCCGTGAATGGTCCCGATAGATCGACCACCGCGATGCCCTCCTTCGCTGCGGCGGCCACAACCTGCTTCACAAGCTGCACTGTGGGGCAAGCGAAAATCGCACGCCCGAGTCCTTGCCGTCGCCTCCAATCTGCGATCAACAGGCCAGTGAGGGTTTTGCCGGTGCCTGTTGGTAGTTCAATCGCGAGATCTTTAGTATTTAGGCGCTTGGGCGCATATTCGCGCAATAGATCCGTCTGTTGCGACCACAGCGAGTCTGCATTGGCGCCAGTCCGAGGCAGTAAGGGAAACAGCTTTTCCGGTGTTTCGGCCGTTAGTTCCGGTGCGGTTCGCTTCTTGAACGCCATTACTTTGTCCCCCCGACAGTGCAGAGCAGCCGCCCTCCGTTCAGATCCTATCCGTCTCGGCGCCGGCGCTGAAGCCGCCCATCTTGCGCTCGTGGCCATCCGCTTTCCAGCGGATACATAGACAATTTCGCGGGCCAGAAGAATGTGAAACAGAATAAGACGAGCAAGTGAAAAGGGCCTCTTCGTGAACTGTTCAAGGGAAAGCGAGGGTGGTGGCCTGGTCGCTTCTGCCCCCTAACGTCAGCTCGCGGACACGACGCTTGAAGCCCGGTAGCCTCTTGCTATGAGTGAACATTGCGGTGGAAGCGGCTACGTACGGGGCGTTGTCCCTTTCCACCGCCAATGAAGTTCCTGGATCGCCTGGCTGCCCGGAGATGGGAGTCCATGCGAACGCAACGCATCGTTGCCCTCCAAGTCGAACTCGACGTACATGGTGAACGGTCGGCCGAACGTACGAGAACGATCGAGACCAAGGCTGCATACACAACGACGGCAGCAGCCGTTGTTGTTGCCGCCAGTCTCTCTCTCCTCAGCCCAGCGCACAAAGACCTTCTGGCAGTTGCGCCACTCATACTTTCCATTGCCACAATCGTCATTGCAACGAGGGCAATCCGCCCCCTCTCCCTCGGCGTAGTTTCAGCTCGACAGCTCCTCAACAAGTACGTCGATGCAGACATGCATCTCGCGGATTTGCAAGACAACCTTCTTGAAATCAGGGCACATGAAATCGAACAGCGCGACGCGCTGAATGTGAAACGAGCCAGGGCCATGGTCTTGGGCTTCAGACTCCTCACAGGCAGCGTGGTGGCTTTACTACTTGCTTCAATCGTCAGCGGAGTTCTCCCAACAGAAACGGATCCATATGTCCAAACCCGAGTCCCCCAGCCAACAGAAACCACCCGAGCGCCCTGAGGTTCAAGACGTTTTCACGACTCTGACACATTCCGACAGCGGCCATTCCAAGAAGTCAGATGATGAGTAAACCGGTTCCCGAGCCTCGACCACGACCGGATGTCGAAGAGGTCTTTAAGCGCATCCAAGAAGGCGAGAAGCCACCACCTCGGCCTCCCAAGAAATCACAGTGAGTTGCCTCCAAACGGGCATACATGGTGACCTCTCGTTTGACAATCGTCCGGCGGAGATGACTTGACCAAGGAGAGCGGCTGAGTATTTGAGGCTTTGAGCACCACCTGATCGCGCGGTTCAGCACCACCGATCGTGCGAGAGAGCACCAGTGATGATGTCGCTCAGCACCAGTGGCGTTCCCCATCACGCGCTGGCAATAACGGTGTGTTCCCGTATGTGATGAGAATTTGAGCCACCTGCCGGGGAGCTGGCTGCCCGCTGGCGGCCATCGCCTGGCGGCCATCGCCTGGCGGCCATAGACGGGCTCCGCAGTGGCAGCCTGTGGGCCGTTCCTCATGCCTGCTGACACACGGTGAAAAAAGCCTACTTAGGTGGTGCTCAACCACGCCGGGCGACTTACCGAGCGACGGTGCTCACCCGCACCACAAGCGGTGTCCACAGAAGCGAATATTCACGGCTACGGGTCAAGACCGTTGAAAGGCTCCACCACTGGTCAGAGACGTGACCAAGTCTTCACCCGCCCGACCCGGATCCAAGTCTTGTGTCAGGTTGAACCCAAGGAGCTGTCAAGAAGCAGCGTCGACCAAATCGAACACGACCGTAGCTAGGCGAAATTTACCGCCTGATCACTCGTCAGGCTGCGGTGTAGTTCAAATGGACGCTGCCGCCGCGAGGCAGTCCTACTCGTGCACGAGCCGGTAGCCTCGGTCTGGGCGTGTCCAAGCGCTTGAATTCTGGCTTGCACCGAACCCGAAGGTGGCTTCAATTGCCCGCACCAACATTGTCCATGAAAGAGATTCGTGCGCGCGCGGCACTGTTCGCTGCTGAGTGGGCGGGCTCCACTTACGAAATCGGGGACACCCAGTCGTTTTGGAACGACTTTCTTGCGATCTTCGGGATCGACCGTCGACGTGTGGCTTTCTTCGAGAAACGAGCCGCTCGCCTGTCCACCGGAAACCGCGGGCGAATCGACATGTTTTGGCCAGGCATGCTCCTCGTCGAGCAGAAGAGCGCAGGCCTCGACCTCGACAAAGCTGAGGACCAGGCGTTCGACTACCTTGCCGGACTCAGCGCGGAGGAGTTCCCCAACGCAGTAGTGGTCTCAGACTTCGCCCATATCCGACTGACACGTTTCGACAAGGGGGGTCGCGCAGAAACTCAACTCATCGAGACTAAAAATCTTGAGAAGGAGATCGACCGTTTTGCCTTCTTGGCCGGATATGTCAAGCGTGACTACACCCGCGCGGAAGAGGAAATCGTTAATGGCAAGGCCGTGAAGCTGATGGGCCAGCTCTACACGGAGATATCTGGCGACCATTTCAGCGATCATGAGACCTCCGTCTTCATGACTCGAACTCTCTTCCTCCTTTTCGGAGATGACACCGGGCTCTGGCCACGAGGGCTATTTCAGGACCTGCTTGAGCACAGCCGTGAGGACGGCGACAGCCTTGGCGGGACCCTCGACACCCTTTTCACAACATTGAACCGGCCCGAGAAGATGCGTTCTCCGCGCCTATCGGAGGATATCCAACCGTTCCCGTACGTCAACGGTGGTCTTTTCTCAGAGCACATAGAGATCCCACCGTTCGACGCGAGCATGCGACAGGCACTTATCGCCTGCTCACAATTTGACTGGGGTGCAATCAGTCCTGCCGTCTTCGGCTCCATGTTCCAAGTGGTCAAATCTCGTCTCGAGCGCCGCGCTCTGGGTGAGCACTACACCTCCGAAACGAACATTCTCAAGACCATTAATCCCTTATTCATGGACGGGCTCCGTGCGCAATTTGTTCGCGCGCACGGCAATGTGGACAAGCTAAGGACGCTGCAGAAGCAACTGGGGACAATGACATTCCTCGACCCTGCGTGCGGTTGCGGTAATTTTCTGGTCGTCGCGTACCGCGATATGCGGGCCCTGGAGCTGGACATTCTCCTGGCCATCCGCGATGTCACTAACAATGAGGTCCTCGCCGACTACGAAGCGGCCGATGATCTGCAGGTTAGCCAAAGCCAATTCTTCGGCATCGAAATCGAGGAGTGGCCGGCGAAGATCGCCGAGACCGCGATGTTCCTCGTCGACCACCAAGCCAATCTTCGTCTCTCCCAAGAATTTGGACGAGCCCCAGACCGGCTCCCGATCTCAGAAGCGGCGACTATCCGCATCGACAATGCCCTGAGAATCGACTGGGCAGAATTAGTACCCGCCACAGACAACACGATCGTCCTCGGTAACCCCCCGTTTGTCGGCATGGCCCGCATGGACGGACAGCAGCAGGAAGACAATCGCATTGCTTTCATGGATCTTCCCGAAGCGCGCGGACAGCGGAGCGGGCGCCTCGACTACGTTGGTGCTTGGTATGGGAAGGCGCTTGCCTACACTCGCGGAACCTCAGCTCGGACTGCTTTCGTGTCCACGAACTCGATCGCCCAGGGCGACCAAGCGCGCGCCATGGACCCAATGCTCCGCGCCGCTGGCTATGCCGTAGATTTCGGTCACCGTACCTTCCGTTGGACCTCAGAAGCCGCCAACGCGGCCGTTGTCTACTGCACCATCATCGGGTTCTCCCGTATCGGCACGGTCAAGCAGAAACGGCTCTTCGATTACCCGGATATAAACGGCCAGCCAATTGAGGTGCACCCAAAGGCGCTCGACTTCTACCTCATCGACTCCGATCAACCGGCGCCCGCGAAGAGAAGGCGACCTTTGGTCGCAGGACTCCCGGCGATGATCAAAGGCAGCCAACCAACAGACGGGGGCGGACTCATTGTCGAGCCCGAGGACTACGACGCAGTCATGGCCGACCCAATTGCCGCTAAATATATTCGCCCATTCCTGCAAGCACAGAACATGCTTCACGGTGACGCTCGCTGGTGTCTCTGGCTCACCGACGTAACACCGTCGGATATTGCTAGCTCCCCTGAGTTGCAGCGCCGCCTTGCCCTTGTTACCGCGGCTCGGGCACAAAGTCCCACGCCCTCGGTCGTTACTGCCGCTGGGACTCCTGCTCTCTTCACACAAATTCGCCAGCCCACAACCTCATGGCTTGCAGTTCCGTTCCACAGTAGCGAGAACCGGGACTACATTCCGATGGCCTACTATGACGCGACAAGCATCGCAGGCAATGGGGTTGGCCATATCGAAGGGGCGCCTTTGTGGATCTTCGCATTCCTGCAATCAAAAGCATTCACCATGTGGGTGCGCACCTTTTCTGGCGCTCTTAAGGGCGACTTCCGCATATCACCAGACCTGACGTATTCCGTCTTCCCACTCGTCAAGCCCTCGGGAACCGCTCTCACAAAAATGGAGGCAGCTGCTAGGGCGGTATTGGACGCGCGCGCACTATTCCCTGCAGAGTCACTAGCCACCCTCTACGGAAAGCTCTCAATGCCGGTAGTCCTCCGACGGGCACACGATCACCTAGACACATTGGTTGATGGGGTTTACGGCATGACAAAGCCCACTGATGCCCGTCGCGCTCAGATACTTTTGGCTAAACACCACGAACTCGTCGATGCCGAGCTTCTCGTGACGAGTGCACCCGTCGCGCGTAGAACCTTGTGACCGAAAATTGACTATTTGCACCCACCGCTCACTGTGCAGATTTGCATGCGTACCGTGGGCTGCTGCCCGAAGTCGTTGCTTGGCTACAGCGCCGCGACAGGGCGAGGAAATATCACCCGCGTTCGACGGCGGATGCCCAGACCCAGCTGCGGTGTGCTCATCTGTGTTCCCACGCGACGTAGACGGCTTTCCTCATCCAGGCGTGCGCACGGCCATGGATGTGTGTGGATAGTGCTGGGTACCCCTCCGAGCTACTTCAATCGGCTGCGCTGAATGCGGGGTCTACCCCTTCGTGGCCGCAGGCTCGATCAGGGACGGGTCCTCGCGATTGAGCGTGCGGACATTGTTGACGGTGCGAGCGACCGGGTATGCCGTCACGGTCTTCGCGACCGCCACGGAGCTGCGGTCAAGCATGGAGAGTACTTCCTCCGTGTCCGTGATCTTCTCGGGCCGCAACCACTGGTCCCACACGTCCGGGGTCAAGAACACGGGCATACGGTCGTGGATCTGCCCGGACGCGTCCCGGGCCGGCCGGGTGATGATCGTGAACGTGATCTTCCACACGTCTCCCTCCTGGCGGGCCGCGTAGAGACCCGCTGCGGCCAGGAGGTCGTTGTCGCTGTGGAGGAAGTAGGGCTGCTTGCCGTCGTCCATCTGCTGCCACTCGAAGTAGCCGGCCATGGGCACCAGACACCGTTGGCTGGTAAACGCGCTGCGGAACATGCCGTTACTGGCCACCGATTCCAGGCGTGCATTAATCGGCGCCGGGCCACCGGACTTGGCCCAACCTGGCTTCAATCCCCACGACGCCAAGCCCACGTCTCGCTGCACTGTTTCGTCGTGGATCCACTCGCGAACGATCGGCGCCCGGTCCGTGGGGGCAACACTGTATGAGGGCTGCCACTCGACGGCGTCGTCGCCGGTGGCGTCGAAGACGCTCAGCAGCTCATCTGTCGTGCTGGGGACCACGAATCTGCCGCACATGATGGTGACGCTACCTCTCCCACGGCCTCGTCAGCAATGGGATCCCCGGCCTCCTCTGGGCGGCATCGAGAAGGAAACGTCAAACGTGTCGGACGAATCTGCACGCCGGGCAGCACCAGCAATGATCGTCAACGGTGCCCTCAATTGCCATGGGCATCGAGCATCGTTCGCAGTTCGGAACCCCTGGGGGCGTTGCCGTATTCCATAATTGCCAAAAGCTAATCATAACGTTTATGAGCACTTCTGATAGAATGGAGTAACAACGAAGGGGTTTTTTGTGGCTGGTGGATACGATGTTCGGGCGCTGTACCCGGAGCTCTTTGAGGGTGTGGATCCGGACACCGCGATGCGGGTTGTGAGCAACTTCGGAAGCGATGCGCACGAGGGACGCGAGGCGTCACGGCGCGACGTCGAGCTAGCGCTCCTCCTGGCGATGGAGAAGATTTCGCGCGAGCAGTTCAGGGCTCTTGCCCGAGCCGAGATTCGACCTGGACGAACTGACACGCCCTGATGCCGTCCGGGGAACAATTCGATACGTCCTACCCGGATTTTCTGTCGACGCTGTATCCGCTCGGGGAGACAGGCGGAGTTCATGTGATGCGAAACACCGAGGGAATCCGCGACCGGGTTGAGTTGCAGCGGTTCGAAGATTTTCTCGTCGATGACGCGCGAGATGCTATCCAACGCGGGGCCATTCCGATCGAGCGGTCGTTTGACTTGGCGCACGCCCGGCAGCTACATACGGCGATGTTTTCGGAGTTGTACCCGAACTGGGCGGGCGTGGTCCGGCCGCACGGGATGGTCAAGGGCGATCATGCTTTCGCCGCACCGAATCAGATTCAGCAGTACTGGCGAAACGCCGCCGAGGCGATCCGTAATGCGGATCTGCCCGGCATGCCGAGGGAGGAGTTCGTGTCCATGGTTGCGTTCGTCTACGCGAACATCAACCAGGCTCATTTTAGCCGGGAGGGGAACGGACGTACCGGCAAGCTCTTCCTTGACCAGGTGGCCGAGCAGTCAGCTTTCACGCTGAACTACTCCCGTGTCGACCGGGGGCTGTGGAATGAGCAGTCGAAGCGGTCCCAGCCGGCAACGGGGTATCTCGCGGTGCGTCCCGCGGAGCTGGTGGCTGTGTTCGACCAGATCGCCGTCGACCGAGCACAGCCGGCGCCGGTCCAGACGATTCCTCTCGCGCCGGAGCTGCAGCGGATCATCGACGTGCACAAACGCAATCTCCCGACGAGTGCCACGACGATTGGACGGCCGGCACAGGGGCGCACCGCCGAGGCGCGAGGATACCGGGCGCCGGACCAAGGGCTAGGCACCGAGACGGATTACGGGAGGTAGCGGGTCGTGAGGGTTGTTGGCTATGCCCGCGTTTCCATGCAGGATCCGAACCTGGATTCGCAGACCGACGCGCTCCGAGCGGCGGGGGCCGAGTTCATCTATTCGGACAGGCTGACGGGCAAGAATGCCGCCCGACCGGGCCTGGCCGACTGTATGGAGTTTCTGTGCCGTGGTGACACGTTGCTGGTCCGTAGCGCCGACCGGTTGGGCCGGTCGATGGCCGACGTCGTGTCGATCGCTTCCGAGTTGGGGACGCGGGGTGTGGAGTTCAAATCGCTTACCGAGCCGTTCGACACCACCGCGGCGGGCGGCGAGTTGTTCTTTGATATTTGTACCGCTTTCGCGCAGATGAATGGCCGCATCATTTCTGACCGCACCCGCGCTGGCCTCGCTTCCGCGAGGGCCCGCGGCCGGCTCGGCGGGCGGCCTGCCGTGATGACCCCGGAGCGCATCGAGATCGCCCGACGCATGCGCGCCGAGAAGGCGACCTGGGCGGCCATCGCCCAGGCGTTGCAGGTTGGCATGTCGAGCGTGCGCCGCGCCCTCGCTGACGCTGACCAGCACGATTTGAAGGAGACAATATGACCGACGCTGCCGCCAGTGACGACGATGGTCTTGACGCCATCGCTGCAGGGATGCTCGCGGATGACTTTCGCGCAAGTGAGGAGCAGCGCAAATTCGACCGCATGCTTGATGACCACATCGACGGCGTGACTTACGTCGAGCGTGATGGTGCGACGTACACCGAGGATGGTCGGCTCTACGAGGAGATGGATCACACTGGGATACCAGGAGCCGGCGCTGAGTTTCTTGCGGAGCTGCGTGCGAAGGCCATTTACGCGGGAGAGCGGCCGCCTGCCTCGCTTGCCGAGGTTCACTCAGAAATGGCGCGACCTGAGGTTGATCCATCTACGGACGATCACGGCTCTCCTGCACTCGATCCCGAGCTGCAGCGCATTGTCGATGTGAACAAGCGCAATTACCTCACCCCTGCGGCCTGGAGCCGCGTGCGTGGGAAGCACGCGGCACCCGAGGGCCGTGAATACAGGGCGTCGACTCCAGAACAGAGCCGGGGCCTAGACCTAGGTCGGTGAGCCTCATTAGGCCGATAGCTTGTCGTCCCAAGTTGTGTTTTGCACGTCCCAGTCGTCGACGCTGGACCGTAGGTAGCGGACGGACTTCTGCGTGAACGTGACGAAGGCGGGGCCTTCTCCACGGTCCCGCAGTCGTGCGAGTTCCTTGCTACTGAGTCCCAACCGCTCGCCCGCTTCCGCGGGGGTGAGCGCGCGTCGTTGTGGTTCGGCGATCGTCGGCCGGCGGTTGGCTACTCCCATGAGTGGGACCCCTCATCTGTCGCAGTCGCCGGCGCCGTGCGTAGCTCGTCGGACCGAGCCGCTACTAGGGCTTTGATCTGGTCGGGGCGAAACCCCGACCAGCTTGCTGCACCGTCGACGACGACCGGAGCGGCTCCGTAGCCGAGCTGTTTTACAGTGTCGACGGCGCACTCGTCTGTAGCCAGGTCGACTACTACGTACGGCATTCCCGTGCTGTCGAGCACGTGCTTGGTGAGGTCGCATTGTTTGCACCCCGGCAGCGTATAGACGGGCAGTGGGTCATTCATGATTTGTTCCCTTCTCAGTGCGGCAGACCATCGACGTCAGACAGCAAGGGGCCTGAACTATGTCGATATTTCGGCTATCAGCCGATGGCTCGCCATCGACTGGTAATTAAGCTCGTTGTACGCAGCGGAGCGGGAGTCAAGGGCGGCCGTAGGTCGGATTCCGTAGGAATCTGCGGAGCACCCTTTACGCCCGTGGGAGCGGAGTGCAACTCGGTCCCACTGAGAAGCAATTCATGGTCAAAAGCGCTTTTCACGGCACGACAAAGCCCCGCCGAGCTACATGCTCAGGCGGGGCTTACTGTGTCGGCTGGAGCTTGGTAACTGTCAGTCGTGAGGTGTTGCGGTGACTGCTGCCGCAGCGCGCGGCTTCCGAACCTTCGGTGCTGATTGTCCGGGTGCGCGAACGCTCGTTGCGCGGAGACTCTTGTCGCTCCAGCCGGCACTCAAGGCCGCCTTCCACGCTGTCGCGTGAGTGTTGGCGGCTTCTTTTAGACGGACCTCCGCCGCCTTGATGGCTTCCTTGAGCCGGGCGTCCGCGGCGTCGTATTCGTTCGCGGCTACGGCTATGGCCGTTACCGCAGCGACACGAGCCGAGACGTCGGTTTCAATCAGGGCGCGGGCTCGCGCGGCAACTTCATCGGTGTTCAGATTTGCTTCACTCATTGAACCGAGATTACCGGCAGAGCCACGCTCTTCGAGACAGGCGTGATCAGTTGCTCTGGATCACCGGGCTTGTCATCGAGCGCCAACAGGGTGAAACCATTTTTGGAGCAAGCTATAGAGTTACCCATGGTAACTCGCTTTCGAATTTGGCCGCGGGGCGTCCTCTTCGGCATACTTGTCGTATGGTCCCCCCGGATTTGGGGGTTCGCTGCGCTGGGCCAAAGGGAGTGGGTGGGACATGAGCGACACGAATGAGGGTCGCCTGTTCGGCCGCAAGCGTCGCAAGAATGCGGACACTCCGCGCAAGAAGTTCTACAGCGTGTACGTCTCTCCTGAGGAGGACGCACAGTTGCAGGCTCGTGCCGTGGTTCGCGACGTCACCGTGCCGCGGTTGTTGTTCGAGTCGGCCATGAGCGCTCACATCGAGACGTCGACCGATCGTAAGACGGCAATCGTTGAGTTGTTCGCGGTGCGCAAACTCCTGGCCAGCATCGCGAACAATGCCAACCAGCTCGCCCGGTTCGCGAACACGGAGAGCCAGTTCCCCGCTGAGGCTGAGTCGATCATCGCGGAGTACCGCGCGATCGTTCCTCGCTTGTCTGCCGCGATAGATACGCTGGCCGACTCATGATGCCCAACATCACCCGTGGTGGTCAGATGGGTGGCCTTATGGTCTACCTGGCCGGGGATGGAAAATCGAACGAGCACGAGGAACAGCACCTCGTCGCTGGCAATTCGGCCATCGTTACGATGCACGGCTACGGCGTTTTGGACACGGAGACGGCGCTGGCGATTGCGAAGGAATTGGACGAACCGCGGGTGAAACTCGGCGTCGAGGTCACACGACAGGCACGTCTCACCGACCCGGAAACCGGGGAAACAATTACGACGCGCGTTGCGGCCGACGTGTGGCACTGCTCGCTGTCGCTGCGCGCCGAGGAAGGGCAACTCTCCGACGAGAAGTGGGGAGTCATCGCGCAGGATTTCGTCGACCGGATGGGCTTCACTGAAGCTGGCAGTGGCAAGGCTGACTGCCGTTGGGTTGCCGTGCGTCACGGGCTTTCAACGAACGGTAACGACCACGTGCATATCGCGGTGTCGCTGGTCCGCGAGGATGGCACGAAGGCGCCGACACATAATGACTTTAAGCGTGCTCAGGGCATCTGCCGTGACTTGGAACGCGACTACGGTCTGGAGCAGTTGGAGTCGCGCGAGCGTGGCATCGGTGAACGCGGGATCAAGCCTGCTGAGCAGGCACGGGCCCAGCGTACCGGGACTGAGGTCGAGGCTCACAAGCTGGAACGTATCGTGCGTGCAGCGTCAGTGGCGTCCCTTGATGAGGGCGAGTTCGTGCGCCGGGTGCGTCGCGGTGGAGCCCTCGTGCGCCCGCGCTTCGCCGCTGGCCGCGACGACGTTGTGGCCGGCTACTCAGTCGCACTTCGGCCGCAGGGAAAAGAACCTCTGGTTTGGTACGGAGGTGGCCGTCTCGCCCGCGACTTGACCCTGCCCCGCATGCGTGAGGGGTGGCCAGACAGCCCCCAGAGCGCCCAAGGTGCAGTCGACGAGTGGAGGGCCACGAGCAAGAACCCGTGGCAGTACCGTCCCGTCGCTCCCGGCCGGGAAGAGAGCACGCCGGATCCGAAACTGTGGAAGCAATACACCGACGACATCAAGCAGCTCCGCGTACAGATGCGGGAGATTCCTTTCGAGGACCGCGCCGGTTGGGCGCACCTGGCCCGCGACACCGCCGGAGCGTTTGCGGCTTGGTCACAGCGCGTCGAGGCCACCCCTGGACCGTTGGCCCAGACTGCACGCGACCTGTCCCGCACGGCGCAGATCCGCGCGTACGAATCAAAGCCGAAGCCCGCAGGCCGGGTGTCGGTTGCAGGAGCGACGATGATGTTGCTGCAGGCGTCTACGCAGGGTCAGGGAACGATGGCCGAGGCGATCATGCTGCGCCAGCTCGCGTCGACTGTGAAGGCAGTCATGGACATGCACACGGCGATCGGTGAGGCGCAGCGCGCGTCGCAACTGGACCGCACGTTGCGGGACCAGTACTCGCAGGTACGCGACCGTCTGCCGGCCATCGTCCGCCCCGAGACGCAGCCCGGTAGCGCGATGCCGACGCCGGCCGAAAGCCTTGACCCGGAGCTAGCCAAAATCGTCCAGGCAGCCCAGCGCGGCCAGGTCGTCCCCGGAACGGGCACGCCCGTTCCGACGCGCATCGAGTCCCACAAGCCAAAGACCACCGTCACGCCGAACGAGCGCGACGGTTACGACAGATAACGAAGGGTGCATCACACATGGCCGAAGAATCAGACGGCATAGGCGAAGCATTCGATGGGCAGATGCGTGTTGCTCTGACCGTAGCCACGCAGATGGCTGAGCGTTTCGCACGGCTCCGCGAGGAGCTGGCCAGGAACGCGCAAGCGCGCACGGAGCAGCAGACCAAGGAACTGCAGGCGCGCTTTGACGCCGAGCGCAATGCGGCACGAGCCAGCCTGGCTCCGGTGCAGATCCAGGAGTGGTGGAACACAGCCGGCGTCGACGACATTGCCACGGCCTACGAAACAGCCGATGCCTGGCGCACCGTGGATCCAGACATCGCGCGCACGTCCGACCACATGCGCCAAGAACTGGCCGACCGGTACGGCATCGACGTGAACAACCTCGACGCCGACCCCGCCGCAGTACGCGAGGCCCTGAGCCGAGCGCAGCAGGAACGCGGCATCGCAGCGGAGAGCCGAGGACAGAGCGGTAAGGACTACGCCGAAGCGGCATCGCTGCTGACGGTAGCCGACCAGTTCGACCGGAGGGCCGAAGAACGCGACCGTGAAGATGAGCGCACCGAGCACGCCAACGAAGATCCAAACGCGGGGCTTTCACGGGAGGAACTGACCGGCAAGGCTGACGTTGCTCGAGACGACGCCGCGTACGCCTACGACAGCGCAGAGCGCCGCGGGTCGTTCGCGGCCGACATGGAAAAGTCAGGTGTCGACTCCCAGCTGCAGAAGGTTCGCCTGGTTACCGACCGAGAGAACGGCACCCACCCCGATGCGGCTGTGGCGACCAGGCCGGGCAAGCAGGCCAAGGCCCGCAACCGCGCCAAGGCATCCGGGCTGCAGCGCGAGCGTGGCGGCCTCAGCCGCTAACTCGACAGGCATTGAAGACGGGGCCACTCGCTGTGCACCGTCCATCCATTCTGGGACGCGCTAGATGGTGGGCTTGGTTTTGACGACCTCGATGACAATCGGGAGGGTCGAAATGTTGGCGCGTTAAATGCACCTGAGCGCGAATTCTCAACGGGCGGGTCTTACGGGCACTTCCCGCTCAAGCGCGACGCGGAACTCAGCCGTTGTCAATTTCCCTACTCGTCTGCACAGATTTCCGAACTCGCGTGCACAGCTCATTCACGCCACCACGGACCTTGACCCTGTGCCCATGAGGGTCCCCTTATGACTCAGCACCAGCGCCGCGGCCGTCGGGCGCGATGACGGGGCTTTGGAGACGCGGCGACGGCCTCGTACTCGTCGCTTGAGTGGTGCTCGTCTCAATACAGCAACGATCTGGTCGCCCGCGAGATGAGACGGCATAGTGGCCTGATGAGCAGAGTGATGATTCGAACTTGGTCGCCCGCAATTTTCACCGCGGTCATTTTCGTAGTTGTTCTGACTCTGATTGCCTTCGTCCCAGAACTCTGTCCGGCTATGGAGTCTGATTCGCTGAGTTGTGGGTCATCGGATCGAGATGCCGCTGCCGTGGTTGGCATGGTAGCCGTGGGCATTGTATTTGCCGGCGGGGTCGTCCTGGCCTTCATCGCACCTTCGGCTCGTGCACCCAGCATCGCCAGTGGTACGACGATCGCGTTGGTGATCGTTGGGGTTGTTGGCTCTGTTGCGGCGATTCTGTCTTCCGGCTTTGTGATTGGCTAATGAGTTTCATCGCAGGCCTTGAACGTTTCCTGCGAAGTCCTGTCAGACCGCTCGTCGGCATTCAGCGACGACAATTCGGCCAACTGCACCTCCAGTGTCGGTCGGTCGGTCGAGAGTTTTTACCACGCTTCGGGGAGATCGACGATCTGGGGGTCATCGAGGTCCCCAAGCCGTCCGACGTTGCGGCCCTCTCGCTCCTGATCAATTTGACGGGATCCGTGCCCGTGCGATTGAACCCGCTCTTGACGGTGGAGGATCTCGACGACGACGCCGTCAAGAAGACACCGGCGTATCGGGCTCCCGGCCAGTAAGCGACGCCACGGGCCGGGGCGACCCGCGTGACGCTTACTCGGGCCACAGGCCCGCAACGACGGCGACCAGCTTGCAGCATGGACACCGGTGACAGGACTCGAGTCCCTCGGCAGGGTCCACGCCGTCGTTGGTCATCTCGGCCCAGCACGCTGGGCACACAGGGCCGTCACTGTCGAGGGCCAGATCCTTCATCTCCCCGGTCTGCGGCATTCGTGGGGCCGGTACCGCAGAATCCGTCTCGCGCGCATCGTGCGCCGCTGAGCGCGTGGCACGCCTGCCGCGAAGCAGCGCAGCTCCCCCGCGACGCCGGCTGGCGGCGCACCGGCTGGCGCGGCGGCGCGGGGCGCGGGCACTGTGCCATGCTGGCCGAATAAATGATCGGGGGCTCTCATTGGTGCGTGGCCACGGCGACGAAGACATTTTCGCTCGAGCGCAGCGTGATCCGGCCTTCCTGGCGGCGGTGCGGGTCGCCTATTCGGGCGACCAGCACGTGCTCAACGCTCTCTGGTGGGCGGCACACCCCGCGGACGCAGCACCGGATGGCACACCGTCCCCGACCAACCAGCTGCGCGACCTTCAGATGCGCGTTTTCTCTGCGAACGGCGACTCCGTTGGCGATCCACAGGCCACCCTCGCCCTGCGGGAGCTGCAGGCCACGGTTGCCGCCGACCGTGCTGCGATTGCCATCGCGGTCAGGTCGGCAGAATCCGGGGCTGTCACCCAGCCGGCCCGCTCCCCCGGCCCACCGGCGGCACCGAGTGTGGCTGGTCCCCAGAAAGTGCACGAGGTGAGTTCCGTGGGTTCGTTCCAACAGCTTGTTGAGGAGCCACTCGACGAGACCGCGCTGCCCGGCGGAAGACGCAGCCGCAACGCCCTCCTGATTCTCGGCATCCTTATCGCACTGGGTGTCGGTTTCGTCGTCGGCACTCAAACGGATGCCTCGCTCGTCACCGCATCGCCTCCCGCCCCCACTGTGACCGTGGAGGAAACGTGCGCGCAGGTGAGTGACGTTTTCACATTTATGCACAATGTGCACGGTTCGCTCCTCGCAAAGCCCTCATTGCAGCAGGAGTTCGAAGGAGCCGCCCGGCTCGTCGCGCGACTGACGGCCCGAGTGGACACCGTGCCCGGCTCCGCGGTGGCCGACCAGGTGGAGGCCTTGAAGGACCTGTTGCCGTCGGCGGCCAACCAGCCGATCGATCCGCTGTCGCCAGAGTGGGGTCAAGCCCTGACCGGTGTCAGCGCGGCCTGCGGCGCTGCCGGGTTCGAAATCAGCGTGGACGCCTGGACGGGCGGCTAGACAAACTACCCGGCAAGACCCCTGAGGATACGCGACCACGGTGACGCCACTCCCCCGGGACCTCGGAACCTCGGCGAATTGGCGCCGAATCTGCTGCCGTGGACGCCCGACTTATGGGCGACCTGGCCCCCCTGAGGAATCGCAACGATGCAAGAGTGTCCGGTCCTCGTCGACCCAGTCCAGCCCGCATCCGGAGCCACACCTGCTTGCCGCCCGTTACTGCTGCTGCCGGAGAGCGATCTGCTACACCCGCGCAATCGCTTGTGATTTAGGGCCGGATATCCAGAGTGATCGGTTCAGCTTCCATGGGTCCGCCACAGAGCTCCGAGCCGCCGACGCGTTTCCATTCAAAGATCACATCGCGCTCCGCGAGCACCTCACCGTTTGATGCGATGGCACGAACCGTTGCCCGGTCAGGAACGTCGAGCATAAATGACGTAGTCCAGGTATCGCCGTCGACCTGGGTCACGTTGGCATCCGTCACGTCTGCGGTGGGAACCGGTGTGGGTTCATTCGGGTTCTCGAGCCCCTTCAAGCGCTCTACCGTACCGTCTCGACAAGGGCTGCCGTCGCAGAGCAGCTCAATGGCCTTAACGCCGCCAGTGTCGCCCGTCAGCTCAATTGACACTTTGCTTGCCCATCCAACCGCAAGACAATCATCGCCACCATCAATAGAACAACCAGCCATCGATGTGCTCAGCGCGAGGATCGCTACCAGGCGGACGCGGGTGCATATCATTTCGCGAGTGTAGCGAGCGCTGCGGGAATCCAGTTCACCTCGTTACTGAATCGTCACGGCCGCTTGTCTTACTGCTTAGTGGCATTTCACTTTGGTGATTTTCACGTCAGTCGCGGCATCCTCGTGGATTGGCAAGGTTGCAATGGCTTTGTCGCCTTTGGCGAGAGAGCCAGTGAACCCGTTACTGAATCCGACTACGACACCAGACTCGTCCATGGTGTCTGCCCTGACGTACACGCCGCTGGAGCAAGAATCGTATGCGTAGATCTCAATCTGGCTGCATCTGCCTTGTCCGCACCGTTCCTCGTCGACGAAGCGCGTCGCAACGCCGTCGCCGCGATCTTTGAAGCCCTCGGGGAGTTCTGGCGGGCTGAGAGCAGGAGTGCCCGTGCTGTCGGGCCCGGGTTCAGCAAAGCCCGAACAGCCGGTCAAGAGCAACAGTGACGCGGCCACCGCGAAAAGGCCTATTGAGCAGCGATTCATCTGGTTCCCCCCAGGTCGATTGGTGTCGACACTACTAGCGCCTCACACCGGCCCACATCCCCAGGATCACGACTTGGTGACGATGGGCTCGACAGTACAGACCACGTGGGAGGCTCTGCGTACCAGACCTCGAATCCCAGTACTCATAAGGGGGATGCCGAAGGTTTCGCTCTTCCCGACGCATCCGCAGTTCCCGGACGACTCGTTCACGCAGGGTCGCCGTCCGGACGAATACGCTACAAAGCTTCTGTCCAATGGCATTCAACGAAGAGGATGAAATGGCTGCCGCAACGTCGACACGAAAACGGTTGATGGGTCTCGGCGCTGCGTTCCTTTTGACCCTGGCATTGCCCGGCTGCTCGGTTTTCTATGCGTGCCCGGCAATCGCGTGGAACAACACCGTAGAGGTCAAGCTCGAAGGCCAAACACAAGACGTCAGCGTCGTGGAGTTGTGCGCGGACGGCGTGTGTTCGGTACCCGCACCGGTCCTGCAGCAGTCAGACGACCCCGTCGGTCTTGAAACCCTCGATCCCCAGCAACTCGAGACGTTTACGCCAGAGCCTTCAGTAACTCGAATCCCCTATTTCGCTACCAAGATCGATGACAGCACCTGGAGTATCTCGATAGAAATGGCGGCTCCTGACAAAGCGGTCCTGCGTGCCCTCTCGGAAAGCGGAGAGGTCCTCGCTGAGCGGGACGTTTCACTCAATTGGGTTCGCGTGGGCGGTACACAACGATGCGGCGGACCTGCCGAGGCCGGCCCAATCAGCCTCACCATTCCATCCTGAAGACGCTAACGTCACCCAAGTCCGGAGCGCGCCCGCAGAGGGTTCCGCCTGCGGACACAGCGGTCGCTGAGCTACACCGACCCAGAGGCCTCCCGAGGCGTCACTCTGACGTCGGGGAACATGCCCGCCGGGGGTGCCTCGTAGGGCAAAGGCTCACCCGGCTTGTTCTGATCTTCGGAGTCTGCGAAAGGCCCATCGGCGCTCATCAGGAGCGGCATGTGATGGTCGAGGTGATCGCGCCACCAGGTACTTGACCCGGTGGCCCCATCGAGGCGCAAATGCTCCCACGAGCGCCACAGCGCCTCGAGGCGGGCAATGGCTTCGGGTGACCTCCACCACTGCGCTGACCACCTGCGCGATGCACGGTTGGAGGGGCCCACCACGCGCGTGTAGGTCAGTCGCAGTTGCTCTCGGAAGAACTCGTCGACGGAACCGAAAACGAGTGTGTCCGGCTTCGCTGATTCATCGTCCTCGGTCACGTCCTGGTCGTCGTCGAGGTCGTCGTACCCGTCAGACATCCTTGGCCTCCTCCTGCTTGATCGCTGTACTGGCATTCAGCCACGCCTGAGTCGACGCAGCTGCGCCGGCCTGAGTGTGATCGACCGGCGCCGGAGCGGCCGGGTCGTGAGCGGCAATCGAGGCCCGCACGGCGTCAGCTTGTTCACCTTCCATCCACGGGACGGTAGCCACCAGAGTGGCCGGGGCGCCGGACGCAAACACCACGGCGCGGCCGCGAGGTAGCGACGTGAGCTCCGACACCTCGAAGGTGTGCTCTCGGCGGGCTTGGAGGGACGTGGAGCGCTGTCCCTTACCGAATGAGACGGACGCCGTTCTAAGGGTGAAGTCACCGATGAGCTGGGAGAGCTCACCGAGGAATTCGGCTTCCGCGACACCGCCGCCGTAGACCTTCACGTTGGACGCGGACCAGAGCTTGCGCATTCCTTCGCGGCCCCAGACCTCGACGCCCTGTGACCAGGACTGCAGGATCGTCATCAGGACGATTCCGCGGGAGCCGTAGTGCGAGTACAGATCCGGCAGGTTGCGCCAACGGCACACGTTCGCGGCCTCATCGAGGACACCGAGCATGGGCACGGCTAGGCGGCCGCCTGGCTGTGTAGTCGCTAGCTCCTCAGCGGCCTCGACCGTGATCGCGGTCAACGCTGTCACGAGGGGGCCGGCGCTGCCCTGCCCTTCTTTGGAGAGGCTGTAGAGGGTGTCTTGGCTTCGCACGAACGCGTCGGGGTCAAACTGCGGCCGACGATCGCCCTCGGCGTTGCCGCCGATCGGCGTTACCCAGCGGGCGATGCCGCTGATCTTCAAGCAGTCGACCATTTGGGCCGCGGTGCCGTAGACGCTGTCGCGTCGTTTTGGCTCGCCATTGACTTCGCCGGCCACGGCGTCGGCCATGCCGACATAGCCGTGGTCTTCGAGGATCCGCACCGGTTCCTGATCGCCCGGTTTGGTGGTCCAGGTGAATACTTGCGTGATCGGCTTCTGGCCCAGTGCTGCCGCGAGGAGGAAACCGGCGAGAAGGTTCTCACCGGCCCGGTTGAAGTATGAGGAGTTTTCGCTGCTGCCGCCGCTCAGTGTCGACGACGAGAAGTGGGTGGCCATCTTCGCGGCGCGAACGTCGTCCGTGACGTAGGACAGCGGGTTCCACCACCAACGCGGCTCCTCCCGGGCAATGCCTTGCGGGTCGAACGCCCACACCTGTGACCCGTTGGCCGATCGCACGTCACGAGTCGCGTCGAGTACGTCGCGCTTGTTCGACGTTGTGAGTACCGCGCCAGGTGCGCTCAGGATCGCTGGGATCGCGCGACTGGTCGACTTGCCGGTACGAGGACCCCAGATGTCCACGTGCATGTCCTCAGGAGAGCCGTAGAGCCATTGACGTCCGGCGACGGTGACTCCGATCGGGACACCCAACCAGTTGGTCACGCCGAGTCGCTGCGCTGTGGCGCGTGCGCCTTTGGTCGTGAGCGCCGATAGGTCTTTGCCGCGGCCCATGTAGCGGGCTGCGCTGTCGACGCGGCTGCGCTTGGACCGGCGCCGGTCGACCATGACGGCCACAAGGATCACCACAGTCAGCACGAGAACGGCTGCGGTGACGGCGACCCACGTCGCGGCCATCGGCCACGTGTACGTGCCCTTCATTGTGCCGAAGACGACCTCGAAAGGATCGGACGGCAGGTTGGGGTTCACCGCGTCGATCTTGGACCCGAGAGCCATCGCGCCCCACATGCCGCCGCCGAGCACGACGATGACGCCGATGAAGACCCAGATAAGGACGCCGTCACTACCTCCGGCGTTCTGTTTGCGCCGATCTGTTGTCTGGCTCACACCGACACCTCGCGATCAACGACGCCCGTCCGCGAGACGTCGTGCCAGAGCTTGTTGGTGTCGTTGATGTGCTTTTCTGCTTCCGTCAGTTCGACCGAGAGGGGGATGCCAGGACGGCCGCCGACCTTAATGAGGAACTTGCCGCGCCCAGGCGGGTCGGCTTCTGTTCCGCTGACCGGATCCCACGCGGGAGGATCCTGCCAGCCCTGCAGCATGTCCTGCTCAGCGCCGGACATGTTGATTGCACTGTTGAGTAAGGGCATTTCAGAGGCGGGGAGGCCGCCGCAAATGACCATGCCGGAACGCTCGACGAAGCCCTTGGCTTTCATCCGGTCTTCTTCGTTGCTGAGGGACATGAGGTCGCTCATGGTGTGCGAAATCATGGCCATGCCGACGCCGCGCTGTCTGTTGAGGCGGGTCAGGGCATCGACTCGGTCGACCATGCCACGGCCGGCGCGGAGTGCCCGCCACAGCTCGTCGAGGATGACGAAGTAGTGCCGCCGTGGTTCCAGCTCGGCGTCGGCGAGAGCGGTGGCCACGTTGACCGTTCCAAAACCTGCCGACCAGCACGCCAGCAGAACTGCGGCCTGCAAGTCCATTTCCGAGTCGTCAATGCTCGAGACGTCATAGACCACCGGGCGGTCACGCTGCATCCGGACCGTGGTCTGCTGGGAGAAAAGCTCTCCCAGACGACCACCGGAAACGAGGCCGATGAGTGACGCTTCCAGGTTCTCCGTAATCTCCTGATAACGGCTGAGATCACCGCGATCAAGGGCTACGGCACGCAGCTCGGCGGGAGCGGCTTGGATCAACTCGAGAAGGTCTTTCAGGACTGGAATTCCGTCGTGCGTTGCGTCCAAGAGTTTCAGTGCAGCGTCAATGATGGTCTCCTCACGGTCAGTCGGCGGCTCTCGGCGCATGATCGTCAGCAGAGCCGACACCATCGTGAGTCGACGCCCGTGGGCATCTTGAAGTACCTGGGTCGCAAGGCGCTCATTGCGCGTGATGTTGTCGGCGTGAATCGGAAGCGAGCCCACGAGCTGGGCACTCCGCTCACGAATGACCTGAGCTGCGATGACGTCATCAGGTAAAGCCGCGTCGCGCAGCTGCGTCAACTCGGCTTCCTCTTCCTTGATCGCTGTGCGTTCAAGGTCAGCGGCCGCCCGGAGCAGCCCCGCAGCTTCGCCGGCTTCTCCGGGATCCAGAATGTTCAGATACCCGCGGCCGCGGCCGAGGGTAATGACCTGCCCATTCATCTCTCGAATGAGATCCACGTAGTCAGGCTTCAAATCACCAAGCACAAGGGGCTGCACCCCGTAGCCGGCTAGGCCGGTCGCCATCCGACGGATAATCGTCGACTTCCCCAGACCGGGCTTGCCGAGAACAAACGCCGAGGGGTTCGAAATGAGGTTCGCGCGCTGAAACCATGAAATAGGGTCACAGCACACGGGCCCGCGAGTGATCAAATGTCGCCCTAGCGGCACACCGATCATCGGGGCACCCGTGCCGACTCCAAACGGCCACAGCCCGCAGACCTGCACGGTCGTGCCGCGCCACTCCGGGGCGGCCGAAATCACCATCGTTTCGCCGCCACCGCGACCCATCCAGCCGCGAGGCGGAGGCCGCCGCGACACCGGCATCGCGGGGATTGCAGCTGCCGCCTTGGCCGCCGCCTGACAAAGGGCTAGGAGCGACTTAGCGAGTTTCTTGAACCAGCTAGCCATCAGAAATTCCCTCGTAGCTCGGCAGGCAGTTTCAGGTGTTTGGGCAGGACCAGGCCGAGCGGCAATGCCGCCGCGAACGCAGAATCCTGGCCACCCGTGACGACTCGCAATCGCAGTCGGGCAGTTGCAGAAAGGTTGTCCATCGCGGCGCGTGCGTCCGCGAGGCGATCGACGTCCATCACCGTCGCGGTAGCGAGCAGCCCGAAGTTGACCAGGCCAGCCCCGGACGCTTCTTCCTGAGCCGTAGCCAAGGCCGCACGCGTCCCGACCACCGCGCGGGCCGAAGGACGATCGCTCGATGTCTCGTTGAAGCTGGCAGCTCGCACGTCCGCCTGCACGATCGCAGCGGCCCGGCCCGCATCGATCGGGCGGTACAACAGCGTGACGCGCTTTCTGGCAATGTCACGGTGAGGCGCGAGGAATCGCGTCAAGATGTTCGCTTGCACGATGCCTCGCGGAGCTTCCGTCATCTGCCAGGTAACCGACAGGGCACTGTCGTGCCGGTACGAGTCCCAGTTGGCCTGATGGCCGGACGGCCCTACATCGGGCCACCGCAGGCCGGTGCTCTCGCCGGCCGCATGCGCGTCGTCGATCAGCGTCGCCACTTCGGGATCGTACGCAATGCGGATCACCTCGCACAGCTCCTGCGCCGACAAGGGCCTAGCGGCCCCGGCGCCCGTCGCGGAAAGTCCCTGTGTGATGCCCGGGAGGCGCGATGCAAGCTCGCGCGCCATCTCGTCGGCGTCACGACGTCGGCCGTTGGCACGGGTAGCCGCGCTGAACGTCACTGAAACGTAGGCGCGCACCGATGCTGAACCGGACGGGTACGTGGCTACAACCTCGTTGAGCATGGCGCGAGCGAATGCGGGAGCATCAGGATCGAGATTGCTGGCAACCTCACCGCGCAGCCGAGTGCCCGTATCGGGTGCTGTCTCGATCGTCACCGCAGCGGCGACGATGCCTGCCTCGTCCCCAAGGTTCGCGAGCCAGTGGCCCCAGTCCGCTACCCAGCCGTCGACCTGTTCTTGGTCGACTAGCGCTGCACCGTCAGGTTCCGTCCCAATCACCACTGTGTAGTCACCCGAGGAAGGTACGTGCAGCAGCGCGAAGGGCCGCTGATAGGAGTCAAGATGTTCACTCAGCTGGGACTGGGCGGCAAGGCCGGGAAGCTGGTTCGTTCCCCACTTGGTGCGTCCCAGCGGGCCCGAACGATAGATGTTCGCTCCCGACGTACGAGCGCGCATGAAGTTCAATCGGTTGGTGGCACGGACGATGACGCTCTGACCGTGCTTGTCCTTGATTGCCACCGTCGATAGGAATACGGCCATCGCGAGGAAAACGCCGATCGCGTGCATCAAGTCCGACACCATCACGGTCATGATCGTTGCGATCAGGCCAAAGAGCAGCACTCCCGTGCTGATCGAGCCGAGGCCGAGCAGGCCCGGCGACGTGGGCTGTCGCCAGTTTCCGTATGTGCGGATATTTGAGTTAGACACTGTGTTTCCTTAGCTTCCCGTTGGGCCGCTACCAGCGGCATCCTCAGTTGCACCCTTGACCGCCGATGCGGCTTTCTGTCCTGCCGCGCCCGCTTTCTGCGCGGCGACCAAACCAATCCCTACTGGTCCGCCAGCAGCAGCGGCTCCACCGCCTGCTGCGGCACCGCCAGCGGATGCGGCTCCGCCACCTGCTGCGGCCCTACCGCCTGAGGCTGCTGCTGCGCTGGATGCGGGTGTCGTCGAAGCGGTCTTTTTCGCGCCAGTTGCATTGCTCGAAGAGTCGCTGCCACCGCCACCGCCACCGCCCATACCGCCGCCTGAGTTGGCTTTCTTGATGGCTCCCGATGCCACTCCGGCAAGAGCACCGCCCGCGGCGGCGGCGAGGGCAACTCCAGAGCCGCCGCCTCCTCCTCCGACTTGGGACATCATGGGAGCAACGAACCGCATCAGGGCGGGGAGAGCGACAAGCGCCATTATCATCAGCGCGAGCCCGGTGAGGATCTTGACTAGACCGGTGCCGTCGTCCTCAAAAATGTTGCTGGATGTGAGTTTGAACGCGGCTGCGTAGACGATTGCCGCCGCGGGCTTGTAGAGAATGAACGCGATGAGCCACCCCACGCACTTCTTGAACCAGGCGCGCCCGGTTTCTGTGTTCGTGAAGCTCGCCGAAATGGGGAAGATGCCCGCGAGGAGAACGAGCATGCCGCCGCGGATGACCATGAGCGCAATCTGGACGTAGCTGCAGAGAATGGTGATGGTGCCGACGATCAGAAGGCCAATAAGCCCAATCGGACTCTGCGCGGTAACCGCGAGCATCAATGTGATGTTGGTCCGGAAATCGAGATCGTTCGCAGCGCCCAGGATCCACACGGCGAACCCGTCAGCCGCGGCAACGGCAAGCCCTATGGCTGTCAGCCCGGCTGACGACACGACTATGAGCGTAAGTAAGGCTTGCAGCAGGTCTTTGCCAGGCTGCATGCGCTGTGTCCATGCCATTCGGAGGCCGGCGATTATGACCGAAAGCACAGCGAAGCCGGCGACGTACCACCAGAGCGAATCCTGGATGAATCCCACAGCATCGCCCGCTCCCGGCGCACCAAAACTTGGGATGACCGCGGCAACGATGGCACCGGACGCCGAGATAAGAATGACGGCTCCGAGGATCGTCCCGACGCGCCCCAGGTGGGCGCCTGCCTCGCCCCGCCGATGGTTCAACGCAAGCAACCCGCCCGCGGCAATCAGCGACATGATGCAGATCGCCAAGGCAATCCACACCACCCAGCCAAGAATCGTGGTGAAGCCCTCAGAGCCGGGCGCACCCGCGGCTGACTCATTGATTTGGGCTGTGCCGTCGCTCGTCAGGTTGGGAGTGGGAAGCGCCACCCAAAGAGAGCCCAGCGCCACGACTGAATTGCCGACACCATCTATGACGTTGTCGACGAGCTGCTTCAACGCGTCCTGAGCTGCACCAGCGGCCACGGCGCCGACGCCCGATTTGACTAGGCAAGCCGCGTCGCCGATTGAGCACATTAAGCGCCCGCCCAGGGGGTGTAGCCCCCTAGATTCTCGAGCCCGGCGGGCGCAATTGGCATTGTTCCGTCATCTAACAGAACAACCTTCCAATCGCCCTCCACCCAGAGCAGCTTGACCGGTCCGCTTGCGAGCTGCCCATCACTGAAGTTGAGCACCAGGTCAACGGTTGCGTTTTGAGAGTCGTAGGAGGTGATGGTGAATCCCGCGATTTGGGCGCGGACACCGGACGGTTTGTTGTTCCCGCCCGCGAGTGACTTTTCCGCCGCTTCGCGGCCGGCTCCCGGTGCTATTAGGGAAGTCTGCTTCTCGTACATCGTGGCGTCTGTGCCGAGGGCAACGTAGTTGGCAGCGGCGAAGAGTGCACCTGTTGCGGTGTGCGCGTAGCAGCTGCGGAACCCAGATGAGTCGGTGACGCCCGGGCCCGCTCCCTTAGGGTCAGTGGGTGCGGCGGAGGTTCCGACGAGGACCCAGGTCGTTTCGGGTGCTTTGTTCAGCGACGAAGTAGCTTCGTAACCCTTCAACCCGCAAGCACTCGGGTCGCTGTCGACGGGAGTCGCGGGCGTCGCGGAGGTCGACGAGCTGGGTGACGTTGTTGGTGCTGCGTCGTTCTTGCCTCCGACGAGATTGCTGATGAGGACGAAGACCGCGCAGATTGCGATGACTCCGACCACTACCAGGGCAAGTACAAACCGTCGGCTGCGGAACGGATTTTGTTCTGACTGATCGGACATAAGTCCCCTTCCAATTTCCTGTGGCGGGTCGGTCTTAGCTGATGAAGAAACCGACGAGTGACGCTGCGGAGGAGATGACGATGACACCGGCCATTGCCGTGCCGAGAGAGCCGAGTGCTGCGCCGCCCTCGCCACGACGGCTTTCGATGGCGAGCTTCGCACCGATGATCATGACGCCGATGATGGCGACACCCAGGGCGACCCATTTGACCCAACCCATAACCTGCTGGAACTGTTCAGCTCCAGGAGGGGTGCCGTCAGTCGGCGTGGGGATGTCCTGTACGAACGAGGCGACGGTGGACAGCGCCTCGTGCGCGATGAGTAGTGATGACATGGTGTTCCTTCTGGTTATGTGGTCGGTGCGATCAGGGCGGTGACCGATGTGGCCAGCGCTCGGACTTCTTTGGGGGATGAGTCGAGGTTCACTGGCTCTCCGAGCCGCCAAGCCTCGACCCAGGGAATTTGCCAGACCTGCGGGACTCCGCCCGAGACGACTTGCGCCAAGTCACGCAGGGGCTTAGGAAGCTTGCCGCGTGAGTCGGCAATGATGACCAGGCCCAGCAGCCGGACTGTTGGGACCGACCCAGAGGCCCATTCCGTCGCTGCGCGTTGTGCAGCCTCAAGCCCGTTCGCGTTTGATCGGGCGACCAGGATGACATCCGGTCGCGACCCATCAGTGGCGATCGGCCAGGCGTGCCCTGCCGATCGTGAGCCGGGGACCGCTGCGGACAAAGTGCTCTCACCGGCACCTCCGTGAACGCCGAGCCACCACACGTTAGCGGGGCGATTGACGTCGCGGCGCGGGAGCCTGTGACCGATGTCGGGTTCGGCGACGCCCGGCTGGGGCGTCGTCGGTCGGGGAAAATCTCGGGACTCTGCAACGGCCGGGATGAGGGCCTCTTCGCGGTCGATCGGTCGTGCGAGCCAGGGGTGTTGGGCGTCCGACACAGGTTCTCCTTCGTTTCGCAGCTTCAAGTCTGCCCTTTCCCCCCGACATGCCACGCCATAATTGGTCGTACGCACCCGACCAACACTGTAGATAGGAAGCGATGTTATGACCCCTATAGTAGCTTGTAAATATCCGTACAGTTCTATACGTATACTTACGTATCTAGAATGCTCATATGAAACGTATTGGAGCATTTGACGTGTCTGCACTCGATGACATGTTCGCGGACCTGCCAGCGACACTCTCGCCGGAGCAAGCGGCTGAACTGTTCGGCGTGACCGTCATCACGATCCGAAACCTGATCACCAAAGAAAGCGACGATCCCCTGCCGGCCATCAAGATCGGCAAAGTTTGGGTCATCCTCCGCGATGACTTCAAGGCATGGGTCCGTCGTCGAAGCAACAACATCACCGACTAACCCAGAAGTGAAAGGCCGACCATGGCTCAGCACGAATCAGACCAGCCCACCGTCTACGCGACCGTGCGGGCCGATTCGACCGGCGTTCTCGACGTCGACGGAGTCCAGCACGACGTCACCGGAACAGACGATGCCAATGTGCGCAGCCAGATCCTCAACCAAGTGACCGGTCGCGCCCGCATCCACGGGCGTCCTGTGCTTCTCGTCACGGACGACGAACTAGGCCAAGGCAGACTGCACGTCCACCCAAACGGAAAAGTAGAGGCAGTGGGCGAGTTCGTCTATAACGAACACGGCACCACACCCGCCCAAACCGTGACCGCAGCCTCCGCACAGCCGCTCCGCCTGCCTCTGACGCCAAGTCGGGTCGCGGTGGAGCCCATTGTTACCAGTGAACGCCGCACTGCACGAGCATCGTTTCTTGTTCAGGAGACGCCCCAAGAACCCGCTTCCACAGGCTGGCGTGGCCTATTGAGCCGTGCCGGTATCCACGTCGCCCCCTCCGCCGAAGAGATGGCCGAGCGCGCGGACGTGCACCTGGTCAGCCAGCATTGGGCAGGGCCGCGAACTATCTCCATGGCCAACGGCAAGGGTGGGGCGAACAAGACTCCAACAACCGCGCTTCTCGCGGGCGTATTCGCCCGCTACGGCGGATCCGGGGTCCTCGCGTGGGACAACAACGAGACGCGCGGAACGCTCGGCTGGCGCACGGAACAAGGTGGCCACGATTCCACCGTGCAGGACCTGCTGCCACAGACCGAGCGCCTGTTGTCACCGGGAGCCCAATCGTCAGACCTGGCGCACTACGTGCACCACCAGACCGGAGACAAATACGACGTACTCCGATCGAACCCCATCGCCCTGTCGGCGGATCAGAAGATCACCCGAGCGGAGTTCACGTCGCTGCACCAGGTTGCCAGCAAATACTTCCGTCTCGTTTTCGTTGACTCCGGCAACGACGAATCCGCGCAGCGCTGGCAACAGATGATCGACCAGACCCATCAGCTCGTCATCGCCACCACCGCGCTCGGAGAGCACGCCGAGGCCGGCGCCCTGCTGCTTGAAGCCCTCGCGCAGCGCGACGAGCGTTCTGCGCAGCTCGCAGCCAACGCGGTTGTTATCGTTTCCCAGTCCGAGAAAACAGGCACCGGAGCGCAGGCCATCGCAGACGGCTTCACAGGGCTCGCTCGGCGCGCTGTCACCATCCCCTATGACGACGCACTGCACAGCGGAAAGATCCGCTACGACGCTCTCAACCGAGCAACACAGCGGGCCTGGCTCGCAGCAGCAGCAGCCGTCGCGGAGGGCCTGTGAGGGCCGTAGCCGCCCTCCTCGCCGCCACGGTAACCATTGCCGGGCTCTCCGCGTGCTCAGCACCGAACGCCGGCACACCGGCACCCACCGCCGCATCGACCTCGAGCGCGGCTCCAACCGCAGCGGCACCGACAGACGGCCTGGACGATGGCCTCGACATTGCTACGGCCACCCCCGCTGATGAAGCGAGCACCGCGGCCGCGGTAACTGTCGCAGAGAAGCTGATGACCGCGTTCGCACGCCCCGACGTGGACGAAACGACGTGGATCAACGGCCTCTACCCCTACCTAACCCAGTCGGGAGGCGCTGCCTACGCCAACACCAATCCCGCCAAAGTCCCCGTGAGCGAAATCACGGGGGCAGGATCAGTCGTCGACGGGGCGAACGAATACGCGCTCCTCGTCACGGTCCCGACCAATATCGGGCCGTATGTGGTCTCCCTCACACGGCAAGCTCCTACGGACCCGTGGTTGGCTGACCGAATCACACCCCCCGCGAGGTAGATCAGCATGTCGCAAAATGCTTCTCCTGCACTCGCGTTTCTGCTGGTACCGGTCCTGGTCATCGGGGGGTTCTTCGGCTTCATTCTTCTGCTCACCGGGAGCCAAAGCGGCAACGCCGCGGCCGGGTGCGGCACCGGCACCGCCTCGACAGTTGACGTTTCACAGGTGCCGCAAGGACCCATCGCCGGCTACAACCAGGCCCAGCTCGTGGTCGCCGCAGGCATCATGAACGCCGCCCAGCAGCTTGGCCTCAGCGCGAGAGCTCAGCAGCTCGGCGTCATGACGGCCATGGGCGAATCGAGCCTGCAATCGCTCACCTACGGCGACAACGCCATCAACCCAGACGGCTCCATTGCCGACTCCATCGGCCCCTTCCAGCAGCAGAGCAGCTGGGGAACAACCGAGGAACGTCTTGACCCGTTCACATCGGCCACAACGTTCTTTCAGCGGCTCCCCACCGTCGAGAACTGGGAAACGATCGAACCCACCCTCGCGGCCCACGCCGTCCAGGGCAACGCAGATCCGTACTTCTACACCACGTACTGGGACGGAGCCGGACAGATCACCGCGGCGCTCAATGGCGACACCACTGGCACCAACACGACTACCGCAGTGAATCCCGCTCCAGGCTGCTCCGACGGCCCCATTGGCTTCCCGCTCGCACAGCCCTTCAACATGAGCGACAACTTCGGCCCCCGCGTCTCGCCCGTTGCCGGCGCTAGCTCCTATCACCCTGCCGACGACCTCACAGGGGCCTGCGGGGCCCCGGTCTACGCAATCCAGCCCGGCACGGTAGTGGTCTCCGATCGACTCACGCTCTCTGTCAAAAGCCCAGAGGGCTACACAGTCTCCTACCTTCACAGCTACGCAAACGATCGACTCGTAAGCAAGGGTGACCAAGTCACCACTGGACAGACGATCACCCTCATCGGCAACGAAGCGCCCAGCACCGGCTGCCACCTCGATATCCGGGTGAACCCTACGTGTCAGGGTGAGTTGAGGCCAGTAGCTCAGAGCAATTCCGCCGTTTGACGTAGGGCGAGAATCAGGAAGTCCCACCATGTCCAGCTCA
>NZ_JADOVI010000017.1 GCF_015752155.1 Cryobacterium sp. MP_M3 | reverse complement strand
GCGGTCGGGCTCAGAACAAGAAGTGGGCAGATCTCATGGCCACCAACGGGCAGTTCTACTGGCCGCCTATGGGCAGTTTGGCATGGCCGCTAACAGACGGAGCCAACTATCGCCCGACGCACGATTGGTGGTCGTGTCGGGCCATGGAAGTCTGGCGGGTCTCTCCCGCGCGGCACTCAGTCGCAACTCTCCGGGGGAGGGGGCCACGTGCCGGTGGCTGAGCGGCGAATTTGACCCGCTCGCCAGAAACTCTCCACAAAGCAACGGGAGCTACCCGGCAACAGGCGGAACCAGACCGGGGTAAACTCGACCGTGCAGAGCGTCATCCACTCGTAACGACGGGGTCCTCAGCCCACTGGCAACATGGTACGCATCCCTAGCTCAATTGGCAGAGCAACTGACTCTTAATCAGTGGGTTCCCGGTTCAAGTCCGGGGGGGTGCACCATGAAGGGCCGGAATCCTGTGCGAACAGGAATCCGGCCCTTTTTCGTGCACGGGTTTTCGAGACCGGCGCGCGGTCGGCCGTCCGTGGACAGCTGATGAGCAGGGTTCGTTCAGGGAATCAGGCTGAGCGCGTCGTCTTCGCTGCCCCTGGCCAGGCGGGCGAGGGCCTTCCGAGCGAGAAATCCCTTGGCCGTCCACCGATGCCGTTTCGTCCGGGGCTGGAAGTCGGGGACATGGCAGTACACGGCCTGGCTCATCGGAGACCCCAGGTAGGGTCCGGGCGCGGAGCCGGCAAGTGGAACGAACGGGATGCCCAGATAGTCGACCAGTTTCCGCAACGGAACCGCGTCGATGATGGACACGAGATGGTCGATTCCCTGCCGCAGCGCGGACAGGTACATCGCGCGATAGAGCTGCACGCTGACGGCCCCCGCACCGCTGCGGTGCTCGGGCAGGACCGCGACGGTCCCGACGTCCCAGAGGGTGCCCCGGTCGCCGATGGCGTGCTGCCGCGCCACGTCCTCCGGCAGGATGCCAAACGGCGCGGATCGGGCGTCGTTGAGGGTCTTGAAGCCCTGCGGGGAATCGCCGATGATCCGGAGCGCTCCGCTCGGCATCCCGGTGGAGCGGTCGATCGAAACGAAGAAGACGCTGCCTGCCTCGTACGGGCCGTATTCGGCCGTCATCTGGGCGGCATCATTGCCGAAAGACGCCTCGAACACGACTCGTTCGATATGGCGGGCGATGTTGGAGAACGGACTCTCACCGGCGATTTCGATTCCGATATAGCGGTATTTCTCGGGCCAGTCGCGGGCGACGGAGGCCAGGAGTCCCACGGTGAGGGCTCCGACCTCTTCCAGGGACAGGTCGTAGCTGGGCGTGAACTCGGCGGTCTCCGCGACGACGCGCCGATCCGTCATCAAAACTCCTTGTAGACGGCGTCGTCGCTGCCGAAGAAGCCCTTCGTGTATTCGACCGCGGTGAGCGGGTCGAATGCCTTGCAGGTGTAGATGTCCACGCTGTAGAAGAGGACGGGCTGCTCCCAGGCGTAGAAATGCGCTCCCGAAGTTTCCCAGTGCGTCCAACCGGCCCAGCCGAACGCGTCGCTGCGATGCGTCACCGGTTCGATCAGGGCGGTCATGTCCAGGACCGGAGCCAGGCCGGCAAGATACCGGGTGATCTGGTCGGCGCTGATCGCTTCCTGCGGGTACGCCTCGATCACCAGTCGTTGACGATAGATCGACGGTGCGAGATCAATCATCCAGACAAGCCCCCAGGAACCCGTTCCAGCGGCGAGACCGGGTCGTCAAACGCCGCACAACCTGAGATTATCATTTGAAGTGCCCTACTTTTTCCCGAGTGCGCGCACGAGCGGCGGGACTAGCCTGTGCCCTACAAGACGAAGGAGCGCGGATGCTGTCGATCGAGCTGGTGACGGACTCCTTCGGGCGGGTGAACGCTGCCGTGCATTCGGTGCTGCGCGATGCCGGCAGCGAGGTGCTCACCTTCCGGCCCGACCCCGGTGCGAACACGATCGCCTGGTTGATCTGGCACCTCACCCGAGTGCAGGACGACCACCTCGCCGAGCTGCGGGGCGCCGAACAGGTGTGGACCGGCGAGGGCTGGGCGGAACGGCTCGCCCTGCCCTTCGACCCGGCGGCCACGGGCTACGGCCAGAGTGCCGACGAGGTGGGCGCCGTTCGCTCGGATGCGGCACTGCTGGCGGGGTATCACGACGCGGTGCATGCCCGCACGATCGACTATCTCGCGACGCTGGCCGAGGCCGACTTCGCCCGGATCGTTGACATCCGGTGGACTCCGCCGGTCACCCTGGCCGTGCGGCTGGTGAGTGTGATCGTCGACGACCTGCAGCACGTCGGCCAGGCCGCCTATGTGCGAGGCCTGGCGGAGCGCGCCGGACACTGAGCGGCTCCGACCGAACGCCATGCGTCAGATCACTGTCCCGGCTTCCGACGGCCGGCGGTTCCCGCGGGTGCCGCGGTGGCTCAGGGTCGTGCTGTCCCTGGTCATCCTGGGCCTGACGGTCTGGTTCGTCGTCGTTCCGCAGTTCGCCGAGGCGCGGCGTGCCCTCTACACGCTCGAACGGATCTCGCTGCCGCTCGTGCTGCTGGCCGCGGCACTGGAACTCACGACGCTGGTGGCTTTCAGCGCGCTGACCGTGGCCATCCTGGGGCCCGGCAGACCCTCCTACTTCACCCTGCTCCGGATCGATATCACCGACCTGGGCATCAATCACGTTGTTCCCGGCGGCGGCGCCACCGCTGCCGCCGTGCGGTTCCGGCTGCTCCAGCGCGCCGGGGTGCGCCGGGCGAGGGCCTTCATGACCGCCACGATCGAGACGATGGGATCGAACCTCGTCCTGGGCGCGATCTTCGTCGTCGGCATCGCGTTGTCCCTCGCCGCGGTGCCGACCGGCGGCTTCTACCTGCTCGCCATCCTCGTCGTGCTCGCGCTGCTGGTCGGGGTGATCGCGGGAGCCTGGCTGCTGACCAGGCGCACCGACCGGGCGGTCGCATGGGCTCGGGCGACCGTGGGCCGCCTCCCGTTCGTCACCCCCGACCAGGCCGAGGGGTTCGTGCGGAAGATCGCCGAGCAGGTCGTCGAACTCGTGACCGACCCCGGACGGATGGCGATCGCGCTCACCCTGGCCGCGGCCAACTGGTTACTGGACGCCGCGGCGCTCGGAGTCCTGCTCGCCGCGCTCGGGCACACGCTCGGGATCGGCGCGCTCCTCACCGTTTACGGTCTGGGCGGCATCCTGGCCCTGCTGCCGCTGACCCCCGGTGGACTGGGCATCGTGGAGGGGGTGCTCGTGCCTGCCCTGATCGCCTTCGGCACACCGCCGTCGACCGCCCTGGTCGCCGTGATCGGCTGGCGGCTGCTTGAGTACTGGCTGCCGATTCCCCTCGCGCTGGTGTCCTACCTGTCGCTGCGGCTCGGGGTGCTGCGGCGCCCGGTGCCGTCATCGACCCGGCCGTGACCGGGAAGACCCCTCGGCCGGGCTACCGCCGCCAGGAGTACTCGTTCTCGGGCCGACCGGGAGTGCCATACCGGGGGCTGCGCAGCACAGAACCGGAGTCGGCCAGGTACTCGAGGTAGCGCCTGGCCGTCACCCGGGACATCCCGAGTTCGTCCATGACCTCGCTGGACGAGATCGGCCGGCTGCTCGTCTTCACGAAGTCGACCACGGCGACGAGGGTGCCCTCGGCCAGTCCCTTGGGCCGTGGCAGTTCGCTGGGCGTGCGGAGGCTTGCGAAGGCCTGGTCGACGTCGGTCTGCGAGGTGAGCGCGGACGGGGTGCCGAGCTGGAGGCGAAAATCGCGGTACTGCGCCAGCTTCTGCGCGAAGGTGGCATAGGTGAACGGCTTGATCAGGTACTGCACAATCCCCGCGGCGACCGCGCCGCGCACGACCTGCAGGTCGCGCACGGCCGTGATCGCGATGATGTCGGTCACCAGCCCGGCCGAACGCATCCGCCGGCTCACGTCCAGGCCGTGCAGGTCGGGCAGGGTCATATCCATCAGGACAAGGTCGATCGGCTGGCCGAGGGAGGCCGCGGCCGACAGGAGGCGCAGGGCGGTGTGGCCGTCGGTGGCGGTCCCGGCGTGCACGAACCCGGTCAGCCGGCCCAGGTACGCGGTGTGAGCCTCGGCGGCGATGGCCTCGTCCTCGACGACGAGCACCCGGATGTCGGTGTCAGGCACGAGAGTCAGCCTCCGTCGCGAGGGGGGCAGTCCGGCCGGCCGGGGTTGCCGCACCGGGGAGCGTGACGGTGAACACCGCGCCGCCCCGCCGTTCGATGGTGAGGGTGCCGCCGAGACGGTTGACGGCCTGGCGCACCAGGGCCAGGCCCAGGCCGCGCCCGTGAACGCCCGGTTCCTTCGTGCTGTAGCCGTGGCGGAGGATATCCGCGACGGCATCGGGATCCACTCCCGGCCCGCTGTCCGACACCTCGATGACGACGTCGCCGCCGGCGCTGGTCACCGCCAGGTGGACCTCGCGCGGCGATTCGCCCCCAGCCGCGGCGTCGAGGGCGTTGTCGATCAGGTTGCCGACGACCGTCACCAGGTCCTGGACGGACAGGCCGGAGTCGGCCAGGGTGCCCGAGGCGTCCACGGTGAGCCGCACGCCCAGCTCGGCCGCCTGGGCGAACTTCCCCATCAGCAGGGCGCTGAGCACGGGTTCGTCAACGGAGCCGATCATCTCGTCGGTGAGCCGCTGGCTCACCTCGAGGTCGTTCGTGGCGAAGTCGAGCGCTTCCGGAACGCGGCCCAGCTCCATCAGGGACACGATGGTGTGCAGCCGGTTGGCGTGCTCGTGGGTCTGCGCACGGAGGGCGTCCGACAGGGTGCGCGTCGAGGCCAGTTCGGTGCCCAGGGACTGCAGTTCGGTGTGGTCGCGGATCGTCGCGACCCACCCCATCGGAAGGGGCCGATGGCGGAGGCCCGCCGAGGGAGCCAGCGCCGGCTGCTGGCTGACCACGAGCACCCGGGTGTCGGTCAGGTGGATCTCGTCGACGGCGCTCCGGCCGCTCCTGAGGAGTTCGCCGAGGCCGGCCGGAAGCTCGAGCTGGGCGAGGGTCGGGCTGCCGGGGGAGATGGCCTGCCCCGGCGGCCGGGCCGGGATGCCCAGCAACCGGGCGGCCTGGTCGTTGTAGAGCACGAGCTCGCCGGTGAGGTCGACCAGCACCAGGCCTTCGCGCACGGAATGCAGCACCGAGTCGTAGTAGACGAAGAGCTGCGCGAGCTGCTCAGGACCCCAGCCCAGGGTGACCCGGCGCAGGTAGCGCCCGAGCAGCCAGGTGGCCACCGACCCGGCCAGCAGCAAGGCCAGGGCCAGGCCGAGCACGGCGGGGAGCCTCGCGCTGAGGGCGATCGACAGGTTGCTGGTCTTGACGCCGGCTGCCACCAGGGCGCGCACGACGCCCTGGTCGTCGACGACCGGCACGACGGCGCGAACCGACGGCCCGAGCGTGCCGGTCGTCACCTCGGTGAATGCGGTGCCGGCCAGCGCTTTGCCGATCGTGCCGATGTAGGGCCGGCCGATCTCGGATGCGGTGGGGTGCGTCCACCGGATGCGGTCCGGCGCCATGATCGTGATGAAGTCGAGGCCGCCGTCACGGGTCACCCGCAGGGCATACGGCTGCAGGAGGCCGCTGGGGTCGGCGGAACGGCTGGCCTCGAGCACGAGCGGGTTCTCGGCGATGGCGGTGGCGACAGACAGCATCCGCTGCTCAGTCTCCGCGTAGCCGCGGTCCCGGGCGTCGACGAACGACGCCACCCCGACGAACAAGGCCGCGACCACGATGAACAGGGCGTGCGCCACGAACAGGCGCCGGGCGATGCTCCAGCCGGGACCCATCGCATCCGCCTCCCGGCTCTCGCATCGTGAACAGTATGACCGCAACGGTGACGGACGCCGCCTCGTCGACCAGTCTGAAACGCACCACGGATTGTCGTCGGCGCCTCGCGTCCACCTCAAGCCTAGACACTAGACAAAGGAGTCTTTCATGGCATCACCGCGAGCAACTCGCGCCGGCAAGCCGGCGAAACGGATCGACAAGTCCCACTACCTCTACCTGGCGGTCATCATCGCCGTCGTGCTCGGCGTCGTCGTCGGGCTGGTCTTCGGTGGCCCGGACGGCTTCGCCGTGTCCCTCAAGCCGCTCGGCGATGTCTTCATCGCCCTGATCAAGATGATGATCTCGCCGATCATCTTCTGCACGATCATCCTCGGCATCGGGTCGATCGCCAAGGCGGCCACGGTCGGCAAGATCGGCGGGCTGGCGCTCGGGTACTTCCTCGTCATGTCCACCTTCGCCCTGGCCATCGGCCTGCTGGTCGGCAACCTGATCCAGCCCGGTGCCGGCCTCAACCTCAAACCGGCCGAATATGCCGCGCCGGTGGCCGCCGACTCGCAGGGCTTCCTGCTCGGGATCATCCCGACGACGCTGTTCTCCGCGCTCACCGCCGGCAACATCCTGCAGACGCTCCTCGTGGCCCTAATCGCCGGTTTCGCTCTGCAGAAGATGGGCAAGGCCGGCAAGCCGATCCTCGAGGGCATCGCCCACGTGCAGGCGCTCGTCTTCCGCATCCTGATCATGGTGATGTGGCTCGCGCCGATCGGCGCCTTCGGCGCGATCGCGGCGGTCGTCGGCTCCACCGGCATCCAGGCAGTGATCAGTCTCTTCACCTTGATGGGCGCGTTCTACCTGACCTGCGCCCTGTTCATCGTGGTCATCCTCGGCGGGCTGCTCAAAATCGTCACGGGCGTCAACATCTTCAAGCTGATGCGCTACCTCGGCCGGGAGTACCTGCTCATCTTCTCCACCTCCTCCTCCGAGGCGGCCCTGCCCCGCCTGATTGCCAAGATGGAGCACCTGGGCGTGTCCAAGCCCGTGGTCGGCGTCACCGTCCCCACCGGCTACTCCTTCAACCTCGACGGCACGGCCATCTACCTGACCATGGCCTCGCTGTTCATCGCCACCGCGATGGACCAGCCGCTGAAGCTGGGGGAGCAGATCGGGCTGCTCGTCTTCATGATCATCGCTTCGAAGGGAGCGGCCGGCGTCTCCGGCGCGGGTCTGGCCACTCTTGCCGCGGGACTGCAGGCCCACGCCCCGCAGCTGCTCGACGGGGTCGGCTTCATCGTGGGCATCGACCGGTTCATGTCCGAGGCCCGCGCACTGACCAACTTCACCGGAAACGCGGTGGCCACCGTGCTGATCGGATCGTGGACCAGGGAGATCGACCGCGCCCAGGTCGACCGGGTGCTCGACCGCCAGGACCCGTTCGACGAGACGACCATGATCGCGCACCACGGCGCCCCGGTCTCGCCGGCCGAACGCCCCGACGTGGCGGAGACGCCGGTGCTCGCGGGAGCGTCGACCCCGGCACGCTGACGGGAAGCAGGGGGGCCGGACACAGCGGATCGGCCCCCCAAAAAGGGGGATTGTGTTAGAGTTCACTTTGGTCTAACAACCCTTCACCAGAACGCGAACACGATGCCGCCAGCCTTGTCGGCCGTGGGCGTACGGTGAGGCTCTGATGGAGTCGGCCCCATGGTCGCCCCAGCCCCCGCCGGAATGGTGCCGGGCCGGTCACGGCCCACCCGTTCGACAAAGCGTGCACCCGATCGTCGACCGTGAGAACGGCCACGCCGTCGTGCATCGGAGAATCCGTGACCGAAACCATTGCCGTCAAGGCCGATCGACTGTACAAAGCGTTCGGGCGCCGCCCGCACGAAATGGTCAAGAAACTGACCGCCGGGGCCACCCGGGACGAGGTTGCCTCCCTGGGCACCGCCGCCGTCATCGACGCCTCCTTCGAGGTGCGACGCGGAGAGATCTTCGTCGTGATGGGACTGTCCGGTTCGGGCAAGTCCACCCTCATCCGCATGCTCAACGGGCTGCTCGACGCGACCTCCGGCACCGTGACGGTCGCCGGGCAATCCATCACCGGGATCCCGGCCACGCAGCTGCGTGACGTTCGCCGCAACAACGTGTCAATGGTGTTCCAGCACTTCGCGCTTCTGCCGCACCGCACCGTGATCGACAACGTCGCCTACGGGCTCGAGGTGCAGGGCGTCGCCCGGGCCGAGCGCCTGGAGCGCGCGAGCACCATCATCCGTCTGGTCGGCCTCGACGGCTGGGCCGACAGCCTGCCCTCTGAACTCTCCGGTGGCATGCAGCAGCGAGTCGGCCTCGGCCGTGCCCTCGCCGCAGACACGGACGTTCTCCTGATGGACGAGGCGTTCTCCGCGCTCGACCCGCTGATCCGCCGCGAAATGCAGGAACAGCTGATCGAACTGCAGGCCGAACTCGGCAAGACCATCATCTTCATCACCCACGACCTCAATGAGGCGATGTTCCTCGGCGACCGGATCGCGGTGATGCGCGACGGGCGCATCGTGCAGATCGGCACACCCGAGGAGATCCTGACCGACCCGGCCAACGACTACGTCGCCCAGTTCGTGCAGGACGTCGACCGCGCCCGGGTGCTCACCGCGGCGAGCGTGATGGAACCGGTCCGCAGCGTCGTGACGATCACGGCCGGCCCCCGCGCGGCTCTCCGCACCATGCGGGACCTGCAGACCTCCGCGACGTTCGTGCTCAACCGGGACCGCAGCTTCGCCGGAGTCGTCCGCGACCGCGACGTGCTGCGCCAGGTCAAGGCCGGCGAGACCGACCTGCGCTCCATCATCCGCGGCGACGCCACCTCGGTCACCCCGGACACCCCCCTGGTCGACCTGGTCGAACCGTCGGTCGGCAGCGACCTGGCCATCGCCGTCGTTGATGCGAAGAACCGGCTCCTCGGCGTGATCCCCCGGGTGACCCTGCTGGCTGCCCTCGGCAACGTCACCACCACCACAGGCGAACTGCCCCTGATCGAGCCTCCCGCCACGATCTCCATCAAGGTGATCACCGAGACCCTGCGCGACACCGCTCTGGAAGGAGCCGAACTGTGAACGACTTCCGACTTCCCCTGGGCACCATCGTCGAGGGATTCATCGACTACATCACCGAAACCTTCGGGTTCCTCTTCGACTTCATCCGCGCCGTGTTCAAGGGCGCCTTCGAACTCGTCGACGTGCTCCTCGTCTCACCGCCGTTCTGGGTGATCATCGTGGTCGCCGCGGCGCTGGCCTACTTCACCAGGGGCTGGAAGTTCACCCTGGGCACAGTGGCCGGACTGCTCGTCATCCTCGGCGTCGACCAGTGGGAAAACGCCATGGACACCCTGGCGCTGGTGCTCGTCGCGAGCATCCTCGCCATCGTCTTCAGCGTGCCGCTGGGAATCCTGGCGGCCAAGTCGAAGGTCGCTTCGAGCATCATCAAGCCGATCCTCGACTTCATGCAGACCATGCCTGCCTTCGTCTACCTGATTCCGGCGCTCATCCTGTTCCGGGTCGGCGTCGTCCCCGGCATTGTCGCGACCATCATCTTCGCGATGGCACCCGGAGTGCGGCTCACCGAGCTCGGCATCCGCGGCGTCGACCACGAGGTCGTCGAGGCCGGCCAGGCCTTTGGCGCATCGCCGTGGCGCATCCTGCGGCAGATCCAGCTTCCCCTGGCCATGCCGACGATCATGGCCGGCATCAACCAGGTCATCATGCTCTCCCTCTCGATGGTCGTCATCTCCGGAATGGTCGGTGCCGGCGGTCTCGGCGCCGAGGTCGTCGCCAGCCTGAACCGGATCGACGTCGCGCTCGGCTTCGAAGCGGGCCTGGCCGTGGTGATCCTCGCGATCTACCTCGACCGGTTGACGGCCGCGCTCGGCACGGGCGGCACGCCGCTCGGCCGGTTCTTCGGCTCTCTCCGACGTCGCCCTCGGGCCGTCCCCGTCGCCGCCGACGAAGCTCCCGCCCGCACAAACGAGCCGGTCGCCGTCTGACCCAGCTTTTCCCGGATGCTGTCGCATCCGTTCAGCGCGGCCATGCCGTGCACGTCCAGCGTGAACTCGGTCGCTCCAGCAGCGACAAGGTAAGGAAACCATGAAGAACCGTTCGAAAACCATGATCGCCATCGGCGCCGCCGGGCTCCTCGCCCTCACCGGGTGCACGGCCGCGGACTCGAGTGTCGGCCACGGCAACAAGGACAAGAAGGACATGACCATCGCCGTGTTCAACGGCTGGGACGAGGGCGTCGCCGCCTCCGAACTCTGGAAGGCGATCCTCGACAAGAAGGGTTACAACGTCAAGCTCGAGGAAGCGGATGTCGCTCCCGTGTTCTCCGGCCTCTCCACCGGCGATTACGACGCCACCCTCGACGTCTGGCTGCCCGACACCCACGCCTCCTACCTCAAGGAGTACGGCGACGACATCGTCGACCTCGGCGCGTGGAACGACAAGGCGAAGCTCACCATCGCGGTGAACGCCGACGCCCCGATCGATTCCCTTGCCGACCTGGCCGCGAACGCCGACAAGTTCGACAACCGGATCGTGGGCATCGAGCCGGGCGCCGGCCTGACCGCGGCGACGACCGACAAGGTCATCCCCGCCTACGACCTGAAGAAGATGGACTTCGTCACCTCGTCGACGGCTGCGATGCTCACCGAGCTGACCGCGGCCACCAAGGCCGGCGAGAACATCGTCGTCACTCTGTGGCAGCCGCACTGGGCCTACAGCGCCCTGCCGATCAAGACCCTCGAAGACCCTGAGGGCGCACTGGCGGCAACCGAGAGCCTTCACACCTACGCCAGGTCCGACTTCAAGAAGGACTTCCCGAAGGCCGCCGGCTGGCTCGCGGGCTACAAGATGGACCTCGACCAGCTGCAGTCGCTCGAGGACGCCATGTTCGTCAAGTACGACGGCAGCGACTACGGCCCCGTCGTCGCGAAGTGGATTTCCGAGCACCAGGACTACGTCGACTCGCTCACCAGCAAGTAGCGTCCGGCCCGTCTCACCCGAAGGCCCCCGTCGATCTCGACGGGGGCCTTCCTCGTGCCCGCTGTCGCCGCGGTTGCGGCCGCATCCGGTGTCTCCCGGGCGGGGCCGGGTTCGGTTAGTCTCTGCAGTAGCGCCATCGAGGGCGCCCTACCGGCGGAGGCCGTTGACAATGCCGGACCCGGTAGTGACCCAATCCCTGGCCGGTGCGGCCAGCCGCCGGGCCGAGGACGTGCTGCATGACCTGGGGTCGTCTTCCGCGGGGCTCACCGTGGCGGACGCGGCCGGCCGGCTGATCGCGAACGGGCCCAACGCGGTGCGCACCCACAAGGCGGGCGTCTGGTCCGTCTTGTGGCGGCAGCTGCGCAGCCCCATCCTGATCCTGCTCATCATCACCGCCGGTCTCTCCCTGTTCCTTGGCGACTTCACCAATTCCATCGTGATCGGGGTCATCCTCCTGGCCAGCGTCGGACTGGGTTTCAGCAACGAGTACCGGGCGGAGCTGGCCGCCGAGGCGCTGCACAGCCGGGTCACGCACCGGGCCGTCGTTCTTCGCGGCGGCGCCCCGGCCCAGATCGACGTGGTCGAGATCGTCCCCGGTGACGTGGTGCACCTCGGGCTCGGGGCCATCGTCCCCGCCGACATCCGGCTGCTCACCTGTGAGGATCTGCTCTGCGACGAGAGCATCCTTACCGGGGAGTCGCTCCCGGTGTCGAAAGACCCGGCGCCGGTCGCGGCGGGCGGCGCGCTGGCCGAGCTCACCTCTTGCATCCTGATGGGCACGGTGATCCAGTCCGGCAGCTGCACGGGGGTTGTCGTCGCCACCGGGGGACTGGCCGAATTCGGCCGGATCGCCCTCGGCCTGGGCGAACGCCAGCCGCAGACCGAGTTCCAGGTCGGGCTCCGGAGATTCTCGGTGCTGTTGCTGCAGGTGGCACTGGCGCTGACCTCGCTGATCCTCATCGCCAACCTGCTGCTGCAGCGCCCGCTGCTCGAATCCCTGCTCTTCTCCCTGGCGATCGCCGTCGGGATCACGCCGCAGTTGCTCCCGGCCGTGGTGAGCACCAGCCTCGCAACCGGCACCAGACAGCTGGCCCGGCGCAAAGTGCTGGTCAAACGCCTGGTCTCGATCGAGGATCTCGGGGACATGGATGTCCTCGTGACCGATAAGACCGGAACGCTGACCGAGGGCCGGATCGCGTTCACCGCAGCGCTGCCGGCCCGGGCCGGTGACCCGGCCGATGACCTGCTCCGGCTCGGGCTTCTCGCCACCGAGGTGGACTACGCGGCCGGGCCGATCTCCACGATCGGGCAGAACCCGCTGGACGCGGCGCTCTGGGAGTCGCCGCCGGCCGCCGGGATAGATCTCACCGGGTACCGCCGGCTCGACGTCATCCCCTTCGATCACGAACGGCGGATGACCAGTGCACTGGTGACCGGGCCGGACGGGCAGGCGCTCCTGGTGACCAAGGGATCCCCGGAGGATGTGCTGCGCGCCTGCACAGGCATCCGCCCCGAGGCGCAGGCGCTGCTTGACGAACAATACGACGCCGGCGCCCGGGTTGTCGCCGTTGCCACGCGCGAGGTCGCCGGCCGGAACGGCATCTCCCCGGCCGACGAGCGGGATCTCGTTCTCCAGGGCTTCCTGGTGTTCCTGGACCGGCCGAAGGAGAACGCACGCGAATCCCTGGAACGCCTGAACACGCTGGGGATCACGGTGAAGATCGCCACCGGTGACAACGCCAGGGTCGCCGAGAAGGTGTGCGCCGACCTGGGGCTTGTCTCAGGAGGCACTCTCACGGGACCGGATATCGACCGGCTGTCCGACTCCGAACTCGGCAGGGCGGCCGAGGAGGCGAGCATTTTCGCCCGGGTGTCGCCCGAGCAGAAGGCCCGGGTGATCAGGCTGCTCCGGGCAAACGGGCGCGCGGTCGGTTTCCTCGGGGACGGGGTGAACGATGCGCTGGCCCTCCACGACGCCGACATCGGGATCTCCGTGGACAGCGCCACGGATGTCGCCAAGGACGCCGCAGACGTGGTGCTGCTGGACAAAGACCTCGGCGTGCTCGCCGACGGGGTCATCGAGGGACGGCGCATCTTCGCCAACACCATCAAGTACGTGCTGATGGGCACCTCCAGCAATTTCGGCAATATGTTCAGCGCCGCGGCAGCGTCCGTGGCGCTCAGCTTCCTGCCCATGCTCCCCGGCCAGATCCTGCTGAACAACCTGCTGTACGACGCGGGCCAGCTGGCCATTCCGGGCGACCACGTCGACAAGGAACAACTGCTCGCCCCGGCCCACTGGAACATCGCGTTCATCCGCCGGTTCATGCTGTTGTTCGGTCCGATCAGCTCCCTGTTCGATTTCGCGACGTTCGCGCTCATGCTGGGGGTCTTCCAGGCGGCGCCAGGGGAGTTCCGCGCGGGATGGTTCATCGAGTCCCTGGCCACCCAGACGCTGATCATCTTCGCGATCAGAACCCGGCGGGTCCCGTTCCTGCGCAGCAGACCGTCACTCGGGTTGACGGCAGCGGCCATCGCCGTGGTGGCGATCGGAGTGTTCCTTCCGTTTTCGCCGCTCGCGGGCCTGCTCGGGTTCGAGCCCCTGCCGGTGCCGTTCTTCCTGGCCCTGGCCGGGATGACGGTGCTCTACCTGGTGCTGGTGGAGTTCGCCAAGGCCTGGTTCTTCTCTCGGGCGGCCCAGCGGCCGGCCGGCGTGCGCCAGCGGCCGGCCACTCACCAGATCGGCCGGCGGGCGGCACCGTTCAGCATCACGGCGCCGGTGGCGGCGGTCGGAGCCGTACGGCCTCGTCGGTCGAAGCGGTCCAGGCGTCGGCGCTCATCGCGGGCGACGGTGTGAACTCTGAGACGGTGTGAGCCCAGGCTCAGCGCCGCAGGGTGGGCATGATCGCGCCGGCCCATTCGGCGGCCTTGTCGAGCTCGCCCGGGGCAAGCGGGCCTTCGCTCCCTTCGACGATGAAGCCGTGGGGTTTGGCCACGATGTGGGCGCCGGCGTGCTCCAGGGCGTGGGAGATCTTGCCGGCGGCATCGCCGTGGATGAAGAGGCGCACGCGCGTGTCGAATGCCGCAGCCCTCACGCCGTGCAGCATTCCGACGCCGAGCTGGGCGAGGAAGGCCTGCATCCGCGGTGACGGCCGCCAGCCGATGATGGGGCAGCCAACGACGAGGAGTTCAACGCCGGTGAGGCGCTCGGGAGTGAGGCCGGAAACGGAGACGACAGCGGTGCCTTCGCCGAGTTCCGCGGCGATCTTCTCGGCCACGATTCGCGTGTTGCCGTAATTGGAGTCGTAGACGACGAGTGTGCTCATGGTGGTACCTCCAGCGATCGGGTTCGGGTAGGTGCTGGTGTGACCAGTGTGGCCCGGCGGGATGGGTGCGGCAAGGGGGTCCGCGTCTGTCGACATCTCCCCACCTGGTCTCGAAGAGCTCGACCGCCGCCGGTGATTGAGCCTGTCGAAATCGCCCCCGACTTGTCCTCCACAAAACGGGTTTGATCAGCTTATCCACACCCATTCGTGAGGCCCGGTTGTGCCCCGGGGAATGTCGGTGGCTGGTCGTAGTGTGCGGGTATGGCCATCCCGGTGAGCACCACCCAGCAGCAGCTCGGACTGCTCTTCGACGAGGTCGCGGCAGCGGACAAGGCGATCGCCCGGTGCTTCGCCGCGCGGGCCGAGGCTGTCGACCGGGCCCGCCGGTTCAGCGAGGCGCAGGCCGCGTCGATTCCGCTGAGCCTGCAGTCCCGGTGGAGCCGGGAGGAGATCGCGCAGCGGGAGCTCTCCAGCGAACTCGCCGCCACACTCCGGATCCCGGAGCGCACCGCGGAGACCCTGCTCGCGGAGAGCCAGGCGTTGGTGAAGGACCTCCCCGCCACCCGGGCGGCGTTGGCGGAGGGGCGGATCAGTTACCGGCATGCGCAGACGATCGTGGGCCAGTCCTGGTCGATCCCCGTCGAGGGGCTGGCCGCGTTCGAACAAGCCCTGCTGCCCTCGGCCGAGCACCTCACCGTGGCCAAGCTCAAGCACAAGGCCCGGTTGCTGCGGGAACGCCTGCACCCGGAGACGATCACGGCCCGGCGGGCGGGGTCGATCGCGAATCGTACCTCGTCCGTGGAGGCCGGGGCCGACGGGATGGCCACCCTGTACCTGACGACGGGGGCGGAGCTGGTGCAGGCGATCTTCACCCGGGCCACCGACCTCGCCGCCAGCCTCCAGGGTCCGGAGGAGACGCGAACGTTGACCCAGGTGCGCACCGATGTGCTCAGTGACCTGTTGATCCACGGGGTCACCCCGACCGGTGTCGGCACCGGGGTCAAGGCCACCGTGCAGGTGACCGTCCCGGTGCTGACACTCCTCGGCCACAGCGAGGAACCGGGGTACCTGGAAGGGTATGGGCCGATCGATCCGGACACGGCGCGGGATCTGGCGTCGAGGGCGCCGAGCTTCACCCGGCTGCTCACCCACCCGGAGACCGGGGTGATCCTCTCCGTCGGGAGGAACCGGTACAAAACCCCCAAGGCCATGCGCCGCTTCCTCCGCCTGCGCGATGAGACCTGCCGCTTTCCAGGCTGCAACCGGCCCGCGAGGGGTGCGGAGCTCGACCATTCCCATGACTGGGGGTTGCTCGGTGAGACCGCGCACGACAACCTCGCCCACCTCTGCAGGCCAAACCACGCCCTGAAAACCCAGACCCGGTGGACCGTCGCCCAACACCCCGGCGGCATCCTCACCTGGACCTCCCCGACCGGGCGGGACTTCACCACCGAACCCGCGACGATACTTCCGACCGGGCCGCCGAGAGCCGCGGCGGCAGACCTCCCCGATGACCCGCCGTTCTGAAGAGGGTCCGGCCGGCGGCCTGCCGAAAAGGGGAGGGCTTCCCGCCCTGGGTCATCTGGTGCCGAGCTCGCGCACCTGGCGGAGCCAGTCCGCCTGGAGCGGAAGGTCGAGATCGGTGCTGCTGCGGAGTTTCACCGAACTCATCCGGCCGGAACCGGCGGCCTCCAGCCGGCCTGAGGTGTCCGTGATGTCCTGGCCTCGCCACAGCAACAGGGTGACGTAGGCCGGATACGCCTTGAAGCCGGCGACCGGGGTCTTCGCGGCGAGCCAGACCGGGTGGCCGTGCCACATCTGCCCGTCCGCACGCGGCAGCGCCTCATCGAACTGCGCCTGCAGGGTCCTGCCGATGGCGGCCAGGTTCTCCGGGAGGGAATCCAGGTACTCGTCGACGGTCACGGGGGAGGGCATGGTGGGACTCCTGTCTGGTGCTAGCGGGAGGTCGAATCGGCCAGGAACGCAGTGAGGTTCCGGGTGATCGCGGCGGCCACGGCATCCGTTGAGGCGGTCGCGATGCCGTCCCCGACCTCTACGCCGTAGTCGCCGAACCGGGCGTGGTTGGCCCCCGGAATCTCCACGAATCTGGTGTCCGCCGGGAGCCTCCCGGCAGTGTCGGCGATCTTCGCCGGGGTGCTCAGGGCGTCCGCGCTACCCGTGAGGCTCAGCACGGGCAGGTCATCCCTGGCCAGCGGGGCCGCGCAATAGCTTCCGAAGAGCACCAGCCCGGCGACCTGGGGTTGGTCGGCATACAGGCACGCCCGCACTCCGCCGAGGGAGTGTCCGCCCACCAGCCAGGTCGTGACGCCGGGGGCGACCTCGGTGAACGCGTCGAGCGGCCGCAGGTCGAGGATGGCGAGGTTCAGCACCGGCTTGGTGATAACGACGGTCAGCCCGGTTCCTTCCACCGTTGCCGCGAGTTTGTAGAGGTAGGCATACGGGTCCACCCGCGCGCCCGGGACGAAGACGAGGCCGACACCGGATGCGCCCGATTTCGGGGCGAGGACGACCGCGTTCGCGGTGTCGGTCACCGAGACGGCCGGATTGGCGAACACCCTGTCGGCGGCCCCCCGGTCAACGGTGCGCACGGTGTTGGCCCAGACCAGGAAGACGACGATCGCGAGTACGAACGCGGCGAGGGCCACCCAGCCGATCAGGCGCACCCGGCGCAGGATCCGGCCCGGCCGGGACTCGTCGGCGGTCGCAGTCTGGGACATCGTTCCTCTTCTGTCGGGCGCACGGTCGGTGCGGGTTCCCAATCTAGAGCGGATGCGCTCAGTCGTCGAGCCCGCGCGCCACCAGAGCCTCACCGATCGCGTCCGCGGCGTACAGCGACCGCACCACCACCGGAACCGCCAGGGCGAGAAGGGAACCCTGCGTGCCTCTGGCCCTGCGTGCCTCGAGCACCTCCGCGACGATCTCGGCGACGAGCGGGATGCAGCGCAGGGTGAGCGCGACGAGCAGCCCGACCCGGTCCGCATCGATCCAGCGGCGGAACGGGTGCAGCAGCGCCTGGAACCCTTCCAGAACCGCCGTGACCGTCGTCGTGAGGGTGAACAGGGCCGCCAGGGCGACCGCGACCACCAGGCGACCGGCCATCATGCCGGCCGTCGTCCAACCGGCGAACAACGCCTGGAGCGGCACGGCGACGATGAGGACCCAGAGGATCGGGCCGATCTGCTGCCAGGCCGGCCGAGGGGGGATGCCGGCCACGACGTAGAGGCCGAAGACGGCGCCGAGGGCGACGAGCAACTGCCAGGGCTGCCCGAGCAGTCCGACGACGGTCACGCCGACTGACAGCAGCAGCAGCTTGAGCAGGGTCGGCGTGCGGTGGATGATCGAGGATCCCGGGTGGTAGAGGCCGATCACGACGGCCGGCCCCACTCGTCCGGCACCCTCACGCGAGCAGCTCCCGGTAGGATTCGAGGGCCGCATCCGGGCTGCCGTCGAAGGCGACCTCGCCCTCGTCGATCACGACGACACGGTCGAACCCGGCTAGGAGCTCGAGCTGGTGCGTCACGACGATGACCTGCTGGCTCATCTCCTGGAGGAGCTCGGTGATCCGCCGGGCGTTCCGGGCATCGAGAAGCGTTGTCGGCTCGTCCGCCACGACGATTGTCGGCTCCGCCACGAGCACGGCGGCCAGGGCCAGCAGCTGCTTCTGACCGCCGGAGAGCCGGTGGGCGGGGTGGTCGGCGTGGGCGCTGAGACCGAACCGGTCGAGGGCGGCCGCCGTGCGTTCGGCCACCTGCTCGCGGGTGAGCCCCCGCCGTCGCAGGGTGAAGGCCACGTCCTCCTGCACCGTCGGCATCACGATCTGGTTGTCGGGGTTGGTGAAGATGAAACCGACCTGTCGGCGCACCTCCCGGGCGTTCCGGGCCACATTGAGGCCGTCGACGCTCACGGTGCCGCTGGTGGGGGTGATCAGCCCGTTGATCATCCGCACCAGGGTAGACTTGCCGGATCCGTTCGCCCCGACCACCCCGATCCGGTGCTCGCTGAGGTCGAGCCGGATGTCCCGCAGGACACTCCGCTCCCCATAGGAATGGGACACCCCGTCGAACGTGATCCGGGTCATCGACCGGCGCGCCCCGCCGTCATCGCCGGCTTGCGGCGGAGGGCGCCCGGGATCAGGCCGGGGTAGGCCTTGTGCACCTGTCGCGCGACCAGCACGGTGACGACGGCCTTGGCCACGTCGCCGGGCAGGAACTTGACGCTGTCGACGAGCGCCGCCCAGAGCGGCAGGCCCAGGTTGACCGCGGTCACCGGCACGCCCAGCAGGTAGACCACGACGATTCCGCCGAGGACGGTCGCCCCCAGGGCCGGCCAGAACGGGTACCGGGGGAGCAGCACCGCGGTGAGGTAGCCGATGACGGCCACCCCGGCGAGCCAGCCGTAGACATAGCCGGCCGACGGCGAGGTGGTGAACCAGACGAGCCCGCCGCGCCCGCCGGAAAGCAGCGGGAGACCGGCCGCAGTGAGAACGAGGAAGAGGAGCACGGCGAAGAAGCCCTTGCGCGCACCGAGGATCGCCCCGGCGAGCATCACACCCAGGGTCTGGAAGGTGATCGGCACCGCGACGGCGCCGATCGTCAGGGCGCCGGGGAGCCCGAGGGCGGCGATGAGGGCGGCGAAGATGGCGATCTGGGCGAGATCGCGCACGGTGAGGGTTCGGGCAGTCATGTTCTTCAATCTAGAATTCGGGGCCACCCCTCCGCTGGGGAAGACCTACAAAGAATCGGCCGGATCTCTGGTCGAGGCCTCCGAAACGCAGCCGGCGATCGCGTCGGCCGCCCGCACGAGGGCCAGATGACTGAGCGCCTGCGGGGTGTTCCCGGCCTGCAGGCCGGCGTCGACGTCGTACTCCTCCGACAGGAGCCCGACGTCGTTGGCGAAGCCGACAAGCCGATCCATCAGCGCCACCGCGTCCGCCTCACGGCCGGAGTCCGCGTACTGCTCGACCAGCCAGAATGAGCAGGCAAGGAACGGATGCTCGCCCGCGGCCAGGCCGTCCACGCCGGCGTCCGTCCGGTAGCGGAGCACCAGGCCGTGGTGCAGCAGGTCGGCTTCGATCGCGGCGACCGTGCCGAGCATCCGCGGGTCCGACGCGTCGCAGAAACCGACCTGCGGGAGTACCAGGAGGGAGGCATCGACCTCGTCTCCGCCGAAGTACTGGGTGTAGCTGTTCCGGGCCCTGTTGAAGCCGCGCTGCTCGATCTCGCGGCGCACCTCGTCGCGGAGCCGCGTCCAGCGTTCCACCGGCCCGGGCAGCGCGAAATCGGTCGCGCCGCGCACCAGCCGGTCGAACGCGGCCCAGACCATGACCCGGGAGTGGGTGAACTCCCGGGCAGGTCCACGCACCTCCCAGATGCCCTGGTCGGGCCGCGACCAGTTCTGTTCGAGGAACCCGGCGAGTGCGCGTTGCAGGGGCCAGGAGAACTCGGTCTCGGCGACGCCGGCCTCCCGGGCGGCGTGCAAGGCCACCATCACCTCGCCGATCACGTCGGACTGGAACTGGTCGACGGCGCCGTTGCCGACCCGCACCGGCCCGGAGCCACGGTAACCGGGCAGGCTGGGCAGCTCGCGCTCGGGGAGGTACCGCTCACCGGCGAGCCCGTACATGATCTGCACGTCATTCGGGTCGCCGGCCACGGCCCGCAACAGCCACGCCCGCCAGCCCTGGGCTTCCACTTCATAGCCGTGGGAGAGCAGCACGGTCAGGGTCAGGGCCGCATCCCGAAGCCAGACGTAGCGGTAGTCCCAGTTGCGGCCGCCGCCGCGCAGCTCGGGCAGGGAGGTGGTAGCCGCGGCGACGATGCCGCCGGTCGTCTCGTGGGTCAGCGCCCGCAGCACGAGCATCGAACGCACCACCTCGTCCCGGTAGGGCCCCTCGTGCGTGCAGGTCCCGGCCCAGCCCCGCCACCACCCGGCCGTCGTCGCATACGCCGCCGAGACGTCGAGAGCGGGCGGCGGCTCGCGGTGCGAGGGATACCAGCAGAGCTGCAGGTCGACGTCCTCGCCGGCGTGGACCCGGAAACGGGCCGCGTGCCGGTGGTCGGCGGCGTGCATCACCGGACCGCGCACGATGATCGCGTCCGGACCGGCCACGGCAACCAGTCCGTGCTCGCCGGCGGTCGTCACCTGCCGCACCCACGGCATGGTCGTCGCATAACCGAAACGGATGCGCAGGTCTTCGATCATCTCCACCGTCCCCGATACCCCGCGCACCCGGCGCAGCACATCGGCGCGACCGTCGCCGTGCGGCATGAAATCGATCACCTCGACCGAACCTGCGGGCGTCGTCCACAGCGTGGTGAGGATGAAGGTGCCCTCGTCATAGGAGCGGGTGCAGGTGGACGCCGGGTCGGCCGGGGCGAGCAGCCAGCGCCCGTGGTCCTCGTCGCCCAGCAGCGCGCCGGACATCGACGCCGAGTCGTACCGGGGGAGGCAGAGCCAGTCGATGCTTCCATCCCTGCCGACCAGCGCGGCCGAGTGGCAATCGCTGATCAGCGCGTAATCCTCGATATTGAGTGCCATGCAGTCATCCTGCCAGCTACGTTGGGCTGATGACCAAGCCAATCTCGACGCTCCTGATCCTCGGCGCCGGCGGAGACCTTGCCGCCCGGCTGCTTCTTCCCGCCCTCGGCCAGCTGCTCACCGCGCACCCCAACCGGCGGATTCAACTGATCGGGGCAGGCCGGGAGGAATTCAGCCCTGCCGAGTGGCTGGCGAGGCTGACCACGTCGTTCGCGCTCGGGGAGGGGACCGGCGCCGCAGTGGAGAGAATCCTCGAGACAACGGAATACCACACGAGCGACCTGGCCGACCCGGCCGAGCTGGAGCGCCTGATCGCGCTGTGCTCGGGTGTGCCCGCGATCTACTTCGCCCTGCCGCCGGCCATCGCGGCAGGGGTCTGTGATGCCCTCGCGGACGTCGCCTTGCCCGACGGCACCCAACTGGCATTGGAGAAACCGTTCGGCGTCGACGAGCAGGGTGCCATCGCCTTGAACGCGCGGTTGGCCAGGCTCGTTCCGGAGGACCAGATCCACCGGGTCGACCACTTCCTCGGGCGGTCCACCGTGCTCAACCTCGTGGGGCTTCGGTTCGCAAACCGGATCTTCGAACCGCTCTGGAGCAACATCCACATCGAACGGGTCGACGTCGTCTACGACGAACAGCTCGGCCTCGAGGGCCGAGCGGGCTATTACGACCGAGCCGGCGCCATGGTCGACATGATCCAGAGCCACCTCCTGCAGGTTCTGGCGGTGCTCGCCATGGAACCGCCATCGTCGCTCGATGCCGCCGACCTCCGCGACGCCAAGGGAATCGTGCTGCGTGCCACCCGGCTCCGCGGCGGCAGTCCCACCCGCTCCAGCAGGCGAGGACGCTACACCGCGGGAAAGGTCGACGGGAAGAACGTCCCCTCCTACCTCGACGAGAAGGGCGTTCAGCCGGCCAACGACACCGAGACGCTCGCCGAGGTGACGTTCGAAATCGACAACTGGCGCTGGGCGGGAGTGCCGTTCACCCTCCGCTCCGGCAAGGCACTCGGGGAACGACGACGGGAGATCGCCATCACGTTCAAGCCCGTCCCTCACCTGCCGATCGGGCTCAGCGGACTGTCGGGGCCGACCGTGCTGCGCATCTTCCTCGGGCCGGACGAGATGGCCATCGACCTCAACCTGAATGGGCCGGGAGACCCGCACACCCTCGACCGGGTGCGCCTCGGGGCATCCTTCGGTCCGGGCCAGCTGCTGGCCTACGGTGAGGTGCTCGAGGGGGTGCTCGACGGTGATCCGGCCCTGTCGGTGCGGGCGGACACCGCGGTGCAGTGCTGGCGCATCGTGGCGCCCGTACTGGCGGCCTGGCGCGCCGGGAAGGTGCCGTTGGAGGACTACCCGGCAGGGACAGACGGTCCGGCCGGGTGGAAGAAGCTGGGCTGAGCGGACGCCGGCCGAGGAGAGCTAGGCGACGAGGCGAGCGCTCTCAGCCGGCTGCTGGGCCGACCGGTCCACGGGCTGGACGGCAGAGAAAACCGGCAGGTGCACGGGAACCTTCGACGGTGCGCGCTCGGATTCCTCGCGCTCGGGTTCGGCCCACACCGAGATCGGTGCCGGGGTCCACGGCAGCGCGGTGGGCTCGGCGACGACCTCTCCGCGCAGGAGGGACGTCTCGGTGCGCAGCACGGCGGAGAGCGAGGCGGCGATCTGGTGGGCCTTGAGGCCGTGGAAGATCACGTCGGTGTCGCCCTCGCTGCGGGGGACGAGGGTCCACTTGCCCTGAGCGCCTACCAGCTGTGAGAGCTGCTCGTGCAGGAGGGCGAAAACCTGCTCGTCGCTGAGCTCCGGAACGGGAACGGGCGCGGGTGCGGCAATGACCGGTGCGACGCGACGTCGGCGACCAAACATCGGTGGCCCCTTTCAATTGGCATGCTCGTGTTCCTATCAGTGTGCCGCCCGGAAGGGGGCTTGACTGGATGACACGCCGCAGGAAACCGCAAGTCAGCTGTCGATTTGCCGTTCGTCCGCGTCCTTCATGACCGTGCCGATGGCGACCGCGGCGCTGAGCGCCCAGCCAAGCCACATCAGCACGAGGCGCCAGTCGCGTGGACCGCTCCTGGTGGCCTGCAGGATATTCCATCCGCCGGCGATGACGCCGATCATGGCGCTACTGAAGATGAACTTTCGCATGTGAGGGCCTCCTGCCTCCTACGCTACCGGGCCGGGCCGGCTCGCGTTCCCTCCGGGTTGCCCGCGTGTCACCTCTATCGCTGACCGATCGTGCAGAACCTGACCGATCGGTCAAGTAGGGTGAACGGGTGCCTCCAGAATCTTCCACGACTCCTCCCGCTCTCACCCGGCCGAGCACCGGCGACGAGCTGCGGGCCACCGCGCTCGCCCAGTTCGCGTCGATCGGCTTCGCCGGCACGTCGCTGCAGCAGATCGCCGACGCCGCCGGCTACTCGAAATCGAGTGTGCTGTACCACTTCGCCTCGAAGGAGGCGTTGCTGGGGGAGGTCCTCACTCCCGCGATCGACCGGCTCGAGGTCATTCTCAATCGGTTCGTCGATTCCCCCGACGAAACGGCGTCGCGGCGGCGGTTCGTCGACGATTTCATCGACTTCCTGCTCGAGTTCCGGCTCGAGCTGCACACCTTCATCAACCAGGCCCAGTCCCTTCGCGGGATCCCCGTCATCGACCGGGCGGGCGTACTGATCGTTCGCCTCTCCGACACCCTCTGCCACGACGGTGCCAGCACGGAAGACCGCATCCGTTTCGGCATCGCCCTCGGCGGCGCCGCCTACACGCTGGTCGCGGGGATGACCTTCCTCAACAAGGACATCGCCCCCGCGGATGAGATCCGCCAGGCGCTCTCCGTCGTGATCACCGAGCTCCTCGCCCCCGTCGCCGTTCACACGTCCCAGTCCCGGAAGTAGCACCATGGCCACCCTGCTCTACCGCATCGGACATTTCGCCTACCGCCGCGCCTGGCTCGTGCTCGGCATCTGGGTGCTCCTCCTGGCCGGGATCCTCGGCGGCGGTTTCGCCCTCGGCGGCCACAGCCAGGAGTCCTACGCGATCCCCGGCACCGAATCGCAGGACACCATCGACAAGCTCGCGGAGGTGTTCCCGGCTGCTGCCGGCGCCCAGGTGCAGGTCGTCTACCGGGCGCCGGACGGGGCATCCGTCACCGCGCCCACCTACCGGGCCGCCATCGAGGAGATGGCCACTGCTCTCGGCCAGGTGCCCGGCGTCGACACGGTGATCACCCCGTTCTCCGAGTACGCCTCGGGCGCGATCTCACAGGATGAATCGACCGCGTTCAGCCAGGCGCAGCTCAGCGGACCGTCGACCACGGTCACCCAGGCCACTCTCGACGGGCTGACCGCGACCGCGTCGATCGGCAGGGACGCGGGCCTCGAGGTGGCGTTCGGCGGCCAGGTGTTCCAGGACAACACGTTCGGCATCACCATCACCGAGGTCTTCGGCCTGCTCTTCGCCGGGGTCGTGCTGCTCGTCACCTTCGGCTCGCTCGTCTCCGCCGGGATGCCGTTGCTGATGGCCCTGATCGGTGTCGGCGTGGCCATCGGCGGCATCACCGCGATCTCCGCCTTCGTGCCCGTCTCCAGCACCGCCCCCATGCTGGCCCTCATGCTCGGTCTCGCCGTCGGCATCGACTACTCGCTGTTCATCCTGTCCAGGCATCGCACGCAGCTGGCGCGCGGCACCGCCCCGCACGAGTCCGCCGCGACCGCCGTGGCCACGGCGGGCAGTGCCGTCGTGTTCGCCGGGCTGACCGTCATCATCGCCCTGCTCGGGCTGCTCGTCGTCGGGATCCCGTTCCTGAGCGTGATGGGCGTGGCCGCGGCATTCGCTGTCCTCGTGTCGATCGGGGTCGCGATCACTCTGCTGCCGGCGATCCTCGGTCTGTCCGGGGCGAGGCTCGCCCCGAAACCCGGCAGCCGGGCGCACCGCCGGGCGATGATGCCCGACACCGGCCGGCCGACCCTTGGCCGGCTCTGGGTCGGCGTCGTGCTCAAAGCCCCCGCGCTCGTGGTCCTCGTCGTCGTCGGGATCCTCGGCACCCTGGCCGTTCCGGCCCTCAGCCTCGACCTCAACCTGCCCGACGGCGCCTCCGAACCGGCCGCGTCCACCCAGCACAAGGCCTACACCCTCATCGAAGACGGTTTCGGGCCCGGTTACAACGGGCCGCTGATCGTGGTCGTCGACATCACCCAGACGACGAATATCTTCGCCGACCTCGACACCATCGGAGCGCGCCTGCGCGCCCTGCCCGACGTCGCCTTCGTCAGCAAGGGAACGCCGAACCCGACGGTCGACACCGCCATCATCCAGGTCATGCCCGGCAGCGCCCCGAACGCCCCGGAGACGAAGGACCTCGTTCAGTCCATCCGCGCCCTCGCACCCGAGATCGACGCGTCCCTGGGCACCCCCATAGCGGTGACCGGCGCGACGGCCGTCTCGATCGACATCTCCAACCGGCTCGGCAACGCGTTGATCCCGTTCGCATTGATCGTCGTCGGGCTGTCGATCCTCCTGCTCACCATGGTCTTCCGTTCGATCTTCGTGCCAGTCAAGGCCGCCCTCGGCTTCCTGCTCTCCGTGTTCGCGTCGATCGGCGCCACCGTCGCGATCTTCCAGTGGGGCTGGTTCGCCGACCTGCTCGGCGTCGCCCACCCCGGGCCGATCCTGAGCTTCCTGCCCATCCTCCTGATGGCCGTGCTGTTCGGTCTCGCCATGGACTACGAGGTCTTCCTCGTCTCCGGGATGCGCGAGGAATTCGTCGCCAGCGGCCGCCCCCACGACGCCATCGTGCACGGTTTCTCGCACGCCGCCCGGGTCGTCACGGCGGCGGCGCTGATCATGTTCTTCGTCTTCTTCGCCTTCGTGCCCGACGGGACGGGAGCGATCAAGGGCATCGCCTTCGCCCTGGCCGTCGGCGTGTTCCTCGACGCCTTCCTCGTGCGGATGACCCTGGTCCCCGCCGCGATGGCGCTCGCCGGCCGCTGGGCGTGGTGGCTGCCGCGCCCGCTCGACCGGCTGCTGCCCGACGTCGACATCGAGGGCGTCGGACTGCGCCGGCACCTCGACGATAGCGCGTGGGCCCAGGCCCAGGATGCCGCGATCACGGCGGAGGCCGCCGTGCTCGGCGTTCCGGAAAGCCGGCTCGGGCCGCTCGACCTCACAGTGGCCGCGGGCTCCGTGGTGTTCGTCACGGCCGGCGCGACCCGCCGCCGCGTGCTCGCCGCGACCCTCGCCGGGCGCCTCGACCTCGTCTCGGGTCGACTCCAGGTGTGCGGGGCACCGCTTCCCAGTGATCGGAGCACGGTCATGCGCACCGTAGCCCTCGCCGAGGTGGGCGGCCGGCACGACACCGGGCTCACCGTCGGCGAGGTGCTGGCCGAACGACTCGACCTCGCCCACCCGTGGCACCGCGCCGCGAGGCGCCGCGCTGAGCTCGCCGTCTGGCTGGGTCGCCTGGAGATCGCCCTCCCGCAGCCGTCCGGTTCGCGCCCGATCGAGGCGGCGACGCCCATGGCCACCCTGCCTGCCGTCGACCGTGCCGTTGTGCTCGTCGCGGCGGCGCTCGCGGAACGCCCTCGCGTCGTCTTCGTCGACCTCGGCGACGGGCTGCCCGTCGATCCGGCGGGCAGGGACCTCGTCGTCATCCTGGCGGCACTGGCCCCGGCCGCCACCACGATCATCCTCGGCTCAGGATCGGATTCCGGGTTCGGTTCCCTCGCTTCCCGAGCTTCCGCATACGGTGCGCGAGCGGTTCAGGAGATCACCCTTGACGCCGTTGACGACGGCGTGACCCTCGACAGAGACTCCACCCTCGGCAGAGACTCCACCTCCGACAGAAAGGCCCTCCAGCGATGAGCACGAGGCTTGATCGACTGTTCAGCCGCACGCCCGGGCAGCGACGGTGGGCCCTCGCCGCGCTGCTGGCCGGTCTGATCGTGGTACCCCTCGCCGTCGCCGGCCTCTTCGCCGGCGCGCTCGCAAGCGCCGACCAGCGGGTCGACACCCTGCCGGCGCTCGTCGTCAACAACGACACGCTCGTGACGACGGCCCTGCCCGACGGCTCGGAACAGAAGGTGCTCGCCGGGCGTCAGCTCGTCACCGAACTGACCAGACCGGCGGAGGCCGGCTCACCGTCCACCGGCTTCGCCTGGGCCATCTCCAACTCGACGGATGCCGCCGCCGCGCTCGCCGCGGGGCAGGCATACGCCGTGCTCACCATCCCGGCCGACTTCTCCGCCTCGGTCACCTCGCTCGGAGGGAAGGCTCCTACCCGGGCCGACCTCGGCATCCGTACCGACGACGCCCACTCCTACCTGGCCGGTTCTGTCGCGCAGTCGGTGGGCACCGCGATGACGGGGGTGTTCGGCCGTGAGATCACGGCGCAGTACCTCAGCGCCCTCTACTCGAACCTGTCCGGCCTGGGCGATTCCCTCACCCAGGCGTCCGATGGAGCCGCCCAGGTCTCCTCCGGGGTGACCGGCGTCGCCACCGGCCTCGACAGCCTGGCCTCCGGCACGGCCTCCGCGGCGTCCGGCGCGTCCTCCGCGGCATCGGGGGCCGCCGCTCTGTCCTCCGGAGTCGCCGGCTACACGGGCGGGGTCGACGCCCTGAGCTCCGGCCTGGCCGGCCTCGGCTCCGGCGCGGCCGGGCTCAGCCGGCTCAGCGACGGTTGGGCGCAGTACACCGGGGGAGTCGGCAGCGCCGCCGCCGGCTTCGGCTCGCTGACTGCAGCCCTGCTCGCCAATCCCACGAATGCGCCCTACGCCCGGTCGCTGGCCGAGTACCAGGCCGTTCTCGACACCCTGGCCGGGCAGGGGACCGCGCTCAGCGGCCAGACCACGACCGCTCTCAGCGGGGTGCAGGACGGCATCACCCAGAGCGCCGCGGGCGCATCCCGCCTCGCCGCCGGATCGGCACCACTGCGCACGGGGGCGAGCGACCTCGCCACCGGGATCTCCGGACTCTCCGACGGAGTCGCGGGGCTCTCCGGAGGAACGGCGGCCGCGGCATCCGGTGCCCACCAGCTCGAATCCGGCGCCGGCGAACTCGCGGCGGGACTCAAGGACGGCGCGGCCAGCGCCTCCAGGTTGAGCGAGACCGACCCCCAGCAGACCGCCGCCGTCGTGTCCGAACCGGTCGCCATCGTCAGCACCCGTGACAACCCGGTGGACTCGATCGGGCCGATCATCGGCATGGTCTTCGTGCCGGTCGGACTGTGGATCGGTGCGCTGGCGATCTTCCTGGTGCTGAGGCCGCTCTCCGCGACAGCCCTGGCGTCCACCGCCGCCACCGGCCGCCTGGTCGGGCGCGCCCTCGGCCGGGCATTCCTGGTCGCGGCGGCGCAGGCTGTCGTGGTCGTGGCCCTGCTGCACAATGCGCTCGGTGTGTCCTGGCTGTTGCTGCCGTCGACCCTGGCCTTCGCGGTCTTCCTCGCGTTCGTCTTCGTCGCCGTGCACCACTTCCTCGTCACCGCGTTCGGCCGCGTCGGGATCGTGGCTTCCCTGGTGCTGCTCGCGCTGCAAATCACCGCAGTCGGCGGACTCTACCCGATCGAACTGGTGGCGAAGCCGTTCCAGCTGCTGAGCCCGTTCCTGCCGCTGACCTGGGCGGTCCGCGGAATGCAGGCCATCACGACGGGCGAGGGCGGGAATGCCGCGGCCCCCGCAGCCTTCCTGGCCCTGTTCGCGCTGTCCGCTGTGCTCTTGTCACTCTGGACCGTCGCCCGGCGGCGCGGGGCGCGCTCGTTCGGAATATCCCTGGCCCGCGGGTGACGCTGCGGGCCTCTCCGGCCTGGCCGGTCTAGTGGTGGCGGCCCGGCAGCAGCGCCTCGAGGGCGCGACGGGACCGCGGAAAGCGCCGGGGGCGGGCCTGCAGGGTGTGCAGCCGGGCGAAGGCGAGGGTCTCGACGAGCAGGGCCAGTCGTTCCTCCTCGGTCTTGCACTTGCGGGTGTTCACCTCGGCGACGACCTGGCCGTCCCAGCGCGCCTTCGCGAGCATCCCGAGGACCTCGGCGACGGGCTCGCTGCCCCGGCCGGGCAGCAGGTGCTCGTCGAAGACCTTGCCTTCGTCCAGGGATCCTGAGCCGTCGCAGAGGTGAACGTGCCGGAGCCTGTCGCCGAGCGTCGTGGCCATGGCCAGGCTGTCGTGCCCGCTCAGCGCGCAGTGCGAGAAGTCCAGGGTGGCCGCATCGCAGTCCATCAGGGTCGGGTCCCAGCCGGGGGAGTACGCCTTCACGCTGCGGCCGCCGAACTTCCAGGGGAACATGTTCTCGACCGCGATCTCGATCCCGGTCCGGGCGCTGATCTCTCGCACGATCTCGAGGAAGTCCACCGCGTACTCGGCCTGCCAGCGGAACGGCGGGTGCACCACGACGGTGGATGCCCCCACCGCCCTGGCCAGCTCGGCCGAGCGCTCGAGCTTCACTCGAGGATCACGGCCCCAGACGAAGTGCGTCAGCAACAAGACCGGCGCGTGGATCGACAGGATCGGCAGGTGGTACTTCTCGGACAACGCGCGCAGCGCCGCGGCATCCTGGGTGACCTCGTCGCGGGTCACCATGATCTCGATCCCGTCGTAGCCGGCCAGCTTGGCGAGCCGGAATGACTGCTCCGTGGGGAGAGGGTAGGCGCACGTCGTGCTCATGCCGATGCGGATCATTGGCGCCAGCATAGTCATCGTTCCTTAACCGTCGGGGGTACGACGCCCATTGTTCCGGCCGGGCTTGGGCAGCGGCTGATAACCTTGCAGAACCAGCAAGGTGATCGCGCGAGGCGCGCGCCGGAACGGAAAAGACCATCTCGCCAGCAGCCGAGTCCCCCCAGTCCGCCGGTTCGACCCAGACCTACTCGCTCGTGGTGGTGTCGAACCGATTGCCGGTTGATTTCGAGGTTGCCGACGACGGCACGGAAAGCTGGCGCACCTCGCCCGGCGGCCTGGTCACCGCGCTCGAGCCGCTGATGCGCTCCTCGGACGGGGTCTGGGTGGGCTGGCCGGGAGTCGCCGACCGCACCTTCGCCCCCTTCGTCAACGACGGGATCTCCATCGCTCCGGTGCGGCTGAGCGCGGCGGACCTGGAGGACTACTACGAGGGTTTCTCCAACGACACCATCTGGCCGCTCTATCACGACGTGATCGCCCCGCCGAGCTTCCACCGCGAATGGTGGGAGGCCTACGTGCGGGTCAACCGGCGTTTCGCCGAGGAAGCCGCGGCCGTGGCGTCGACCGGCGCGACCGTCTGGGTGCATGACTACCAGCTTCAGCTCGTGCCGCGGATGCTGCGCGAGGCCCGCCCCGACCTCGTGATCGGTTTCTTCAACCACATCCCGTTCCCGCCGTACGGGATCTACGCCCAGCTGCCCTGGCGCAAGCAGATCCTCGACGGCCTCCTCGGCGCCGACCTGATCGGTTTCCAGAGGGCGGCCGACGCCGGCAACTTCTCCCGGGCGGTGCGCCGCCTCTACGGCTACCCGACCCGCGGGGTCGCCATCGACGTGCCCGGCCACGGCGGGATTCATCGCCGCGTCATCGCCAAGCACTTCCCCATCTCCATCGACGCCCGGTCGTACGAGGAACTGGCCAGGCGCCCCGAGGTACAGGCCCGGGCCCGGCAGATCCGGGAGGACCTCGGCAATCCGAAGACGATCCTGCTCGGCGTCGACCGTCTCGACTACACCAAGGGCATCCTGCACCGGATCAAGGCGTTCGGCGAACTCCTCGAGGACGGCAGCGTGAGCGTCGAAGACGTGACCCTGGTGCAGGTCGCGAGCCCCTCACGAGAGCGCGTCGGACCGTACATCGCCCTCAGGGACGAGATCGAGCTCGCGGTCGGCCGCCTCAACGGCGACTATTCGACGATCAGCCACACCGCGATCAGCTACCACCACCACGGCTACCCGCGCGAAGAGATGGTGGCCCTCTATCTGGCTGCCGACGTGATGCTCGTGACCGCCCTCCGCGACGGGATGAACCTCGTCGCCAAGGAATACGTCGCCGTGCGCTTCGACCGCGACGGCGTCCTGGTGCTCAGCGAGTTCGCCGGCGCGGCGGACGAGCTCAAACAGGCCGTGCTGATCAACCCGCACGACATCGACGGGCTGAAGGCGGCCATCCTCCGAGCCATCGCCATGCCCCGGCAGGAACGCCTGCGACGGATGCGCGCCCTCCGCCGCAAGGTCTTCGACAACGATGTGGCCGCCTGGTCCAGCTCTTTCCTCCGCACCCTCACCGAAGGAGCAGCCGTGCGCCCCGGCATCCCCGATCCCCTCGCCACCGCCCTCCGGGACGTCACCAGCACCGGGACCCTGCTCGTCGCCCTCGACTTCGACGGAACCCTGGCCCCTCACGTGGACAACCCGGAGGACGCGCGAGCCGTCGACGGCACCCGCGACGCCGTGCAGCGCCTGCTCGACCAGGACGGCGTGCGCGTCGCCTTCGTGTCCGGCCGGGCACTGGTCAGCCTCCAGCACGTGTCGCAGCCGCAGAGCGACGTGCTGCTGACCGGCTCGCACGGCATCGAGGTTCAGCTGGACACCCCGGAGATCGAGCTGGACCTCGTCTCCGCCGAACTCGAGCAGCTGGACACCCTGGCCCAGGTGCTCGAACGCATCTCCGGCGCCGTCGCCGGAACCTGGATCGAACGGAAACCCGCCGGCCTCGCCCTGCACACCCGGCTCGCCACCCCGCAGGCCGCCCAGTCGGCGCAGAAGGACGCCCGCGAACAGCTCAGCGTGCTCCTGCCGGGACTGACCGTGCGCGAAGGCAAGAACGTGCTCGAATTCGCGGTCCGGGCCAGCACCAAGGGCGACGCCCTCGAGCGCCTCCGCCGGCACACCGGCGCCGACCATGTCTTCTACGCCGGCGACGACCTGACCGACGAGGACGCCTTTGCCGTGCTGGGGGAGGGCGACCTCGGCCTGAAGATCGGCGCGGGCGCCTCCCTCGCCGGCTACCGGGTTCGCGGCCCGGAGGAGGTTCCCCTCGTGCTGGGAATGATCGCCGATCTCCGTGACGCGGCCGCGGAGACTTCGTCCCAGCCGGGAGCCTGAGGGCCGGCCGACGTTCGGGGCCCGGCGACGTTCTAGACTCAGTGCATGCCTGAGTATGATCTGAAACCGCGCAGCCGCGACGTCACCGACGGAATCGAAGCCACCACCTCGCGGGGCATGCTTCGCGCCGTCGGAATGGGAGACGCCGACTGGGAGAAACCCCAGATCGGGATCGCCAGCTCCTGGAACGAGATCACCCCCTGCAACCTGTCCCTTGACCGCCTCGCCCAGTCCGCCAAGGAAGGCGTGCACTCCGGAGGCGGCTACCCGCTGCAGTTCGGCACCATCTCCGTCTCCGACGGCATCTCGATGGGCCATGAGGGCATGCACTTCTCCCTCGTCTCCCGCGAGGTCATCGCCGACTCCGTCGAGGTCGTCATGCAGGCCGAGCGCCTCGACGGTTCCGTCCTCCTCGCCGGCTGCGACAAGTCCCTGCCCGGGATGCTGATGGCCGCCGCCCGCCTCGACCTCGCCAGCGTGTTCCTCTACGCCGGGTCGATCGCACCGGGCTGGGTCAAGCTCTCGGACGGCACCGAGAAGGACATCACCATCATCGACTCGTTCGAGGCCGTCGGCGCCGTGAAGGCCGGCCGGATGACCGAGGCCGACGCCAAGCGGATCGAGTGCGCGTTCGCCCCCGGGGAGGGTGCCTGCGGCGGCATGTACACCGCCAACACCATGGCCAGCGTCGCGGAGGCCCTCGGCATGAGCCTGCCCGGCTCGGCCTCGCCCGCCTCGGCCGACCGCCGCCGCGACTACTACGCGCACCGCTCCGGTGAGGCCGTGGTCAACCTGCTGCGTCTCGGCATCACGGCCAGGGACATCCTCACCCGCAAGGCATTCGAGAACGCCATCGCCGTGGCCATGGCCTTCGGCGGGTCGACGAACGTCGTGCTGCACCTGCTCGCCATCGCGCACGAGGCCGACGTCGACCTCAGCCTGGACGACTTCAACCGGATCGGCGACACCGTGCCGCACATCGGCGACCTCAAGCCGTTCGGCAAGTACGTCATGAACGACGTCGACCGCCAGGGCGGCGTTCCCGCCGTGATGCGGGCGCTCCTCGAAGCCGGCCTGATCCACGGCGACGCGCTCACCGTGACCGGCAAGACGGTCGCCGAGAACCTCGCCGAGATCGACCCGCCCGACCTCGACGGCGAGGTGCTCCGCACGCTCGACAACCCGATCCACGCCAGCGGCGGCATCACCATCCTCAAGGGCTCGATGGCGCCGGAGGGCGCCGTCGTTAAGACCGCCGGCTTCGACAGCGACGTCTTCGTCGGCCCGGCCCGGGTGTTCGAACGGGAGCGGGCCGCGATGGACGCACTCACCGTCGGCGGGATCGAGAAGGGCGACGTCGTCATCATCCGTTTTGAGGGTCCGAAGGGCGGTCCCGGCATGCGCGAGATGCTCTCGATCACCGCGGCCATCAAGGGCGCCGGGCTCGGCGCCGATGTACTACTGTTAACGGACGGCAGATTCTCAGGCGGCACAACCGGACTGTGTATCGGCCACATAGCACCCGAAGCGGTGGACGCAGGTCCAATCGCCTTCGTGCGCGATGGTGATCTCATACGGGTCGATATCGCAGCTCGCACGCTCGACCTACTGGTCGACCCTGAAGAGCTGGCTGCACGGCGCATCGGCTGGGCTCCACTCCCACCGCGCTACACCCGGGGAGTACTCGCGAAGTACTCGAAGCTCGTCCAGTCAGCGGCCGTCGGCGCCGTGACCGGCTAGCGCTCACCATTCGTCAACGAACTAGGGACTTGATCTCATGACCGCGGATTCACCCGTGCCATCGCCATCACCCTCGCCCGCCGCACCTGGACTGTCCGGCGCCGGCGTCGAGCCGGAGATCCTCACCGGCTCAGGGGCCATCATCCGTAGCCTCGAGCTGCTCGGCGTCACCGACGTCTTCGGCCTCCCGGGCGGCGCCGTCATCCCGCTCTACGACGAGCTGATGACCCAGGACGCCATCCGGCACATCCTCGTGCGCCACGAGCAGGGTGCCGGCCACGCCGCTGAGGGCTATGCTTCGGCGAGCAACCGGGTCGGCGTCGCCATCGCCACCAGCGGCCCCGGTGCCACCAACCTGGTCACCGCCATCGCCGACGCCTACATGGACTCGGTGCCGATCGTCTGCATCACCGGCCAGGTCTTCTCCACCCTGATGGGCACGGATGCCTTCCAGGAGGCCGACATCGTCGGCATCACCATGCCGATCACCAAGCATTCCTTCCTCGTCAAGCGGCCGGAGGACATCCCCGCCGCCATCGCCTCCGCGCACCTGATCGCGTCGACCGGCCGGCCCGGCCCGGTGCTCGTCGACATCACCAAGGACGCCCAGCAGAAGAAGGCCCCGTTCATCTGGCCGCCCAAGCTGGACCTGCCCGGCTACCGGCCGATCACCAAGGCCCACGGCAAGCAGGTGCAGGCGGCCGCCCAGCTGCTTGCCGAATCCCGCAAGCCGGTGCTCTACGTCGGCGGCGGCGTCATCCGCGCCCGCGCGTCCGCGGAGCTCCTCGCCTTCGCCGAGCTCACCGGCACGCCCGTCGTCACCACGCTGATGGCCCGCGGTGCCTTCCCCGACTCGCACGAGCAGCACCTGGGCATGCCGGGGATGCACGGCACGGTGTCCGCCGTGCTCGCCCTGCAGGAGGCCGACCTGATCATCGCGCTCGGCGCCCGCTTCGACGACCGGGTGACCGGCAAGGTGTCCGAGTTCGCGCCGCACGCGACCATCGTGCACGTCGACGTCGACCCGGCCGAGATCTCCAAGATCCGCACCGCGGACGTGCCGATCGTCGGCGACGCCAAGGACGTGATCGCCGACCTCACCGTCGCCTACGCGACCGCCGTCAAGACGACGACCCCCGACATCAGCGTCTGGTGGACCTACCTCAACGGCCTGCGCGAGGAGTTCCCGCTCGGCTACTCCGAGCCGACCGACGGCCTGCTCGCCCCGCAGTACGTGATCAAGCGGATCGGCGAACTCACCGGCCCCGAGGGCGTCTACGCCGCCGGCGTCGGCCAGCACCAGATGTGGGCGGCCCAGTACATCAAGTACGAACGGCCCAACTCCTGGCTCAACTCGGGCGGCGCGGGAACCATGGGGTACTCCGTGCCCGCCGCGATGGGCGCCAAGGTCGCCGAACCCGACCGGGTCGTCTGGTCGATCGACGGCGACGGATGCTTCCAGATGACCAACCAGGAACTGGCCACCTGCACGATCAACAACATCCCGATCAAGGTGGCGATCATCAACAACTCGTCGCTCGGCATGGTGCGCCAGTGGCAGACCCTGTTCTACGACGGACGCCACTCGTTCACCGACCTGAACACGGGGCACGGTTCGGCGATGGTGCCCGACTTCCTGAAGCTGGCCGAGGCGTACGGTGCCCTGGGCATCCGCGTCACCAGCGCCGACCAGGTCGACGACGCGATCAAGCTCGCCCTCGCGACCAACGACCGGCCGGTGGTGATCGACTTCATCGTCAGCCGCGACGCGATGGTGTGGCCGATGGTGCCCCAGGGCGTCAGCAACAGCTACGTGCAATACGCCAAAGACCATGCACCGACCTGGGGAGAGGAATAACCATGACCTCCCACGTTCTCAGCCTCCTCGTCGAGGACAAGCCGGGCCTGCTGACGCGCGTCGCCGGCCTGTTCGCCCGCCGCGGCTTCAACATCGAGAGCCTCGCCGTCGGCAGTACCGAGATCGAGGGTCTGTCCCGGATTACGATCCTCGTCGACGTCGAGGACTTCCCTCTCGAACAGGTCACGAAGCAGCTGAACAAGCTGATCAACGTGATCAAGATCGTCGAACTCGACCCGTCACAGTCCGTGCAGCGCGAACACCTGCTGGTCAAGGTGCGCGCCGACAACACGACCAGGTCCCAGGTGCTCGAGGCCGTCACCCTGTTCCGGGCCCGCGTCGTCGACGTCGGAATCGACGCGGTGGTGATCGAGGTCACCGGCGACTCCGGGAAGACCCAGGCGCTGCTGCGGGTGCTCGAACCCTACGGGATCAAGGAGATCGCACAATCGGGCCTGGTCGCCATCGGCCGCGGGTCGAAATCGATCACCGAGCGCGTCTACAAAAACTAACCACGGTCTTGACAGGCTCGACCACCGGGATCCCGGTTGTCGAGCTCGTCGAGACACGACCACCGACTACAACAACAAGGAGCACATTTACTCGTGTCTGAGATTTACTACGACAAAGACGCTGACCTCTCGATCATCCAGGGCAAGAAGGTGGCCGTCATCGGTTACGGCTCCCAGGGTCACGCCCACGCCCAGAACCTCCGCGACTCGGGTGTCGAGGTCGTCATCGGCCTCAAGGAAGGCTCGAAGTCGAAGGCCAAGGCCGAAGAAGCCGGCTTCACGGTGCTCAGTGCCGCGGAGGCCTCCAAGTGGGCCGACGTGATCGTCGTCCTCGCGCCCGACCAGGTGCAGCGCCACCTGTTCACCGACGACATCGAACCCAACCTCGCCGAGGGCAAGGCACTCGTCTTCGGTCACGGCTTCAACATCCGCTTCGGTTACATCACGCCCCCGGCGGGCGTCGACGTCGTCATGGTCGCCCCGAAGGGCCCGGGCCACACCGTGCGCCGCGAGTACGAGGCCGGCCGTGGCGTTCCCGTCATCGTCGCCGTCGAGAAGGATGCCTCGGGCGCGGCCTGGCCGCTCACCCTCAGCTACGCGAAGGCGATCGGCGGGCTCCGCGCCGCCGGCATCAAGACCACCTTCACCGAAGAGACCGAAACCGACCTGTTCGGCGAGCAGGCCGTGCTCTGCGGCGGCGCGTCGCAGCTGATCCAGTACGGCTTCGAGGTGCTCACCGAGGCCGGCTACCAGCCGCAGGTCGCCTACTTCGAGGTGTTGCACGAGCTCAAGCTCATCGTCGACCTGATGTGGGAGGGCGGCATCGCCAAGCAGCGCTGGAGCGTCTCCGACACCGCCGAGTACGGCGACTACGTCTCCGGCCCGCGCGTGATCGACCCGCACGTCAAGGAGAACATGAAGGCCGTTCTCGCCGACATCCAGAGCGGCGCGTTCGCCGACCGGTTCATCAAGGACCAGGACGCCGGCGCCCCCGAGTTCCTCGCGCTCCGCAAGAAGGGCGAAGAGCACCCGATCGAGGCCACCGGCCGTGAACTGCGCAAGCTGTTCGCGTGGAACGCCTCGTCCGACGACGACTACGTCGACGGCGAAGCCGCGCGCTAGCAATCCCGGGAAGCGGCGGGCTCATCGACACGATGGGTCCGCCGCTTCTTTGTTGCCGGGTGACTCCGGAACGCCATGAAGGGTGTACTTTGCGCTGTGGCGCGGACGACCGCCCGGGCCTCCTGGACGGTGGGAGTCAGCATGAAGGCGCTCGTCTATCACGGACCGGGGGAGAAGTCCTGGCAGGACGTCCCCGATCCGCGGATCACGCATCCGACCGACGCCGTCGTGCGGGTGGACACGACCACGATCTGCGGCACCGACCTGCATATCCTCAAGGGTGACGTGCCGGCGGTGCAGCCCGGCCGGATCCTCGGCCACGAGGGTGTCGGCACCATCGTCGAGGGGGGCTCGTCGGTCGAAAGCCTCTCGGCAGGCGACCGGGTCATCATCTCCTGCATCAAATCGTGCGGCCACTGCGCCAACTGCAAGCTCGGGCTCTACTCGCACTGCCTCGGCGACGAGGGTGCCTCCGGCACCGGCTGGGTGTTCGGCCACCTGATCGACGGCACCCAGGCCGAGTTCGTGCGCGTGCCGTACGCGGAAAACTCCCTCCACCGGATCCCTCCGGGCGTCAGCGACGAGGAGGCCGTCATGCTCTCGGACATCCTGCCGACGGGCTTCGAGATCGGGGTGGTCAACGGCAGGGTCAAGCCCGGAGACGTGGTAGCCGTGATCGGGTCTGGGCCGGTCGGACTGGCGGCCATGGCCACGGCCGGTCTCTACGGCGCCGGCACGATCATCGCCATCGACACCGACCGCAACCGGCTGGAGCAGGCCACCCGGTTCGGCGCCACCCACTCCGTGGTATCCGGCAGCCCGGACTGGAGGGAGCAGGTTCTCGCCCTGACCGACGGCGCAGGCGTCGACGTCGCAATCGAGGCGGTCGGCATTCCCGAGACGTTCACAATGGCGGTCGACGTCGTGCGCCCCGGCGGCAGTGTCGCCAATGTCGGCGTGCACGGCAAGCCCGTCGAACTGCACCTCGAGGAGCTGTGGATCCGGAACATCACCATCAGCATGGGCCTGGTCAACACGAACAGCACCCCGATGCTGCTGAAGCTGGTCGCCCAGGGCAAGATCCCCGCCGGGGCGCTGGCCACCCACCGGTTCGGGTTCGACCAGTTCCTCGACGCCTATGACACGTTCGCCCGCGCGCCGGAGACCAGGGCGCTCAAGGTCGTGATCAGCCGGGGGACGGGCGCCGCCCGGCAAACCTAGAGGGCGAAGAGCCCCCGATCGAGGCCACCGGCCGTGAACTGCGCAAGCTGTTCGCGTGGAACGCCTCGTCCGACGACGACGACTACGTCGACGGCGAAGCCGCACGTTGACCTGAGCGCTTATCACCGGCGGGGCCGATCCACTCGGTCGGCCCCGCTGACGCGTCACTGTGCTTGCCATGGCCGGTGCAGGGTCTTAGGCTTCCAGCGGAAGAACCCGGCCGCTTTCACCAGGTCCCGAGCGGCCGGCCAGACATCGACCACGGCAATCGCAGGTGAGACTCATGGGCAGAAGGACCGGACGACCGCAGAGCAACACGCCTCACTCCATCGGCGCGGTGAACGACCTGCGGCGACAGATCGCCGGCCCCGTGATCGCGGTCGGCGACTCCCGCTACGACGAGGCCAGACGCGTCTGGAACGGCATGATTGATCGGCACCCCATTGCGGTGGTGCGGGCGGCCGAGGTCGCCGACATCGGCCCCGTGGTGCAGTTCGCCCGCGATCGCGGTCTGCCGCTGGCGGTGCGCGGCGGCGGTCACAACGTGGCAGGCAACGGAACTGTCGACGGCGGCCTCGTGCTCGACTTGGGAAGTCCGACCGCAGTCGAGGTGAATGCCCGCACCAACACGGTGCGCGCCCAGCCCGGGGCCACCCTCGCCGACGTCGACCGGGCCACCGAACCCTACGGGCACGCGGTGCCGGTCGGCGTCGTCTCCGGAACCGGGGTGGCCGGCCTCACGCTGGGTGGCGGGGTCGGCTGGTTGACCCGCGCCCACGGGCTCACCGTCGACAACCTGGTTGCGGCAGAGGTCGTCACCGCGGCGGGTGCGACGGTGACGGCGAGCGACACCGAGAACCCCGAACTGTTCTGGGGGCTGCGTGGAGGCGGCGGCAATTTCGGGGTGGTGTCCACATTCGTCTTCCGGGCGCATCCGCTGCCCACCGAGGTGCTCTCCGGCAACCTCGTCTACGGCCGGGACCGCTGGCCGGAGGCGCTCCGCGCCTTCGCGGTCTGGACCCGCGACCTGCCGGACGAGCTGACCTCGATCATCAGCTTCATGGTGCCGCCGCACGACTGGGAGCTGGGGGACGACCCGCTGATGCTGCTCGGCTTCGCCTGGGCGTCGCCGGATCTCGGGGCCGGTGAGGAGATCGTGGACCGACTCCGACGGGCCGCGCCGCCCGATACCGAGGTGCGTCTGCCCGGTGAGCGGCGTGCAGCTTCGGCGGATGCCGCCGGCGGTCGCTTCCGTTGTGAAAAAGACCACCTGCCGGCATTCGGAACGCTGTCGGGCCGTCGTGGATCGTCGGTGCCCGGCCGGGGGCGCAGGAGAGTCAGTTCCGCCTCGATCTCGCGGAAGACCGGCGGCGACCAGGTGCCCGCGGCGAATCGGATGTGGGCGCCCGAGGCGGCCAGGGCCTCGGGCGGGTCGATCTCGCCCACGCGCGGCAAGTCATCCCGGATGAAATTCTCGGCCGCTATGCCGGGTGCGCGCGGACCGTGTGCGGCTCAGAGCGAGTTCCCGGAGAGTCAGCGGCGCAACTGTTGCCCGTTCGGACATCTGGTGCCGGCACGCCGGCAACTGTTGTCCGATTCGGCAACAGTTGTGCCGTCGGGGATCATGTCGGCGGATCGGTACGCTGGAGAGATGACTTCTGGATACTCCGACCGGGACGACGCCCTGGGCTGGGCCGGCGACGACGACCCCACCCTGCAGACCGGCACCGGAAGGGCATCCCCCGGCGAAGCGGACGGCGACAGCGCGGGGAGCGGGCCCGATGCACCGCCCGCGGCCCCGCCGCCCGAGGGCTGGACCGTCGCCGGACCGGCATCCGCCGTCGAAGCGCAGGAAGCCGCCGAAGCGGCCGCCGCCGCCGCCGCGCCAGCCAGTTCCTTCGCCCTGATTGCGCTCGGCGTGTTCGGCGGGGTCTACCTGCTCTACACGATCGGCTGGTTCATCGGCATCTCCCGGATCGACAATCCGCTGTCGGACGCCGTCGGGCAGTTCATGTTCTCGCTCGGACTCTGGCTCGCCGTCGCAGCGCCCGCAGCCTGGTTCGGTGCGACGTTCTGGCTCACCCGCACCCGGCCTCGGGCCAGGCTCGGCCTGCTGCTGCTGGGCGTCGTCCTGCTCGCGCCACTGCCCTTCATCATCAACGCCGGGGGAATCTCATGAGCGCGAGCGACGCAACATCGGGTGCCGGCAAGGTCGTCATCGCACCGGGCGGCACCCCGCGCTGGCTCTTCCTCACCATCGCCAGCGTCTTCGGGCTGTTCTACGCCTACGACGCGTGGGAAGGCGTCGGCAACCTGGTCGGACTCAACCTCGCAGCCCAGAGCCTCGACACGACCCTGAGCGGATTCGGCTGGGGGTTCCTGATCGCCGGCGTGCTCCTGCCCGTCGCGGTCTTCGCGCTCGCGATCCGGCTCGGCCGCGCCCGCTCGGTCGGCGTTCAGGTGCTCCTGCTGCTCGTGGGCCTGTGCCTGGTCGCCGCGCTCTCCGCGGACATCTTCATGTTCGGCCTCGGCAGCCTCATCGTCTGACCGGTGCCGGTGACGGTCCCGGCGCAGGTTCGAGAAGCGGGCGCACGTTCCAGCCTGCGCCGGCGGCTCAAACCTGCGCCGCGGCCACCGGCACGATCGCAAGCGCGATCAGGGCCACCAGCAGCGCCTGGCCGAGCAGCCGCGGCACGAGCGGGATGGCGATCCGGCCGAACCGCTCCGGATGCCGGGCCGCGAAGGCGTTCGCCGGGAACACGGCGACGAGGAACACGATCAGGCAGACCCCGCTCGTCACAATCAGGGGTCGATATAGCAGGCCCGCTCCGCCGGCGAGTTCGCACAGCCCGGTGAGGACCACGAGCGCGCGAGGGTTCAGGATGCCCGTGGATCGCAGTCGTGGCGGGATCATCGCCGCCATCGTGCGCTGCACGGAGGGCAGGAAATGGGTGACCCCCGCGCCCATGAAGACCACCGCGAGAAGGAGGCGGAGGACGAACTGGACATCGGTCAACGTAACGCTGCTCATCGCCCCATTCTGCAGCCGATAGAGTGATTTCCTAACTGGCGCCCCACGGTCGCGGCGCAAGCCCACCCTTTCTGCTGCAATCGGAGGAACTTTTTTCGTGTCAAAACCAGTCGTACTTATTGCCGAAGAACTCTCGCCCGCAACCGTTGACGCCCTTGGACCGGACTTCGATGTGCGCAACGTCGACGGCACCGACCGCCCGGCACTGCTCAAGGAATTAGCCTCCGCCCACGCCATCCTCGTGCGCTCCGCGACGAAGGTGGATGCGGAGGCCATCGCCGCCGCACCGCTGCTCAAGGTCATCGCGCGGGCCGGCGTCGGCCTGGACAACGTCGACATCAAGGCGGCGACCGCGGCCGGCGTCATGGTAGTCAATGCCCCGACCTCGAACATTATCTCCGCGGCCGAACTCACGGTCGGCCACATTATCAGCCTCGCCCGCCACATCCCCCCGGCCCACGGCGCACTCGCCGAGGGCCAGTGGAAGCGGTCCAAGTACACGGGCGTCGAGCTCTACGAAAAGACGATCGGAATCATCGGCCTCGGCCGGATCGGCGCCCTCGTCGCCGCGCGAATGCAGGCCTTCGGCACGAACATCATCGCCTTCGACCCGTACATCACCTCGGCCCGTGCCCAGCAGCTCGGCGTGACGCCGGTCAGCCTCGACGAACTGCTCGCCCAGTCGGACTTCGTCACGATCCACATGCCCAAGACGCCTGAGACCACCGGGATGCTCGGCGCGGCCCAGTTCGCGCTGATGAAGCCGACCGCCTTCGTCGTCAACGTCGCCCGCGGCGGACTGATCGACGAGGCAGACCTGCACGACGCCCTCGTCGCCGGCACGATCGCCGGAGCCGGACTCGACGTGTTCGTCAGCGAACCCCCGACCGGTTCGCCCCTGCTCGGCCTGCCGAACATCATCACGACGCCGCACCTCGGCGCGTCGACCGACGAAGCGCAGGAGAAGGCCGGCGTGTCCGTCGCCAAGTCGGTGCGCCTCGCGCTCTCCGGTGAACTCGTCCCCGACGCGGTCAACGTGGCCGGCGGCATCATCGACCCCTACGTGCGCCCCGGCATCCCGCTGGTCGAGAAGCTGGGCCAGGTCTTCTCCGGCCTCGCCGCGCACAGTCCCCTCACCAGCGTCGACGTGGATGTCCGCGGCGAACTGGCCGACTACGACGTGAGCGTGCTCAAGCTCGCCGCGCTCAAGGGGATCTTCACCAACGTGGTCAGCGAGACGGTGTCCTACGTGAATGCGCCGCTCCTGGCCGAGCAGCGCGGCGTTGCCGTGCGCCTGATCACCGACAAGGAATCGCCTGAGTACCGCAACGTCATCACGCTGCGCGGCGCCCTGGCCGACGGCTCGCAGGTCTCGGTGTCCGGCACCCTGACCGGCACCAAACAGATCGAGAAGATCGTCGAGGTGAACGGCTACGAGGTCGAGGTTCCGTTCGCGGAGCACCTCATCGTGATGGTCTACACGGACCGCCCCGGAATCGTCGCCGTCTACGGCCGCGAGTTCGGTGACGCCCAGATCAACATCGCCGGTATGCAGATCGCCCGCCACGTCGCCGGCGGGAAGGCGCTCAGCGTGCTGACCGTCGACTCACCGGTGCCCGCGAGCCTGCTCACCAAGGTGCGCGACGCTATCGACGCCGACGTGATGGTCGAGATCGCCCTCACCGAGTAACAGGCCGTTCGGTCATTCGCCCGATCACGGCGAGCAACCGGTCCAGCCTCGCCGCCGACGTCAGGTCGGCGGCGAGCTGGCCCGGGCCCGCGAGGGTTGATTCGTAGTACAGACCGTCACTGATGAGCATGACCGCCTCGGCCACGTCGGGGTCGCCCACCGCCTCCTCGATCGCTGCCAGCCACTGGCGCCGGGTTGAGGCCAGGGCCTGGTTGGCCAGCGGATGCGCCCCCTGCGCCAGGCGTACGGCCGCGGCGATATTGTGGTCCAGCCGCGTTCCCTCCCACATCGAGGTGCGGATCAGGTAGTCGATCGCGCCGGCCGGGGCCGCCCGGATCTGCTCGACGTCGTCGGCGACGAGCGCCGTGAGGCGGGCGAGCAGCCCCTCCACGAGGGCGTCCTTCGAGCCGAAATGGTAGAGCAGGCCGCCCTTGGACAGTCCGGCGGCCGCGGCCACCGTCTCGACGGTGGCAGCCCGCTCGCCCTGGTCGATCAGCAACTGCGCATAGGCGTCGAGGATGCGGTCGCGGGTGGACACGGATGCCGGGGCGCGGCCGGCGGGGGATGCGGGGACGGAGCTCATGATGCTACTGTACCGTCTGGACGGTATAGTTTCGTCCGCCGAATCCGAAAGCAGCCTCCCGTGTCGTCCGACCTCCGCCAGATCGCCCTTGCAGCCCCTGAACTCAGCCCCCGCCGCCGGTGGTGGGCACTGGTCGTGCTCATGCTGCCGGTGCTCCTGGTCTCGATCGACAACACCGTGCTCAACCTCGCCCTGCCGGCCATCTCCGAGGCACTCCGGCCCACCGGCACCCAGCTGCTCTGGGTGATCGACATCTACCCGCTCATGCTCGCCGGCCTGCTCGTGGCCATGGGTAGCCTGGGCGACCGGATCGGGCGACGCCGTCTGCTCCTGATCGGCTCGGCCGGATTCGGCACGGTCTCCGTGGTGGCGGCTTTCGCCCCGAGCGTCGAATGGCTCATCATCGACCGCGCCGTGCTCGGCGTGTTCGGCGCCATGCTGATGCCGCCGACCCTGTCACTGCTCCGCTCCGTTTTCACCGAGCGCGACCAGCGCCGGTTGGCGATCGCCATCTGGGCGAGCGGGTTCGCCGCCGGCAGCGCGCTCGGCCCGGTCGTGGGCGGCGTGCTGCTGGAGCACTTCGCCTGGGGATCCGTCTTCCTGCTCGCCGTGCCGCTGCTCCTTCCGTTGCTCGTGCTCGGCCCGCTCCTTGTCCCGGAGTCGCGTGACCCGAACCCCGGCCGGATCGACCTGCCGAGCATCCTGCTCTCCCTGGCCACCATGTTCCCCGTCGTCTACGGCATCAAGGTGCTGGCCGAACACGGACCCTCGCTCGCCACGATCGGGCCGATCCTGCTCGGGCTGGTCGCCGGCATCCTGTTCGTGCGCCGCCAGCCTCGCCTGGCCCAGCCGATGATCGACCTCGCGCTGTTCCGCACGGGCGCCTTCAGCGGAGCGATCGGCGTCAACCTGCTCAGCGTGGTCGCCCTCGTCGGCGGGCTGTTCTTCCTGTCCCAGTACCTGCAGCTCGTGCTGGGCCTGTCCCCGCTGGCGGCCGGCCTCGTGCTCGTGCCAGGCCTGACGGCCATGATCGTCGCCGGCCTGGTGATCGTGCCGATCTCCCGGCGCGTGCGCCCGTCGATCGTGGTGCCGACGGGACTGCTGATCTCGGCCGGGGGCTACCTGGCCATCGCCCTCGGCGGGGCGACGCTGGACGCAGTCGGGGTCGCGCTCGTGTTCGCGCTGCTCGGCATCGGAATCGGCGCTGCCGAGACCGTGTCGAACGAACTCGTCGTGGCGACCGCGCCGGCCGACAAGATGGGCGCGGCATCCGCGGTCGGTGAGACGGCCTACGAGCTGGGAGCGGTGCTCGGCACGACGATCCTCGGCACCATCCTGACCGCCGCCTACCGGGGCTCGGTCGTGCTGCCCGAGGCGCTGAGCGCCGCTCAGCGCTCGGCCGCGGCGGAGACGCTCGGTGGGGCCGTCGCCGTGGCCGGCGCTCTCCCGGCCGGCCAGGCCGAGCTGCTGCTCGCCTCAGCGCGGGATGCCTTCGGTACCGGCATCGGGCCCACCGCCTGGATCGGGGTGGGCCTGGTGCTGGCCGCGGCCGTCGTGGCACTGCTCACGCTGCGCAAAGCGCGGTAGCGGGGCGCTTCGCGGCGTGCGGCGTGCGGCGCGCGGCGTGAGCCGTGCCGGACGATCAGTTGTCGTCGATCGAGCGCTTCTCCTGCGTGACCTGCTCGCCGTCGACGACGGCGCTCCGGGTGGTGCTCACGCTGGTGCGCTTGCGGGTCAGGAGCACGATCCCGAGGATGATGATCACGGCTCCGGCGCCCATGAAGATGTAGCCGACGAAGTCGAGGTCGATCCAGTCGACGCTGATGTTCAGCGCGAAGACGAGGATGGCGCCGACGACGACGACGAGGAAGATACCCAGTCCAAGGCTCATGAATGTCTGCTTTCTCTGGCTGCCAGGCTGTGCTGTCAGGGATTGTGTTGTCAGGAATTGTCCAGCTTAGACAATCGATCGCTCGCAGTAGGGTTTATCTACAGGTAAATCCCAGACATACGGAGCCGAATGTCCACTCAAATCAAGCTCGCCGTCATTCCAGGCGACGGGATCGGTCCCGAGGTCGTCGCCGAGGCCGTCAAGGTGCTCGAGACGGCGACGGCCGCTGACGACGTCACCTTCGACCTGACCTGGTTCTCGCTCGGGGCCGCGCGGTTCCTCGAAACCGGTGACGTGCTCACCGACGAGGACCTCTCCTCCATCGCCGCCCACGACGCGATCCTGCTCGGCGCCGTCGGCGGAGTTCCAGGTGACCCGAGACTGGCCAACGCGAACATCGAACGCGGCCTGCTGCTCAAACTGCGGTTCTCCCTCGACCACTACGTCAACCTGCGGCCCAGCGTGCTCTTCCCCGGGGTGCCCAGTCCGCTGGCCGCTCCCGGCAACGTCGACTTCGTCGTCGTGCGGGAGGGAACCGAGGGGCCTTACGTCGGCAACGGCGGCGCGATCCGCCAGGGCACGACCCACGAGGTGGCCAACGAGGTCTCCGTCAACACCGCCTTCGGCGTCGAACGCGTCGTCCGGTACGCGTTCGCGGTCGCCCAGGCCAGGCCGGGCCGGCACCTCACCCTCGTGCACAAGACCAATGTGCTCGTCTTCGCCGGCAGCCTCTGGCAGCGCATCGTCACCGCCGTGGCGGCCGAATTCCCCGAGGTGAGCGTCGATTACCTGCACGTCGACGCGGCGACGATCTTCCTCGTCACGAATCCGAGTAGGTTTGATGTCATCGTCACGGACAACCTCTTCGGCGACATCCTGACCGATCTGGCGGCCGCAATCAGCGGCGGCATCGGCCTCGCGGCCTCCGGGAACATCAACCCTGATGGCCGGTTCCCCAGCATGTTCGAGCCGGTGCACGGATCGGCACCCGACATCGCGGGCAAGCAGCTGGCCGACCCGACGGCAGCCATCCTGTCGGTCGCGCTCCTCCTCAGCCACCTGGGCCTGACGGATGCCGCGGCCAGGGTGACCGCCGCGGTCACCGCGGACATCGCTGCTCGCAGGGGGGACGGTGCCGCCACGGCACCGCGCAGCACCACCGACGTGGGCAACGCCATCGTGACCCGACTGACAGACAAGGGACTCCAATGAGCCAGGCAGCACCGAGCCAGACCGCACCGAGCCAGACCGCACCGACCGAGACGACCGCCACGGCCCCGCTGGCCTTCAGCGTCACCCGGGCGACCACGCCGCGCACGAAGGCCGAGCGCGACGCCATCCTCAGCGACCCCGGCTTCGGCAAGCAGTTCACCGACCACATGGTCGCCATCGACTGGACGCTCGAGGACGGCTGGCACGACGCCCGCGTCATCCCGTACGGCCCGCTCCAGCTCGACCCTGCCTCCTCAGTGCTGCACTACGGCCAGGAGATCTTCGAGGGCCTGAAGGCCTACCGCCACGCCGACGGGTCAATCTGGACCTTCCGTCCGGAGAAGAACGCGGAGCGCCTGCAGCGTTCGGCCCGCCGGCTCGCCCTGCCGGAACTCCCCGTGCCCGATTTCATCGAATCGATCAAGCAGATCATCGCCGTCGACGGTGACTGGGTGCCCTCCGCGGCCGAGACGAGCCTCTACCTGCGCCCGTTCATGATCGCCAACGAGAGCTTCCTCGGGGTGCGGGCCGCGCACAAGGTCGGCTACTACGTCATCGCCAGCCCCGCGGGGGCGTACTTCACGAACGGCGTCGCGCCGATCAAGATCTGGCTCTCCACCGAGTATTCCCGGGCCGGACGAGGCGGCACCGGCGCCGCCAAGTGCGGCGGCAACTACGCCGCTTCGCTGTTGCCCCAGATGCAGGCCTATGACAACGGGTGCGCCCAGGTCTTGTTCCTCGACGGGGAGACCAGCAGCCGCATCGACGAACTTGGCGGCATGAACGTCTTCTTCGTCTACGGCACCCACAAGCTCGTCACCCCGCGCCTGACCGGGTCGATCCTCGAGGGCGTCACCAGGGACAGCATCATGCAGCTGGCCAGGGACCGCGGGATGACCGTCGAGGAACGCGACGTCACCCTCGGCGACTGGCGCGACGGCGTCGAATCGGGCGCCATCACCGAGGTGTTCGCCTGCGGCACCGCCGCCGTCGTCACCCCGATCGCCGAACTCAAGGGGCCCGACCTCTCGATCGGCAACCCGGATGCCCCCGCCGGCGAGATCACGATGGCGCTGCGCCAGGAGCTGACCGACATCCAGTACGGGCGCCTGCCCGACCGCCACGGCTGGCTCGCCCGCCTCGACACCCCGGCGGGACAGGCGTGAAGGTCGCCCGGTTCAGCCACGGCGACATCATCGCCTTCGGGATCATCGACGACGACGAACTGGTCGTGCTGAAGGGCGACCCGATGTTCGCCGGCTACGACCCGACCGGGGAGCGGATCGCCTTGCGCGAGGTCAAACTGCTCGCCCCGGTGATCCCGCGCTCCAAGGTGGTCGGGATGGCCCACTCCTTCTACGAGAACCGCGAGGAGCAGGCCGCCGGCGAGCAGAGGGAGCCCCGGATCTTCCTCAAGCCGAACACCGCCGTCGTGGGCCCAGGCGACCCGATCGTGCTCCCGGCCCAGTCCGGCGACGTGCGGGTCGAGGGGGAACTCGCCGTGGTCATCGGCACGATCACGAAGAACGTTTCGGTGGAGGACGCCGAGGACGCCATCTTCGGGTACACGATCGCCAACGACGTGACAGCGCGCGACCTCTACGAACGCGACGAGGACCTGACCCGGGCGAAGAGTTTCGACTCCTTCTGCCCGCTGGGCCCGGTCATCGACACCGAGTACGACTGGACCGGCCTGTCCCTGCACGGGCGGATCAATGACGAGCCGTTCCAGACCGGCGACGCGGCCCTGCTCCGGCACACCATCGCGGAGATGGTCTCGTTCGTCTCCGGCGTCTTCACCCTCCTGCCGGGCGACGTCATCCTGACCGGCGCGCCGGGGGCATCCGGGGCCGTCGTCAACGGTGACACCGTGCAGGTCGAGATCGCCGGGATCGGCGTGCTCTCCAATCCGGTGCGCCGGGCCTGAGCCGGGCCCGCTTCAGGCGGGGGAGCCCGGGAACCAGGCCCTGACCTGGCTCGACGCCGTGTCCAGCAGGGCGACGGCCTCGTCTCGGTTGACCCTGGCCACGAGCATCGCGCTCATCGACAGCGAGGCGAGGGTGCGCACTCGCTCGTCGAGTCTGGCCGGGTCGGCATCCGCCTTATTCGGCGCCGACGCCGACGCCGACGCCAGGGCGTGCCGCAGCGCGTCGGCCAGTTCGACCCGGTAGCCCTCGACGACAGCGCGGGCCGGGTCGTCATGGGCGGCCAGTCCGGCCGCGCAATTCACCAGCAGGCAGCCGGTGCGGGGGGAGTCGCCGGCCAGGGCCGCCGTGGCCCGGCTGAGGCCGTCGAAGTACTCCAACAGCGCCGAGGCATCCGGGGTCCCCGCGCGCAGCACGGCCAGTCGGGGCCGGATGACCGTGTCCAGGTAGTCGGTGACCGCGGCGTCGAAGAGACCGCGTTTGCTCCCGAAGGCGTGGTACAGGCTGGAGCGGCCGAGGCCGGTGGCTGCCTCCAGGTCGGCGAGCGACGCAGCCTCGTAGCCCTTGTCCCAAAACAGGTCCCGTGCAGCTTGTACGACGACACTGTTGTCGAAGGTCTGCAGGCGCCCCATGACCACTCCTTGAATTCGCGTGCCGATTGATCAATTTTGTGTACCGATAGGTCCACTATATAGTAAAACGATCGTTCCAAAACTAGCAGAGGAGCCCAACATGGCCTCATCCACCACCAGCACCCAGATCCAGCTCGTATCGCGCCCCGTCGGCTGGCCGACGGATACCGACTTCGGCGCCATTCGCATCGACCTGCCCGAGCTGAGCCCCGGCCAGGTTCGCGTGGCCAACGAGTTCGTCTCGGTCGACCCCTACATGCGCGGCCGGATGAACGACGCCAAGTCCTACTCTGCCCCCTATTCTCTGGGTGAGACCATGACCGGCGGAGCCGTCGGGCGCGTCGTCGCGTCGGCCTCCGACACGGTCGCCGTCGGTGATGTGGTGGTGCACCAGTTCGGTTGGCGCGACCTGGTGCAGGAGGACGCCGCCGGGTTCCGCGTCGTCCCCGAACTCCCCGGTGTTCCGCTCTCAGCCTATCTCGGCGTTCTGGGCATGACGGCCCTCACCGCCTACGTCGGCCTGCTCGAGGTCGCCGGCCTGAAGGAAGGCGACACCGTTTTCGTCTCCGGCGCGGCCGGGGCCGTTGGCAGCATGGTGGGACAGATCGCGCGGCTCAAGGGTGCCAGGCGTGTGATCGGCTCCGCCGGGTCGGCCGAGAAGGTCGCCCTCCTGACCGAGAAGTACGGCTTCGACGCCGCGTTCAACTACAAGGACGGCGACATCGCCGGGCAGCTCGCCGCCGCGGCTCCGGACGGAATCGACGTCTACTTCGACAACGTCGGAGGCGAGCACCTCGAGGCTGCACTGGCCAGCTTCAACGACGGCGGACGCGCCGCTCTCTGCGGCGCGATCTCCGTGTACAACAACACCGAGGCGGCCGGCGGACCTCGCAACATGGCGAACATGATCGGCCGCGGGCTGACTCTCAAGGGCTTCATCGTGGGCAACTACGTGCAGCACTTCGCCGCGTTCTCCACAGATATGGCCGGCTGGCTCGCCTCGGGAGAGGTCGTCTTCGACGAGACCGTGGTCGACGGGATCGACCACGCGGTCGACGCCTTCCTCGGCCTCATGCGCGGCGAGAACACCGGCAAGATGGTGGTCCGCACGGGCGAGCTCGTCCCGGCCGTCTGATCGCCACGCACGAATCCCCGCGCCATTCCACCTACGCCTTCACGCACGAATCCACCGAAAAGGGAGAACCCATGACCCACGTACTCTTCGTCGTCAGCGCGGCTGACCACTGGACCTTGAACGACGGCAGCCTGCACCCCACCGGGTACTGGGCCGAGGAGCTCGCCGAACCGCACCGCCTCTTCACCGAGGCCGGCTGGAAGATCAGCATCGCCACCCCAGGTGGCGTGGCCCCGACGATCGACGCCGTCAGCCTGCGCCCCGAATCCGCCGGGGGAGAGGACCGTGCCGCGCAGATCATCGACTACATCGGCTCCATCTCCGGCGAGCTCGACGAGCCGCAGAGCCTCGATGCCATCGACGTGGCCGACTACGACGTGGTGTTCTACCCGGGCGGACACGGCCCGATGGAAGACCTCGCCGTCGACGCGGTCTCCGGCCGCATCCTGACCGATGCCCTCGACACCGGCCGGATCCTCGGCGTGCTCTGCCACGCCCCGGCCGCCCTGCTCGCCGCGAATCGTGCCGACGACAGCTGGCCGTTCACCGGGTACCGGATGACCGGCTTCACCGATGCCGAAGAGGTGCTCGGCGGTCTGGCCCCGAAGGCGCCGTGGCTCGTGCAGAGCCGCCTGGTCGAACTGGGCGCCGACTTCATCGCCGGCGACTCGTTCGCCCCGCACATGGAGATCGACCGCAACCTGTACACCGGGCAGAACCCGGCCTCCTCGGGCGAGCTCGCCCGGGCGATCATCGCCGCCGTCGCCGACAAGGAGTAGCCCCGGCGGCGGTCGGACCGGGGGATCTCGACGGGCTCGATCACCGGTTCGGTGGTCGAGCTTGTCGAGACCCCGTGGCTCACCGGCGCAGTGCCGCGAGCACGGCGTCGACGTCGCCCAGGTCGTTCCAGAGATGGAACGCCACCCTGGCCCGGCCGGCCCGGCCCGACGCCGTGATCCCCGCGGCGGCGAGGCCGGCCAGGTCGCTGCCGTCGGCGTCCGACCAGGTCACGATCGCCTGCCCGTTCGCCTTGAGGCCGAGACCGTGGCAGAGCGCGTCGCCGAGCCCGGCGTCGTGGCGCCGCACCTCCTCGAGATCGAGCGAGGCGACGAACGCCAGTGCCTCCCGCGCGCCGACCCAGGCCGGCCAGGCGGGGGACACGTCGAAGCGGCGGCCGTCCTCCGCCAGCGCCATCTCAGGTCCGTAGCAGGATTGCCACGGGTCCTCCCCGGCATACCAGCCGGCCTGGCTCGGCCGGAGCCGGGCGGCGAACGCGGGGAGCACCGTCAGGAACGCCGCACCCCGCGGCGCGCCGAGCCACTTGTAGGCGTGGCAGATCGTGGCGTCGAAGTCGCCGGCCGCCACCGGCATCCAGCCGGCCGCCTGCGTGGTGTCGCAGAGGGTGAACGCCCCGTGGGCATGGGCCGCCCGGGCGATGCCGTCAGCGTCGGCGAGCCGTCCGGTCGCGGACTGCACCAGCGAGAACGCCACCAGCCAGGTATCGTCGGTGACCAGTCCCGCGAGATCGTCGAGCGCGGCGTGCCGCACCCGCACCCCGCGGTGGGCCTGCTGCAGGAACGGGAACACCATCGAGCTGAAATCGCCGTCGACGCAGAGCACTTCGGCGCCGTCGGGCACCGAGGCCGCGACCATCGCCGCCAGCACGGATGCCTGTGATCCGATCGCCACGGCCCCGGCCGGAACGCCCACGAGTGACGCGTAGCTCTGCCGGGCCGCCGCGATGTCGGCCGCGTAGCCGGCCGGGCAGGCCTCGCCCCGCGCCCAGCGCTCGCCGTCCTCGCGGAGGGCCGTCACGGTGCCGATCGTCGGCAGGCCGAGCGTGCACACGGCAAGGTAGCGTCCCACGGTCGGTGCGTACGCGGCCTTCGCCTGCGCGAGACTGGCACCCTCGACGGGGAGGGGCGGCGTGGACGGAGACGGAATGGGCATGAGACCATCGTCGCCGGACCAATTCCATTCAACAATCCCCGGTATCTGATCGAATCCATAAGCCACGATTATGATTACGACATGACGCTCACCCGGCCGGACGCCCTCGACCTCGACTCCCAGGCGCTGCGTGTCGTGCAGCGAATCGCCGAGCTGGGCTCGATCACCGCGGCGGCGCGATCCCTCGGCTACAGCCAGCCGGCGGTGAGCCAGCAGCTCAAGCGCCTCGAGGCCCGGATCGGCATGCCGGTCGTCAGCCGGGTCGGCCGCGGCGTGCGCCTGACCGAGGCCGGCCGCATCCTCAGCCGCTACGCGGTCACCGTCACCACCGCCCTCGACGCGGCGGCCGGGGAACTCGGCGAGCTCGCCGGGCTGCGATCGGGGCGGGTGCGGCTCGCCTCGTTCCCCTCGGCGTCGTCGACGATCGTGCCGACCCTGCTGCGGGAACTCGCGACGAGGCACCCGGGACTGCAATTGAGCTACCGCGAGGCCGAACCGCCCGAGGCCGTGCAGTCCGTGCGCGCCCAGGCGGCGGACCTCGCCATCACCTTCAGCTATCCGGGCGACCCGGGCGACCCGCACCGGTCCAGCGCCAGGGGCCTCGCCGTGCTCCCGCTCTGGCGGGATGAGATGCTCGTGTTACTCCCGGCCGCGCATCCGCTCGCGACCCACAGCGTGGTCGACCTGGCCGACCTCGCGGCGGAGAACTGGATCGCCGGCTGCCCGCGCTGCCGGGCGCACCTGCTCGCCCTCGCGGAACCGCGCGGGTACCTGCCCCGCATCGCCCACGAGACCGACAACTTCGTCGCCGTGTTCGGCCTGGTCGCCGCCGGTCTCGGGGTGGCGCTCGCGCCCACCCTGGCCGTGGCGGCATCCGCCCTGCCGCCGGGTGCGGTGGCCCGTCCGACCTCGGGCGGCGATTTCCGCACCATCCACCTCGTCGCCGCTTCCGGTTCGGACCTGATCCCGGCGGTGGCCGCCACGACCCGGGCGATCACCGGGCTGGACGAGAGCGTGTGGTCCCTCTCGGGGGTGGAACGCCTTCGCTAGGATGAAGAGCGTATGTCTACGACACCAGCACACCCATTCTCGACCGCGACCGGCACCGATGTGCGCGTGCGGTTCTGCCCATCTCCCACCGGAACGCCGCACGTCGGCCTGGTGCGCACCGCGATGTTCAACTGGGCCTACGCCCGGCACACCGGCGGAACGTTCATCTTCCGGGTGGAGGACACCGACCCGGCGCGCGACACCGAGGAAAGCTTCGTCCAGCTGCTCGAAGCCCTGCGCTGGTTGCGCCTCGACTGGGATGAGGGCGTGGACGCCGGGGGACCGCACGGCCCGTACCGGCAGTCCCAGCGCTACGACATCTACCGGGACGTCATCGCCAGGCTCACCGAGTCCGGCCACATCTACGAGAGCTTCGCCACCGGCGAGGAGATCGAGGCCCGCAACGTGTCGCTCGGCCGCGACGCGAAGCTCGGCTACGACAACTTCGAGCGCGACCTCACCGACGAGCAGAAGGCCGCCTACCGAGCGGAGGGCCGGTCCCCGGCGCTGCGCCTCAAGGTTCCCACCGAGGACATCACGTTCGACGACCTCGTCCGCGGCGAGATCACCTTCCCGGCCGGCTCGTTCAGCGACTTCGTCGTCGTGCGGCCCAACGGGCATCCGCTCTACCCGTTCGTGAACCCGGTCGACGACGCCCTGATGGGCGTCACCCACGTGCTGCGCGGCGAGGACCTGCTCTCGTCGACCCCGCGGCAGATCGCGCTCTACCACGCGCTGATCGAGATCGGGCTGACCGACTTCGTGCCGCGCTTCGGCCACCTGCCCTACGTGATGGGCGACAAGAACAAGAAGCTCTCCAAGCGCGACCCGGAGTCGAACCTGTTCCTGCACCGCGAGCGCGGGTTCATCCCCGAGGGCCTCGTCAACTACCTGTCGCTGCTCGGCTGGTCGCTCTCGCACGACCGCGACGTCTTCTCGGTCGAGGAGATGGTGGCCGCGTTCGACGTGGTCGACGTCAACCCGAACCCGGCCCGGTTCGACCTGAAGAAGGCCGAATCGATCAACGGCGACCACATCCGGCTGCTCGACGCCGCCGACTTCGCCGCCCGGCTCGTGCCGTACCTGGCCGCCGCCGGGATCGTCACCGAGCCGCTGACGGATGCCGAACAGGCCATCCTCGAGGCCGGCGCGCCGCTGATCCAGGAACGCATCGCCCTCCTCGGCGAGGCCCCCGGCATGCTCGGCTCGCTCTTCATCTCCGGCGACGCCCTCGTGCACGAGGCGGACGCGCTCGCCTCGCTGCCAGCGAACACCGCGGAGATCCTCGCGGCGTCGGCTGCGGCACTGCGGGACATCCCCGAGGCTGAGTGGGCGCACGAGCTTGTGCACACCACCCTCGCCGCGACGCTGATCGAGGGGCTTGGACTCAAGCCGCGGATCGCCTTCGGTCCGCTGCGGGTGGCCGTGTCCGGACGCAAGGTCTCGCCACCCCTGTTCGAGTCGATGGAGATCCTCGGCAAGACCGAGTCCCTCGCCCGGCTCGACGCACTGGCGGCCGTTCGCGCCGACTGACGCCGATGCGCGCGTCGGTTTGTCCTCTTCCCGCCGGTAGGTTAGAGTTACAAACCGGCCCGCTCTTCGGAACAGGCATTGGGGTATGGTGTAATTGGCAACACGACTGATTCTGGTTCAGTTGTTCTTGGTTCGAGTCCAGGTACCCCAGCACGAGCAGGCGCAGGATTCCGCGGCGAAATCACCCATCGCCCATCCTCTTCTTACAGCCCAAAACCGGGCTAATTACCATAAACGACACCAAAAACCCCTCATGGGGTCGCCGCGGGCTTGTCTTGTCCCGGCTGCTACGGACCTGTCACGGACTCAGCGGAGCAATCACGGGTTCGGTCGTGCACCTCTTCGGTATGGACGCGACCACGCAGCTCACTCCGACTTTCCTCACCCAACGGGAACTCGCCGACCTGCTCCGACTGCCCGAGCGCACGTTGGAGGACTGGCGCCTGACGCACTCTGGGCCGCCCTATCTCAAGCTCGGTCGGCACGTGCGCTACGACGTTCACGACGTGCTCGCCTGGGTCACGGAACACCGGCATGGTTAGGCCACAGATCACCGCAGGTGAACTCGGCAAGATCGATGTGAAACGCCTTCCGAGCGGCCGGTATCGAGCCCGCGCCTCCAGTCGTGACGACAGCGGCGCCTTGAATCGCCTCACGGTCACTGCAGAGACCGAAGACGCGGCACGCGACGAAGTCATCCGACAGGCCACGGCGACGGCGACCGGCGGATCCGGAGCGCTTTCGCCATCGAGCACGATCGCGGAAGCAGTCGAGCTATGGCTATCGCAGATCCTCACCCGCGCGAAGGCCGGCAGCCTCGCGTATTCGACCTACGAGTCGTACGAGACCACCGCGCGCGTGATCATCGTGCCGCGTTGCGGGGGAGTGCGGCTCGACCGACTGACCGTCGGTCGCTGCGACCGCGTTCTACAGCGAATCCTGGAGGAGGAGACCATCTCCAAAGCACGTCGTGCACGCGCGGTCCTGAGCCTCGTTTGTGGCTACGCTGTGCGCGACGACGCGTTGGAGCGGAACCCAGTGCGCGACGTACAGCGCCTGCCCACGTCACCCAAGAAGGAGTCCGCGCTCACCCGGGAGCAGATCAAAGGCATCCGCGAACTCATGCAGCAGTGGAGAGTGACGCGGGAGGACGGACCCAGACCCAACTACCGCGCCCTGATCGACGGCATGGACATCATGCTGGGCACTTCGGTGCGTATCGGTGAATGCCTCGGCCTGCGTCGCTGCGACGTAGACATCACGGCTGAGCCGCCTACCCTCACCGTCAACGGCACGATTGTGAGCAACAAAGCCCAAGGATCGCATCGGAAGGATTCTCCCAAACGCTCTCGACAACGTCGGAGCATCGCGCTTCCGTCGTTGGCAGCCGCGGCCGTGCGTCGTCGGCTGGCACTGGCCGAACCCGAGCCGGAAGCGTTCTTGTTTCCGACGAGAACCGGCCGCTCGCTGAGCGTCAGCAACTACGAGCGCTTGCTTCGCATATTCGTCGGAGATGAGGGCGCGAACCTGATCGAGCTGGGCGTCGACGTCGACGAGTACACGACGCACATCTATCGCCGTACCGCCGCCACTCTCATCGAGCGCGCGGCCGGAATTACCCTGGCGTCTCGACTTCTCGGCCACGCGAACGAGCAGACCACGCGAAATAGCTACGTTGTCACGGCCGACCAGGTCGACCCGGTGACGGCCGAAATCCTCGACGCTGTGCTCGGTGGGTGAACGAGGTTCGACGACTCGAGAATGTGCCCGCAGGGGAACGACAAACGGGCGGCGCGCCTACCCGGCGTAGCACTCATAGTCAACACAAGTGCGGCGGGTGCTTCCGGCTCGTCGAGCGATACCGGAGGCTTTTCGCTATTGCACTCGCCCGGGCTACCGTCAGTGTTCCTGCGCGCTGTGGTTGGTCATCCGCTATGCCAATGCGAGGGCATTTCCAGATCCGATGGTTCACTTCACGCAGGACGGGTCTTCTTGCCGTCGAGCCAGAGAGTGTCGGAAGCGTCGTTGTGGGCGGTGCCGGTGCCCACATGCCTGGGGTCGATCTTGTCGCCGTTCTTAATGACGTGGACCAAGGCTATGGCGTGACCGCGGCCGATATCGAAGTCTGCCTTCAGCCAATCGACGATCACCCCGGTCTTTGTCGACGGGGCGTCGAATCCCTTCTCTTGGGCGAGCGTGATGAACTCGCGCGGCGTCAGCCCGGTCTTGTCTTCGATGTTGTCGAGGTACGCCTGGAATGACATCATTGCTCCTTTTCCAATGTGAGATGGGGGCCGCAGGTCGGTCCCGCGAGTGCGAGGAAAGATGTTTAGTCGCCCCCTCGGTGGTCGGCTGACCAGGTGAGCACCATCCGCCTCACCAAAGGGCGCGCCTTGTGAGTCAACGCGACCGTTGACAGTCGGCCTGACGCGGGTATTCGATGGACTTCACCATGACCCGCGAGCAGAAAAGAGGCAAGCGTGCCGACCTTCACAACAACCCTTGTCCAATCAGGCAACAATGTCGGCATCGACGTGCCGGAGGAGATCGTTCTCGCCTTCGGCGCCGGAAAACGGGTGCCCGTGACGGTGCAGATCGCCGGGTATAGCTACCGTTCCACGATCGCCGTGATGGGTGGCCGCTACCTCATCCCGCTTTCGGCGGCGCACCGTGCCTCGGCTGGCGTGGCCGGCGGCCAGCAGCACCAGGTGACGATCGAACATGAGCCCGGTGATCGTGCCGTCTAGGTGCCGACCGATCTGGCAGAAGCCCTCGCGCTCTCCGGCGCCCGCGAAACCTTCGACGGCTTGGCGCCGTCACGCCGGAAGGAACATGTGCGCGCGATCCAGGACGCGAAGACGTCGGAGACGCGCGCGCGCCGGATCGCGGCGACGATCGCGAAACTCGTCGGCTGAGAATCCTGCGAGCCTATCTCCTCGAGCGCCGAACATCCGGCTCGCCCAGAAAGAGCCTGCACGATCGGGCAGCTACTTCGCGGCGCGTACTTGTCACTCGACGAGGGTGACCAACGCGTATCGGGTAGACACGAGCACAAGATCGTCTTCAGGTCTGCCCGGTGCCACCAGTTACAACGCTGCTGAAGGGCGTCGGTGAGCAGCGCGGTGACGGTGGCGGTAACCGATTTGGCGTCCTCCATGACCCGGGAAACACCGATATCTTGGTCGCTGTGAATTGCACCCTGTCGCCGCCGCGCGGTGGCGATTCTTCAGTGGCCGTTGTACTCGTCGTCGGTCACGTGCTTCAGCCAGGTGGTGGTCTTGGCGGCGTCGTCGCCATTCTGGACCATGGCGATGTGTTCCATGAAGACGCCGGGGGCGGCCGCATGCCAGTGCTCTTCGCCTGGCGGGGTGTAGAGCGTCTGGCCGGGGTGGACCTCGATGATCGATCCGTCACGCCCGCCGAAGCGGGCGACGCCCTGGGTGACGTGGACGTACTGGCCCAGTTCGTGGGAATGCCACGCTGTGCGGGATCCCGGGGCGAAGCGGACCGTCACGACGACCATGCGCTGGTCGGCGTCGTGGGGCAGTGCGATCGGGTCGAGCCAGACATCGCCGGTGAACTTGGCGGCTGGGTTCAAGACGGTCGGTACTGCAGGTTCGATAATCATTGCTTTCCTTAGGGGTTGGAAGTGAACAGTTGCTTCGCGACGCCCATCGCGGCCATGCCCTGAGGCCAGCCGGCGTAAAGCGTGACATGGGTGATGGCTTCGATGAGCTCCTCTTGGGTCACGCCATTCTTGATGGCGTGATCAAGGTGAAAGCTCAGCTGCTCGGTGTTTCCGTTGGCGGTCAGCACGGCCACGGTGATGAGGCTGCGGTCCCGGGGAGAGAGTTCGAGGCGGTTCCAGACGTCTTCGAAGGGGACGTCGTCGGTAAGCTCGGCGAGCTTCGGAGCGAAGTCACCGAACAGGTTCCGGCCACCCCCGACCTGCTTGCGGTGGTCAGTCATATTCTTCTTTCTTTCAGGTGAGTCGTCGTCGTGGCCGACCGGGCCGGTCAGAGGGCGATCATGACTTTGAGGGCTTCGCGGTTGTCCATGGCACGGTAGGCGTCGGGGACGGCGTCGAGGTTCACGGTTCGGTCGAAGACCTTGCCGGGGTTGACCGTGCCGTCGAGGATCGCGGGCATGAGCTGCTCGATGTAGGCGCGCACGGGTGCAGGACCGCCGGTGAGGGTGACGTTGCCGCCGAAGAGGCTACTGAACCCGATGGGTGCGTCCTCGTACTGGGGGACGCCAACGCGGCTGATGACTCCGCCGGGGCGGACGATGCGGTAGGCCTGCTCGTAGGCGGGCATGTGTCCGACGGCTTCGAGCACTTTCCGGGCCCCGTATCCGCCGGTGAGTTCCCGGACCTTGTTGATTCCTTCTTCACCGCGCTCGGCGACGATGTCGGTTGCCCCGAACTCGAGGCCGAGATCGGTGCGTGCCTTGTGGCGCCCCATCAGGATGATGCGTTCCGCGCCGAGCTGCTTGGCAGACAGGACGGCCATCAGGCCGACCGCTCCGTCGCCGATGACGGCGACGGTGTCTCCGCTGGTGACTCCGGCGCGGGCGGCTGCGTGCCACCCGGTGCCGTAGACGTCGGACAGGGTCAGCAGCGAGGTGAGCAGCGGGGAGTTCTCCGCGACGCCGGGAACTTTCACGAGGGTGCCGTCAGCGAACGGGACCCGGATGGCTTCCGCTTGTGCGCCGCCCATCCCGGGCATGTCCCAGAAACCGCCGTGTACGCAGGAGGTGTAGAGGCCCTCTCGACAGAATTCGCACGTTCCATCGGAAAAAGCGAACGGGGCAATAACCAGGTCTCCACGGACGAGGGTACGGACATCGGATCCGATCTCTTCGACGACGCCGATGAATTCGTGCCCCATGGACGCCCCCTCCGGGGTGGGCTCCATGCTGTGGTACGGGTGCAGGTCGGACCCGCAGACGCAAGCTCGGACGATTCGGACGATTGCGTCGGTGGTGTTTGTGAGTACTGGGTCGGGGGCGTCGATGATGCGGACGTCGCCGGGACCAAACATGTATGCGGCTTTCATTACTATCTCCAGTTGGGTTCTCGGGGGAGGGAAGAGAGGTGTTCGATCAATCGGCTTCGCGAAGGGTGACCGTGAAGTTGATTGACTGAGTTTCGATGGCGCGAGTGTCTTCGTAGGTGCCGATCGGGACGATGCCGGCGAAATATCCGACGTGGTCGTAGTAGAGGACGAGGCGTTGATCGGGGGCGTAGTACCCGATCGTTGTGGGCGAGGCGTCACTGCCCGCGGGCGCTCCAGTCAGGTCCAGTGGAGCCGGGAGCTCCGCGACTTTTTCCTGGCCGCCAAAGTCACGGAACGATAGCGTCAGCGGAAGTTGGGCCAGTAATGACAGAGACGTGGCGCTGGTGTCGAGTTCTCCGGCGATCTCCTGGCCGCCAATGTCCATGACGATGGGGGTGCCGGTGGACTTAGGGGCTGGGGCGGAGGTCACGGGCGGCTCGCTTGACGGGGTGATCGGGGGGCGTGAGCTGGTTGCCGGGCGTCCGGCGTGGCTGCCGCCGCATCCGGCGAGAGCGAGGGCGATCGCGACGGTCGATAGTGCGACCACCGTGCGCACGGTCTTCTTTAGCGAGACTGGGTTTTTCATGAGCCAGCCGTCTCTGCGCCCTCAACGACACGGTTGCGAGTATTCATGGAAACGAATCCTTTCCGGGAACTGGGGGAGGGCACTAGTGCTGCGGTCCGCCGGGGGTCTTAGAGGTGGGCATGGAAGGCGGTGCGACGTCCGTAGAGGGTCAGAAGGAACGCCGCCAGTCCGGCCGCGATCATCACGACGGTGAGGACGAGGCCGTCGAAGACGCTTAGCAGCAATACCGTTCAGTTAAGCTTGCCCGTGTTACGTTGGGGGTATGGCGCGTACGGGGTGGGTGAAGCCGGTCTCTGATCGCCGGTTGTCGGATTTG
>NZ_JADOVI010000016.1 GCF_015752155.1 Cryobacterium sp. MP_M3 | reverse complement strand
CGGTGGTGCTGAGCCACACCACCACTGGGGCTCTTCCGCACGAACGGTGGGGCTCAACCGCACGATCGGGTGGGGCTCAGACGGTCGAATACTCACCCACCGCGACTACTCGGCCGCCGGGTACCGGGTCGTGCAACACCTCATCAGCACCGACAGCGACCACAATGACCCCGTGGTATTCACCCCCGAGGGCGCGCCCATCCTCGACGCCCCGTGCCCCAGGGGATGGATCTACGTCGCCGGGCACTTCCACGACTACATCTACGGCCCCGCGCACATCGCCCAAGTAATCCTGCACCGCGTCAACCCCTACACGACAACCGCGCCCACCGCGAGCCAGAACCAACCGTTCGGACTGGCCTGTACCAGAGAAGGACAGGAAGGCGACCACCGCGAGCACGATGACCAGAATAATGTTGCTTTGCATCGTGAAAAACCCGAAGAAATTGAACGGGTTGATCGTTGCGCGAGTGGCGGTGTCGAAGAAGGTGGACCCTATTGCCGTCGTGACGAGCAGGTGACAGCTACGCGAAGTGAAGGAGCAAGGAGTTTCATGTTTCGCCGCGGATCAAGGGTGAGAATTTTGGAGATCTGTGATCTGCATGAACCCTAGGGGGTCCGCCGTTTCGCAAGAGAGACCCTGTATCGCTCGGCACCTTCTGACCAGACACCGGTGGCGAAGCATTTCTCGGTCAGACGGTGGCGTGCGGAGCCGTGAGGACTGCGCCAAGTTTCGTTGCGTCCTGGTGGAGATTGTTTTGCAGCCAGACAGCGTATTTGTCAGCTGGCATTGGTCGGGCGTAAAGGTAGCCTTGGGCAGCGTTTGTGCCGATTCCTTCCAGGAAGTGTTGCTCGTCGAGGCATTCGACTCCCTCGGCTACTGTCTGGATTCCGAGTTCGGCGCTCATCCGCACGATTGCGTTGATCACGGTTCGATCGACTGGGTTTGTAAGGGCGCCGGCGACGAAACTCATGTCCAGTTTGATGATGTCAACCGGCAGAGATCGCAGTGTGGTCAGTGAGGAGTACCCCGTCCCGAAGTCATCGATGGCGATCTTGATGCCGTGCGCGGCCAAGGAACGAAGCCGTTCGATGGCGAGTGGGCAATCCAGGATGACGGTTTCGGTAAGTTCAAGGACAAGCATGTCCGCCGGGATGCCTGTGTCGGCGAGGCATCCGAGCACCTTTTCGATGAAGTCGTCATGGTCGAGTTCGCGAGCTGACACGTTGACGTGCACATCGAAGGGAATGCCGGGGTGGACTTCCCTCCACGTGGCGGCATCGGTGCAGGCCTGTCGGATCACGAAGGCGCCGATGTCGACGATGACGCCGGTGCGTTCGGCGATCTCGATGAAGTGTCCGGGCAAGAGGAGACCGTGTTCGGGGTGTTGCCAACGCACCAAGGCCTCCACGCCGGTGCATCGGGTTTCGGGCAGCGACACGATCGGTTGATAGTGGAGGACGAGTTCCCCGGCGGCCGCAGCACCGGGGAGCTGCCATTCGAGCGTGAGGCGGGGGGCATCGACCTGCAGGAGGTCGCGGTGATAGACCTGAACTTGGCCTTTGCCGTTGGCTTTGGCCGCGTACATCGCGACATCTGCCTGATGCACAAGCTCGTCAATGTCGATTTCGGACGTCGCCGTCGCAATCCCGACACTGGCGCCCACCCGGGCGATGCGGCCGCCAATGACAATGGGCGAGGTCAGCGAGTTCACCATGCGCTGGGCCACGTCTCGAGCGACCAGGTCGGTGGCGCCATGCAAAACCACGGCGAACTCGTCCCCGCCCAGACGTGCGCAGATGTCATCGGGGCGAGTGCATGCGCGCAGCCGTGCCGCGACCTCGATGAGTGCCGCGTCGCCGGCTCGATGTCCCAACACGTCGTTGACGTCCTTGAAGTCATCGAGGTCAAGGAACATGACGTGGACGCCGTCCAACAGTGCATGGCGGGTGAGGCTGGCCGAGAGCTTCGCGGTGAACGAGGCGCGATTGTCCAGCCCGGTCAGGGAATCATATTGTGCTTGCGCCGTGAGCTGTTGATGAACATCGCTGTTGCGCAGGGCCAGCGCCACCTGGTTGATCAGGTCGCGGACGGACAAGAGGGCGTCGGAGGGTATCTTTTTCGGCGCTCCGACCAGCATCCACGCGTTTTCGTGTAAACCTCTCAGGCTCACGCAGGTCCAATCGAGCGTGGCACCAACAGCGGCGTCGAGTGGCGTCGAGTCGAGAACTCGTGCGTCGGCAGGATCCGGGGTGGTCGAGATTACCGTTCCGGGGAGTGTCACGGGAATGGTCAGGTAGCCGCCAGCAGCTCCCGCGATCCGCAGGCCCGTGCCATCCCGGACGGCTTTGAGGAGGTGCAGGCCGGGAGTCGCGGCGCAGATCTCGGTACACGCCGTCCAGGCGAGAATCCGGATCGGTACTGAGTCGGTCAGACCGAGCAACTGCGACCCGGTGGCCGCCAGGGCAGTGTCACGCCGGGTGCCCTGCTCCCGAGCCAGCAACCCACCGCCCAGTTGGCGGGCGATGAAAACGGCGAGGAACAACAACGGGAAGGATTCGAACAAGCCCTCGGTCGCGGGTGCGGCCGTGTGGCCGGGGGCAAGTGGCCAGAGCACCACCGTGATCGAGAGGGCGAGGGCCAGAAAGGCGCATCGCACCAGTGAACGCCAGGTCGGGCCATAAAGGGCCCGAAACCAGACAGCGGTGAACACGTAGGCAACGACGGTCGTCGGGGTGGGACAGGCAAGTCCAAAGGCGGTAATCACAACGACGTCGACCAAGTCCAGCCACAGTGGAACCTGCCGGCTCACATAAACATAGATACACGAAAAGGCCAACACCAGCGCCGCCCCTAAGAGGACCAGTACCGCAGCGACGTTGCCCTGCGCCGACACGAACGCTGCGGGCAGAGACAGCACCAGTGACACCAACGCGAGTACGGCGAAGTGCCACCGTGTGCTCTCCGCAATACCGTCTGGCCGCTTCAACACCCGGCTCAGGCTCGTCCGAACTGCCGATTCCCGCGAAAATGCGCCCATCTGGCGTCGGTCCTGTCTGTCCGGTAGGCCGGCGGACCCAGAGGGTTCCGTGCCTTTGCGACCCCGGCTTACGCCGGGTGTGCCCTTGCGATCGACGCGGAAGATCGTCTCGCCCTTATTCGCGTGGTCACCTGACCGTAGCAGCCCATTCGCATTGGGCCGCGCTAAATCCGGCCCTGGCGCAAAGTTGGCTTCAGGGACCAAGGCTCCGCAGTGCGGGGACCGCGAAATTCTCTTTCGTGGGCCCGCCGGCCAGGACCAGTGTCAGGCAAGGAATCGTTTGCGGTCCAGAGCGGACAAACGCATTCCCCGTTGTCGAGACCGCCACTTCTTTTGGCGAATCGCCCGCTGAAGGCCTTGGCCGGGCAACCTATTCAGCGACCGAGATACGGCCTACTATGACCGGGTGAGAGTGCGAATCTGTCCTAATTGCGGCACCACTATCGAACTTGGTCCCTACGCCCCAGGAACGGAAGACGGTCTGCGGGAATGGATTGATAGATGCCCCAACGAGGATTGCGGCTGGGAAAACGTTGGGATGGACATCAGCTAGTGCATCGATGAACGACGCCGAAAGCGCGCAGTGCTCGGAACTGTCAAGGCGTGAGGTTGCAGAGATTCCCCCTCCGCGGGCCCAGGAGTGCCCAGGCGCTATTAAGGCCTAGTCAGCGTTCGTCTCGATGTATCCCAATTAGTCGTAGGTCACGGTGAATCCATTCCGCGCGGTCGCCCTTGCGGGTAGCATTCAGCGCATCGTTAAACCGTGACCGGCTCGCCATGACTGCCAGCACGGAGCCACCCAATGAGGAGTGCACCATGCGTGCAACCAGCGAAAACAACAGTCTTACGGAGCCGGCGAAGACGACGGCCAGGAACACCAATCGGGCAGCGTTTCGTGCAGGTGGCATGGCGTTCGTCATTGCCGGGCTCGGCGGCATCACGTGGTTTACGCTCGAGCTACTGCCGCCGGTTCTCGGCTTCGACGACACCGACGACCCCGCAGTGAGCCTGGACTATCTGCGCCAGTATCCGCAGTTTTACCCCCTGGCCTGGGTTGCACTTTTCATCATGGCGATCGCATTCATCGTGGCGAGTTTCGCCGTCTCAGATGCTCTCGCCCCGCGCACAAGCAGTATCACTCGCCGAAGCTTGAGCGCGCTCGGTCTCTTGTCGGCCGCATTCTTATTCATGCAGGGGGTCTTGCGCGAGTCGGTAGGGCCGTTGCTCTACCTCGACGGGATGAACAGCGGATGGGGCGAGTCCGCGTACCTGACCATTCAAATGTTGGGAACCCATGGTTTCGCCCAAGCGAGCCTCCTTACGCTCTGTGTCTGGGCCCTGGGTATCAGTGTCGCAGGGGCACGCTCCCATGCCCTGCCGAGATGGTTATGCGTCTTGGGAGTCGTCGCCGGCCTTCGGCTCGTGATGCTCATCGCTGGTCCATTCCTGACGGCAGCACGTATCGACTTGCCCGAGTTTCTCTGGTTTGGCTCCGTGGCACTGATTCCACTGGGAATGCTGTGGTGGCTTGGGCTCGGCGTTGTGCTGCTGGTCAAGTCTCGTCCCAACCGGGAGGAGAGACCTGCCAACTTGGCACGGTAGCTCTGCCTGTGGCACGACAGCTGTCGCCTCGCCCGGCGTTCAATGCCGAGATCTAAGTCAGGAGACGTGGAGCAAGCTCGCTCAGGGTGCAAACGGTGTAATCCGGTGCGGTGAAGTAGTGGGGATAGGCGGCGTCGGTTCGGTTCAGCCAGGCGGTGCGCATGCCTGCTTGGGCTGCCCCGTGGATGTCCCAGGGGTGCACGGCGACCAGGAGCATGTCTTCTGGCTGAACCCCGCAGGCATCCGCGGCGTAGGTGTAGGCGGTACGGACGGGTTTCCATGCCGGGGCGTCCTCGACCGTGAGAAGGACCTCGAAGTCCTCCCGCATCTCCGCCCTGGTGAGAAGGGTCTCGGCCACCTGGGCGGACCCGTTGGATAAGGTCACGAGGCGGAATCCCGCGTCTTTGAGCGACCGGATCCCGTCTGCGATGTCGGGGTGAAGGTTCAATCCCGCGAAGCCGTCCATGACGTGGGTGACGGCGTCGTCCAGGCTCCAGGTCAGGGCGAAGTCGCGGAGGACCTCGCGCAGGACGTCGGCGCCGATCACCGCGAATTTCGCGCTGCCACCTGCCGCTGCGAGAGCGAACCCGTCCCGCAAGAGGGCGGCGAACCACACTCGGGCGAGATAGTCCGGCGCGCCAACGTCAACGAATCGGGTCTTTAGGGGTGACATGTCCGAGAGAGTTTCGTTGACATCGAAAACGATCGCTGACGGTGGTGTGTTCAATTTCGGCTCTCCAGGGTTGGTACGTCTGGCAGTTTGAGGTCAACGAGAAGCTCACACGCTCGCGATTCGACCGTATCGGTTGGGGCGGTACCTGGGCCCGGGAGAATCGGAGGGCGAGTCCGCGTTCGACAGCGCGATCAACTCACTGGAGTTGTCCTCTTGGCCCCTTTGGCGACCGACCGTGTGACCGGCCTGGCCTCGCTCCCCTGGCCATCCATTTCACCGCATGAGTGTCCCGCGCAGCGTTCGCGATCAGATTCAGGGGGGCTCCGTGCTTCCGGGCCACGGCGACATCCTCTCGGCGGAACTTGGGCGGGTAGAGCTTGGGCTTGATGGCATGTTTCCTGCGATTTCGAACTCCCACAGATCAGGTAACGTCTCCCCTGGCCTGGTTACCTGCGGCTTCTAGCCCGGGCACTCGTGGCTGGGGGCGGGGTTCAAGGACAATTTCCAGGCCGGCGGGTGAGTTGGCGGTGAAGAGCAGGGCGTGGATCCAGTGGGCGTTGAGTGGTGGTCTGCTGTTGCTGGCGTACTTGTAGGAGAGGGAGATCTGGGGGTGTAACCAGATGGTGGTGCGGCCGATTCCGCTTGGGCAGTCGGTCCAGCTGAAGTAGCAGCCTTCGCCGTGTTGGAGTTTGGTGCCAATGGCCGCTTCGAGGTGGGCGAGTAACCGGTCCTCGAGATTGACTGTCAGGGTCGAGTTGTAGGTCAGTTTTCCCATATCAGCGCCTCGCACGGACGGGGCAGGGATATGGGTTTGGGCAGCCCTGATTTGGTCGGTCGGTGTGGGGCGGCCAGGTTGTCGAGACGGGACTCATGAGCGGTGAACTCTCACCGATCGAGTGCGAGAGAACGTCGCGCGGCAACCGCGCTCCGGTGGGACTCAACCCGGTATCTGGGTTGGGACCGGCGTGCGGTGGGATCGTTCATGGCGATACTGTAGCGCGGGTCATGATTGGGAGGTTCGGACTGCAGCGCCTGCGTCCGGAGCCGACCCGCAATTGGCCGGGGTCCGGCTGAGGAGCCGGCCGTAGCAGTTCGCGAGGAACAGCCAGCTGGAGCCAGCCTGTCAATGTGGCTTTCGCGCTTTGGGATTGTCCCGGTGGGGTTGTGGCGGCTGCACGTGTGACGTCGACGTGTTGGTTGTGGTGATCCGTCGTCGGATTCTGATCTGTCGTGCGGCGTGTGAGACGCTCGTGACAGTCAGTGAGGGGTGATGTCTGGGCAGGAGTCCCGCGGCCGGTCAACATCGTTTCAGCGACTGACCATGTGTCGGGCGGTGTCGAAGACCGCAGGTGTGTTTGCTGGCCAGCATGAGGGCAGGGAGACGTGTTCGATGGCGTGCGATCGAGCGAGTGAGGCCTCCGCCCGGGTGACGGCCGTTCTGAAGTAACTGGCCACCGTTCACCGTGCTTGTTCCAGCGGACGGGCGGCCGGCCGCACTTGACTTCACGGTGGCGTGAGCGCCGCGGAATGCGGGTCTGTGGCTATTCGGTGAAGTCGACGTCGTGCCAGTCGTCGTCGGTGGTCGCGATGGTTTCCTCTATTGGATACGACTTCGGTGCAGTAAGTGCCTGGATGCGTGCGTTGAGCACGGCAAGCACCAGGGTGGTGTCGGGTCCTGTCCACTGGGAGTCCTCAGGGATACTCATCAGCGCAGTCGTCGGCCCCACGATCATGGTCACGATCATGTTGTTTCCGTGATCATCCACGCAGGGAGGTCCAGAGTCTCGTTGGCGTGGCTGATTCCCAGCGCGGTGACCAACTCCAGGAGAGCGTCCGCGACGCCATCGGGAGTCAGAAACGATGCCCCACCGTAGGAGATCCTTTTCATACACCTCACCTTGGCCCCGCACAAGACTGGGGCCAAGGCCCTTGCGCCAGTCCCCGAGGCGGAGAGCACCGTGCAGGAACCCCGAACGGTGGGGCGGGCTGGGTATCGGCTAGGTTATTGCCAGAGATACCGGTGCGGTTTGTGCGCTCCCTGACTGGGTGGGTTGTCAGGGTCCACGACCGGGTCCGAAGGATGCCCCGACCGGGGCGGGCAACGAATCGGGTTGGAATGAGTGGGGGCGTTCATGAATCGTGCTGCGGACCGGGCAGGGAAACGGGGCCTGAACCCGCGCGAGCCGGGTAAACAGATTCGACTGACGTGGGTGTCTCTGGACGTATGGTCGGCCCTGAAGACATCCGTCCTGATGGGAATCGCCTCGGGTGCCCTGGCAGTCCTGGCCACCCTCGCAGCGTGGACATTCCTCACCCAGGCAGGCATCTTCACCCAGGCTGACACCCTACTGGCGGGTCTCACTTCGACTGGGGTGCTCAGGAGCATGAGCTCCCTGATGAACGCGGACCACCTCTGGAACGTCTGCGCCGGGGTCGGGCTCCTCACCCTGCTGGGCTGCACCGTACTGGGCGTACTGGGAGCGCTCGCCTATCACATCGCCGCGACCGGCTCCGCCGGCGCCCTCCGGATCGGATTCAGAACGCCACCCGCCTCGCCCGCGGCTTCAGGGCCACCCCAGCGAAACGAGTCACTCTCCTGAAGACGAGTCTCGGCTGTCCGCCCCCCACGATGCCTGGCCGTGCTCCTTTAACTTGCCGGTCGCATTCTCGCTGCCGTTTGGGCCACGGCGGACGCTGATAGTCGGATCGTGCGACTGTGCCACGCTGCTCGATGGCGCGCGCACCCAGGTCGACCTCGTGAGACGCTCGTCGGTGGCGGCGGGAGTATCGGAGACCCAATGCGCCCCAAATCAAGGTATTGCGGAGTACGTTCGTACTGTGAAGGGATCGTGTCTGAGACGGGGAACCTGTAGGAATCGTGGGAGGGATTGCGATGCCTGATCGATTTTCGGGAGCCGAAGAAACGTTGACCGCGTTGGCGGGAACTGAGTCCCGTCTATACGAGCCTTTCCTCGGACTGCTGCCCGTGGATGGGCTGTCAATCTCGACCTTCGGTGACTTTCTCCCCGCTGAAACGATCTCGGCAAGTGACGCCCAATCGCTTCGGTTGGACGAACTGCAATTCGATCTGGGCGAAGGCCCCTGTTGGGATGCTCTTGAAACTGGGAAGCCGGTCTTCGAGCCGAACATTCGCGAACGGCCCAACCGGATCTGGCCGGCGTTCTCGGAAGCAATCATCGCCGATGAGCTCGGTGCGCTTTTCGCTTTCCCCCTGTCGCTGGGCCCCTTACGCATCGGGGCGATCGACTTGTATACGAGTCGGCCCAGTCATCTCAGTGATCTAGACATCCGGCGAACCTCGGGCCTCGCGACCGTCGTCAGCCGTCTCGTTCTCTCTCGAGCCATCAGGCTGTCCCAGAGCGATAGCGAGGTCGACACCGACACTCGCAGACAGTTCTCTCGTCGTGAAGTGCATCAGGCCACCGGCATGGTGCTCTCTCAACTCGGGATTTCTGCTCTGGACGCCCGTCTGGTTATCCAGGGCCATACCTTCGCCGTTGGCCGATCGATGCAGGAGATCGCGGAGGAGATCATCGACCGGCGATTGAGTTTCGCGGTAAATGAACACCAGATCGAGGAATCTCATGATTGATGAAACGAGAGAAGACCGTTTGATCGATACGTTCGCGACCCTCGCTGACACCCTTGTCGCCGGTTACGACGTCGTGGATCTCTTACAGACATTGGTGGAAAGTTGCGCCAGCCTCTTCGACATTGCCGCGGCTGGCATTCTCCTGGCCGACGCCGACGGCGAGCTCGAAGTTGTCGCCTCGACCAGCGAGGCCAGCCGACTCGTCGAAGTCATGCAACTGAGCGCCCGGGCAGGCCCCTGCGTGGAATGTTTCACCACCGGATCCGTAGTCTCCCTGCCAGACGTAGAGGACAGCCCGCCCGCCTGGCAGCGGTTTCGGGACAGCGCGCGGGAACAGGGTTTCGCTGCAGTCCATGCGATTCCGTTGCGACTGCGCAAAACGACAATTGGCGCCCTCAACCTGCTGTCCAGCGTCCCTGGTGCCCTGCGCCAACAGGACGTGCGCGCGGCCCAAGCCTTGGCCGATGTGGCCACGATCGGGATTCTGCAGGAACGCACAGTCCGAGAAAGCAATTCCGTGCGGGAGCATCTGACGATCGCTTTGAACTCCCGAGTCGTGATTGAACAAGCCAAAGGCGTCATCGCGCACTCTCACGCAGTCTCTATGGAGGAAGCATTCACGCTACTCAGGAACCACGCTCGCAGCAACCATCTGATGTTGTCACAAGTTGCCCAAAGCCTGGTCGACCAGACCCTCGTCATCTGACGACCGCCGACGTGCGCAATTCATCGAGCGGTGAGCATGCCAAAAACCCCGGCACTGGTAGCCCCAGAGCCACAATTGTGCACAGTATCCGGGCGGAGGTTGGGCAGCGCCGCGCTGGCGAATTGTGCGCCCTGGCGGCCGCGCACGAGCACGTATGTCGCCCGCACGGAGCCGGCACTCTCATGATTGATCGGGTCTCGTCCGCGGCGCCGCTTGGGTTTCTCGGCATCGCGATGTTCTGCTGACAAACGTCCGCAAGGCGTTCCCCCAACGGGCACTTCAACACGCCGATCTCTTACTTCCCTCTTTCAGGAAGTTGGCCGTCCGGCTGGCGGTCGTGGCAACAAAATGGCAACATTTACCATGAATCCACGTGATTTGAAGTCTTTCCTGTGATCCAACTTCCCCGAAATTACGCGGATTGTGAGTGATTAACCTTGCAGATGATCGCCGGGCCAGAGTTCAAATCCCACCGTCTCCGCACTTCGGCCCCTGCACCCCGGTTCGTTCCGGGATGTCGGGGCCTTTTTCGCCCGTCGGGCTCCTCGGAGGAATCGTGCGCATCGGAATTGTCGCCAATGACACCAGGGGCGGGGTCGAACCGTACGCGGCATTGGCACTTCGGCTGAAGGCGCGCGGGCACGAGCCGAGGCTGATCGCCCCCGCGGATTTCTCCCCGCTGGTCGAGGGCAGCGGCATCCCCTTCGCCGGGCTGTCCGGAAATTCGCGCGAGGATATTCGGCGTGCGCAGGGCGCCACCGAGCGGGGGTCCGGCGCGAGCATGCGGATGGTTGCCGCGGAAATGGGCGCCCGACTGCGTACCTGGACCCGGGAAACCTTGGAGGCTGCGCAGGGGGTGGACGCCCTCACCGGCGGTGTCGGAGGAATGGTCGTCGGTCTCGGTGTTGCCGACAGGCTGGGGGTGCCGTTCATCCCCGCGCACTTGCAGCCCATCGATGCGCCCGCCACCGCTTACCCGGGTGTGCTGACGCCCCGGGTGCGACCGAATGTCCTCGGCCACCGTCTCACCTCGCTCGCCCTCTGGGCGCCGTTCGCGAAGCCGATGGCGGATGCCCGGCGCGAGGTTCTGGGGCTGTCCGGCCGGTCGACCGCCACAGCTGATCAGCCGGCGCTCTACGCGATCAGCCCTCGGGTGCTCACGGTTCCCGGCGCCCGGAACCACACGACGGGGTATTGGTTTCCCGCCGAAGACCCCACCTGGCAGCCATCGCCCGAGCTGGAGGAGTTCCTCGCTCGCGGTCCCGCGGTGAGCATCGGGTTCGGGAGCATCAGCGGCACTGACCCGGCGAAGCGAACGGCGATCGTGCTCGAGGCTGTCCGCGCGGCAGGAGTGCGAGCCGTACTGCTCTCCGGCTGGGGCGGACTGACCGACCTCGACGGGGGCGGTCGCGTGCTCGTCCAGGAATCGGTGCCACACGAGTGGCTGTTCCCGCGGATGGCGGCCGTCGTGCACCACGGAGGGGCCGGCACCACCGCGGCCGGCCTGCGTGCCGGAGTGCCCGGCATCGTGGTGCCGTTCACCGTCGACCAGCCCTTCTGGGGAAGCCGCGTGGTTGACCTCGGTGTCGGCCTGTCATCCTTTTCGCAGCGCCGGCTCACCTCGGCGCGTCTCGCTGACGCACTGGGCAGGGCCCTCGCCGACAGGCCGATGCAGCAGCGTGCCAGAGAACTCGCCGCGGGCATCCGCAGCGAGGACGGGATCGCCACCGCCATCGACGTCTATGAGAATGCGCTCGGCGGATCGCGCGTCTGACGGATGCCGGACGGCGCAGCCGAGGCCGACCGCGGCGTGAGCGGTGACCCGGTCGGCACCGACTGACAACCACGCTGCGCGCACCAACAAACGGGGCGGCAACCCCACTGGATACGGTCAGGGTACTAACGGACTCATAGTGGAGGACCCATGGACAGCTACGACGCACTTCTCGAGAAGATCACACCGAAGTCGGGACCGACGAGGGAGATCCTGGACCCCGCGACGGGAGCCGTGGTCGGCCTGGCGCCGGTGCACACCGTGGACGATCTCGACCGCGCCGTCGCCGCGGCGGTCGCCGCCCAGCCGGCCTGGGCCGCACTGGGCCACGCGAAGCGAATCGCGACCCTGAACCGGGTGGCCGACGCCATCGACGCCGCCGCGGAGCCCCTCGCAGAGCTGCTCTCCCGGGAGCAGGGCAAGCCGCTCAACGGTCCGAATGCCCGGTTCGAGGTCGGCGCCTGCTCCGCCTGGCTGCGCGCCACCGCCGCGACCCCGCTGGAGGCCGAGGTGATCGTCGATGACGGTCAGACCCACGCCGAACTGCACTACCGCCCGATCGGCGTCGTGGGTGCCATCGGCCCGTGGAACTGGCCGATGATGATCGCGGTCTGGCAGATCGCGCCGGCCCTGAGGATGGGCAACGCGGTCGTCGTCAAGCCGTCCGAGTACACGCCGCTGAGCGTTCTCGCCCTCGTCGCGGTGATGAACCAGGAGCTTCCGGCCGGTCTGCTGAGCGTCGTCTGCGGCGACCGCGAGGTCGGTGCGCGGCTCTCCAGCCACCCGGGAATCGGCAAGGTCATGTTCACCGGGTCGACCGCCACCGGCAAGGCGATCATCAAGAGCTCCGCCGACACGGTCAAGCGCCTCACCCTCGAGCTGGGCGGCAACGACGCCGGCATCGTGCTCTCCGACGCCGACCCGAAGGCGATCGCGGAGGGCCTGTTCTGGGGTGCGTTCATCAACACCGGCCAGACTTGCGCGGCGCTCAAGCGCCTGTACGTGCACGACGACATCTATGACGCGGTCTGCACAGAGCTCACCGCCGTCGCCGAGACCATGCCGATGGGAGTCGGAATGGACGAGAAGAACGTGCTCGGACCGCTGCAGAACAAGGCGCAGTTCGACATCGTGTCCCGCCTGGTCGACGCCGCGAAGAATTCCGGAGCGCGCGTCCTCCTCGGTGGCAACCCGAGCCTGGACCAGCCGGGTTACTTCTACCCGACCACGCTCATCGCCGACATCGACAACGCCAACCCGCTCGTGCTGGAGGAGCAGTTCGGCCCGGCGCTGCCGATCATCCGCTTCACCGACCTCGACGACGTGATCGCGCAGGCCAACGGCGTCGACGTCGGACTCGGCGGCTCGGTCTGGTCGCCCGACCTGGCGAAGGCGCGCGAAGTGGCCGCTCGCCTCGAGGCCGGCACCGTCTGGATCAACGGGCACGGCGGAGTGCACCCGATGATCCCGTTCGGCGGAGCCAAGCAGTCCGGCTACGGGCTCGAATTCGGCGTCGAAGGACTCAAGGCGCTCGGCGTTCCCCAGGTGATCAACGGCTGAGCCGCACCGGGCCGGAATCGCCGTCCCTCGGCCTGAGCCGGGTGGGCGGCGATTCCCGTGTCAGCTGGCGGGTTCGGTCAGGTCGACGACGTGGGACTTGGCGTGTGATTTCAACGACTCGATCCCCTTGAGCGCGGCGACCTTCGTCTTGTAGCTGTCCGAGGTGGCGATGACCTCGCCGTTGTTGGCCTTGAGCCTGAACTGGTAGCCGCCGGACCTGTCGACATACACTTCGTATTTGCCGCTCATGACACGCTCTCTTCTTCGCCACGGAACATCATCGTCGACCGGTTGGCCGGTGACCTCAGACTACGCTCCGGGGCGGTGCCGCTCCCTCTAGCGCCGGAGCGGCATCCTTCACTACCATCGAAGTTCGATCAGTTCCCACGCTCGGAGGTACACCATGGCCGGATTGGCAACCAAACTCGACAAAGCCTATGAGGAGCTGCCCCTGGAGGAACTGGTCAACTCACCGGTCGCCTCACTCCAGGGCGTGAGCGACAGCGACGCAGAGCACCTCAAGGCAGCCTTCGGGATCGTCACGGTCGGCGACCTCGGCACGAACAAGTTCTTCATCTGGGCCCAGTCGATCGTGGCGCTCGCCATGTAGCCCGGGCCGTGCGGTGCATCCGTCTGACTGAACCGTACCGGATGCCTCCCTCGCCCACGAAGGAGTTCCCATGCAGACGATCAGTCCGTTCCTCTGGTTCGACAGTCAGGCCGAGGAAGCCGCCAGGTTCTATGTGTCGGTCTTCCCCAATTCCGAGTTGCGCAGCGTGTCCCGGTACCCCGACGGCATGCCCGGTGTCGGTGGCACGGTCATGGCGGCGTCGTTCGCGCTCGACGGCCTCGAGTTCCAGGCCGTGAACGGCGGGCCGCAGTTCCCGTTCACCGAGGCTGTCTCCTCCTTCGTGCGAGCCGACACCCAGCCCGTCATCGACGACCTGTGGGCGAAGCTCACCGAGGGCGGCGAACCAGGCCGGTGCGGCTGGCTGAAGGACAAGTTCGGCCTCTCCTGGCAGGTCGTGCCGCCGCTCCTCGGCGAGCTCCTCGGCGACCCCGACCCGGAGCGCTCGGGCCGGGTCATGCAGGCGATGCTCGCCATGACGAAGATCGAGATCGCCGGGCTCCGCAGCGCCTACGCGGGCGCCTGACCCGAACAGCGCCTGACCCGCGAGGCGTCGCGACCACGCATCGATGGGACGACGCCGCGTTGAGTTGCGGAGAATGCACCTTCGTCAGGGCGATGAGGGTGTTTTCTCCGCAATCGAACGGGTGGGCAGGTCGGGCGACGCGAGGGGTGCACCAGCCGCAATCAATCGCCGCCAGTGGGTTGCGACCCGGAATGTATGCGCTTACGCTCGAAGTCACGTGCACGCGCCGCCGCTGTCCCTGCTCGATTTCCGGGGCCGGAATCCCGGGCGGCCGATGCCGGAACGTCAACGACGACACGAAGGAACTCCGACCAGCCATGACCGCTACCTCGCTCAGTGCAATCGCCGCCCCCGGCGCCACCCGCCGCCAGTTCCTCGTCGGGGGAGCGGCGATCGCCGCGCTCGGGATGGCCTCGGCTCCACCCGGCCGGGCCACGGCCGCCACCCTCGCCGGGGCATCCGCGGTGCGGAGCGGGTTCGGTCGCGGCGTCGACAAGGGCACGATCCTGCGCTGGGGGCGCGACACCTGGGCATCCCTCGTCGCCATGACCGACCCGATCACGGGGCTCTCCGCCGACAACATCAGCGGCCCGCTCGGCGCCCCGAAACGCAGCGGCTACACCTCGCCGACCAACATCGGCGGCTACCTGTGGAGCGTCGTCGTCGCCCGCGAGCTCGGCATCATCAGCGCAGGGGAGTGCCGGCGCCGGCTCAGCCAGACCCTCACCACCCTCGCCAGGCTCAAGCACCACGAGCCGAGCGGCATGTACTACAACTGGTACGACGAAGCCTCGGGTGACGTCGTCACGGTCTGGCCGGAGGACGGCAACACCGTCTACCCGTTCCTCTCCAGCGTCGACAACGGCTGGTTCGCCGCGGCCCTCATGGTGATCCGGAACGCGGAGCCGCGGGTCGCCCGGCAGGCCGACGCCATCCTCGGCAAAATGAACTTCGGTATGTTCTACAACAAGGACGCCCGCCCCGGCATCGTCGCCGGGCTGCTGCGCGGCGGCTTCTGGGACAAGAAGCCGGCCGTCGACACCGTCGAGGGAAACTACCTCGGCGCCGGCGAGAACGTCTTCTACACCCTCAACCACTACGACATCCACGTCAGCGAGCCGCGCATCGCCAGCTACATCGGCATCTCCCGCGGCCAGATCCCCGCCGCGCACTACTTCGCCACCCAGCGGGTCTTCCCCGAGAGCTGCGACTGGTCCTGGCTGGAGCAGAAGCCGGTCGGTGTGCGCCGGAGCTACCAGGGCATCGACGTCTTCGAGGGGGCGTTCACCTACCGGGGCATGCACATCGTGCCCAGCTGGGGCGGCGACATGTTCGAGGCCCTGATGCCGGACCTGTTCGTGCCGGAGGCCGGCTGGGCCCCGAAGGCCTGGGGAGTGAACCACCCGCTGACCGTGCGGGCCCAGCGGGAGTTCGGACTCGACGACGCGAAGTACGGCTACTGGGGCTTCTCGCCGGCCAGCCGGCCAGGCGGCGGCTACAGCGAGTGGGGGGTCGAGGCGATCGGGATGAGCCCGGACGGCTACGTGTCCGACCTCGAGCGCACCCACCTCGACAGAGGGTTCGACGGATGCCGCGTGGGCGTGAACCCGACACCGGCCTGGGGCGATGGAGTGGTCACCCCGCACGCCGCGTTCCTGGCCATGCAATACGAACCAGCGGCGGCCTTCGACAATCTGTCCCGGATCGAGCGGGAACTGAAGGCCTACGGCGAGGGCGGATTCTACGATGCGGTCGCGGTCAAGTCGGGTCTCATCGCCGAACGCTACCTCTCGCTCGACCAGGCCATGGTGCTCGGAGCCATCGGCAACGTGTACTGCGACAACGTCATCCGTCGCAATTTCATCCGTGGCCAGGTGCAGGCCACGATCAAGCCGCTGATCGGGATCGAGGAGTTCGGCGCGGGCCTGGTCGCCTGAGGCGGCTAGGCTCGGAGGCGTGACACGGGGTGCCGTCGAGAGTCGATGGCTGAGATCAGACCCGAAGAACCTGATCTAGCCAGTACTAGCGAAGGGATGTCGCGAGTGAACTCTCGCTTGTCGAACCAGCACACCCAGTCAGCCGCCGAACTGCTCCACCGAGTGCGGGAGGGCGTCCCGCTGGTGCAGTGCCTGACCAACGCGGTCGTGGCCAACTTCACCGCCAACACCCTGCTCGCCCTCGGCGCCGCCCCGGCGATGGTCGACCTCCCCACCGAGGCCGGACCCTTCGCCCGGGTGGCGTCCGCGGTGCTGATCAACCTCGGAACCCCCCAGCACGACCAGCGGATCGCCATGGTCGAGGCCGTCACCGTCGCCAATGCGGCCGGCACTCCCTGGGTGCTCGACCCGGTCGCGATCGGAGCGCTCCTTGTGCGCACCCACCTCGCCCGGGACCTGCTCGGCCTCCATCCCACGGTCATCCGCGGTAACCCGTCAGAGATCATGGCGCTCGCCGGGTCCGGCCACGGAGGGCGGGGCGTCGACTCGACCGACTCCGCCGCCGACGCCCTCGAGGCGGCCCGCAACCTCGCCATCGACTTCGGGTCGATCGTGGCCATCTCCGGCGCGACCGACATTGTCACCGACGGGGTCAGGGACGTGCGCGTCGACAACGGCACCGAGTTGCTCACCCGGATCACCGGCGGCGGTTGCGCCCTCGGCGCGGTGATCGCCGCCTTCGCGGCCCAGGACCACGACCGGCTCGCCACCACCGTGGCCGCCTGCGCGATCTACGCCCTCGCGGCCGAGCAGGCCGCGCTGGAATCCGCCGGTCCGGGCAGCTTCGCCGTCGCCTTCCTCGACCGGCTGGCCGGGCTGACCCCCGACGACGTTCTCGCCGGCGTGGTCATCGGATGAGCCTGCCCGCCCACACGACCCGGCCGGCCCACGCGGCACCGCCACGGCCGCGCACCCTCGACCTGTCCACCTATCTGGTCACCGACCGGCGGCTCTCCGGGCGACTCGGAGTGCTCGGCGTCATCTCCGCAGCGGTCGCCGGCGGTGTCTCCGTCGTGCAACTCCGTGACAAGACCGCCGACACCCGCGACTTCTACGATCTCGTGGTCACCGCCGCCCGGATCACCGCCGGGCGCTGCCTGTTGCTCGTGGACGACAGGGTCGACGTCTTCCTGGCGGCGCGGCACGCCGGCGCCGAGGTGGACGGCGTCCACGTCGGCCAGACCGACCTTCCGGCCGCTGCGGTGCGCGCCCTGATCGGGCCGGACGCCGTGCTCGGACTCACCGCGAACACGCCCGTGCACCTGCGGGCCGCTCACGCCCTGCCGGCGGGCTCCGTCGACTACCTCGGGGTCGGGGTGATCCACCCGACCACGACCAAGCCCGACCACCCCGAGGCGCTCGGCGTTGCCGGATTCGGCAAGATCGCGCGGTCGACCGGGCTTCCCTGCGTCGCGATCGGCGGCATCCGCCTTACCGACACGGCCGGCCTCCGCGCCGCGGGCGCCTCCGGGCTGGCCGTCGTCTCCGCGATCTGTGCCGCCGACGACCCGGCCGAAGCCACCCGCGCGTTCGCTGACGCCTGGGCCGGGGCCGCGTCATGAGCGGTATCCCACGCGTGCTGAGCATCGCCGGAACCGACCCGACCGGGGGTGCGGGCATCCAGGCCGACCTCAAGGCGATCGCGGCGAACGGCGGCTACGGGATGGCCGTGGTCACCTCCTTGGTCGCCCAGAACACCCAGGGTGTGCGGTCGATCCACCTGCCGCCGACCTCGTTCCTGCGCGAACAGCTCGACGCCGTCAGCGACGACGTCACCATCGACGCCGTGAAGATCGGGATGCTCGCCACCGATGAGGTGGTCGCCGAGGTTGCGGACTGGCTGCGTCGCATCCGCCCGCCGATCGTCGTGCTCGACCCGGTCATGGTCGCCACCAGCGGCGACCGGCTGCTCGACGAACGCGCCGAGGCCGCCATGCGCGGCCTCCTCGCCGAGGTCGACATCGTCACGCCCAACCTGCCCGAGCTCGCCGTGCTCGCCGAGTGCCCGGTCGCGCTGACCTGGCCGGAGGCGCTGAGCCAGGCCAGGGCGGTCTCCGCCCGGCACGGCGTGATCGTGCTCACCAAGGGCGGCCATCTCGGCGGCCAGGGCTCGCCGGATGCCCTGGTCGATGCCGCCGCCGGGCTCCCCGGCGGCCGCGACCTGGTCGAGTTCGCGCAGGACCGGGTGCCGACGGCGAACACCCACGGCACCGGCTGCTCGCTCTCGAGCGCGCTCGCCACCCGCCAGGCCCGGCTGGGCGACTGGGTGGCCGCCGTCGCCTCGGCGAAGGAGTGGCTGACCGACAGCCTGCGGCACGCCGACGAGCTCGACGTGGGGCAGGGCAACGGGCCGATCAACCATTTCGCGGCGCTCTGGCGCGCGGGGGACGCGGCCGCCGCCGCAGCTGTCGCTGACCCCGCAGCTGTCGCTGACCCCGCAGCCGTCGCCGATGCTGTGGCGTCCATCACCGGCCCGGCCGCCGGCATCGCCGCCCAGACCGAGGAGTGGTGGGCGGGAATCGAACACCTCCGCACCGAGATCGGCGACCTGGCGTTCATCAGGGGGCTCGCCGACGGCAGTCTCGCGGACGACGCCTTCTCGGACTACCTCGCCCAGGACGCACTCTATCTGCGCGACTACTCCCGGGCCCTGGCCCGGGCCAGCCAGCTCGCGCCGACCGTGGCCGAACAGGCCTTCTGGGCCTCGAGCGCGCACGGCTGCCTGGTCGAGGAACTCGAGCTGCACCGCACCTGGCTCGACGGCCGGGCCACGGATGCGGCGCCGTCGGCGGTGACGACGGCCTACCTGGGCCATCTGCTCGCGGCGGCGCAGGGCGGTTCCTACCCAGTGCTCGTCGCCGCACTGCTGCCCTGCTTCTGGATCTACCAGGACGTCGGGGAACGGCTGGCGGCGGCGAACCACTCGGAGCATCCGTACCGGGCCTGGCTCGACTGTTACGCGCAACCCGACTTCCAGGCGGTGACCCTGGAGGCGATCGCCATCGTCGAGCAGGCCGCCCGGGGCGCCGCCGCGACCGAGCGGGCGGATATGCGGCGCGCATTCCACGCCTCGGCCGAGCACGAACTCGCCTTCTTCGACCAGACGACCTGAGCCGCCCACCCGCGCTCGCCGCCGCCTGCTCGCGCCGGTCGCGGTGCCGTCTTCCCCTGTTCCCCTGTTCCCCTGTTCCGAATTCAGGAGTACAGCCTGATTTCGGGGCGCTGGCGGGCATCCGTCGCACTGTTCCGGGCTCTGCACCTGAATTCGGAACGTGGTTCACGCACCTGAATTCGGAACCTGGACCACGCACTTGAATTCGGAAGGTGGTTCATGCACCTGAATTCGGAACGGCCGGGCTGCGCCTGCGGGCGGAGGGGTGTGGGTCGGGGCAGGGTCAGGCGGCTGCGAGCACCCGTTGGATCACCGAGGTGAAGAAGGTGAGACCGTCGACGCCGCTGCGCATCGCGTCGGCGGTGTCGGGGCCGAAGCCGGGTTCGACGGCGTGCTCGGGGTGCGGCATCAGCCCGACGACGTTGCCGCGGGCGTTGGTGATGCCCGCGATGTCGTTTAGGGAACCGTTCGGGTTGAGGCCGAGGTAGCGCACGACGACGTGCCCCTCGCCCTCGAGACGCTCGAGCGTGTCGGCGGAGGCGATGAAGCCGCCCTCGCCGTTCTTGAGCGGGATGGTGATCTCCTGGCCAGCCGCGAAACCGCTCGTCCAGTCGGTGGCCGTGTTCTCCACGCGCAGCTGCTGGTCGCGGCAGATGAAGGAACCGTGGTCGTTGCGGATCAGGCCACCCTCGAGCAGGTGCGCCTCGGTCAGCATCTGGAAGCCGTTGCAGATGCCGAGCACCGGCATCCCCTTGTTCGCGGCGTCGATGACCTCGGCCATGATCGGGGAGAGGCTGGCGATGGCGCCGGCGCGCAGGTAGTCGCCGTAGCTGAAGCCGCCGGGCAGCACCAGGGCGTCGACGCCGTGCAGGTCGTGCTCGCCGTGCCAGAGGGCGACGGGGTCCGCGCCGGCCAGGCGGATCGCACGCTGCGCGTCACGATCGTCGAGCGAGCCGGGGAAGGTGACGACGCCGACGCGCATCAGTGGGTCTCTCCGGCGGGTGCCTCCAGCACGTGGATGCCGACGACGTCCTCGATGACGGAGTTGGAGAGCACGGTGTCGGCGAGTTCCTGGATCTCGGCCAGCACGGCGTCGTCGATGTGGCCGGCGACGGTGATCTCGAACCGCTTGCCCAGGCGCACGCCGGTGAACCGGCTCTTGCCGAGGCGGCCGAGAGCGCCGGCGACGGCCTTGCCCTGCGGGTCAAGCAGCTCGGCCTTGGGCATAACTTCTACGACGATTGTTGGCATGGTTCACTCCGGAGACGTCGGGGGGTGGATTCCACGATTCTACAGGCCGGCAGGGGTGCTGCGACCGGCCGCGGCGCCGGCCGCCAGTCCGCTCTGTCCGAGCAGCACCCCGCGGAGCACGTCGCGGATCGCGGCGACGCCCTCGAAGGTCTCGACGAAGCTGGTGCTCAGTGGCGAGAGCCCGATCCGCAGGGCGTCGGGGCCCCGGAAATCGGGGATCACGTCGTGCTCCCAGAGCGTCTTCGTGACCTGTCGCATGGCCGGGTGGTTGATCGTCACGTGCCCGCCCCGGTGCGTGTGCTCCCGCGGGGAGGTCACCCGCACTCCCAGCGGCACCAGCCAGGTGTCGACCAGGCTGAGCGCGAACTCGGTCAGCGCCACCGATTTGGCCCGCACCTGCTCGATGCCGGCCTCTTCGATCATGGCGATGGTGTCCTGCATGGCGAGCATCCCGACGATGGCGGGAGTGCCGCTCATGAAGCGACGGATGCCGTCGGCCGGCACATACCCCGGGCCCATCGTGAAGACATCCTTCGTTCCCATCCAGCCCTGGACCGGCTGGGTGAGCACGTCCTGCAGGTCACGCCGCACATAACCGAACGCGGGGGCGCCCGGGCCGCCGTTGAGGTACTTGTAGCTGCAGCCCACGGCCAGGTCGACGTCGCAGAGGTCGAGTTCGACCGGCACCGACCCGACGGAGTGGCTGAGATCCCAGAGCACGAGCCCGCCGGCGGCGTGCACCAGCTCGGTGATCGTGCGCATGTCGGCGAGGAAACCGGAGCGGTACGCGACGTGGCTGAGCAGCACGAGGGCGGTCGTCGGGCCGACCGCCCGCCGCACCTGGTCGACGGTGACGCCGGAGGCCGGGTCGGAGTGGATCCAGTGCAGGGTGAGCCCGCGCTCGGCGGCGATGCCCTCGAGCAGGTACCGGTCGGTGGGGAAGTTGTCGGTGTCGAGCACGATCTCGGTGCGCACGGGCTCGGTGTCGATCCGGCGGTAGTCGACCGCCGCGCGGGCCAGCTTGTACAGCAGCACGGTGGTGGAATCGCCGACGAACACCTGGCCGGGCCCGGCGCCGAGCGCGGCGCGGCCCAGGTCGTCGCCGATCTTCAACGGCAGGTCCATCCACTCGTCGTCCCAGCCCCGGATCAGGCGGGTGCCCCAGTCGTGGATGAGGAACTCGGTGATCCGGGCCACGCTGGCCAGGGTCGGCCGGCCGAGCGAATTGCCGTCCAGGTAGGCGAACGGGTTCGGTGTGGCGTCGCCGACGGCGTCGGTGCCGACGAACTGGCGGCGGTAGTGCGCGAGACCGTCGATGCGGTCCATCCGGCGGGCGAAGGCGAGCTGGGCATCCTGGCCGCCGAGGCCGGCGTGGCTGCTTTCGGTGCTGGGGGTCATCTTGCTTCCTCGGTCTCGAACGGCTGGTGCGGCAGGCTCCCATGATGACCGACTTCCCCGGCGGCCGCAGCCGCGACGACCCGTGCCGTGCACAGCCAGCGGGTGAAATCGCCCGGGTCGCCGGGGCGCTCGCCCGGGATGACCGTGGCGGGGAGGCCCGCGCCGGTGCGCGGGAGGGCGCCGGGGAATCGGCCGATGGAGTCGCCGGTCAAGGCGTGGAGGAGCTCGTCGGGGGAGAGGCCGCAGGCCAGCAGGGCGTCGAGCTCGCGCCGGTTGAGCCCGACCGGGAGCGGGCCGTTGCCGAGGTCCGTGCCGTAGAGCACCTGGCCGCCGGCGGCGTGGAACCGGCGCAGGTTGTCGCTCGCCCGGGCGAAGTCCTCGGTGGGCCGGCCCCAGCCGTGGATGTCGAGGGTGCTGATCCAGGTCATCCGGCCGGCCATCGCGACGATGAGGTCGTCGTCCAGGCGCTCGTCGAACGGGGTGTGCGCGAGGGCGTCGACGCCCGCGGCGCAGGCGTCCCCGGCCTGGCCGGCGCCCTCCGCGTGGGCGACGACGGGCGCGCCGCGCTCGTGCGCCCTGGTGACGATCGCCGCGAGCACATCGCCGGGCAGCACCGGGCCGGCCACGGAGTTGAGAGTGACCTTGATGACGGATGCGCCGGCCGCGAGCTGCCGGTCCACGGCCGCGGCGGCATCCGTGGCGTGCGCCACCTCGCAGACGCTGCCGGCCGGGGTCCAGTCCTGCCTGGCGGGGTAGCCGCCGGGCGTGGTGAGGAACTGGCCGGCGAAGGACGCCTGCGGGCCGGGGTCGCCCGCATCCGTCGCCGGCGCCCGGTGCGGTCCGCCGAGGTCGAGCACCCTGGCGATCCCTCCGGCGGCCAGGCCGGCAGGGTCGATCAGGGCCAGGTGCACGTGCGCGTCGAGAAAACCGGGGAAGACGGTGCCGCTCATGGGGTGGGTCGCCGCCCGCGGCTCACGTGCCGAGCTCCGTGCGCACCGCGAAAAGCTCGGGAAAGAAGGTGAGCTCGAGGGCCTTCTGCAGGAAGGCGGCGCCGCTCGAGCCGCCGGTGCCGTGCTTCATCCCGATGATGCGCTGCACCGTCTTCAGGTGCCGGAACCGCCAGAGCTGGAAGTTGTCCTCGAGGTCGACGAGCTCCTCGCAGGCCTCGTAGGCGCCCCAGTGCAGGGTGGCGTTCTCGTAGATCTCGCGGAAGACCGCCACCAGTTCCGGGTGCAGCACCCAGGCCTCGGTGACGTCCCGGTCGAGCACGGCGGTGGGAACGGAGAATCCCTGCCGGTGCAGGTAGCGCAGGAACTCGTCGTAGATGCTCGGCGCCTCGAGCATCTCGGTGAGCAGCGCATGCGCCGCCTCATCGCTTTCGAACACGGTGAGCATCCGCCGGTTCTTGTTGCCGAGTGCGAACTCCACGGCCCGGTATTGGTAGGACTGGAACCCGGAGGAGTTGCCCAGCACCCCCCCGGAACTCGGCGTACTCGCTCGGGGTGAGTGTCGCGAGCACGGACCACTGCTCAGTGAGCGTGCGCTGGATGTGCTTGACCCTGGCGATGCACTTGAGGGCCGGAGAGATCCGGTCCAGGCGCAGGTGCTCCGTGGCCGCCCGCAGTTCGTGCAGCACGAGCTTGAGCCAGAGTTCAGTGGTCTGGTGCTGGATGATGAAGAGGAGTTCGTCGTGGTGCTCCGGCCTGCTGACCGGTTTCTGGGCGCCGAGCAGGGTGTCCAGGTCGAGGTAGGAGCCGTAGCTCATCCGCTCCCGGAAGTCGGTCACGATCTCCGGATCGAACTCCCGGGTGTTGTTCTCGACCGGCATGGCAGCTCCGTTCCGCACGGCCGGCATCGGGCCGCGGTGCCAGGTTTCGTTGATTGCATTCTCGTGGGACACGCCGGTGGACGCAACATGACGAACCGCGAACCCCGGTCGTGGAGGATCCCCTCCGCGAAGTCGGAGGTAAGGGTCCTAGAATCAAGCCCATGACTTCGCCCGAACCGACCCAGCAGGACGGGGCGCAGCCAAGACGGCGTGACGCCCGGCAGAACCGCGAACGTCTCCTCCTGGAGGCTCGCGCCCTGATCGCCGTGCACGGTGTCGACGCGTCACTCGAGGAGATCGCTCGCCGCGCCGACGTGGGTGTGGCCACGCTGTACCGCAACTTCCCGACCAGGGACGACCTCATTCGCGCGCTGCACGAGATCGCGCTCGCCGAGCTTGCCACCGTCAAGGACGAGATCGCCGCGGCCCCGACCGCGTGGGACGGCATCGTCGTCTACACCGAGCGGGTGGCCGAATGGCTCGTCGCCGACCCGGCCCTCCCGTTCATCCTCAAGCGGATGGAGACCATCGACCCGACGCTCGGCAAGGGCAAGGAATTCCAGACCGTGATCGCGGCGCTCGTGGCCCAGGCCAAGCGAGACGGTGCGTTGCGCCCGGACGTCGACGCGGTCGACCTCGCCGTGCTGGTCACCATGGTCGGCTCCCTCGGCACCCTCGGCGGCGGCTACACCGGCCAGTGGCGCCGGCAACTCTCGATCGTGCTCGACGGGTTGCGCTCGAAGGACCTGGACCGCCCGAAGCTGCCGGGGCGCCCGCTCGGCGCACGCGAGTTCCAGGCCGCTGTGCACGGGCTGTCCCGCCGCGGCAAGCGGGCCGCCACCCGCCCGCCGGCAGGGCCGGCCACGACCCCGGGAGCCTGATGAAGGCCGCGACCGTCTACGACGTGGCCGCCCACGCGGGCGTGTCGATCGCGACGGTCTCGAGGGTGTTGCGGCGACCCGCCGATGTACGCGCATCCACCCGGGAGCGTGTGCTCGCCTCCGTGCAGTTCCTCGGCTACGTGCCCAGCGCCAGTGCCCGTGGCCTGGCCGCGCGCCGCACGGGAGTGCTCGGCCTGTTCTTCCCCAGCATCGACGACGAGGACGACAGCACCGAGGTGCCGTTCGTGCAGGACACGAGCGTCCGGATCGTGGTGGACATCCCCGATTCGGGCGAGGTCCGGCCGCCGAACCTCTACTTCGACGAGGTGCTCCGGGGGAGCGAGCGCGAGGCCTGGCGCCACGGCTTCGCCCTGATGGTCGGCGTCGGCCGCGGCACGAACCCTGCCGAGATGGTCAACGACATCGCCGGCCGGGTCGACGGGATGGCCGTGCTGGCCCGCAGCGTGCCCGACGACCTGCTCGACCACGTGTCGCGGCGCATCCCCGTGGTGCTGATCGCCGGCCCCCGGCGCGGAGACGACTACGACCACGTGAGTGTGAGCAACACCGAGGGGATGCAGGCGCTCACCGAACACCTGCTGGTGACCCACCGGATCACCGAACCGGTCTACGTGGCCGGGCCGGCCGACTCGCCTGACGACGCGGAGCGCTACGCCGGGTTCGTGCAGGCCCTGGCCGCGGCCGGCATCGACGCGACCGCCCTCCCGGTGCTGCGCGGTGACTTCTCCCGGATCCGGGCCCGCGACCTCGCCGAAGAACTGCTTGCGGCCGGCAGCCTGCCCCGCGCGCTCGTCTGCGGCAACGACCAGATGGCGCTGGGCTTCCTCGACGTGTTCGGCCCGGCCGGCGTCCGGGTGCCCGAGGACGTGATCGTGACCGGATTCGACGGGATCGAGGCCGGCCGGCTCTCCACTCCGCGCCTGACCACCGTGCACCAGCCGATGGCCGACCTGGGCCGGGCGGCGATGCGGGCCATGCTCAGCCGGCTGCAGCATCCGGACCAGCCGCCGATCACCTCGCGACTGCCAGTGAAGGTGCTGCTGAGGGAGAGCTCAGAGGGCCCGGTCTGATCCGATCGCGGGGTTTCGACAACCTCGCCGGAAAAAGTGTTGCGCGACGGAATGTAAGCGCATACAGTTGGGGGAACGCCTCAGGTGGTCCGGTTCACCGGCTTCCGACCCCCACTGCCACAGGTCAACGACGACACAAGGGATTCAAGAGCAATGAAGCAATTGAGATTGCGCATCGCACGAACGGCTCTGGCCGTGGTGGGTGTGACCGCACTGCTGGCCACCAGCGCGTGCAGCATGAACGTCAACAAACAGTCTGCCGGTTCGAGTGACGGGTCACTGCTCGTGGCCGCCGACAACGGGTCGCCCACCTTCGAGAAGAACTTCAACCCCTTCTCGACCAGCAAGCGCGTCGCCACGACGTACATGTACGAACCGCTCGAGGTGACCAACACCCTCGACGGCAAGGCGACCCCGTTCCTCGCCACCGGCAACACACTGCCGGATGCCCGGACGGTCGTCTATGACATCCGCAAGGACGTCACCTGGTCCGACGGCCAGGCGTTCACGCCCGCCGACGTCGCCTTCACGTTCAACCTGGTCAAGGCGACCCCCGCGCTCGACACCTGGGGCGTCTGGCAGCACATCGAGAGCCTCGAGATCGTCGGCGACACGGTGGTCTTCCACCTCCAGTCGGATGACGTTCCGGCCGCCTCGATCATCGACCAGCAGCTGATCGTGCCGGAGCACATCTGGAAGGATGTCAAGGACCCGGTGACCTGGAAGAACGAGAAGCCCGTCAGCACCGGCCCGTTCGTGCTCGACACGTTCACCGCCAACCAGTACACCCTGAAGAAGAACAAGGACTACTGGCAGGCCGACAAGGTCGCCGCCCTGAAGCTCGTGCTCCCCGCGGCCAACAGCCAGCTCGACGTGGTCAAGAACGGCTACGACTGGGCCTACGCCTTCATGACGGATGTCGAGGGCACCTGGGTTGCCGCCGACAAGCAGCACAACAAGTACTGGTTCCCGCCGGGCGGAACGGTGACGCTCACACCCAACCTCACCAAGGCGCCGTACAACGACGTGAACTTCCGCCAGGGCCTCAGCCTCGCACTCGACCGCGACAAGATCGCCAAGGACGCGGAGCAGGGCTACGTGGATGCGGCCGGCCAGTCCGGCCTGCTGCTGCCCAACCAGGAGGCGTGGCTGAACCCCGACCTGCCTGACGGCGGAGTCGTCGCCCAGGACGAGACCGCGGCGCTCGCCGCGTTCGCCAAGGCCGGCTACACCAAGCAGGGCGACAAGCTCGTCGACGCGAGCGGAACGCAGCTCAGCATCAACATCCTCACGGCCAACGGCTACACCGACTGGCTCCAGGGCCTGCAGACCGTGCAGTCGCAGCTCGGCAAGATCGGCATCGACGTGAAGCTCAGCCAGCCGCAGCCGGCCGCCTACACGGAGGCGCTCAGCAAGGGCGACTTCGACATGGCGATGAACAGCTTCGGCGGCACCGGCAGCGTCTTCCAGGACATGAACACGCTCCTGAACAGTCAGTTCGCCACCCCGATCGGCTCGGGCACGACCGGCAACTACGGCCGGTTCAGCGACCCGAAGGTCGACGCCCTGCTCGCCCAGCTCAAGGCATCCACCGACGAGGCCGACCAGAAGGCGATCTCCGCCCAGTTGCAGTCCGTGCTCTACGAGCAGCTGCCCGTGATCAGCCTGTTCTACGGCGGGCTCTGGGGTCTGTCCAGCGACAAGAACTTCACCAACTGGCCCAGCGCGGACAACGCCTACGCTCCGCCGAACACGTGGAACTCGACCCCGCTGCTCATCCTGACCAATCTGAAGAAGGCGTCCTAACCCACGATCGGCGATAGCGGGCGGGTACCCCTGGGGGGACTCGCCCGCCCCGCCGCCCACGGCGGATTCATCCGCCGGCCTGTCCAGACTCGAAAGGAACGACCCGTGCGCTATCTGCTGGGCAAGGTCGGCCTGCTCCTGCTCACCCTGTGGGCCGCAGTCACGCTGAACTTCCTCCTCCCCCGACTCATGCCGGGCTCCCCGGCGGATGCCGCGATCGCCAAACTCGCCCAGAACGGCCCGGTCAGCCCGTCGACCAGGGCCGCCATCGAGGCCCAGCTGGGCGTGCCGACCGGCAGCGCCTGGGACCAGTACCTGCAGTACCTGAACAACGTCGTGCACTTCGACTTCGGAGTGTCGTACACATTCTTCCCGCAGAGCGTCGCGAGCCTGGTCGGCACCGCGCTCCCGTGGACCCTGGTGCTCGTCGGGTTCGTCACGATCGTCGCCTTCATCTGCGGCACCCTGCTCGGCGTGCTCGCCGCGTGGAAGCGCGGCACCTGGCTGGACACCCTGCCCACCGTGGGCGGCACCTTCGCCAGCGCGTTCCCGTACTTCTGGACCGCCCTGCTGCTGCTGTTCTTCCTCGGCTACGTCGCCGGCTGGTTTCCCACCTCCGGGGCCTACGGAAGCGCGGCCACCCCCGAGCTCACCGGCACGTTCCTGCTCGATGCCCTCTACCACTCCATCCTGCCGGCGACGACGATCCTGATCACCTCGCTCGGCGGCTGGATCCTCGGCATGCGCAGCACCATGATCAACACCCTCGGCGACGACTACGTGACCTTCGCGGAGGCCAACGGCCTGCACCCGCGCACCGTCGCCATCCGCTACGCGGCCCGCAACGCCATCCTGCCGAATCTCACCTCGTTCGGGCTCGCGCTCGGCGGTGTGGTGGGCGGCTCGCTCCTGGTCGAGCGGGTGTTCAGCTACCCCGGGGTCGGCTACCTGCTCTACACCGCGGTGGTCAACCAGGACTTCCCGCTCATGCAGGCGCTCTTCCTGATCATCACGATCAGCGTGCTCCTGGCCAACTTCATTGTCGATATCTTGTACGGCATCCTGGACCCGAGGACACGACGATGACCCCCACCGGCACGACCCGACCGACCAGACCGACCACCTCCGCGGTGAAGACGATCAGCCAGGGGAACCACGACGCCGGGGCCAACCCGTTGCGCGTCATCCTGCGGGCGTTCCTCACCATCTGGAGTGTGCCCAAGGCCCGGATCGGGGTGGCGCTGCTCGGCGTCTTCGTGCTCCTGGCCGTGTTCGCCCCGCTCCTCGCCCCCTACGGCGCGACCGACAACAGCTTCGACCGCAGCGAGGACATGAGCGCGGCGCACTGGCTGGGCACCACGGCCGCCGGCCAGGACGTGCTCTCCCAGATCATCTACGGCGCCCGCGTCTCCGTGTTCGTCGGCTTCGTCGCCGGGCTGCTCTCGACCATCATCGCCGTGCTGATCGGACTGAGCTGGGGGTACCTGCGCGGCCTCGCCGGCGACGTGATCAACTTCATCGTCAACCTGTTCCTCGTGATCCCGGCACTCCCGCTGATGATCGTGATCGCCGCGTACCTCCAGAACGGCGGGATCGGCATGATCGTGCTCGTCGTCGTGATCACCGGCTGGGCCTGGGGCGCGCGCGTGCTCCGCTCGCAGACCCAGTCGCTCCGCTCCCGAGACTTCGTCACGGCCGCCGTTTTCAGCGGGGAGAGCCCGGCCCGGATCGTGTTCCGGGAGATCCTGCCGAACATGACCTCGCTCATCGTCGGGAGCTTCTTCGGCGCGTCGACCGCGGCGATCCTCGCCGAGGCCGGTCTCGAGTTCCTCGGCCTGGGCGACTCGACCACTGTGAGCTGGGGCACGATGCTCTTCTGGGCCCAGAACAGCAACGCCCTCCTCACCGGCCAGTGGGTGCTCCTCTTCGCCCCAGGCCTCTGCATCTCCCTGCTCGCCACCTCGATGAGCCTGATCAACTTCGGCGTCGACGGGCTGAGCAATCCGCGCCTCCGGGAAGGAGCAACACGATGAGCCTCGTCAGTGTGCAAGGCCTGTCCGTCGTCTACGAACCGAACGGCGCCGAGCCGGTGCCCGCCGTCAAGGCGGTCTCCTTCGACCTCGAACAGGGCGACTTCGTCGGGCTGGTCGGCGAGTCGGGGTCAGGCAAGTCCACCCTGGGCTTCGCGCTGACCGGGCTGTCCAGGCCCCCGGCCCGCGTCTCCGCCGGCAGCATCATCTTCGACGGCGTCGACATCGCCGGCCTGACCCCCAGCCAGCTGCGGGTGCAGCGGCACGGCGGCTTCGCCATGGTGCTGCAGTCGGGGATGAACGCGCTGAACCCGGTGCGCAGCATCCGCAATCACTTCTTCGACATCTTCGCCGCCCACGGCCACGTCTCCACCCGGGACCGGGAGGCCAGGGCGGCCGAACTCGTCGGCAAGGTCCAGTTGCCCGCGAGCGTGCTCGACAGGTTCTCCGGTGAGCTGAGCGGAGGGATGCGCCAGCGCGTCTCGATCGCGCTGGCCCTCTCCCTCGAACCGCGCCTGATGGTCTTCGACGAACCGACCACCGCGCTCGACGTGCTCGTGCAGCATGCCGTGATGGACACCATCCGGGAACTGCAGAAATCGGAGCGGTTCACCGCGGTGCTGATCAGCCACGACCTCGGCATGGTGCTCGAGGTCACCGAGCGGGTCATGGTCATGCACGACGGGCTGATCGTGGAGGACGCCACCGCCGCGGAGATCCTGGCCGCGCCGCAGCATCCGTACACCCGGATGCTGCTCAGCCACTACGGCGACCCCCGCGCTGCCGTCGTCGAGGTGCCGGGGCTCGCCTCCCGCGGCACCGAGCGGGCGACGGATGTCGCTCAGGCCGTTGCCGGGGGAGCCCCCGTGGGCGAGCCGGTTGAGTCGCAGGGCGAGCCGGTCGAGTCGCAGGGCGAGCCGGTCGAGACCCCGGTCGGCGAGCCGGCCCCGAGCGCCCCGACCGCCGTGACAGTGCGGAAGCGCGAGGGCAGGGCCGCCCGGGAGTCGATCGTCGTCTCCGGCGTCTCCAAGGTCTACCCGCGGCCCAGCCGCCGCGACCAGCCCGTGACCGCGGTCAACGACGTGTCCTTCACTCTCGAGCCGGGCGCCTCGATGGCGCTCGTCGGCGCGAGCGGCAGCGGCAAGAGCACGATCGCCAAGCTGATCACGGGCGTCGAGCATCCGACCAGCGGCACCATCACCTTCGGTGATCTGCGGATCGACACGATCAGGCGCCGGCAGCTGAAACGGCTGCACACCGAGGTGCAGATGGTGTTCCAGGACCCGTACGCCGCCCTGAACCCCCTGCACACGGTCGAATATGCGCTCACCCGGCCGGTGCTCAACTACTCGTCGCTGCGCGGCCGGGACGCCCGCCGCCGCGTGCTGGAACTGCTCGAAACCGTGGGGCTGACCCCCGTCGAGCAGTTCGCCGCCCGGCTCCCGCACCAGCTCTCCGGTGGGCAACGGCAGCGCGTCGTGATCGCCCGGGCGCTCGCCAGCGACCCTCAGGTGATCATCGCCGACGAGCCGGTGTCGATGCTCGACGTGTCCCTGCGCGCCGGAGTGCTCGCCCTGCTCGACAGCCTGCGCGAAACCTGGGGGGTGAGCATGCTCTACATCACCCACGACCTGCTCAGCGCCCGGCTCGTCACCGACCAGATCATGGTGCTCAACAAGGGGTCGGTGGTCGAGGAGGGCCGCACCGCGACCGTGCTGCAGAATCCGCAGGATGAGTACACGATCCGACTGCTCGACGCGATCCCCGCGCCGCGAAGCGGCGCGAAAGGCGGCAGCCGTCACCCCCAGGAATCCTCAAAAAAGGGACTGCGACCCCCAGCCACAGTCCCAACTTCCTCACCCCCAGCCACAGTCCCAACTTCCTCACCCCCAGCCACAGTCCCAACCTCCCTGACCTCCCCCCGGAGCCCCTCATGACCTCCACCTCCACCTCGTTCCCCGCAGTGTCCCCGTTCGGGACCCTCCCCGTGCCGCCGGCGGATGCGCTCGCCCACCTGGGCCTCGACCTCCCAGTCGGCCGCCTGACCGCCATCCGCGCCCGGCCGGCCGGTCCGGCCCGCGGTGTCGTGCTGCTCGTGCCCGGCTTCACCGGCTCGAAGGAGGACTTCACCGCGTTCCTTCCGCTGCTGGCCGAGCGGGGCTGGGACGCCTGGAGCTTCAGCCAGCGTGGCCAGGCCGATTCCGCCGCTCCCTCAGGGCCGGGCAACTACACCCTCGACCTCTTCGCCGGCGACGTGGTCGCCGTGGCGGCACTCGTCGGCGCCGGAAGCCCGGTGCACCTGCTGGGCCACAGCTTCGGCGGGGTCGTGGCGCGCGCCGCCGCGATCGCGTCGCCCGGCAGGTTCGCCGACCTCACCATGCTCTGTTCCGGGCCGCACGGCTGGGCGGGAAGGCTGGAACGCGAGGCAGACATCGTCCGTACGCGGGGTTCCGACGGCTGGTGGAGCGAGGACAACCCGCACACCGTCGGCCGGGCGGATGCCGAGCTCACCGCCGACGAGGCGTTCCGCCGGCTGCGGATGGGCCGCACCAGCGACGACAACCTGATCGCCGGCGCCGGGATCCTCGCCGACGAGACCGACAGCACCGGGGAACTGCTGGAGACCGGGCTCCCCGTGCTCGTCGCGCACGGCGCCGCCGACCCGGCCTGGCCGCAGGACTGGCAGCGCACGATGGCGCTGCTCCTCAACGGGCGGTACGCCGTCATCCCGGACGCCGCCCACTCGCCACAGCTCGAGAACCCCGCCGCCACCGCGGCCGTGCTCGACGGGTTCTGGGCCGCCACCAGCCCCGGCCCGGCCGGATCCACCGACGCCGGCTAGGCATCCGCCCCTACTTTTCCGCCAGTCACCGCCCCCGCAATTGCACCAAGGAGTTATCGTGCCCAGTTTTCCCCAAGGATTCCTCTGGGGCGCCGCCACCGCCGCGCACCAGGTCGAAGGCAACAACGTCAACAACGATTGGTGGGTGAAGGAACACGCCGCCGGCACCCGGATCGTGGAGCCCAGCGGCGACGCGATGGACAGCTACCACCGTTTCGGTGAGGACATGAGGCTGCTCGCCGACGCCGGGCTGGACTCCTACCGGTTCAGCATCGAATGGAGTCGGATCGAGCCGGCTCCCGGCCGCGTCTCCCGGGCCGAGATCGACCACTACCGGCGGATGGTCGACACCGCCAGGGAGAACGGGCTGAACCCCATCGTCACCCTGATGCACTTCACCGTGCCGCAGTGGATGTTCGAGCGCGGCTTCTGGCGCAACCCGGACGCCCCCGACCTGTTCGCCCGGTTCACCGAGCTGGCGCTGCCGATCGTCGCCGACGGCGTCGACTACGTCTGCACCATCAACGAGCCGAACATCGCGGCGATGCTCGCCGGAGGGGAGACCGCGGCCAACCTGGTCGCGTTCGGGCTGCCCCGGTCCGACCTGCAGGTGGCGGATGCCCTGCTCGCGTCGCACAAACGCTCCCGCGAGGTGCTGTCCTCGGTCAGCGGGCTGAAGTCGGGCTGGACCGTCGCCACCCAGGCCTTCCAGTCGACCGGTGAGCCCGGCGCCGACGAGAAGCTGCACGAGTACGGCTACCCGAGCGACGACTGGTACCTCGAGAACGCCCGCGGGGACGACTTCATCGGCGTGCAGGCGTACACCCGCACGTTCATCGGACCGGACGGCCCCATCCCGGTGCGGGACGACGTCGAGACCACCCTGACCGGGTGGGAGTACTACCCGCCGGCCCTCGGGCAGGGCGTGCGCGCGGCCTGGGAGCTGAGCGGGCACGTGCCGGTCATGGTCACCGAGAACGGCATCGCGACTGCCGACGACACCCGCCGGATCGCCTACACCGACGGCGCGCTCCGCGGGTTGCGCTCTGCCATGGAGGACGGCGTGGAGGTGCTCGGTTACCTGCACTGGAGCGCCTTGGACAACTACGAGTGGGCCAGCGGATTCCGGCCGACCTTCGGCCTGATCGCGGTCGACCGGGAGACGTTCGTGCGCACCCCGAAGCCGAGCCTGGCCTGGCTGGGCGAGGTCGCCCAGCGGAACGGCCTTCCCGACGAGCCGGTCGAGCCCGCGGAGTCGGAGCCCGCTGAGTCGGAGCCCGCTGAGTCGGAGCCCGCTGAGTCGGAGCCCGCGGAGTCAGGGCCCGCTGCGTCAGTGGGGCCCGCAGCGGTCGCAGCGGCATCCGCGGCATCCGTGGCCTGAACTTCTCGCCGACTTCCACCCTTCCGGTCGAGCCCGACCCGCGCACCGGTCGGGTTCGACCGGAAGGGCAGATCTCGGCGGGGCGTCCGGTGGCTGGGGGTCGCAGTCCGGGGGTCAGGCTGCCGGGGTGGGGCCGCCGCTTTACGCCGCGGCGCGCCGTGCGCGGACGACGATCCGGTTGCCCCACGGGTCGTCGAAGTCGAGGGTCTGCCCGTCGTGGCGGGTCTGGGCGCCGAAGTGGCTCATCCGTTCATCGAGGGCGCCGATGTCGTCGACGGTCGGCAGGATGATGTCCACCTCGCCCAGCCCGAGCGCGAGCCGGCGCTTGCCGGCGCCGGCACTGTTCCAGGTGTTCATCGCCATGTGGTGGTGGTAGCCGCCCGCGGACACGAACAGGGCCGCGCCGCCGAGCGACGCCGTCGCCTCGAAGCCGAGCTGGTCCACGTAGAACCGGCGGGCCGTGGCCACGTCGCCGACGGAGAGGTGCACGTGCCCGACGATGGCGTTGCCCGCGGAGGGGTCAGCCTGGCCGGCCTCGGTGAGGTGCTCGCCGATGAACTCGTTCGGGTCGAGGTAGAGGGTGGCCATCTCGACCTGGCCGTGCGACCAGCTCCACGCCGTGCGGTCGCGGTCCCAGTACAGTTCGATCCCGTTGCCCTCCGGGTCGGTGAAGTAGAAGGCCTGGCTGACCAGGTGGTCGGCGCTGCCGGTGAACGTGCCCGGATGCTTGGTGCCGACCGAGTAGACGGCCGCGGCGAGCTGCGCCTGGGTGTCGAAGAGGATCGCGGTGTGGAACAGCCCGCTCGAGCGCGGCTCGGCAGCGGCGAGCTCGGGGGAGTGCTGCAGGATCACGATCGGCGTGCTGCCGCGGCCGAGCACGGCGACGGCGCCGTGCTGGCTGAGCAGGGTGAGGGTGACCGCATCCCGGTAGTACGCGATCATGGCGTCGAGGTTGCCCACCCGGAGGGTCACCGCGCCCATTCCGGTGGAGGCGGGAAGGAAGTCGTTCGCAGAGTGGCTCACAATTGCTCAAACGGATGCCGGCCAGCCGGTATTCCGGAATGCCCCGTTCGGGGGCGCACCCCGCGGCGCTGCGTCCTGGTGGAGATCCTCAGTCCTGGCCGGGGCGCTCAGTCCTGGTGGAGCTGGACCAGGTTGCCGCAGGTGTCGTCGAAGAGCACCGAGGTGCCGGAGGCATCCGTGATCGGCTCGCTGGTGAAGCGCACCCCGAGGGCGGTGAGCCGGTCGTAGTCCGCGCGAACATCGGGGGAGCCGAGCACGATCACGGGCAGGCCGAGGGCGCGCAGCCCCTGGGCGTACTTCGTGGAGATCTTGTTGTCGCTCGGCTCGAGCAGCAGCCCGACGCCGTCGGGGTCTTCACGGGACTTGACGATGTAGAGCTGGTGTTCGGGCATGGTCAGCAGTTCCTCGAATCCGAGGACGGACGTGTAGAAGTCGAACGCGGCCGAGGGATCGTTCACGTGGACACTGCACATCTTGATTCGCATGCCGGGAGCGTAACATTTTCGCGGCAGCGGGCGGGCGGGCGTGACTCCCCGAGACGCGGGCGCCGGCCCGGCGCCGGGCCGGCCCGGGTGCCCGCGGCGGGTGTCAGCCCTTCGCGGCGAGCCCGGCGTGGGTGAGCCGCTCGAGCAACTCCAGGTAGCGGGCGGAGGTGCGCGCGATGATGTCCTCCGGCAGGGCGGGCGGGGTGCCGGTCTGGTCCCAGTGGGCGGCGAGCCAGTCGCGCACGATCTGCTTGTCGAAGCTGGCCATCCGTTGCTCGGGCGTGCTGCCGGAGCGCCACAGGGCGGCGTCCCAGTAACGGCTAGAGTCGCTGGTGAGCACCTCGTCGGCGAGGGTGATGACGCCGGTGACGCGGTCGGCGCCGAACTCGAACTTCGTGTCGGCGAGGATGACGCCGGCCTTCTCGGCAATGACGGAGGCCTGACCGAAGATCTCGAGCGAGAGCCGGCGAAGTTCGATCGCGACCGGCTCGCCGACCAGGTCGACGGTGCGCTCGAACGAGATGTTCTCGTCGTGCTCGCCCATCGGCGCTTTCCAGGCGGGGGTGTAGATCGGTTCGGGCAGCCGGTCGCCGTTCTGCAGCCCGGCGGGCAGCGGGATGCCGCACACGGTCTGGCTGGCCAGGTATTCCTTCCAGCCGGAGCCGGTCAGGTAGCCGCGCACGACGCATTCGATGGGGAACATGTCCAGGGTTTTGCAGAGCATCGCCCGGCCGGCGACCGCGGCGGGGATGAGGCTCGTCACGACCCCGTTCACGGTGTGGTCGGGAACGAGGTGATTGGGGATGCCCGCGAGCTGGTCGAACCACCACAGGCTGAGCGTGGTGAGCAGTTCGCCCTTGCCGGGGATGCCGGGCTCGAGCACGTGGTCGAAGGCGCTGACGCGGTCGCTGGCGACGACGAGCACCCGGGTGGCGGTGGCCAGGTCAACAGGGGCATCCGGGTTCGCCCCGGCGGGAACGTACAGGTCGCGCACCTTGCCCGAATAGGCGTGGCGCCAGCCCGGCAGGTCGAGGGGGGCGGATGTCGAGGGCTGGTCGGGTGAGGTCACGGCTTCATTCTCTCGCACGGTGTCAGCCGGCGACGCGGGCGGCGATGTCGGTGCGGTACTGGGCGCCCTCGAGGGTGATCAGGGCGAGGGCGTCGTAGGCGCGGGCTCGGGCCTCGGCGAAGCCGGCGCCGACCGCGACGACGCTGAGCACGCGCCCGCCGGTGGAGACGAGCACGTCGTCGATCACGGCGGTCGCCGCGTGCGCGATCGTGACGCCGGGCACGGCGGATGCCGCGTCGAGGCCGGCCAGCGGGCGCCCGGTGACGGGGGCATCCGGGTAGTTCTCGCTCGCGAGCACGACCGTGACGCAGGCGTCGGCCGAGAACACCGGGCGGGCCAGGCCGCCGAGCGCGCCGGTGGACGCAGCCAGCAGCAGTCCGGACAGCGGGGTGACGAGCCGGGGCAGCACGACCTGGGTCTCGGGGTCGCCGAAGCGGGCGTTGAATTCGATCACGCGGATGCCGGCATCCGTCAGAATGAGGCCGCAGTAGAGCAGCCCGATGAACGGGGTGTCCTCGGCGGCGAGGCGGCGCACGGTGGGCAGGGCGATGGTCTCGATGACCTCGTCGACGAAGGCCTGTTCGCTGCCGAACCGGGCGTCGAGCCAGGGCAGCGGGGAGTAGGCGCCCATCCCACCGGTGTTCGGGCCGGCGTCGCCGTCGCCGAGGCGCTTGTAGTCCTGGGCGGGGGAGAGGGGGAGTACAGTGTGGCCGTCGCTGAGCAGGAAGAGCGAGACCTCCTGCCCGTCGAGGAACTCCTCGATCAACACGCTGCCGTGCTGCAGCCAGTGCGTGGCATGGGCGAGGGCCGCGGGGCGGTCCTCGGTGACGAGCACGCCCTTTCCGGCGGCGAGTCCGTCGGCCTTGACCACGTAGGGCGAGCCGAATTCGTCGAGTGCCGCCGTCGCCTCGGCGAGCGTGCCCGCGCGCACGGCGCGGCCGGTCGGCACCCCGGCCGCTTCCATGATGCGTTTGGCGAAGGTCTTGCTGCCTTCGAGGGCCGCGGCGGCCTTGCCCGGGCCGAACACGGGGATCCCGTGGGCGCGCAACGCGTCGGCGACGCCGGCCACGAGCGGAGCCTCCGGGCCGATCACGACGAGGTCGACACCGTTCAGGTTGGCGTAGTTGGTGACCTGCTCCGGGTCGGTCGGATCGAGCGGAACGACCGGCACGTCCCTGGCGATCCCGGCGTTGCCGGGTGCGGCGACGACCTCGTGGGCCGGCTCCTCTCGGAGCAGGGCGGTGATGATGGCGTGCTCGCGGGCACCGGAACCGAGGACCAGAATTCTCACCGGTTCAGGCTACCGGATGACGCGCCCGCGGGTGGCGGGCGCGGTTGTGGGGTGGGGACGGCAGAATGGGGGGATGGCCAAGGCGAGGATCGACGACGGAGTGGGACGCGCGGCGGTGCGCAGCTACGTGGCGGATGCGGCCGGGGCGAGCCGGGACATCCGTGCCCTCGCCGTGCGCTACACCCTGCAGCTGCTCTCCGAGGAGGCCAACGGCAACACCCTCGAGGTGCGCGTGCCGCCGTTCGGGGCCGTGCAGTGCATCGCCGGTCCCCGGCACACCCGCGGCACCCCGCCCAACGTGGTCGAGACGGATGCCGCCACCTGGCTCTCCCTCGCCACCGGGTCGCTCTCCTGGGTCGACGGCCTCGCGACCGGGCGCATCCACGCCTCCGGCCAGCGGGCCGACCTCGCCGCGCACCTCCCGCTCCCGCTCGGCTAGTTGCGGCGGGGCGCGGCCGGCCCGGTTGCCCGAGCCCGGGTGCCCCGGCCCGGGTGACCCGGCCCGGTGGCGCCGAGATCTACCGTTTCGGTCAAACCCGACCCGTGCACCGGTCGGTTTCGACCGAAACGGCAGATCTCGGCGGGGGTAGGCGCCAGGCGCCGTCGGGACGCGGCGCACTCAGCGGAGGATCGCGGTGACCTCGGCCAGGGTCGGCATCGAACTCGTGGCACCGGGCCGGGTGACCGACAGGGACGAGGCAACGGTCGCCCAGCGCACCGCGTCGATCATCTCCGCCTCGCTGACGGCGGCGGGCCCCGCGCCCCCAACGGCACTCACGCCTGAGCCGGTGCCGGCACGCGCATCCACGCCGGCAGCACTCGCGCGGTCCGAGCCGGCCGCCAGTCGCGCGACGAGTGCGCCGACGAAGGTGTCCCCGGCGGCGGTCGTGTCGACCGCCCGCACCGGGCGCGCGGGGGCGAGCCCGAGCACGCTGCCGTCGAAGGCGACGACGCAGCCCTCCGCGCCGAGGGTGACGATGGCCCAGGTGCGGCCCGCGCTGAGGACCTCGGCCGCGCGCACCGGGTCGCTCTCGCCCGTGAGCGCCGCCGATTCCAGGCGGTTGGGCACGACCAGGTCCACCCCGGCGAGGAACCCGTCCGGAAGCGGCACGACCGGCGCCGGCGTGAACACGGTGAACACTCCGGCCGCCCGCGCGGCGGCGACGCCGGCCACGAGTGTGGAAACCGGCAGCTCGCACTGCACCAGGAGATGGGACGCCCCGCCGATCGTCTCCCGCTGCGCCTCCGACAGTCCCGTCACCGTCGCGTTGGCACCCGGCACGACGACGATCGAGTTCTCGCCGGAGTCCACGACGGCGACATGGGCGGTCCCGGTCGCCCCCGGCGCCGTGTCGAGACCCGACGTGCGGATGCCCTCCGAGCCCAGCAGCGCGCGCAGCTCCGAGCCGTAGGCATCCGTTCCGACCGCGCCGAGGAAGTCGACCGAGGCACCGAGCCGGGCTGCGGCGACCGCCTGGTTCAGGCCCTTGCCGCCCGGCACGGTCATGAAGGCGGAGCCGATGATCGTCTCCCCGGGGTTCGCCGGGCGGGGCTGCCGCACGACGAGGTCCATGTTCGCGCTTCCGAGCACCGCAATCCTGTTCATCTGCCCAGTCTGCCAGCGACCGCGAAAAGCCAGCCGATGGCCCCGGCGCGCGTGCGAGAATAGACGGGTGAGTTCAGCCGAGCAACCCGAACAGCAGGTCCCGGAGTCCGGCGAAGGCGAGATCCTCGTCGATCAGACCCGGGTCACCATGCGGCGCTCGCCGCGCTACCTCAACTTCATGATCCTCGGCGCCGTCGTCGGCGCCATCCTCGCCCTCGTGCTCACCGTCTCCTTCCCGGGGAATGCGGAGTTCGCGCCCAGCCAGGTCTTCGGATTCCTGCTGCTCGCGGGGGTCGTGGCCGGCGTCACCGTCGGCGCCGTAGCCGCCATGGTCGTCGACCGGGTCACCGGCCGCTCGGCCACCACGGTCGTCGTCGATAGACTGGGCGCCTATGGTCCGAGCGGCCAGGAGGCTCCGGATGCTCCATCCGACTCCCCGAATTCCAGCGGCAACTCAGAGTAAAGACAGTTAAGAGGCTTCGATTTGGCTGGTGGCGACGGACTTCTAGGTCATGACCTTCTCCCGGGTGAGAAGGGGCCGCAGGATGCCTGTGGCGTCTTCGGCGTCTGGGCCCCCGGCGAGGAGGTGGCCAAGCTCAGCTACTTCGGCCTCTACGCGCTGCAGCACCGCGGTCAGGAATCGGCCGGCATCGCCACGAGCGACGGCTCCAAGATCCTCATCTACAAGGACATGGGCCTCGTCGCGCAGGTCTTCAACGAAGCCGCGCTGAGCACTCTCCTCGGCCACATCGCGGTCGGCCACACCCGGTACTCCACGACCGGGTCCTCGAGCTGGCAGAACGCCCAGCCCACCCTCGGCCGCACTTCGAGCGGAACCGTCGCCCTCGGCCACAACGGCAACCTGACCAACACGGCCGAGCTGCTCCAGCTCGTGCACGAGCGCTACCCGAAGGTCGAGGGTGAACTCGCCCGCGGCAACACGACGGACACCGCCGTCATCACCGCCCTTTTCACCGGGGACCTCGACCACACCCTCGAGGCCACCGCGCTTGAGGTGCTGCCGCGGCTGCGCGGCGCGTACTGCCTCGTTTTCATGGACGAAACCACGTTGTACGCGGCCCGCGACCCGCAGGGCGTGCGCCCGCTGGTGCTCGGCCGTCTCGAACGCGGCTGGGTGGTCGCATCCGAGACCGCGGCCCTCGACATCGTCGGCGCCAGCTTCGTGCGCGAGGTCGAACCGGGCGAACTGCTCATCATCGACGAGGACGGCCTGCGCTCGCAGCGGTTCGCCGAGTCCAAGCCCGCCGGCTGCGTGTTCGAATACGTCTACCTGGCTCGGCCGGACACCACCATCGCGGGCCGCGGGGTGCACGAGGCGCGGGTGGAGATGGGCCGCCGCCTCGCCGCGGAGTACCCGGTCGAGGCCGACCTCGTCATCCCGACCCCGGAGTCGGGCACGCCGGCCGCGATCGGCTACGCGCAGGCGTCCGGCATCCCGTTCGGCCAGGGTCTGGTCAAGAACTCGTATGTCGGCCGCACCTTCATCCAGCCGTCGGAGACCATCCGCCAGCGCGGCATCAAGCTCAAGCTCAACCCGCTCAAGGCCGTGATCAAGGGCAAGCGCCTGATCGTCGTCGACGATTCGATCGTGCGCGGCAACACCCAGCGCGCCCTCGTCAGCATGTTGCGGGAGGCAGGCGCCGCCGAGGTGCACGTGCGCATCTCGAGCCCGCCGATCACCTGGCCCTGCTTCTACGGCATCGACTTCGCCTCCCGGGCGGAACTCATCGCGACGGGGCTCGGCGTCGACGAGGTGCGACAGGCCATCGGCGCCGACTCGCTCGGTTACCTCTCCCCTGAGGGCATGATCGCCGCCACCGAGCAGCCGCGCGAAAAGCTCTGCACCGCGTGCTTCACCGGGGTCTACCCGATCCCGCTGCCCGACGCGCTTCACCTGGGCAAGAACCTGCTCGAACGCCCGGCCGGTTCCGACGGCTGTGACCCCGGACCCGACGCGGAGTACGAGCCCCTGCTCGAAGCGGCTGCGCGCCGCCCCGGCGCCCCGGCCGGAGAACCAACGACCCAGGGCGGCATCCCAGCAAAACCGGTAGTGTTCCCGATCGGCGATCCAGGAAGACAAGAATGAGCAACGCTTCATACGCGGCGGCCGGAGTAGACACCCAGGCCGGCGACCTCGCCGTCTCCCTGATGAAGGCCGCCGTCTCCCAGACCCACGGCCCCGAGGTGCTGGGCGGGTTCGGCGGCTTCGCCGGGCTCTACGACGTGTCGTTCCTCACCTCCTACCGTCGCCCGCTGCTGGCGACGTCGACGGATGGCGTGGGCACCAAGGTCGCGATCGCCCAGGCCATCGACAAGCACGACACGATCGGCCAGGACCTGGTCGGCATGGTCGTCGACGACATCGTCGTGGTGGGCGCCCGCCCGCTGTTCATGACCGACTACATCGCCTGCGGGAAGGTGGTCCCCGAGCGCATCGCGGACATCGTCGCCGGCATCGCCCGCGCCTGCTCCGAAACCGGAACAGCCCTCGTCGGCGGCGAAACCGCGGAGCACCCCGGTCTGCTCGGACCCGACGACTATGACGTCGCCGGGGCGGCAACCGGAGTGGTCGAGGCCGACCAGGTGCTCGGCGCCGAACGGGTCATGCCGGGTGACGTGGTCATCGCACTCGCGTCATCCGGGCTGCACTCCAACGGGTACTCGCTCGTGCGTCACATCCTCGCCCAGCGCGGTATCGGCTACACCGACACCTCCGCTGATCTCGGCGGGGTCGTCGGCGAGGTGCTGCTCACCCCGACCCGGCTCTACACCGGCCCCTTGCTCAGCGTCCTGGCCGACCCGGAGCTCGCCGGGGCGGTGCACTCGCTCAGCCACGTCACCGGCGGCGGGATCGCGGCCAACCTCGCCCGTGTGCTGCCGCTCGGCTCCTGGGTCGAGGTCGACCGGTCCACCTGGTCGCCGTCGCCCGTCTTCCGGGTGCTCAGCGAGATGGCCGGCTCCTCCCTTGAGAGCTCCGAGGGCACCTGGAACCTGGGGATCGGCATGTTCGCGGTCGTCGCGGCCGGCTCCGCGTCATCCGTCATCGCGCGCCTGGCCACCGACGGCATCCCCGCCTGGGTTGCCGGACGGGTCTCGACCGCGGCACACGACCTGTCGGGCTTCGAACAGGGCGCCAAGGGCGTCAACGGCGGCGCCGTGCGCCTGGTCGGCGGCTACGCGGGCTGACCCGGTCGCGTGGCAGGCGCAGTGACGCGGGCCGGGCCCTCACACCCTCGCCGAGATCTGCCGTTTCGGTCGAGACCGCCCCGCGCACCAGTCGGTCTCGACCGAAAAGGTGGATCTCGGCGGTTTGCGTTGGCATGGGGGCGACGGTGGTCACCGGGCGCGGGGATACGCCGAGGTCGGGGTCGCCGGTCGCCGTGGCACTCCTGGAGGCTGCCGGATTTAGGGCTGCCGCCTTTCGCGATGCTTCGCATCGCGCGGCATCACGCCCGGCGCTGCTCGTCTTCCGTCGCGTAGGTGTCGACGTATTGCTCGTCGTCTTCGTCACCCTTGCCGGGCTTGGATGCCTCATATTCCGGCCACTTCGCCAGGTCCTCATCGAGGCGCGGGTCTTCGACCGGATGCCCCGTGAGCTCGCGTTCGAGCGCGTTGTAGTTGGTGTCCGGGCTGAAATACTTCAGCTCGCGGGCTACCTTGGTGTGCTTTGCTTTTTGACGGCCGCGCCCCATGCGAGACCCCCTAACGATGCCAGGCCGAGTGAGGAATGAGTCACCCGGGGAGTTGCCGAACGGAATGGTGAAAACTAGCCGCTAGTTTAGCATGATGGGCCTGAACCCCCGCTGACGCGGTTCACAGGCCACCCTGCTGGAATGAGGTGTGATGGCGAACGAGGCGACGGTACCCGTTGTCATCGTCGGCGCCGGTCAGGCCGGCCTTTCGGTGGCCTATTACCTGCGCAAGTTCGAGCTTAGTCCTGGTCGCGACTTTGTGATCTTCGACCGCGGCCCGGATGCCGGCGGAGCCTGGCAACATCGCTGGCGGTCCCTGCGCCTCGGCGCCGCACACCGGGTCAACGACCTGCCCGGGATGGGCGAAATCGGCGTCAGCTTCGACACCGCCGACCGCTCACTTCCCGCCCGGGACGTCGTGGCGGACTACTACCGCCGGTACGAGGAACACTTCGGGCTGAAGGTCGTGCGGCCGGTCACCGTGCGCTCCGTCTCCAACCGCCGGGCGGACCTCGTGGTGTCGACGACCTCGCCGGGCTACGGCGACCGGGACACCACGGCCCGGCTCCTCGTCAACGCAACCGGCACCTGGGGTTCCCCGTTCGTGCCGCACTACCCCGGGGCGGAGCGTTTCGCGGGGCGGCAGCTGCACACGGCCGGCTACGTCTCCGCCGACGAATTCGCCGGCCAGCGCGTGGTGGTCGTCGGAGGCGGCACCAGCGCGATCGGGTTCCTGCTCGAGCTCGAGGGCGTCGCGGCCGAGCTCAGTTGGGCGGCCAGGCGCCCGATCGACTGGATCCACACCGAACTGCTCGAGCTCGAGGGGGCGTCGGCCGCGGTCGCCGCGCAAGACGAGGCCGCCAGGGCCGGGCGTGCCCTGCCGAGCATCGTCAGCGGCACCGGGGTTCCGGTCAGCCGCCGGATCGCCGCCGGGATCGACCGCGGGCTGCTCGTGGCCCGGCCGATGTTCGCGGCCATCGAGTCGAACGGCGTGCGCTGGCCCGACGACACGTTCACCGAGGCCGACGCGATCATCTGGGCATCCGGGTTCCGGCCCGAACTGCGCCACCTCTCCTCGCTCAAGCTGCGGGAGAAGGCCGGCGGGCTCTCGGTCGGCGGCGGGGCGTCCTGGACCGACCCGCGCATCTTCCTGGCCGGTTATGGACCCCAGGCGAGCACGGTCGGCGCGCACCGGGCCGGGCGCACGATCGCCCGCCAGATCGTGGCCCTGCTCTAGCAGTGCCCGGCCTGGACGCGGCACTACAGTCGGGCATCACCGGGCGAGCAGGTACCCCGCTGCGCAGAAGCCGAGCCCGAGCACGAGGTTGCCGGCCAGGCCGGCCAGGCCGGCCCGCCAGCGCCCCTTGAGCATCAGCTCGACAGTCTCGACGCTCCAGGTGCTGAAGGTGGTCAGCCCGCCGCAGACGCCCGTGAGCACGACCAGGCGCACGTCGTCGCCGACCGCGGCACGTTCGACGAGAGCGAGCACGATCCCGCCGATCAGCGACCCCGCCACGTTCACCACGAGAACGCCGAGCGGCAGTCCGCCCGGGCCCAGCGGGAGCGCGCGCGAGACCAGGTAACGGATGACCGCTGCCGCGCCTCCGCAGGCGAGCACGGCGACGACCAGGCCGGCGTTCACGGGGCACCCCCGGCATCCGTCGCCGCGCGCCCGCCCGGCCGGTGGGCCAGCGGGTTGCCCAGCCAGAGGCCGAGCGCGGCGGCCGGCAGCCCGAGCGCGAGGGTGGCAGCGAGGTAGGCGGCGGCCAGCGCCCAGGAGCCGGCGGAGGCCAGGCCGACCAGCGAGACCATCACCGCGGAGAAGGTCGTGAACGAACCGAGCAGGCCGGGGCCGAGCGCCGCCTTGATCCACTGCGGCACCACCGGCCGGGTCCAGAGGCCGGCAACCAGCCAGCCGAGCACGAACGCGCCGAGGGTGTTGACCACGAGGGTGCCGGCCGGGAACTGTTCGGCGGAATGCGGCAGCACAAGGTCTGTGCCGAAACGCAGGGCGGTTCCGACGACACCGCCGAGGAAGACCGCCGGAGCGAGCCGCACGGGCTACTTGCGCTTGCGGCGTCGCGCGGCGGACGGCCGGGACTGAGGCGGGGTCACGCCGACCACCGGCGTGGGCCGAACGGGGATCTCCTTGGTCGCGGGGGCGAGCGGCTTGCGTGGGATCGGACGGGGACGCACGGGCTCGCCGCGACGATCCTGGCCGGGGATCGGCCGGGAGCGGCGGCCGTAGATGAGCTCGGAGGAGTCGAGCAGCCACGGCACCAGCGCAATGGTGACGCCGTGCACGAGCATGAGCTTCTGGCGCAGGCGCCGGGCCTTGTGGTTGTGGAGCAGGCCCTCCCACCAGTGTCCGACGATGTAGATCGGCGTGTAGATGGTGATGACCTCGGAGCCGTGGTCCACGCGGCGGTCCTTGATGTAGCTGATCAGGGGCCAGCTGATGTCACGGTAGGGCGACTGCACGATCCGCAGCGGCACCTGGATGTTCTGCCTGACCCAGTCGCGTTTGAGCTGTTTGGTCTCTTCCTCGTCGATCGAGATGTGCACGGCCTCGATGCCCTCGTGGCGGGCGGCGATCGCGTAGTCGAGAGCCTTGAGCACGGGCTTCTGCATCTTGCCGACGAGCACGATCGCGTGGTCGCCCTGGGAACCGAAGGTGGTCTCCGGGTCGACTTCGATCTCCTTGGCGACGTCCCGGTAGTACCGGTTGACGCCGAGCATCAACGTGAAGAGCACCGGCATCATCACGAAGACGAGCCAGGCGCCATGGGTGAACTTGGTGATGGTCACGACGATCAGCACGACGCCGGTGAGCAGGGCGCCGAAACCGTTGATCGACAGGCTCGCGATGATCGAGCCGCGGTTCGGCGGATTCGTCTTGAGGAGCGTGAGCCAGTGCTTCACCATGCCGGTCTGGCCGAGCGTGAAGGACACGAAGACGCCGATGATGTACAGCTGGATCAGCACCGTGAGGTTCGCCTGGTAGACGATGATGATCAGGCAGGCGAACAGGGCCAGGAGCAGCACGCCGTTGGAGTAGATCAAGCGGTCGCCGCGGGTGCTCAGGGACTTGGGGGCGTAGGAGTCCTTCGCCAGCACCGAGCCGAGCAGCGGGAAGCCGTTGAAGGCCGTGTTGGCCGCCAGCAGCAGCACCGCGGCGGTCGCGGCCTGCAGCACGAAGAACATGATCGAGTTGTTGCCGAAGGTGGCGGCTGCGATCTGCGCGATCAGGCTCCGCTGTGGAGAGGTCGCGCACTCGTCCCAGCCGATCAGGTCGCAGGGGTTCTCGGCGTAGTGCACCTTGGTGATCAGGGCGAGCGCGGTCAGGCCGACGAACAGGGTGATCGCGATCCCGCCCATCAGCACGAGGGTGCGCTGCGCGTTCTTGACCTTCGGATGCTTGAACGCGGGCACTCCGTTGGCGATCGCCTCGACGCCGGTGAGCGCGCTGCACCCACTGGCGAATGAGCGCAGCAGCAGCAGGATGAAGGCCGACTGGGCCAGGTTCTGGGCCTGCACGTCGAACCCCGCCGACTCGGCGACGGGGGCGTCGCCCAGGGCGACCCGGGCGAGACCGACGACCACGAGCAGGAACACGCTCGCGATGAACAGGTAGGTCGGGATCGCGAACGCCTTGCTCGACTCGGCGACGCCACGGAGGTTGACCGCCGCGAGCAGGATCACGAAGACGACGGCGATCTCGACGCGGAATCCGGCCAGCATCGGCAACGCGGAAATGATGTTGTCCACGCCGCTGGCCACCGAGACGACGACGGTCATCACGTAGTCGACGAGCAGGGCGGAGGCCACGAGCAGTCCGGCCTTCTCGCCGAGGTTCTTCGAGGCGACCTCGTAGTCACCGCCGCCGGAGGGGTAGGCCTTGATCAGCTGGCGGTAGGAGGCGACCACCACGACGAGGAGGAGAACGACGACGGCCGCGACCCACGGGGCGAAGCTCAGGAACGCGAGCCCGCCGAGGGTGAGGATCATCAGGAGCTCTTGCGGCGCGTAGGCCACGCTCGACAGCGGGTCGCTGGCGAAGATCGGCAGGGCGAGGTGCTTGGGCAGCAGCTGGCCCTCGAGGTGCTCGGTCGAGAGCGGGTCGCCGATGATCCATCGCTTGGGCGATCGTGTTTCTGGCGCGGGGCCGGTTCCCTCTGGTGTCACGAGGGACGACACTACTCCCTTGCACACCGCTGTCAAATCTGTGGGAGGTTGCCCCGGACGCGGCGTGGCGTCCGCGTGTCGCGAGCGGGTCCGGGCGAGTCGCGGGCGAGTCCCCGCGAGTCCCCGCGCGTCCCGCAGAGCCCCTACCCGGGGTGGGTCGCGTCGATCACCCGCCAGAGCGAGCGCCGCAGGGCCTCGAGCTCATCGATGCTCATTCCGAGCCTGTCGATGATGCGCGGCGGGATGGTCCGGGCCTCCTCGCGGAGCCGCAGGCCCTCCATGCTCAGTGCCACGTCGAGCATCCGCTCGTCACGGTCGTTCCGGGTGCGGGTGACCAGCCCGGTGGCCTCGAGCCGCTTGAGCAGGGGGGAGAGGGTGGCCGGTTCGAGGCGGAGCTCGGTGGCGAGGTCCTTGACCGAACGGGGGCTGCGTCCCCAGAGGGCCAGCATGACCAGGTACTGCGGGTGAGTGAGACCGTAGGGCTCGAGGATGGGCCGGTAGATGCCGATGACGCTGCGGGAGGCGATCGCGAGTGCGAAACAAACCTGGTCTTCGAGTCGGAGCAGGTCGGGGGTGTCCTCGGTCATCTGTGAGCGCCTCGTTTTTCCGGGATTTGATTAGTACACTAATGATTATGACACGCACTAGTAAAGGGGAACGAGACGGCAGTGGCCTGGTCGGCATCGTCGGCTGGCTCAATCGCACGCTCCTGCCCTGGATCGGCCCTCCGCCCCTCGGCCCGTACACGACGGTGACGGCGACCGAGGTGGCCGCGGCGAAGTCGGAGGCCCGCTGCCCGATCTGCTCCGAGCTGATGAGCCTGCACGAGATCGACCGCTCCGGGGAGCGCACGCAGGTCTACCACCCCACCCCGGAGCAGGTCGCCGAGCGTTCCGCCTGAGTGGGCGGGCTGGTCTCGACAGGCTCGACCACCGCGGGCGGCTCGACCACTGCGGGCGGCTCGACCACCGCGGGCGGCTCGACCACCGCGGTCAGTGGCCGAGTGAGGCGAGGATGCCCGCGCGCACCTCGGCGAGCTGCCGGCGCAACTCGGGAACCGTGGCGGCCGGGACGCGGGCCACGGCGGCCCGGTTGCGAAGGTCGGCGCGGAGTTGCTGACGGAATTCGTTGAGCACGAGGTCGGCCTCGTGCAGGGCCCGGTTCGACTCGAGGCGGATGGAGGTGCTCGAATCGGCGGCGCCGCTCGAGGGAGGGGCCGGGGTCTCCATTCCGGCCTGTCGTTTCGCGGAGGCAAGATCGGCGCGCAGGCTCTTCATCGCCGCGGTGACGCTGACGCGCACCTCGTCGGCCAGGCGCCGCACCGAGTCGGTCACCTCGGTTTCGATGGCATCCAGGTCGCCCTCGCGGGCCAGGAGTTCCTCGCGGCCTGCGGCGGTGATCTCGTAGACGGTCTTGCGCCCGTCCGTGGACTTGGTGACCAGGCCCTCCTCCTCTAGCTTGGCCAGGCGCGGGTAGATCGTGCCGGCGCTGGGAATGTACGTGCCGCCGAATCGGTCGCTGAGCGCCTGGATCAGCTCGTAGCCGTGCCGCGGCTGCTCGGCGAGCAGGCTGAGCAGGTAGAGGCGCAGGCTGCCGTGAGCGAAGACGGGAGTCATTCCGACGCCTCCGCCACCGAGCCGGTGGGGTCGGCGCTCGCCGCGGCATCCGCTGCAGCCGGAGCTGCCGTGGCCGAGGCCGGCGCGCGCCGCACGATCGAGACGTCACCGGACACTGAATTGGCGTGCAACTCGAGCCAGGTGCCGGAAAGGTCCCCGCTGCTGCCCTCGTAGCCCTTGCCGAAGACGCCCTTCATGGTCTGGTCGTCGAGCTGGAGCGTGCCGGAGACGGTGTTGAGGTGGTAGCTCGTGGCCACGGCCGCGTCGAGCCGGGCGGTGAGGTTGCCGCTGACCGTGTTGGTGTCGATCGCATCGGGGACTCCGTCGATGTCGAGGAACACGTTGCCGCTGACCCCGTCGGCGCTGAAACGCGGGATCCTGCCGCTCGCGGTGATGTCGCCGGTGACGGTGTGCGCGGAGATGCGGCCGGTGTGGTTGCTGACCGACATCTCGCCGTTCACTCCGTTGAGCTCAAGGGTGCCGGTCACGCCGTCGACGACGATGTCGCCGGAGACGGTGCTCAGCCGGGCGCCCGAACTGAGCCCGGAGACGAGGGCTTCGGCGCTGACCACGCCCAGTTTCAGGGAAACGTCGCGGGGCACCATGATGCTCACATCGGCCTTCGCGGTGCCGCGGAAGGAGGCGAACACCTCGATGAAGTTGTCCCAGCGCAACTGGGGGTGGTCGATCTCGAGGGTGTCGCCGTCGAGGGAGATCTTGAGGTCCTTGCCGCTCACGCTGTGCACTTCGACCCGGGTGTCGGCCTCGTCATGGCCGATCACGTCGACCTTTCCGCCGATCAGGCCCACCTTGAGGTTGCGGACGAGCTCGATGTCGATCACCTTGGTCTGCCCGGGGGCGACCAGCCATTTCTCCTGTGCCATTGCGTACTCCTTCGTGGGTTCGTGGGTGGCATCCGCCGGATGCCGAAATCCTGAATCGCGATATATCGCGTCTATTGGAACTCACGATATATCGCGTTTGTCAGGCGCGCAACCCCCGGCAGGCATTCCGACCCGGAAACAGGAGGGGGCGGGACCAGACGATCGTCTGGTCCCGCCCCGGCGTCGGTGCGGCGCTATCGAGTCACGGCTGTGGCCCGGTCGTTCGCCCGGTCACTTGCCCGCCAGGATCTTCCGCACTTCCTCGTTCTTGAGCAGGCTCCACGGAGCGCTGCTCGAACCGTCCAGGGCGGCCTGGGGGCTCTCGCCCTGGTTCCACCACTTGGTCTCCAGGATCCGGCCGTCGAAGAGCACGCGGTCGCCCTTTTCGTAGATCGTCGTGGGAGACCACGCCGGGTACGTCCCCTCCGGGACCACGATCGGGGGAACGGGCCGATCGCCGGGGAGAACCGGGCCGATCAGGTCCCAGGGCGCGCTCGACGCCTGGGCGATGGGGGTGTCGGGCTGGTCGCCGACCGTCCACCATTTCGCGGCGTACACGTTCCCGTGCCAGACCGCGCGGTCTCCGATCACGTAGGCGGTGTCCTTCGACCAGATCGGGTAGGGGCTGGTCGCCGGGTTGTCGGGCATCGGAGTGGTGGTGGCCCGGGGCGTCGCCGTGCGCGTCGTGACGACGGCATCGATCTGTCCGGTGATGCCGCGGGCGAGCAGTTGGGCGAAGCTGGTGCCGCCCTGCACTACCCCGCTGCAGTTGTCGGAAACCCGGGTGACGTCGGGGTAGTTCACCCCGCAGCTCGCGTCGCGGTTCAATGACCAGGCGGACATGCGCCCGACGCCGTTCTTGCGGGCGAAAGCGTTGAGCCCCTCGGCGTTGTCGAGGCCGAAGACCTCGCCGCCGACGTCGCTCTGGCCGATCATCGGCGTCAGCCCGATCTTGCGCCAGATGGTCTTCGGTCCGAGGGTCATACCGCTGCGTTCGTAGCTGTCGCCCAGCTGGGTGTGGGTGGCCTGGGCGGCGGCGACGGATGCTGACAGCACGCTCTGCGACGCCCCGAGGCTGTCACCGAAGTCCATGGTCATCGCGTTGACGCCGGTGAGGTTGACCCTGGCCGCCAGCATCTGGTCGACCGCCGCGATCCCGGCATCCGCCAGCCCGGCGGTGGAGACGGGCAGGGTCAGCCAGACGTTGAGCGACTTGCCGTCGGCGCGGCGGTCGGCCTGGATGGAGGCGATCGCTTCCGCCCGGCGCAGCCCGGCATCCGTGTCGGCGAGGCTGTCGCCCTCGATGTCGAGGTCGATCGTGGTGAGCTTGTACCGGTCGATCACCTGTTCGTAGGCGAGCTTGAGGTCTGCCGCATCGGTGCACTCGGTCGCGAGTTCGCTGTTGGCCTGGCCGCCGAACGACACGGACACGTCCCCGCCGTTCTGCTCGAAGCGCGCGATCCGCCGGTCGAGGTCGAGGGTTGTCTGGGCGTCGTCGAGGCCGTAGGCGGCACCCCACGACGGCTGGCAGGGGTTCGCGGGGTCGGCCACGATGAAGGAGAGCACGACGCTCCTGCCTGTCTCTGTCGTCGACGATTCAAACGGATACGACGGGGTGGCTGTGACATCGACGTAGCCGGCGAAGAACGGCGTTCCGGCAGAGGCCGCGTTGGCATCCTCGAATTCGGTCCAGGCCAGCGCACCGCCGGCGCCGAGGAGCGAGACGACGAGCCCGAGGACGAGCACGCGGACAGCGGACAGCCGACGGCCAGGAAAGAGCTGTGACAAAAAATCCCCCAGGTGGGCTAACCGCATTTTTCAGGCGCGGTCCGGAACGGAGCCTCGTCGCGACGGCGCGAGGATGGAGCGCGGGTAATCCCGCCCAGCCTTGGCTTCTCATCGACTATCATGAGGGCCATTCGTGAAATTATCCCTGATCTTTCGAGGTCAGGCGACCGGAAATTAACAATCGGGCAGGGCAATGTGCTCCCCGGCTTCCAATAGGTGGGGGATCGTGCCAGACCAGGTACAACTGTCAGAGCTGTTCTCGGGCTCGAACGACGTCGCGCCCACCGCGCCCGCAATGCCGGCTCGTCGCCGCCAGTGGGGTTCGGAGAAGCGATCCGAGCCGTTGTCGATCGTTCACCCCATCCCCTCGCAGCGCAAGATCACGCTGGGGCGGCTGGCGATCGTGACGACGATCGTGGCCTGGATCGTCTATGTCGTCTCCACGATCTTCAAGCAGCTCGCCGACAACCCGAACGCGGGCTTCCGCTTCCAGTTCGAGACCTTCTCCTATCTGGTGGTGGTCACGTTCCTGACCTTCTCCGCGCTGATGTACCTGCTGGCCAGGCAGGGTGCGCTCTACCGGTTCCAGGGCCATCGGCGGGTGCCCCGCGGGGAACTGGACCGTCATTTCCATGACTACACCGAGGGCATCACCGTTCTCGTCCCGTCGTATGCCGAGGAGCCCGTCGTGGTTCGCGCCACGCTGTGGTCGGCGGCGTTGCAGGAATTCCCCGACCTGAAGATCGTCCTTCTCGTCGATGACCCGCCCGAGCCCACTGATCCGCGGGTGCTGGCCCGGCTCGAAGAGACCAGGGCGCTGACCGACGACATCGCCGCCTCGCTCGCCGTGCCCGCCGCCCGGTTCAACGCGGCCCTCGCGGACTTCCGCCGTGCGCCCGAAGTCGACGCTGAGGCGCAGGTGCTCCGCCTCTCCGCCGAATACGAGGCCGCCGCGGCGTGGCTGGAAGCCATGGCCGAGGCCGAGACCGTGGAGGACCACGTCGACGAGTTCTTCGTGGACCGGGTCATCATGGGGCTCGCCCGCGAGCTCAGGCTGACCCTCCTCGCCCTGAACGCGGCTTTGGCCCAGGGTGAGGCGCCGGACGAACGCCGCCAGGCCGAGCTCTACCAGCGGCTGGCCTGGATCTTCAACGTCAGGCTCGAGACCTTCGAACGCAAGAAGTACGCCAGCCTGTCCCACGAGGCCAACAAGGCGATGAACCTCAACGCGTACATCTCCCTGATGGGCAACCGCTGGCACAGGGAGTCCACCGCGGGCCAGGTCGTACTCCGGATTGCCGACGAGGAGCGTCCCGACGACCTGATCGCTCCGGACACGACCTACCTCCTCACCCTTGACGCGGACTCGCTGCTGCTGCGCGACTACTGCCTGCGGCTGGTCTACTTCCTGGAGTCCGCGGGCAATGAGCGCGTGGCGGTCACCCAGACGCCCTACTCGTCCTTCCGCGGGGCACCGACCCGGATCGAGCGAGTCGCCGGCGCCACCACGGACATCCAGCACATCCTGCACCAGGGCATGACGTACTACGGCGCGACCTTCTGGGTCGGCGCGAACGCCATCATCCGTAAGCGGGCGCTCGAGGACATCGTCGAGGTGGAGACGGTCGGCGGGTTCGAGGTGCGCACCTACATCCAGGACCGCACCGTGATCGAGGACACGGAGTCGAGCGTCGACCTTGGCGCGCACGGCTGGACCCTCTCCAACTACCCGGAGCGCCTGAGCTACAGCGCCACCCCGCCCGACTTCGGCGCGCTCGTCGTGCAGCGTCGGCGCTGGGCGAACGGCGGGCTGCTCATCCTGCCCAAACTGTGGAACCAGCTGTCCCATCGCCGGTTCATGCGCGAACGCATCCCGGTGCGAGAGGTGCTGCTTCGCGTGAACTACATGGCGTCGATCGCCTGGGCCAGTTTCGGACTGCTCTTCCTGCTCGGGTATCCGTATGACAGCCGGCTCCTCAGCCCGGTGGTGTTCATCGCCGCGCTCCCGTACTTCCTGGCCATGGGAAGCGACCTGAAGGAATCCGGTCACCGTTTCAGCGACATCTTCCGGATCTACGGGTTCAACCTGGTGCTGCTGCCGGTGAACCTGGCCGGTGTGCTGAAGTCGCTGCAGCAGGCGATCACGGGTGAGAAGATCCCGTTCGTGCGCACGCCGAAGGTGAAGAACAGGACCGCGGCACCCGCGCTGTATGTTCTCGTTCCGTACATCATCGTGGCCTTCTCGCTGCTCACGTTCTGGCGCAACCTGCAGCAGGAGAACTGGGGCAACGTGGCGTTCGCGGCGCTGAACGCGGTGCTGGCGGCGAGTGCCATCCGGGCCTACATCGGAGTGCGCAACTCGTTCGTGGACATCTTCCTGGGAACCCTGAGCTGGCTGTTCGTCCCGCCGCGGAAGAAGAAGGCTGCACCTCCGGAGATCATCCCGAAGACTCTGGAAGAAATCGACTGGGTTTCGGTTCTCTACCACGGCGACCGCAGGCTCAACCGCGACCTGCACGGTGGCAGCGATCGCCGCCGGAGGGCGTTCCTGCGCTGAGGCTTCCTGCCGGCCCACGGTGGGCGAGCCGCCCGGTGGTCGAGCCTGTCGAGACCACAGAATAAAGCTTCGAACAAGTTGTCCACAAGACGTGACAATGTCTCACATCTGTGTTCGTGTTTTGGTATCTTCGTGGCATGAACCCAGCAGAGCAGCTCAGAGAGGCGGCGGATGCCGTCGCCCGTCTGGGCGGTTCCAGCGCCGAATATGAGGCTCTGTCGGATGCCGCGGCGCTGGCCGGTCAAAGAGACATCGCCACCGCACGTCGGCTGCTGGAGACCCGGGCGGCGTGGATGGCCGCGACCATCGCCGACCGCTCCCGCCCGGAGCTGGGCCATTCGGGCCTAGCTGCGCAGCAGGGTTTCCTCTCCCCGGAGGCGATGATCCAGAAGGTCACCGGCTCGAGCAAGAACGAAGCCTTCAAGCTCGTCGCGGTCGGCACGATGCTCGCCCAGGCGGAGGCCGCCGACCAGCAGGCCACAGAGGTGCGTGGGGCGCTCGGTGACGACGGGACCGGCGCCGACGGGACGAGCGTTGACGGGACTGCTGCTGACGGGACTGCCGGTGTCGACGACTCGGGCGCCGGCGGCGACTCGGGCGGCCTCGGTGGGACGGGCGGTTTCCCGCCCGATCCGGCCGGTCCCGGGTCGTGGCAGGCGCCGATCGCCCGTGCCGTGACCGCCGGCACTCTCTCGGTCGACGCCGCCGAATCCATCCGCAAGGGCCTGGGCGATATCGACACCGCCGTCACGGCAGACAAACTCGCCACCGCCCTCACCCGGCTACTGGCGGAGGCGGGTGAGTTGAACGCGGACCAGTGTTTCAAACAAGCCCGGAGGATGCGCGACGACCTCGACCAGGCCGGCATCGCCGCCCGGGAGAAGCAGGCTTACGACGACCGGTTCCTCAAGGTCTACCGCCTCGCCGACGGCAAGGTCCGCCTGCACGGGCTCTTCGCCCCCGAAGACGGCGAGTTCGTGCTCTCCACCTACGACTCGATCACCAGCCCCAGGCGCGGCGGGGTGCGCTTCGTGGACCCGAAGCGCGCCGCCTGGGCCAAGGCCGTCCAGGACGACCCGCGCAGCACCGCGCAGATCGCCGCGGACTCGTTCGTGCAACTACTCAAAATCGCCGGCGAAGCAGACCCCGGCCAGATGCTCGGCGGCCGCCGCCCCGCCGTACGCATCATCGTCACCCAAAAAGACCTCACCAACGCCACCCGCACCAGCACGGGCACCGGTGATGAAACCGGTGCCGGTGCCGGGAGTGCCACCCCGGCACCGGCCGACACGTCCCCGTCAACACCAAGAACAACCCCCGCCACCACGGCATCTGAAGCACCGGGAGCACCGGAGCCGTCAGACCCCCAGCTCATTCCGGTGGCCAGACCTGACACAGCCGCTCCCTTCAAGCTATCCGGCCAGCCCGGGACGGCCGTGGTTCTGGCGGCCGGGCATGGCTCCATCGAGGGCAGTCCTGCCCCGGTCTCCCTCGCCACCGTCGAACGACAACTCTGCGACACCGGCTACATCGGAATCCTCTTCGACAACACCGGCCAGCCCCTCGACGTCGGCAGAGAACAACGCCTCTTCACCTCGGCCCAACGCACCGCCATGGGCACCCGCGACGGCGGCTGCATCTGGCCCGACTGCACCCGGCCCCCGTCCTGGACCGAAGCCCACCACCTCAAAACCTGGCTCCTCGAACAGGGCCACACCGACCTCGCCGACGGCGTCAGCCTCTGCCACCCCCACCACCTGCTCCTCCACAACACAGGTTGGGTCATCCTCCGCGACGGCGACCAGTACTGGCTGAAACCACCGGTGTCGGTCGACCCGGAACAAACGCGCATCGCCCTCCCCGGCAAGACGCGCCGGCAGCTCGACCCGGGCACGCCGGCCGCGGACCAGGACACGGACTGAACGGCCAGCCGGTTCCGCCGGGACCGCGCGTAAGGCTGAGATCATCGGAATCTGGGCCGCGGGTCTCGACGGGCTCGACCACCGTGGGGTTCGGGGGTTCGGGGGTTCGGGGTCTCGACGGGCCCGACCGCCGGTGCTTGGGTGGGCCGAAATCCTGGCGCCGGGTCCGACGGGGGCGCGGTCAGTAGGGGAAGATCGCCAGCCACTCGCGCGTGTGCGCATGCACGATGACAAGGAAGACCACCAGGTCGAAGAGCAGGTGTACGCAGACGACATAGGTGAGTGACCTGGTGAGTTTGAACGTGTAACCCTGCAGCAGCGCGAAGGGGAAGGTCATCAGGGGGCCCCAGCTCTGGTAGCCGAGCTCCCAGAGGAAGGAGCAGAAGATCACCGCCTGCAGCAGATTGGCCTGCCAGTCCGGGAAATGGCGCCGGAGCAGGGTGAAGGCGACGCAGATGAAGAACAGCTCGTCCCAGATGCCGACGAAGCCCACGCCTACGAAAAGGCGTGCGATCTCATCGGGAACGGTCACTGCCGGCCAGTTCTGGTAGGCGCCCGATCGGATGAAATAGGTCGGGAGGATCGCGTAGCCGAGGCCGACGACGATGACGAGATACCAGCGTTCGAGGGTGCTCCAGCGCTGGCCGGTTCGAATCGGGAAGCGGATTGCGTGGTCCCGGTAGCCGTAGCGCGAGATCAGATAGGGCACGAGCACCGCGAGGGTCAGCACGGTGCCCATCAACGCCATGTTCGGGTAGTCGATGTTCGCCTCGACCGAGATCGTGCTGATGATCACCAGGCCGAGCGCGAGCAGGAGCAGGTCCTTGAACAGCGCTCGGTTCACGACGAAGGCCAGGGCCAGGGCCGCGATCAGCAGCGCATAGCCGGGGAGGGCCGCACGCACCCCGAAGAGCAGGACCGCCGACGCTGACAGCAGCCCGGCAGGCAGGAGTCCCCAGGAGACCAGCGGCGGGGCATCCGTCACCGTGCCATCGGTCGCGCCATCCGTCGCACTTCGCATGCCACATGGTACCGATGCATCCTCCGGGATCGCGCCGGCCGCCGGTAGATTCAAGCTGTGACCAGCGAGCGGAGTGGGGCCGGGACCAGCGGAGCCGACGACCCGATCGACCTGATGCGGCGGCTTATCGGCATCGACTCGGTCAATCCCGATCTCGTGCCCGGCGCGGCCGGGGAGGTGGCGATCGCGGACTGGTGCGCGCGCTGGCTCGAGGGCCACGGCTTCGAGGTTCACCGCCTCGAGGAACGCCCGGGGCGGCCCTCGATCGTCGCCATCTTCCGCGGGAGCGGCGGCGGCCGTTCCCTCATGCTCAACGGCCACCTCGACACCGTGGGCGTCGCCGGCTACGACGGCGACCCGTTCTCCGGCGAGCGGCGCGGCGGCCGGGTGCTCGGCCGCGGCGCCTTCGACATGAAGGGTGGCGTGGCGGCGATCCTCGTCGCGGCGGCGCGGGCATCCGCCGCCGGGCTCCCCGGTGACGTGCTCGTCACCCTGGTCGCCGACGAGGAATTCGGCAGCCTCGGCACCATGGAGGTGCTGCGCAGCCACCGGGCCGACGCGGCGATCGTGGCGGAACCGAGCGAGCTCTGCCTGACCCTCGCCCACCGCGGCTTCGCCTGGTTCGAGCTCGAACTCATCGGGCTGGCCGCACACGGCTCCCAGCCGGAGCGGGGCGTCGATGCGATCGCGCACGCCGGTCTCGTGCTCCGCGCCCTCGACGGCCTGCGCGAGCAGATCGAGGCCGGTCCGGCGCATCCGCTCCTCGGGCACGGCACGGTGCGGGTCTCCATGATCCGCGGGGGCACTGATGCCGCCACCGTCGCCGCGACCTGCACGCTCACGATCGAGCGCCGCACGCTGCCCGGCGAGACGCCCGACGACGTCGAGGCGGAATTGCGGGGTCTGCTCACGGCCATCGCCGAGCGCACCGCGGACTTCCGTTTTCGCCTGACCCGGCTCGTGGCGCGGGCGGCGTTCGAGGCCGATCCGGACTGGTCGATCGTGCGGCTCGCCCGAGCCGAGGCCGGCCGCGTGCTCGGGCATCCTCCGGCAACGCGGGGCGAACCGTTCTGGACGGACGCCGGGCTGCTCCACGAGGCGGGCATCCCCTGCCTGGTGATCGGCGTCGCCGGCGGCGGGGCCCACGCCGCAGAAGAGTGGGCGGAGGAGGTATCCGTGCTCCAGCTGACCGAGATCCTGGCCGGCACCATCGCCGGTTTCTGCGCCTGATCCGGTCGACGCTCTGATCCGGTCGACGCTCGGGGCCTCGACGCTTCGGGCCTCGACACCCGGCGCCGATCCGCCTTGACATTGACGCTGCGTCAAGTTCTAGGGTGGGAATCGACGCATTCGAGACACTCGACACGACGGGAGGCACCATGGACTGGTCGATCCAGGACATCGCGCGACTGGCGAACACCACCAGCCGCACGCTGCGCCACTACGGCACGGTCGGGCTGCTCGAGCCCAGCCGGATCGGCGCCAACGGCTACCGCTATTACGACGAGCGCGCGCTCGTGCGGCTGCAGCGCATCCTCATGCTCCGCGACCTCGGCCTCGGCCTCCTCGCCATTCGCGAGGTGATCGACGAGCAGACGGATGAGACGCGCGCCCTGGCCGCCCACCTCGACTGGCTGCGCCAAGAGCGAGTGAGGCTCGCCCGGCAGATTCGCTCCATCGAGAACACGATTGACACCCTGGACAGAAAGGAACAACTCATGGCTGAGCAGATGTTCGACGGCTTCGACCACACGGCCCACCGGGACGAGGTCGAGGGACGCTGGGGGAAGGCCGCCTATGCCGACGGCGACGCCTGGTGGACGAGGAAGAGCCCGGCCGAGAAGGCGGCCTGGCAGAACGAGCAGCGGCAGCTCGCGGCCGAGTGGCAGGCCGCCGCCGAGCGAGGCCTCGCCCCCGAGGGCGAGGAGGGCCAGCGGCTGGCCGGGCGTCAGTTCGACTGGCTGGCCGGCATCCCGGGAACGCCCGGTGCCGGCACGACCGGACCGACCCGGGAATACTTCGTCGGGCTCGGTGAGATGTACGTCGCCGACGAACGGTTCGCGGCCAACTTCGGCGGGGTTCGCGGCGCCGAATTCGTGCGCGACGCCATGGTCGTCTACTCCGATCGACACCTGCGGCCGTCGCAGGAGACCTAGAGCAGGGCGGGCACATGGTCGGTCTGGTGCTCCCGGACCGACCATTTGCCCTCTTTCGGGGGGTGTCAGCGGTTCACCTGCGCGATGGGGTTGCGCTGATTGTTGAACAATCTATAGGCTGTCACGAACTCAGTGGCCGCCGGTGCTGACAGCATTCCCCCACAGAGAAGTGAGCGCCCGATGGTTACCACCGTGAGCCCCGCACGAACCAAACGCCCCTCCGGCCCCCGCCCGGAGAAGCCGGCCGGGCGGCGGAAGACCCAGCGAAGCGCCCTCCTCGGGGCGATGTTCCTGATGGCGACGAGCGCCGTCGGGCCTGGCTTCATCGTGCAGACCACCAGCTTCACGGTGCAGCTCGGCGCCGCCTTCGCCTTCGCCATCCTCGTCTCGATCCTCGTGGACATCGCCGTGCAGCTCAACGTCTGGCGGGTCATCGGCGTCAGCGGCAAGCGGGCCCAGGAACTCGCCAACACCGTCCTTCCCGGCTCGGGCTGGTTTCTCGCCGCGCTGATCTGCCTCGGCGGGCTGGTCTTCAACATCGGCAACATCGCGGGAACCGGCCTGGGAGCCAACGTGCTGTTCGGCGTCGACGCGAAGGTCGGCGGCGTCATCTCCGCCGTGATCGCCATCGCGATCTTCCTGAGCAAGAAGGCGGGGCTCGCGCTCGACAAGATCGTCGTCGTGCTCGGCGCGGTGATGATCCTGCTGATCGCCTACGTGGCGATCGTGTCGCATCCGCCCCTCGGCCTGGCCCTCAAGAACGCGGTCATCCCCGACGGCGTCGACTTCCTCATCATCACCACGCTGATCGGCGGCACCATCGGCGGCTACATCACCTACGCCGGAGCGCACCGGATGATCGACGCCGGCGTCTCTGGTCGTGACAACGTCACCGCGATCACCCGCAGCTCGGTCCTGGGCATCATCATCACCGGCGTGATCCGGGTTCTGCTGTTCCTCGCGATCCTCGGCGTCGTCGCCGGCGGGGTCGCGCTGACCAGCGACAACCAGCCGGCTGAGGCGTTCCAGGCTGCGGCCGGCGAGATCGGGCTGCGGCTCTTCGGCATCGTGCTCTGGGCCGCGTCGATCACCTCCGTGATCGGGGCCGCGTACACCTCGATCTCCTTCGTGACCACCCCGCGGACCTCCCCGCGAACCCGCAGCATCGCCACCTGTGCGTTCATCGCCGTGTCGACCGTGGTCTACACGCTCCTCGGGCAGGCGCCCGCGACACTGCTGATCATGGCCGGGGCCATCAACGGCCTGATCCTGCCCGTGGGCTTCGCTGTCATCCTCTGGGTGGCGTGGCGCCGCCGCGACCTGCTCGGCGGCTACGTCTACCCGAAGTGGCTGCTGGCCATCGGGGTGCTGGCGTGGCTGCTCACGCTCTTCCTCGGTTACCAGTCGCTCGGCGGCCTCGCCAAGCTCTGGGTGTAGACGGATGCCCGCCCTCCCGCCGGACCGGGCCACCCTGACCGCGGCGGCGGCCCGCGCGCACTTCCGGGGCGGCCTCGTCGCCCCGACCGCCGGCTGGGCCCGGGGCTTCACCCAGGCCAACATCCTGATCGTGCCGCGCGCGCAGGCCTTCGACGTGCTGCTCTTCGCCCAGCGGAACCCGAAGTCGTGTCCCGTGCTCGGCGTGCTGGACGAGGGCGAGACCAGCGGTGCCCTGCTGGCCGGCGGGGACATCCGTACCGACCTGCCTCGTTACACGGTCTACGAGCACGGCGAGCTCGTCGCCGAACCGACGGACCTGGGGCAGTGGTGGCGACCGGACCTGGTGACGTTCATCCTCGGTTGCAGCTTCACCTTCGAGGCCGCGCTGCAGGACGGCGGCATCCCGGTGGCCCACATCGACCAGGGCCGGAACGTGCCGATGTACCGCACGAACGTGCGATCCACCGCGGCGGGCTCACTCGGTGGCCCACTGGTGGTCTCGATGCGGCCGATCCCGCCCGAGCAGGTGGCCGGTGCGGTGCGGATCAGCGCGCGCTACCCGGCGGTGCACGGCGCCCCGGTTCACGTCGGAGACCCCGCACGCCTCGGCATCGCCGACCTGGCCGCGCCCGACTTCGGTGAGGCCGTCTCGCTCCGGCCGGGGGACATCCCCGTCTTCTGGGCCTGCGGGGTGACCCCGCAGGCCGCGGTGATGGAGTCGCGGCCGCCCCTCGCGATCGGCCACGCCCCCGGGCACATGCTGATCACGGACGCCCGCGACTCCGACTACCTCGTGCCGTAACCGCGCGTCATCCCGCCGCAATCCCGCAGCAATCGGGTCGCGTCGTGCCTGACTCAGGAGATTCTCCGCGCGCGGCCGGGCGACCGCACTGGTCCGGGACCCGGCGCGGAGCCTGGGGTCGGATCTCCTGAATCAGCCGCCGGCGCGGGCGGCGACGGCGGCGAGCAGCTGGGCCTCGGCGCGAACGAGGTAGTCGGCCAGCACGGTGGCGGCGTCGGACTGGCGTCCCTCCGCGAGCAGTGACACGATCCGGGCGTTCTCCTCGACGTAGGGCGCGTGGAACAGCGCGTTCTCGGCCATGGAATGGAAGACCAGGCGCATCTCGGCAAGCACCTGGCTCATCAGCTGGTCCAGGCGATCGCTGCCGGCCAGCGCCACGATCCCGGCATGGAAGTCCTGGTTGGCCCCGGCCATGCCCGGGATCGACCCGGCGTCCCTGGCGGCGCGCGCCCGTTCGACCGCCTGGCCCAGTGGTGCGAGGCAGACGGGGCCGAGATCGGCCGCGGGGGTCCAGGTCACGGCGGCCGGCTCGAGATAGCGCCGCACCCGGTAGATCTCCCGGATATCGTCGGTCGTCGGCCGGGACACGAAGACCCCGCGGTTGGGGAACCTGGTGACCACGCGCTCGGCGCTCAGGGTGGAGAATGCCTCCCGCAGGGTATTCCGGGACACTCCGAGCGCGTCGCCCAGGGTTTCCTCGGGCAGTTTGGTGCCGGGCTCGAGCCTCCCGGCGGCGATCTGCTCGCGCAGCACCCCGGCCACCCACAGGCCGGTTTCGGCGTGCAGGCCGGACGCCCGGGTGCGGCGGAGGTCGTCCAGGATCTCGGCGAGGGTCATGCTGCCACGATACGGGCTGGCGCGTCCAGGGCAGTCCCGTTGCGGGCCGTCCCGCTGAGGGCAGTCCCGTTCCGGGTCGTCATGGTGCGGGCGGGTCCGGCTCAGTCGCCGATGGAGGCCACGGCGGAGTTCGCGGCCACGGCGTCGCCGGGGTGCACGCTCGGGTTCCGCAGGATGCCGGTGCGGTGAGCCGTCACGATCGACTCCATCTTCATGGCTTCGAGCACGAGCACCGGGTCGCCCTCGGTCACCGCGGTGCCGGGTTCCACCAGCCATTTCACGACCGAACCGCCCATCGTGGCGCTGAGGATGCTCGGGTCGGCGTGCGACGCCGGGCTGCCTGTGCCGGTGGCGGTGCCGGCCGTGCCCTCGGCCGAGAACGCACCGGCCGCCGAGCCATCCGCTGGGCCGTTTCCCGGCCTCGCACCGCGCACGAGCGCGTCGAGCAGGCCCGCCGGCAGGCCGAGCGCCATCCGCCGGCCGTCGACCTCGATGCTGATGGTGTGGCGGGGTGCCTCGGGGGCCGCCGGGTTGAACTGGGGGTCGCTCGGCAGCTGCTCGGTGAAGTCGGCCTGGATCCAGCCGGTGTGCACGCCGAGCCGGTCGGTGCCGGTGAACGCCGGTGCCCGCACCACGGCCCGGTGGAACGGCAGCACCGTCGGCAGGCCGGTGATCTCGAACTCGGCCAGGGCCCGCCGGGCGCGGCGGAGCGCCTGCTGGCGGTCTGCCCCGGTGACGATGAGCTTGGCCAGCAGGGAGTCGAACTGGGCCGGGACGAGGCCGCCGGCCCGCACTCCCGTGTCGACGCGGATGCCCGGCCCGGTCGGCACGGTGAACGTCGCCACGGTGCCGGGGCACGGCAGGAACCCGCGCCCGACATCCTCGGCGTTGATCCGGAACTCGAAGGAGTGCCCGCGCGGCTCGGGGTCGGCCGCCACCGGAAGTGGACCGCCGGCTGCGATGGTCAGCTGGGCGAGCACGAGGTCGATCCCGCTGGTCTCCTCGGTGATCGGATGCTCGACCTGCAGCCGGGTGTTCACCTCGAGGAACGAGATGGTGCCGTCCTGGGCGAGCAGGTACTCGACGGTGCCCGCGCCGGTGTAGCCGGCAGCCCGGCAGATGGCCTTGGCCGAGGTGTAGATCTGCGCGCGCTGGGCGGACGTGAGGAACGGCGCCGGCGCCTCCTCGACGAGCTTCTGGTTGCGGCGCTGCAGCGAGCAGTCCCGGGTGCCGACGACGATGACGTTGCCGCGGGTGTCGGCGAGGATCTGCGCCTCGACGTGGCGGGGCTTGTGCAGGAAGCGCTCGACGAAGCATTCGCCGCGGCCGAACGCGGCCGTCGACTCGCGCACGGCCGAGTCGAAGGACTCCTCGATCGCATCCATGTCCCAGACCACCTTGAGCCCGCGCCCGCCGCCGCCGAAGGCCGCCTTGATCGCGACCGGGAGGCCGTGCTCCATCGCGAAGGCGCGCACGTCGGCCGCCGTTTCGACGGTGCCCTCCGACCCGGCCACGAGGGGAGCGCCGACCCGGATCGCGAGTTCCCTGGCCGAGACCTTGTTGCCGAGCACCCGGATGGCCTCCGGTGCCGGGCCGATCCAGACCAGGCCGGCGTCCAGCACGGCCTGGGCGAAGTCGGCGTTCTCCGAGAGGAAGCCGTAGCCGGGGTGCACCGCGTCGGCGCCCGACCGGCGGGCGATGTCGAGCAGCCTGGCCACGTTGAGGTAGCTGTCGGCCGGGCTGTCCCCGCCCAGTGCCCAGGCTTCGGTGGCGGCGTTCACGTGCAGGGCGTCGGCGTCGACCCCCGCATACACGGCGACGGATTCGAGGCCGGCATCGTCGCAGGCGCGGATGATGCGCACCGCGATCTCGCCGCGATTGGCAATCAGGACTTTCTGCATGGTCTCAGCTCTCCGTTGCGGGGATGGGGACGATCGAGGGTGCGCCGCCGGGTGCCGCGTCGAACCGGATGCGGGCGCCGGTGGGCAGCTGGGCGGCCAGGTCGAGGTCCTCGGCCAGCACGACCCCGATCACCGGATAGCCGCCCGTGACGGGGTGGTCGGCGAGGAACAGGACGGGCAGGCCCGACGGCGGCACCTGCACGGCGCCCTTCACGGTGCCCTCGCTGGCGAGCTCACCCGGCCTGGACCGCACGAGCGGCTCGCCGTCGAGACGGAGGCCGATCCGGTTCGATTGCGCGCTCACCGCCCACTCGTTCTCGGCGAGCCGGGCGACGGATGCCGCGTCGAACCAGTCCGCGCGCGGCCCGGGCACGAAGCGCAGCACCGTGACCTCGGCCGGCGGGGCCGGCGGGATCTCGGGGCCGTGCACGGCGCTGCCGGGGGCGGCAGGAAGCATCCGGAGGTGGTCGCCGGCGACGAGCGGGGCCGGGCCGATCCCGGACATGGTGTCGGTGGAGCGGCTGCCGAGCACCGGGGGTACGTCGATCCCGCCGCGGAAGGCCAGGTAGCTGCGCACCCCGGCGCGGGGCGGGCCGAGGGTGAGCGTCTCACCCGCGAGCAGGGAGATGGGGGCGTCCATCGGCGGCTCGCGGCGCACGGGAGCAGTGCCGGGCGTGCCGCCGGGTGTGATGCCGGGCGCCGTGACCGTGAGGCTCATCGGCGCGCCCGTGACGGCCAGCACCTGGTCGGTCTCTGCCGTGAGGACGAGCCCGCCGAGGGCGTTCTCGAGCACGGCGGCCGTGGCCGGATTGCCGACGATGTGGTTGGCCCGGCGGAGGGCGCCGCGGTCGAGCGCGCCGGAGCTTGCCACGCCGAGGTCGGCGAAGCCGGGACGGCCGAGGTCCTGCACGGTGGTCTGCAGGCCGGGGGAGACCACGAGGATCCCGTGGCTCCGCTCGCCCTCCGCGGCCTCGACTGCCGCGTTCGTCGAGCCCGCAGCCGCGACGACGAACTCGCGCACCGCACGGAATCGCACCCGGTTGCCGGGCCGCACGAGGGCAGGCCGGGCTCGGTCGAGATCCCACATCCGGGCATCCGTGCGGCCGATCAGCTGCCAGCCGCCGGGGGAGGCCCGTGGATAGACGGCGGAGTAGTCGCCGGCGAGGGCGACCGACCCGGCGGGCACCGCGCTGCGCGGCTCGGCGCGCCGGGGCGCGACGAGCGCCGGGGTCTCGCCGGTCAGGTAGACGAAGCCGGGGGCGAAGCCGCCGAACGCGGCGGTCCAGGTCTGGCCCGTGTGGGCGGCGATGACCCCGTCCTGACTGAGGCCGGTTTCGGCGGCGACGAGGGCGAGGTCCTCGCCGTCATAGACGGTGTCGATCAGCACGAGGGTCGTGTCCGGGTGCGGCGCCCGGGTCACGTCGCGGCCTCGCAACTCGGCGGCGAACCCGCGGGCGGCCGCGGCGGAGACGGCCGTGACGAGCACGGTCGTGGCTGCCGCGAGCACGTCGAGCTGGCCGTCGATCGGATCCTCCTGAAGCCGGGCCTGCAGGCCGAGCACATCGGCGAGGCTGTCCAGTTCGACCAGCACGGCGCGATCGCCGACGGCACGGATGGCGCGGATGCCGCGAGTCGACCCCGTCACGGGCTAGACGAAGCTTCGGATCGGGATGCCGGCATCCTGCAGCGCAGTGCGCACCTGGGCGGCCAGGGCGACCGCGCCGGGAGTGTCCCCGTGCAGGCAGATGCTCTCGACGGGCACATCGAGGAACGTGCCGTCGACCGCCCGCACCTGGCGATCGGCCGCCAGCCGGAGGGCCTGCTCGGTGACCCTGGCCGGGTCGACGATCACGGCGCCGGGCAGGCTGCGCGAAGCCAGGGACCCGTCGGGGTTGTAGGCGCGGTCGGCGAACGCCTCGACGACCGTGCGGAGCCCTGCCGCGTCGGCGAGCCGCTGGATCTCGGAATTCGGCAGCACCATCACCGGGAGGCCGGAATCGACCGCCATGATGGCGTCCACCACGGCCTGCGCCTGCACGGTGTGGTGCGCGATCGCGTTGTAGAGCGCGCCGTGCGGTTTCACGTAGCTGACGCGTGTGCCGGCGACCGCGGCCAGGGCCTGGAGCGCGCCGATCTGGTAGATGACCTCGTCGGTGAGGTGGCCGGGGGCCATGTCGATGAAGCGCCGGCCGAAGCCGGCGAGGTCGCGGTAGCCCGGATGCGCGCCGACCGTGACCTGTGCCGCGGCCGCCGCGGCGCAGGTGGCCCTGATCGTGCTCGGGTCGCCGGCGTGGAACGCGCACGCGACGTTCACGCTCGACACCGAGGAGATGATGGCGGCGTCGTCGCCGAGGCTCCAGTTGCCGAAGGACTCTCCGACGTCGCTGTTCAGGTCGATACCGCTCAGCTCGATGCTGTTCACGTCGATGGTGGACATCCTTATCCCCTCCGTCCCTTGCGGGAAGTTTTGACTAAGGATGCCTTACTTCCGGCGATTGTTCAACAATCGCCACCGACTTCTCAGCATCGGCCTCCGGGTGGAGGCCTCAGTTGGCGGGGCTGTCGATCGAGGGTTCGGACGGGACGGCGGAGCCCTCGAGAGCCTCTTCGAGGCCGGGGTGCGTGGGCACGGCCTCCGCCTCGGCGGGGCGCTTGATCGCGAAGAACGGGATCGTCCAGTTGCAGAGCGGGCCGACGAGCACCGCGAAGAGCACCGTGCCCACGCCGACGTTTCCGCCGAGCAGCCAGCCGGCGCCCAGCACGACCACCTCGATGCCGGTGCGCACCACCCAGATCCGCCAGCCGGTGCGCTTGTGCAGGCCGGTCATCAGGCCGTCGCGGGGGCCGGGGCCGAAGTGCGCGCCAATGTAGAGGCCGGTCGCGACCGCCAGCACGAGCAGCCCGGCCGCGAAGAAGATCACGCGCAGCCAGAGCTCCTGGCCCGGCGGGATCAGCCAGAGGCCCACGTCCGCGGAGGGCCCGACCAGCAGGGCGTTCAGCACCGTGCCGATGCCGGGCTTCTGCCGGATCGGGATCCAGAGCAGGAGCACGACGCCGCTCATCAGCACCGTGATCAGGCCGAAGCCCAGATGGGTATGGCTGTCGATGCCCTGGGTGAGCACGTCCCACGGGGCGACGCCGATCTCGCCGCGCACGATCAGCGCGATCCCAAGGCCATAAAGAAAGAGGCCAATGAGCAGTTGGGAGAGGCGACGGGTCATAGTCGTCAATCCAATTGCACTATTGGCCTGTTATCAAGTAGCCAATCTCCCTATAGTGGCCTCATGGTCGAGAACCAGATGAGCGCGCGGGCCCTCGAGGCGAGGCTGGGGGAGTGGCGCGACGGCGGGAGCGCGTACCGGGCGCTGGCCGACCGCATCCGTCTGCTCACCCTCGACGGGCGCATCCCCACCGACAGCCGGCTGCCCGCCGAACGCGACCTCAGCGCGCGGCTCGGCGTCAGCCGCACGACCGTCACGGCCGCCTACCGCCGGCTGCGCGACACGGGCTTCCTGGTCAGCGTGCGCGGCTCAGGGAGCCTTGCGCGGCTGCCCGGGGTGCCGGCGGCGCACACCGGGCCGGCCACCGGTGGCATCCTCGACTTCAGCAAGGCCACCATGCCGGCGTTCGCCGGCCTCGCGGATGCCGCCCAGGCCGCCGTGGGCGACCTGCCCGGCCAGCTCGGCGGCTCCGGCTTCGACCCCGTCGGGATCCCGGAGCTTCGCGCCGCGATCGCCGACCGGTACCGGGCCCGCGGGCTGCCCACCGACCCGGAACAGATCATGGTCACGATCGGCGCCCAGCATGCGATCGCGCTGCTCGCCCGGGTGCTGGTCGGCCGCGGCGACCGGGTGCTGATCGAGATGCCCACCTACCCGCACGCCTACGAAGCGCTGACCGCCGCGGGCGCCCGGCTCGTGCCGGTCACCGTGTCGGCCGCCGTGCCCGGCGAGGATGCCGCGACCGCCGGCTGGGACGAGACCGCGCTCCTGCAGACCCTCCGCCGCAGCAACCCCGTGCTCGGTTACCTGATGCCGGACTTCCACAACCCGACCGGCCGCACCATGCCGGCCGAACAGCGGGAGCGCGTGCTGGCCGCCGCGGCCCGCCAGGGCACGGTGCTCGTCGTCGACGAGACGATCGCCGAACTCGACATCGACCGGGCCGGCGAGTTCCTGCCCTTCCCGGCCTACGCCGAGCCTGGGCAGCCGGGCGACGTCGTGGCCATCGGGTCGGTCGGCAAGACCGTCTGGGGCGGCCTGCGGGTGGGCTGGATTCGCGCTGAACGGCCGCTGATCCGCCGGCTCGTTGCCGCGAGGTCGGCGAACGACCTGGGCACGCCCATCCTCGAGCAACTGATCGTGGTGCGCCTCCTGGCCGAGATGCCGGCGATCCTCGAGGGCCGCCGGAGCGAACTCCGGATCGGCCGCGACCACCTGGAGCGGCTGCTCGCCGCGCGGTTCCCCGACTGGCAGGTGCCGCACGTCGACGGCGGCATCACCGCCTGGGTCAACCTCGGGCTGCCGGTGAGCTCCCAGCTCGCGCTCGCCGCGCGCAACCACGGCCTGCTCGTGCCGGCCGGGCCGCGGTTCGGGCTCGACGGAGCCTTCGAACGGTTCCTGCGGATTCCGTTCTGTTACAGCACCGGCGAGATGGACCTGGCCGTCGACGTGCTCGGCCTGGCCTGGGATTCGCTGCTGCGGCATCCGGTGCCGGACACCGGGTACCTCGCCGACGTCGTCTGACGCCCCCGGGCACCAATCAGTCGTCGAGCACGAAGGTCACCTCGATCACGACCTCCCACGACGTGATCGCGCCGTCGGAGACCTCCACCTTCTGTTCCTTCACCCAGGCGCCGGAGACGCCGCGCAGGGTCTTGTTCGCCCGGGCGATGCCGGAGGCGATCGCGTCGTCGAACGACGTGTCGGACCGGATGCTCAGAGTGGTTACGCGTGCAACGGACATGGTTTCTCCTCGGTGGATGGTGTCAGTGGATGTTGTCTGATGGTGGGGCTCGTTGCCGCCGAGAATACGCGCGGGCCGTCGCCGCCGACACCCCACGGACCGGTGCGGCACGGATTCTGCACACCCTGCAATGAGATACTGGGCAGGTGCATTTCCTCGCCGTTGTGAGCATGAAGAACCGGGCGCTGATCGCGCTTATCACCATCGTCGCCGCCATTTTCGGCAGCCTCGCGCTGACCAGCCTGAAGCAGGAGCTGATTCCCTCGCTCCAGCTGCCTCAGCTGCTGGTGTCGACGAGCTACCCGGGTGCCTCGCCCGAGGTCGTCAACGACGACGTGTCGACGCCGATCGAGACCGCGATCCAAGGCATCGCCGGGCTTGAATCCACGTCGACGACGAGCAGCACGAACTCATCCCTGGTGAGTGCCACCTTCACCTACGGCACCGACCTGGTCAAGGCGGAGTCGCGGATCAGCCAGGCCATCAACCGGATCAAGACCCGGCTCCCCGACAACCTCGACCCGCAGGTGATCAGCGGCAGCATCGACGACTTCCCGGTGATCTCCCTCGCCGTCTCCGGCGGCGACCAGGCCACCCTGGCCGACGACCTCAAACGCAGCGTGCTCGGCGACATCCGTGACGTCGCGGGCGTGCGCGAGGCCGCCCTCGTCGGCGACGTCGGCCGCCGAGTGACGATCACGCCGGATGTCGCCGCCCTCACCGGGCGCGGGCTCTCCACGCAGGCCATCCGTGACGCCCTCCAGCAGAACGGGTCGCTGATCCCGGCCGGTGCGCTCAGCCAGGACGGCAAGACGCTCTCCGTGCAGGCAGGCACGAAGTTGGGCTCCGCGGAGGACATCGCGGCACTGCCGCTCATCTCCAGGGTGCCGGGAGCCGGACCGGCCCGGATCGGCGACGTGGCCACGGTCACGCTCGGCCCGAACCCGGTGTCGAGCATCTCGAGGGTGGACGGCAAGCCGGCGCTCACGATCGCGGTCACGAAGGTGCCGGCCGCCAACACCGTCGACGTGTCGAAGGCCGTGCGGGCGATCCTGCCGAAGCTCGAGGGCGCCGTCGCCGGAACCACCTTCACCGTGGTCTTCGACCAGGCGCCGTTCATCCAGGAGTCGATCGACTCGCTCACCCAGGAGGGTTTCCTCGGCCTCATCTTCGCGGTGCTGGTGATCCTGGTCTTCCTGCTCTCGGTGCGGGCGACCCTGGTCACCGCGATCTCGATCCCGACCTCGGTGCTGATCACCTTCATCGGGCTGCAGAGTGTCGGCTATTCGCTGAACATCCTCACCCTCGGCGCGCTCACGATCGCGATCGGCCGGGTCGTCGACGACTCGATCGTCGTGATCGAGAACATCAAGCGCAACCTGGTCGCCGGGATCGACCGTGCCGACACCATCGTGCGGGCGGTGCGGGAGGTGGCCGGGGCGATCACCGCCTCGACCATCACGACCGTCACGGTGTTCCTGCCGATCGCGTTCGTGGGCGGGTCGACCGGTGAGCTGTTCCGCCCCTTCGCGCTCACGGTGACGATCGCGCTGCTCGCGTCGCTGCTGGTGTCGCTGACCATCGTGCCGGTGCTCGCGTACTGGTTCCTCCGGCCCGCGCGGGTGCGGCCTGCGGCGGCGGGGGTCGAGCCGGCGGGGGTCGGAATGGGGATCTCGACAAGCTCGATCACGGGGAGTGGCTCGATTCCCGGGGGTGGCTCGATCACCGGGGGTGCCTCGGTCGACTCGAGCAGCGAGGAACGGGCACGCCGCCGGCGGCACGCGGCGGCCGAAGCCTCCGCGAATGTGATCACGGAGCACCCCAGCCGCCTGCAGCAGGGCTACCTTCCGGTCATCCGCTGGACCCTCACCCACGCCGTGACGACGATGCTGCTCGCAGTTCTGGTGCTCGGCGGCACCGTCGCGATCGTGCCGTTCATGAAGATCAACTTCCTCGGCTCGACCGGGCAGACCACCTTCCGGGTCACCCAGACCCTGCCGGTGGGCACCAGCCTCGCCGCCCAGGACGCGGCGTCCACGGCCGTCGAGAAGGCCCTGCGCGGCACCGACGGCATCAAGATCGTGCAGGTGTCGATCGGCGGCGGCAGCGCGCTGGCCGCCTTCAGCGGCGGAGCGCCCTCGACCAGCGCGGTGGCCTATTCGATCACCACCGACGGCACGGTCAAGCCCGACGCCGTGCAGGATGCCGTGCGCGGCACCCTGGCCGGGCTGAAGGACAGCGGGGAGTTCTCGGTCACGAGCGGCGGCGGGTTCGGCGGGTCATCCGACATCGCCGTCGACATCACCGCGGCCACCGGCGCCGACCTGCAGAAGGCCACCGACACGATCCTCGCGGCCGTGAAGAAGCTCGACGCCATCAAGGAGAGCTCGAGCAACCTCGCCGCCTCCCGCCCCTACCTCGCCGTCACGGTGAACCGGGATGCCGCGGCGCAGGCCGGACTCAGCGAGCTCGCCCTCGGCACGCTCGTGTCGCAGGCCATGCAGCCCAGCGTCGCCGGGTCGATCGTGATCAATGAGACCACCCTGTCCGTCTACCTGCAATCGGCGACCACGCCGGCCACCACCGCCGAACTCGCGGCCCTGCAGATCCCGACGCCGGCCGGGCCGGTCGCCCTCGACACCCTGGCCACGGTCGCGCAGGTCGACGGGCCCTCCACCCTGACGACCACGAAGGGGCTCCGCACGGCCACGGTGTCGGCCACGCCGAACAGCAACGACCTGGGCACGGCGAACACGCAGATGGCCGCCGCGCTCGCCGGCCCCGCGCTGCCCGCCGGGGCGACGGCGACCCTCGGCGGTGTCACGGCCGACCAGACCGAGGCCTTCCAGCAGCTCGGCATCGCACTGCTGGTGGCGATCCTGATCGTCTACATCGTGATGGTGGCCACCTTCCGATCGCTACTGCAACCGCTGCTCCTGCTCGTGTCCGTTCCGTTCGCCGCCACCGGCGCGATCGCCCTGCAGGTGGTCACGGGCATCCCGCTCGGGGTGCCGTCACTGATCGGGGTGCTGATGCTGATCGGCATCGTGGTGACCAACGCGATCGTGCTGATCGACCTGGTCAACCAGTATCGGCGCCGGGGACTGTCAGTGCGCGAGGCGCTGGTGAACGGGGCATCCCGCCGGCTCCGCCCGATCCTGATGACCGCGCTCGCCACGATCTTCGCGCTGCTGCCGATGGCCACCGGGCTCACCGGCAAGGGAGGGTTCATCTCCCAGCCGCTCGCCCTCGTGGTGATCGGCGGGCTCGTCTCCTCGACCCTGCTCACCCTCGTCGTGCTGCCGGTGCTGTACTTCCTCGTCGAAGGCGGGCGGGAGCGACGGGCGGAGCGCCGGGAGCTGCGGGCCGTCGCTGCCGTGGAAGCTCCGCTGCGGACGGGAAACTAGCCCAGCGCGGCCGCGAGGCCGGTCAGGGCTTCCTCGGCGAGGCCGGAGAGCTCCGGGCCGTCGATCGCGGGCACCAGCACCCAGTCCTTGAACGGCCGGCCCATGCCCGACGGATCCCACAGGCCGGCGCCGGGGATGGCGAGGGCACGGGCGTGCGCCGCGCTGCCGGCGCCGAGCTTGAACGCGATGGCGTCGCCCTGGAGGCAGGCGAACGCCTTCTTCCGCAGTGTGATGGCCCGGGCGCCGAACATCTTCGCCGTCACGGCGCCAGCCGGGGCGAACTCGGCGGCCAGGGAGATGAAGGCTGATTCGGCATCCATGGGTTGGTTCACGCTAGAAGACGACCCGTTCCGGTGCCAGGGGCCCTGAGCGCACGACGGCGGTGCTGGTGTCATCGCAGCCGTCGATCTGGTTGGGTGTGGCGACCTGGCGCGGGTCGGTCCAGTCCGGCAGGGTGACGGAGACTTCGGTGACCGGAACGATCGTGCAACTGTAGGCCCCGGCCTGACCGAGGTGCAGCAGGCTGAAAGCGGATGCCCCCGGCGCCAGCGACACGAGGGCGACCGGGAAGAAGCGGCCGGGTTCCTCGGGGCTCACGGCGCCGATCGTCTCACCGGAATTGGCGCTGATCAGGGAGACCGCCGGGTACCCCTCGACCGTGCATTCGACCGAGCTGTTGTTGGTCAGTTGCAGGTCCCAGAAGAAGTTGCCGGCACCGCTGTCGTAGGGCCGGGACTGGAGCGACAGTGCGAGCTGGTTGGGTCCGCACGCGGCGACGCCGGCAGAGGCGGTCGGAGCCGGTGTGGAGGTCGGTGAGGAGGTCGCCGTAGCCGTAGCCGTCGGCGTCGGGGAGCCGGAGGTCGATGCCGTCGGGGCGGCGCATCCCGCCAGGAGCACGATCCCGGCGGCCAGGCAGGCCAACCCGGCCCTGCGGCTGCGCCCCCGGACTTCTCTGCTGGTCATAGGCCCAGTGTCACACTCCTGGGCCGATCTCGCACCCCCTGCAGCCGCCACCTGGGCGGTGAAATCACGGGGTTCGCGCTGTCATATACTCAAATCCGACAGGAGGCCGAATGACCGCGAAACCCACCGGTCTCCTCGGTGAGCGCTATCGATTGAAAGAGCTCATCGGCAGTGGAGGCATGGCCTCGGTGTACCGTGCCGCCGACGAGCGGCTGGGTCGCGACGTGGCGATCAAGGTCTTCCGCACGAGCGCCGTCGACCAGGGCGATATCGCGAGGCAGCAGGCCGAGACGAACGTGCTGGCGAGCCTGAATCACCACAGCCTGGTCACGCTTCTCGACGTGGGGGTCCACCGCGCGTCCCCGGATCGACGCCAGATCTACCTCGTGATGGAACTCGTCGACGGGGTCGACCTGCGGGAGCGCCTCGTGCAGGGCACGATCTCGACCCGCCACATCGCCCAGATCGGGTATGACCTGGCCGAGGGGCTCGAGTACATCCACGGCCGGGGTGTCGTTCACCGCGATATCAAGCCGGCCAACATCCTGCTCGCCCAGTACAGCAGCCGGTTGCGGGCCCGGGCAAAGCTCACCGACTTCGGCATCGCCCTGTACCCTTCCAGCGAACGGCTGACCAACGACGGGATGACCTCGGGCACCGCCGCCTATCTCAGCCCGGAGCAGGCGAGGGGCGAGGAGGTCGGGCCGTCGAGCGACGTGTACTCCCTCGGGCTCGTGCTGCTGGAATGCTTCACCCGTGAGGTCGAATTCGAGGGCCAGCCGGTGCCGGCAGCGCTCGCGAGGCTGCTGCGCGACCCGGTCATCCCCGAGACCCTCGCGCCGGCCTGGCGGGACCTGCTCTCGTCGATGCTCACCAGGGAACCCGAGCGTCGGCCGCCGATCGGCGAACTGGTGCTCGCGCTCCGCCAGGCCGTCATTGCCGAGACGGGAAGGCACCGCGCCGACGAATCCCGGCCGTTCTCCACCGACGAGGCGGCCAGGATGAACGAGGTTCACCGCCTGGAGATCCTCGACACCCCCGCTGACGGCGCCTTCGACCGGATCGCGGCGCTCGCCGCCCGCATCTTCGGGGTGCCGATCGCCATCGTCAGCATCGTCGACCACGACCGGATCTGGTTCAAGTCGCATCACGGGCTCGACCTCGCCGAGATTCCCCGCGACCCGGGCCTGTGCGCCTCCGCGATCATGAGCGACGTTCCCTGGGTGGTCGAGGATGCCCGCTCCGACCCGCGTGCTCTCGCCAACCCGCTCGTGGCGGGCGAATTCGGGCTGCAGTTCTACGCGGGCGTGCCGCTGAAGACCAGCGACGGGCACAATCTGGGCACCCTCTGTGTGCTCGACTTCGAACCTCGCACGGTCACCCCGGAGGAGATCACGACCCTGGAGGACCTCGCATCCGTGGTCATGAACGAGCTCGAACTGCGCCTGGAGACGCGTCGGGCCGCTCGCTGATTCCCGGCTCGGCGCCCCGCTTTCGCACCTGCTACAGTGCTGTCTGAAACCAAGCGGGGACACTGGCCGGCAGGCGGCCGAGACGTGTTTCCTTCGCGCGAGAGAGGGGCAACACCATGAAGGCATCAGCAGAACTCGGCTCCAACCTGCAGTCCGTCCTCGTCGACCTGATCGAGTTGCATGTGCAGGGCAAGCAGGCTCACTGGAGCGTCGTCGGAAAGAACTTCCGCGACCTGCACCTGCAGCTCGACGAGATCATCGACGATGCCCGGCTGTTCTCCGACGAACTCGCCGAGCGGATGCGCGCCCTCGACGCCCTGCCCGACGGTCGCAGCGAGACGGTCACGGCCACCACCCACCTGCCGAAGTTCCCGGCCGGAGAGGTGGACACCGCAGAGACCGTCGGCCTGGTCACCGACCGCCTCAACGCGACGGTCGACAACATCCGTGCCGTTCACGACGCGGTCGATGAGGAAGACCCGACGAGCGCCGACATCCTGCACGGTTTCATCGAGAAGCTGGAACAGTATGCCTGGATGGTCAGCGCCGAGAACCGCACCCCCCGTAAGTCCACGGCCAAGGCTCCGACCAGGCCGGTCGGCAAGGCCTGAGGTCCGCAGCGCCTGAGCGGGGGCAGCGGCTCCAATCCAGCGCGGCTCCAATTCAGCGGGTCGGTCAACCGGCCAAGGCGCGGTCGGCACGAAAGGGGGAGGTCAGTGTGACGCGAATCGAGAGCTCAGAGCCGGTCTGGCTGACCGCGCCGAAGAATCGCACGGCGGAGGCCGGGCTGCGCGAAGCCGCGGCGGCGGCCTACGCCGTGAACGGAGATGCCGGGCGCGCCATCGCCCTGGCCCGTGAGCTCGACGGCACGGTTCCCCGGCCGGGGTCAGGCCGGCCTGGATCAGGCGCGGCAGGGACGCTTCGACTGTTCGAAACGCTGGCTTCCCTGGCGGCGGCAGACCTCACGGCCGCGCGGGTGGCAGAGGCGCACCTGGACGCGCTCGCCATCCTGGACCAGGCCGGCGTCGAACCGGCCGGGCTTGCCGCGGGCGGCGGCACGGCACCGAGCTGGGGGGTCTTCGCCGCCGAAGGCGCCGGTTCTCGTCTCGACGCGACACCGGTCGCGGAGGCCGGCGAGACCGACGGCGAACCATGGCGGATCGACGGCACGAAACCGTGGTGTTCGCTGGCCGGCTCGCTCAGCCACGCCCTGGTCACCGCTCACACCTCGCCCTCCACCCGGCGGCTGTTCCTGGTCGACCTGGCCGACCCAGGGATCACCGTCCGCACGGACGCGTGGGTGGGCCGGGGGCTCCCGGCGGTGCCGAGCGGACCGGTCGAGTTCCGGGGCGTCCCTGCCCGGCCCGTCGGGGACGACGACTGGTACCTCCGCCGACCCGGCTTCGCCTGGGGCGGGATCGGTGTGGCCGCCTGCTGGTGGGGTGGCGCCGTCGGACTGGCCAGGCGGGTGTGGGAGTCGGTTCTCGAGCGGGAGCCCGATCAGATCGCGCTCGCGCACCTCGGCGCGCTCGACATCGCCCTGACCGCGGCCGGGGTTTCCCTGGCCGCCGGTGCGGCGGCGATCGACGCCGGGGACGCCGTCGGTGACCAGGGTGCCCTCCTCGCCGCGCGAGTGAGGGGCCAGGTCGCACATGTGGTCGACGAGGTGATCACCCGCACGGGCCACGCGCTCGGCCCCGCACCGCTCGCCTTCGACGCCCGGCACGCGGCACGCGTCGCGGACCTGCAGCTGTACGTGCGCCAGCACCACGCCGAGCGGGACGACGCGGCGCTCGGCCGCCGGCTGCGGGGCGCCGGGGTGTCCCCATGGTGAGCTTCAGCCACACGGATGCCGGCACTGCCGAGAGCGTGTGGGAGGCGGCGCATCGAGAGTCCGTTCGAGCGGGGCAAGCGGCATCCGCCGGCGCGGCCCTGCCAGGGTCCGCCCCGCTCCCGGCGGACCCCTCGGAGCGGGCGTTGCGCGTCGACGAACTGCGCCGGCTCATCGTGGTCGCCGCGCACCCCGACGACGAGACCCTCGGCGCGGGCGGGCTGATCGCCCAGGCCGGTCGGGCCGGGTTGCCGGTGACGGTCGTGGTGCTCACCAACGGTGAGGCCTCCCACCCTGGATCCAGCACCCACGACCCCGCGCGGCTCGCGGCATTGCGCCAGGTCGAGGTGACGGCCGCCGTCGCCGCGCTGGCGCCGGCGACGCTGGTGCGCCTGCTCGACCTGCCTGACGGGTCCCTGGCCGGCCATCACGACGATGCGGTCCGCGCGATTTCCGCCGAGATCGGGGCCGGCGGGCCGGGAACCTGGCTGGTGGCCCCCTGGCGGCTGGACGGGCATCCGGACCACGCGGCCGCTGCCGAAGCTGCCCACCGCGCGGCCCGCGACCGGGCCGTGCGCCTCTTCGGATACCCGATCTGGGCCTGGCACTGGTCCACGCCCGGGGACCCGGTCTGGTCGGACGGGGTGGTTCGAACCCTCGACCTCGCACCCGAGGACCGTCGGTGCAAAACCCGGGCGATGGCCCTGCACCGCAGCCAGGTGCAGCCGCTCTCCGTGCTGCCCGGCGACGAACCCGTCATCCAGGCGGCCTTCGGCGTGCACTTCGAACGCGGGTACGAGACGTTCATCGAGATCGACGCGGAGCCGGAGACGGATGCTCTATCGTTGCCGGACCAGGTCGCCGGATCCAGCCTGACCGGGGATTTCTTCGAGGAGTTCTACGCGGGGACCCGTGACCCCTGGGGTTTCGAGACCCGGTGGTACGAGGAGCGCAAGCGACTCCTGACCCTGGCGGCCCTGCCTCGCAAACGCTTCCGAGCGGCGCTCGAACTGGGCTGCTCGATCGGCGTGCTCACGGCCGGCCTGGCTGAGCGGTGCGACACGGTCAGCGCGGTCGACATCGCGGAGCGGCCGCTCTCGGTCGCCCGCGCCCGGCTGGCGGCACGGCCCTGCGTCAGCTTCGCGCGGCTCACCCTGCCCGCCGAGTGGCCGGAGGGCACCTTCGACCTGATCGTGTTCTCCGAGGTCGGGTACTACTTCTCAGCCGTCGAGTTGCGCGAGGTGCTCCGGCGATGCCGCGACAGCCTTGCTCCCGGGGGCGTGATCGTGGCCTGCCACTGGAGGCATCCGGTGCCGGAATACCCGTTGACCGGTGACCAGGTGCACGCGGAACTCGGCAATCTGGCCGGGTTCGAGCGCACCGTCGAGCATCGGGAACGCGACTTCCTGCTCGAGGTGTTCGAAGCCGCGCCGGCTCGCTCTGTCGCCCAACACGAGGGCCTGGTGCCGTGACGGGCCGCGACACCATCGACAGGGTCGTGGTCGTGGTCCCGGCCCGAAATGAGGAAGAGCTCCTGCCTCGTTGCCTGGCCGCGTTGACGACGGCTGTCGGGGAGGTCAGCGCTGCAGGGGAGGTCGGCGGTGTGGCCGGCCAGGCGCCGCCCGCCATCGATGTCGTGGTCGTTCTCGACCGGTGCAGCGACGGAACGGCCGAGGTTGTCGCGGACTGGCCCGCATTCGGCAGCATCAGCACGAATAGTGGCGCGGTCGGCGTCGCCCGCCGGGCCGGGGTGCGACACTTGCTGCCGACATTGAACGACTTCAGCTCGGCCACCTGGATCGCGACAACGGATGCCGACTCCGCCGTGCCGCCCAATTGGCTCACCGTTCAACTCGCATTCGCCCGCAACTCCGTCGACCTCGTGCTGGGAACGGTCATTCCCGACGACGGGTTGTCGGACGGAGGCAGGGTGCGATGGGACGCCCAGCATCGGCTGGTCGAGGGGCACACCCATGTGCACGGCGCGAACCTCGGAGTGCGCGCTGACCGGTACCACCAGGCCGGAGAATTCGCTCTCCTCGACGGGAATGAGGACGTGCGACTGGTCGCTGCCCTGCGTGGTCTGAGGGTGAGCGAGATCCGCACCGAGCTGATCCCGGTGCTCACCTCCGGGCGGCTCAGCGGCCGCACCCCGGCCGGATTTGCCGGCTATTTGCGTGATCAAGCGGCCGGGGCCGGTGCGGCAGACGCTTCCCTCTGACTCAGAACGGCGGGTCGTCGGGGAGGTCTGGAGCCGTGGCTGTCGGCGGCCCGGCTGTGGGCGGCCCGGTGGGGAGCACGGTCGGCAGTATGGTGGCGGGTTCGGTGGTGAACTCCCGTCCGGTCGGGGAGGTCCAGGTGAGGATGCCGCCGGGTTTCTGGGTGACGGTCCACCGGGTCTGGGTTTTCAACGCGTGGTTGGGTTTGCA
>NZ_JADOVI010000015.1 GCF_015752155.1 Cryobacterium sp. MP_M3 | reverse complement strand
GGACTCCGCGGGCCCACTCGGTTCAGGACTTCTCTCGTCGGGCATCCTCGGGTCGATCATTCGGAGGATCCAGGCCGCCATCGGCAGCAGCTCGCCAGAGAAGGATGTCCGGGTTCGCGGTTTCGAGCGGCTTTGACCGTCAAGCCGTAACTCACCTGAGCCGGTATCGCAGGGCGACCGCTCCCGACCGGAACTCATGGCGGTCCACGAGCTCGAGCTGGATGCGCTCGCGCAGACCGGCGAGCAACGTCGGCCCATGTCCGGCAAGGACCGGCTGCACAAGAAACTCGTACTCGTCGATCAGTCCCAGATCGGCCAATGCCAGGGGGAGCGTCACGCCACCCACCCAGAGGCCCTCGCCTGACTCCTGCTTGAGCCGCTGAACCGCTTGCCCCAAGTCGCCTCGCACCAGCTCGGCATTCCAATCGACCCCGCTCAGCGTGCTCGACACGACGTACTTCTTCGCCCGGTCGATGGTCTCCGCGAACGGGATCTGCCACTCATCCATCCAGTCAGGCCACGCGCCCGTGGCCGGCTTCCGCCACGCCGACTCCATCATCTCGTAGGTCACCCGGCCGAATAGCAGGGCATCGGCTCGCTCCATCTCGGCGGTCCAGAAGCGCATCGACTCCTCATCCGGGGGGAGCCCTGACTCGTGATGGCAGCAGCCGTCGAGCGTGACGTTGATCGAGTAGCGAAGTGGTCTCATCTCGTTGCTCTCCCTTGATGCGCGCACCGTGTTCACCGGACCGTACTCAAACGATGGGCGGCACCGTTTCTCATCGGCGTCCTGATCGCACCCACATTAACACCGTGCGAACCGGGCCGCAGCCACTGCCATGGCGCACAACCGATCGCCGGAATGCGAATGTATTCTGCGAGGGGACTTGGAAGAGAGGAATCATCATGATCACCAATCGATCGAGAACTCGCACCCGAGAGGACATTCAGGTGGTCGCCCTGTCGGAGCACGAGTGGAGGATCAGTGACCGCAGGATCGCGACCGACAATGCGCTGTCCCTCGTCGGCTTCATCGACAAGAACCGCGGCGCCTACGAGGTCATGGAATTCGTGGATCCCGTCGAATACGCCCGGTTCACGAGTCTGGAGGCCGCCATCTCATATTTCGTCACTGCAACTCCGGACGCCGCGTACTGAGAGCATCACCGCCAGCCCTGGTTACGCACTCTTCATCTTCGGCTCGATCAGCAGCGCGCTCGAGGGCCTGTACGAGGTCGCGTGATTCGTCGGCGGCGCGGTGGGGGCTGCCGACAGCGCTGCCCGGCGGGCGGGCGGCTGAACAGCCGGCGAACGCCGGCGTGGGGATCAAGCGGGTGCACCACTGCGACAAGGAAACGGGCCGCGGATTCGCCGGGTTGACTTCACAAGAAGTCCGAAATGGACTGTCACGCGACAAGATGTGCCCCCAGGCAGATCCGAACTACCGCCCCTGCCTCCGGAGGGCGAATTGGGCCGTTTTGCCGTTTCGCTGATTTGGGGAAAGTCCTGATTGAGGGCACATTATGATCACGCCGTATCGGTCTGAATCAGGCTGGTCTTCCCTCAAGTGTTGCCATTTTGTTGCCACAAACAAGGGTATTCATCAGGAAAAATCGGGGCGTGGTGGAGTTGATGGTCGTTTTGGAAGGCCCTTGGCGAAGATGCGTTCGAGGAGCAGGACGGCGCGTTCGGTCAGAGCGTCTCCTGGATAGAAATCTTCGAAGAGCTGCTCTGCGGCGGCGACTGTGTGGATGTCGTTTAGGACGAGGAGGTGAACGATGTCTTCGGTGTCGCGACCGGGCCTCGCGGCGTTGAGCTTCATCGCCAGAAGAGCCTCGATGGGTGCAATCCAGATGGACACGTTCTCGTCGTCGAAGAGCGATTCCCATTCGACTGAGCGCCCCCAGCGCGGTATGAATATGGTCGCTTTGTCATTGAGCCAATCGGCCGGCCAATCCCGTTCGCTCGCGATCTGCCTGATGATGGGCTCGAGCTGGTCTAACGGTTGGATCTGGGCATCAATGTCGGCGGTAGTCGCACGTTCGAAGTAGGCGATCCGGAGCGCGGCTCCACCAACGATCCGGATAGACACGTCACGGATGCCGGTCTTACGCGCTCGCGTCACGACCTCACGAAGGCCCGAAACGAGGTCATGGAGATCGAGTGGGCCGGCCATCAGACGCTGGCCAGCGTTTCTCGTTCAAGGAGCACGTTACGACGCAGGAACGCCAGCGGCACGTTGGTCGGGTCGGGCTCGAGGTCGTACTCGCCCAGCTGCGGTGACTGCGGGCTGGGAAGAAACCGTTTCGGATCGTTGATCCAGTGCGCCTTGGGCAACTTTCCCTTGCTGAGCCAGTGCTCAGCGACGGCGGCCAGGGCGGCATCCCACGCAGCGGACCCGGTCGAGGCTGGCTCGACGAAAGTCAGAATGACCCGATCGGCTCCGGCCACGCGCGCGAGCTGGTCGGAGTAGTCGAGGAAGACACGCAAGGCGGCATCTCGTCCCGGCCCGCGGAGAGCACTCGCGATCCGATCGGCCGTGTCGACAGCATCCGGCCCGATGCCTGGGACAGCGACAAGACGGTGGCCGGTTTGCTGAAGCAGACGTTCCAATGTGTCGACGGTGGGGACTCTGCGGCCGCTCTCGATCGATGACACGTCGGGCTGGCTCGTGAGGGCGCGGGCGGCGAGATCGGCCTGGCTGATGCCGCGGCGCTGGCGGGATGCGCGGAGCAGAACTGATGCGGTCATCAGATCACCAACCTTTCTCCTGCCATATCTAAGTAGATATACCAGTGTAACTGGTCGTACGTGTTGCTGACCAGGGACCTGTTCGTTTGGGTATTCGTTTGCCTATTCGTTGAGAGCGAATAGGCAAACGAATGGTTTAAGACGATATTTCCCTGATCAGCCACCACACCCTCGCTGCGCTCCCTTCCCAACCCCCCACACCCAACGGCACTGTGTAGGGGGTTGGGAAGTAAAGGTGTGGTGGCTGATCAGGGAAATGGAAATGGAAATGGAAAATGAGAATAGGGGAGGGAGAAGAAATGAAAAGAGAAAGACAGAAACGAGAAGGTAAGAGTGGAGACGAGGAGTCCGAGATAGGCGGCTAAGGGAGAACTCTGAATAGGAGTGCTGAGGCGAGAAGGGGAGCGCGGGCAGTTCGTGAGGCTGCAGATGGAACAAAAGTACTGGCGAGGCGAGTGGTTAGTCACGATCATTGCGACGGAGCACACCGGCCGACGAATCGACCTCGTTCCGGCGATTGATCGATTCGGCCGCTTGTCGGTCGTTCGGGGGACGATGTCCTCGACGTCGACTCGGACAGGAGCTGGATCGTGGGAAGCATCACCGCCTATCAAGTGGCCTCGGGCAAAAGGTATCGGGTGCTCTATCGCCGGCCGGACCATATCCAGACGCAGAAGCGCGGCTTCCGCACCAAGCGTGATGCGGAACTCTTCCTCGCGAACATCGAGGTCAACAAGAGCCGCGGAGCCTACGTCGATCCCTCGAAAGCACGGGTGCTCGTGGGGGAGTGGCTCGACCTCTGGATGGACAGCCGCTCGGACTGGCGCGCCACGTCCAGGGAGCGGGCGCGCGGCATCGTCGTTCGGCACATCCGGCCCCAGTTGGGCAACTACCCGCTCGGCGCACTCATCCATCAGGCCGTCCAGGCCTGGGCGAGTGGGCTGTCCAGGACGCAGGGACCAGCAAGCGTGCGCAAGATCGTCAACGTGCTGTCCGGGAGCCTGTAGATGGCCGTCAAAGACGGCAGGCTCGCGTCCAATCCGGCCCACGGCCTCAACCTGCCGAAGGTGCACAAGGCATCGAAGCGCTACCTGACGCACGAGCAAGTTCGGGACCTATCCGCGGCGGTCGACGTGATCGGGCGAGGCATGTACCTCGGGCACTCCAACGGCTACGGGCTGCGCGCGAAGGTGCTCGCCTACTGCGGGCTGCGCTGGGGCGAGGCCTCCGGGCTGCGGGTGCAGGACATTGACTTCGTGCGCGGCCGACTCGAGGTGCAGCACACCGTGGTCGAGATCGACGGATTGCAGATCGAAGGCCAGCCCAAGGACTATGAGGCCCGCTCGATCCCGGTGCCGGCGTCGATCCTCGCGGATCTGCGTGTGCTCGTGGACGGTCGGCAGGGCGGCGAGCCTGTCCTCGCTGCAGCCCGCGGTGGATGGCTGCGCGGGAGGGTGTTTCGCCGGGGCTGGCTCGACGCTGCCGCGGAGCAGGTCGGCATCGCCGGGCTGACGCCGCACGAACTGCGGCACACGGCGGCGAGCCTGGCGATCAGCGCCGGGGCGAACGTGAAGGCGGTCCAGAGGATGCTCGGACACGCCTCCGCCGCGGTAACCCTCGACGTGTACTCGGACCTCTTCGACAGCGACCTGGATGCCGTTTCATCGGCACTCGATCAACTCATCGTTCAGAAGAGTGGTGCCTCTAACCGATCGCTCGACCAAGACCCATAAGGCGCCCATCGGATGGAGTTGAACGACTGTGAAAGGTCACGATCGTGAGTCCCCGGGTTGGCTAGCTCTTGAGCGGTTTCCAACGCGGCACTTCTTGTACTGTGCGCGGAGGCGCTTTTCGGAGCCGGGTAGATGATCTGAAGTACAAGAACGCCAATGATGCATCGACCATTACGCCGAGCACGACGTCAAATATCAACGGCGGTGGCCCAGTGGCTGCAACGACCACGCCGTTGGCGGAGTTCAGCACGAGCAGCGTTCCCATGATGTATCCGGCTCGGGGCCTGGAAGTCATTCTCCACCAGGCGCGGGGTGGCTCGATGGGTTCGCCCAATCCGCGGAAGGATCGCACTCCTCCAAAGTAGAGCAGGACGGTCAGCGAGTTTGCAACGACGGCATACATCGGATTCGGGAACATAAGCGGTCGGATCACGATTTCGATAGCGAGGACCGAGACCACTCCGACGACGATGTAGGCGACCTTCCAACGCGTCTTACGCAGGCGAATCATGGCTTGAGCCTACGGTCGAGGGCGATCGACCCAGACCACGTTTGACGTGAACACGCATCGGGATCGAGACGAGTGCCTCAGTGCGACCGTTGCTATGAGTGCGTGCCGATTCTGCAACCGCGGGACGTATTTCGGGCCGTTTTGACAGCCTTCGATCAGCTCGTGGCTCAGAAAAGTGTTGCCAAAATGTTGCCACGAGCGATTCCGGGCTGAAATCTCCTGAGAAGAACTATCTTCTGATCAGGAATTTATTGGTGTGCCCCCAGGCAGATTCGAACTGCCGCCCCTGCCTCCGGAGGGCAGTGCTCTATCCCCTGAGCTATGGGGGCCAGGGAAAACACTAGGTTATCAGCATCCTGAGGCCCGGTGGTTCGCCTCGACCGTGAACGGCCGGTCGCACGTCGCGAAAAAGGACCGCCAACGGCGACCGTCCGGCTACTGGAGGTGCGAAAGTGCGGCCGACATGAGCTTCTCGGCATCGCCCGGCTCAACGAAACCCGGAGAGCTCAAAGTGACCCAGTACTTGGCCGTGAAGACCTGCGCTTCGCCGATCCCGGCCTTCGTGGTGAAGAAACCGGACACCGGCGCGGCGCCGTAGGTGGGGACGGGGTTGCTCGAGGCGATGGCCTGGTCGGTCAGTGACGTCATCAGCACCGCGTTGGGCTGGGCAACCGAGATTTCAATGGTCTCGCCGCTGGACTGGTTCAAGAGGCCGCAGGCAAGGCCCTGGTAGGAGAGCGCGGTCTTGGCCGTTTCCGACGTCGCCGTGAAGTCGGGGGCCGTCCCGGTGTTCTGGTTGTACTCATAGACGTCGTTCGGGGTGAGCACCTCGTCGCAGGTCAGCGCCACCGCGGCGCCGGCCGGGGTGGGCGTCGGGGTCGGAGTCGCCGTAGCGCTGGGGGAAGCGCTCGCCGAAGCGCTCGGTGTGCTGCTGCCCGAGGCCGACGGCGTCGCCGCCGGGGAGCATCCGGTCAACGCGGCGAGGGCGAGGGTGCCGGTCGCGAGGACAAGGCCGGCGCGCAGGCGCCGGCTGCGGAGGAGAGAGGGCGAGAAGGTGTCAGTCACGGGTTGACCTTACCAAGCAGGGGGCCGATAACCGGGCCGGTAAGCTTGGTTTCCGTGACCCCCGCCGAGCTTTCCGAATCCCTGTTCGCCCTGATCCAGCAGTTGGGCGAGCGCCGACGCCAGTCGGGAAGCGAAACCACTCTCGATCTGACCCCCGCCGACGTCACCCTCGAGCGCCCGCGCAACCGCGACCACGGCGACTGGTCCTCCAGCATTGCGATGAAGATCGCCAAGCCGCTCGGCTCCACGCCCCGGGAGATCGCCGCGCAACTCGCCGAGGGCCTGGAGGCCCTCCCCGACGTCGCCTCCGTCGAAATCGCCGGCCCCGGTTTCATCAACATCCGCCTCGAGGCCGCCGCCGCCGGCGCGCTCGCCAAGACCATCGTCGACGCCGGACCGGTCTACGGCAGCGGCCACCTCTACGATGGCATCAAGATCAACCTCGAGTTCGTCTCCGCCAACCCCACCGGCCCGATCCACATGGGCGGGGTGCGCTGGGCGGCCGTCGGCGACAGCCTAGCCCGGGTGCTCAAGGCCGAGGGCGCGGATGTCACGCGCGAGTACTACTTCAATGACCACGGCTCGCAGATCGACCGGTTCGCCCGCAGCGTGCTGGCCGCCTACCTCGGCGAGCCCACCCCGGAAGACGGCTACGGCGGTGCCTATATCGGAGACATCGCCGACCAGGTCGTCGCGAAGTTCGACGGAGACCTCGCCACGCTGCCCCGGGACGAGCAGCAGGAGGTCTTCCGCCAGATCGGCGTCGACCTCATGTTCACTGAGATCAAGGAGAAGCTGCACGGCTTCGGCGTGGACTTCGACGTGTACTTCCACGAGGATTCCCTGCACGAGTCCGGCGCCGTCAACCGCGCCATCGCCCGCCTCCGCGAGCAGGGCCACATCTTCGAATCGGACGGCGCCATCTGGCTGCGCACGACCACGTTCGGCGACGACCGCGACCGGGTCATCATCCGCTCCAACGGCGAACCCGCCTACATCTCCGGCGACCTCGGCTACTACCTCGACAAACGCGAACGCGGCTTCGACCAGAACCTGATCATGCTCGGCGCCGACCACCACGGCTACGTCGGCCGGATGATGGCCATGGTCGAGGCGTTCGGCGACGTGCCCGGCGTCAACCTGCAGATCCTGATCGGGCAGATGGTCAACCTGCTCAAGGGCGGCGAACCGGTGCGGATGAGCAAGCGCGCCGGCACCATCGTGACCCTCGACGACCTCGTCGACGCCGTCGGCGTGGACGCCGGTCGCTACTCCCTCGTGCGCTCCAGCAGCGACTCGCAGCTGGACATCGACCTCGACCTGCTCGGCAAGCGCACCAACGAGAACCCCGTCTTCTACGTGCAGTACGCGCACGCCCGCACCCGCTCTGTGGCCCGCAACGCCGTGGCCGCCGGCGTCGACCGCTCGGCGTTCTCGCCGGAGCTGCTCACGCACGACAGCGAGTCGGCCCTGCTCGGGGTCCTCCAGGAGTACCCGCGGGTCGTCGCCCAGGCCGCCGAGCTGCGGGAGCCCCACCGCATCGCCCGCTACATCGAAGAGGTCGCCGGCTACTACCACCGCTGGTACGACAACTGCCGGGTCATCCCGCTCGGCGACGAACCGGTGACCGACCTGCACCGCACCCGGCTGTGGCTGAACGACGCCACCGGCCAGGTCATCCGCAACGGCCTCGGCCTGCTCGGCGTGTCCGCCCCGGAGCGCATGTGATGGCGGACCGGGCGGCACGAACCCGCCGTCGCCGCGGGATGAGCGCGATCGTCATCGGCAGCCTCACGGTGCTGGGGCTGATCGCCGCGTTCTTCATCGTCGACGCGGGAGCCCGCAGCTACGCCGAGGGGCGGGTCAAGCAGGAGATCGCCGACAACCTCCCCGACACCGTCACCGGTGACGTGAGCGTCTCCATCGGCGGCATCTCGGTGATCGCCCAGTACCTGTCCGGCAGTTTCGACCGGGTCGCACTGACCGCGCCGGCCCTCTCCGTCGACGGCGTGGCGGCATCCGTCCGGGTCGTGGCCACGCAGGTTCCGGTCGACCAGGGCAAGCCCGTCGGCGACGTTCGCGGCGTCGTCGACCTGGACCAGGCTGCGCTGAACACCCTGCTGCGCAGCTCGCTGGCCGCGGATGCCCCCGACGCCAAACTCGTGCTGGGTGACGGGGAGGTGCGCTACGCCGGCAGCCTTTCCGTGCTGGGGTTCCCCATCGGCTATGAGGCCACCGCCACCCCGACCGCCGTCGCCGACTCGCTGCTCTTCGCGCCGAAAAGCGCGAAGGTCACCACCGGCTCCGGAAGCGTCGACGCGGGCGAGCTTCTGCCGCTGATCGTCGGCCAGAAGCCGGTCAGGGTGTGCGTGGCGAAGTACCTCCCGGAGGGCGTCAGCCTGGCCGGGGTGAACGTCACGCCTGAGCGGGCACGGATCACGCTCGAGTCCAGCAGCCTGCTGCTCACCCGCAAGTCGCTCACCACGCTCGGCACCTGCAACGCCGGCTGAGCCGCCGGCAGCGGTGAATCGCGGCGTAACACCGATTCGGCGCATCCAGCCGCGGTCGCTAGAATTGCCGCAGGTCCCCGCTCTCCCCGCGGCGGCATCTTCACTGGCTTCAGGGACCAACCCGGGTTCGCTCGCCACTCAGTGAGACACCCACTCGACTTTCCCGTGAGGTTTTCACCCGTGGCCACCAACCCGCTCGCCCCCGACTGGCTCGGCCTGCCCGACGACGCCAACGCGCTCGCCGCCGGCTTCTGGCCTGCCTCGGCCACCCGCGACGACGCCGGCGAACTCGTCATCGGCGGCTGCGGCGCCGGCTCCCTGGCCGCGCGGTTCGGCACCCCGCTCTATGTCGTCGACGAGACGGATGCCCGCACCCGCGCGGCCGGGCTCCGCGCCGCCTTCGAGTCCGAGTTCGCCCGCATCGGCACCAGCGTGCGCATCTACTACGCGGGCAAGGCGTTCCTCTCCACCGAGTTCGCCCGCTGGATGGTCGCCGAGGGCTTGAACATCGACATCTGCAGCGGCGGCGAACTCGCCGTGGCGCTCGCGGCCGGCACCCCGCCGCACCGGCTCGGCTTCCACGGCAACAACAAGTCCCTCGCGGAGATCGACGACGCCTGCCGGCTCGGCGTCGGCACCATCGTGATCGACTCGCCGCTCGAGATCGGCCGGGTCGCCGAAGCCGCCGCCCGGCACGGCGTCGTGCAGGCCGTGCGCCTCCGGGTCAACAGCGGAGTGCACGCGCACACCCACGAGTTCCTCGCCACCTCCCACGAAGACCAGAAATTCGGCGTCGTGCTCGAGGACGCCCCCGCACTGGTCGCCCGCATCCGCGCGGAGGCGAGCCTGCGCTTCGTCGGACTGCACTGCCACATCGGCTCGCAGATCTTCGGCGCGGACGGTTTCGCCGAGTCCGCGTCCCGACTGCTGGCCGTGCACGCCGCCCTGCTCGCCGGCGGCCCGGTGCCCGAACTCAACCTCGGCGGCGGCTTCGGGATCGCCTACACCTCCGCCGACCGGCCCACCCCCGTCGCCGAGCTCGCTGCCCGCCTGGCCGACATCGTCGCCGCGGAGTGCGCCGAGCGCGGCATCCCCGTGCCGGTGATCGCGTTCGAGCCCGGCCGCTACATCGCCGGCCCGGCCGGGATCACCCTCTACGAGGTGGGCACCACCAAGGCGGTCGACGTGTCGGGGAACCCCCGCCTCTACGTGAGCGTCGACGGCGGGATGAGCGACAACGCCCGTTTCGCCCTCTACGGCGCCGACTACTCCGTGCGGCTGGCCGCCCGGGCCTCCGCCGCGGAACCGGTGCTCGTGCGCATCGCCGGCAAGCACTGCGAAAGCGGCGACATCGTCGTCGACGCCGACTACCTCCCCGGCGACGTCGCGCCGGGCGACCTCGTCGCCGTGGCCGCGACCGGGGCCTACTGCTGGTCGCTGGCCAGCAACTACAACTTCGTCGGCCGCCCGGCTGTGGTCGCCGTGCGCGACGGCGAGGCGCGGCTGCTGGTGCGCGGCGAGACCATCGCCGACCTGCTGGCGCGCGATGCCGGGGTCTCGACCAACGATCAACCGAAGGAATCCGTCCGATGATCGAATACCGCAATCTGCGCGTCGCCCTGCTGGGTGGCGGCTCCGTCGGCGCCCAGGTGGCTCGCCTCCTGCTCGAACAGAAGGAGGAACTCGCCAACCGGGTGGGCGCGAGCCTCGAACTGGTCGGCATCCTCGTGCGCGACCTCGACGCGGAGCGCACCGTCGACCTGCCGCGCGAACTGTTCACCACCGACGCCGAGTCACTGATCCTCGGCGCCGACGTCGTGATCGAGCTGATGGGCGGCCTCGAGCCGGCGCGCAGCTACATCCTGATGGCGATCAATTCCGGCGCGGATGTCGTCACCGCCAATAAGGCGCTGCTGGCCACGCACGGCCCCGAACTGTTCGCGGCCGCCGACCAGGTCGGCGCCCAGCTGAACTATGAGGCCGCCGTCGCCGGCGCCATCCCGATCGTGCGCCCGCTGCGGGACAGCCTCGGCGGCGACCAGGTCAAGCGCATCCTCGGCATCGTGAACGGCACCACCAACTTCATCCTGGACCGGATGGACACCGAGGGCGACACCCTGGAGGAAGCTCTCCGGCTCGCCACCGACCTCGGCTACGCCGAAGCCGACCCGACCGCCGACATCGGCGGCTACGACGCGGCGCAGAAGGCTGCCATCCTGGCCAGCCTGGCGTTCCACACCAACGTCCCGCTCGAATCCGTGTACCGCGAGGGGATCACCGCCGTCACCCCCGCGCAGATCGAATCCGCACGGAAGGCCGGCTACGTCGTGAAACTGCTCGCGATCTGCGAGCGGCTCGTCGACGCCGCGACCGGCAAGGAAGGCGTCTCCGCCCGGGTCTACCCGGCGATGGTGAACCGCAGCCACCCGCTCGCCGCGGTGCACGGCGCCAACAACGCGGTCTTCGTCGAGGCGGAGGCCGCCGGCAGCCTGATGTTCTACGGGGCTGGCGCCGGGGGAGTGGAGACGGCCTCCGCAGTGCTCGGCGACCTCGTCTCGCTGGCCAGGCGGCACATCGCCGGCGGGCCGGGGGTCGCCGCGTCCAGTCACGCCGACCTGCCCGTGTTCCCGATCGACAGCATCACCACCCGGTATGCGGTCACCCTCGAGGTCACCGACGAGCCCGGAGTGCTCGCCACGCTCGCCGGGGTGTTCAGCGACCACGGCGTCTCGCTCGCCCTGGTCGAGCAGTCCATGACGCCGGCCCAGCCGGGCACGGCCAGTCACGCGCCCGTGTCGTCCACCGCTACCCTTGTCATCGGAACGCACGAGGCGACGGAAGCGGCACTCGCCGCCACCGTGAGAGATCTCGCCGAGAACAAATTCGTCACCAATGTCGCATCCGTTTTGAGAGTTGAAGGAGTCTGATGTCCAGCGAACGAGAGTCCCTGACGCAGCCGGCCGTGAAGACACAGTCCCGGCAGTGGCGCGGAGTGCTGCGTGAATACGCCGACCGCCTGAACATCACGGATGCCACGCCCATCATCACGCTCGGCGAGGGTGGCACCCCGCTCATCCCCGCCCCCGCGCTGTCTGCCCGCACGGGCGCGCAGGTCTGGGTGAAGTACGAAGGCATGAACCCCACCGGCTCCTTCAAAGACCGCGGCATGACCATGGCCATCTCGAAGGCCATGGAGGACGGCGCCAAGGCCGTCATCTGCGCGTCCACCGGCAACACCTCCGCCTCGGCCGCCGCCTATGCGACCCACGCCGGCATCCAGGCCGTCGTGCTCGTGCCGGAGGGCAAGATCGCCATGGGCAAGCTCAGCCAGGCCATCGCGCACAACGCGCAGCTGCTGCAGGTGCAGGGCAACTTCGACGACTGCCTCGACATCGCCCGCGACCTGTCGGCGAACTACCCGGTGCACCTGGTGAACTCGGTCAACCCCGACCGCATCGAGGGCCAGAAGACGGCGGCGTTCGAGGTCGTCGAGGTGCTCGGCGACGCCCCCGACATCCACATCGTCCCGGTCGGCAACGCCGGCAACTACACCGCGTACACCCGCGGGTACACGGAAGAGCTCGAGCGGGGCGCCACCACAAGGATGCCCCGGATGTTCGGCTTCCAGGCCGCCGGCAGCGCCCCGATCGTGCTCGGCCACCGGGTCGACCACCCCGAGACCATCGCCAGCGCGATCCGGATCGGCAACCCGGCGTCGTGGGACCTCGCCCTCGCGGCGCAGAAGCTCACCAACGGCTACTTCGGTGCCATCACCGACGAGAAGATCCTCGAGGCCTACCGCATCCTCTCCGCCGAGGTCGGCATCTTCGTCGAGCCGGCCTCCGCGATCAGCGTCGCCGGCCTGCTCGAGCGCGCCGAAGCCGGGCTCATTCCTGCCGGCTCGACCGTCGTGCTCACCGTCACCGGCCACGGCCTGAAGGACCCGCAGTGGGCCCTCCGCACCGCGGACGGCTCCGACGTGAAGCCGACCATCGTGCCCGTCGACACCGCCGAGATCGCCAGCGTGCTCGGGCTGGTCCACAAGTGACCATCGCCGAGGCCGTGTCCGGCCGTTCAGTGCTCGCCGGGCGTTCCGTCACGGTGCAGGTCCCCGCGACGACGGCCAACCTCGGCCCCGGTTTCGACACTCTCGGCCTCGCCCTGGCCCACTACGACCACCTCGACGTCGCCGTTCGCGACGAACCAGGGGTCACGGTCGAGGTTCACGGCGTGGGCGAAGGGGAGGTGCCGACAGACGAGTCCAACCTCGTCGTGCGGGCCATCATCCACACCTTCGCCGCCTACGGTCAGCCGCTTCCCGGCCTCAAGCTCGTCGCGCACAACGTCATCCCGCACGGCCGGGGCATGGGCTCCTCCGGCGCAGCCATCGTCTCCGGCATCATGGCAGCCAAGGGCCTGCTCGAAGGCATCGTCGACATCGACGCCGAGGCGCTCCTCGCCCTCGCCACCGAGATGGAGGGGCACCCGGACAACGTGGCGCCCGCCCTGTTCGGCGGCCTGACAATCGCCTGGATGACGCCCGAAGGCCCCCGGCACAAGAAGCTGATGGTGCACCGAGGCGTGAAGCCGCTCGTCTTCGTGCCTGAGCACGCCATGTCGACCGCGCTCGCCCGCAGCCTACAGCCGGAGTCGGTGCCGCACGAGGATGCCGTCTTCAACGTGTCCCGCTCCGCCCTGCTCATCGCCGCGCTGATCCAGAGCCCCGAGCTGCTCCTGGCCGCGACCGAGGACAAGCTGCACCAGAGCTACCGGGCCGCCGCCATGCCGGAGACCAACCGGTTGATCACGCTGCTCCGGGAGCACGGCTTCGCGGCCGTCGTCTCTGGCGCCGGCCCGTCGATCCTCGTGCTCGCCAGCGACCCCGGCCAGCGGCTCGTCGCCGCCGAACTCGTCGCCGCGGAGTCCGAGACGCCCTGGCAGGCACTCATGCTGGCCGTCGACTTCATGGGCGCCACGGTCACCCGCACCGACGTCTGAGCGGGCCGCCGGGCCGCCGGGCCGCCGTCGAGGCGGCCCGGCCCCGCCAGCGCAGGCCCCGGTGGATGTGCCCCGGGTGGGGGCGTCTTCAGCGGCCGGACGTTCTGCTAGGGTTGATACGTACCCGATGGAACCGTCTAACGAACGGATCCCTTCTCCGGTGCATTCCCTGTAACTCACTGCTATCGCCTCATCTGTGCGTAGCTGTGTGTGTTCACTCCAGTCCGCATCAATGCAGGACTGGACCACCCGCAGCGCGTGAGACGCTGCACACAGCTTCCCTGGCCGACCATTTTCACGCCAGGGGAAAGGACAATTTTTCGTGACTGACGTCAACCTCCGCACTATCGCTGCGGATTCATCGCACCTGGCCACCCTCCGTGTCGCCGAGCTTCAGGCTCTCGCGCTGGAACTGGGCATCCCGGGCGCATCCAAACTACGCAAGGGGGAACTCGTGGAGGCAATCACCGCGGAACAGGTCCGGACCGACTCCACGGGTGACACCGCGGACAGTGCTCCCGCCGCCGCGGCGACCTTCGAGGTTCCGACCATCGAGGCTCCCGGCATCGACACCGTCATCGCCCCCGCCACGGCGCCCCGCAAGCGCGCACCGCGCCGTGCGACCACCGCGACCGCGGCTCCCGCGATCGCCCACGTCAACGCTGACGGCGACCTCGGACTCGGCATCATCCTCCCGGATGCCGCCCCCACCACCCGCAGGACCACGGCCCCGGCCACCTACGCCGGCGCATCCGCCGACGGTTCGACCGTCGAAACCGTCACGCCGGTAGAGAAGCCGGTCCGCCAGGCTCGCAAGCGCGCCACCTCGGTCACCGTGAAGGCAGCGGCAGCCCTCGAGGCCGCCGCGGCCGAGGCGACCGCCGAACTGCCCACCACCCCCGACGCCGAGGCCGACGCGATCGTCGAGCCGACCACCGGACGCTCGCGCCGTGGCAGTGCCCGCGGAAACGCCCGCAACGGCGCCGCCCGCAACAGCATCGACGCGCGCAGCAGCATCGACGCCCGCAACAACGCCGACGCCCAGGCCGACGCGGATGCCGTCACCGCTACGGCGCCGACGTCCGAAGCCCCGGCCGCCGAGACCGAGCCGACGGTCGAGCCCGCCGAGCAGGGTGACGCTGAGCAGGGCGAGCAGGCCGAGCAGCCGCGCCAGGGCCGCAACCGCAACCGCAGCCGCGGCGGCGACCGCAACCAGGGCGGCGACCGCGCCCAGGCCGGTGACGACACCTCGCGTCAGCAGAACCAGCGCCAGGCCGGTCGCAACCAGAACCAGAACCAGAACCAGAACCAGAACCAGAACCAGGACGCCCAAGGCGACCGTGGCCAGGACCGTCAGGCCCAGGACCGCAACCAGGGCCAGGACCGCAACCAGGACCGCAACCAGGGTCAGGACCGTCAGGACCGCAACCAGGACCGCCAGGGTCAGGACCGTCAGGACCGTAACCAGGGCCAGGACCGCAACCAGGACCGTCAGGCCCAGGACCGCCAGAACCAGGACCGCAACCTCGGCCAGGACCGCAATGGGCCGGACGACGACCTCGGCAGCCGCAGCAACCGCAACCGGTTCCGTGACCGCAAGCGTCGCGGCGTCACCGCCGGCGACGACTTCGAGCCGGAGCTGGGCGACGACGATGTGCTGATCCCGGTTGCGGGCATCCTCGACGTCCTCGACAACTACGCCTTCGTTCGTACCTCCGGTTACCTGCCGGGCCCGAGCGACGTGTATGTCTCGCTCGGCCAGGTCAAGAAGTACAACCTGCGCAAGGGTGACGCCGTCGTCGGTTCGATCCGCCAGCCGCACGAGGGTGACCAGAACGGCCGCCAGAAGTACAACGCGATCGTCAAGGTCGACTCGATCAACGGCCTGACCGTTGAAGAAGCCGCCAACCGGGTCGAGTTCCAGAAGCTGACCCCGCTCTACCCGCAGGAGCGCCTCCGCCTCGAGACCGAGCCCGGCAAGCTGACCCAGCGCATCATCGACCTCGTCGCCCCGATCGGCAAGGGCCAGCGCGGCCTGATCGTCGCGCCGCCCAAGGCCGGCAAGACCATCGTCATGCAGCAGATCGCGAACGCCATCGCCACGAACAACCCTGAGGTCCACCTCATGGTCGTGCTGGTCGACGAGCGTCCGGAAGAGGTCACCGACATGCAGCGCACGGTGAAGGGCGAGGTCATCGCCTCCACCTTCGACCGTCCGGCCGAAGACCACACCACGGTCGCCGAACTGGCCATCGAGCGGGCCAAGCGCCTCGTCGAGCTCGGCCACGACGTGGTCGTGCTGCTCGACTCGATCACCCGCCTCGGCCGCGCCTACAACCTGACCGCTCCGCCGTCGGGCCGCATCCTCTCCGGTGGTGTCGACGCCTCGGCGCTCTACCCGCCAAAGCGCTTCTTCGGTGCCGCCCGCAACATCGAGAACGGTGGCTCGCTCACCATCCTCGCGTCGGCGCTCGTCGAGACCGGGTCCAAGATGGACGAGGTCATCTTCGAGGAGTTCAAGGGCACCGGCAACATGGAACTGCGCCTGTCACGCCAGCTGGCCGACAAGCGCATCTTCCCCGCGGTCGATGTGAACGCATCCGGCACCCGGCGTGAAGAAATGCTGATGAGCGCGGACGAGGTCAAGATCACCTGGAAGCTGCGCCGTGCCCTCGCCGGGCTCGAGCAGCAGCAGGCGCTCGAGGTCATCCTCGGCCGCCTCAAGGAGACGTCCTCCAACGTCGAGTTCCTGATGCAGGTCCAGAAGTCGATGCCGACCCTGAACGGGTCAGACAAGGACAAGTAATGTTCGAGTCTGTTCTGACTCTGCAGGCCGAATTCGACGAGCTGCAGTCCGAACTGGCCGACCCGGAGTTGCACTCCAACCCGGCCCGTTCGAAGAAGGTCAACCGGCGCTACGCCGAGCTCAGCCGCATCATCGCGGCCTGGAACGAGTGGAAAGAGATCGGCGACAACCTCGAGGCCGCTCGCGAGCTGGCCGATGAAGACGCCGACTTCGCCGCAGAGATCCCCGGGTTGACGGAACAGCTGGAAGCCGCAGCCGAAAAGCTGCGCCGTCTGCTGATCCCGCGCGACCCGCTCGACGCCCGCGACGTGATCATGGAGATCAAGATGGGGGAGGGCGGAGCAGAATCCGCACTGTTCGCCGCCGACCTGCTCCGGATGTACCTGCACTACGCCGAGTCGAAAAAGTGGAAAACCGAGATCATCGAGCAGACCACGAGCGACCTCGGCGGGATCAAGGACATCCAGCTCGCGATCAAGGGGTCGTCCAGCGACCCCGCGGAAGGCGTCTGGGCGCACCTGAAATACGAGGGTGGCGTGCACCGCGTTCAGCGGGTGCCGGCGACCGAGTCGCAAGGACGCATCCACACCTCGGCGGCCGGCGTGCTGGTCTTCCCCGAGGTGGACGAGCCCGAAGAGGTCGAGATCAACGCCAACGACCTCAAGATCGACGTGTACCGGTCCAGCGGACCCGGCGGCCAGTCGGTCAACACGACCGACTCCGCCGTGCGGATCACCCACCTTCCGACCGGCATCGTCGTGGCCATGCAGAACGAGAAGAGCCAGCTTCAGAACAAGGAAGCCGGCATGCGCGTTCTGCGTGCTCGCGTCCTCGCCCGCCAGCAGGAAGAGATCGATGCGGCGGCGTCTCTCGTGCGCAAGGGCCAGATCCGCACCATGGACCGGTCGGAGCGCATCCGCACGTACAACTTCCCGGAGAACCGGATCGCGGACCACCGCACCGGTTACAAGGCCTACAACCTGGACACCGTCATGAACGGCGCCCTCGACGCCGTGATCGATTCCTGCATCACCGCCGACGAGGCGACTCGTCTGGCCGAGATCGGCGACCACGACTGACCACCCCTCCAGATCGACCTTTCCGGTCGAGGCCGCCCGTTCCGCGGGTCGGCCTCGACCGGAACGGCGTATCTCGGCGAGGGTGCCACCCGTTCGCCGAACTCCCGGTGAACTCCGCGCACCGGCGTTGACTGCGTCGCGAGGGCAGCGCAGGGTGGACTGAGGCGCCCGGGTGCCGCACGACCGGCCGCCGGCCGATCGGCGGAGTCGGGCGAGACCAGGAGCCGGCCCATGCGCGCAGTCGCGAAGATCGAAACCACGAATCCTCGTACGACGAAGCTGGGGATGGCTTTCGCCGGCCTCGTCGTCTCCGTCGTCAGCGTCGTCGGAATCAGCGCCCCGGCCTACGCGGTCACCAAGGTGTCCCAGGCATCCGCGGAGTCGCAGTTCCGGGCGGCCGGAGTGACCTGGAGCTCGAGCGGAAATTGCTCGACGCGGTCGAACTCCACCTGCACCTCGTTCGACCAGGTCAACCAGAGTTCCGTGTCGGGCATCGTCACGCTCCGCAACGCGAGCGGGTGCGCGATCAACATCACCGGGGGAACCGAGGTGGGGCACGCGTCCGGCACCTACAGCCACTACAACGGCTACAAGATCGACATCTCCCACAACAACTGCAACAACGCGTACATCACCGGGTCATTCACCCGGATCGCCGACCGCGGCGACGGCGCTCCCCAATACCAGGCGGCCTCCGGGAACATCTACGCCGACGAGGGCAGCCACTGGGACATCACCTACTTCGGCTGAGTTCTCAGGCGTCGCCGAGCAGGTCCGGGTGGTGGATCGCCGCGACATCCGGATGCGCGCGGAGGCGGCTCTTCAACGCGTTCTCCCCGTAGGTCGTGAAGATCGGGTTCTCGGGGTCGACGGTGATCCCCGGCGCCTGCAGTGACTCTGGCAGGGCAAGCAGAGGGATCGTCGCGTCGAGGGCCGGCCCGAAGAAGAACGGGATCGAGATACGGTCGTCGCCGATGAGCGGCGAGATCACCCGGTGCACGGTGGCCTTGAGGTAACCGTCGGTGGCCACCTCGAGCAGCTCGCCGATGTTCACCACGAATGCGCCGTCGAGCGGGGGAGCGTCGATCCAGCCCGAATCTTTTTCGACCTGCAGGCCGCCCTTGCCCGGCTCGACGAAGAGGAGCGTCAGCACACCCGAATCCTTGTGCGCGCCCACCCCCTGTCTCGGCGTCGGGTCGGACTTGCCCGGGTAGCGCACGATCTTGATCAGCGTGAACGGCTTCTCCGCGAACGCCGCGTCGAAGACGTGCTCGTCGGCGCCGAGCGAGAGCGCCCACGCCCGCATCAGGCGCAGCGCGACGGCGTTGAGTTCCTCCCGCCACAGGGTCATCACCTCGCGCAGCTCGGGCAGGGCGGCCGGCCACTGGTTGGGGCCCTCGAGGCGGAGGTAGTCTGCCCCGCCCGTGGTCTGGGGGCGCTCGGGGCCGATGTCGATCTGCTCGCGCCAGTCGACCGTGCCCTGGGTGAGTTCGCCGCCCACCCGGGTGTAGCCGCGGAATTGCGGGCTCTGCAGGTTCTCGATCGCCGTCTTGTCGGCCTCGGGCAGGTCGAAGAACGCGCGCGCCGTGCGCATCACCCGTTCGACCAGGTCCGCCGGCACGCCGTGGCCGGTGAGGTAGAAGAAGCCGTACTCGTGCGTCGCCTCGCGCAGGTCGCTGCGAAAGCGCTCCGCCTCCGCCTCGCTCCCATCCAGGCGGGACAGGTCGAGCACGGGCAGCCCGGGGGAAACGGGTGAGGTGGCGGATTCGGAGATCATGGTGTCAGCATCCTTCGTGTGGAGCGGTGGAGCGGTGGAGCGGTGGAGCGGTGGAGCGGTGGAGCGGTGGAGCGCCGGTGACCTCAGTCGTCGGTGAGGGGGAGCCCGCGGGCGGCTTCGATCGTTTCCGCCTTGACCGGCTGGATCACCGCGGGGATCCCGAGGAGCAGCGACTTGGCCGGGGCATCCTTCGTGACGACGGCGTTGGCGCCGATCGTGCTCCAGGCCCCGATCGTGACCGGTCCGAGGATCTTCGCGCCGGCACCGACGGTCACGCCGTCCCGCAGGGTCGGATGCCGCTTCTCGCCGCGCACCACCCCGTGCCGGGTCTTCCCGCCGAGGGTGACGCCGTGGTAGAGCATGACGTCGTCGCCGATCTCGGCCGTCTCCCCGATCACGACGCCCATGCCGTGGTCGATGAACAGGCGCCGGCCGATCGTGGCGCCCGGGTGAATCTCAATCCCCGTCAGGAACCGGGTGAACTGGGACACCAGCCGGGCCGGCAGTCGGAGGCCGGCGCTCCAGAGGCGGTGTGAGAGCCGGTACGACCAGACCGCGTGCAGGCCGCTGTAGGCGAGGAAGACTTCGGTATTGCTGCGCGCGGCCGGGTCGTGGGCGCGCGCCATCGCGATGTCCTCGCGGATGGTGGAAAAGACGCCCATTTCGGCTTCGGCCTGCCCTGTTCCCCGGCCTAGTCCAGCAGGTCTTCGTAGAGCACGGTAGAGAGGTAGCGTTCGCCGAAGCTCGGCATGATGGCCACGATGACCTTGCCGGCGTTCTCCGGTCGCTTCGCCTGCTCGATCGCGGCCCAGACCGCGGATCCGCCCGAGATGCCCGAGAGGATGCCCTCATCGGTGGCGAGGCTGCGCGCGGTGGCGAGGGAGTCGGCGAGGGTCACATCCGTCACCTCGTCGTAGACGTGGGTGTCGAGGATCGCAGGCACGAAGTTCGGCCCGATGCCCTGGATCTTGTGCGGGCCCGGCTTGCCGCCCGTGAGGATGGGGGAGTCGATCGGTTCGACCGCGATCACCCGCACGGAGCTCTTGCGCTCCTTGAGCAACTGGCCGGCACCCGTGATGGTTCCGCCGGTGCCGATGCCCGCGACGAGGATGTCGACGGCGCCGTCGGTGTCGTCCCAGATCTCCACGCCGGTGGTCGCACGGTGGATGGCAGGGTTGGCGGGGTTGTCGAACTGGCGGGCGAGCACGGCGCCGGGCGTGTTCGCGGCGATCTCCTCCGCCTTCGTGACCGCGCCGCGCATTCCCTCGGCGCCCGGGGTCAGCACAATCTCGGCGCCGTAGGCGCGCAGTAGCAGGCGGCGTTCCTTGCTCATGGTGTCCGGCATGGCCAGGATGACCTTGTAGCCGCGGGCCGCGCCGACCATGGCGAGGGCGATGCCGGTGTTGCCGCTGGTGCCTTCGACGATGGTCCCGCCGGGGGTGAGTTCTCCCGAGGCTTCGGCGGCGTCGACGATCGCGATGCCGATCCGGTCCTTCACACTGCCGGAGGGGTTGTAGAACTCCAGCTTCACCAGCACGGTCGCGTCCAGGCCCGCGGTGAGGCGGTTCAGTTTGACCAGCGGAGTCCCGCCAACAGCAGCGGTGATGTCGGAGTAGATCTGTGCGGGCATCGGGGAGCCTTTCAATCGGGGTCTGGGACCTCGCCTAGCCTACGGCCACGGCATTGGGCGTGCGAGTGCATTACATTCCAAAGAGTGACAACACCGCCGAGCGACCATTCCATTCCATCAACCGTCGACGAAATCCGAGATCGGGCGATCGAAACGCTCGGCCGGGCCGGCATCGGCGACCCGGAGGTCGATGCCGACCTGCTGATCGGGCATGTGCTCGGGCAGAGCCGCGGCCAGGTGCAGGCCGCCGGCATCCTGCGCTCCGGACTGGCCGAGACGGATGCCGCCGCCATCCTCGAGCTCGTGCGGCGCCGGGCGCTCCGCGAACCCCTCCAGCACATCACCGGCCGGGCGCCGTTCCGCGGGATCGAGCTGCTGGTCGGTCCCGGGGTCTTCGTGCCCCGGCCGGAGACCGAGCAGGTGGCCCAGTTCGCGATCGATGCGCTGCGGGCGATGCCCGACCCGGAGCCGATCGCGGTGGACCTCGGCACCGGCAGCGGTGCCATCGCGCTGGCCATGGCCGTCGAGGTGCCCCACTCGCGGGTCTTCGCGGTGGAGAACTCGCCGGAGGCGTTCCCGTGGACCACCCGCAATTTCGCCCAGGTCGGTGCCGGCAACGCCACCCTCGTCTTCGGCGACCTGGCCGACGCCTTCACCGAACTCGACGGCGCGGTGGCCGTGGTCATCTCAAACCCGCCCTACATCCCGGCGGACGCGATCCCGCGCGACCCGGAGGTGCGGCTCTTCGACCCGGCCCATGCCCTGTTCGGCGGGCCGGACGGCCTCGACGTGGTGCGGCACGTCTCCCGCACGGCGCTGCGCCTGCTCCGCCCCGGCGGGGTGCTCGTGATCGAGCACGGTGAGCTGCAGGGGGCGGAGATCCGGGCCCTTCTCAGCGCCGACGGCTGGCGTTCCCCGGCCACCCACCGCGATTACACGACGCGCGACCGCGCGACCACCGCCGTCGCCCCCGCCAGGGCCTAGGACCGCCGGCCGGGAGGGCTCGGGAAGACCACCCAGCCTCCGGCAAGTCGCCTGCACTAGAATCGGACCCCAATGACACGCATCTACGACTGCTCGGTCGACACTGAATACGCGGCCGGCATGAGACTCGCACGCTCGGCCATCGGTCGCGGCGCGCTCGTCGTCATCCCCACCGACACGGTCTACGGCGTCGCGGCGGACGCCTTCAGCCCCGAGGCGGTGCAGCGCCTGCTCGACGCCAAGGGCCGCGACCGCACGTCGCCGCCGCCCGTGCTCATCCCCGGCATCCCCACCCTCGACGCGCTGGCCCAGGACGTGCCCCCGCCGGTGCGTGACCTCGTGGCCGCCTTCTGGCCGGGCGGCCTCACCGTGGTGCTCAACGCCCAGCCGTCGCTGGTCTGGGACCTCGGCGACACGAGGGGCACCGTGGCCCTGCGGATGCCGCGCAACAAGATCGCGCTCGACCTTCTGTCCGAGACCGGCCCGCTGGCCGTCTCCTCCGCCAACTCCAGCGGACTCCCCTCGGCGATCGACGCGATCGGCGCGGAGGACATGCTCGGCTCCAGCGTCGCCGTCTACCTCGACGGGGGAGTGGCCGGCATCGACTACGAGCCGATCGGCGACCGCCCCGGCGACACCTCGTCGACGATCGTCGACGCCACCCGGTTCGCCACGAACGGCGGCAAGCTCGTCATCGTGCGCAGCGGCGTGATCTCCCGGGACGCCATCGCCGGCGTCATCGGCGACGCCCTCGCGCCGGTCGGTTTCGTCTCCGAGGCACCCGAGCCCGAGTCCGAGCGCGGGCCCGACGCAGAGCCGCAGGCGGCAGAACCGGCAGAACCCGGGACCACCGACACCGTGACGGATGCCGGCCGACCATGACCATATTCGTCATCCTGGCGTTCGTCTCCGCCATCGTCACCTTCGGCTGCTCGTTCGTCGTGCTCAGGCTCAGCCACCGCTACCGGCTCTACCCGAAGATCCGGGAACGTGACGTGCACACCCGGCCGACGCCCCGGCTGGGCGGGATCGCCATCTTCTTCGGCGTGTTCGCGGCCTTCGGCGTCTCCTACCTGATCGCCGGTCAGTTCGCCCCGCTCCGGCTGATCTTCTCCGACCCGGAGCAGATCCTCGCGATCCTCGGCGCGGCCCTCCTGATCGTGCTGCTCGGCGTGGCCGACGACATCTGGGACCTGGACTGGATGACCAAACTGGCCGGGCAGTTCATCGCCGCCGGCCTGGTCGCCTGGCAGGGCGTGCAGGTGCTGTCGCTGCCGATCGGCGGGCTCACGGTCGGGTCGTCGTGGATGTCGATCCTGATCACGGTGATCGCGATCGTGATTGTGATGAACATGATCAACTTCATCGACGGCCTCGACGGCCTGGTCGCCGGGGTCGCCCTCATCGCCAATGGCGTGTTCTTCCTCTACAGCTACCTGCTCGTGCGCGACACCTCCCCGAGCAACTACTTCAACCTGGCCTCGCTGATCGCGGCCATCCTCGTGGGTGCCTGCGTCGGCTTCCTGCCGCTGAACTGGCGCCCGGCGAAGCTCTTCATGGGCGATGCCGGTGCGCTCCTGGTCGGGCTCCTGATGGCGACCTCGGCGATCGCCATCACCGGCCAGGTCGACCCGACCGCCGTGAACCGGTCCCAGCTGTTCCCCGCGTTCATCCCGATCATCCTGCCGGTCGCGATCCTGATCATCCCGCTGCTCGACTTCGGGCTGGCCGTGTTCCGCCGGGTTCGGGCGGGCAAGTCGCCCTTCAGCGCCGACCGCAAGCACCTGCACCACCGACTGCTGGACATGGGGCACTCGCACCTGCACGCCGTGCTGATCTTCTACGGCTGGACTGCCGCCGCCGCCATCGGCTGCCTGCTCTACTTCGTGCTGCCTGTCTACTTCGGCCTGCCCACCTGGTATGCCACCATCTTCCTGGTGGCCGCGCTGATCGTCTGCGCGCTGGTCACGCTCGCGCCGCTGAGCCGCCGAAAGGCCGTCGAGGCGGCCAGCCAGCTCGCCCGCCCGATCGACCAACCCGACATCGCCCGGCTCGACCCTCTCGACGAGGCGTCGGTCACGGCAGAGGAGAACGCATGAGCATCACGCCGCCCCGATCCACCCAGCCGACCTCGGTCCCCGTGTTCCGGCGGATCCTCGTGCTCGGCGGTTTCCTCGCCGGCGGCATCGGCGTGGTCGGGGCCGTGGTCGGCGGCCTGGTCGCCGGCGGCACGGGAGTCGTGAGCGCGCTCATCGGCACCGCGATGGCCGTGGTCTTCATGGGAATCACGGCAGGGAGCATCCTGCTCGCCAACCGCTTCGCCGGCAGCCAGGGGGCCGTCGGCGCGTTCTTCGCCATCGTCCTCGGTGGCTGGCTGGTGAAGTTCGTCGTCTTCCTCGTGCTCGTCGTGCTGCTCAAGGACCAGCCGTGGATCGCTCCCGTGGTGCTGTTCCTCAGCATCATCGCGGGGGTGATCGGTTCCCTCGCCGTCGACGCGATCGTGGTGCTGAAGAGCCGGATGAGCTATGCCAGCGACGTGACCCTGCCGGCCGCGTCCACCGAGGACTGAAATGTGCCGCCACGATTAGCCCGCCGGCCCCATTCCTTGGTAGGGTAATGACCGGTTCGCCCCGCGTTGCTCGTGCCTTCGTGCTGGGCAGCCCAGCCCACCATTCGTCATCGCGAGAGCAGAGCTCCCCGCCCCGAACCAGGAGAAAGCGCTGCTAGAAACCGCCGTAAGCCTGATGCTCCCGTCTGCCACCGGTGACGGTGAGTTCCACGGTCCGTCGATCAACGAATTCTTCCCTGAAGCTGTTCTGTTCGCGGGTTCCCCCTTCGAAATCAACCGCATCATGCTCATCCGCTTCCTCGCGGTGGCCGTGCTGCTCCTCGTCTTCTGGCTCGGCACCCGCCGGATGACGGTCATCCCGACCCGATTCCAGAGCATCGTCGAACTGGGCCTCAACTTCGCCCGGGTCAACATTGCCGAGGACATCCTCGGCAAGAAGGACGGCAAGCGTTTCCTGCCGCTGATCACGACGATCTTCTTCATGGTGCTGTTCATGAACATCACCGGCCCGCTGCCGTTCCTCAACATCGCCGGGACCAGCGTGATCGGCGTGCCGCTCGTGCTGGCCGTCATCGCCTACGTCGCGTTCATCTACGCCGGCGTCAAGAAGAACCCGGGCAACTTCTTCCGCAACGCCCTGTTCCCCCCAGGCGTGCCCCCGTTCCTGTACATCATCGTGACCCCGATCGAGTTCATCTCGACGTTCCTGGTCCGCCCGGTCACGCTGACGCTGCGACTGCTGATGAACATGATCGTCGGACACCTCCTCCTGGTGCTCTTCTTCAGCGCCACCCAGTTCTTCTTCTTCACCGCAGACGGCGGCTTCAAGCTCTTCGGAGCCGGCACCCTTGTCTTCGGGTTCGCGTTCACGCTCTTCGAAGTGCTGATCGCCCTCCTCCAGGCTTACATTTTCGCTCTGCTCACCGCTGTCTACATCCAGCTCGCGCTGGCTGAGGAACACTAAACCCGAATTCGGCACTCGCTGTTTTTGGCACTACGGAAGGAAACATACGTGGACGCAACATCCGTTCTCGCGGCAATCAACGGAAACATCGCGACCGTCGGTTATGGCCTCGCGGCCATCGGCCCGGCAATCGGCGTCGGCATCGTCGTCGGCAAGACCATCGAGGGCGTTGCTCGTCAGCCCGAACTGGCCGGCCAGCTCCAGGTCCTGATGTACATCGGTATCGCTTTCACCGAGGCGCTCGCCTTCATCGGTATCGCGACCTACTTCATCTTCGTTTAGTCCTCTTTTCTCTCTAGTCAGGAGGCACGATGTTTAACGCAGTGATTGCAGCTGCAGCGGAGACCGAGACGCGCAACCCGCTTCTCCCGGAGCTCTACGACATAATCTGGTCCGGTCTGATCTTCGTCGTGATTCTGTTCTTCTTCTGGAAGCTCGTTCTTCCGAGGATGCAGAAACTCCTCGACGAGCGCGCCGAAGCCATCGAAGGCAACATCGCCAAGGCAGACGACGCGCAGCGAAAGGCTGAAGCCGCTCTCGAGCAGTACACGGCCCAGCTTGCCGACGCTCGCGCCGAGGCCGGCAAGATCCGTGAGGTCGCCCGTGCGGACGGCCAGAAGATCGTCGCAGAGCACCGCGAACAGGCCGTTGCCGAAGCCGCCCGCGTCACCGCGAGCGCCAAGGTCCAGATCGAAGCAGAGCGTCAGGCGGCCGTCGTGTCCCTGCGTTCCGAAGTCGGTACCCTGGCCATCGACCTCGCGTCGGGTGTCATCGGCGAGAGCCTGACCGACGACGCGAAGGCCAGCGCCATTGTCGACCGTTTCCTGGCCGACCTTGAGGCCTCGGAGAAAGCAGCTAAGTAATGGGAAGCGCCACCAGAGAAGCTTTGGCCTCGTCGCGAGCGGCACTGGCCGCCCACGGCGGCACGGCCGATCTGGCGACCGGGGAAAGCCTGTTGAACGCGGGCCGCGTCATCGGAGAGTCCTCGCAGCTCCTGTCGGCGCTCGTCGACCTGGCAGCGGATGCCGCACCCAAGGCGGCCCTCGTCGCCCAGGTGTTCGGCCCCGCGGTCACGCCTTTCGCACTCGACCTGCTGCAAGCCGTGACCGCGGCGCGCTGGTCCAGTCACACTGACCTGCTCGCCGGGATCGAAGACCTGGGCCTGCGGTGCGCCGCATCCTCGGCCGCCGTCGCCGGAGTGGTCGAGGCCGAACTCTTCTCGTTCGGTGCGACCGTCGCCGCGAACGCGGAACTCGAGCTGGCTCTCGCGAGCAAGCTCGGCGCGCCGCGTGCCAAGGTCGGGCTCGTCGACTCCATCCTCACCGGCAAGGTGACCGACCAGACCCTCGTGATCGTGCGGCACCTCGTGCAGCAGCCGCGCGGACGCCGGATCGGCGAGTTGCTCCGGTACGCGGCATCCGTGGTGGCCGACCAGTCGGGCGCCTCGATCGCGACCGTCACGTCGGCGACTTCGCTGGCGCCGGCCCAGCTCGACCGGCTGCGCACCAACCTGTCCACGCGTTACGGGCGCAAGCTCACGATCAACCTGGTCGTGGACCCGTCGCTCGTCGGCGGGGTGCGCGTGCAGATCGGCGACGATGTCATCGATGGCAGCATCGCCACCCGCCTCAAGGATTTGAGACTCCAGCTTGCCGGCTGACCTACGGTCAACCGGAACGAAAACCTCGAAGCGGCAACGTTTCGTTTCAGACAGAACCTGTACACCCCGTACGGGAAAGGGAAGATGATGGCAGAACTAACGATCAGCCCCGATGAGATCCGCGACGCTCTCCAGGACTTCGTCAAGTCCTACGAGCCGAGCAAGACCGCCACGAACGAGGTTGGCTACGTCACCACGGCCGGCGACGGGATCGCCCACGTCGAGGGTCTTCCCAGCGTGATGGCGAACGAGCTCATCAAGTTCGCCGACGGCACCCTGGGCCTCGCCCTGAACCTCGACGAAGACGAGATCGGCGTCGTCGTTCTCGGCGAGTTCGCCGGAATCGTCGAAGGCATGGAGGTGCACCGCACTGGTGAGGTGCTCTCCGTTCCGATCGGTGACGGTTACCTCGGTCGCGTCGTCGACCCGCTCGGCGCCCCGATCGACGGCCTCGGCCCGATCGCGTCGGAAGGCCGCCGCGCGCTCGAACTGCAGGCTCCCGGGGTCATGGACCGCAAGAGCGTGCACGAGCCGATGCAGACGGGCATCAAGGCCATCGACGCGATGATCCCGATCGGCCGCGGCCAGCGACAGCTGATCATCGGGGACCGCCAGACGGGCAAGACCGCCATCGCGATCGACACGATCATCAACCAGAAGGCCAACTGGGCTTCCGGCGACGTGAACAAGCAGGTTCGCTGCATCTATGTCGCCATCGGTCAGAAGGGTTCCACGATCGCCGCCGTCAAGGGCGCGCTCGAGGACGCCGGAGTCATGGAGTTCACGACGATCGTCGCGTCCCCGGCCTCCGACCCGGCCGGCTTCAAGTACCTCGCCCCGTACACCGGCTCGGCCATCGGCCAGCACTGGATGTACCAGGGCAAGCACGTGCTCGTGGTCTTCGACGACCTGTCCAAGCAGGCCGAGGCCTACCGAGCCGTGTCGCTGCTGCTGCGCCGCCCGCCGGGACGCGAAGCGTACCCCGGCGACGTGTTCTACCTGCACTCCCGCCTGCTCGAGCGTTGCGCCAAGCTGTCCGACGCGCTCGGCGCCGGATCGATGACCGGTCTGCCGATCATCGAGACCAAGGCGAACGACGTCTCGGCGTACATCCCGACCAACGTGATCTCGATCACCGACGGCCAAATCTTCCTCCAGTCCGACCTCTTCAACGCCAACCAGCGCCCCGCCGTCGACGTGGGCATCTCGGTGTCGCGGGTCGGCGGCGACGCCCAGGTCAAGTCGATCAAGAAGGTCTCCGGAACGCTGAAGCTCGAACTGGCGCAGTACCGTTCGCTCGAGGCCTTCGCGATGTTCGCGTCGGACCTGGACGCGACAAGTCGTCGCCAGCTCGCGCGCGGCGCCCGCCTGACCGAACTGCTCAAGCAGCCGCAGTACTCGCCGTACCCGGTCGAAGACCAGGTCGTCTCGATCTGGGCCGGAACGAAGGGTAAGTTCGACGAGGTCCCGGTCGAAGACGTGCTCCGGTTCGAACGCGGCCTGCTCGACCACCTCGGTCGCAGCACCGACGTCCTGAAGACGCTGCGCGAGACGAACGTGCTCGACGACGCCACCGTCGCGACCCTCGAGCTCGAGGTCGACAAGTTCAAGCGCGAATTCCAGACCGGCGAGGGCAAGCCGCTCGCCTCGGTCGGCAAGGAAGAGTTCGAGGCGATTGCCGCCGAAGACGTCAACCAGGAAAAGATCGTGAAGCACCGGCGCTAAGCAGACTGGGGCCCTCCGGGGCCCCACGAACGGCCGCACCGGCACATTCACCCACAGACAAGGAAGCACAGGAGACACATGGGAGCGCAACTTCGGGTCTACCGGCAGAAGATCAAGGCTGCCCAGACGACCAAGAAGATCACTCGGGCCATGGAGTTGATCTCGGCCTCGCGCATCCAGAAGGCCAAGGCGCGAGTCGCGGCGTCCACCCCGTTCGCCCGATCGATCACCCAGGCGGTATCGGCCGTCGCAACGTACACCAACGTCGCGCACGTGCTCACCACCGAGCCGGAAAAAATCGAACGGGCCGCGGTGGTCATCTTCGCGTCCGACCGCGGACTTGCCGGGGCGTTCAGCTCTCAGGCCCTGCGCGAAGCCGAGTCCCTGACCCAGCTCCTGCTGGCCCAGGGCAAGGATGTCGTCTACTTCCTGGTCGGGCGCAAGGCTTCGGCCTATTTCAACTTCCGCCGCCGCCCGTCGGAACGGGTCTGGACCGGTTCCACCGACCAGCCTCAGTTCGAGACGGCCAAGGAGATCAGCGACGCACTGCTGGAAGCGTTCCTCAGGGACGCCGACGACGGCGGCGTCGATGAGATCCACGTGGTCTACAACCGGTTCGTGAGCATGGTCACCCAGGTGCCAGAAGTCGTCCGCCTGTTGCCGCTCGAGGTCGTCGAAGGTGTGGAGGAACCCAGCGAAGGCCAGGTCCTGCCGCTGTACGAGTTCGAACCCGACGTGGAAACGGTGCTCGACGCGCTGCTTCCCGTCTACATCGAGAGCCGCATCTTCAACGCCATGCTTCAGTCCGCCGCGGCGGAGCACGCCTCGCGCCAGAAGGCCATGCAGTCGGCCTCCGACAACGCGGACAAGCTCATCAAGGACTTCACCCGGTTGTCGAACAACGCCAGGCAGACCGAGATCACCTCGCAGATTTCCGAGATCGTGGGTGGAGCCGAAGCGCTCTCATCCGCCAAGAACTAACCCAGAGAAGAGAGAGCAATGACTGACACCGCAACCGCGCCAGTCCACGCACCGGTTGAGACCGTCGCCATAGGCCGGATCGCCCGCGTCACGGGCCCGGTCGTCGACATCGAGTTCCCGCACGACTCGATCCCGGGCATGTACAACGCGCTGAAGACCACCATCGTCATCGGCGATGTCTCCACCGTGATCACGCTCGAAGTTGCCCTGCACCTCGGTGACGACCTCGTCCGCGCCATCGCGCTGAACCCCACCGACGGCCTCGTCCGCGGCCAGGAGGTCCGGGACACCGGCTCACCCATCACCGTGCCCGTCGGAGACGTCACCAAGGGTCGCGTCTTCAACGCCATCGGCGAGGTGCTCAACGCCGAGCCCGGTGAGAAGATCGAGATCACCGAGCGCTGGCCCATCCACCGCAAGCCGCCGCCCTTCGACCAGCTCGAGTCCAAGACCCAGCTGTTCGAAACCGGCATCAAGGTCATCGACCTGCTCACCCCGTACGTCCTCGGCGGCAAGATCGGACTCTTCGGTGGAGCCGGCGTCGGCAAGACCGTGCTGATCCAGGAAATGATCCAGCGCGTCGCGCAGGACCACGGTGGAGTGTCCGTGTTCGCCGGTGTCGGCGAGCGCACCCGTGAGGGCAACGACCTCATCCACGAGATGGAAGAGGCGGGCGTCTTCGACAAGACGGCCCTCGTCTTCGGCCAGATGGACGAGCCGCCGGGAACGCGTCTGCGCGTCGCGCTCTCCGCGCTGACGATGGCGGAGTATTTCCGTGACGTCGCCAAGCAGGACGTGTTGCTCTTCATCGACAACATCTTCCGCTTCACCCAGGCCGGCTCCGAGGTGTCGACGCTTCTCGGCCGGATGCCGAGCGCCGTGGGCTACCAGCCGACCCTGGCCGACGAGATGGGCATCCTCCAGGAACGCATCACCTCGACCCGTGGCCACTCGATCACCTCGCTCCAGGCCATCTACGTGCCCGCCGACGACTACACCGACCCGGCCCCGGCGACCACGTTCGCCCACCTCGACGCGACGACTGAGCTGTCCCGCGAGATCGCGTCGAAGGGCCTCTACCCGGCCGTCGACCCGCTCACCTCGACCAGCCGCATCCTCGACCCCCGCTACCTGGGCGCCGACCACTACAACACGGCCGTGCGCGTCAAGGCGATCCTGCAGAAGAACAAGGAACTCCAGGAGATCATCGCGATCCTCGGTGTTGACGAACTCTCCGAGGAGGACAAGGTCACGGTTTCCCGTGCCCGCCGGATCCAGCAGTTCCTCTCGCAGAACACCTACATGGCGAAGAAGTTCACCGGCGTCGAGGGTTCGACCGTTCCGCTCAAGGACACCATCGAATCCTTCACCGCCATCGCCAACGGTGACTTCGACCACGTGGCCGAGCAGGCCTTCTTCAACGTCGGCGGCATCGCCGACGTCGAAGAGAAGTGGGCGAAGATCCAGAAGGAGAACGACTAACCATGGCTGCGGCCCTCAACGTCAGCGTCGTCTCGGCGGACCAGGAAGTCTGGTCCGGCGAGGCAACCATGGTCGTTGCCCGCACCGTGGAGGGTGAGATCGGCATCCTCGCCGGCCACGAGCCGATGCTGGCCATCCTGGCCAGCGGCGAGGTCCGCCTGACCCTGCCCGATGGGAAGAAGATCGTCGCCCAGGCGGCGGACGGCTTCCTCTCGGTGGCCAACAATGTGGTCACCATCGTCGCCCGCAAGGCGGGGCTCGTCTAACCGATTGCTAGTCCTGCTGCCGCCGTCCGAGACCAAGCGTCTCGGCGGCACCGGCGCACCGCTTGACCTGCGCACCCTCATGTACCCGTCGCTGCACTCCAGCCGGCGGGTACTTGTGCGTGCGCTGGTGGGTCTGGCGAAGCATCCGGATGCCATGATGGCCGCCCTCAAGCTCGGCCGCACCCAGGCGGCGGAGGTCGGTCGCAACCGCACCCTCGCGACGTCGGCGACGATGCCGGTGCTCGACCGGTACACCGGCGTGCTCTACGACGCCCTGGACTCCGCGACCCTGACCCCGTCCGCGCGGGCCTGGGCTGGGGAGCATGTGCGGGTGCAGTCCGCACTGTTCGGCCCGGTCGGCGCCCTCGACCTGATCCCCGCCTACCGGTTGTCGCACGATTCCCGGCTGCCGGAGCTCTCCCTGAAGAATCACTGGAGCGGGCCGGTCGGGAAGGCGCTGCGCGGTGACGGGCTCCTGCTCGACCTCCGCTCGGCCGGGTACGCGGCCCTCGGCCCGGCCCCGGTGCGGTCGGACTCGCTCTACCTGCGGGTCGTCACCCAGGCATCCGACGGCCGCACCCGGGCGCTCAACCACTTCAACAAGACCGCGAAGGGCGCGTTCAGCCGCGCCCTGATCGAGCAATCGGAGTCGTTCGACAGCGTGTCGGCGCTGCTCGACTGGGCCGAGTCGGCGGGCTTCACGCTGCGTCCCGGCGCGGCCGGGGAACTCGACCTGGTCGTCGACCAGCTGATCGGCGCGTCCCAGGGCTGACGGAGGCGCCATCCGGCCATAGGCTGGCATCGTGCCCACACCAGCGATGAACGTCACCGTCACCGGCGCAGCCGGCCAGATCGGCTATGCCCTGCTCTTCCGCATCGCGTCCGGACAGTTGCTCGGGCCGACGACTCCGGTCAACCTGACCATGCTGGAGATCCCCGAGGGGCTCGCCGCAGCGGAGGGCACCGCCCTCGAGTTGCAGGACTGCGCCTTCCCATTGCTGCGCGCCGTCACCGTCACCGCCGACCCCGTGCGGGCATTCGACGGGGTCAACATCGCCCTGCTGGTCGGCTCCCGGCCGCGGGCCGTCGGGATGGAACGGGTCGGCCTGCTCGAGAGCAACGGGCGCATCTTCGGCCCGCAGGGGACAGCCTTGAACGCCGGCGCGGCCGCCGACGTGCGGGTGCTCGTCGTCGGCAACCCCGCCAACACGAACGCGCTCGTCGCGAGCGCGTTCGCTCCCGACATCCCGGCCGAGCGGTTCACCGCGATGACCCGGCTCGACCACAACCGCGGGGTCGCGCAACTCGCGGTGAAACTGGGCGTGCATGTCGACCAGATCCGCGGGCTGAGCGTCTGGGGCAACCACTCCGCCCTGCAGTACCCGGACGTCAACCATGCGACCGTGGCCGGTACACCGGTCAGGGACCTCGTCGACCTGGCCTGGCTGGTGGACGAGTTCATCCCGCGGGTCGCGGGTCGCGGCTACGAGATCATCAAGGCCCGTGGGGCGTCGTCGGCGGCCAGCGCCGCGAGCGCCGCCCTCGACCACGTCTACGACTGGGTGAACGGCACGGGCGACCAGTGGACCTCGGCCGCGATTGTCTCCGACGGTTCCTACGGCGTTCCCGCCGGGCTGTTCTCCTCATTCCCCGTGCGCGCCGTCGACGGCCGCTGGGAGATCGTGCAGGGGCTGTCGATCAACGAGTTCGCCCGGGCCCGGATCGACGCGTCCGTCGCCGAACTGATCGAGGAGCGCGAACACGTGCGGGCGCTCGGACTGCTGCCCTGACCGAGGGCCGGTGCTCGACGGACCACCGCCGGGGGATCAGCCGGCGGCGCGGTGGCAGCCGATGACGTGGTCGTCGACCAGGCCGGCGGACTGCATGAGGGCGTAGACGGTGGTCGGCCCGACGAAGCGGTAGCCGCGGGCGCGCAGTTCCCGGCTGAGCGCCGTGGACTCCGGTGTGACCGCGGGGATGTCGCCGAGCCCGGACAACCTCTCGGTGCGGGGCGCGGGCGCGAAACTCCAGATCAGCGTGGCGAGGCTCTCGCCGAGGTCACGGGTGACCCTGGCGTTCCCGATGGTCGCCTCGATTTTGCCCCGATGGCGGATGATGCCGGCGTCGGTGACGAGTCGGGCGACATCCGCTTCGTCCATCGCGGCGACCCGGTCGACGTCGAAGTCGAAGAAGGCGGCGCGGAAGGCCGGGCGTCGCCGCAGGATGGTGAGCCAGGACAGGCCCGCCTGGAAACCCTCCAGGCAGAGCTTCTCGAACAGGAGCCGGTCGTCCCGGAGCGGGCGGCCCCACTCCTCGTCGTGGTACCGGCGGTACTCCGGGTCGGAACCGGCCCAGCCGCACCGGGGGAGCCCGTCGTCGACGACGGCGGGCGTGGGAGCGGTCATGCGTCGGTCTCCGAGGCGAGGGCGACGGTTCCCGGGGTCCCGGCTCCCACGGGCCCGGCTCCCACATGCGGGATGCCCTCATGGTCGAGCAGCCACGCCTTTGTCGGGATGCCGTTGCCGCCGCTGTAGCCCGTGATCCGCCCGTTGGAGGCGAGCACCCGGTGGCAGCCGATCAGGATCGGCACCGGATTGGCGCCGACTGCGCCGCCGATGGCCCGGCCGGAGCCCGGCCGCCCGATCGACGCACCCAGCTCGCCGTAGGAGATGACCTCGCCGAACCCGAGCCTGGCCAGTCCCTGCCACACACTCCGCTGGAAGGCGGTGCCGCCGGTGAGGCGAATCGGAAGGTCGAAGCCGGTGCGGGTGCCGGCGAAATACTCCGCGAGCTCGGTCGCCGCGCGCTCGAGCAGCGGTGACGGTGACTCCGGCGACTGCTCGAGCGGAAGGTGGCCGGCGCGTTCGATCGAGAGCGAGAGGATGCTCTCGGAATCGCCGGTGAGTTCGAGCCAGCCGATCGGGCTGGGGAGACGAATCAACGAGGGTGCGATGCTGGTCATGTCTCGACTGTAGTCGGCGCCGCCGACCTGTTCTGGCGGGTTTCGGACACGGCGGGAACGCGCCCGGGCCGGGCCTGGGGAGGGATGGCCGTCGCCGGGTGGTCAGTCCAGGAGCGGATGCGGGTAGTCACCGGAACGCCGCTGGAAGGCCAGGATGTCGGGGTTCTGGATGACCCCCTCGCGGATCTCGATCGCCCGCCGCAGGGTCTCGTTCGCGTCCCAGGCCGCGGCACCGCCGAGGAGTTCCGGGAGGTAGGGGAGCAGTGCCTCGCTGATCTCCCAGGTGGCGGAGTTCCACAGGTAGGAGGGACTGTGGTCGACGGCGTAGTAGGTCACGTTGTCACCGACCGGGAAGGTCGGGTGGTCGAACGACGTGGGCTTCGCCCAGGAGAAGCCCATGCCGGAGTCGCAGGAGACGTCGATGATCAGGGAGCCGGGCATGAGCAGCGGCAGGTCGTCGTCGGTCAGGAAGACGAGCGGGGCGTTCGGGTCCTGGAGCACGCAGTTGACGATGATGTCGTAGCCGGCGAGGTACTGCGGCAGGGGAACCCGGGCGCCATCGGGCAGGGCTGAGTTCTCGTGCGGGCCCGAGCCGTGTTCGAGCTGCACGATCTGCGCGGAGTGGATCGGGGAACTGACCGCAGTGACGTCGCGACTGGTCAGCACGGTCACGTCGTAGACGCCGAGGGCGTTCAGCGCCGTCACCGCGCCCCGGGCCGTTGCGCCGAAGCCGATCACCGCGGCCCGGAGCCGGCGGCCGTAGTCGCCGGTCGACCCGGTCAGCGCCAGGGCGTGCAGCACGGAGGAGTAGCCGGCCAGCTCGTTGTTCTTGTGCAGCACGTGCAGGTGGAAGTCGCCGCCGCCGGTCCAGTGGTTCATCGCCTCGAACGCGATCAGGGTCAGCCGCTTGTCGATGGCCAGCTGGGTGAGCGCGGCATCCTGCACGCAGTGCGGCCAGCCCCAGAGCACCTGCCCGTCGCGCAGCTCGGCGACATCGCGCAGCAGCGGCTTGGCCAGGAGGATGACGTCGCAGTCCCGGATGAGCTCGTCCCGGGTGCGCAGGCCGCCCACCAGCGGCGCGAGGTGGGCGTCGGACACGCCGAACAGCTCGCCGTAGCCGGCCTCGAGGAAGATCTGCCGGCGCACGGCAGGATCGATCCGCTCCAGGTGCTGCGGGTGCAGGGGCAGCCGGCGCTCGTTTGGCTTGCCGGAACGAGACATTACTCCGAGCGTGAGTGGACTCACTGGCACCCCTTTGATTGTTTCCTGTTTAGCACAGGCGTGCGGCCCTAGTCTGGGGTGATGGCAGAGATCGAGTACCGCTCCCTCGGAAAGTCCGGACTAATGGTGTCCACGATCGGCCTCGGCTGCAACAACTTCGGCCGGGCCGGAACCGCCACGGCCGGGCAGGCCGGCACCACCGCGGTGGTCGATGCCGCCATCGCGGCGGGCGTCACCCTGTTCGACACGGCCGACATCTACGGTGCCGAGCGGGGCCTCAGCGAGACCCTGATGGGCCACGCCCTGCGCGGCAACCGGGACAAGATCGTGCTCGCCACCAAGTTCGGGATGGACATGAACGGCCAGAACGGGCCGGACTGGAACGCCAGGGGCTCCCGCCGCTACATCCGCCGCGCCGTGGAGGGGTCGCTGCGGCGCCTGCAGACGGACTGGATCGACCTGTATCAGCTGCACCAGCCCGACCCGAATACGCCGATCGAGGAGACCCTCGACACCCTCGACGACCTGATCGTCGAGGGCAAGGTGCGCTACATCGGCCACTCCAACCTGGCCGGCTGGCAGATCGCCGAGGCCGAGTTCACGGCCCGGCTCGCGCAGCATCCGCGGTTCATCTCCGCCCAGAACGAATACAGCCTCCTGGTGCGTGACGCGGAGGACGAGGTGCTGCCGGCCGTCAACGCGTACGGCTTGGGGTTCCTGCCGTTCTTCCCGCTCTACAACGGGCTGCTCACCGGCAAGTTCTCCCGCGACGGGGGCCCGGCCGACAGCCGGATCATGATGATCCGGCGTCACCTGGTCGACGACGCCCCGTGGGACCTGATCGAGGCCTACCGGGACTGGTGTGACGAGAGGGACGTGACCATGCTCGCGGCCACCCTGGCCTGGCTGCTCGCCCAGCCCGGGCTGAGCAGCGTCATCGCGGGCGCCACCAGGCCGGAGCAGATCGAGCAGAACGCGGATGCCGCGACCGCCTGGCAGCCCAGCGCGGCCGAGGTCTCCTGGATCTCCGACCTTTTCGCCTGATCCAACCTTGTGAGTGAGCGCTCACTCATCTAAGATCGAGGGCATGGTCGTCAAACCCGCACGAGCGAAAGCGCTGTCCGTCGAGGACCGCCAGGCCATGCTGATCGACGCCGTCACGCCGCTCCTGCTCGAGCACGGGCAGGCCGTCACCACCCGGCAGATCGCGGACTGCGCAGGGATCGCCGAGGGCACCATCTTCCGCGCCTTCGGCAGCAAGGACGAGCTGATCCAGGCCGCCGTCGCCCGCCACCTCGACCCCGAGCCGTTCCGGCGGCAGTTGCGGGCGATCGACCCGCTCCTGCCGCTCGAGGACCGGCTCCGGGCGATCGTCGCCGTGATGCGCGCCCGGTTCACGACGCTGTTCACCCTGATGACCGCGCTCGGCCGGCACGGTCCCCCGCCCGGGCACGAGAAGGGGCACCACGTGGCCGGCGAATTCGCCGGGATCCTGGCCGGCATCCTCGCCGACGACCTCGAGCGGTTCCGGGTTCCGGCCGAACGGGTCGGCCAGATCGTCCGGATGGTGACGCTCGCGGCATCCGTGCCCCAGATCCGCGACGGCCCCGACTTCGACGACGCGGAGATCACCGCCCTGATCCTGCACGGCATCATGGGCGCGCCCGTCCAGCACCACTCCACCACGACCCCGCACCACGCCCCCTAGGAGAGCCCGATGTTGTGGAAACTGCTCGTGAAATACCTGCGGCCGTACCGCCGCCTGCTGGCGGCGGTCGTCGTCTTCCAGCTGGCGCAGTCGATCGCGTCGCTCTACCTGCCCACCCTCAACGCCGACATCATCGACGAGGGGGTCGCCAAGGGCGACACCGGCTACATCCTCCGCGTCGGCGGGATGATGCTGCTGATCACCTTCGCCCAGATCGTGTGCTCGATCATCGCGGTCTACTTCGGCGCGAAGGCGGCGATGGCGCTCGGGCGTGACCTGCGCGGAGCCGTCTTCTCCCGGGTCGGCGAGTACTCCGAGCAGGAGGTCACCCGGTTCGGTGCCCCGTCGCTGATCACCCGCTCCACCAACGATGTGCAGCAGGTGCAGATGCTCGTGCTGATGACCTCCACCCTGATGGTCTCCGCGCCCATCCTCTCCATCGGCGGGGTGATCATGGCGATCCGCCAGGACGTGCAACTCTCCTGGCTGATCGCGGTGAGCGTGCCCGTGCTCCTGATCGCCGTCGGCCTGATCATCGTGCGGATGGTGCCCCTGTTCCGGGTGATGCAGACGAAGATCGACACCATCAACCGGGTGCTGCGCGAACAGCTCACCGGCATCCGGGTCATCCGCGCGTTCGTGCGCGAGGACCGCGAGCAGGCCCGCTTCGCCGTGGCCAACGAGGACGTCACGGACTACGCGCTGCGCGCCGGCCGGCTGATGGCGCTCATGTTCCCGATCGTGATGCTCGTGCTCAACGTCTCCAGCGTGGCCGTGATCTGGTTCGGGGCGTTCCGGATCCAGGACGGTTCGATGCAGGTCGGCACCCTGATCGCCTTCCTGTCCTACCTGATGCAGATCCTGATGGCCGTGATGATGGCCACTTTCATGGCCGTGATGATTCCGCGGGCGACCGTCTCCGCCGACCGGATCAGCGAGGTGCTCAGCACAGCCTCGAGCGTGGTTCCCCCGGCCAACCCGGTGAACGCGACCGTCGGCCACGGTGAACTCGCCCTGCTCGACGTGGGCTTCGCCTACCCGGGAGCCGAGCAGCCGGTGCTGCGCAATGTGAGCTTCCTGGCCCGCTCCGGCCAGACCACCGCGATCATCGGCAGCACCGGCTCCGGCAAGACCACCCTGGTCAACCTGCTGCCGCGGCTCTTCGACGCCACGAGCGGCTCGGTGCTCGTCGACGGCGTCGACGTGCGCGAGCTTAACCCCGACCTGCTCTGGGGGCACATCGGCCTCGTGCCGCAGAAACCGTACCTGTTCTCCGGCACCGTGCGCAGCAACCTGGAATACGGCAAGCCCGACGCCACCGAGGAGGAACTCTGGCGGGCGCTCACCATCGCCCAGGCGAAGGACTTCGTCTCGGAGATGCCGGACGGACTCGACTCCCCGATCGCACAGGGCGGCACCAACGTGTCCGGCGGCCAGCGACAGCGACTCGCGATCGCGCGCGCCCTGGTCAAACGCCCGGAGATCTACATCTTCGACGACTCGTTCTCCTCCCTCGACCTGGCAACGGATGCCCGGCTGCGCGCCGCCCTCAAGACCGGCACCGACGGGGCGACGATGATCATCGTCGCGCAGCGCGTGTCGACCATCATCGACGCCGACCAGATCCTCGTGCTCGAAGACGGCCGCATCGTCGGCGCGGGCACCCACCAGGAGCTGCTCGACAGCAGCAGGACCTACCAGGAAATCGTGTCATCACAGCTCACAGCGGAGGAAGCAGCATGAGCGAGGCAACCAGGGAACGGCCCGCCGCGGACCGGCCGCCGGCCCGCGGACCCGGTGGCGGGCACGGCCCGTTCGGCGGCATGAGCGCCCCCGCCGAGAAGGCGATGAACTTCGGGCCCTCGGCCCGACGGCTGATCGGCAAGCTGAGGCCCGAACGGCTCTGGCTCCTGCTCGTGCTGGTGCTCGCCGTGGTCAGCGTCACCTTCTCGGTGATCGGCCCGCGGCTGCTCGGCCAGGGCACGAACCTCATCTTCTCCGGCATCGTGTCCAAGGCGCTCCCCGCCGGCGTCAGCCAGGCCGACGTCATCGCCGGCCTCCGCGCGGCGGGGGACACGGCCAAGGCGGACATGCTCAGCGGCATGACGCTCACCCCGGGGCTCGGCATCGACTTCGCCGCGCTGTCCGCCGTGCTGCTCTGGGCGATGATCCTCTATGTGCTGTCGTCCGCGTTCAGCTGGATCCAGGCCTATGTGCTCAACGGGGTCGTGCAGCGCACGGTGTTCCGCCTGCGGGACGAGATCGAGGCCAAGATCAACCGCCTGCCACTGCGCTACTTCGACTCCGTTCAGCGCGGCGAACTGCTCAGCCGGGTCACCAACGACGTCGACAACGTGTCGCAGAGCCTGCAGCAGTCCCTCAGCCAGATCGTCACCTCCCTGCTGACCGTGATCGGGGTCATCGTGATGATGTTCCTGCTCTCGCCGCTGCTGGCCGTGATCGCCCTGGTCACGGTGCCGCTCACCCTGGTGACCACGATGCTCATCGCCAAGCGCTCGCAGAAACTCTTCGTGGGGCAGTGGAAGAACACCGGCGAGCTCAACGGCCAGATCGAGGAGACCTTCACCGGGCACGCCCTGGTCAAGGTCTTCGGCCGCCAGAAGGAGGTCGAAGAACGCTTCAGGGTCAAGAACGAGGAACTCTACCAGGCCAGCTTCGGCGCCCAGTTCATCAGCGGCATGATCATGCCGGCGATGACGTTCATCGGCAACCTCGTCTACGTCGGCATCGCCGTCGTCGGCGGGCTCCAGGTGGCGTCCGGCGCGATGCAGCTCGGCGATGTGCAGGCCTTCATCCAGTACTCCCGCCAGTTCACCCAGCCGCTCGCCCAGCTCGGGTCGATGGCCAACCTGCTCCAGTCCGGCGTCGCATCCGCCGAGCGCGTCTTCGACCTGCTCGACGCAGAGGAGCAGAGCCCCGACCCGGAACCGGCCGAGACCCCGGCCACCGTGCACGGCCGGCTCGCCTTCGAGGACGTGTCGTTCCGCTACACCGCCGACAAGCCCCTGATCGAGCACATCAGCCTGGTCGCGGAACCGGGCCAGACGGTCGCGATCGTCGGGCCGACCGGCGCGGGCAAGACCACCCTGGTCAACCTGATGATGCGCTTCTATGAGCTGGATTCCGGCCGGATCACCCTCGACGGCGTCGACGTGGCGACGATGACCCGCGACGACCTGCGCGGTCGGATGGGCATGGTGTTGCAGGACACCTGGCTGTTCGGCGGCACCATCCGGGAGAACATCGCCTACGGGCGACCGGATGCCTCGGAGGAGGACATCCAGGCCGCCGCACGGGCGACCTACGTCGACCGGTTCGTGCACTCGTTGCCGGAGGGCTACGACACGGTGCTCGACGACGAGGGCGGCAACGTCAGCGCGGGCGAGAAGCAGCTGCTCACGATCGCCCGGGCGTTCCTGGCCAAGCCGAGCGTGCTCATCCTGGACGAGGCGACCAGCTCCGTCGATACCCGCACCGAGGTGCTCGTGCAGAAGGCCATGAGCGCCCTCCGCGCCGACCGCACCAGTTTCGTCATCGCACACCGCCTGTCGACGATCCGCGACGCTGACCTCATCCTCGTGATGGAGGCCGGCCGGATCGTCGAGCTGGGCACGCACGCGGAACTGCTCGCAGCCGGTGGCGCCTACCACGCGCTCTACAACGCGCAGTTCGCGGCCCCGGTCGCCGACGAGGTGTAGACGGGCCGAGGTAGTGGCGAACGGGTCGGCGGTCAGGCCCGCAGGCGCGCCTCCGCGTCACGGGCGCAGTCGATGCACAACTCGGCGGCGGGCCGGGCCTCGAGCCTGGCCCGCCCGATGGGCTCGCCTCCCCGCACGCACAGTCCGTAACTGCCGTCGCTGATCCGGGCGAGCGCCCGGTCGATCGTGGCCGCCTTCGCCTCGAACTCGCTGTGCACGCCGGAGATCCGCGACCACTCCATCGTGAGCGTCGGACCCTCGGGATCGTGCTCGTCGTCGGCGGTGCCGTTGTTCCGGGCTTCGATCACATCGTCGAGGGTGTGGGTGATCCGGCCGAGGGCGACGTCAAGGTCGCGGCGCTCCTCCAGCAGCAGACCCTCGAAGTGCCGCAGGTCAGCGGGGGAGAGCTTCGTCTGGGTGCGCATGGCTGTCCTTTCGAGCGGCTCGCTGCAGGGGCGGAAATGCCGCGTCGCGAGGATTGTGCTGTTGAGGATACGCCCGGCCGGCCGCCCTGTCGCGGGTCAGGTGGAGGCCCGTGGACAAATCAGCCGATCGTCACCGGCACCTGGTGCAGTCCCGTGGCCCCGTCGGGGATGACATCGCGCACGACCGAGGTCTGCACCAGCCCGGCGGCGTCGGTCGCCCGCACCCGGATGGTGTGCCGGCCGGTGGGGGCGGCCCACTGCCAGCTCCACTGGCGCCAGGTGTCGGCGGAGATCGCGTCGGCCAGGGCCGCGTCGTTCCAGGGGCCGTCGTCGACCTGCACCTGCACCGAACGGATGCCCACGTGCTGCGACCAGGCGACGCCGGCGACCGTGACCGGTCCGGCCGGTGCGCGGGTGCCCGCGCGGGGTACGTCGATCCTGGAGGACAGTTTCACCGGGCCGCGTTCGGTCCAGCCGCGGCTGGTCCAGTAGGCGGTCTCCCGGTCGAACCGGGTGACGTTCAGCTCGACCACCCATTTGGTGGCCGAGACGTAGCCGTAGAGGCCCGGCACGACCATCCGCACCGGATAGCCGTGCTCGAGGGGGAGCGGCACGCCGTTCATGCCGACGGCGAGGATCGCGTTGCGGTCATCGGTGAGGACCTCCAGCGGGGTGCTCGCGGTCCAGCCATCCTCGCTGCGCGAGAGCACCATGTCGGCGCCGGCCTGCGGTTTCGCCCGGGCGAGCAGCAGCCGGATCGGATAGCCCAGCCAGGTGGCGTTGCCGATCAGGTCACCGCCGACGGGGTTGGACACACAGGTGAGCGTCGTCGTGCTCTCCTCCAGCGGCAGGGCGAGGAGCTCCGCGAAGGTCAGCTCGACCTCGTTCTCGACCATCCCGGTGACCTTCAGCGTCCAGGCGGCCGGGTCGATCCGGGGGACCTGCAGCGCCGTGTCGATCCGGTAGAAGCCGAGGTTCGGCGTGATCACGGGGGAGAGGCCCTCGGTCCCGAGGTCGGCTCCCGCCGGGATGGATGCCGGGGCTCCGGCCGGGGCCGGCAGGGTGAACCGGGCGCGGGCGGCATCCGTGGCCCGGGTGCCCGCCGACACCAGCTGTCCGCCGATCACGGCCAGGAGGCCGAGTCCGGCGCTCCCGCCGGTCCAGGCCAGGAACGCCCTGCGGCCGACGCCGGAGGAGCCCGAGTCCGGGTCGATGGTGCGCGGCAGACGGGTGGTGAGCACCGTGAGCAGCACCGCCGCGACCACCATCGCACTGACCGAGGGCAGGGCGTCGAAGGTGGCGGAGCCGGACCGGGTCAGCACCGCGACCACCGCGAGTGCGCCCGCCGCGACGACGAGCGCCCGGCCGAACGGCGGGCGACGGGACTCGAGCACACCGGCGACGGCGGCCAGCACGAACGCCCCCAGGGCGACGCAGACGATCAGCACCGCCTTGTCGCCCGTGCCGAACAGGCCGATGACCAGCTCCTTGACCCAGCCAGGGACGAGATCGATCACGAGGGCACCGACGGCCAGGATCGGGCTGCCCGCCGGGGCGAGGAACGCGGCGACAAGCTCGGCCGCGCCCAGCCCGGCCAGCGCCGCGGCGACACCGGCCGCGGCGGGGCGCCACAGTGCGGACAGGCGCGTGCCGCTGCGGGAACGGAGAGGTTCGTCGGGGCTGGCCATCCGTTCAGCATAGGTTCGAGGGTGCCGGGGCGCGCCGGGGAAGTCCTTACGATTCGCTGCGGCTTTCGGCCGGCCGGCCGCGATCGGCAGCGCAGCGGATGTCTCCCCGCGCGCAGGCCGGGCCGGCGCCGGGCCTGCCGCGGCTCAGGCCGGAGCGGACGCCCAGTGGAATAGGGCAGGATCGAAGGATCATGGCTACTCTCACCGCGCTCCCGCACGTCACCGACCCGGACATCCTGTTCGAGGCGTTCGAACTCTGGGCAGGGGAGCAGGGCCTGACGCTCTACCAGGCCCAGGAAGAGGCCGTGATCGAGATCGTGTCGGGGGCGAACCTCATCCTGAGCACCCCCACCGGCACCGGCAAGTCGCTGGTCGCCGTCGGCGCGCACTTCGCCGCCCTGTCCGCGGGCAAGCGCACCTTCTACACCGCCCCGATCAAGGCGCTCGTCAGTGAGAAGTTCTTCGCCCTCGTCGAGATCTTCGGCGCCGAGAACGTGGGCATGATGACCGGCGACTCCTCGGTGAACTCCGACGCCCCGATCATCTGCTGCACGGCGGAGATCCTCGCGAACCTCGCGCTGCGCAGCGGCGAGGACACCCAGGTGGACCAGGTCGTCATGGACGAATTCCATTTCTACGGCGACCCCGACCGCGGCTGGGCCTGGCAGGTGCCCCTCCTGCTGCTGCCGCGGGTGCAGTTCATCCTGATGTCGGCCACCCTGGGCGACGTCGCGTTCATCGCCGCCGACCTCTCCCGGCGCACCGGTCGGCCCACCGCGGTCGTCACCGGTGTGGAGCGGCCCGTGCCGCTGCACTACTTCTACGAGACCACGCCCGTGCACGAGACCGTGGAAGACCTGCTCAAGACCGGGCAGGCTCCGGTCTACATCGTCCACTTCGCGCAGGCGGCCGCCCTGGAACGCGCGCAGGCGCTGAGCAGCGTGAAGGTGGCCACCAAGGAGCAGAAGGAGGCGATCGCCGAGCTGATCGGTGAGTTCCGCTTCACCACCAGCTTCGGCAAGACCCTGTCCCGGCTGATCCGGATGGGCATCGGCGTGCACCATGCCGGGATGCTGCCCAAGTACCGCCGGCTCGTCGAACAGCTCGCCCAGCGCGGCCTGCTCCGGGTGATCTGCGGCACCGACACGCTCGGCGTCGGCATCAACGTGCCGATCCGCACGGTGCTGTTCACCGCGCTCACCAAGTACGACGGCGTCAAGATGCGCCAGCTGAATGCCCGCGAATTCCACCAGATCGCCGGGCGGGCCGGCCGGGCCGGCTACGACACCGCCGGCACGGTGGCCGTGCAGGCGCCCGACCACGAGACCGACAACCTCAAGGCGACCCTGAAGGCCGGCGACGACCCGAAGAAGAAGCGCAAGATCATCCGCAAGAAGGCGCCGGAGGGCTTCGTCTCCTGGGGCGAGCCGTCGTTCCATCGCCTCGTCGCGGCCGAGCCGGAGACCATGCAGTCGAGCATGCAGATGACCGCGGCGATGCTGATCAACGTGATCGGGCGCGGCGGCGACGCGTACGCCCATGTCCACTCTCTGGTCTTCGACAACCACGAGCCGTGGAAGCGCCAGCTCGCGCACGCCCGGCGGGCGCTGGGGATCTACAAGACGCTGCGCGCGGCGGGAATCGTGGAGCAGAACGTCGACCCGCGGACCGGGCGCACGGACATCCGCCTCACCGTCGACCTGCAGCCGAACTTCGCGCTCAACCAGCCGTTGTCCCCGTTCGCGCTCGCCGCGTTCGACCTGCTCGACGTGGAAGACCCCGGCTATGCGCTGGACATGATCTCGATCGTCGAGGCGACCCTCGACGACCCGCGCCCGGTGCTGATGGGCCAGCAGTTCGCCGCGCGCGGTGAAGCCGTGAACGCGATGAAGCGGGAGGGGATCGAATACGACGAGCGGATGGCGCTGCTCGAGGAGATCACCTGGCCCAAGCCGCTCGAGGAACTGCTCACCTACACGTTCGACACCTACAAGGAATCGCAGCCGTGGATCGCGGACTTCGCCCTGCGCCCGAAGACGGTCGTGCGCGACATGTACGAGCGGGCGATGTCGTTCGGCGAGTTCATCGCCTTCTACAAGCTCGCCCGCAGCGAGGGCGTCGTGCTGCGCTACCTGTCGGACGCCTACCGGGCCGCCCGGCAGACCATCCCGGACGAGGCGAAGACCGAGGACCTGCTCGACCTGATCGAATGGCTCGGCGAGCTCGTTCGCCAGGTCGACTCGAGCCTGCTCGACGAGTGGGAGGAACTCATCCACCCCGACCTCGCCGTGCACGAGGCCGGGGCCCATTCGGTGCTGCCGCCGGCCCCGCGCCGCCTGACGACGAACACCCGGGCCTTCCGGATCCTGGTGCGCAATGAGCTCTTCCGCAGGGTGCAGCTGGCGGCGCTCGAGCACTACGACGAGCTCGGCGAACTCGACCGCGAACACGGGTTCACCGCGGATGCCTGGGCCGACGCCATGGACGGCTACTTCGCCGAGCACGACGAGCTGCTCGCCGGGGCGAATGCGCGCGGGGCGGGCCTGCTGATCCTCGACGAGGGCGCCACCGAATGGACCGCCCGGCAGATCTTCGACGACCCGGCCGGCGACCACGACTGGGGCATCAGCGCCACGATCGACCTGGCCGCCTCCGACGAACTCGGCGCGGCCGTGCTTCGGGTCACCGGGGTCAACCGGCTCTAGGACGCCCTCCGGCATCCGGTAGCACCGGAGTACGGTGGGGGCATGTCAACGACCCACGTTTCTGACGCCCCGATCCGCACCGGCCTGATCGGTTTCGGCACTTCCGGCCGGCTCTTCCACAGCCCGTTCATCGAGGCGAACCCCGAGTTCTCCCTCGACCTGATCGTGACGAAGGACCCGGCCCGGCGCGAACTGGCCGGGGAGCGCTATCCCCGGACCCGGCTGGTGGACGGCCCCGACGACCTCTTCGCGGAGGCATCGAACCTCGACCTGGTCGTGATCGGTTCGCCGTCGGCGACCCATGTGTCGCTCGCGCACGCGGCCCTCGACGCCGGGCTGGCCGTCGTGGTCGACAAGCCCTTCGCGGTGACGAGCAGGGACGGCCGGGCGCTGATCGAGAAGGCCAACCGGCTGGGCCTCCCGCTGACCGTGTTCCAGAACCGGCGCTGGGATGGGGACTTCCTCACCCTGAAGTCCCTGCTCGCCGCCGGGAAGCTCGGCACGGTGCGCCGGTTCGAGTCCCGGTTCGAATGGTGGAAGCCCGAACAGTCGAAATCCTGGAAGGCAGAGGCGACGATCAAGGAGGGTGGCGGCGTATTGTTCGACCTCGGCGCGCACCTGATCGACCAGGCCCTGGTGCTGTTCGGCCCGGTCGACGACATCTACGCCGAAACCCTCACCCGGCGCCCGGGCGGAACCGCGGACGACGACACCTTCGTAGCCCTGCACCACGGCTCAGGGGTGCGTTCCCACCTCTGGATGAACGGGATCGCGGCGCAGGCCGGCCCGCGGTTCCACGTGCTCGGCTCGGAATCCGGCTACACCAAGTGGGGCCTCGACGGCCAGGAGGAGGCGCTCAAGGCCGGCGCGCGGCCGACCGATCCCGGCTTCGGCGTCGACGACGAGTCGACCTGGGGAGTGCTCGGGATCGACGGCGCCCTCGCCCCGGTGCCCGCCGAGCGGGGCAGTTACGTGTCGTTCTACACCGGGCTGGCGGATGCCCTGCTCCGGGGAGCGCCGCTGCCGGTGGACCCCGAGGAATCGCTCAGGGTGATCAGCATCATCGAGCGGATCAACCTGCTCACGCACTAGGTGCTCACGTGCGGGACGCGGGCGCCCCGCCCGGGCGTCAGCGCTTGGCGGTCCAGTCGAGATTGATGATGTTCCTGATGTAGATGTTCTCGCCCAGGCCTGAGACTGACGGGTTCATCCGCAGCAGCTGCTGCACCGGCAGGTCGAAGCGCTGGGCGATGGCGAAGAAGTCGTCGCCCTCGACGACCGTGTACGTGCTCAGGTTGCCCGCGGCATCCGTGGCCGGGGCGCCGCGCGCGCCCGCCGTGGCACCCTGGTCGACCGCCGGCCCGTCCGGGAGCGGCACGGCCGGCCCGGCCTCGGCGTTCGGGGTCGTCTCCGGTGCCGGCGGGTTGGGGATGATCACCTCCGGAACCGTGGGCGTCGGCGTGGGAGTGGGTGTCGGGGTCGGCGTCGGCGTGACGAGCACCGTGGCGGTGACGACGGGCGCAGGGGGAGTGGAGCACCCGGCGAGGGCCGGGAGGAGAACCGCGACGGCGAGGCCGGCCAGCGCAACCCGGCCGAGCCGTTGGGCCGCGGTGCCCGGCCTGGGCTGCGACCGGCCCGGCCGGACGCGGCCGTCGTGGTCGTGCCTGTCGTTCCTGTTGTGCCTGCCCTGCAACAGCGTGATGGTGCCCATGTTCATCCCCCCGGAAAGAGGCCGGCGTCCCAGCCGGCGTCCGGCCAGTTTAGGCCGTCCGGGTCGGCAGCGGCTGACTCGGCCGCCGAGGCGGGCTGCTGAAGGCTGCTCTCAGTCGCTCAGCATTCGATCACGTTGACGGCGAGGCCGCCCTCGCTGGTCTCCTTGTACTTGGTCATCATGTCCAGGCCGGTCTGGCGCATGGTCTCGATCACGGTGTCGAGGGAGACGAGGTGGGTGCCGTCGCCGTGCAGGGCGAGCCGGGCCGCGGAGACGGCGGTCGACGAAGCGATCGCGTTCCGCTCGATGCAGGGCACCTGCACGAGCCCGCCGACCGGGTCGCAGGTGAGCCCCAGGTGGTGTTCCATGGCGATCTCGGCCGCGTTCTCGACCTGGCGGGGGGTGCCGCCGAGCACGGCGCAGAGGGCGCCGGCGGCCATGGCGCACGCGGAGCCGACCTCGGCCTGGCAGCCGCCCTCCGCCCCCGAGATGGAGGCGTTCGCCTTGACGAGGGAGCCGATCGCGACCGCGGTGAGCAGGTAGCGACGGATGCCGGCGGCGTTCGCCCCCGGCACGAACCGGAGGTAGTAGTGCCCGACCGCGGGGATGATGCCGGCGGCGCCGTTGGTCGGGGCCGTCACGACCCGCCCGCCGGAGGCGTTCTCCTCGTTCACGGCCAGGGCGAAGGCGTGCAGCCACTCCGTCGACGTGTCGCGTTCACGCACCGGCTGGCTCTCGTATTCCTCCAGCTGCATGCGAACGGCCGCGGCCCGCCGTTTGACCTTGAGACCGCCGGGCAGGATGCCGGTGGCGACCAGTCCGGCCTCCACGCACACGTGCATGGCGTCCCAGATCGCGTCGAGGCCCGCGTTGAGGCGATCGGGGCCGTGGATGGCCTCCTCGTTGGCGCGGGCGACCTCGCAGATGGAGACGTCGTGCAGGTCGCAGAGCGCCAGGAGCTCGCCGCTGGACGCGTACGGCATGGGGGCGGTGGCGAGCGTGCGCACCTGCGGCTGGTCGCCGTCGCGACGGATGAAGCCGCCGCCGATCGAATACCAGGTCTCCTCGAAGAGGGGCGCGGCATCCGTCTCGCCCCACGCCCGCAGGGTGAGCGCGTTCGGGTGGCCGGGCAGCCGGGTGCGCGGTTCGAAGCTGATGTCGTCGCGCCGGACCGGGATGGGGTGGCTGCCGGCGAGGAGGAGCGTGGCACCCTCGGCGAGGCCCGACCAGGCGTGGCGGACCGCCTCGGGGTCGCAGCTTTCCGGCTCGAGCCCCGCGAGGCCGGCCAGGATCGCGTCGGGCGTGCCGTGGCCGAGGCCGGTGGAGCCGAGCGACCCGTAGAGCGAGCAGCTGATCCGGGCGACGTCGCCCAGCCCGCCGGTCTCGGTCAGGTGGGTGGCGAAGGTGAGCGCGGCCCGCATCGGGCCGACCGTGTGGGAGCTGGATGGACCGATCCCGATGGAGAAGAGGTCGAGAGCCGAGACGTACGCTGTCATCCGACCATCGTACGGCGCGGGTCGGGCTTCGGCGGGAAGCGGTGGCGGGAACGGCGCCGGGCGTCAACCGGCTTCGGGCGCCTCTCGCGTGTCGCCGAGGAGCCGGGCATGCTCGATCTTGATGCAGCGGTCCATCACGACGGTGAGGCCCGCGGCCTCGGCGGTTTCGGCGGCGGCCTCGTTCCAGACGCCCAGCTGCAGCCAGACGGTGGACGCGCCGACCGCGATGGCCTCGTCGACGACCGGCGGGACGTCGTCGGCGCGCCGGAAGACGTCGACGATGTCGGGGACCTCCGGCAGCGACGCCAGGTCGGGGTAGGCCTTCTCGCCGAGGATGACGTCGGCCCGCGGGTTGACGAAATAGACCCGGTAGGCGCCGGTGCCCTGCAGGTACGCGCCGACCCCGTGGCTCGGCCGGTCGGGCCGCGGGGACGCCCCGACGATCGCGATCGAGGATGCGCCCCGCAGGATTCGGCGCACGGTGTCGTCGCCGGGTTCGGGCCAGGTGCGCTGGTCCGCGAGCAGCTTCGCGAGGGGCGAGTCGGCCGGCAGGCCGCAATTGGCGGCGTCCCGCGTGTCCACGGGGGTGCTCGCGCGTGCGTTCCCTGCCGGCGTGCTCCGGGCTGGGTCCGTGCTCTGGGCTGGGACCGCGCTGTCCCGGGCTGGGACTGGGCTCTGGGTCATGGTGTTCCTCCTCGTGCCGGCCGGACCGGACGGCGCTCGCCGATGTGCCGTGTCATCACCTGCAACGCCCGAGCCCGGGTCGCCCATTCCCATCCCGGCCGCGCGGCTGACAGGATGAGGGAATGGTGGAGACAGTGGACACGGTTGTCGTCGGCGGCGGGGCGATGGGGTCGGCGACCGCGTGGCAACTGGCCAGGCGGGGCCGCCCGGTGACGCTGCTCGAACGGTTCACGCCCGGGCACATCAACGGAGCGTCCCACGGCGCCTCCCGCAACTTCAACACCGCCTACTCCGACCCGACCTACGTGGCGATGCTGGCCGAGGCGCTGCCGCTCTGGCGCGAGCTGGAAGCCACGACCGGATCCCGGCTGCTGGAGCAGGTCGGTGTCGTCCATCACGGGCCGAACCGCGACTTCGACGCCGTGGCCAAGGCGCTGACCGGTGCGGGGCTCGGAGCCGGGTTCCTCTCGGCGGAGGCCGCGGCGGAGCGGTGGCCGGGCATCCGTTTCGACGGCAGGGTGCTGCACACCCCCGACGCCGGCCGGCTGAACGCGGATGCCGCGGTGACCGCCCTGCAGGCCGCCGCGGCCGGTGCCGGCGCCGACATTCGGCATGAGACCCGGGTGCTGCGCCTCGAGGTACTCGGGGACGACCGGGTGCGGGTGACCACCGAGGCCGGCGCGATCGAGGCACGGCGTGCCGTCGTGACCGTCGGCGCCTGGACGAGTTCGCTGCTGGGCGGAGTGCTCCCGGTGCCGCGGCTCCGGGTCACCCAGGAGCAGCCGGCGCACTTCGCCCTGCGTGACCGGTCGACGGATGCCGCGACCGCCGCCGAGACCGGGTGGCCCGGCTTCAACCACGCCTTCGACCCGGCCGATGCCCGCTACGGCTACTGGTATTCGCCGGTCTACGGCATGTACACGCCGGGCCAGGGCGTCAAGGCGGGCTGGCACGGCGTTGGGGAGGTCACCGACCCGGACGCGCGCAGCTTCCGGCCGGAGCCGGTGCAGCTCGCGGCCCTGCAGCGCTATGTGCGTGACTGGCTCCCGGGCGCCGACGCCGACGCCTGCGAACCGGTCAGCTGCACCTACACGACCACGGTCGACGAGGACTTCGTTCTCGACCGGGTCGGACCGGTCGTCGTCGGCGCGGGGTTCAGCGGGCACGGTTTCAAATTCACGCCGACGGTCGGCCGGATCCTCGCCGACCTGGCCACGGCCACTGCCGTAGTCCCGCCCCTGTTCGCTCTCTCCCGGGAGCCCGGCCCCGGCCCGGGAGGGTGGCTCGTGCGCCGCTGACGCGGCTCCGCACGGCTGGCGCCTCGCGAGAGTGCCCGGGGTCAGGCCAGGTGCACGGCGACCAGGGCGAGGGCCGCGATCAGGGTCCAGGAGAGCAGGCCGACCGCGAGGGCGCGGCCGCCGGTGCGGAGGATCGTGCCGAGGTCCACCGCCGCACCGAGGCCGAAGAGGGCGGTCGCGAGCAGGTAGGTCTGCAGGAGGTCCGCCCCGGCGAGCAGCCCGGCGGGGAGCGGCGCGAGCGTGCGCAGCAGCACCGCGGCGAGGAAGCCGGCCACGAACAAGGGCAGGAGCGGCGGCCGGGCGTCCGGGGCATCCGTCGCCGGGCCGCGCGCGTCACGGCGCCGCTCGCGCACCGCCACGGTCGCCACGATCGGAGCGAGCATGAGCACCCGGGTGAGTTTCACGACGACGGCCACGGCGAGGGCGGCCGGGCCGGCCACCTGGGCGGTTGCGACGACCTGGCCCACGTCGTGCACGCCCGCACCGACCCAATGCCCGAACTGCAGGTCGGTCAGGCCGAGCGGATGCCACAGCACCGGCAGCACGGCGATGGCCAGGGTTCCGCACAGGGTGACCAGGGCGATCGGGGTGGCGGTCTCCTCATCCTTCGCCTTGACCACGCCGCTCATCGCCCCGATCGCGGAGGCGCCGCAGATCGAGAACCCGGTCGCGATCAGGAGCGGCTGGTTGCCCGGCAGGCCGAGCCTCCGGCCGAGCCAGAGGGTGCCGAAGAAGGTGAGCAGCACGATCGCGACGGTGGTCGCGATCGTCAGCCAGCCGAGTCCGAGGATGTCGACCAGGCTGAGTTTGAGCCCGAGCAGCACGATGCCCAGCCGCATGATCCGGGTGGCCGCGACGGAGAGCCCCGGGGCCAGTACACCGGCCAGGGCCGGGCGCAGGGCAGGCAGCTGGCCGGCCGCGATGCCGAGCACGACTGCGACGGTCAGCAGCGGGAACCCGGGTAGGACCGCGTGGATGATTCCGGCGAGGACGGCGGCGGCGGCCGCGACGAGCACACCCGGCAGCCACATTTCTCCGAGCCTACGCCGCCCGGCCGCCCGCCCGGAACCGGCCTGGTGCCCGGCCCCCGCCCGCTGATCCTCGGCACCGCCTCCGCGATCCTCGCCGAGAGGTGAGAAAAGCCGTCTTTTCGCGAGGAAAAGGCGGCTTTGCTCTCAGTTCGGCCGAGTGGTCAGCGGTGGTGGAAGCGGGCGACCATGGGGCAGTCGAACGGGTCCCTGGCGGCGAGGCCGACCTTGTTGAGGTAGGCGATCACGATGCCGTAGGACTGGAACAGGCCCGTCTCGGTGTAGAGGATGTTGTGCGACTGGCAGTATTCCTTGGTGATCTCCTGCGCCTTCCGCAGGTGCGGGCGAGCCATGTTCGGGAACAGGTGGTGCTCGACCTGGTAGTTCAGGCCGCCCATGAAGGTGTCCATGAACGTGCCGCCGCGAATGTTCCGCGAGGTCAGCACCTGGCGGCGGAGGAAGTCCACCTTGCTCTCGTGCGGCAACTGCGGCATGCCCTTGTGGTTGGGCGCGAAGGACGCTCCCATGTACACGCCGAAGACGGCGAGCTGCACGCCGATGAAGGCGAAGGCCATGCCGAGCGGCAGGAAGTAGAAGATGACGGCGACGTAGAGGATGATCCGGGTCGACAGCATGCTGATCTCGAGCCAGCGCTTGTCCACCTTGCCGCGGCCGAAGACCGTCTTGAAGCCCTGCACGTGCAGGTTGAACCCCTCGGCCATCAGCAGCGGGAAGAACAGGTAACCCTGCTTGCGGGTGACGAACGAGCCGAGCCAGCTGACCTTCGCGGCGTCCTCCTCGCGGAAGACGATGAAGTCGGGGTCGATGTCGGGGTCCTTGCCGACCACGTTCGGGTTGGCGTGGTGGCGGCTGTGCTTGTTCATCCACCAGGCGTAGCTGATGCCGACGAACAGGTTGGCGAGGATGCGGCCGGCCCGGTCGTTCGCCGGACCCGACTGGAAGACCTGGCGGTGCGAGGCCTCGTGGGCGAGGAACGCGAACTGGGTGAGGATGATGCCGAGCACCGCGGCGATGATCAGCTGGTACCAGCTGTCGCCGAGCAGCACGAAACCGGTGGCGGCGCCGGCGGTGGCGAGCACGAGCAGAGAGAAGACGAACCAGTAGAACCCGGTCGCGCGCTTCAAGAGACCCAGGTTGCGCACGGTGTGCAGCAAGGAGGAGTACTCGGTCGTTGGATTCTTCGAGTCGCCACCCGGGCGGGTCTTGACGATGCGCACCGTGGGTGCGACGGTTGCTTCCGACATGAGGCCTTTGGTTTGGATCTGGACTTCTCAGTCGGTAGTGGAGCAAATACTCGTAAAACAGATAACGCAAGTGTACGGGCGGGACCCCGGCTGGCGGTGTGAATTCACACGTGTTTCCCAGTCGCTATATGCCATCCGAGGCATATCAAGGCGGGTTCAATGCGACTTTCGGAACCAAGGATCCGGGCCCGAATCCGTCCGCGTCAGCGCCAGCTGGGCAGCCAGATGTGCAGCTGCCAGAACAGGAACGACGTCTGAATCCCGGTCCAGAGCGGATAGAAGAAGGCGCTCACCATCGTGGTGGTGACGAGGTAACCGGCGAGGACGCGGATGCGGGTGCGCCGGCCGCTCGCTCCGTCAACAGGGTCAGCAGAGTCCTCCGCTTCCGCGGGGGCCCACTGACCCGGCCCGGGCACCAGGCCGAGGAAGATGCCGATCGCACAGGTCAGCCCGAGCAGCAGGTAGGGCTCGAACGCGATCGTGTAGAACTGGAACACGGTGCGCCCGAGGTACATCAGCCAGGGCAGGTAGCCGGCGACCATGCCCATCAGGATCAGGCCCACCCGCCATTCGCGGTAGCGCGCAAGCCGGTAGCCGAGGTAGAGGATCGCGGCCGTCGCGGCCCACCAGATCAGCGGGTTGGCGATCCCGGTGATCGCCTCCGAGCAGGTGCTGAAGTCGCAGCCGTTCTCGCCCAGCGACGTGCCCCGGTAGTACATGCTCGTCGGGCGGGTCATGAACAGCCAGGTCAGCGGGTTGGCCTGGTACGGATGCGGCGTGGCCAGGCCGACGTGATAGGTGTACGCGGCCACCTGGTAGTGCCAGAAGCTCTGCACCGAATCGGGCACCCAGGCCAGGGCCCCGGTCCAGGCGGCACCGGGGGAGGCCGCCCAGTTGCGGTAGAAGCCCTCGGAGGTGACGAACCAGCCGGTCCAGGAGAGCAGGAACGTGGTCACCGCGACGGGCACCAGCAGCAGGAAGGTGGCCGGCGCCTGTTTGAGAATCGCGGCGCTCCACCAGAACGGGACGCCCGCCCGCCGGCGGGCCAGAGCATCCACGACCACGAGGTAGACCCCGAACGCCGCGAGGAAGTAGAGGCCCGACCACTTGACGCTGCAGGTCAGCCCGAACGCGAGGCCGGCGGCGAGCAGCCAGGGCCGCCACCAAAGGGTCGGACCCCAGCCGGGCTCGTGCCCGGCCTCGCGGCGCCGGGCCATCCACTCGTCGAGCCGGCCGGCGTGCCAGTCCCGGTCGAGGAGCACGGCGCCGAAGCCGAGCAGTGCGAAGAACATGACCGAGTTGTCGAGGAGGGCGACCCGGGACATCACGATGGCGTTGCCGTCGATCGCGAACAGGAAACCCGCCAGCACCGCGAGCACCGTCGACCCGAACAGCTTCTTCGCGATCAGCATCAGGAGCACGACCGCGAGCACGCCGATCACCGCGGTCACGATCCGCCAGCCCCAGCTGCTGTCCGGGCCGAAGGCGGCCATCCCGAGCGAAATGAGCCACTTGCCCAGCGGCGGGTGCACGACGAAGGCCGGGTTCATCGTGTAGATGTCGGTGTGCCCCGACGCGAAAAGCGCATCCGCCTTGTCCGGCCACGTCGACTCGTAGCCGTTGTTGAACAGCGTCCACGCGTCCTTCACATAGAACGTCTCGTCGAAGACCAGGGAGTGCGGGCTGCCGAGGTTCCAGAGTCGCAGGACCGCGGCCAGCGCGGTCACTGCGAGGGGGCCGGCCCAGGAGAACCAGCGGCTATTGAGGAGCACCTGACCATCGTAGTGAGCAGCGACTGCGAGACTGGGAGCATGATCATCCTCGCTGCCACCCCGATCGGAAACCTCGGCGACGTCTCCCGTCGCCTCGTCGAGGCGCTCACGACCGCGACGGTGATCGCCGCCGAAGACACCCGCGTCACCGTGCACCTGCTCAAGGCCCTCGGCATTGAGAACCGGCCGAAACTGATCAGCCTGCACGATCACAATGAACGCGGCAAGGCCGCGGAGCTGGCCGAACTGGCCCGGGACACGGATGTCCTCGTGCTCAGCGACGCGGGGATGCCCACCGTCTCCGACCCTGGATTCCATCTCGTCGACGCGGCGGTTGCGGCCGGCGTGGTCGTCTCGGCGCTGCCCGGCCCGTCGGCGGTGCTCACGGCGCTCGCCGTGTCGGGGCTGCCGACCGACCGGTTCACCTTCGAAGGCTTCCTCCCGCGCAAGCACGGCGACCGGGTCACCGCGCTGCGCGAGGTGGCGGCCGAGCGGCGCACCATGGTCTTCTTCGAATCGCCCAACCGGCTCGCGGCATCCCTCACCGACCTCGGAGCCGTGCTCGGCACCGACCGCCGTGTCGTCGTCTGCCGGGAGCTGACCAAGTTCTACGAGGAAGTGAAACGGGGCACGGCGGCCGAACTGGCCGAGTGGGCCGCGGCGGGAGTCAAGGGCGAGATCTGCATCGTCGTCGCCGGCGCCGAGGCGCGCGTGCTCGACCTTCCGACCGGTGTCGCCGAGGTGCTCGCCCTGGTCGCGGCCGGCGCCCGGCTGAAGGAGGCCGCCGCGGATGTCTCCGCCGCGTCCGGCCTCGGCAAGCGCGACCTCTACGAGGCGGCGCTGCAGCAGAAGTCCGGCGGGAACGCCCCCGACAAGCCGGACTACTCGGACCTGCCGCTGGGCTGACCTGGCCCTGCCCCGACCGCGGCCGGACGGCGCGGAGCGGGCCGGTGAGCGCCGAGAGGAGGCCTGCCTCGTAACAGGGCAGGCGTCATCCGCTGCTCCCAGTAGGCTGGAGGGCATGTCCGACGGCTCATCCTTCTACATCACCACGCCGATTTTCTACGTGAATGATGTCCCTCATATCGGGCACGCCTACACCGAGGTGGCCGCCGACGTGCTCGCGCGCTGGCACCGGCAGGCCGGTGAAGACGCCTGGCTGCTGACCGGTACGGACGAACACGGGCAGAAGATCCTGCGCACGGCGACCGCCAACGGCGTCACGCCGAAGGAGTGGGCCGACCGCCTGGTCGAGACCGCCTGGAAGCCCCTGTTGCAGACCGTCGACATCAAGAACGACGACTTCATCCGCACGACCGACGAGCGCCACGAGGTGAACGCGCAGAAGTTCCTGCAGCACCTTTACGACGCCGGCCACATCTACACGGGCGAGTACGAGGGCTTCTATTGCGTGGGCTGCGAGGAGTACAAGCAGCCGAGCGACCTCATCGACGGCACCGGCGAGTTCGCCGGGCAGCAGGTCTGCGCGATCCACTCCTTCCCGGTCGAGTTGCTGCACGAGAAGAACTACTTCTTCCGGATGAGCACCTTCGCCGACCAGCTCCTCGCGCTCTACGAGGACAACCCCGATTTCGTGCAGCCCGCCGCCGCCCGCAACGAGGTCATCTCCTTCGTCAAGCAGGGCCTTTCCGACCTGTCCATCTCCCGCTCCAGCTTCGACTGGGGCATCAAGGTGCCCTGGGACGACAGCCATGTCGTCTACGTCTGGTTCGACGCGCTGCTCAACTACATCACCGCCGCGGGCTACGGCCACGACGACGAGAAGTTCAGCCGCCTCTGGCCCGCCACCCACATCGTCGGCAAGGACATCCTCCGTTTCCACGCCGTGATCTGGCCGGCCATGCTCCTCGCGGCCGGAATCGAGGTTCCCCGCCGGGTCTTCGGCCACGGCTGGCTGCTGGTCGGCGGCGAGAAGATGAGCAAGTCCAAGCTCACCGGCATCGCCCCGAGCCAGATCACCGATACCTTCGGCTCCGACGCGTTCCGCTACTACTTCATGCGCGCGATCAGCTTCGGCCAGGACGGGTCGTTCTCCTGGGAGGATCTTTCCGCCCGCTACCAGTCCGAACTCGCCAACGGGTTCGGCAACCTCGCCTCCCGCGTGATCGCCATGGTCGTGCGCTACTGCGACGGGGAGATCCCGACCCCCACGGTGTTCTCCGAGGACGACGACCTGATCCGCGCCACCGAGAAGCGGGCCACGGATGCCGCGGGCGAGGCCATCTCCCGCCTGGCCATCCACGAGGCCATCGCCGCGATCTGGGAACTGGTCGACGAACTCAACGGCTACATCACCAGCCAGGAGCCCTGGGCCCTCGCCAAGGACCCGGCCAACCGCGCCCGGCTCGAGGCCGTGCTGTTCACCGCCGTGCGCGGGCTCGGCACCCTGGCCGTGCTGCTCTCCCCGGTCGTGCCCCAGGCCACCGCGAAGCTCTGGCAGGCGCTCGGCGGCACCGGCGAGCTCACCGACGTGCGCATCGACCAGGCCTGGCAGTGGACCGGTGGCACCCACGTGTCCCCGCTCGAGGCCCTCTTCCCCCGCATCGAGGCCACGGTTGGCTGACCACCCGGTGTCAGCCGGCGAGCCGGTCCCGGTGACCGACCGGGGCTCGGCCACCGAACCGGTGCGCCGCCGGGAGCAGACCGCGGGCCGCGACCTGCGCTACCCGCCCCTGCCGGAGCCGCTCGTGGTCCCGGTCTACGACAACCACACCCACCTCGAAATCGCCGACGGCGACGAGGGGCTGAGCGTGGCCGAACAGCTGGACCGGGCCTCCAGCGTCGGCATCCGCGGCGTCATCCAGGTCGGCGGGGACCTGGCGACGTCGCGCTGGTCGGCGGCGGCCGCAGCCGCCGAGCCGCGCATGCTCGCGGCCGTCGCCATCCACCCCAATGAAGCCCCGGTCTATGAGGCCGCCGGCACCCTGGACGACGCCCTGGCCGAGATCTCGGCCCTCGCCGCCCTGCCCCGGGTCGTCGCCGTCGGCGAGACCGGCCTGGACTTCTTCCGCACCGGTCCGGAGGGGCGAGCCGCCCAGCACCGGTCGTTCGAGGCACACATCGAGATCGCGAAGCAGCACGGCCTTGCCCTGCAGATCCACGACCGCGACGCTCACGCCGACGTCATCGAGACCCTGCTCCGGGTCGGCGCCCCCGAACGCACCGTGTTCCACTGCTTCTCCGGCGACGCCGAGATGGCCAGGATCTGCGCCGACAACGGCTGGTACCTCTCCTTCTCCGGCACCGTGACCTTCAAGAACGCGGACGACCTGCGGGGCGCCCTCGCCGCGATACCGCGCCGGCTGATCCTGGTCGAGACGGATGCCCCGTTCCTCACCCCCGTGCCCTTCCGCGGCCGCCCGAACGCCCCCTACCTTCTGCCGCACACGCTCCGCGCCATGGCCGACCACCTCGAAACGGACGTCACCATGCTCGCCGCCCAGATCTCCTCGAACACCGAACTCGTCTACGGGCGGTGGGACGCCGAACCGGTGACCGCGCCCGACGCCGTGTCCTCCACCCGGACCACTCCCCGGGGAGGCATCGCGTGACCGAACCCAGGCACGGCTACGCGGCGGGCGAGGAACCCGCGGCGCCTTCGTTCGGCCCGCAGGCCGGGACCGCGGGCGCGGACCCCGACGCGGACCGCGTCCGCGGCCGTCACGCCGCCCCGGTCGAGTCGGAGCCGGTCGCCGAGGAATCCGTCGCCAAGGAATCGGTTGTCGAGGAGCCTGTCGACGAGAATCCGGTGATCGAGCCTGTCGAGATCCCCGTCTCGACAGGCTCGACGGGCTCGACGACCGGCGCGAGCCCGGCGCCCCGCAGCCTGCTCGGCCCCGCTGAGATCCGCGACCTCGCCGAGATGCTGGGCGTCAACCCCACCAAGAAGCTCGGCCAGAACTTCGTCATCGACGGCAACACCGTGCGCCGGATCGTCAAGGTCGCCGCGATCACCGCCGCCGATACCGTCGTGGAGGTCGGTCCCGGCCTCGGTTCCCTCACCCTCGGCCTGCTCGAGACCGGTGCCCGGGTCGTGGCCGTCGAGATCGACGAACGTCTCGCCGAGCAGCTGCCGCTCACCGTCGAGCTCATGCACGAGGGCGCGCCGCTGACCGTCATCCGTGCCGATGCGCTCAAGATCACCGAGATCCCCGACGCGCCGACCCGGCTGGTCGCCAACCTGCCCTACAACGTGTCCGTGCCGGTGCTGCTGCACCTGCTCGAGCACTTCGCCTCGATCCGCGCCGGCGTGGTGATGGTGCAGGCCGAGGTCGGCGAACGCCTCGCCGCCCCGCCCGGCTCGAAGGTCTACGGCAGCCCGAGCGTCAAGGCCGCCTGGTACGGGCAGTTCCGCACCGCGGGCAAGGTCAGCCGCCAGGTGTTCTGGCCGGTGCCGAACGTCGATTCGATCCTGATCGCGTTCGAACGCCGCGCCGAGCCGCTCGAAATCGAAGACCTGCGCCTGGCCACCTTCGCCCTCGTTGACGGGGCCTTCCAGCAGCGCCGCAAGATGCTGCGGCAGTCGCTGTCCAGCGTGCTCGGCGACTCGGCGACAGCGTCGGCGATCCTGGCCGAGGCCGGGATCGACCCCACCGAGCGCGGCGAACAGCTCACCGTCGACGACTTCCTCGCGATCGCCCGCGCCTGGCGTTCCGGGGCACGAGAAGCCGATGCGGCTGGGCTAGGTTAGTCACATGACCAACGCGGCCGCATCTCCCATGGTGCACGCGAGGGCACCGGGCAAAATCAACGTCTTCCTCAAGGTCGGCGCCGTGCTCGAAGACGGCTACCACGAGGTGGCAACCGCCTACCAGGCGGTCTCCCTCTACGAAGACGTGCGCGCCTACCCGGCCGACGACTTCTCGGTCGAGTTCAGCGGATCGATCGACACCTCCGGCCTGGCCGTCGACGGCAGCAACCTCGCGATCAAGGCCGCCCGGGCGCTGGCCCGCAAGGCGGGCTTCCGCGGCGGCGTGCGCCTGGACATCGAGAAGAACGTCCCGATCGCCGGCGGCATGGGCGGCGGGTCAGCGGATGCCGCGGCCACCCTCCTCGCCTGCGACGCCCTCTGGGGAACCGAGGCGACCAGGGAGGACCTGCTCGGCATCGCGGCCACCCTCGGCGCCGACGTCCCGTTCTCCTTCACCGGCGGCACCGCGATCGGCACCGGCCGCGGCGACCGGCTGAGCCCGGCCCTGGCGAAGGGCCAGTTCCACTGGGTGCTCGCCCTGGCCGAGTTCGGCATGTCGACGCCCGCGGTCTACAGCGAACTCGACCGGCACCGCGAGCGGCACGCCCAGGACATCTTCCCGGCCCAGCTCCAGCCCACCGTCGACGCCAACGTGCTGCAGGCCCTCCGCGCCGGCGACCCTGCCATGCTCGCCGAATCGCTGCACAACGACCTGCAGGCACCGGCGCTGCACCTCGCTCCCGGACTGGCCCGGGTGCTCGAACTCGGCGAGGCGAACGGGGCGCTGGCGGGCATCCTCTCGGGCTCCGGCCCCACCGTGGCGTTCCTGGTGCAGGATGCCGACAGCGCGCTCGAGCTGCAGGTCGCGCTCAGCGCCTCCCGGCTGCACGTGGTGCGTGCCACCGGCCCGGTGCACGGCGCCCGCATCATCCACGACTAGCTTCCGTTTGCCGCGACAGTTGCCGGGTCGGACATCTGTTGCCGGTCTGCCGGCAACATATGTCCGACCCGGCAACAGTCAGGTCGCCGGGCGCGAAACCGGGCGCGCGGGGCTCACAGCCACGCCAGCTAAACTCGAAAGCTATGGCACATTTGCTCGGGGCCGAGTCCCTGCACCTTGAATTTCCCACCCGCGTCATCTTCGACTCCGTCACCGCCGGTCTCAACGAAGGCGACCGCATCGGCGTCGTCGGCCGCAACGGCGACGGCAAGTCCACCCTCATGCGTCTGCTGGCCGGTCGGATGGAACCCGATTCCGGCCGCGTCACCCGTCGTCGCGGCGTGACCATCGGCATGCTCGACCAGGCCGACGACCTCGCCTCCGGCCAGACCGTCGGCCACACAATCGTCGGCGGGATCGACGAGCACGTCTGGGCGGGCGACTCCAAGGTGCGCGACGTCATCTCGGGTCTTGTGCGGGACATCCCCTGGGACGCCCTCGTCGACGACCTCTCCGGTGGCCAGCGCCGCCGGGTGGCCCTGGCCGCCGTGCTGATCGGCGACCACGACGTCATCTTCCTCGACGAGCCCACCAACCACCTCGACGTGGAAGGCATCTCCTGGCTGGCCGGCCACCTCAAGACCCGGTGGGCGACCAACTCCGGCGGCCTCGTGGTCGTCACCCACGACCGGTGGTTCCTCGACGAGGTCTGCAACATGACCTGGGAGGTGCACGACCGCCTGATCGAACCGTTCGAGGGCGGCTACGCGGCCTACATCCTCCAGCGGGTCGAACGCGACCGGATGAGCGCGGCCTCCGAGTCCAAGCGGCAGAACCTGATGAAGAAGGAACTGGCCTGGCTGCGCCGCGGCGCCCCCGCCCGCACCGCGAAGCCCAAGTTCCGCATCGACGCCGCCAACGAACTGATCGAGAACGAGCCGCCGCCCCGCGATACCGTCTCGATGCAGTCGATGGCGATGCAGCGCCTCGGCAAGGACGTCGTCGACCTGATCGACATCTCGGTCAAGTTCGGCGAGAAGACCGTGCTGAACGACATCACCTGGCGGATCGCACCGGGGGAGCGCACCGGCATCATGGGCGTCAACGGCGCCGGCAAGTCCACCTTGCTCAACCTCGTCGCCGGCACGCTCCAGCCGACCACGGGCACGGTCAAGCGTGGCAAGACCATCAAGGTCGCCGTGCTCACCCAGCAGCTCTTCGAACTGGACGACATCCAGAACGACCGGGTCAGCGAGGTCATCGGCCGCCAGAAGACGAGCTACATCGCCGGCGGCAAGGAGATCACCCCCGGCCAGATGCTCGAGCGGATGGGCTTCATGAGCGCCCAGCTGACCACCCAGGTCAAGGACCTCTCCGGCGGCCAGAAGCGCCGCCTGCAGCTGCTGTTGATCGTGCTCGACGAGCCCAACGTGCTCATCCTCGACGAGCCCACCAACGACCTGGACACCGACATGCTCGCGGCGATGGAGGACCTGCTCGACTCCTTCCCCGGAACCCTGCTCGTGGTCTCGCACGACCGGTATCTGATCGAACGCGTCACCGACAACCAGTACGCCGTGACGGAAGGCGCGTTCCGGCACCTCCCCGGCGGCGTCGACCAGTACCTGGAGATGCGCAAGCGCCAGGTCAGCGGCAACGACAAGCCGGCGGCCGCGAACGCGGCGAACACCTCGGGCGGCAAGGCGACCCGCAAGCTCGCCATCGGCGGCGCCGACCTGCGCAACGCCCAGAAGGAGCTCGCGTCGATCGACCGGAAGGTCGCGAAGCAGAACGCGCGGATCGCGGCGCTGCACGAGAGCCTCGCCACCCACGACCAGGCCGACTACGACGGACTCGGCGCGCTCGGCACCGAGCTCCAGGGACTGGAGACCTCCATCGCCGGCTTCGAAACCCGCTGGATCGAACTCTCTGAGCTGATCGAGGGCTGAATCGCAGATGCTGTTACCGCGTGTGTCGCAGCGGCCCGCGCGGTGCAGCATCCGTCGATAGCCTAGAAGTGTGCCTCGCAATGCAGCGGCACAGACTCCCCACCTCGCCCGACGTGGTTTCCCTGTGCCCGAATTGCCCCGGCAGAAACTTCGAACACAGCAAAAGGGGAACCCATCGTGAAAAAGAAACTTCTGGCCGCCCTCGCGGTCCTTCCGCTCGTCGCCCTGCTCGCCGCCTGCTCAGGCGGCGCAGCGGACGCGTCCGGCTCCGCGGCATCCGGTGGCGACAAGGTCGTGAAGATCGGCGTCGTCGGGGCCAGCGACCCGTACTGGGCCGTGTACACCAAGGCCGCCGCGGCCGAGGGGATCAAGGTCGAGATCGTGGACTTCGCCGTGTTCGAGCAGCCCAACCCGGCGCTCTCCGCGGGCGAGCTCGACCTCAACCAGTTCCAGCACATCGTCTACCTGGCCGACTACAACGTGTCCAGCAAGCAGGACCTCGTGCCGATCGGCGCCACCGCGATCTACCCGCTCGGCCTCTACTCGACCAAGCACAAGAAGGTCAGCGAGATCAAGAAGGGCGACACCATCGCCGTGCCGAACGACGCGAGCAACCTGGCCCGCGCCCTGCTCGTGTTGCAGTCGGCCAAGCTCGTGACGCTGAAGGACGGCGGCACGATCTTCTCCACCCTCGACGACATCGACACCGGCAAGTCCAAGGTCACCGTCACCGCGCTCGAGGCCTCGCTCACCGCGACCTCCCTGCCCGACGTGGACGGCGCGGTCATCAATAATGACTTCGTCGAGAAGGCCGGCCTCAAGTTCAGCGACGCCCTCGCCCAGGACGACCCGGCCGACCCGAACTCGCTGCCGTACGTGAACGTCTTCGCGGCCCGCGCCGAGGACAAGGACAACCCGACCTACCAGAAGCTCGTCAAGATCTACCAGACCACCAAGGCCGTGCAGGATGGCGTGCTCAAGGTGTCCGGCGGTTCGGCCGAGCTCGTGCAGACCCCGGTCGCCGACCTCGTCTCCTCCCTCGCCAAGGTCGAGAAGGACACCAAGGCCCAGAAGTAGCCCCGCCCGGACCCCGGTCCGGTCGCGAGCCCGTTCCCCGCACGCCAGTTAGGACTCCCATGCCTGCCCCCAGCCCCGTCGTCGAGCTCCGTGACGTGAGCAAGGTGTACCCGCCCACGGTCAAGGGCGGTGCCGAGGTCGTCGCGATCGACGGCGTCAGCCTCACGGTCGACGCCGGCGACGTCTACGGCATCATCGGGTACTCCGGTGCCGGCAAGAGCACCCTCGTGCGCCTGATCAACGCCCTCGAGCGCTCGACCAGCGGGGAGATCCTCGTCAACGGGCAGGACATCGCCCGGCTCCCCGAGCGGGACCTGCGCCCGGTGCGGCTCGGCATCGGGATGATCTTCCAGCAGTTCAACCTGCTCGGCTCCCGCACCGTGGCCGCGAACGTCGGCTACCCGCTCGAGGTAGCCCGCCAGCCGAAGGACACGCGCCGGGCGCGCGTTGCCGAGATGCTCGACTTCGTCGGCCTCAGCGACAAGGCCCGCGCCTACCCCGACCAGCTCTCCGGCGGGCAGAAGCAGCGGGTGGGCATCGCCAGGGCCCTCGCGACCCAGCCGGGCATCCTGCTCGCCGACGAGGCCACCAGCGCGCTCGACCCGGAGACGACGCACGAGGTGCTCGACCTGCTCGGCCGGGTGAACAAGGAGTTCGGGGTCACCATCGTCGTCATCACGCACGAGATGGATGTCATCCAGACCCTGGCGACAAAGGTCGCGGTGATGGACCAGGGCCGGGTGATCGAACACGGCGACGTGTTCGACGTCTTCTCGAACCCGCAGCAGCCGGCATCGGCCCGCTTCGTCTCCACGGTCGTGAAGGGGCTTCCCTCGGCGGGGGAGCTGGCGGTGCTGCGTCAGCGCCACCCGGGCCGGATCGTCACGCTGGCGTTCCGCGACAGCAGCGTCGACCAGGCCAGGGTGTTCGGCGAGTTCGCCGCCGCCGGCGTCACCTTCGAGGTCGTCTACGGCGGGATCAACGAGATTCAGGGCCGCTCCTTCGGGCACCTCACCCTGGCCCTGACCTCCGCCGGCGGGGATAGCACCATCGACGCCGTGCTCGACCGGGTGCGAACGCTCACGACCGTCACGGAGGTGCGCTGATGGATTCCCTGATCGATCTGATGCCCGAATTCTGGAAGGCCGCGGGGGAGACCCTGTACATCGTCGGTTTCACGCTCTTCTTCGGCGGTCTCGGCGGGCTGCTCGTCGGCCTCGGCCTCTACCTGACCCGGGCCGGCAGCATCCTCGCCAACAAACCCGTCTTCGTGGTGCTCAACCTGTTCGTGAACATCGTGCGCCCGATCCCGTTCATCATCTTCCTCGCCGCGGCGCAGCCCCTCGCCCGGATGGTCGTCGGCACCGGCATCGGCAACAACGCGATCATCTTCACCATCTCGCTCGCGGCCTCCTTCGCGATGGGGCGCATCGTGGAGCAGAACCTGCTCACGGTGACGCCCGGGGTGATCGAAGCCGCCCGCAGCGTGGGGGCCGGGCCGTTGCGGATCATCTTCACGGTGCTGCTGCCGGAGGCGCTCGGCCCGCTCATCCTCGGCTACACGTTCATCTTCGTCGCCCTCGTCGACATGTCCGCGGTCGCCGGCTACGTCGGTGGCGGCGGCCTCGGAAACTTCGCCCTGCTCTACGGCTACCGCCAGTTCAACCCGGTCGTCACCTGGGCGGCGGTGCTGCTGATCATCGTGCTCGTGCAACTCGTGCAGTTCCTGGGCAACTGGCTGGCCCGGAAGGCTTTCCGCCGCTAGCCACAACCCGGCGCGCGCCGCCGGGATCCGCTGGGCGGGCCGAAGTAGACTGGACCATGACTTCCGAGGGCTTTGCAGAGATCGAGCGCAAATTCGACGTGAACCCGGCGACGCCGTTGCCGCCCTTGCACGACCTTCCCGGTGTGACCCACGTCGCCCCGCCGGTCGAACACCACCTCGACGCCCTCTACTTCGACACCGCCGACCTGGCGCTCGCCGGCCGCCGGATCACCCTGCGCCGGCGTGCCGGCGGCGATGACGCCGGCTGGCACCTCAAACTCCCCGTCGCGGCCGACGAACGCCGTGAGATGCGCGAACCGGTCGGGGCCGACCCTGACGTGATCCCCGAGGCCATCCTCCGCCTTGTGCGGGTGTACCTGCGCGGCCGACCGCTGATGCCCGTCGTGCGGCTCCGCACCCTGCGGGTCGTGCACCACCTCGTCGGCCGGGACGACGCCGTGCTCGCCGAGGTCTGCGACGACTCGGTGCAGGCCGAACGGTTCGGCTCCGAGCCGCTGAACCAGGCCTGGCGCGAATGGGAGATCGAACTCGTCGACGGGTCCCGCGCCCTGCTCGACGCGGCCCAGGAACGATTGTCGACCGTCGGAGTCGAGCCGGCGGCAAGCCCGTCCAAGCTCGCCCGAGCCCTGGGCGACCTGGCCCCGGCCCCGGCAGCCCAGGAGCCGGTCCAGGCGGGCCCCGGCAGCTCCGCCCGGGACGTGCTGCTGGCCTACCTGCGGGCGCAGGTCGCGGCCGTCACGGCCGAAGACCCGTTCGTGCGGGAGGGCAACGAAGAAGCGGTGCACCGGATGCGCGTGGCGACCAGGCGGTTGCGGTCGGCCCTGTCCACCTACGGTCCGCTCCTCGACGCGGGGGTCGCCGACCCGCTCCGGGTCGAGCTGCGCTGGATCGCGGGCGTGCTCGGCGGAGCTCGCGACGCCCAGGTGATGCGCCGGCGCCTCACGCACCGGCTGGACCTGGAGCCGGCGGGCCTCACCGCCGGGCCGGTCGCCCCGCGGATCGACGAGCATTTCTCCACCGTCGTGCGGATCAGTGAGGCGGACACCCGGTCCGCCCTCGAGTCCGACCGCTACTTCCGGCTCCTCGACACCCTCGACGAGCTGCTCGCGTCCCCGCCGCTGTACCGCACGGCCGACAAGCCGGCGCGGAAGGTCGTCCCCGGCCTGGTCCGCGCCGACTGGAAGCACCTCCGCGCGGCAGTGCGCGCGGCCCGCCGCACCGCGGCCGGCACCGAACGCGACGCGGCCCTGCACGAGGCGCGCAAACGCGCCAAGCAGTTGCGCTACGCGGCGGAGACGGCCGCCCCGCTCCGGAGCAAGCGGGCTTCGCGTCTCGTCGCGGCCGCCCGGCAGTTGCAGGAGATCCTCGGCGACCACCAGGACAGCGTCGTCGCGCGCGGCGAACTGCTCGGCCTGGGCATGAAGGCGTTCCTGTTCAACGAGAACGCCTTCACCTACGGGCGGATGCACGCGGTCGAGGAGGCCGGCGCGGCCGGCACCGAGGCGCGCTTCTTCACTGCCTGGAAGGACTTCCCCTCCGCCTCGATCGACAAATAGGACCCCCGCACCTCGAACCTCTGCCGAATTCATCTGTGCCGAATTCAGGTGAACAGCCCGAATCCGGTCGCGCGGCAGGCATCCGTCGCACTGTTCCGGGCTCTGCACCTGAATTCGGCACGTGCCGGTGCTGGGGTCACGGGTGGCACAGCCGCCGGGCACAGCCGCCGGGCATAGCCGCCGGGCTCACGCGCCGGGCTTCACGGCCGGGCACAGGCGCCGGGCTCACGCGCCGGCGGGGAACGTGGTCAGTCGAAGTCGAGGCTGAGCTTGCGCAGCAGTCCGGCGAGCCGGTCCTGGTCGCTCGCCGAGAGGGTCGACAGCAGCTCGGCCTCCGCGTCGACCAGCCGGGTGATCGCGGCATCCACCCGGGTCAGGCCGGCCGGATTCATCCCGACGAAGATGCCCCGCCCGTCGTTGGGGTCGGTGCGGCGGGTGACCAGCCCGCGCTCGACCAGGCGGTCGATCCGGTTGGTCATCGTGCCGCTGGAGACCAGGGTCTGCTGCAGCAGGGCCTTCGGGCTCAATTCATAGGGCGCTCCGGCCCGCCGCAGGGCCGAGAGCACGTCGAACTCCCAGGACTCCAATTCGGAGCGGGAGAACGCTGTTCGCCTGGCCCGATCCAGGTGCTTGGAGAGCCGGCCGACCCGGGACAGGACCTGCAACGGCGCGAAGTCGAGGTCGGGGCGTTCGCGCAGCCAGGCGTCTACGATCCGGTCGACTTCGTCATGGGCAGGCATCATTCCATTATCCGGCCTCAGGGCGGCCGCGGTTGCTCGCTGCGCGGCGGGCACGATACTTCTGGCAGACTTGACACCGTTGGTCGGCCCCGGGCCGGCGAATTCCGCCGTGGTGTAATGGCAGCACGACAGCCTTTGGAGCTGTTAGGTCCAGGTTCGAGTCCTGGCGGCGGAGCACTGGTTGCAGACCAGTGGAGCTTCTCCGGTCTCCCCGGCCGGCAACACGAAAAGCAAAGAGGAAACCACGTGACCGATTCCCGACTCGCTATCGTCGTGCTGGCCGCAGGCCAGGGCACCCGCATGAAATCCAGCACGCCGAAGCTGCTGCACCAGCTCGCCGGGCTGCCCATTCTCAGCCATGTCCTCGCCACCTCGCGTGCGCTGGACGCGGCCCACGTCGTCACCGTCGTGCGCCACGAACGTGACCTGGTCGCGGCACTCGTGGCCGAGGACCTGCCCGAGAGCCTGATCGTCGACCAGGACGAGATCCCCGGCACCGGGCGTGCCGTGGAGCTCGCCGTCGCGGCCCTGCCCGAGGACTTCGAGGGTGACGTGCTCGTCGTCTCCGGCGATGTTCCGCTGCTGAACTCCGCCACCCTGGCCAGCTTCGTCGCCGCGCACCGCGAGCGCGAGGTCTCCGCCACCGTGCTCTCCTCGTTCCCCGAGGACTCCACCGGCTACGGCCGCATCGTTCGTTCCGATGCGGGCGGCTTCGACCGCATCGTGGAACAGAAGGATGCCTCGGCCGAGGAACGCCAGATCGCCGAGACCAACGCGGGCGTCTACGCGTTCAGCGTCGCCGAACTGCGCGAGCAGCTCGCGCGCCTCACCACCGACAACGTGCAGGGAGAGAAGTACCTCACCGACGTGATCGGGCTCCTCCGCGACGCCGGCTCGTCCGTGCGGGCCGTGCCCGTCGCGGATGCCTGGCTCGTCGCCGGCATCAACGACCGCGCCCAGCTCAGCGAGACCGCCCGCCAGCTCAACGGTTTCATCGTGCACGGCTGGCAGCTGGCCGGCGTCACCGTTCAGGACCCGGCCACCACCTGGATCGACCTCAAGGCGCAGCTCGCGCCGGACGTGACCATTCTGCCCGGCACCCAGATCCGCGGCGCGACGGTGATCGAGACCGGCGCCGTGATCGGCCCGGACACCACCCTGGTGGACTGCGAGGTCGGTGAGAACGCGGTGGTGAAGCGCACCGACGCGACGCTCGCGGTGATAGGCGCCGGGGCATCCGTCGGACCGTTCTCCTACCTGCGGCCCGGCACCATCCTCGGCGCGGACGGCAAGATCGGGGCGTTCGTCGAGACCAAGAACGCCACCATCGGCGCCGGCAGCAAGGTGCCGCACCTGAGCTATGTCGGCGACGCGACCGTAGGCGAACAGTCCAACATCGGGGCCGGCACCATCTTCGCCAACTACGACGGCGTGGACAAGCATCGCAGCGAAATCGGGTCGCATGTGCGCACCGGGTCGCACAACGTGTTCGTCGCGCCGATTAGGATTGGGGACGGGGCATACACGGGAGCCGGCACAATCGTCCGCAAGGACGTACCTGCCGGGGCGTTGTCCCTGAGTGTTGCTCCACAACGCAATATGGAGGGCTGGGTCGAAACCCACCGTCCAGGAACCGACGCGGCGGTGGCCGCGGCAAAGAGCGGAGACTAGGTGTCTGGAATCAAGACCAGCGGCGAAAAGCGACTTGTATTGGTTTCGGGGCGAGCTCACCCGCAACTGGCACTGGACATCGCCACGGAGCTTGGTACCGAACTCGTCCACACGGACGCCCGCACCTTCGCGAACGGGGAGATCTACGCCCGCTTCGACGAGAGCGTGCGCGGGAGTGACACCTTCGTCATCCAGTCGCACACCAACCCGATCAATGAATGGCTGATGGAACAGCTGATCATGGTCGACGCGCTCAAGCGGGCCTCCGCCAAGCGGATCACCGTGGTGGCGCCGTTCTACCCCTACGCCCGCCAGGACAAGAAGGGCCGCGGCCGCGAGCCGATCTCGGCCCGCCTCGTCGCCGACCTGTTCAAGGTCGCCGGCGCCGACCGGATCATGGCGGTCGACCTGCACGCCGCCCAGATCCAGGGCTTCTTCGACGGCCCCGTCGACCACCTCTTCGCCATGCCGGTGCTGCTCGAGCACTTCAAGGAGAAACTCGACCCGGCCACCCTGACCGTCGTCTCGCCCGACATGGGCCGCGTGCGCGTCGCCGATATCTGGAGCGACAAGCTCGGCGCCCCGCTGGCGATCATCCACAAGCGTCGTGACCCGCTCGTGCCGAACCGTGTTTCCGTGCACGAGATCGTCGGCCAGGTCGAGGGCCGCGTCTGCCTGATCGTCGACGACATGATCGACACCGGCCGCACGATCGTGCTCGCCGCCGAGGCTCTGCGCAAGGCCGGCGCCATCGGCGTCGTCGTCGCCGCGACCCACGCCGTGTTCAGCCACCCGGCGCTCGAACTGCTGCAGAACCCGGCGATCTCCGAGGTCGTCGTCACCGACACCCTGCCGATCCCGATGGAGAAGCGCTTCCCGACGCTCACCGTGCTGCCGATCGCGCCGCTGCTGGCGCGCGCGATCCACGAGGTGTTCGACGAGGGTTCCGTCACGTCGATGTTCGAGGGCGCCGCGTAAGAGCACCGAACGGCCACCGGCCGGTCGTCGACGGATGTCGGTGGCCGGCCATCGGTTTGTCCGGGCTCGGTCGCGGGTTCGGTCGCGGGTTCGGTCGAGGGGGAGCCGGCACCCGTGTTCTGCGCCGCCCGGGCTTACGCGGGGATGCCGGTCTCCGCGGCCCGCGGCGCGGCGGGGATGATGCCGAGAGGGAGCACGTAGGTCTCCCGTTCGTTGCGGTCGACCGCGTAGCACTGCCAGCCGAGTCCGCCGGGCCCGGTCAGCTCGAAGCGGGCGTCCGAACCGACCGAATACGGGTAGAAGTGCTGGGTTGCCACCCGGCAGGTGTTCGCGGCGGTCGTCGTCGCGACCTGCAGCGTGGTCAGGATGCCGGGCACGACCAGCGCCACGAGCCCCAGCACGACGACGATGCGCATGAGCGTGAGGGCGCGCCGACTGCGCAGGGGCCGGTCGGCATCCTGCGGTTCGTAGCCGGAGAGTTCGGGGTGTTCGTCGCTCATGATCCGTCCCAGTATCCCAAACTCGGCTCCGGTGCGCTGCCAGTCCCAAGCCGACTCGAAATGTTGCCCGAGCGGACGACTGTTGCCCGCACACCGGCGACAGTCGTCCGCTCCGGCAACGAATGCCCCGGCAGGAACTCCCCCTCCCCAGGGGCCCAGGCCTGGGCAGGCCCCACAGAATCCGGGGAGAGCGGCCCCGGCCCGACGCAGGCTGTGAACCTCTCCGGATGGCTGACGAGGACATCGACGAGCACACCGGGCTGTACCTCTCGGGCGGGGCAGCCGCCACCGAGTCAACCGGCCGGCAGTTTCGGCGCGAGGCGCAAGGCGCGGGGCGCGCCATACGGCTGCGCCGCGGCGTCTTCAGCACTACCGAGCATTGGGCGGGGCTCCCACCGGCACAGAGGCACCTCGCGGAGACCCGGGCCGTCGTCGCGACTCGAAAGCGGGACCCGCTGATCAGCCACCAATCGGCGGCGGTCCTGTGGGGGATTCCGCTGGCCGACTCCTGGCCGAGCACGGTGCACGTGCTGGCCCCGCCGGACTCCCGGGCACGGAGCAAGAACGGTGTCATGGTCCACCGCAGCGACATCCCCGACGGGGACGTCGTCGAAATCGACGGGATGCTCGTGACCAGCCCCGCCCGCACCCTCATCGATCTGGCGCGCACGGTGAGTTTCGCGACCGCCGTCGTTGCGATCGACCATGCCCTCAATCCGCGGAACGCAGCCCCGGAGGTCTTCCTGACTGCGGAGGTGTTGAGCGAGAAACTCCACGAGTGCGCCTCGGCCAGGGGAGCCGTGAGGGCGGGCCGGGCCATCGCCTTCGGCCGGCCCCATGCGGACAACCCCGGTGAATCGATGAGCCGAGTGGCGATCTTCGAACTGGGCTTCCCCGATCCGCTCCTCCAGACGTGCCATCCCAACCCCCGCGGCGGCTTCTACTTCACCGACTTCGAATGGCCGGCCTACCGCCTGGTCGGGGAGTTCGACGGGAAGGGCAAGTACCTGAAAGACGAGTACCTGCGGGGACTGACCCCCGGGGAGGCGGTCCATCGGGAGAAGGTTCGCGAGGACGACCTCCGCGCGGAAGGCAATGGCGTGGCGCGCTGGGGTCCATCCGATGTCCGCCGGCGCCAGTCGCTGCTGCGCATCCTCACGACCGCCGGGCTCCCGGTCATTCGCTGACCGGCCGGCTGGCAACAGTTGCCGCCGGAGTGTGGTGCTGCTAGTGCGAGGAGCCCTCGGTCTCGACCTCGCTGCGGTCGCCCGACCACAGGGTGTGGAAGGTGCCGGGCATGTCGACACGCTTGTAGGTGTGCGCTCCGAAGAAGTCGCGCTGGCCCTGCACGAGCGCGGCGGGAAGCCGCTCGCTCGCGAGCGAGTCGAAGTAGCTCAGCGCCGACGCGAACCCGGGAACCGGGATGCCGGAGAGCGCCGCGGTCGACACGACCCGGCGCCAGGCCGACTCGCCGTCGGCGACGGCCTTGGCGAAGTACGGGTCGACGAGCAGGGTCGGGATCGAGGGGTCGTTCGCGTAGGCGTCGACGATCCGGTTGAGGAACTGGGCGCGGATGATGCAGCCGCCGCGCCAGATCGTGGCGATGGCGCCCTTGTCGATCTTCCAGCCGTACTTCTCGGCGCCGGCGATGATCGCGTCGAAGCCCTGGGCGTAGGCGACGACCTTGGAGGCGTAGAGCGCCTGGCGCACGTCGTCCTGGAAGGTGTGGCCGACAACGGCGATCTCCGGGCGGGCGTCGAGGGCCGCGCGGAGCGGCACGCGCTGTTCCGGGTGGCTGGACACGGCGCGGGCGAAGACGGCTTCGGCGATGCCGCCGACGGGCACGCCCAGGTCGAGGGCGTTCTGCACGGTCCAGACCCCGGTGCCCTTGGAACCGGCCTCGTCGAGCACGATGTCGACGAACGGCAGCCCTGTCTTCGCGTCGACCTGCCGGAGCACCTCGGCGGTGATCTCGATCAGGTAGCTCTCGAGGTCGCCGGCGTTCCAGTCGGTGAACACGTCGGCGATGGCGGCGGGGGAGTGCCCGCCGACCTTGCGGAGCAGGTCGAAGGCCTCGGCGATGAGCTGCATGTCGGCGTATTCGATGCCGTTGTGGATCATCTTGACGAAGTGACCGGCGCCATCCGTGCCCACGTGCGTGACGCAGGGCACACCGTCGACGACGGCCGCGATCGACTCGAGGATCGGGCCGAGGGTCTCGTACGCCTCGACGGAGCCGCCGGGCATGATGCTGGGGCCCTTGAGGGCACCCTCCTCGCCGCCGGAGATGCCGGCGCCGACGAAGTTCACGCCGGTCGCGCGGACGGCCTTCTCCCGGCGGATGGTGTCCTGGAAGTCGGCGTTGCCGCCGTCGACGATGATGTCGCCGGGCTCGAACAGGGCGGTCAGCTGGCTGATCACGGCATCCGTGCCCTTGCCGGCCTGCACCATGATGATCGCGGTGCGCGGCTTCTGGAGCGACGCGGCGAACTCCTCGATCGTTTCGGAGGCGACGAAGTTCGCCTCCGGGTGTTCGCCTGTGAGCAGGCGGGTGCGCTCGGGGGAGCGGTTGTACACCGCCACCGTGTTCCCCGCGCGGCTGGCGAGGTTGCGGGCCAGATTCGACCCCATCACCGCCAGCCCCACTACGCCAATGTTTGCCTGTGCTGCGCCGGATTCGGCCACGTTTGCTCCTTCAGGTGATTGATCTCAAACCTCCGTCAAGGCTACTGCGTCGGCCTGAACGGTTACGTGGCGTGACCGGCGCCACCTCGGGCGACGGATGCCGGGCGCCCGGTTCGCCCCGGCCCGCCCGCTCCGCTAGACTCACTAGTTGAACTTCGGCGAGGGCTGTCGGCGGCGGGTAACCGTTCACCGGCATCCGTTATCGACGCGGCGGGATGCTTCACGGCCTTTCCTCACGCGCACACGCGTTCGAGTTGAACCAGTACCCACGATTCCCGGGCTTCGGTCCGCGAAACCAGACTGGGCCGTCCAGGCCCGCAAGGAGAAACATCATGGCTGAGGCCAAGAAGAAGGTTGTCGCAGACAACAAGATTGCCGCCGACCTGCGCGTCAAGTTCGGCAAGGGCGCTGCCCGCAAGCTGCGCGTGCTGGGCAAGATCCCCGCCGTCATCTACGGCCACGGCACCGACCCGGTCCACGTCGCCCTCCCGGCCCACCAGATCGGCCTGCTGCTGCGCCGCGCCAACGCCGTGCTCGAGCTTGACGTCGAAGGCACCACCCACCTCACCCTGGTGAAGGATGTTCAGAAGGACCCGTTCCTGCAGATCATCGAGCACCTCGACCTCATCGTCATCCGCAAGGGTGAGAAGGTCCAGGTCGAGGTTTCCGTGCACCTGACCGGCGAGGCCGCATCCGGCACCATCGCCGACCTGGACTCGAAGGTCCTCATGCTCGAGGTCGAGGCCACCAGCATCCCGCAGAACGTCGTCGTCTCCATCGACGGTCTCGAAGACGGCGCCCAGATCCACGCGAAGGACGTCGTGCTCCCCGAGGGCGCTTCGCTCATCTCCGACCCCGACGCCGTTGTGGTCTACGTGCACCTGCCCGCCGAAGAAGAAGAGGAAGAGCCGGCCGAAGCCGAGGCTGCCACCGAGGCTCCTGCCGCCGAGTAGTCTTCCCCACCTGGCTTCGTCGACCGCGGAGGAATTCCCTGGACGAGAATCTCTGGCTCGTAGTCGGGCTCGGTAACCCCGGGCCCGGCTACGCCGGCAACCGACACAACGTCGGCCACATGGTCGCGGCCGTGCTCGCCGACCGTCTGTCGGCGAACTTCAAGAACCACAAAACCACCTCGGCCGTCGCCGAGGGCCGCAGCTTTCCCGGCGGACCCAAGCTGGTGCTCGCCAAGCCGAGCACCTACATGAACGTGTCCGGTGGCCCCGTCGCCGCGCTCCTGCGCTTCTACTCGCTCGAGCCCGAGCGGCTGATCGTCATCCACGACGACCTCGACCTTCCCTTCGACACGATCAAGATCAAGGTCGGCGGCGGCCACGGCGGTCACAACGGCCTCCGCGACATCATCGCGGCGACCGGCACGAAAGAGTTCGTGCGGATCCGGATCGGCATCGGCCGCCCGCCCGGGCGCCAGGACGCCGCCGACTTCGTGCTGCACGATTTCAGCAAGGACGAGCGGGCGATCCTGCCGAACCTGCTGACGGATGCCGCCGACGCGATCGAACTGATCGCGGACGAGGGCGTCACCGCCGCCCAGCAGAAGGTCCACTCCCCGTAGCCCGTCCGGTCTCCCGGCCTGCGCCGGCGGCTGCGTAGACTTGACCGGTGACTCTTCAGGGCTTAATTGCCACACTTTCGCGCGCCTCCACATTCGACAACGCCCTCACCTTCGCAAACCGCGACGCGGACTTCTCGCTCACCGAGGGCCTGCGGGCACCGCTGATCGCGGCCATGCTCGAGCAGCGCGGCCGGCTGGAGAAGGCCCAGGCCCTGCTCGTCATCACCGCGACCGGGCGTGAGTCGGAGTCCCTGCACGAGAACCTGACCTGCTTCACCGACGGCGCCGAGATCGTCGACTTCCCCGCCTGGGAGACCCTCCCGCACGAACGGCTCAGTCCCGGCGCGGAGATCGTCGGCAAGCGCCTCTACGCGCTCCGGCGGATGCGGGACTGGGAGGAATCCGACCCCGCCGCCCGGCGCCCGCTGATCGTCATCGCCTCAGTGCGGGCCGCCCTGCAGCCGGTGGCCGACAACCTCACCGACTACGAGCCGATCGAACTGGCCGCCGGCGGGCGCGGCCACGACCTCGGCGCCATCGCCCGGGAACTCGTCGGCCTCGCCTACACCCGGGTCGACATGGTCACCCGCCGGGGCGAGTTCGCCGTGCGCGGCGGCATCCTCGACGTGTTCCCGCCGGTGGCGCCGCATCCGTACCGGGCGGAGTTCTTCGGCGACGAGGTCGAGCAGATCCGCGCCTTCTCGGTCGCCGACCAGCGTTCCCTGCCCGAGCCGATCGAGCGGGTATCCCTGCCGCCGAGCCGCGAGCTGCTGCTCAGTCCGGCCGTGCGCCAGCGCGCCCGGGAGATGCAGCACGAGTTCCCGAGCCTGGCGGGGCTGCTCGCCAAGATCGCCGAGGGAATCCCCGTCGAGGGGATGGAGAGCCTCGCGCCCGCGCTCGTCGACCGGCTCGTTCCGATCACGCACTATCTTCCCCGCGAGGCGGCCGTGGCCGTGATCTCGCCCGAACGGGTCGCCTCCCGGGCGATCAGCCTCGCCGAGACGAACCGCGAGTTCCTCGGCGCCGCCTGGAGCGCCGCGACCGCCGGCGCGGAGGCGCCGATCGACCTGGAGTCGGGGGACTTCCTCACCCTCGGCCGGCTGCGCGAATCGGTCACGTTCAGCGCGCCGGGCGCCCAGCCGTCCGCGCACGCCTGGTGGACGTTCAGTTCGTTCCAGGCGGCGCCGACGGATGCCCCGGTGCTCCCCGAGCACCGCGAACTCGACGAGCTGCTCACCGTGCGCGTCGACGGCGACGCCGTGCCGAGCTTCCAGGGCAGCGTCGAAGGCGCCGTCGGGCACCTCGCGGCCCGGCTGAAGGATGGCTGGACCGTCGGGATCGTCGCCCAGGGCGCCGGGCTGGTCGAGCGCGCCGCCGACGTGCTCGCCGAGCGAGAACTCCCCGCCCGGATCGTCACCGAATGGCCGGCCGTTCCGGAACCCGGCATCGCCTACCTACTCAAGGCATCCGTGGACCACGGCTTCGAAATCCCGGAGACCAAACTCACACTGGTCAGTGAGTCCGAGTTCTACGGCCGCGTCGTCGGCTACGACGCCCGCCAGGTCAAAAAGCTGGCCAGCCGCCGCAAGAACGTCGTCGACCCGCTCCAGCTCAAGGCCGGCGACCACGTCGTGCACCAGACCCACGGCATCGGCCGGTTCGTCGAACTGACCCAGCGTGAGGTTTCCAGCGGCGGCCGCAACCCGGTCAAGACCAAGCGCGAGTACCTGGTGCTTGAATACGCCCCGTCGAAGCGCGGGCACCCCGGGGACAAGCTCTACGTGCCGACCGACCAGCTCGACCTGGTCAGCCGGTACGTCGGCGGGGAGGCCCCGGCGCTCAGCAAGATGGGCGGCAGCGACTGGTCCGCCGCGAAGACCAAGGCCCGCAAGGCCGTGCGCGACATCGCCGTCGAACTGGTCAAGCTGTACTCGGCGCGGATGGCCAGCAAGGGCCACGCGTTCGGGCCGGACACCCCATGGCAGCGCGAACTGGAGGAGGCGTTCCCGTTCGCGGAGACGCCTGACCAGCTCACCACCATCGACGAGGTGAAGGCCGACATGGAACGGCCCATCCCGATGGACCGGCTGCTCTCCGGCGACGTCGGCTTCGGCAAGACCGAGGTGGCCGTGCGCGCCGCGTTCAAGGCGATCCAGGACGGCAAGCAGGTCGTCATGCTCGTGCCGACGACCCTGCTCGTGCGCCAGCACATGGAGACCTTCCAGGAGCGCTTCGCCGGGTTCCCGGTGCACCTGCGCGCGCTCAGCCGGTTCCAGACCGAGAAGGAGTCCCGCGAAACCATCGCCGGGATGCTCGACGGCACCGTGGACCTCGTGATCGGCACCCACCGGCTGCTCTCCGAGTCGATCGTGTTCAAGGACCTCGGCCTCGTCATCATCGACGAGGAGCAGCGGTTCGGGGTGGAGCACAAGGATGCGCTGAAGAAGCTGAAGACGAACGTGGACATCCTCGCGATGAGTGCCACCCCGATCCCGCGCACGCTGGAGATGGCGGTCACCGGCATCCGGGAGATGTCGACCCTGGCCACCCCGCCGGAGGACCGGCACCCGATCCTCACCTTCGTCGGCCCGTACTCCGACCGGCAGGTGGCGGCGGCGATCCGCCGCGAGCTGCTGCGGGAGGGCCAGATCTTCGTCGTGCACAACCGGGTGTCGAGCATCAACCGGGTCGCCGCGAAGCTGGCCGAGCTCGTGCCGGAGGCGCGGATCGCCGTGGCGCACGGCCAGCTGCCGGAAGCCCAGCTGGAACAGGTCGTCGTGGACTTCTGGGAACGCAAGTTCGACGTGCTCGTCTCGACGACGATCATCGAGACCGGCCTGGACATCGCCAACGCGAACACGATCATCATCGACCGCGCCGACAAGTTCGGGCTGAGCCAGCTGCACCAGCTGCGGGGGAGGGTCGGCCGCGGCCGGGAGCGCGCCTACGCCTACTTCCTCTACGACGAGAACAAGCCGCTCACCGAGATCGCCCACGACCGGCTGTCGACGATCGCCGCGAACAACGAGCTGGGCGCCGGCATGCAGGTGGCGCTCAAAGACCTCGAGATCCGCGGCGCCGGCAACCTGCTCGGCGGTGAGCAGGCCGGGCACATCGCCGGGGTCGGCTTCGACCTCTACCTGCGCATGATCGGCGAGGCCGTGAGCACCTTCCGCGGCGACGTCGCCGAGGGCCAGACCGAGCTGCGGCTCGAATTGCCCGTCGACGCGCACATCCCCGAGGACTACGTCGACAGCGAGCGGTTGCGCCTCGAGGCCTACCAGAAGCTGTCCGCCGCCAGCTCGCCGACGGCCGCGAAGGACCAGATCGACCTGGTCCTCGACGAACTCACCGACCGCTACGGCGAGCCGCCGCAGCCGGTGCAGAACCTCATCCTGGTCTCCCGGCTGCGCTGGCTGGCGCAGCAGGCCGGCCTGGGCGAGGTCGTCGCGATGGGCTCCAACCTCCGCGTCTCCCCGGCGAACCTCGCCGATTCGATGCAGGTGCGGCTGCAACGGATGTACCCGGGCTCGCGCTACTTCACCCAGAACGGGTCGCTGACCGTGCCGATGCCCCGGATCAACGGTGAGCCGCTCGGCGACGCGGCCCTGATCGCCTGGGCCGGCTCGCTGTTGGACGCGATCTTCCCTCGGCCGGTCGACGCGGTCGCGGCGCCGTCCGCGTGACGCCCGGACCCGCCGCCTACGATGAGACCGAACCCCAGGAGGCCCGCATGACCCAGCCCAGCCAGCTCGACATCCTGATCGAGACCGTCGCCCGGCTCCGTGCGCCCGGCGGCTGCCCGTGGGACGCGGACCAGACCCACGAGTCCCTCGTGCAGTACCTGATCGAGGAGAGCCACGAGCTGATCGACGCGATCGAGGCGGGCGGCCGCGAGGAGATGATCGAGGAACTCGGCGACGTGCTCTACCAGGTGCTCTTCCACGCCGACCTCGCCGCGCACACCAGCGGCGAGGACTTCGACATCCAGGACGTCGCCGCGCAGATGACCGCGAAAATGGTAGGGCGGCATCCGCACGTCTTCGGTGACCTGTCACTGGCGACCGCCGATGACGTCGTCGCGGCGTGGGACGATTTCAAGGCCGCGGAGAAGCCGCACCGCACCAGCGTGCTCGACGGGATCCCCCAGGGGATGCCGGCCCTCGCCCTCGCCGACAAGGTGCTCGGGCGGGCGCAGAAGATCGGCCTTCTCGGCACGGAGTCCGCCTTCCCGCTGCCGATCGAGAGCGAGGACGAGCTCGGGCCGCTGCTGCTGGCCATCGTGTCCGCCGCGAAGGCTCAGGGGCTCGACTCGGAGCGTGCTCTCCGGACCGCGCTCCGCGGGTTGCAGGATGAGATCCGCGCAGCCGAAGGCGAGGGCGAGGGCGCCGGGCCGGATGCCGGGCCGGCCTCCGGCGGGGACGCCGACTCCGGCGACTTCCCCGGCGACTTCTCCGACGCCGGCATCATCGGCCGGCCGGCCCCGTCGCTCGACTGACCGTCGCGCGAGAGCCTCGGCGGCCGCTACTCCTCGTCAGCCGCAGGCCTCGTTAGCCGCACGCCCCGGCTGGCGCGGCACGGCCCTGCCGGGTACCGTCAGAGCATGAGCCAGACTTCCTTCAGCGAACTCCTTTCCCTTCAGATCGGCAACGAGTTTGCCGCGTCGCAGCAGTACATCGCCATCGCCGTCTGGTTCGACAATCAGGCCCTGCCCCGGCTCGCCGCGCACTTCTACGCCCAGTCGGTCGAGGAGCGCAACCACGCCATGATGCTGGTGCAGTACCGGCTCGACCGCGACCTCGGAGTCGAGATCCCGGGAATCCCGGCCGTGCAGAACAACTTCACCCTCGCCGTCGAGCCGATCGCGCTCGCCCTGGCCCAGGAGAAGCAGGTCACCTCCCAGATCGAGGCGCTCTTCCGCGCGGCCCGCGCCGACGGGGACGCCCTCGGCGAACAGGCGATGCTCTGGTTCCTCAAGGAGCAGGTCGAAGAGGTCGCATCGATGTCCACCCTGCTGACGATCGCGCAGCGAGCCGGCGACAACCTGTTCGACATCGAGAACTACATCGCCCGGGAAACGGTCGCAGGCGGCCCGGTCGACTCAGACGCCCCCGCGGCAGCGGGCGGCGCCCTCTAGGAGCGCGCTGATTAATCTGGCGTATTAAGGCGCGCCTCTGCATGGATTTGTGGGCGTGGTTAAGACTTGGTTCATGCAGGGACATGATGAT
>NZ_JADOVI010000014.1 GCF_015752155.1 Cryobacterium sp. MP_M3 | reverse complement strand
ACATTCCGAACCCGGAAGCTAAGACTCTCTGCGCCGATGGTACTGCAGGGGGGACCCTGTGGGAGAGTAGGACACCGCCGGACTTAACTTAGCAACAAGCGAAATGGCCACCCGATGGGTGGCCATTTTGCGTTAACAAGACGGCCACCCCGACAGGTGGCCGTCCTGCGTTAACGCCCCGGGGTCTCGACCGGCTCGACCACCGATCGCCGAGCCGGCACCGGTGGTCGAGCCTGTCGAGACCGGCTCCCGGACAGGCCGGGCGAGGCTCGCGGCGCAGGTTCGCGAAACCGGCGCACCCTGGAACGTGCGCCCCGAAGCGCACCGTGCGTCACGAGCACCCTGGACGCGGGGGCGGGCTGCCGTCACGGCATCCGTGGGCTACCGGTTCGGGAAGCCGTGCGGAAGGTTCTCGAGCGCCGGCCGCAGCCGCTCCAGGCGGCTGCGCTCCAGCAGTAGTGCGGCGCATTCGCGGTCGCGCCGTACCGCGGCAACCCCGAGCAGGAACATCTCCGCCGGCACCGCCGGCAGCGGCGACACGAACGCGGAAGCCTCCTCGGCGAGGCCGGTGGCGAGCCGCATCCGCGAGTCCGGGGTAAGCCGGGAAGCCTGCCGCAGGAACTGCGCGATTCGCCGGGAGAGCCGGTCGGGGAGCCGCACGATATCGGCCGTCTGCGCCCACTCCTCGAGTTCGAGCGGAAGGCCCCGCACAGGGGCCGTGTCGGCCGGGACGCGTTCGTGCTGGCTGTACGTGCCGGCGAGCAGGTCGCCCAGCCGCTTGGACCTGCTGTTGAGCAGGGCCGTCATCGCGGCGAGCCCGCCGAACGTGAAGTACAACTCCATCACGCCGACGAGGGCGCGAATGAACGCGTGGCGAAGCTGGATCGCTCCGCCGTCGTCCCGCACGATCCGGGCGCCGATCGCCAGTTTGCCCAGGCTCCGGCCGCCCGTGAGCGTCTCCACGGTCATCGGAACGATGAGGATGGAGAACACCAGCCCAGAGATGCCCAGGGCCCTGGCCAGGGCCTCGTCGATCGAATCGCCCACCAGCCAGATGACCGCCAAGGCCATCACCACGAACAGGAGAAGGTAGGCGAGCCAGTCGACGATCGTGCCCGCGGCACGGAGGATGACGCTGGCCGGGCGCACATCTAGCGCCACGGCCTCGCCGGTCACGAGCTCGAACTCGTGGAGAGGATACTCGCCGTGATCGGCCACATTCCCGTGCTCCGCCATGTCTACTATTAGAGCAGATGGACCTCGACGCGTATTCAGCGGCGCACCGCGCCGAATGGGACCGGCTGGCCGAGCTCGGCTCCCAGCGCCGGCTCTCCGGTGCGCAGTCCGACGAGCTGATCTCGCGGTATCAGGCGGGGGCCACCGAGCTCTCGTTCATCAAGACCACCGCCGGCTCCACCCTTGCGGGCGACCGGCTGTCGGTGGCATTGTCCCGTGCCCGTCTGCGGTTCACCGGGGCGAGCGCGAACGTGCTGTCCCAGGTGCCTCGCTTCTTCGTGCTCCAGCTGCCGGCGGCTCTGTATCGCCTGCGCTGGCTCACCCTCGCGGTCGCGGTCGTCACGGCGGTCGTCGCGGGGCTCTACGCCGCCTGGGCGACCAGTGACCCGCAAGTCCTCGCGAACTTCGGCTCCGATGCGCAGTTGCAGAAGATGGCGAACGAGGACTTCGTGAACTACTACTCCGAGAATCCGGCGGCGTCGTTCGCGGGGCAGGTCTGGACCAACAACGCCTGGATCGCCGCGCAGTGCATCGCGTTCGGGATCCTCGGCGTCTACGTGCCCTACATCGTGCTCCAGAATGCGCAGAACATCGGCGTCGCCGCCGGAGTCATGTTCGCCTACGGCAAGGGCGACGTCTTCCTCCTCTACATCGCGCCGCATGGCCTGCTCGAGCTGACCGCCATCTTCGTCGCCGCGGCCGGCGGGCTCCGGATCTTCTGGGCCTGGATCGCCCCAGGGGGGCGCACCCGGGCACAGGCGCTGGCCGAAGACGCCCGCGCCCTGTCGACGGTCGCGATCGGGCTCGTGCTGGTGCTCTTCGTCTCCGGCGTCATCGAGGGCTTCGTCACCCCGGCACCCTGGCCGTGGCCGGTCAAGATCGGCATCGGGGCCGTCGCGCTCCTCGGATTCCTCGCGTACATGCTCGTGCTCGGCGGCCGGGCCATGCGCGCCGGTGAGACGGGCGACCTGGCCGAGTTCGAGGCAGGGGCCACCCGCATCTACGCGGCCTGAACCCGCTTCCGGCCCGCCAGGCCTACGCAGACCAGCGGCGGTGCCCAGCACGCGGTCAAGCGCAGCCGGCGGTCAGAGCAGCCCGGCGGCCTTGAGCGCGATGTAACGATCCGCGAGGGCCGGCGGCAAGTCTGCGGGGGCGGCGGTGACGACATCCGCGCCCTGTTGACGGATGGCGGCGGACACCCGGGCGACGTCGAGCATGGCCCGTTCCGCGGCCGCCGCGCGGTAGACCTCTTCCCGGTTGCCGCGCTGACGGCTGGCCAGCAGGGTGGCCGGGTCGGTGACGGAGGCCACCACCACCGTGTGCCGGCGAGTCAGCTGCGGCAGCATCGACAGCAGGGCCGTGGAGGCGCCGGCGGCGTCGATCGAGGTGACGAGAACGACGAGCGCCCGCTGGCTGGTCGCGGCGCGAACCTGGCCGGGCACGGCGGACCAGTCCATCTCGATCAGTTCGGGTTCGATCAGCGCCATGGCGTCGACCATCCGGGACAGGAGTTCCGCGCCCTGGGCCCCCTGTACCCTGCCGCGCACCCGGCGGTCATAGGCGATGAAGTCGACGTGGTCGCCGGCCCGGGACGCGAGTGCGGCGAGAAGGAGCGACGCCTCGAAGGCGGTGTCCAGTCGCGGCTCGTCGTCGATGCGGGCGGCGGAGGTGCGCCCGCTGTCGACCAGGATGACGACGCGGCGGTCGCGTTCCGGGCGCCAGGTGCGCACCATGACATCGCTGTGCCGGGCGGTGGCTCGCCAGTCGATGGAGCGCACGTCATCTCCCCGCACGTATTCGCGGAGAGAATCGAACTCCGTGCCCTGTCCGCGCACGAGGAGGCTGGTGCGGCCGTCGAGTTCCTTGAGCCGCGTGATCCGGGAGGGCAGGTGTTTGCGGGCGTTGAACGGGGGCAGCACCCTCACCCGCCCAGGGCAGTCGAGGGTCGCCTGCCTCGCCCACAGGCCGAGCGGGCCGTTCGACCGCACCGTCACCTGGTTCGCCCGGCGTTCTCCGCGGCGCGACGGCGCCAGCCGCAGGGAGACGAGGCGTCGTTCCCCCGGCGGGATGAGAACGCGGGTGCGGTTGTTGCCGGCGCCGGCCGACGGCTGCCAGCCGTCCCGGACGATCGCCCGCAGGCGCCTCGTCCCGGTGTTGGTCAGGTAGAGGTCGCTCGCGACCGTCTCGCCCAGGCGCACCCTGGCCGGCACGCTGCGCGCGAGCGACACGGTTCGTGGGGACCCGGCCAGCGCGAGATCGAGGATGCCCGCGCCGAGCACGAGCAGCAGCCACAGGCCGAGCACCAGGGCGGCGCTGCCCGGGGTGCGCCCGAGCGCGACGATCGGCACGACGCCCAGGGCGACGAGCGCGACGAAACGACCGGTGACGGTCACGTTAGATCGGCACCTGGACTTGCGCCATGACCGCGCGCAGGATCGCGTCGACCGCGACGCCCTCCATCTCGGCCTCCGGCCGCAACTGGATCCGGTGCCGCCAGCACGGCAGCACCATCGCCTGGATGTGGTCGGGGGTGATCGAGTCGTAGCCGCTCAGCCAGGCCCAGGCCTTGGCCGAGGCGAGCAGGGCGGTGGCGCCCCGGGGGCTCACGCCCAGCTTCACCGAGGGGCTGCGCCTGGTCGCCCGGGCCAGGTCGACGATGTAGGCGAGCACATCCGGGCTGGACCCGACGGATGCCACGGCCGCCTGCGCCGCTCGCAACTCCTCCGCGCCGAGCACGGCGGTGACCCCGGCGCCGGCCAGGTCGCGGGGGTTGAAACCGTCGGCGTGCCGGCGGAGAACCTCAAACTCCGCGTCGCGCTCCGGGATGTCGAGCACGAGTTTGAGCAGGAACCGGTCGAGCTGCGCCTCCGGCAGCGTGTACGTTCCCTCGTACTCGATCGGGTTCATGGTGGCGGCGACGATGAACGGATCCGGCAGGGCCAGGGACACGCCGTCGACGCTGACCTGGCGCTCCTCCATCGCCTCGAGCAGCGAGGACTGTGTCTTCGGCGGAGTGCGGTTGATCTCGTCGGCGAGCAGGATGTTCGTGAAGACCGGGCCCTTGCGGAACTCGAACTCGCCGACCTTGGCGTCGTAGACGAGGGAACCGGTCACGTCCCCCGGCATGAGGTCGGGCGTGAACTGCACCCGCTTGGTCTCCAGACTCAGGGCGTGGCTGAGGGACCGCACCAGCAGCGTCTTCGCGACGCCCGGCACCCCCTCGAGCAGCACGTGTCCACGCGCCAGCAAGGCGATGATCAGCCCCGTCACCGCGCCGTCCTGGCCGACGACCGCCTTGCCCACCTCGGTGCGCACCTGGACGAGTGAGTCTCTGAGGGTGTCGACGGCAGCGGTGTGGGTGCTCATGGGTCCATTCTTCCGGGTGGCGGTGGGGTGGTCGCGCGAGCCGCGGCCCGCTCGAGATCCTGGATCTGGTCTGACAGGGCGATGAGGTCGCGGTCGCTGGCCGGCACGGCGTCGACGAGCGCGGCCCGCACGTCGCCGGGCGCCCGGCCAGTGGCGGCCGCCACGGCGAGGATCACCTCGTCGAGGCCGGCGAGCCGGGAGAGGCCGACCTTCCCGGCCAGGCGCTGGAGCGCTCCGACCCGCAGGGCGTCGGCGGCTCGCAGCCGGGCATTGCTGCGTGCGTACAGCCGGGCCCGGCCCTCCATGGTTTCACTGGCTCGCACGGTGACGGGGAGGTTCTCCGCGACGAGCGGGCCGAATCGTCGTCCTCGCCAGACCATGGCGGACAGGGCGACGACCACGAGCAGGACCAGCGTCGGGGTGACCCAGCCCGGTGTCAGCTCTCCGAGCGAGGGGGGCCCGGTGCGGGCCACGTCCGCGAGTGTCGGCAGGTACCAGATCAGGTCGCTGCTTGACCCGAGCAGGTTGAGGGCGACCGCGGCGTTTCCGTTGCGGGTGATCGTGTCATTGCTGAACACGGCGGTGTCGGCCACGAGGGTGATCGTGCGGTCCGCGTCGCGGCGGGCGACCAGGGCGAAGGCGCCCCGTCCCGACGGGAAGCACCCGGTCAGCGCGGCGGCGTCCGCGGCGATCGTGAGGGTCTTTCCGCCGGGGGAGAGCCGGCCGGCCTTGACCGCCGACGGGATGTCGCAGCCCGCGGACCGGGCGCCGGAGGCGGCCAGTCCGCCGAAACCGACACCGGGGGCGAGCGCCTGCAGGGTGTCGAAGTCCGGGTCGACGACGACGGTGCGGGAGGCCAGCCCGGCCATCGCCCGGACCTGGTCGCGGGTCAGGAAGCCGTCGGCGTCGAAGTAGAACAGCGTGGGGTCCGTCGATCCGGCCGCGGCGGCCGTCGCCTCCTCGAGCGTGCCGGCCACGGTCACGTCAACACCCTGGTTCCGAAGCACCTCGACAAGGGCCATGGCGCCGGCCTGGGCGGCGTTGTCCGCCGCCAGGGGAGGTCCGCCCGGCGCGCTGCCGCCGGCGACGGCGGTCGCGATGATCGCCACCAGCAGGGCGCCGGCGCCCGCGGCCACCCAGAAGCCGGACCGGCGGAGTGCCGTGCGCAGGGTCGGCGTCGACGACACCGCGTCGGTCGCCGGGTTCATCGCAGGCGCGGTGGCCGCATCCGTCGCCGGGGTCATGAAAGGACCGCGGGTGCAGGATCTTCCCGGCGCACCGGGCTGGCGCCCCGGAGATCGCTTTCGAGGGCGGCCAGGGCGAGGAAACCTTCCTCGGTGCCGACCTGGCCGAGGTAGCGGAGGCCGTCGAACACGTCAGCGGCCGCGGCCAGGCGCACCCTGTCCCCGGGGAAGGCCTCGGCCGCCCGTTCGGCGAAGGAGTGGGCTGTCGTGCCCGGCGTCGTCATCAGGATGGTGCGCTCGAACAGGCCTCGGGCGAGCGCCCGGAACATCTCCATCCCGGCGAGGGTCCAGTCCCGGTGGGAGGCGGCCGCCAGGGCCGCAGTGCGCAGGTCGGCGGCTGAGCGGCGATCGTTGACCCCGAAGAGGTCGGCGGCCAGGCTGCTCCGCCGGTTCAGCCGGGGAAGGCCGAAGATGAGGAACAGCGCAACGAGCAGCAGGGCGACGACAATGGTCACGATCAACGGAACCCAGCCGGCGACGCCCTCACCGGACGGTGCGACCAGGGAGCGGAACCAGTCGAGGACCGCCTGGGAAAGCCGGTCGAACCAGGTTGGCCGCGCCGCCTGGTAGGGCGCCTTCGCCAGCTCCTCGCGGAGCCAGCGGCGCGCTTCGGGCGCGTCGGGGTCGACCGGGATGCCGGCCAGCACCGTCGTTCCGAGCCCCCACCCGCCGATCATGCCCTTGGGGCCTCCGTGCCCGCGGCGCCGACCAGATACGGGTCCGTGGCGCCGCTGCCCGGCGCGGACTCGACGAACCTGGCCAGTTCGAGGTCGAGGCCTTCCTTGCGCATCCGCAGGTCGATGTAGATCAGCGCGACGGTCGCGGACTGCACGACGGTTGCGACCGCGCCGAGCACCAGGCTGACGAACAGCACCAGCACGTACAGGATGACCGAGGGAAGGTAGGCGTCGAAGCTGGCATTGGGATCGACGAGCGAGGTGGCAACCGAGAACAGGATGGAAACGGGAGTGACGACGACCTGACTGACGACGTTGATGATCACGGCGACGAGGAGCTGCACCCCGAGGGTGCGCCAGAAGTACCCGCGGGTGAGAGACCATGACCGCCGCACCGACTTGCGGATGCCGAGTCGCTCCAGCACGATCAGGCACGGCACGAGGGACAGCTTGGTGCCCAGCCAGGCGGCGCCCGCGATGAACAGCAGCACGCCCAGGATGCCGAGGATGACCGCGAGGCCGACCCACGCCCCGCCGAGCGTCACGAACAGGACGACGGCCCCGGTCACCAGGCCGAGGGCGAGCACGGCGGCGGCGCTGAGCAGCACGGTCCACAACGCCAGTGGCCAGAGCCGGCGGCCGACCAGGCGCCAGAGCTGGGCTAGTCGGAGCTTCTCGCCGAGAGTGGCCCGGGCCACTTCCAGGACGATGACGCCCTGGAGCAGGGCGCCGGCGACGAGCGAGAGCGCGATCGGGATCAGCGCGGACAGGGCGATGCCGACCCAGGCCCCGGCCTGCACCGCGTCCCGCTCGGCGAGCGGCGCGCTGTCCACCCGGCTGAGCGCGAAGAACGTGACCGAACCGACGACGACGAGTGTGACCAGTGTGACCACGGCCTGGATGAGCAGGGCGCTCCCGAAGGTGGCCTTCGGATTGCGGCGGAGCACCTGGTAGGGGGCCCAGAGCAGGGTGCCGAAGCCCAGTGGGCGCAGGGGGATCAGCCCGGGTCGTGGGGGTGGAGTCCAGCCGGACGGGGCGTTCCAGCCAGGCTGGAGACCGCCGCCGGGCGGCGCGAGCGGCGGGACCTGCTCGCCATAACGCGGTCCATTCTGCCCGTCATTCGTCGGGGACTGCCAGTTCTGCGGGTCCGTCACGAGACCAATGCTGGCACACCTCGGCCCGGTAACCGGTTCGTTCGGGAATCACACCGAACACTCGACTACTCTTGACCCAAAGATTGCACTACTCACCGGGGGGAATTCCAGGGTGACTGAGCTGAAAACGGACGTATGAACGCACGCATTCTGGTCGTCGATGACGACACCGCGCTGGCAGAGATGATCGGCATCGTGTTGCACGGCGAAGGCTTCGAACCATTCTTCTGCGCCGATGGTGCGCTGGCGCTGGAAGCGTTCCGCGCGACCAAGCCTGACCTCATCCTGCTCGACCTCATGCTGCCGGGCCTCGACGGCATCGAGGTGTGCAGTCTCATCCGTGCCGAGTCCGGTACGCCGATCATCATGCTTACGGCAAGAACGGACACGACCGACGTCGTGAAGGGCCTCGAATCCGGAGCGGACGACTACATGGTCAAACCGTTCAATCCCAAGGAACTGGTCGCGCGGATCAGGACCCGCCTGCGTCCCGTCTCGAACGACGCCCCGGCCAACCTGCAGATCGGCGACCTCGTCGTGGATGCCGCCGGGCACGAGGTGCGGCGCGGCGAACGCCAGATCAACCTCACCCCGCTCGAGTTCGATCTCCTCCTCGCGCTCGCGTCGAAGCCGCAACAGGTCTTCACCAGGGAGATGCTGCTCGAGCAGGTCTGGGGTTACCACTACAAGGCCGACACCCGGCTGGTCAATGTGCATGTCCAGCGGTTGCGCGCGAAGGTCGAGGACGATCCGGACAACCCGCGCATCGTGATGACCGTGCGCGGAGTCGGCTACCGGGCCGGCTCGGCCGGCTAGTTCTCGTGGCCGTCCGCACCGGATTCGCCCGCATCGACTGGCGGGATTGGCGGTCCTGGCCGGCAAGGGTCGGCCGACTGTGGCGGTCCTCGCTGCAATTCCGCACGGTGACGATCACCGTGGCATTGTCCGGTTTCGCGATCGCCCTCGTCGGCGTCTATGTGTCGGTCAGTGTCGGCAACGACCTGTTCCAGTCCCGGCTGGGCCAGGTCGAACTGGACTCGAACCGGGCAACGGCGGCCGCCCAGGGCATCCTGGACGCCTCAGACGCCTCGGACCGGGTGCAGGTGCAGAGCCTGCTCGGCTCCGCCCGCAGCTCCATCTCGGCGGCATCGTCGAGTCGGCTCATCGCGGTCTTCCGGGTGCCGGGCCAGGATCCCTCGACGGCGGCGCCGCAGGACTTCTCGACCTTCGGGGAGTCGACGTCGGTCATTTCGGACGAGCTCCGCGGCTCGGTGCAGGGTGAGCCAGGAAAGCAGTTCTGGCAGTCCGTGACGCTGGCGACCGACGACGGCGGTGAGGTGCCCGGGATCGTCGTCGGTTCCCAGCTCACCGTCCCGGTCGCCGGGCGTTACGAGTTGTACATCGGATACAACCTCGGCGAGGCCGAGGCCACGCTGTTCTTCGTGCAGCGCACTCTCCTGTTCGCCGGCCTCATCCTGATCCTGTTGATCGGCGCCGTGACCTGGATCGTGGTGCGGTTCGTGGTCACGCCGATCCGGGTCGCCGCGGAGACCAGCCAGCGGCTGGCTTCCGGCGACCTCGGGGTGCGCATCCCGGAGAAGGGCGCCGACGTCATCGCCACCCTGGCGAAATCGTTCAACGGGATGGCGGACAGCCTGCAGAGCCAGATCCGGGAGCTTGCAGACCTGTCCGAGGTGCAACAGCGCTTCGTCTCGGACGTGTCGCACGAGCTGCGCACCCCGCTCACCACCATCCGGCTGGCCGGTGACCTGCTCTACGACCAGCGTGCCACGTTCCCGCCGGCGACCGGCCGCACCGCCGAACTGCTGCACACCCAGGTCGAACGGTTCGAACTGTTACTCAGCGACCTCCTCGAGATCAGCAAGTACGACGCCGGGTCCGTGGAGCTGGAGACGGAACCGACGAACCTGGTCCACCTGGCCGAGGATGCGATCGACGGCCTCCGCTCTCTGGGCGACTCGAAGGGGTCGCGACTGACGCTCGTGGCGCCCGGTGGCCACCTGGACGCGGAAGTCGACCCGCGTCGCATCCGCCGGATCATGCATAACCTGATCGGCAACGCGATCGAGCATGGGGAAGGCAAACCCATCGTCGTCTCGGTCGACAGCAACGCGACCGCCGTCGCCCTGTCGGTCAGGGACTACGGACTGGGCATGAGCCAGGCCGACATCGGCCACGTCTTCGACCGGTTCTGGCGGGCAGACCCCTCCCGCAAACGCACCATCGGCGGCACCGGCCTCGGACTCTCGATCGCGCTCGAGGATGCCGCGGTGCACGGCGGCTGGCTGCAGGTCTGGTCGAGCCCCGGCAAGGGCTCCTGCTTCCGGCTGACCCTGCCGCGCACGGCGCACGGCACCTTGACCGCCTCGCCGAGCCCCCTGCCGCCGGACGATGCCGGGCTCGACCCCCTGGACCAGGCCGCGGCCCGGATCGTCACGGGAGGGCACCATGCGTAGACGGTTCGGGACCCTGGCCGCGATGCTCACGGTCGCGCTGTGCCTGGCCGGGTGCTCCGGCATCCCGAGGGACGGCAGCGTCAGGCCAGGGCAGGCGGCGGGCCCCGGGGACACCCCTGCCCCGGTCTTCCTGCCGTCCAGGCCGCAGAAGGACGCCAGCCAGGAGGGCATCCTTCGCGGCTTCATCGACGCGGCGACCAGCCCGGAGAACGACTACGAGATCGCCCGGGAATTCCTGGCTCCGAGCTACAGCGGGTCCTGGAACCCGGAGACGGGGGTGACCGTCGACGACGGCGGAGGCCGGACCATCGTGGCCGCCGACGAACGCACGATGGTCTTCACGGTCAACCCGGTCGCCGAGGTGGACGAGATCGGTGAGTACCACGAGGTCGAATCCTTGGCGGCGGTTCCGCTGCGCTACCAGTTCGTGCAGGTCGGCGGCCAGTGGCGGATCAGCGCGGCTCCCAATGGCACGGTGATCGACCAGACCACCTTCCGGGACGTGTTCAGCGCCCAGGCGCTCTACTTCTTCGACCCCGACTTCAGCTACCTGGTGCCCGATCTTCGCTGGTTCCCGCGTGGCGCGGCCACCCTGACCAAGATCGTCAACGGGATGCTCGCCGGCCCCAGCCCGTGGCTGGCCGGATCGGTCGTGACCGCGTTCCCGGGCGGGACCAAGCTCACCGCCGACGCGGTGCAGGTCGTCGCCAGGGACGCCAAGGTCGACCTGAACAGCGAAGCCCTGAACGCAGACCGGCTCACGTTGCAGCGGATGCGCGCCCAACTGAGCAGCAGCCTCCCCGCGGGGTTGACGGTGACCATCACGATCAACCAGAACTCCCAGGACATCGGCGACCTGGGTGCGAATGCGCCGGTGTTGAACCCCCGGGTGGACGCCAGGGCGCTGGTGCTGCGGAACGGAGAGTTCGGCTTCCTCGCGGCGACCGGGAAGACTACCACGCCGATTCCCGGGCTCTCCGACCACATCGTCGCCCTCAATCCGAGCGCCGTGACGCTCTCGCCCGGGCAGACCGTCGCGGCCGCGCTGACCGGCTCCGGCGTCTACGGGGTGCGGGTGGGTGACGACCCGAAGCTGCTCGATCCCCGGCAGGGCCTGATCTCGCCGGCGGTCGACAACCACGGCTATGTCTGGTCGGTGCCGGCCGGGCGCCCGGGGGAGCTCTTCGTGTACAGCCCGGCCGGGGACGCGACCGCGGTGCCGACGCCATGGCCGGAAGCCTCGGCGATCCAGTCCCTCCGGGTTTCACGCGACGGCACCAGGCTGATCGCGCTGCTGAGGGCGGGCACGGACACCCGATTCGTCGTCGTGTCGATCAAGCGGGAGAAGAACCTGCCGGTCGCCCTCGGCGACGAGGTGCAGCTGGCCTCCGAGGTTGGCGAGCCGGTCGACGCGACCTGGATCGATGAACTCACGGTGGCGTACCTGACCGTGGTTCCGGGCGGCGCCGAGCGCATCGTCGCCCAGCAGATCGGCGGCGTCAGTTCGATCCTCGAGTCCGCTCCGGACAGCGTCGCCATCGTCGGCAGCAACAGCCTGCGCGACCTGCGCGCCCTCTCCTCGACCGGCGGTCTCCTGGTGCAGCGCGGAGTCGGCTGGCAGCAGCGCATCGACGCGGTCACGCTCCTGGCCACCCAGCAGGGGATCGGCGGCTAGCCCCTACCCGGCTCGGGAGAAGGCGGTTCTCCACCGGCGCCGCTGCGCCGGGCCCGTCCGCAGCCGCCCCGACGCAGGATGATCCGATGAGGCGGTCGTCCGGCGTCGGGGAGGCCCTGCTCGACGCGTGGGCGGTGGTCCTGCCGACCGACTGCAGCGGGTGCGGCCGACCGGACCGGGCGCTCTGCACGGACTGCCGTGCGGCGCTGCAGCCCGCCGTGCACTGCACCGAACGGCGCGGAGTGCCGGTGTGGTCCGCACTCGACTACGCGGGCGTGGCCCGGCAGGTGATCGCCGCGTACAAGGACGGCGGGCGCACGGATGCCGTGGGCGTGCTCTCCGTGTCCCTCCGCTCCGCCGTCGTCGCCGCGCTCGCCGCGGAAGCCGCGGGGGGCGGCGGGCCCGGCATCCACCTGGTCACAGTGCCGTCGTCGCGGCGGGCCTGGCGGCAGCGGGGCTTCCACCCGGTTGATCTGCTGCTCGGCCGGGGTGGGCTGGCGCCGACGCGGGTGCTGCGTGCGGTCCGTGAGACGTCGGACCAGGTCGGCCTCGACAGTGCGGAACGCGGCTCGAACCGGGAAGGCTCCCTGGTCGCCTGCCGACGCCTGGACGGATTCCGCGCCCTGGTCGTCGACGACATCCTCACCACCGGGGCGACGGTTCTCGAGGCCCGTCGGGCCATACTCGAGGCCGGCGGCGATGTGGTCGGAGTGGCCACTCTGGCGGAAACACGGCGTCGCCACGCCGTCACCGATCGTTCATCGGAAACTCGTTGACAAAAGCGATGACTTATCCGGTGGACGGCACTACGGTGGGAGCTAAAGGCGCGTACTAATCGCCCAGATAAAAGGGCGGTTCGCCAGATCTGGAGGTCGTCATGGAAACAAACATCGTAGGACGAAACCTAGGGATCACTGATCGTTTCCGGGAGTATGCGACGGAGAAGGCCGAGAAGGTCGCCGGTCTCGCTGACAAGGCTCTCGCCCTGGAAATCAAGCTCAGCCGCCACCGTGAGAAGAACGGGGCGACGGGCAATGACCGCGTCGAACTGACGCTGATCGGCAAGGGGCCCGTCGTCCGGGCCGAGGCCGACGGCTCGGACAAGTACGCGGCGTTCGACGTGGCGCTCGGCCGGCTGCTCGAGCGCGTGCGCCGGGCGAAGGACCGCCAGAAGCTGCACCGTGGCGGCGCCCACCGGCCCACCTCGCTGCACGACGCCGCCTCGGTCGACTTCAGTGTCGTCGACATCACCCCGGCCGACGCGGAAACCCTCGAGCGCGTGCGCACGGGAGCGATCCAGGTCGTGAACCCGGAGGTCACGGTCGAGGAGCCGGAGGAAACCTATTCACCGGTCGTCATCCGCCGCAAGGTCTTCTCCGCGGCCCCGATGACCGTGGATGACGCGCTCTACTTCATGGAGCTGGTCGGCCACGACTTCTACCTGTTCCAGGACGCGGAGACCAAGCGGCCCAGCGTCGTCTACCGGCGCAAGGGCTGGGACTACGGTGTGATCGAGCTGGACGAGAACAGCGACGAACTCCGGGAGGCCGTGCCGTCCACCACGAAGCGCAGCAACTGACCAACTAGCATTGTTATAGTTGCCGCTGTGTCGGCGCGCTGCGCCGGAATACATGCGTCCGGCCGGACGACAGGCGTGAGTATGCGCCATGACGACTATATGGAGTGCATTCGTGGCCTCAATTCTGGAAAAGGTTCTTCGTGTTGGTGAAGGGCGCGTCCTGCGTCGTCTCGAGCATTTCGCGAAGGCCATCAATGCGCTGGAAGAGGACTTCAGTCACCTCACCGATGAGGAACTGAAGAACGAAACCGTGCTGCTGCGCGAGCGCTACTCGGGCGGCGAGTCGCTGGACGACTTGCTGCCTGAGGCGTTCGCTGCGGTGCGCGAGGCATCCACTCGCACGCTCGGCCTGCGTCACTTCGACGTGCAGCTCATGGGCGGCGCTGCCCTGCACCTGGGCAACATCGCCGAGATGAAGACCGGTGAGGGCAAGACCCTCGTCGCGACCACCGCCGCGTACCTGAACGCGATCACCAGCCGCGGAGTTCACATCATCACCGTGAACGACTACCTGGCCAGCTACCAGAGCGAGTTGATGGGCCGCGTGTTCCGCGCCCTGGGCATGACCACCGGCTGCATCCTGTCCGGCCAGACGCCGGAGCAGCGACACGAGATGTACATGGCCGACATCACCTACGGGACGAACAACGAATTCGGCTTCGACTACCTGCGCGACAACATGGCCTGGCAGGCCTCGGACATGGTGCAGCGCGGGCACTACTACGCGATCGTCGACGAGGTCGACTCGATCCTGATCGACGAGGCCAGGACCCCGCTGATCATCTCCGGCCCGGCATCCGGTGAGGCCAACCGCTGGTTCACCGAATTCGCGAGCCTGTCCAAGCGCCTCATCCCCGACGTGGACTTCGAGGTCGACGAGAAGAAGCGCACCGTCGGCGTGCTGGAACCCGGCATCGAGAAGGTCGAGGACTACCTCGGCATCGACAATCTCTACGAGTCGGCGAACACCCCGCTGATCTCGTTCCTGAACAACGCGATCAAGGCGAACGCCCTGTTCAAGAAGGACAAGGACTACGTCGTGATGAACGGCGAGGTGCTGATCGTCGACGAGCACACCGGGCGCATCCTGATGGGCCGCCGCTACAACGAGGGAATCCACCAGGCGATCGAGGCCAAGGAGGGCGTGGCGGTCAAGGCCGAGAACCAGACGCTCGCCACGGTCACCCTGCAGAACTACTTCCGGCTGTACTCCAAGCTGTCCGGCATGACCGGAACGGCCGAGACCGAAGCCGCCGAATTCATGAGCACCTACAAGCTCGGTGTGGTCTCCATCCCCACCAACAAGCCGATGCGGCGCCTGGACCAGTCCGACCTGGTCTACAAGAACGAAGAGGCGAAGTTCGGCCAGGTCGTCGAGGACATCGTCGCCCGGCACGAAAAGGGCCAGCCGATCCTCGTCGGCACCACGAGCGTCGAGAAGAGCGAGTACCTGTCGCGCCTGCTCGCCAAGAAGGGCGTGCGCCACGAGGTCCTGAACGCCAAGAACCACGCGCGGGAAGCCGCGATCGTCGCCCAGGCGGGCCGGCTCGGGTCTGTCACCGTCGCCACCAACATGGCCGGCCGCGGAACCGACGTGATGCTCGGCGGCAACGCCGAGTTCCTCGCCGTCGCCCAGATGAACGCCAAGGGACTGAGCCCGGTCGAAACTCCCGACGAGTACGAGGAGGCCTGGGACGACGTTTTCGCCGCCGTCAAGGCCGAGGTGTCCGAGGAGGCGGAGAAGGTCATCGCCGCCGGCGGGCTCTACGTGCTCGGCACCGAACGGCACGAGTCTCGCCGGATCGACAACCAGCTCCGCGGCCGCAGTGGCCGGCAGGGCGACCCGGGCGAGAGCCGGTTCTACCTGTCGCTGACCGACGACCTGATGCGCCTGTTCAACGCCGGAGCCGCCGAGAGCCTGATGGGCCGGCAGGGTGTGCCCGACGACATGGCCATCGAATCCAAGGTCGTCAGCCGAGCCATCCGCAGCGCCCAAGCCCAGGTCGAGGGCCGGAACGCGGAAATCCGCAAGAACGTGCTCAAGTATGACGACGTGCTCAACCGCCAGCGCGAGGCGATCTACGGCGACCGCCGTCACATCCTCGAGGGCGACGACCTGCACGAGCGCACCCAGCGGTTCCTCGAGGACGTCATCGATGAGGTGCTCGACGTGCACACCGGTGAGGGTAACGGCGACGACTGGGACTTCGACGCCCTGTGGACCGAACTGAAGACGCTCTACCCTGTCGGCCTCACCATCGACGAGGTTGTCGCCGAGGCCGGCAACAAGGGCAGGATCAACCGCGACTTCATGCGCCGTGAGATCATCTCGGACGCCAAGGTCGCCTACCAGCGCCGGGAGGAATCCCTGGGCTCCCCGGCCATGCGCGAACTCGAGCGCCGGGTCGTGCTCTCGGTGATCGACCGCCGCTGGCGCGAGCACCTGTACGAGATGGACTACCTCAAGGACGGCATCGGCCTCCGCGCCATGGCGCAGCGCGATCCGCTGGTCGAATACCAGCGCGAAGGCTTCGCCATGTTCCAGCAGATGATGGGACAGATCCGCGAGGAGACCGTCGGATTCCTGTTCAACCTGGAGGTGGAGGTCAGCCAGGGTCCCGGCGCCGTTGCCGGTCCGGTCGTGGCGGCGAAGGGTCTCACCCCGGCGGCGGGCGACGAGAAGCTCAGCTACACCGCCCCGAGCGACTCCGGCGGAGTCGAGGTGCGCAACCAGCGGGGCCAGATCCAGCAGGCCGCGACGGACCGGGCACGCAAGGCGGCGGCGGTGGCCGAGGCGCCGGGGGATGAACCCGCCCCGGCCCCCTCCACCGCGCGTGGGGCGTTCGGCCAGCGGGACGCGAGCGCGCCGGCCCCCGTCAACCGTGCCGAGCGACGGGCCCAGGGCAAGAAGTAGTCACGCAGGACGGAATCAGGCAGGAAGTCGTCACAGGACGTTGATCGCGCTGGCCCGCCAGCGGTGGTCGAGGCCCTCCAACCGGAGCGCGACGGCGCGCACCCGAACGCGGCTGTGCACGATGACCACGGCCTCGATCACTCCGTCGCGCGGCTCCGTGATGGTCACCCGGCCGATACTGATGGCCGGGCGCTGGGCCTGCTGGCCCTTGACCGCACGGGCCCGTGACGACAGCACCACCCGTTTGAGCAGGTGGCGGTAGACGTCGTCGCTGACCCAGCGCGCGAGCTGGTCGAGTTCGCGTGCGCCGGCCAGCACTTCGATCACGCACCGGGTGAGATTCACCAGCAACGGCTCCGGATCGGGAAGTTGTTCCCTCGGACTCGGCTGGTGACCGAAGAAGTCCTCGTCGAGGAATCGTTCGGCGCGGGTGTGCGGTGCCGGGTCGGCAGCAGGGTCGGTCATGACTCCTCCGAGGCGCGTTAGCCCGCTTCCCTGGCGCAGTCCGCCTGGGCATCCGGGTGGTTCTGGCTTTCGGGTGGTGCTTGAGTGCGTCTGGAACTGGTGCTGGCGTTCGAGTGGCTCGGGAATCCGGGCGGATCACCAGGGCGCACCCCCCGAGCGGGGGTGGAGTCCATGGCGGACACTCAACCATTCCGCCGCTGCGGTGTCTAGCGCTTATATCCCCTGTGGATAACCGGCGGCCAGGGTCGGCGGCTCAGGCTAGCTTCGGGTTGTGCGCTGGGACAACCTTTTCGACGACCTCGAGGGACAGCTCGAAAACGAGCTGAACGCCGAGGAGATCGACCTGCGCGCCGAAGAGGAGCGCCTGCGCCTGGGCAGGCTTTCCCTGCGGGACCGCCTGACCAGCCTCGCCGCCATCCGAGGTGCCGGCATCCTCCGGGTCGCCCTCGTTTCGGGGGAGACCATCACCCTGCGGCCGACGACATTCGGCAGGGACTGGCTGGCGGCCGATCTGCTGGACGCCCCGACCGTGGGCGCACAGTGCGTGCTTCCGCTCTCCGCGATCGCGGGGGTGATCGTGGCGAAGGCCGAGGTGCCCGCGTCGCTGGCGGCCGAACCCGGCCGGGCGGCCCGCCTGGTGGATCGGATCGGCCTGTCGTTCGTGCTCCGCGACCTGTGCCGACGCCGGTCGAGCCTCGAAGTGCACACTCGCACGGGGCTCCTCACGGGCACGATCGACCGGGTCGGGCGGGACCACTTCGACCTGGCCGTGCACGCGGCGGGAACGCTGCGCCGGGCCTCTGAGGTGCACCAGTACCGGATCGTGCCGCTGGCTGAGATCCAGCTGGTGCGGCTCTCCTAGCCGGCAACGCCAGGGTCAGTCCTCCGGTCTGATGATGCGACCACCGGAGAGCTCGGGGATGTTTCCGAAGTCCGACTGCTGCCAGAGCGCCATCCGCCTGGCCTCCTCATACTTGGCCTCGATGAAGGACTCGAGCACAATGCGCTCGACCCGCCAGACCCCGGTCGAGCCGAGCCGGATCGCGGGGAGCTCGCCGGTGCGCACCAGGTCGTGCACCTCGGCCGCAGAGAGAGACAGGATCTCCGCGGTGTCGGCGAGAGTGAGGAAACGGCCCACAGCAGGGGAAGGAACGGAATCGTTCATGCACCGATTATCCGCCGTCGGCCCGGGCGGATTGCGAGCGACGCTCACCTGTGGATAACTCGCCCGCGCCCGGGCGGGGACGACGACGATGGATACCGACGAGACAGGCTCTCGAGAACGGAGGAACCGGTCGTGGGCAAGCCGACGAGCAATTCCCGTCCGAGATTCTGGTTCGACCCGCGTTTCGCGATCGGCCTGGTCATGGTCCTCGCCGCGGTCACCGGTGTGTACTTCGTCGTCGCGGGCAGTGACCGCACCACGGCCGTCTATGCCGCCCGGTCCGCGCTGACCGTCGGCGACCACATCGAGGCCGGTGACCTGGCTGTGTCGCACGTGCGACTGGACGGCGGAGACGGCCTGTACCTGGCACCCGGCCGGCTCCCGCCCGACGGCGTCATCGTGACGCGAACCGTCGCCGCCGGCGAACTCGTCCCCGCCGCTGCCGTCGGACGGACGTCCGGGGCGGACCTGACGAGCGTCGTCGTCGAACCCACCGGCTCCCTCGCCGCGTCGATCGGACCGGGCACGGTGGTCGACGTCTGGTCGGCGCGACAATCCGACCATGCCAGATTCGAGCCGCCCGTCGTGCTCGTCGGCGAGGCAGGGGTCGTGCGGATCGTCGAGCCGGCCGGCCTCGTGGCGGCGAACGGCCGCCGCTCGGTGGAGGTCCTGGTGCCGAAGTCCAGGGTCGCATCGGTGCTCGAAGCCATCGCGAACGGTGACGCCATCGCCGTCGTCCCGGTCAACGAGCCGCTCGGGGACTGACGATGGCCACCCTGGCGCTGGCCCTGCCGCGCCGCACCGAGGATCGGCTGCTGGCCGACATCGTCGAACACGGCCATGCCATCGTGGCGCGCGCCGCCACCGTCCCGGACCTCCTCGACGTGCTCAGTGAGAGCGCGCCCGACGTCGTGATCGCCGGGGCAGCCAGGGGCACCCTCGGCGCCGAGTTGATCGCGGCCTGCGACGCCAACGGCGTCCGGCTGATCGCCCTGGCCGAGACGGATGCCGACCGCCGGCACGCGGTCGGACTCGGCCTGTTCGAGGTCCTCGACGCCTCGGCCGCCTGGTCCGAGATCCAGCCGCTGATCGTCGGCGGAATCGTCATCCCGTCACGCATCGAGGACCCGTCACCGCCGGTCGCGGTATCCCGAACCGGGTCGGCGCGAACCGGATCGGCGCGAACCGGGACAGCGCGAACCGGTTCGATGCGCACCGGTTCAGTGATCGCCGTCTGGGGTCCCGCCGGCTCGCCCGGCAGAACCACCCTGGCGATCAATATCGCGGCGGAGATCGCCGCCGCGGGGCACACCGTGGTGCTCGCTGACATCGACACGTACAGCGGCTCCGTCGCGCCCACCCTCGGGATGCTCGATGAGGCACCCGGCTTCGCGGCGGCGTGCCGACTGGCCGGTTCGGACAGTCTCACCCGGTCGGAACTGGAGCGGATCGCGCAGCGCTATGCCTCACCCTCCGGCGCGTTCTGGGTTCTCACCGGCATCGGCCGGCCGTCACGCTGGCCGGAGTTGTCGGGCGAGCGGGTCACCCGCACCATCGATGCGCTCCGGCACTGGGTGGACTATGTCGTGCTCGACACGGGTTTCAGCCTGGAAAGCGATGAGGAGATCTCGAGCGACCTGTTCGCCCCGCGGCGCAATGCGGCCACCCTCGCCGGACTGCGGGAGTGCGATCATGTGGTCGCCTGCGGTCTGGCCGACCCGGTGGGGATGTCCCGGTTCCTGCGGGCCTGGGTCGACCTCGCCGAGGTGATCACGACCGACCGGGTGAGCGTCGTGATGAACCGGGTTCGGTCCAGCGCTGTCGGCCTCGACCCGCGGGGGCAGGTGGTGCAGGCGCTGCGGCGGTTCGGCGGCATCGAATCGGCGGTGCTCGTGCCGCAGGACCAGCAGGGGGCGGATGCGGCCGTCCTCGCCGGGCGCACCCTGCGCGACGCCGCGCCGAAGTCGCCGGCGCGGGTGCGGATCCGCCGGTTCGTGCGTGCGGAGCTGCTGCCCGTTCCAGCCCAGGCCCCCACCGGCCCGCGCGCCCGGGTCTGGTGGCGCAGGGCCGCGGCGGCGCGCTGACGGCGCAGCGGTCCCGCCCGGGGTCCGGACGTCACCGTCAGTCGCGCAGGGGGATCACGTCGATCCGGGAACCTGGACCGGCCACGACGAGCACGCGCTTGCCGGTCACGCCGCGGAGCGCGTCGACCAGCTGCCGAGCCGTCGGACCGGCATCCGCGTCCACGGCATCCGCACCAACGGCATCCGCACCCACGGGCGCGGCACCGACCGGCTCCGTGCCCGCGCGCCGCCAGACCGTGACCGCGGCCCCGGTGGCATCGCCGACGGCCCGGGCGAGTGGCTCAGGATCAGCACCGGTGACCAGGATCACCCGTCCGACGGTGTGCTCCCGGCCGGGCGCCGCGGTGATCGCCGACCGATCGCGCCGCCAGACGGCGAAGTGGTAGCCGGCGGCGAGCCCGGTCGCCACGAGCAGTCCGAGCGGCGCGCGCACCCGGTCGACCAGGCTCTGGCCGGTCGCATCGCTGAGCGCGAACTCGAAGATGCGATAGCCGATGACCAGCAGGGTGACGATCGCCACCACGGCGCTGAGCCCGAAGATGAGGACCAGGTAGACGCGACGCCCGGTGGCGCCGACCTGGGCCGGGTCGACGGGCTTCGCCGGCTTCCAGGCGACCCACCAGACGGGGCCTCCCACGACGAGGGCGCTGATCCCGCCGAGCAGGAGGGAACGGGTGTCCGACCCGGCGAGCGTCGCCGTGCCGGCGGCGAGGATCGAGTTCACGATCACGCCGAGGCCGGACGCCGCCGCGACGAGGCCGACCCCGCTCGTCACCACGCCGGCGGCCAGCCGGGTCCGGTCCGACCTGGCCGTTGCCAGGCCGCGGTGGTACTGCCAGACGAGGGCCCCGACCAGTGCCGCCGCCAGGGCCGTGCCGAGCGGGTCCAGGATCTGCGCGACAGGGGCCGAGCGGTCCAAGGCCAGCTTGAGCAGGGTGAACAGGGCGGTCCCGGCCCCACCCAGACTCAGGATGCTCGCACCGGCCACTCCGACGGACACCAGCGCCACGTCGGCAAGGCCGCCGCGCAGGGCGCTGGCGCGGTCCACGAACCAATGCCACCACCAGACGGCCACCCCGCCGGCGCACCAGATGATCGCCTGGAGGGTCAGGCGCCACCACGGTTCGCCGACGACGATGCTCGGCGCGAAACCATCGATGGCGGCATCGGCGAGGGAACCCAGCGCCGTGACGAGCCCGCCCGCCCCGACCACGAGGCCGAACACCGATCCGAGCACGGGCGCCACCGTAACGAGTCGGCGGGGGCTCTTCCGGTCGTGCCGGGACATCCACCGGTGCCAGACCCAGACTCCGGCCCAGACGACGCCGGTCGCGAGTGTGCGGGGCTGCCAGTCGGCGCGGACCAGGGCGGCCGCGCAGGTCAGCAGCGCGGCGGATGCCGTCACCAGGGAGACCGTGGACATCGCGGCCAGATAGAGGCCCCAGGCGAGCGAGGACCGCTCGTCCGGCCCCATCCGCCGCCAGAGCAGCCACCAGAGCACTGCGGCGAACGGACCGGCGATGAGCGTGAACGCGAGCGACCGGGCCAGGCCGGTGATGTCGCTGGAGGCCAGCGCGTTGCCCGAGTCGAGCAATCGCCCGAGCAACCCGCCGACACCGATGGCGGCGATGACGACCAGGGCGAACAGGAGCGTGAAGACGATGACCCGGCGCACGGTGGGCTGGGCCCTGGCCGGACCGTCGCCCGGCCCGGCTGCCCTGCGGGCCGCCATCACGATGCCGGCGATCCCGCCGCCGATGACGAGGATCGCGACCAGCAGCACCAGGCTGACCATCATGAGGTCGCCTTCGGGTTCGGGCAGATCGTCAGCTGCCACGGTGCGCCGTCGATGCGCCACCGGCCGTCCGCCTTGACCAGGTCGAAGACATCCTCATTCTCGTATTCGCTTGCTCCGAACGGGCCGTTGTCGGTGGCGGTGACGATGGAAACCTTGACGTCGGCCGAGTTCTCCCGCACGGTCGTCGACACGAGGGTGAGCCGGATGTTGTCCAACGGGCCCGGGTCGACCTTGTCACAGTTGTCGAGCCTGCCCGCGGTGAGGTAGCCGGCGGCGGTCTGCTCGTCGCCGGCGAGGACGGCCGCGGAGTAGAGCTGGACGACGCCCTCGGGCGTGTCGGGGTCCAGGGGCGCCGGTTCCCCCCGGGTGAACACAACGACGAGGGCCACGATGACGAGGGCGGCGATCACGCCGAGGATGACAATCAGGGAACGATCGGGCTTTCCTGGTGTTGCGCTCATGTGCACAGCATGGCCCAATCGCACGTCCGCCACCATCGAACGGGCGCGCCCGGCAGTCCGGTGAGTGCGGCAGGCAGCGGGGGACCTAGGCTATTGACCGTGTCAACGCTCAGTGATCTCGTACTTGCCCAGGGCCGCAGCAGTGCCGAAGATGTGGACTGGCTCCACATGCTCGTCGCGGACGCCCAACTCCTCGCCGACCTGGCGTTCGCCGACATCGTCGTGTGGGTGCCCAGCACCGCCGGCAGTTTCGTCGCGGTCGCGCACGCGCGCCCGTCGAGCGCCGCCACCCTGTTCTATCGCGACTTCGTGGGCCAGGGGATCAAGGGGGAATGGCGCCAGCAGGTCACCGAGGCCTTCGACACGGCGAAGATCGTCGACACGACGGCCCCCGACTGGTACGAGGAGACCCCCACCCGGGTGCGGGCCATCCCGGTGATGCGGCGGCTCAGCTCCACCGGCTCGAAGATCGCGGCCGCGCCGGTCGCCGTGCTCACCCGGCACACCAACCTGAGCGAGGCGCGCACGCCCAGCCGCCAGGAGCTCACCTTCAACGACTGCGCCAACGACCTGTTCGCCATGATTGCGTCGGGCGACTTCCCTGACCTGGGCGCCCCGACGGGGCCGCGACGCGGTGCCCCGCGCGCCTCGGACGGCTTGATCCGGCTCGACGTGGACGGCGTGACCACCTTCGCGAGCCCCAACGCGCTGTCCGCGTTCAACCGGATGGGCTTCATCGACGAGCTCGAGGGCGAATCGCTCGCCGAGGTGACCACGAGCCTGCTCACCGGGACGATGGTCGTCGACGAGTCACTGCCGCTGGTGGTGACCGGCCGGGCGCCATGGCGCACCGACGTCGAGGCGCGGGGCGTGACCGTCTCGCTGCGGGCCATCCCCATCCGCAATCGCGGCGAGCGGATCGGCGCGATCGTGCTCTGCCGGGACGTCACCGAACTCCGGCACCAGGAACGCGAACTGATCACGAAGGATGCGACGATCCGGGAGATCCACCACCGGGTCAAGAACAACCTGCAGACCGTGGCGTCGCTGCTTCGGATCCAGGCGAGACGCACACACTCGGACACGGCCCGCGAAGCACTCAACCAGGCCATGCGCCGGGTCGCGGCCATCGCCGTCGTGCACGACACGCTGTCGGAGGGGCTCAACCAGCAGGTCGACTTCGACGTCGTCTTCGACCGGGTGCTGTTGCTGATCGCGGAGGTCGCGTCCGCGCACAACACCACGGCGCATCCGAAGTCATCCGGGAGCTTCGGGATCCTCCCCAGCGCCTTCGCCACGCCGCTCGCGCTCGCGCTCACCGAACTTGTCACGAACGCGGTCGAGCACGGCCTGGCCGGGCGCGAGGGCGAGGTGGCGATCGAGGCCGAGCGCAACGAAGAAACGCTCACCGTGCGGGTGCGGGACAACGGCTCCGGCCTGCCGGAGGGCAAGGTCGGGTCAGGTCTCGGCACTCAGATCGTGCGCACGCTGATCCAGGGCGAACTGAGCGGCAGCATCGACTGGCACACCATGATGGGCAGCGGCACCGAGGTCACGATCGAGATCCCCCTGCGTTATATGCGTGAGTCCTGACAACGACGCTGCGCGTCGTTGTCAGGACTCACGAAAGGCGGCAGCCCACAGGCGGCATCTCGAGTACCCCGCGCCCCGTCAACGGGCGACTGCGCGTCGCTTCAGGACACACGAAAGGCGGCAGCCCACGGGCTGCCGCCTCGAGCCGGCTGTCGCCTAAGAGGCGCGGCGGGCGCGCGCGGCGCGACGTTTGAGGGCGCGGCGCTCGTCTTCGCTGAGCCCGCCCCAGACACCCGAGTCCTGGCCGGTCTCAAGCGCGTACTGCAGGCAGACCTCGGTCACATTGCAACGGGCGCACACGGACTTCGCCTTCTCGATCTGGTCCACAGCGGGTCCAGTGTTGCCAACCGGAAAGAAGAGTTCCGGGTCGGCGGTGAGGCAGGCAGCTTTGTCGCGCCAGTCCATAGGGGTGCTCCTTGATTGCGGGGATGCCTGGCCGATTGGCCGAAGATAATGAGGCTGCCGGTTGCAGGAAGGAAACTGATCTACAGAATGAGACCTACTCACGTCCCTGTGAGCGTCAACCGGGCCTCAAATATGGTCGCATAATGGTGGAGTCAAATCAATAGTTTTGTATGGGATATCTCTGTGAATGAACGCTCTGACCGCCATTCGGACGGCAAAAGCGCCTCCGGAGCGCCATTTCGGCCGCGGGCGCTGCTGATCCTCGCGACCCTCCTCTGGGCGGAGGCCGCCCTCCTCTGGACCGCGGTCGTCTGGCTCATGCTGGAGCTGATCACGGCGACCCCCACCTCCCTGGCGAGCGCGCTCGCGATTCTGGTGCTCGTGCTCATCGCAGCGGCCTGGGTCACCGCGATCGCGATCAATTCGCTGCGCCGGCGCACCTGGATCCGCGGCGCGGCCGTCACCTGGCAGCTCGTCCAGATCGCCGTCGCCGTGGGCTGCTTCCAGGGGCTCTACGCCAGGGTCGACCTCGGCTGGGCGCTCCTCCTGCCCTCGCTGGCCGTGCTGGCCCTGTTGTTCATGCCGCGGGTGATCGCCGCGACGACCTCCTTGCCCGGGGCGGGCAACGCCCCGGACGACCAGCGCGGATGACGGCTGCCGCCCTGGCCGGGCGGTGGGCGGCGCGGGACGCACCCGACCTGCTCCCGGCCGGGTGACGCCTGCGGGCGTCCCAGCCGCCCTCGAGGAGCCGCAGGACCGGCGCCGGGCGACACCGGCGTGACGTCGCCGTGGATCAGGCGTCGAGGCCGAGCTTCTTCCGCAGCGAGGCGACGTGCCCGGTGGCCTTCACGTTGTAAAGGGCGAGGGTGATCAGCCCGGCCTCGTCGATGACGAAGGTGGAGCGGAGCACCCCGGTGACGGTCTTGCCGTAGAGGTTCTTCTCGCCCCAGGCGCCGTAGGCGTTGTGCGCGGACAGGTCGGAGTCGCTGAGCAGCGGGAAGGTGAGGTGGTCGTTCTCCTGGAAGGACTTCAGCTTCGCCGGGGAATCCTTGGACACCGCGAGCACCCGGTAGCCGGCCGCGGCGAGCGAGCCGAGGTTGTCCCTGAAATCGCAGGCCTCCTTCGTGCACCCCGGCGTCATCGCGGCCGGGTAGAAGTAGAGCACGACCTTCGAGCCCGCGAAATCGGCCAGGGAGACGGATGCCCCGTCCTGGTCGGTCAGGGTGAAGCTGGGGGCCGTGTCGCCGGCCGCGAGGCGTGTGGAGTCCGTCATGCCTTCCACGCTACCGGCTCGGAACGGGCGGAGCCGGTAGCGGTGGGCGGGCACCTGCCAGGGGGCGGAGAGTCCGGTCAGTGGGCGGGGACCGCGGCGAAGGTCGCCAGCAGGCGCTGCAGCGAGTCCAGGCGGGCCTTCCCGGTGTCGCCGAGGCTTCCGGCAGCCACCGCCTCGTTGATCGCGCAGTCCGGCGAGTTCGGCAGGTGGGTGCACCCGCGCGGGCATTTCTCCGCGATCGCGGCCAGGTCGGTGAAGGCCTTGAGGATGTTGTCGGTGTTGATGTGGCCGAGGCCGAAGGAACGCACGCCCGGGGTGTCGATCACCCAGCCGCGCCCGGCATCCGTTTCGAGGCGCAGCGAGATCGTCGACGACGAGGTGTGCCGGCCACGGCCGGTGACGGTGTTGACGACGCCGACGGCGCGGTGCGCGTCGGGCACCAGGGCGTTGACGAGGGTGGACTTGCCCACGCCGGAGTGGCCGACGAACACGGTGTCGTGCCCGACCAGGGCGGCGGAGATCTCGGCCAGCGGCATCGCGTCGTCGCGGCTCTCGAAGACGGGCAGGTCGAGGCCGGCGAAGTTGCTGAGGAACACGGCCGGGTCGGCCAGGTCGGTCTTCGTGATGCAGAGGATCGGGGAGACCCCGGCGTCGTACGCGGCGACCAGGTAGCGGTCGACGAGACGGATGCGCGGCTCGGGGTTCGCCGCCGCCACCACGATCAGCATCTGATCGGCGTTGGCGACGATGACGCGCTCGACGGCATCCGTGTCATCCGCGCTGCGCCGGAGCAGGGTGACGCGCGGAACGATCCGCACGATGCGGGCGAGACTGCCCTCCGCCCCGGTCGTGTCGCCGACGATGTCGACGCGGTCGCCGGTGACGACCGCGTGCTTGCGCAGCTCGCTCGCCCTGGCCGCGGTGACCCGGCGTTCGGTCGGGAGGTCCTCGTCGAGCATGACCGTGTACCGGCCGCGGTCGACGGAGAGGATGCGACCGGTCAGCGCGTTCTCGTGGTCGGGCCTGGTCTTGGTGCGGGGCTTGTTGCCCTTGCGGTTCGGGCGCACCCGCACGCTGGATTCGTCGAACTCAGGCTCGTCGTCGTCATCGGCGCTTGCCCACCAGGTCATTTCGGCACGACCGGCGCGGTCCCGGGGGCGATGAGTGCGTGCCAGAGGTCGGTGAACTGGGGGAGGGTCTTCGCGGTGGTGCCGATGTTCTCGATCTCCACCCCGGGAACGACGAGGCCGATCAGGGCCCCGGCGGTCGCCATCCGGTGGTCGTCGTAGCTGCGCCAGTGACCGCCGTGCAGCGGGCGGGGCTCGATCCGGAGCCCGTCGGGCAGTTCGGTGACGGCGCCGCCGAGACCGTTGATCTCTGCGGCAAGTGCGGCGAGCCGGTCGGTCTCATGGTGGCGGATGTGCCCGATCCCGGTGATGGTGCTCGGCGAATCGGCGAGGGCGGCGAGGGCCACGAGCGCGGGGGCGAGTTCGCCGCCGGTGGACAGGTCGAGGTCGACGCCGGACAGCCGGTCGCCGGCCGACACGGTGAGGCGGTCGCCGACCAGGCTGACCCGCGCGCCGAACCGGGGGAGCAGCTCGGCCAGGTCCGCGCCGACCTGGGTGGTCTGCGACGGCCAGCCGGTGATCGTGACGGTGCCCCCGGCGACGAGCGCCGCGGCCAGGAACGGTGCAGCGTTCGACAGATCCGGTTCGATGTCGACCTCGGCGCCGGTGATCGGTCCGGGTGCGACGACCCATTCCCCGATCGCCGGGCTCTGCACGTCGACTCCGCGCCGGGCGAGGGTGGCGATGGTCATCTCGATGTGGGGGAGGCTCGGCAGGCGCTCGCCGGAGTGGCGGAGGTGGAGGCCGCGCTCGAACCGGGCGCCGGCCAGCAGGAGGCCGGACACGAACTGGCTGGAGGTTGACGCGTCGATGGTGACCTCGCCGCCGGCCAGACGGCCCGTGCCGTGCACGGTGAACGGGAGTGCGCCGCGGCCGTCGTCGTTGATGTCGGCGCCGAGGGCGCGCAGCGAGCTGATCGTGGTCGCCATCGGCCGGCGGCGGGCGCCGGCGTCGCCGTCGAAGGTGGTCGGCCCGAGCGCGAGCGCGGCCACGGGGGGCAGGAACCGCATCACGGTCCCGGCCAGGCCGCAGTCGATCGTGGTGGAGCCGACGAGTTCCCCCGGGGTGATCGTGAGGTCGGGACCGAACTCGCCGTCGCCGGGGACGGCGTCGATCGTGGTGCCGAGTTGGCGGAGGGCGGCGACCATCAGATCGCTGTCCCTGGAGTGCAGCGGGGAGCGGAGACGGGACGGCCCGGCGGCGAGCGCCGCGAGCACCAGTTCGCGGTTGGTGAGGGATTTCGACCCGGGCAGCGACACGACAGCGTCGAGCGGGCCTCCGGCCGTCGGCGCGGGCCACCACTCATTCGTCTCCTCGGGCGACGTGTCGCCGTAGGGATCGAACTCAGGCTTGGAATATCTCGAGATCAACATCGGTTATCAGAATAGTCGGTGACGAATGGATGAGGGAGGTACGGATGGCGCTGTCCATGGTGCTGGAGCGACCGAGCGTGTTCAAGACCGACGAACTAGAATCGTCGGTGATGACAACTGATGCGACCGACCTGCGTGACCTGTTCGAAGAGCAGGCCCTGCCCTTTATCGACCAGCTCTACGCGGCGGCCATGCGGATGACGCGTAATCCCTCCGATGCCCAGGACCTGGTTCAGGAGACCTTCGTGAAGGCCTTCGCCGCCTTCAAGCAGTTCGAGCAGGGCACCAACCTCAAGGCCTGGCTGTACCGGATCCTCACCAATACCTTCATCAACACGTATCGCAAGAAGCAGCGCGAACCGTACCAGGGCACGATCGATGACCTCGAGGACTGGCAGCTCGGCGGGGCGGAATCGACCACCGCCATGGCGAGCCGGTCGGCCGAGGCGGAAGCCATCGACCACCTGCCCGACAGCGCGGTCAAGGACGCATTGCAGTCCATCCCGGAGGACTTCCGGCTGGCCGTCTACTTCGCCGACGTTGAAGGCTTCTCCTACCAGGAGATCGCCGAAATCATGAAAACACCCATTGGCACTGTGATGAGCCGCCTGCATCGTGGCCGGCGACTCCTTCGCGACCTGTTGTCCGGCTACGCCCTCGAGCGTGGGCTCGGCACGATCGCGACAGGCCACACTCAAACCGGGAGCACATCAGCATGACCGACTGTGGATGCGAGAAGGCCAAGGCCGAACTCGAGGAATACTTGCACAATGAACTCCGTGGCGAGGACGCCTCCGACATTCAGGAGCACCTTGCCCATTGCGGTGACTGCAGCGACGAGCACCTCGTCGGACGCACCCTGACCGAGGCCGTGCAGCGGGCCTGCCGGGAGACCGCGCCGGAGGACCTGCGCGACCAGGTGCTGCTGAAGCTGCGCACGATCCAGTCAGCGCACTGAGCCAGTCAGCGCACCGAGCCGGTCACCGCACTGAGCCAGGCACCGCACTGAGGCCGCCGCGTCAGGTCGTGGCCGACTGGTCCGTTTCCGGCTGATCCACGGAGCCGAGCACGAACATCGCGCCGGTCCGGTCGGAGACCCGGGCGAACGTGCCGAATTCCGAGTGCCACGGCTCCTGGAGCACGGTGCCGCCGAGCTGCGTGACCAGGGCGGCGGCGGCGGGCACATCGGCCACGCCGAGGTAGAGCTGCCAGTGCGAAGGCATTCCGTCGGGGAGATGCGCCGACGCGTCGAAGACGCCGGCGACCATCGCGCCCTCCGCACCGATGGTGCTGTAGCGGAACTCGTCGGTGTCGCTGAGCACGACCGGTTTCCAGCCGAAGACGGTCTCATAGAACGCGACGGCGGTGGGGTAGTCCAGGGTGTTCAGTTCGTGCCAGACCGGGCTGCCCACCTCGCCCGTCACGCCGAAACCGGCGAAGTCGTGGGGCTGCCAGAGGCCGACGGCCGCCCCGGTCGGGTCTGACACGATGGCCATCCGCCCCATCGAGCCGATCGTCACCGGGTCGGCGAGCACCTGGCCGCCGGCCGCCCGTGCGGCCTGGGCGGTGGCGTCCACGTCCTCGACGGCGAGGTAGATCGACCAGGCGTCCGGGGCTCGGGAACCGGCCATCTGCACGGCCATGCCGGCGACGTCGGCGTCACCGCGCCGGAACGTGATGTAGTCGCTGTCTTCCAGGTCGGACCGGACCGCCGTCCAGCCGAAGAGCCCGCCGTAGAACTCCCGGGCCCCGTCGGGGTCGGTGGTCATCAGGTCTGCCCAGCATGGTTCGCCGAATCGGGTGGCATCGCGTTCGGGCATGGTGGCGGGCTCCTGTCGACGGGGGATGCGCCCAGCCTAGGACGGTCGCCCGGAAGCGGCAACGGGGCGGCCGGCGGGAGGCCCGCCGCACGCAGGAGGGCCCGCACGAAACCGTACGGGCCCTCCTGCGTGCGTCTATCGACAGTGCTCCTATCAACTCAGACGGTGAGCGCCCTGCTGATCAGGTCAGCCTGCTCCGCGGCGTGGCGCTTGGCCGATCCGGCGGCCGGCGACGCCGACGCCGCCCGCGAGAACAGCGTCACCGGGCGCGGGCCCAGCTTGTTCGTCTCCAGGTAGAAGAACGGCCAGGCGCCCTGGTTCTCCGGTTCGTCCTGGACCCAGGCGAGTTCGGCATCCGGGTACTGGTCGGCAATCTGCTTGAGTTCGACCTTGGGCAGCGGGTAGTACTGCTCCATCCGGACGAGGGCGATCTCGGGGTTCGGGTTCTTCTCGAGTTCGCTGAGCAGGTCGTAGTAGAGCTTGCCGGCCATGAACAGCACCCGCTTGACTCGTGACCGGTCGGTGATCCGGGCGTCGTCGATGACCGGTTCGAACCGGCCGGAGGTGAAGTCGGCGACGCTGCTGGTCGCGCCGCGAAGCCGCAGCATCGACTTGGGCGTGAAGACGACGAGCGGGCGCCGCGGGCGCATGTACGCCTGGCGGCGGAGCAGGTGGAAGTACGAGGCCGGCGTCGACGGGCGGGCGACGGTCATGTTGTCTTCGGCGCAGAGCTGCAGGTAGCGTTCGATCCGGGCGGAGGAGTGGTCAGGGCCCTGGCCCTCGTAGCCGTGCGGCAACAGCAGCACGACGGATGACCGCTGGCCCCACTTCTGCTCCGCGGAGGACACGAACTCGTCGATCACGGTCTGCGCGCCGTTGGCGAAGTCGCCGAACTGGGCCTCCCAGAGCACGAGGGCGTCGGCGCGTTCCACCGAGTAGCCGTACTCGAAGCCCATGGCGGCGTATTCGCTGAGCAGCGAGTCGTAGATCCAGAACCGGGCCTGGTCCTCGCTCAGGTTCGCCAGCGGCAGCCATTCCTGGCCGTTGATGCGGTCGTGCAGCACCGCGTGGCGCTGCACGAACGTGCCGCGGCGGGCGTCCTGGCCGGCGAAGCGCACCGGGGTGCGCTCGAGCAGCAGCGAGCCGAGGGCGAGCAGCTCGCCGAAGCTCCAGTCGATGTTGCCGTTGCGGCTCATATCGAGACGCTTCTGCATCAGCTGCTGCAGCTTGTTGTGCACGGTGAAGCCGGCGGGCTTGTTCATGAACGCGTCACCGATGAGGTGCACGACGGCCTCGGGGACGCCGGTCGTGGCGGGTTCGCCGACCGCGTCATCCTGGGCCTGGTTCTCGCCGAGCCCGCGCGAGCCGGAGCCGGCGGCGCCGACGATCGGGATCGACGAGGACTGCGCCGCGTGAGTCTCCATGAACGCGCGCTCCAGCCGGTCCTGGAAGTCGCCGTGCGCGGCCTCGTATTCCGCCTGGGTGATGTCGCCACGGCCGACAAGGGCCTCCGTGTACAGCTTCCGGACCGAGCGCTTCGCCTCGATCAGGTTGTACATGAGCGGCTGCGTCATCGACGGGTCGTCGCCCTCGTTGTGGCCGCGCCGGCGGTAGCAGACGAGGTCGATGACGACATCGCGCTTGAATTCCTGGCGGTAGGCGAACGCGAGTTCGGCGACCCTCACCACGGCTTCGGGGTCGTCCCCGTTGACGTGGAAGATGGGCGCCTGGATGGTCTTGGCGACGTCGGTGGCGTACACCGACGTGCGGCCGTCGCCCGGCAGGGTCGTGAAGCCGACCTGGTTGTTGACGACGAGGTGGATGGTGCCGCCGGTGCGGAACCCGCGCAGCTGGGACATCTGCAGGGTTTCGAGCACGATGCCCTGGCCGGCCATCGCGGCGTCGCCGTGGACGAGCACGGGCAGGGTGGAGAAGGTGCCGATCGGCTTGCGGTCCTGCTTGGCCCGCACGATGCCCTCGAGGACGCCGTCGACGGCCTCCAGGTGGGACGGGTTCGCGGCCAGGTAGACCGGCATCTCGGTGCCGTCGGTGGCGCGGAAGGTCCCCTCGGTGCCGAGGTGGTACTTGACGTCGCCGGAACCCTGCACGGTGCGGGGGTCCTGGGTCCCCTCGAACTCGCGGAAGATCTGGCCGTAGGTCTTGCCGGCGATGTTGGTGAGCACGTTCAGGCGGCCGCGGTGGGCCATGCCGATCGCGACCTCGTCGAGCCCGGCATCCGCCGCGCCCTGCAGGATCGCGTCGAGCAGCGCGATCGTGCACTCGCCGCCCTCGAGGCTGAACCGCTTCTGGCCGACGTACTTGGTCTGCAGGAAGGTCTCGAAGGCCTCGGCCTCGTTGAGCTTGCCGAGGATGCGCATCTGCTCGTCGTGGGTGGGCTTGACGTAGGTCTTCTCGATCTTCTCCTGCACCCATTTGCGCTGGGCCGGGTCCTGGATGTGCATGTACTCGATGCCCGTGGTGCGGCAGTACGAGTCGCGGAGCACGCCGAGGATGTCGCGGAGCAGCATCAGGCGTTTGCTGCCGAAGCCGCCGGTGACGAACTCGCGGTCGAGGTCCCAGAAGGTCAGCCCGTGGTTGGAGATGTCCAGGTCGGGGTGGGTGCGCTGGGTGTACTCGAGCGGGTCGATGTCGGCCATCAGGTGGCCGCGCACGCGGTAGGCGTTGATGAGTTCCTGGACGCGGGCGGTCTTGTCGACGGCGCTGGCCAGGTCGACGCTGATGTCGGGCGCCCAGTGGATCGGGTCGTAGGGGATGCGGAGGGCGGAGAAGATGTCCTCGTAGAAGTTGTGCCCGCCGATCAGCAGCTCGTGCACGATCTTGAGGAACTCGCCCGAGCCGGCGCCCTGGACGACCCGGTGGTCGTAGGTGCTGGTGAGGGTGATGGTCTTCGAGATGGCCAGGCCGGTCAGCGTCTTGACGCTCGCGCCCTGGAACTCGGCCGGGTAGTCGAGCGCGCCGGCGCCGATGATGCAGCCCTGGCCCTTCATCAGCCGGGGCACGGAGTGCACGGTGCCGATGCCGCCGGGGTTGGTGAGGGACACCGTCGCGCCCGAGAAGTCGTCGGCGGTGAGCTTGCCGGTGCGGGCGCGGGTGACGAGGTCTTCGTAGGCGGAGAGGTACTCGCCGAACGTCATCGTGTCGGCCCTCTTGATCGCGGGGACCATCAGCGACCGGGTGCCGTCGGGCTTGGGCAGGTCGATCGCGATGCCGAGTCCGACGTGGGCGGGGGCGATCACCGACGGCTTGCCGTCGATCTCGTTGTAGTACACGTTCTGGCTCGGGAACATCTTGAGCGCGTTGATCAGGGCCCAGCCGATCAGGTGCGTGAACGACACCTTGCCGCCGCGGGACCGGCGCATGTGGTTGTTCATCACGATGCGGTTGTCGATCAGGAGCTTGGCGGGGATGGTGCGCACGCTGGTGGCGGTCGGGACGGTCAGGCTCATCGCCATGTTCGCGGCGAGGCTCTTCGACATGCCGCGCAGGGGAGTGACGACGTCCTGCGCCTCGACGGTCTGCTCCTTGCCCGCGAGCGGCTGCGGGCTCGTGATGGGAGCGTCGGCCGGCACGGGAACCGGTTTGGGTGCGACGCCGGTGGTGCGGGCGGTGCGCTGGCCGCCGATGATCGTGATCGGGGCCGGCTCGGCCGCGGCGGGTACCGCGGGTGCTGCGAGCGGCGGGGCTGCGACCGGCGGGGCTGCGACCGGCGGGGCTGCGGCGGGGGCGGCCGCGGCAGCGCCTGCTGCCTCGGCGGGGGCGTCCCCGGCATCCGTCACCGCGGCGGTCCGGCCGTTCGCGGTCTGGTGGTAGCTCTCGAGGACGGGCCACCAGGACTCGTCTACCTGGTTCTTGTCGACGAGGTACCGTTCGTACAGCTCGTCGACGAGCCACTCGTTCGCTCCGAATTCACCCGACGTGGTCTCGTCGGATCCACTACCGGTCAACTGGCTTGACACAGCCGGTTCCCACTCTCTGCGTTGATTCTGAATGTCCAGACGATGAAAAATCGCCGGTTCGGTCTGCCCGTCCAGCCTAATCCCCTCGGGCATGGCTGCGGGCATCCGCGCGGGGGGGCTAGCGTTATTTCCATGCAGTTCTATGGAGCGGTACCCAGCCACGATCTCACGTACTCCGACGTCTTCCTGGTGCCCAGTCAATCAGGCATCCGGAGCCGGCTCGACGTTTCGCTCGCCCCCGGCGACGGAACCGGCGCCACCATCCCCGTGGTGTCGGCGAACATGAATTCGGTGACGGGCCCGCGCCTGGCCGCGGCGCTCGCCCGGCGTGGCGGCCTCGGCGTGCTGCCGCAGGACATGCACCTGCAGGAGCTGGATGCCGCGATCCGCTGGGTCAAGGACCAGTCGACCAGGTTCGACACCCCCTTCGTGTTCGGCCCGGAGGACACCGTGGCGCTTGCCCTGCGGCAGGTCCCGCCGGTGGCCGGCCAGGGGCTCGTGATCAACGACGAGGACGGCACCTACCTGGGCTGCATCGACGCCGCCCGCCTGGCCACGGCGCTCTCCGACGCCCGGCTCGGGGACCTGCTGCACGGCCCGCTCACCTCGCTCGACGCCGACGACATCGAGGGCCCGCGCCGCGCGTTCGACCTGATGACCGCGGCCGAACTCGACTTCGCGCCGGTGCTGCACCACGGCTCCATCGTGGGCACGCTCAGCCGCAAGAGCGCCCTGCGCTCCACCCTGTACCAGCCGGCCCTCGACGCCCAGGGACGGCTCAGCGTGGCCGCCGCGATCGGGATCAACGGCGACGTGGCCGCCAAGGCGCGCGCCCTCGCCGCCGCCGGGGTCGACGTGCTCGTCCTGGACACCGCCCACGGACACCAGGACGGCATGCTGCGCGCGCTGAAGACCGTCGCCGACCTCGACCTCGGCATCCCCATCGTGGCCGGCAACGTGGTCACCGCGGACGCCGTCGGCGACCTCGTCGGCGCCGGCGCCACCATCGTGAAGGTCGGCGTGGGTCCCGGCGCCATGTGCACGACCCGGATGATGACGGCGGTCGGGCGTCCGCAGTTCTCCGCGGTGCTGGAGACCGCCGCCGCCGCGCGGGAGCTCGGCGCTCACGTCTGGGCCGATGGCGGGGTGCGCTACCCCCGCGACGTGGCCCTCGCGCTCGCCGCGGGCGCGGCATCCGTCATGATCGGCTCCTGGTTCGCCGGCACGATCGAGGCGCCGGGCACGCTGGCCACGGATGCCGCGGGCGCCCTCTACAAGGAAAGCTGGGGGATGGCCTCCACCAAGGCCGTCCAGGAGCGCTTCGATCGGCTCGACCCCTACGAGCTGGCCCGCAAGACCCTCTTCGCCGAGGGCATCTCGAGCTCGAAGATCTACCTGGACCCGCTGCGCCCGTCGCTCGAGGACCTGCTGGACATGATCACCTCCGGGGTGCGCAGCTCGTTCACCTACGCCGGCGCGACGAGCGTGGCGGAGTTCCACACCCGCTCGCTGGTCGGGATCCAGTCCGCCGCCGGCTACGAGGAGGGCAAGGCTCTGCCCGTCTCCTGGTAGCCGGGCGCCGGTGAAACGGGGCGTGCCGGTACAGGCGTGCCGGTATAGTTGAGGGAATAATGGACGACCCCCCTTCTGCGAAATCGCCCGGCCACCATTCCCGCCGCCCCCACGGACACTCGTCCGTGAACACGGGCGGTGAACCGCGTGTTTGAGTGGCTGATGCTCGGCGTCGGGTTGATCCTGACCGTCGGCACCGGCCTGTTCGTGGCCAGTGAGTTCGCCCTGGTCAACCTCGACCGCTCCGACCTCGAGGCACGCCGCGACCGCGGGGAGACCCGCCTCGCCCTGACTATCGCCGCGCTCCGGATCACCTCGACGCACCTGTCCAGCGCGCAGCTCGGGATCACCCTGACCACCCTCCTCACCGGGTATGCGATGGAGCCGGCGCTCAGCTCCCTGCTCACCGGCCCGCTGACGGGGCTGGGGCTTCCGGCGGGCGTGGTGCCCGTCGTGGCGACGACGCTCGCCGTGGTCATCGCCACGCTGGCGTCGATGATCATCGGCGAACTCGTGCCCAAGAACTTCGCCCTCGCCCTGCCGATCCAGACGGCGAAGCTCGTCATCCCGTTCCAGACCCTGTTCACGACCGTGTTCAAGCCGGCCGTGCTGGTGCTCAACGGCAGCGCCAACGGGGTGCTCCGCTCGATCGGGATCGAGCCCAAGGAGGAACTCTCCGGGGCGCGCACGGCCGAGGAGCTCTCGTCGCTGGTTCGCCGCTCGGCCAGCGCCGGCCTGCTCGAGAAGGACACCGCGACCCTGCTGCACCGCACCCTGCTCTTCTCCGGCCACACCGCCTCCGACGTGATGACGCCGCGGCCGCGGGTGGCGAGCATCCAGCGCACCGACTCCGCCCAGGCCGTCATCGACCTCGCCCGGCAGACCGGCTACTCCCGCTTTCCTGTCGTCGACGAGGGCGTGGACGACATCGTCGGGATCGTGCACGTCAAGCAGGCCGTGGCCGTGCCCCGGCAGCGCCGCGCGGATGTCCCCGTGTCGGCCCTGCAATCGGAGGCCGTGCGAGTGCCGGAGACCATGAAACTCGACGGGCTGCTGGTCGAACTGCGCGGCCGCGGCTACCAGATGGCCATCGTCGTCGATGAATACGGGGGGACGGCCGGCGTGGCGACCCTCGAAGACCTCGTCGAGGAGCTCGTCGGCGAGGTGGCCGACGAACACGACCGCGCCCGCGCGGGCGTCGTGCTCTCGACGGACTCCCTCACCTTCCCCGGTATGCTCCGGCCAGACGAGCTCCTCGAACGCACCGGCATCTTCGTGCCCGACGACGGGCCGTACGAGACCGTCGCCGGGTTCGTGATGAGCGAACTCGGCCGCCTCCCCGTCGTCGGCGACACCGTCACCATCGACTCGGGTGAGTTCACCGTGGAACGCCTCGACGGCCGGCGGATCGACCGGTTGCGGTTCACGCCGGTCGTCGAACCCGCCGCCGTCGAACCGGGCAGCGTCGAACCGGGCAGCGTCGAACCGGGCACCGGCGAACCGGGCAGCGGCGAAGGGATCCCGAATGAGTGACTGGGCCGGAATCGTCTGGCTGGTCGTGCTGCTCGCGGCCAACGCCTTCTTCGTCGCGGCCGAATTCGCGGTCATCTCGGCCCGCCGGTCGCAGATCGAGCCTCTGGCCGAGGCCGGGAAGGGCAGCGCCCGGACCGCGCTCTGGGCGATGGAGCACGCCACCCTGATGCTGGCGACCACCCAGCTGGGGATCACCGTCTGTTCGCTGCTCATCCTGAACGTGTCGGAGCCGGCGATCCACCACCTGCTCGAGTACCCGCTCGGCCTGACCGGGCTGCCCGGCGAGGCGATCACCGCGATCGCCTTCGTGATCACGCTGCTCCTCGTCTCGTACCTGCACGTCGTGTTCGGTGAGATGGTGCCGAAGAACCTGTCGTTCTCCATCCCCGACCGGGCCGTGCTCTTCCTCGCGCCGCCGCTGGTCTTCTTCGGCCGAACGGTCAAGCCCGTGATCGTGGCGCTCAACGCCACGGCCAACCTGGTCCTGCGGCTGTTCCGGGTGCAGCCCAAGGAGGAGGCGAACAGCACGTACACGCTGGACGAGGTCGCCACGATCGTGTCCCAGTCGACCAGGGAGGGTGTGCTGCGCGACGGCACTGGCGCGCTCAGCGCCACCTTCGAGTTCACCACCCGCAAGGTGAAGGATGTCGCGGTGAACCTCGGCGACCTTATCAGCCTGCCCGAATCGGCCACCCCGGCCGATGTCGAGAAGGCGGTGACCAAGCACGGTTTCTCCCGCTATGTGCTCGTCACCGACGGCGGCGAACCGACCGGCTACGTCCACCTGAAGGATGTCCTGGATCTGGACGGCGACGCCGGTGCCGAGGGCGGCCACGCGGCGGGCAGCTACGCCGAGCCGATCCCGGCCAAGCGCATCCGCCGGCTCGTGTCGATCTTCGAGGACACCGACCTCGAGGACGCCCTGGCTACGATGCGCCGCTCCGGTGCGCACCTGGCCCGTTCGTTCACCGCGGTCGGCGCGACCGCGGGCGTCTTGTTCCTCGAGGACATCATCGAGGAGCTCGTCGGCGAAGTGCAGGACGCGACCCGGCGCCTCTGATCGGGTTCAGTCCTCCGGCCACCGGGCCCGGAGGTACTGCGGCGGCCAGTAGTCCAGGCTGACCCCGAGCTCGTGCGCGGCGCGAAGCGGGAAGTGCGGATCGCGCAGGAGCTCCCGGCCCAGCATGATCGCGTCGGCCTGGCCGGACGCGACGATCTGCTCGGCCTGCGCCGGGGTGGTGATCAGCCCGACCGCGCTGACCGGGACATCCGCCTCGGTCTTCACGTGCCGGGCCAGCGGAACCTGGTAGCCGGGCCCGAGCGGGATGCTCACCCCGGTGACGTTCCCGCCGGAGGAGATGTCGAAGAAGTCTGCACCGGCCGCCGCCGCCCAGCCGGCGACCGTGGCGGTGTCGTCTTCATTCCAGCCGCCCGGCGCGTAGTCGGTGGCGGAGAAGCGCACGAACAAGGGATGGTCGGGACCGATCGCGTCGCGGACGGCCCTCACCACGGCGAGCAGCAACCGGGCACGGTTCTCCAGCGAGCCGCCGTACTCGTCGGTGCGTCGGTTGCTCAGCGGGGAGAGGAACTGGTGCAGAAGGTAGCCGTGCGCCGCGTGGATCTCGACCAGGTCGAAGCCCGCTCCGATCGCGCGAGCGGCGGCCGCCGCGAAGTCGTCGACGACGTCCCGGATGCCGGCGGCGTCGAGCGCGACGGGAGGGTCATAGCCGGGGAACGAAACGGCCGAGGCCGACACGGTCTGCCAGCCGCCGGCGCCGGCGGGCACAGTGCCGTGCTCGTCATGTCCCCAGGCCGGCCAGGTCGAGGCCTTGCGCCCCGCGTGGGCGAGCTGGATGCCGGCCACGGCGCCCTGCGAATGGATGAAGTCCACGATCCGCGCCCACGCCGAGGCCTGCTCGTCGTTCCAGATCCCGGTGTCCGCGTCGGTGATCCGGCCCTCGGGGCTGACCGCGCTCGCCTCGGCGACGACGAGGCCCGCGCCGCCCGCCGCCAGCTGGCCCAGGTGCATGAGGTGCCAGTCCCGGGGCACCCCGTCCTTCGCCAGGATCGAGTACTGGCACATCGGGGCCGCCCAGACCCGGTTGCGGAACGTGACGCCGCGCAGAGTGAGCGGTTCGAACAGTGCGGCAGTGGCCACGGGGTCCCCCAGTATCGGTGCGGCCGCCCGATCTGACGGCCCGGATCTCTCCGAAACAACCTATCGTGAGTGCATGGGCGAACCGCGGGACTGGCTGGAGTGGGACGAGCGGCATGCACGGGCCTGGATCGATGTTCCCCAGCCGGTCGACGACAAATACAGTCGCGGCGTGCTCGGCGTGCGCACCGGGTCGAAGCAGTACCCGGGCGCTGCGGTGCTCGGGGTCGAGGCTGCCGCGCGCACCGGCGTGGGCATGGTGCGCTATCTGGGACCGCGCCGGGCATCGAACCTCGTGCTCCAGCGCCGGCCGGAGGTCGTCACCGTTCCCGGCCGGGTGCAGGCGTGGCTGCTCGGTTCCGGGATGGATGCCGCCTCCCGCGACGACGCGACCGCCACTGCCCTGGTCGAGGCCCTCGCGGCCGGGCTGCCGACGGTGTGCGACGCGGGCGTGCTCGACCTCGTCGCGCACGCCACCGGCCCCACCGTGGTCACCCCGCACTTCCGGGAACTGGCGGGGCTGCTCAGCCGGCGTGGAAAACCGGTGACCGCGGCGGAGATCGCCGCAGCACCGGGGGAGTGGGCCGGCCGTGCCGCGACCGACCTCGGCGTCACAGTGCTGCTCAAGGGCTCCGTCACCTTCGTCGCCTCGCCGGCCGGCTCCCGCCTCCGCGTCACCGGGGCGCCGGCCTGGCTGGCGACGGCCGGTTCAGGGGACGTGCTGGCCGGCATCCTCGGCGCACTGCTGGCCACGCATTCCGCCGCCATCGACACGGATGCCGACGCCCTCGTCGCCCTTGCCGCGACCGCGGCCCTGGTGCACGCGCTCGCCGCCGGTCGAGCGTCGGACGGCGGTCCGATCACCGCCCTCGATCTGGCCGAGTCCGTTCCCGCCACGATCGCCGCCCTCCTGGCGCCGACCTCCGGCGGCCGTCGCGCGGCCGCGCCCGCCTGATCAGGGCGACCGGACAGCACCCGCTGGGGCACTCCATTGTGGGAAGGTTGACCGTGCCTGATCCCGTCGCCCGCGAGCCGATGCCCGAGCCGCAGCCTGCGCCGACGCCGGGGCCGCGCGGGGCGACGCTCGCAGCCCGCCTCGGGGCCGCGCCGCGGGCGATGCTCTGGGCCGGCTTCATCCTCGTGCACCTTGCGCTGGTGCTGCTCTGCGTTCTCGCTCCGGGCTGGCCGCTCGGTGACGTGCAGAAGGTCTACTTCGGCTGGGCCACCGACGCCGCGGCCGGCACCTCGGTCGTCGGCATCGACACGCCCTTCGTCTATCCGATCCTCGCGGTCGTGCCGATCTTCGCCTCCCTCGCCTTCGGTCCCGCTCTCTACGTGGCAACCTGGCTGGGCATCGTGACCCTGCTCGACGCGGCCGCGTTCGCCTTCCTGCTCGGGCGCGGCCGGGACCGTCGCGCGCTCCGGGCCGCCGGCTGGTGGCTGGCGTTCCTCGTGCTGCTCGGCCCGATCGCCCTCGCCCGGATCGACGCCGTCACCGCCTCGCTCGTGATCGTCGCCGTGCTCTGGGTGCGCGCGCGGCCGCTCGTTGCCACCGTGCTGCTCACCGTTGCCACCTGGGTGAAGATCTGGCCGATCGCCCTGGTCGCGGCGCTCGTGGTGGTGTCGAAACGGCGCCGGCAGGTGGCCCTGGCGATGGCCGGCACCAGTGCGGTCATCGTCGGTGCCGCGCTGAGCCTCGGCAGCGGATCGAACGTGTTCAGCTTCGTGACCGAGCAGACGAACCGGGGCATCCAGATCGAATCCCCGGTCGGCGGGATCTGGATGTGGCAGGCGGCCCTGCGCCTGCCGGGAACCTTCGTCTACTACGACCGGCAGATCCTCACCTACCAGGTCATCGGCCCGGGCACCGGCGTCGCGATCGCCCTGATGACCCCGCTGCTCGTGATCGCGGTGGCCGGCGTGCTCCTGCTCGGCTGGCAGGTCGCTCGCCGGGGAGCCGCCTGGGACCGGCTGTACCCTGCGTTGGTGCTGGCGTTGGTGCTGACCCTGATCCTGGCGAACAAGGTCGGGTCGCCGCAGTTCGTCGGCTGGCTCGCCGCGCCGGTCATCCTCGGCCTGCTCGTGCGGACACGCGAGTGGCGGCTGCCGGCCGTGCTCGTCCTGGTCATCGCCGGGCTCACCCAGCTCGTCTACCCTTACCTGTACGGGTGGCTGCTCGTCGCCGATCCGGTCATGGTGCTGGTGCTGACGGCGCGCAACCTGCTCGAGGTCGTGCTGCTCGGCTGGGCGCTGAGGCAGGTGTGGCGCTCGGCCGCCCCGCAGTGACCCGCGCCACCAATCACAAGGAGAACCCATGCTCGTCGCATTCTCGGTCGCACCATCCGGCGGCCACGACCCGGACGGCTCGGTGCACAACGCCGTCGCCGCAGCGGTGCGGGTCGTGCGCGACTCCGGCCTGCCCAACCACACCGACTCGATGTTCACGACCATCGAGGGCGACTGGGACGAGGTGTTCGCCGTGGTCAAGGCGGCGACCGAAGCCGTCGGCGCCTGGGGGCCGCGGGTGTCCCTGGTGCTGAAGGCGGACATCCGGCCGGGCCGGACCGGCGAGCTGACGAGCAAGGTCGAGCGGCTCGAGGCTGCCCTGGAGGCCGCACCAGCGCCGCCCACCGGCGCCACGGGGCCATAGTCTGGATCGCATGCCTTCACCTCGCCCGGGGTCGACGACGCTGTCGCCGACCCGCATCCGTTTCGCCCTCCTCGCCCTGGCCCTCGGCGGGTTCGGGATCGGGTCGACCGAGTTCGTCGCCATGGGCCTGTTGCCGAACCTGGCCCAGGATCTGCTGCCCGGCCTCTACGCCGCGGCCCCGGATGCCGCCAACGCCCAGGCAGGCTGGCTCATCTCCGCGTATGCCCTCGGGGTCGTCGTCGGCGCGCCGACGATCGCCGCCGCCGCGGCCCGATGGCCGCGGAAGCGGCTCCTGCTGGCGCTCCTGGCCGCCTTCACCCTCAGCACCATCGCGTCGGCGCTGCTGCCCACCTTCGGGCTGGTCCTGGCGGCCCGCTTCGTCGCCGCTCTGCCGCACGGAGCCTACTTCGGGATCGCCTCGCTGGTCGCCGCCGACCTGATGGGTCCGGGGAAGCGCGCCCGCGGCGTCGCCCTGGTGCTCAGCGGTCTCACGATCGCCAATGTGATCGGGGTCCCGCTGATCACCTGGCTCGGTCAGGCCTCGGGCTGGCGGGTGGCCTACCTGGTCGTGGCCGCGGTGTTCGCGGCCACCTTCCTGGCGGTCGCCCTGCTGGTCCCGTTCCAGGCCGGCAACCTCGGTGCCACCATGAGGAGCGAGCTGCGCGCGTTCGGCCGGCTCCAGGTCTGGTTCGCGCTCTCGATCGGTGCGATCGGGTTCGGCGGGCTGTTCGCCGTGTACACCTACGTCGCCCCGCTCGTGATCGAGGTCACGGGGCTCTCCGCTGCGTCGGTCCCGCTCGTGCTCGTCGTGATCGGCCTGGGAATGACGATCGGCAACCTGGCCGGCGGGGTCCTGGCCGACCGCAGCGTGCGCCGCACGATGTACTGGTTCTTCGGCGTGATGCTGGTGGCGCTGGCCGGGCTGGCCCTGTCGGCCCGATTCGTGCCCGGCCTGCTGATCGGGGTGTTCCTGGTCGGCGCGGCGGCGGCGGCGCTCTCGCCCGCGATCCAGGCGCGGCTGATGGACGTCTCCCACGACAGCCAGTCGATCGCCGCCGCCCTCAACCACTCGGCGTTGAACATCGGCAACGCGCTCGGAGCCTTCCTCGGCGGGGTGGCGATCGCGGGCGGCCTCGGCTACCTCGCCCCCGTCTGGATCGGACTGGGGCTGAGTGCGCTGGGCATGGCCCTGACCTTCGTCACCTTCGCGATCGACAGGTCCAGGCGCCGCAACGGGCTGCACGTGCCCTACGGCACCGAGGCGATCACCGTCGTCGGATAGCCGGACGCCGTGATCGTCCCGGCCAGCAGGTGACTGCGGGCAGGTCTAGTCGGTCTGCAGGAGGATGCCGTCGTGGATGGCGCGCTTGCGCAGGGCCACCTTCGTGCCGACGTCGAACCCGGCGAGGCGGTACTTCTCGCGGATCCGCTTGAGGTAGGACTTCGCGGTCTCCTCGGAGATGCCGAGCTGGTGGGCCACGGCCTTGACCGGCTCGCCCGCGCCGTACAGGGCCATCACCCGGCGCTCCTGGGCGCTCAGCCGGGGGGAGCCGCCGCTGGTGCCGGCGCTCAGCGCCTCGTCCAGCTCGGCGGAGATGTAGGACTCGCCGTCGTAGGCCGCGCGGATCGCCTCGACGATCATGTTCGCTTCCTCGCTCTTGACGAGGTAGCCGAGCGCGCCGGCCGCCAGCGCTTCGCGCACCAGGCCGGGCTCGGAATAGGTGCTCATCAACACCGTCTTGACGCCCGCGGTCTTGAGGGTGGAGATCTTCAAGGAGACGGGGATGTTGTCCTTGAGGTCGAGGTCGAGGAGAACGACGTCGACGGGGAATTCGGGGTGGGTCAGCAGCTCCGGCCAGGTCGTGACGGCGGCGACCATGTTGATGTCGTCTGCAGCCCCCCTGATCCACTCGGTCAGGGCGCCGAGGAGCATCCGGTGATCGTCGACCAGGGCCAGCCTGATGGGATGCTCCCTGCTCGGCACTGCGATATTCGTCATTGTCATGTTCGTCACTGCTGCCTCCTACTGCCTTTGCACCCGACCAAAAAGCCCGACGGCTCTCCGTCGCAGACCTTAAGCATCCGCGGGATTGTCGATACTGCACTCGATCTCCACCCGGAGACTTCCGTCCCGGGTCGAATCGATGTGAGGACCGACTACTCGGATAGCTTGCCACGTCTCGGGGTCCACACGCCGCCGTGGCACACCCGTCGTGGTCAATTCGATTGGAAATCGTAACTTCTGGCGGGCTCGCACGCCGTGGGTGGGCCGGATCGGGCCGAGGGAGAGCGAAACTGCGGCCTCGGCGCGGGTCGTGTCGCTGATCAGGAGCCAAATCGTGCGGAGCAGCGCGTCGCGCTGGGCCGGGTCGAGCAGCCCGGCGAGGCCGGCGGGATCGTGCAGGTTGACGGAAGGGCCGAGGAACTCCGATTCCGTGATCGCATGGTGGAGCCAGGTTTCGCGCCGGCCCTGGATCAGGTGCAGGCGCAGCTGGGTGGCGAGCGTGGAGGCCGTCGTCGACTTGTCGGCGCTGAGCGGAAGCGCGGTCCGGCCCTGGGCGACGTCGTCGAGAAGGGTTTCCGCATCGAGGTCGATCCGCGCGAGTTCCTCGGAGGCGAGCATGCCCACCGCGAACTGCGGTTGGGAGACGGTGCTCTGCACGAGCACCAGGTCGAGTTCCCGCTGGGCCATCCGGCGGAAGGAACGCACGATCGCGACTCCGAGCAGCGGAGGCATGATGGCCAGGCCGATCGCCAGCAGTTCCGGTGCGAGGGTGAGCGGGTCGGGGCGGGACTCGGTGACGGCGCCGACGAACAGGACGGCGGCCAGCACGACGGCCGATGTGATGACGTCGCGACCGCGGCGCACCGTGACGAGGGCGATCAGCAGCGAACCGACGGCCGCCGCCGCGGTCGGGTACACCTCCGACCCGCCCTGTCCTCGTGAACCGGCCAGGTCGAGCACGACCACGACGCTGCCGCTGACCAGCGCCGCGGCGAACAGCCAGTCGGGCATCCGCGCCGACAGCCGCTGCACGGTGACCAGGGCGAGCGCCGTTGTCGCCATCAGCAGCGTCCAGGCCGCCAGGCTCGGCAGGGGGTTCGGATAGTCGAACCATTGGATCATGAAGCGCCAGAACAGGAACAGGGCGATGAACCCGCCGCTGAAGGACAGGCCGATGCCCAGGTGGCGGCCGCCCAGGCCGCTCTGGTTCGCGCGGGTCGTCTTGACGGTGCGCTCCGGCCGGCGGAAGGTGCGCCGGCGGTCCTGGCGCTCCTGGACCTCCTTCTGGCGCAGATCCTTCCGGCTGACCCCGGCGGCCCCGAGGTCGCCCAGCGGGACGTCGACGAGATCAGGGCCGATCACTTCGGCACCTCAAGCACCACGGTCGTGCCGGAACCGGGGGAGGAGAACAACCTGGCGTTGCCGCCGACGTCTCGCAGCCGGGCCACGACGGATTCGGCGAAGCCGAGCCGTTCGGCGCTCACTCCGAGCAGGTCGAAGCCGACGCCGGCGTCGGTGACCATGGCGCGCACGGTGGTGTCGTCATCCGAGATCGTGACGTCGGCCCGGTCGACCCCGGCGTGGCGGCGCACGTTTTCCAGGCACTCGCCCAGCGCGAGCAGGAACGAGTCGAGGACATCGCTGGGCAGCAGCACCTGCCCGCTGCCGTGCCAGTCCACCTCCAGTCCCATCCGGCCGAAGCGCTGCTTCACCGATTCCAGGGTGCTGCCCAGGGTCGACTCCGTGGCCGGCTCGAGGGTGTACACGCCGGAGCGACGTGGTGTCGGCAGGCCGCCCAGGCGCAACTGCCGCAACAGCCGGGCATCGTCGCCGGCCTGCTGGCGGAGGGCGGCGGGGCTGACGCCGACACCGGAGTGGGCGAGCAGGGTGAGGGTGGCGAGCACGGTGTCGTGCAGGAGCCTGGCGTCCTGGCGGCGCTGCGCCTCCAGTTCGCTGGCGTGTCGTTCGGCCAGGTGGGCCCGGCCGATCGCGGCGATGCGTTGCATCACCCGGGGCACGCTTTGGGCAACCCACCAGCCCGCCAGTGCCACGGCGAACCAGCCGCAGATCGTGATGGCCAGTGGGACGATCGCCCCGGCGGAGGTGATCGTGCTGGCGAGGACGCTGGCCAGGGTGGCCGAGAACGAGACGAACAGCAGGATCAGCCGGCGGGTGCTGACGACCAGCACGAGTGCGACGGAGCTCGTCGCGGTCGCGGCCACGGTGCCGATGACGGTCTCCTCAACCAGGTTCAGGCCAGACGGTCCCTGGCCGGAGAAGCCGACCAGAAGGACGATTCCGATGCCGCAGAGCACGATCAGGATGGCCCAGCGCATCCGGCCTGACCGGCCGAGCAGGTACTGGCCGGCGACCATGAGGAGGAGCACCGGCAGGCAGCGGCCGAGCAGGCCCAGGCTGAGGCCGCCCGGCACGAGCATCACGACCAGCACCGCCACGGAACCGGTCAGGCCGGTCAGCCGGGCTGCTCTCCGCAGGAGGCGGTCGCGCTCTTTGAAGATTCGTTGCATGTCGCCTGGATTACCCCTCGTAATGCCCTAAGAAGCACCATATCCGGCCCGAACCGGTTTTCTCGTGATCGGGAGACACTGGTTCCCGCGATTGTGGTTCATCGGGCCGACTCGACCTGCTGCCGGGACCGGACCGCGGAGGACGCCGCCTGGGTCCAGCCGGGCGCGGGGGCGAGGAAACCGGCGCTCTCGCCCAGGCCGGCCCAGAGCAACCAACTCCGGAACATGGCCGCGGGTGCCCGGGCAGGATGCCGCACGCCGCCGTGCATCAGGGCCGCGCCACGGGTGCCGGCGGGTCGGCGGATCCCTGGTCGAGCCGGAACGGCGGGTAGTCGTCCCGCATCAGCGAGGTGTACACCATGACCCGGATCACCCAGCGATTCAGGCCGAGAATCAGGTCGAACAAGGTGCGCCGCAGCCGACCCGTGAAGAGCAGGATCAACCCCGAGAGCAGCACGAGCAGCCCGATCAGGGACGGCGCGGTCACGGCAGCGGTTCCGGCGCCCGCCGGCCAGTCGGCCGGTTGGGTGCGCCAGGACCAGGTGCTGCCGGTGATGACCGCGACGATCAGGAGGTGCGGCAATGCCAGCAGCCACCACTTGACGAGGACCAGTCCGTTGGACAGCCGCGCGGGATAGTCGACCTGGAGATCGGCCGGGTAGTCCGTTGTGGCGAGGGTGAACGGGGGATACCGGTCGGTTCCGAGGGCCGAGTAGGAGTAGAACGCCACCCGCCAGTTCCAGCGCAGGACGCCGACGTTGAAGGTGAACAGCGACGCGGGGTACCGCCCGGTGAACAGGATCGCGAAGCCGGCCACGATGGTGGTGACGAAGAAGGCGCACCAGAGGAAGAACAGCACGATCAGGTGCGGAATGACCAGGAACCACTTCACCAGCCACAGCCACCGCGACAGCACGGGGTCGGGTTCCCCGGTCAGCCGGGCCGGGTAGGGGCGCCATTCGTCGATCGGGGGGACGGCCGCCGACATCGGGCCGGGCTGCATCGGGCCGGGCGGCGCAATACCGGCCGGCGCACCACCGGGCGGCACCGGGGTACCCCGGCCGAGCCCGATGGCCCCGAGCACGACCAGCGCGATTCCGAGCAGCAGCAGCAGGATGCCGGCGATCACCAGCCCGATCGCGAGCGGCCCGAGCAGGCCCAGCCGCACGCCGGCGCGCAGCTGCACGGCCACGCGGGGGCTCGCATCCGCGTTCATCACGACAACGGCCCAGGTGCCGGGCTGGACGTCCCAGACAACCTGCTGCGTTCCCGGCCCGGTGGCTGACACGCTCCACCAGCCCTGGTCGCCGGGGAGGGCAGGCCGGGCCGTACCGGGGACGTCGCGGTACTCCGCGCGGAACGGGGAGACGCTCACGTCCACGAGTTCGGTGTGGTGCACCGCCGTGAGGTAGCGGTCCACCTCGGCCTGCGGTGCGATGCCGATGAACACGTCGCCGCCCGTGCTCGTCGCCTCCAGACGGATGCTGGCGACACCGGCCGGGATTCCGGACGTGCCGGCGACGTCCAGTCTCGGCGAGGTGAGCGCGTAGGAGTCGGCGGAGAATGAGGCGGGCGGCGCGCTGAAGAAACCGTTGTCCGCCTGCTGCGAACTCGCCACCGTGGCGGCGACGCCCCCGGTCAGCATGCCCAATCCGAGCAGCGAGAACACCGTTCCGAGCACCAGCATGACGACGTAGGCGGGTTTCATGGCAGCCATCCTCTCGGGGGAATCACCCGATTTTCAGGCTTTCCCCGAAGGCTGCGGCTGTCAACCCCTCGGCCGCCGTCACGCCGCCGTCACGGCCCCGTCAGGGTCAGTCGAGGAGACGGCCCAGCTGGGCGCCGATCGCCGCGGTCTCGATCAGGAACCCGTCGTGGCCGTATCCCGACTCGAGTACGACCGGGTCGGTGCCGTCGATGTTGTGCCGAAGGTGCTCGGCGATCCGCCGCTGGCCCTCCACCGGGAACAGCCGGTCGCTGTCGATTCCGACCACCACGGTGCGGGCCGTCACCCGGCTGAGGGCGGCCGGGACACCGCCGCGACCGCGGCCGACGTCGTGCGAGTCCATCGCCTGCACGAGTGTGACGTAGCTGTTGGCGTCGAACCGGCGGGTGAACTTGTTGCCGTGGAAGTCGAGGTAGGACTCGACCGCGAACCGGCCGCCGGCGCCGAGTGGGCTGATCTCGCTCTGCCAGCCGCGGTCGAACCTCAGGTTGAGCTCGGCGGGGCTGCGGTAGTTGAGCAGGGCCATCCGGCGGGCGAGGGCCAGGCCGCGGGTGGGACCGTCGCCGTCGTCGGCGTCGTAGTAGTCCCCGGACCGGAACAGGGGGTCGGAGCGGATCGCCTCGATCTGCACCGAGTTCAAGGCGATCTGGTCGGCAGTCGTCACCGGCGGTGCGGCGAGGATGGCGAGGCGCGCCACGCGCTCGGGGGCCTCGATCGCCCACTCGAGGGCATGCATCCCGCCCATCGAACCGCCGATGACGGCGGCCCAGCTGTCGATGCCCAGGCGGTCGCTGAAGGCACGCTGCGCGGCCACCTGGTCGCGGATGGTGAGGTAGGGGAAACGGGTGCCCCATTCGCTGCCGTCGGGCGCCAGCGATGCGGGGCCGGTGCTGCCCTGGCAGCCGCCGAGCATGTTCGGCGCCACCACGAACCAGCGGTCGGTGTCGATGGCGAGCCCCGGGCCGACGATGCCGCCCCACCAGCCTGCCGTGACGTGGCCGTCGCCGGCGGCGCCGACCAGGTGGCTGTCGCCGGTGAGGGCGTGCAGCACGAGCACGGCGTTGTCACCGGAAGGGGAGAGTTCGCCCCAGGTCTCGTAGGCGACGCGCACGGCGCCCAGGCTGCCGCCGGCCTCGAAGCGGAGCGGGCCGACGTCGAGGAAGCGGCGGGAGCCGACGGGGTCGCCGTCGCGCCAGGCGCCGGTCGCCGGGGGCTTGCCGAGGAGCGAGCGCGCCTGGGCTTCAGTGACGAAGCTGGACGGGACCGTGTCTGCCGAGAATTGCCATTCCATACGCCCCCATTCTGGCGAACCTCGAGGGCCTCCGTCTGATTGTTACGCGCGAACTCGCGCGCAGCATCCTGCGTCCCACACCTTTCTTGGCCCGAGCCTCGTCGAATTCGACGGAGATTTTGACGAAGTGACCCGGAAAACTGCGTTTCAGCCTCGGATCACGGAAAATCTCCGTCGAATTCGACACCCAGGGGCTAGGCGTTGGCGCGGGATGCCACCACGACGGCGCGTGCCGCGGCCAGGCCGAGCTCGAGGTCGGCCTTGAGGTCGGCGATGTTCTCGATGCCGACGGAGAGGCGCACGAGGCCGGGCGTGACGCCGGCCGTGAGCTGCTGCTCGGGGGTGAGCTGCGCATGGGTGGTCGAGGCCGGGTGGATCACGAGCGAGCGCACGTCGCCGATGTTGGCCAGGTGGCTGAACAGCTCGAGGTTGTCGACCAGGGCGCGGCCGGCATCCACCCCGCCCTTGAGCTCGAACGAGAGCACCGCGCCGACGCCCCGGGGGGCGTACTTGTTGGCGGCGGCGTACCAGGGGCTCGTCGGCAGGCCGGCGTAGTTGACCGAGGCGATGTCCGGGTGGTTCTCAAGCCACTCGGCGATCTCCTGGGCGTTCTGCACGTGGCGTTCGATCCGCAGGCTCAGGGTTTCGATGCCCTGGATGAGCTGCCAGGCGCTCGCCGGGGCGATCGCGGCACCCAGGTCGCGGAGCAGCTGCACCCGGGCCTTGATGATGTAGGCGATGGGGTCGCCGACGGCGCCGGTGTAGCTGACCCCGTGGTAGGACGGGTCGGGCTCGGTCAGGCCGGGGAACTTCGCGACGTTCTTCGACCATTCGAAGCTGCCGCCGTCGACGATGACGCCGCCGATGACCGCGCCGTGGCCGCCGAGGAACTTGGTGGCCGAGTGGATGACGATGTCGGCGCCGTGCTCGAACGGGCGGATCAGGTAGGGGGTGGCGATCGTGTTGTCGACGATCAGCGGAACACCTGCCTCGTGGGCGACGCCGGCGACGAGGGAGATGTCGAGCACGTTGATCTTCGGGTTGCCGATGGTCTCCGCGAAGAAGAGCTTGGTGTTCGGGCGCACGGCGCGGGCCCACTCGGCCGCGTCGTCCTGGTTCTCGACGAACGTGGTCTCGATGCCGAGCTTGGCGAGCGTGTACTTGAACAGGTTGTAGGTGCCGCCGTAGATCGAGCTGGACGACACGATGTGGTCGCCGGCCTGGGCGATGTTCAGCACGGCGAAGGTCGACGCGGCCTGGCCGGAGGCGAGCAGCAGGGCAGCGGTTCCACCTTCGAGGGCGGCGACGCGCTCCTCGACGACGGCCTGGGTCGGGTTCATGATGCGGGTGTAGATGTTGCCGAATTCGGCCAGCGCGAACAGGTTCTGAGCGTGCTGCGCGTTGTTGAACACGTAGGACGTGGTCTGGTAGATCGGGGTGTTGCGGGCGTTCGTGGTGGGGTCGGGCTGGGCGCCGGAGTGAACCTGCTTGGTTTCGAACTTCCAGGCTTGTGCGTTGTCGCTCATGAGGTGGTCTCCCTGATAATCCTCGACGAGCGTGGACCGTCCATCGCTCTGGGTGCGAGTTTAGGCATCCGTCCGGAGGGGTGGCAACGACCCGTGAAACACGGCGTCACACGCGGGGTGCCCCCATCGAACCGGCCGGATCAGGACTGTTCGGCGGGCGGCGGATCCATCGGCGGCAGCACGATCGTTCCGGTGTGCGTTGACTCGTGCTTGCGGAACAGCCAGCGTGCCCGCGGCTCGATGATCGGCCGGAACAGCCGCTTGACGATCGGGAGGGACAGCAGCACGCTGATCCCCACGCTGAGCAGCAGCAGCGCCGGCAGCACCCAGGCCGGCTGCGCGCCGCCGAGAACCCCCGATTCGCGCAGCGGGAAGAGCAGGAAGCTGTGCAGCAGGTAGATGTACATCGTCGCCGACCCCAGCGCGGTGAACCACGTGGTGCGGCGCGGCACGAGCAGGAGGAACGCCATGATCAGGGCGAAGGCGAGGAGCATCAGCCCCAGGCGGATGCCGCCGGCCCAGAGCTGGTCGTAGCCGAACGTCGGGTACGCCTCGCTGTAGAGCAGGAACTGGCGGATCTGCAGGGTGCGGAGGGCGTCGATGTTGAGGGCGATCACGCCCAGCAGCGCGGAGAACAGGGTCAGGGCGCCGACCCGCCAGCGCCACACCTCGCCGACGCCGAGCTCGAGCCAGCGGGCGGTGAGCTTCCACTGGCGCAGTTTCCAGCCGAACACGAAGAAGGGCAGCAGGCCCAGGGTCCGGGAGAGGGCGAAGGTGCCGTCGATCGAGGTGATGTAGCCGGCACCGATCGAGATCAGGATGCTGACCAGCAGCGGATAGCGCAGCAACACCATGAACGGCAGCATCAGGCGCCAGACCAGCAGGGCGATCAGGAACCACAGCGTCCAGGAGGCGCTGGAGTAGTCCAGGTTGAACTCCCCGCCGAGCAGCCACCGCACGAGAGTCCAGATCGTCTCGAACACGACGTACGGGAAGACCACGTCGGTGATCAGGCGGTGCAGCTGCCGCGTGCCCGGGGGGCCCGAGCGGGCGAAGTACCCGCTGACGGCGACGAAGAGCGGCACGTGGAAGGCGTAGATGAACAGGTAGGCCTCGTAGGCGACATCCGACCCGTGGATGAGCTTGAGGATCGCGTGCCCCATCACCATGAGCGTGATGGCGATCCAGCGAGCGTTGTCCCAGAGGGGAACCCGCCGCTTCTTGACATGGGGCCTGCCGGCGACTCGTGCACTCATCAGAGCCATTCTCCCAGCAGAATGGAGCAATGGGTACAAGAAGAGTTGTCGTGACCGGTGCCAGCTCGGGAATCGGGGCCGCCACGGTGCGCCTGTTCCGTGAACGAGGATGGGACGTCGTCGGTGTCGCCCGCCGGGCCGACCGCCTGGCCGCGCTCGCCGCGGAGACCGGGGCGGCGGTGTTCACGGCCGACCTGACGAGCCAGGCGGACGTCGACGCCCTGCGTGACTACCTCGCGGTATCCGGGCCGGTGCACGCGCTCGTCAACAACGCGGGCGGCGCGCTCGGGCTGGACAGCGTCGAGAACTCGTCGATCGACGACTGGGCCTGGATGTTCGAGATCAACGTGCTCGCGGTCAAAAGGGTCACGAGCGCGCTGCTGCCGCTGCTCCGGGACGCGATCCGCGCGGATGCCGGTTCGGCCGACATCGTCACCGTCACCTCGATCGCCGGGCACGTCGCCTACCTCGGCGGGGGCGGCTACAACGCGGCGAAGTTCGCCGCGCACGCGCTGATGGAGGTGCTGCGACTCGAACTCAACGGCGAACCGATCCGGGTGATCGAAGTGGCCCCCGGGATGGTCAAGACCGACGAATTCGGCCTGGTGCGATTCGGCGGCGATGAGGAGAAGGCGGCCGCGGCGTATGCCGGGGTTCCGAATCCGCTCGTCGCGGAGGACATCGCGGAGACGATCGTGTCGAGCGTCGAACGCCCGGCCCACGTGAACCTGGACCTGATCACGATCAAGCCGGTCGCCCAGGCCGCGCCGACCCGGGTCGCTCGGGGGCCGCTCCTGCCGAAGGACTGAGTCCTCCGGCAGGTGGCCGGCCGCGGGTGGACGACTGCGGGTGGACGACTACGGGTGGACGATGATCTTCACTGCGGTGTCGTTGTGGTTGATCAGCGTGTCGAAGCCCTGCGAAATCAGGTCGTCCAGCGCGATCCGGCCCGTGATGAACGGCTTCAGGTCGATCGTGCCCGACTGCACCAGGGCGACGGTCTCCTCGTGGTCGCGCACATAGGCGATGGTTCCACGCAGGTCGATCTCCTTCAGGACGATTTTCTGCATGTCCACGGTGGCGGGACGGCCCCAGATCGAGACGTTGACGAGCACCCCGGCCGGGCGCAGGGCGTCGAGCATGGCGTCGAGCACGGCGTTGACGCCCGCACACTCGAACGCCACATCAGTGCCGATGCCACCGGTGATCTCCAGCACGCGAGCCTCGAGGTCCTCGACGGTCGGGTCGATCACGTAGTCGGCGACGCCGCTCGAGAGCGCCTTCGCCTTGCGGGCGGCGCTGAGCTCGGAGATGATCGTGGTCACGCCGATGCCCTTGAGGATGGCGGCCGTCAGCAGTCCGATGGGCCCGGCGCCACCGACGATGGCGACGTCTCCGGCCTTCGCGCCGCTGCGGATCACGGCGTGGTGGGCGACCGAGAGAGGCTCGATCAGGGCGGCCTCGTCCAGGGGGATGTCACCGATCGCGTGCACCCAGCGCTGGTCGACGACGATCTTCTCGCTCAGGCCACCACCGCCGCCGGCGAGGCCGATGAAGCCCATCTTCTCGCACAGGTGGTAGTTGCCGGCCTTGCAGGGCGGGCACTCGCCGCAGACGAAATAGGGCTCCACGACGACGTTGTCGCCGACGGCGAGTCCCGTGACACCCTCGCCGACCTCTTCGATGGTGCCGGAGAACTCGTGGCCCATGGTGACCGGGAGGGTTTCGTGCGAGAGCGGATGCGGGTGGCCCGGGGCGGAGATGAAGATCGGGCCTTCGAGGTACTCGTGCAGGTCGGTCCCGCAGATGCCGCACCAGGCGACGGCGATCTTCACCGTTCCGCTGCGGGTCGACGGTTCCTCGATGTTCTCGATTCGGACGTCTTTCCGGCCGTAGAAGCGCGCAGCTTTCATGGGGATCATCTCCAGTGTTCATCGTGGGCTCGGCGCAGGCGAATGACCTGGCCCTCTAACCCGGGGATGACACTACTCCCCCTCGACTGGGGGCCAGCCGAGGGGGAGTAGTGGTGTGAGACGGGCGGAGCGGTTAGTGCTCGACCGCCTTCTCGGCGCCGTGGCCGGTGAGCGAGCGCACCGCCATCTCTGAGGCGAGGAGCGGGTCTTCCTTCGTGCTGCTCGTGACCGACCCGAGCCAGCCGAGGAAGAAGCCGAGCGGGATCGACACGATGCCGGGGTTGCTCAGCGGGAACCAGGCGAAGTTCACCGCGTCGCCGAACATCGAGGTCGGCGTGCCGGAGAAGACCGGCGAGAACACGATCAGGACCACGGTGGCGCCGAGGCCGCCGTACATGCTCCAGACCGCTCCGCGGGTGGTGAAGCCGCGCCAGAACAGCGAGTAGAGGATGGTCGGCAGGTTCGCGCTCGCCGCGACGGCGAAGGCGAGGGCGACCAGGAAGGCGATGTTCTGCCCCTGCACGCCGATTCCGCCGGCGATCGCGAGGATGCCGATGACGACCACCGTGCGACGGGCCACCTTGACCTCGCTGTCGGGGTCTCCCTTGCCCTTCCGGATCACGCTCATGTAGATGTCATGCGCGAACGAGGTGGCGGCCGTGATCGTGATCCCGGCCACGACGGCCAGGATCGTCGCGAACGCGATCGCCGAGATGAAGCCGAGAAGGATCGGCCCGCCGAGCGCGAGCGAGAGCAGCGGCGCCGCCGAGTTCACTCCGCCGGGGGCGGCGAGGATGGTGTCGGCTCCGACGAGCGCGGCCGCGCCGAACCCGAGCACCAGGGTGAACAGGTAGAACGCGCCGATCAGCCAGATCGCCCAGACCACGGAGCGACGGGCCTCCTTGGCGGTCGGGACCGTGTAGAAGCGCATCAGCACGTGCGGCAGTCCCGCCGTGCCGAGCACGAGGGCGATGGCCAGGGAGATGAAGTCCAGCGGGTTGGTGCCGTACTTCAGCCCGGGGACCAGGATGGCCGAGCCGGGCGTGCTCGTGGAGGCGGCGACGGCCGTGTCGAGCAGCGCCGAGAAGTTGAAGCCGTTGATGGCGAGCACCCAGATCGTCATCGCGAAGGCGCCGATGATGAGCAGGAACGCCTTGATGATCTGCACCCAGGTGGTGCCCTTCATCCCGCCGATCAGCACGTAGAGGATCATCAGGCCGCCGACGACGGTGACGACGATGGACTGCCCGAGCTTGTCGTTGATGCCGAGGAGCAGCGAGACGAGCCCGCCGGCTCCGGCCATCTGGGCGAGGAGGTAGAAGAAGCACACGGCCAGGGTGGTCGTGGCCGCGGCCACCCGCACCGGGCCCTGCTTCAGCCGGAAGGAGAGCACATCCGCCATCGTGTACTTGCCGGTGTTGCGCATCAGCTCGGCCACCAGCAGCAGCGCGACGAGCCAGGCGACGAGGAAGCCGATCGAGTAGAGGAACCCGTCGTACCCGCTGACCGCGATCGCCCCGACGATGCCGAGGAACGAGGCGGCGGAGAGGTAGTCGCCGGCGATCGCGAAGCCGTTCTGCGGCCCGGTGAAGGAGCGGCCGCCGGTGTAATAGTCGGCCGCGGTCTTGTTGTTGCGCCCGGCGCGGATGACCACGATCAGGGTCACCGCCACGAAGGCCAGGAAGATCGAGATGTTGAGGACGGGGTTGTTCTCGACCGGTTTGACGGCGAGGGCCGCCTGCGCGGCCAGGGACTGCGCGATGATGGCGGCGCTCATTTCTGGTCCAGCCCTTCGAGTTCGGTGCGGAGAGACTGGCCGAGGGGGTCCAGGACGCGGTTCGAGTAGGAGACGTACCACATCGTGATGGCGAAGGTCGTGACGAACTGGCCGAGGCCGAGGACGAGGCCGAGGTTGATCCGCCCGAAGACCTGGATGGCCATCACATCGGGCAGGTAGGCCGCGACAAGCACGAACGCGAAGTACCAGATGAGGAAGATCGCCGCGAGCGGCAGCACGAAGCTGCGCCTCTTGTGCTTGAGGTTGCGGAAACCCGCTGTCTGCTCGAATGCGACGTAGTCGATGGTCGTCGGCGACGAACCGTCCGGGAGGGCGTCTTTCGTTGTTTCCTTCATGGGGCTCCTTTGCTCCGGTGAGGGTGGTGACGGATGCTACGGGGTGGTTTGGGGGGTGCCGGCCGCGCCGTGCACGGCCAGCTTGAGGGCGTCGAGGGTGGCCGGGTCCTCGATGGTGGGCGGCACCGTGTACGGCTCGCCGTCGACGATCTGCCGGATCGTCTTGCGCAGGATCTTGCCCGAGCGGGTCTTCGGCAGCCGATCGAGAATGGTCACGTCCCGGAACGCGGCGACCGGGCCGACATGCTCGCGCACGAGGCCGACGAGCTCCGTGGCGAGGGTGTCGTGGTCGATCGTCGCGCCGGCCTTGAGCGTGACGAAACCGGCGGCGCGCTGGCCCTTGAGCGGGTCGTGCACCCCGAGCACCGCGCATTCGGCGACCGCCGGATGCAGGGTGAGCACCTCCTCGAGCGAGCCGGTGGAGAGCCGGTGGCCGGCCACGTTGATGACGTCGTCGGTTCGGCCCATCACGTAGAGGTAGCCGTCGTCGTCGAAATGGCCGGAGTCCCCGGTGGCGTAGAAACCGGGGAAGGCGGAGAGGTAGGCGCTGGCGAAGCGTTCCTCGCTGCCCCAGATGCCGAGCAGGTTGCCCGGCGGCAGCGGCAGCCGGATGGCGATGTTGCCGTCCTTGCCGACCCGGCTGACCGGTCTGCCCTTCGAATCGAGGATGACGACGTCGTAACCGGGCACCGGGAAGGTGGCCGAGCCCGGCTTGGTCTCGAGTTCGGCGATGCCGCGCGGGTTCGCGCAGATCGCCCAGCCGGTCTCGGTCTGCCACCAGTGGTCGACGACGGGACAGTGCAGGCCGTCGTTGGCCCAGTGGTAGGTCTCCGGGTCGAGGCGCTCACCGGCCAGGAACAGCCCGTGCAGGCTGGACACGTCGTACTTCTCGAGTTCGCGCAGCTCCGGGTCGACCCGGCGGATGGCGCGGATCGCGGTGGGCGCGGTGAACAGGACCTTCACCTTGTAGTCCTCGACCACGCGCCAGAACGCGCCGGCATCCGGGGTGCCGATCGGCTTGCCCTCGTAGATCACGGTGGTCGCCCCGACCAAGAGCGGGGCGTAGACGATGTAGGAGTGGCCGACCACCCAGCCCACGTCGGAGGCGGCCCAGAACACGTCGCCGGCCCCGGCTGCGTAGATGTTGCGCATCGACCAGGCCAGCGCGACGGCGTGGCCGCCGTTGTCGCGCACGATGCCCTTGGGATTGCCCGTCGTCCCGGACGTGTAGAGGATGTACAGCGGGTCCTCGGAGCGCAGGGCCACCGGGTCGGCCGGCGTGGCCTGCTCCTCCTCGGTCGCCCAGTCCAGCCAGGCGACACCGTCGGCGCCGGCGTAGTCGGCCGCACTGCCCGGGATCATCTCCCGGTCGCGCACGATCACCGTGCGCACCGAACCGGCGCTCTGGGCCAGGGCCCGCTGCACCAGGGGCAGGTATTCGACCGCGCGGCCGGGCTCCAGGCCGCCGGATGCCGTCACGATCACGGTCGGCCGGGCGTCGTCGATGCGCACGGCCAGCTCGCTCGCGGCGAAGCCGCCGAAGACGACGGAGTGCACGGCGCCGATCCGCGCGCAGGCCAGCATCGCGACGATGGCCTCCGGGATCATCGGCAGGTAGACGATCACCCGGTCGCCCCGGCCGACGCCGTTCTCCCTGAGGACACCCGCGAAGCGGGACACCCGGCCGAGGAGGTCGAGGTAGCTGATCCGGATCCGGGTGCCCGACATCGCGGAGTCGTAGATCACGGCGGTCTGGGCGCCCCGCCCGGCAAGGACGTGGCGGTCGAGGGCGTTGTAGCTCGTGTTCAGCTCGCCGTCCGGGAACCAGCGCCAGGTTCCGGGGGAGCGCTCCTCGAGGGCGATCCGCGGCGGCGTGATCCAGTCGACGGCCTGCGCGGCCTCGAGCCAGAATTCGGCGCGCGTGTCGGCGTCGATGCTCCGCTGCCACGTCTCGTGATAACCGACGGTTGAGTCGCTTGTCATTGTGAACCTCCCCATTGAAGCTCCTATGTATACATAGAATGCACGAAGTCTTGCATAAAACCCCCACAAAGGGAATAACATGTGGTTTGTGTATACAGAAACCCCAACGGCGGGGACCACCGCACCGGTACGTGCCAGCGAGCGCGCCTACCGGCAACTGCGCGGGGAGATCCTGGACGGGATCCTGCCCGCCGGCACCGGGCTGCTCGAGATCGAGCAATCGGCCCGGATCGGAGTGTCCCGCACGCCGCTGCGCGCCGCCATCGCCCGGCTGATCGCCGACGGCCTCGTCGCCGGCCGGCCCGGCCGGGGCTTCATGGTCACCGAGATGTCGATGGACAGCATCCGCGAACTGTACGAGGTGCGCCGGGCCCTCGAGGAGCACGCCGCCCGGATTGCCGCCGACCGCCGCGACCCTGCCGTCTTCCTGGCGCTGCGGGACCAGTTCCTCGCCGCCCCCGAGCTTCTGGCCCAGGGCGAGACCGGCCTGCACCGCTACTACGACCTGATCGACGAGTTCGACGATGCCGTCGATGAGGCCGTCGCCAACCCGTTCCTGGTCGGCGCGCTCGCCACCGTGCGCACCCACTTGGCCCGCATCCGCCGCCTGGCCAGGGGAAACCCGGCCCGGCTTCGCGCCGCGGCGGCCGAGCACCTGCTCATCATCGACGCGATCATCGCCGGCGACACCTCGCTGGCGGCCCACGCCACCCACGTCCACCTCCAGCAGAGCCTCACGAACGTCCTCGCGGCGATCCAGGGGCAGCCGACCGGCCCGGTCGCCTAACCGAAAGGAACCACCGTGCAGCAGCACCACGTTCGTGTTCACCGCAGCGATGAGAACCTGGCCCGCACCGATCAGCTCGCCTGGAAGATCGCCGAATGCGCCGCCGACCCGGTGCCGGTCTCCGAGGAGGTGACCGAGATGATCATCAACCGGGTCATCGACAACGCCGCCGTCGCCGCGGCCTCCCTGACCCGGCGGCCCGTGGTCGCCGCCCGCTCGCAGGCGCTGGCCCATCCGCGGTCCTTCAACGGGGTGGGGTCGACCGTGTTCGGCGAACAGCGCTCGCGCCGGGTGTCCCCGGAGTGGGCGGCCTGGGCGAACGGCGTGGCCGTGCGCGAACTGGACTACCACGACACGTTCCTCGCCGCCGAGTACTCGCACCCCGGCGACAACATCCCGCCGGTCGTCGCCGTGGCCCAGCACCTCGCCACCGCCCGGGGCCTGACCGGGCGCGACCTCGTGCGCGGGATCGCGACCGGCTATGAGGTGCAGATCGACCTGGTCAAGGCGATCAGCCTGCACGCCCACAAGATCGACCACGTCGCCCACCTCGGCCCGTCGGCCGCGGCCGGAATCGGCACGCTCCTCGGCCTCGACCCGGCGACGATCTTCCAGGCGGTCGGCCAGGCTCTGCACACCACGACCGCGACCCGGCAGTCCCGCAAGGGGGAGATCTCCAGCTGGAAGGCCTACGCGCCGGCCTTCGCCGGCAAGATGGCGGTCGAAGCCGTCGACCGCGCGATGCGGGGCGAAACCAGCCCGACGCCGATCTACGAGGGCGAGGACGGCGTGATCGCCTGGCTGCTCGACGGGCCGGATGCCGCCTACGAGGTGTCCCTGCCCGGCGCGGGCGAGGCGAAGCGGGCGATCCTGGACAGCTATACCAAGGAGCACTCGGCCGAATACCAGGCCCAGGCCCTGATCGACCTGGCCCGCAAGCTGCACCGCGAGCACCCCGAACTGGCCGACCCGGCCAATGTGGAATCCATCGTCATCCACACCAGCCATCACACCCACAACGTGATCGGCTCCGGGGCGAACGACCCGCAGAAATACGACCCGACCGCCAGCCGGGAGACCCTGGACCACTCGATCCCGTACATCTTCACGGTGGCGCTCCAGGACGGCAGCTGGCACCACGTCGATTCCTACCGGCCCGAGCGCGCCGGCCGCGCCGACACCGTCGCCCTCTGGAACCGGGTCACCACCACCGAAGACGCGGAATGGACCCGCCGGTACCATTCCCTCGATCCGGCCGAGAAGGCCTTCGGCGGCCGGGTCGAGATCCGGCTCACCGACGGCAGCCGCATCGTCGACGAGCTCGCGGTCGCCGACGCGCACCCGCTCGGCGCCCGGCCCTTCGGCCGCGCCGAGTACATCGACAAGTTCCGCGTGCTCGCCGCCGGCGTGCTGGAGGAGGGCGAGATCGTGCGCTTCCTCAGCGCCGCCGAACGCCTCCCGAGCCTGACCGCCGCAGAACTCGGCGAACTCACCATCGTGGCCGCCAACGGCCTGCTCACCTCCCTCCCCACCCCGAACGGAATCTTCTGATGCTCTACTCCGCCGTCACCCCCACCCAGAAGCGCGCCGACTTCCGGGCGGCGCTCGCCTCCGGCCGGCTGCTCCGCTTCCCCGGCGCGTTCAACCCGCTCTCGGCCCGGCTGATCGCGGCCAAGGGGTTCGAGGGCGTGTACATCTCCGGGGCGGTGCTGTCGGCCGACCTCGGCCTGCCCGACATCGGCCTGACCACCCTCACCGAGGTCGCCGGGCGCAGCCAGCAGATCAGCCGGATGACCGACCTTCCCACCATCGTCGACGCCGACACCGGCTTCGGCGAGCCGATGAACGTGGCGCGCACCATCCAGACCCTTGAAGACGCGGGACTGGCCGGGATGCACATCGAGGACCAGGTGAACCCGAAGCGGTGCGGCCACCTCGACGGCAAGCAGGTCGTCGACGATGAGACGGCCGCCAAGCGCATCCGCGCGGCGGTCGACGCGCGGCGGGACCCAAACTTCCTGGTCATGGCGCGCACCGACATCCGTGCCGTCGACGGCCTGGCCGCCGCCGTCGACCGGGCGAAGAAGCTCGTCGACGCCGGCGCGGACGCGATCTTCCCCGAGGCGATGGCCTCGCTGGCCGAGTTCGCCGCGATCCGAGCCGCGGTCGACGCGCCGATCCTGGCGAACATGACCGAGTTCGGCAAGGGCGAGCTGTTCACCGTGAAGCAACTCGCCGACGTCGGGATGAACATCGTCATCTTCCCCGTCTCGCTCCTGCGCCTGGCCATGGGCGCGGCGGAGCGCGGTCTCGATACCATCGAGACGGAGGGGTCGCTGACCTCGCTCCTGCCGCAGATGCAGCACCGGGCGGAACTCTACGAACTGCTCGACTACCCGGCCTACAACCACTTCGACTCCGGCGTGTTCAACTTCACCCTCAACCCGAACCTTCCCTCGTAGAAACGCAAAGGAGCGTCATGACTCAGAACGAACCAACGGTTTTCAAGGGCCTCGCGGGGGTTGTCGTCGACAGGACCGCCGTGTCCAAGGTCAATCCGGACTCCAACTCGTTGCTCTACCGCGGCTACCCCGTGCAGGAACTGGCCGCACAGCGCAGCTTCGAGGAGGTCGCCTACCTGCTCTGGAACGGGGAACTGCCCACCGAGGACGAGCTGGCCGACTTCGAGGAGCAGGAACGGTCGCTGCGGCATCTGGCGCCCGCCGTGCGCCGGGTCATCGACGAACTGCCGCTGACCGCGCACCCGATGGACGTCGTGCGCACCGCGGTGAGCCTGATCGGCGCGGGCGACCCCCAGGTCGACGACGCGTCCCCGGAGGCCAACCGGGCGAAGGGGTTGCGCCTGTGGGCGCAGATGCCGTCGATCGTCGCCTACGACCAGCGCCGCCGCCACGGGCTGGACCTGATCGAGCCGCGCGACGACCTCGGCTATTCGGCGAACTTCCTGTTCATGACGTTCGGCGAGGTGCCGGAGCTCATCGTGGTCGAGGCCTTCGACGTGTCGATGATCATGTACGCCGAGCACTCGTTCAACGCGTCCACGTTCACCGCCCGCGTGATCACCTCGACGATGTCCGACCTGCACTCCGCGATCACCGGCGCGATCGGCGCGCTCAAGGGTCCCTTGCACGGCGGCGCGAACGAGGCCGTCATGCACATCTTCGACGAGATCGGCACCGGGCCGGGCGCTGGGGAGCGGGCCGAGGCCTGGCTGAACCGCACCCTCGACGCCAAACACAAGGTGATGGGCTTCGGGCACCGGGTCTACAAGCACGGCGACTCCCGCGTGCCGACCATGTACACGGCCCTGCTCACCATGATCGAGCACTACGACCGGCCCGACCTGCTCGAGCTCTACGAATCCCTCGCCGCGGCGATGAAGGCCCGCACGGGCATCCTGCCCAACCTCGACTACCCGTCGGGCCCGGCCTACCACCTGATGGGCTTCGACACCCTCACCTTCACGCCCATCTTCGTGGCGGCCAGGCTCACCGGCTGGACCGCCCACATCATCGAGCAGACCGCCGCGAACGCGCTCATCCGGCCCCTGTCGCTCTACAACGGCCATGAGGAGCGGCACCTCTCGTGACCTGCTCGTGACCTAGCATTGGCAGATGGCATTCGACGCGCATGACGCAGGCACAGACCTGACCGGGATTCAACGAGAAGTCCTCGAATGGAACGTCTTCGCCGACGCTGCCCGCACGCTGGCCGCCGAGGTCCTGGCCAGCGGCTACCAGACGGATGTCGTGATCGCCATCGCCCGCGGCGGCCTGCTGCTCGCGGGCGCGATGTCCTACGCCCTCGGCACCAAGAACTGCGGCAGCATCAACGTGCAGTTCTACACGGGCGTGGACGAGCGGCTGCCGGAGCCGGTGCTGTCCGGCCCGATGCTCGACGCGCCGGCGCTCGCCGGGCTGCGCGTGCTCCTGGTCGACGACGTGTCCGACTCCGGGCACACCCTCGCGCTCGTCGTGGATCTGCTGCGCGAATGCGCGGCCGAGGTGCGCACGGCCACCCTTTACACGAAGCCGCGGACGGTGCTCGTCCCCGACTACACCTGGCGGGAGACGGACCGCTGGATCGTCTTCCCGTGGTCGTCGCTGCCCGTGGTGGCGCCGGACGCGACGGTGCCTGTCGTCCCCGCCGCAGCCGAGGGAGTCCTCGCGTGAGCGTGCATCTGGTCGGCGGCGGCTGGACCCCCGAACACGACGCGGCCGTCTACGGGCCCTTCCTGGCCGAGGCCACGGCACGGGGAGTCGCGCTGGGCCGCACCGCGCCGCGGATCGCGATCATCGCGGTGCGCGATGGCGACGGCGCCGAACACGCGGCGAACCTCGTGGCCGCGGTCGGTGCCGCGGGGGAGCTCGAACCGAAGGTCACCAGCCTCGCCCACGGCGCCCTCGCCGGCCTGCTCGCCGTCTCCGAGGTCGACGGCATCCTCATCGGCGGCGGGCTCACCCCGGCCTACCTCGCGGCGGTCGCCCCGATCGCGGGCGAGATCCGCCGCCAGGTGGCCGCCGGCATCCCGTATCTCGGGTTCTCCGCGGGCGCCATGATCGCGGCCGAGCGTGCCCTGATCGGCGGCTGGCGGATGGGCGGGGTCGAGGTGAACGCTCAGGATGCCGCCGAAGGCCTCGACGAGGTCACCATCGAGCCCGGCATCGGGCTGCTCGACGTCACCGTCGAAGTGCACGCGGCCCAGTGGGGAACGCTCTCCCGGCTCGTCGCGGCCACCGAAGCCGGCCTGATCGACGGGGGACTGGCCATCGACGAGAGCACGGCCCTGATCGTGGGCGTCGGTGCCCTCAGCGTCGTCGGCGCCGGCAGCGTCTGGCGGGTCAGCCAGGCCGACGGCGGCGTGCTCGTCAGCACCTTCGGCGCCTGAGCCGCCCTCCGGTGCCGCCGACAACGCTGGAGACGCTCGCCCGCTCCGGCGCGATCGACCCGGGCTGGGCGCTCGCGCTCGCGCCGGTGTCGGCCGAGGTCGCGGCGATGGACGGGTTCCTCAGCGCCGAGACCGCGGCCGGGCGCCCGTGGCTTCCGCCGGCCGACACGGTCTTCCGGGCGTTCCGGGACCCGTTCGACGCCGTGTCGGTGCTCATCCTCGGCCAGGACCCGTATCCGACCCCGGGGCATCCGATCGGCCTCGCCTTCGCGGTGGAGCGCCACGTGCGCCCGCTGCCGCGCAGCCTCCAGAACATCGCGGCGGAGCTGCGGGAGGACGTGGGCGTCACGGCCGCCAACGGCGACCTCTCAGCCTGGGCCGACCAGGGTGTGCTCCTGCTCAACCGGGTGCTCACCGTGCAGGCCGGCCTCGCCGGGTCGCACCGGCGGCGCGGCTGGGAGAAGATCACCGAACAGGCCGTCCGGGCGCTCGTCGCGCGGCGGCGCCCCCTGGTCGCGATCCTCTGGGGCAGGGACGCCGGTCAGGCCCGGCCGTTGCTCGGCGACACGCCCGTGATCGAGTCCGCGCACCCGAGCCCGCTCTCGGCGCGCCGCGGGTTCTTCGGGTCCCGGCCGTTCAGCCGGGCGAACGACTACCTCGTGGCGGCCGGAGCGGCCCCGGTGGACTGGTCGCTCGGGTAATCTGGAAGCTTCCGGGGTGAGGAGTAGTACGTGCTTGAAGAGGAATACCAGCCGCGCCGACAGCTGCCCCGGCACCTCCGGCCGCGGCCGGAGGCCGAGGCCCCGTTCGAATACACGATGCGCGACGCCCAAATCACGGACCTGCCGTACATCCGCGAGATCTACAACTATTACGTCGCCAACAGCACGGTGACCTTCGACGTCGACCCGATGACCCTCGCCGCGTGGCGGAGCAAGTTCTACTACCTCGGCAAGCTCGGGATGCCGTTCATCGTGGCCGTGTCGCCGGCCGGGCAGATCCTCGGCTACGCGCTCGTCAGCCCCTGGAAGGAGAAGCGGGCCTACCGGTTCACGGTCGAGAACTCGATCTACCTCGGCGCCGCCTCCACCGGCAAGGGCCTCGGCCGGGTGCTGCTGGGCGAACTGATCACCCGATCGAAGACGGCCGGCCTCAAGGAGATCATCGCGGTGATCGCCGACCAGGGCGCCGACGCGTCGATCAAGCTGCACCGCGACTACGGCTTCGAGGAGATCGGCCGGATGGGCAAGGTCGGTTACAAGTTCGAGCGCTGGCTCGGCACCGTGCTGATGCAGAAGAGCCTCAAGTAGGACCGGCGCGGGTCAGGCGGTCGGACCCGAGCGGTTCATCCGGCCCACCACGGTGACGACCGTGCGGTGGGGGAGCCGGCCGGCAACCTGGGCGAACACGGAGTTGCGCAGGCCGCTCACGGCGTGCGGCGGGGTGGACGCCCGGTCGAGGGCCGTGAACGTGGTGCGCATGACGTCGGCCACCGTGAGCAGGTCCCGGTAGGAGTCGGCGCTGCGTCCGGCGACCTCGAAGAACTCGGTGTCCACCGGGCCTGGGCAGATCGCCGTGACCTTGAGGCCCGACTGCCTGGTCTCGTACCAGAGCGCCTCTGTGAAGCTGAGCACATAGGCCTTCGTCGCACCGTAGACGGCCATCTTCGGCACCGGCTGGAAGGCCGCGGTGCTCGCCAGGTTCACCAGGGCCGCGCTGGCCGGGTGGGCCCGGCTGGTCCGGAGCAGGTCGGGCAGCAGCGCCCGGGTGAGCGCGGTGAGCGCCGTGACGTTGAGCGCGACCTCGTCGGCGAGCCGCACGGGGTCGGTGTCGGCCAGGTTGCCGTAGGTGGCGAAACCCGCGTTGTTGACGAGCGTGCCGACGGTGATGCCGCGGGTGTGCAGGTCGGCGACCAGCTCGGCGACGGCGCCCGGCGCGGCGAGATCGAGCGGGATCACCGTCGACACCGTGCCGTACTTCTCGGCCAGTTCGACGGCCAGGCCTTCGAGCCGGTCCTGGCGACGGGCGGTGAGCACGAGGTCGGCCCCGCGCTCGGCGAGCTCGCGCGCGAAACCGGCGCCCAGGCCGCTCGAGGCCCCGGTGACGAGGGCGACGGTTCCGATCGGGTTGAACACTCTGTTTCTCATGGTTTCAGGCTACCGAGTCGGCCCGCGTACAGTCGAGGGATGACCGATGCCCCCCTCGACCTGCCCGAGCGGCACACGGTACTGCGTTCCTTCGCCGGCCACCTCGACGCCGCCCCGACCGTTGTCTACCCGCGTCTGCTGCGGGCGCTCGAGCCGCGCGCCGGGGCCGGCGGCCGGTTCCTCTCCGACCCCGCGCAGCGACTGATCGTGGTGCAGCGCGGCTGGTGGTACCGCGGCGAGTACCGGGTGCTCGAGGAGGATTCCGGCTCCGTCGTGCAGTACGAGATCATCAACGTGGCGCAGGTTGCGCACTGGGCCGGCACCTGGGCGGCGCGTTCCGTGCTCACCGCGGCGCCCCGGGCCTTCCAGGCCCTCCTAACCGGAATCGGAGCCTGACCGGCATGACCGAACCACACGAACTGACCGCCCTGGAGCAATGGCAGGCACTGCAGCGCGGCGAGCTCAGCCCCTCCGAACTGACCCGGCACTATCTGGCCCGGATCGAAGCGGCCAACCCCGCCCTCGGCGCGTTCGTCACCGTCACCGCGGATGCCGCGCAGGTGCGGGCCCGTCACGTCGAGGAGCACGTGCCGCGCACGGCGCCGCTCTGGGGACTCCCGTTCGCCGACAAGGACCTCCAGCTCCGCGCCGGGGTGCCGGCCCGGTTCGGCTCCCGGCTGATGCGGGACTTCGTTCCCGCGGAGTCGGACGACCTCGTGGCCGCGCTCGACGCGGCAGGCGGGGTGAGCCTGGGCAAGACCAACACTCCGGAGTTCGGCCTGCCCTCGTACACCGAGAGCCTGGCGGCCGCCCCCGCCCGCAACCCGTGGAATCCCGACCTCGGCGCCGGGGGATCGAGCGGCGGGGCGGCGGTCGCCGTCGCGGCGCGCCTGCTCCCGTTCGCCCCCGGCTCCGACGGCGGCGGATCGATTCGTATTCCGGCCGCGGCATGCGGCCTGGTCGGGCTCAAGCCGTCCCGCGGCCGGGTTCCTGCCGCGTCCGGGATCGACAAGCTCGGCGGCCTCAGCGTCGGCGGGCCGCTGGCGAGGACCGTGGCGGATGCCGCCCTGCTGCTGGACGCGATGGTCACGCCCCGGGGCGGGCATCCGTCGCACCCGTTCGCCCTCCGCGCCCCCGGCGAGGAGGCCCCGCTGCTGGCGGCGGCCGTGCGCGGGGAGGGCCGGTTCCAGCTCGGGGTGATGACCACCTCGGCCTGGGACGGCGACTACCCGATCGACCTCGCACCGGAGGCGATGGCGGCCCTGGACCTCGCCGTCGCCGAGTTCGCCGCCATCGGGCACGGCCTGGAGGAGACGGCGCTCACCCCGGACGAGAGCTACGCGCCGGCCTTCCGCACGATCTGGCAGGCCGGGGCCGCGAGCATCCCGGCCGAGACCGAGGAGGAGTTGCTGCTGCTCGAGCCGCTCACCCGGTGGCTCGTCGGCCGGGGCCGGGCCCTCTCGGCGCGCACCCTGGCCGAGGCGCTCGCCGCGCTCGCCGCCTACGAACGGTCGCTCATCGGCCAGCTTTCCCGCTTCGACGCCGTGCTCACCCCGGCGCTGGCGATGACCCCGCGCCCGGTGGGCTGGTACGACAAGGACGACGGCGAGGCGAACTTCGCCCAGCAGGTGCGGTACACCCCGTTCACGTCGATGGTGAACGTGGCCGGGCTCCCGGCCATCGTGCTGCCGGTGCTGCAGACCGAGGACGGCCTGCCGATGGGCGTGCAGCTGATCGGCCGGCCGGGCGGCGAGGCCACCCTGCTGGCCCTCGGCGCCCAGCTCGAGCGGCGCCTGAGCTGGCAGCACCGGGTGCCGCCCGAGCGGTGACGATGGTGCGGCCAGGGGACCGGCCGGCCGGACGCCCGAACGGCCCCGCCGACCAGGTCAGCTCCGAGGGGCCCGCGCTGCCGGGCGCGACGGGAACCAGAAGCGGTCGCCGGTGAGGAAGACCAGGGCGGGCACCACCAGCGTGCGCACGACGAGGGTGTCCAGCAGTACGCCGATGCAGACGATCACGCCGATCTGGGTGAGTGCCACCACGGGCAGGACGCCGAGGACGGCGAACACCGCGGCGATCAGGATGCCGGCGCTGGTGATGACGGCGCCGGTGGAGGAGAGGGCGCGCACCATTCCCTCCTTCGTGCCGTGCTGCTGGGCCTCCTCCCTGGCCCGGGTGGTCAGGAAGATGTTGTAGTCCACCCCGAGCGCCACCAGGAACAGGAACGCGAACAGCACGACGTTGGTGTTGAAGGCGGGGAAGCCCATCAGGTTCTGGAAGATCGCGTTGGAGGCGCCCAGGCTGGCGAAGAACGTCGCGAGCACGCTCACGATCAGCAGCACCGGCGCGACCAGCGAACGGAGCAGGATGGCCAGGATGCCGAAGACGATGGCGAGGATCATCGGGATGATCAGGTCCTGGTCGGCCTGCGCGCTCGTGCGGTTGTCGAGCGCGGTGGCATCGCTGCCGCCGACCAGCGACTCGGAGACCGCACCGGAGGCATCCGCGTAGCCGGTGCGCAGCGCGGCGATGGTGCCGAAGGTCTCGTCGCTGCCCGGCTCGCTCGCCAGCGAGAGGTTCAGCCGGGTGCGGCCGTTCGCGCTCTCGCCCGGCTGCACGGCCTCGACCCCGGTCGTGGCGGAGGCGAGGTCCGCGGCCTCGGCGGCCGCGGCATCCGGGGCCAGGACGACGGTCTGGCTGGTCAGGCCGGCCGAGAAGGACCGGTCGACGATCTTCTGCGCCTGCACCGACTCCGGGTTGCCGAGCAGCTGGTCGGCCTGGGAGAGGCCGACGGATGCCCCGAGCAGGCCGAGGCTGAGCGCCCCGATGCCAACGATCGAGGTGACCACGATCAGGGCTGGCCGGCGGGCGACTCCGCGGCCGAGCCGGGTCCAGAAGCCCTCGCGAGCCGGCTCCAGGCCGGCCTGGAAGCGGGGGACGAACGGCCAGAAGAGGCCGCGGCCGCAGACCACGAGCGCGGCGGGCAGCACGATCAGGGCGAACAGGATGGCCACGACGACGCCGATGGCGCAGGCGAAGCCCAGCGCCCGGTTGCCGGAGAGTTCGGCGAAGAGCAGGGTGAGCAGGCTGAGCGCCACCGTGCCGCCGCTGGCGGCGATGGCTGGTCCGGCGCTGCGCACGGCGGTGAGCATTGCCGCGTTGCGGTTCTCCACCCGGAGCAGTTCCTCCCGGTAGCGGGCGACGAGCAGCAGGGCGTAGTTCGTGCCGGCACCGAAGACCAGGACGGACTGGATGCCGGACACCGACGGGTCGAGCACGATGCCGAACGGCCCGGCGAGGGCGCCGACCACGACAGTGGACAGGCCGTCGGCCAGGCCGACCACGACCAGGGGAACGATCCAGAGCACGGGGCTGCGGTAGGTGACGATCAGGAGCACCGCGACCACGATCACGGTGACGAGGAGGAGCCGGAGGTCGGCGCCGGCGAACGCGTTGGTGATGTCGGACTGGAAGCCGACCGGGCCGGTGACGTAGGCGGTGAGCCCGTTCGGCAGATCGGACGAGGCCGTCGAGCGGATGTCCGTCGCGGTCTTCCCGATGTCGGCGGTCGCCTTCTTCGCCTCGAGTGGCACGACGCTGATGGCGGCCCGCTTGTCGTCGCTGAACCGCGGCGTCGTCGCCCGGGGAGCGGTCGACTGCTCGCCGAGCGCGGCAGCCCGGTCGGTGATCGCCGTGACATCCGCGGCGGAGAGGTCGGCGCCCGTCCGGCTCCACACCACGATCGCGGAGGTCTGCTTGGCCGAGGGGAAGTCCGCGAGGAGCTTGTCGACCTGGGCAGCCTGGCTCGAACTCGGCAGCCCGGAGGTGGGGAAGTCCTCTGATTTGTCCTGCGGCAGCAGGCTGAACAGCAGCCCGACGGCAACCGCGGTCGCGGCGAGAACGAGCCAGGCCGTGCGCCGACCGGTGATGAACCGCAGGATTGCGATCACAATTTCCTCCAATGAGCCTTATTGCTAAGCATCCTAGCTATGTTTGTACTAGTATGTCCGTTATGGATCAGCGCCGCAACTCAGCTCCCCACGCCGCGCGCGGCGTCGGAGACGCAGCCGGCGAGGCCGGCGTCAACGATTCCGGCGTCAGTGATTCCGGCGTCAGTGATTCCGGCGTCAGTGATTCCGGCGTCAATGACATCGGCCTGCCGCGCTCCGGGGGCATCGGCAACCAACTGCGCAAGATCGTGACGCTCTCCCGGGACTTCGAGCGCCACGTCGGCGCCGCCCTCACGGTGAACCCGACCGACCTGTCCGCGATGGAGCACCTGATGGTCTCCGGGTCGCTGACCCCGAGCGAACTCTCCCGGCGCCTGGAGATCTCCACGGCGGCGACGACCCTGGTCGTGGACCGTCTCGTCACACTCGGTCACGCCCAGCGGCATCCGCACGCCTCCGACCGGCGGAAGGTCGTCGTCGTGCCGGCCGCGGCCTCCGTGGCGAAGGCCGTGGACGAGCTGATGCCCGTCATCGGCGGAGTCGCTTCCCTCACCCAGGAGCTGTCGGCCGAGGAGCGGGCCGTCATCGAGGCCTTCCTCACCCGGGTGGTGGGCATCTACGAGTCCGCGCTCGCCCCCGACCGGGCGCTGGATGCGGGCGGTCCGTCCGCCGCGTAGCCGGAGACCGGCGGTCCGAGCCCCGAGCCCCGCCAGTGGTTCACGCAGGGTGCCCTTATTTTGAGTAATTCAAAACAACGGCTAGCGTGGGGGCATGACGGCGACCGAGGTGACGCAGACCGGGGTGACGCAGCCGAGCGCCGAGGCCTCCGCCCTCGCGCCGGTTGCCGCCGGGGACGGGCTCTCGGAGAGCATCCGTGCTGCCGGACTCAGGGTCACCGCGCCGCGCCTGGCCGTGCTGCGCGCGCTGGCCGACGCGCCGCATTCGACCGCCGACCGTTTGTTCACCGCCGTGCGCACCGACCTCCCGGGCACTTCGCTCCAGGCCGTCTACGGGGTGCTCGCTGCCTTCACCGACGCCGGGCTCGCCCGAAAGATCGAGCCGTCCGGCTCCGCGGCCCTGTTCGAACGCCGGGTCGGCGACAACCACCACCACATCGTCTGCACCCGCTGCGGCACCGTGCGCGACGTCGACTGCGCCGTCGGCGAGGCACCCTGCCTGACGCCCGACGACGCCGCCGGCTTCGCCGTGCGTGCCGCCGAGGTCACTTACTGGGGCCTGTGCCCTGCCTGCCAGGTCGAACTGGCCACCACTCTTACCGGACCACCACTGCTGTCGAACAAAGGAGCACGATGACTATCAAGCCCACCACTACCCAGACGGGAACGCCCGTCGCCAGCGACGAGCACTCCCTGACCGTTGGCACCGACGGAGTCACAGCCCTGCACGACCGCTACCTGGTCGAGAAGCTCGCCCAGTTCAACCGCGAGCGCATCCCGGAGCGCATCGTCCACGCCAAGGGTGGCGGAGCGCACGGCACATTCGAGGTCACCGGTGACGTCTCCGCGTACACCCGCGCCGCGGTCTTCCAGCCCGGCACCACCACCGACACGCTGCAGCGCTTCTCCAGCGTCGCCGGCGAGCAGGGCAGCCCCGACACCTGGCGCGACGTGCGCGGCTTCTCGGTGAAGTTCTACACGACCGAGGGCAACTACGACATCGTCGGCAACAACACCCCCGTCTTCTTCATCCGCGACGGCATCAAGTTCCCCGACTTCATCCACTCCCAGAAGCGCCTGCCGGGTTCCGGCCTCCGCGACGCCACGATGCAGTGGGACTTCTGGACACTCTCTCCCGAGTCCGCGCACCAGGTGACCTACCTGATGGGCGACCGCGGCCTGCCGCGTTCCTGGCGCGAGATGCCCGGCTTCGGCTCGCACACGTATCAGTGGATCAACGCCGAGGGCGAGCGCTTCTGGGTCAAGTACCACTTCACCTCCAACCAGGGCAACATCGAGATGGAGGGCTCGGAGGCCGAGCTCATCGCCGGCGCCGACGCCGACTACTACCGCCGCGACCTGCACGACGCCATCGAGGCCGGCGACTTCCCGTCCTGGGACGTCTCGGTGCAGATCATGCCCTACGAAGAGGGCAAGACCTACCGTTTCAACCCGTTCGACATCACCAAGGTCTGGCCGCACGCCGACTACCCGCTGGTCAAGATCGGCACGCACACCCTCAACCGTAATCCGCAGAACTTCTTCGCCGAGATCGAGCAGGCCGCGTTCTCGCCGGCCAACTTCGTGCCCGGCATCGCGGCGAGCCCCGACAAGATGCTGATGGCCCGCATCTTCTCCTACCCCGACGCGCAGCGCTACCGCGTCGGCACCAACTTCGCCGAGCTTCCGGTGAACGCGCCGAAGGCGCCGGTGAACAACTACTCGCAGGATGGCGCGGCGCGCCACCACTACAACGCCCCGGAGGCACCGAACTACGCTCCGAACTCGCTCGGCGGCCCCGTCGCCGACCCGCTCCTCGCTGCGGAAGGCGGCTGGGAGAACGACGGCGAACTGCTCCGTGCCGCCGCGCAGCTGCGCAGTGAGGACAGCGACTTCGGCCAGGCCGGCACGCTCTACCGCGACGTCTACGACGAGGCGGCCAAGGCTCGGTTCCTGGACACCATCACCGGCGCCATCAGCGGCGTCGAGCGGCCCGAGGTCACCGAGCGGGCCATCGGCTACTGGACCAGCGTGGACGCCGACCTCGGCGCGAAGCTGCGGGCGAACCTCGCGGCCTGGGCCGAGGCAGACCTGCTGGCCGAGGCATCAGCGGGCTACGCCGCCGAGTAGCCCAGCGCCGCAGCATCAGCGCTGACGGAAACGCCCGGTCTCCTCGCGGAGGCCGGGCGTTTTCGGTGCTGCCGCAGGGCCTCGATGCCCCGCAACCTCGGGTCAGACGGGCGGGAGCAGGGTCGTGAGCGCAGCCCGCAGGCGGGCGTCGGCCTCGGCCGCGACGTCCTTGATCTCCGGCGCGTGGCTCAGTTCCACCATGATGGCCGGGTTGATCGCCTGCACCGTGGTCTGGGCGGCGCCGGGCGCGCGCCGCACCACCACATTGCAGGGCAGCAGCGCCCCGATGCTCGGGTCGGCGGCGATCGCCCGGCTGGCGAGCTGCGGGTTGCAGGCGCCGAGGATGAGATAGTCACCCACCGCATCCGCCTGTTCCGCACGGAGTTTCGCGGTGAAGGTGGCGTGCACGTCGATCTCGGACAGCACCCCGAATCCCTGATCGGCCAGGGCGGCCCTGATGAGTCGAACGGCCTCGTCGAATGAAGCGTCCACGGTGATGGTGTGTGCGTAGCTCATTGTCCTTCTCCTCTGCTGGGTGGTCACTCCGGTACCGGAGCGGCCGATTCGCGGGTCATGGCCTCACTGCGAGCCCAGAGGCCGGCGGCCAGGGCGGGGTCGTACGCCTGCGGGTTCGCCTTCTGCACCACGCGCTTCTCGTAGTACTCGCCCGAGATCCAGTCCGTGCCCGGCGTCGCCGTGGCCAGCCAGGTCAACGTGTCGGCACCCTGCTCCGGCGGCATCAGGAAGCGCTTCAGCGGGGTGCGGTAGATCAGGCGCATGACGCTCGTCGAGCCGGCGGCGAAACCGGTCGCGACCACGCCGGGGTGGAACGCTGCGGTGGAGATTCCCTGGTCGTGGAAGCGGTGGTGCAGCTCCCGGGTGAAGAGGATGTTGGCCAGCTTGGCATTCCCGTAGGCCCGGTTCGGCGAGTACGAACGTTCCGCGTCGAGGTCGTCGAGGTCGAACTTGCCGAAGACGCTGTTCGCGGCGCTGGAAGTGTTGACCACGGTGGCCGAGCTCTCGCTGAGCCGGTCGATCAGGAGCGTCGTCAGCAGGAACGGAGCGAGGTGATTGACCTGGAACGTCTTCTCATGGCCGTCGACGGTGAGCTCGCGGGTGCCCATGATGCCGCCGGCGTTGTTGGCCAGGACATCGATCCGCGGGTAGCGCTCGCGCAGTTCGCCGGCGAGGGTGCGCACCTCGTCCAGCCGGGCGAAGTCGGCCACGAAGAATTCCAGGCCGAGCTCGGCGGCGATCGACGCCGTTTTGGCGGGGGAGCGCCCCACGATCACGACGTGTTCGCCGTCCGTGCTGAGTTTGCGGGCGGCGGCGGCCCCGATGCCGTCGCTGGCGCCGGTGATGATGATCGTTCGCTGGCTCATCTGTGTTCCCCCTGGGCGAGGTAGCCGCCCTTGTCGAGTCCTGCTTCGATTTCGAACCGGTTCCGGAGCGGATTGCGGCCGGCCACCAGGTAGAGCAGCGGGAAGACCATCCCGTACCGCTGCCACTGGCGTTTGTGCACGGCCTCGTGTTCCAGGATCCGGTCGCTGACGTTCTGGTCGGTCAGGTAGCAGCTGCCCACGCAGGAACCGCCGCGACCGAAGGCCCAGGCCGGCATCCCGCGGAAGACCACGAGGCCGCCGCGGCGTTCGACCCGGCCGGTGCTCCAGACGGAACCCCAGACCAGGCCGATCACTGTCGCATAGAGGTAGCCGGCCCGGCTGACGGGGGAATCGAAGAGGATGCTGCGCACCTCCCCAGAGTAGGCGCTCTCGGCCCGACCCAGCTGATCAGACGGTCATCTCGAGCGGCCGGAATCGTTCGGTTCCTCCGCCGTGAGCGAACCGGCGTGGGCGCGTGCGGTTGGGTCTCGGCGCACCTTGACCAGGCTGGCAATGGTCGTCACGGTCAAGACGACGCTGATGACGATGAGGCTCACGTTGGTGCTGACCTCCGGCACTCGGTCGTCGAGGCCATGCCCCCAGTGCAGCACGAGCTTGACGCCGATGAAGGCCAGGATGATTGCCAGACCGGTGGAGAGGTAGACGAGGCGGTCCAGGAGCCCCTTGACGAGGAAGTAGAGTGCGCGGAGCCCGAGAAGGGCGAAGGCGTTCGCGGTGAAGACGATGTACGGTTCGTCGGTGATCCCGAAGATCGCCGGGATCGAGTCGAGCGCAAACAGGAGGTCCGTGCTGCCGATGGCCAGCAGCACGATGAAGAGCGGCGTCACGGCTCGGCGGCCGTCCAGGCGTGAGAACAGGCGGCCGCCGTCGTACTCTTCGGTGACCGTCAGGCCGCGACGGGCCACGCGCACCAGTACGTTGTCCTGCACATCCGGGTCCACATCGCGGTGCCGGTAGAGCTGAACGGCTGTGAAGATCAGGACCAGACCGAAGATCAGGAACATGAAAGAGAAGAGCGAGAGCAATGCGGCACCGAGCGCGATGAAGATCGCTCGCATGACCAGGGCCAGGGCGATGCCGAAGATGAGAACCTTCTGCTGGTACTTGGCCGGCACGGCGAAGGTCGTCATGATGATTACGAAGACGAAAAGGTTGTCGATGGAGAGGCTTTTCTCCACGATGTAGCCGGCGAAGTATTCCGCACCGAATTCCCATCCCACTTGCGCGGCGAAGACCAGGCCGAAGCCGATAGCCACGGCAATGTAGAGAATCGACGAGATCGCGGCTTCGCGGAACTTGACCTCGTGCGGCCGGGCAGCAGCGAGACCCAGGTCCAGTGCGAGGAGCCCCAGGATGACGGCGATGGTGAGCGCCCAGCGGAGCGTGGTCACTTCGAGCATGGGTGGCCTTCCCGTTGTTTGAGACGAGTCCGGCGTCCACCGAGAATCGTTCACCCAGAATATCGGGGTGGGACGGCAACCACGTGCTCTCGTGTCCACCGTCCGGATCTGTGCCGATACGCTCCCTGCGCCTCGTGGCGCAGGTTTGAGAAGCGGGCGGGCGGTGCACCCTGCGCCGGCTTCACAAACCTGAGCCGCGAGCTGGTTCCGCGTTCGGCAGACCGGACGGCCGCGGGCCGAAGAGCTCGGACAACGGGTCGGGGGTTCGGGGCTACGGTCGCCCGTACTCCTCGAGCAGCCGCAGCCACACCTCGCTCATCGTCGGGTAGCTCGGCACGGCGTGCCAGAGCCGGCGGATCGGGACCTCGCCGACCACGGCGATGGTGGCCGCGTGCAGGAGTTCCGCGACGTCCTGGCCGACGAAGGTGACCCCGAGCAGCACGTCCCGGTCGAGGTCGACGATCGCCCTGGCCGTTCCGGTGTAGCCGTCGGCGTGCACGCTCGACCCGGCGACCCAGCCCAGGTTGTAGTCGAGCACCCGGATGCGGTGGCCGGCCTTCTCTGCGGCCGCCTGGGTCAGCCCGACCGACGCGACCTCGGGGTCGCCGAAGGTCACCTGGGGGACCGCGGCGTGGTCGGCCGTGGCGACGTGGGTTCCCCAGGGGGCGTCGTCGACCGGCCGACCGGCGGCCCGGGCGGCGATCACGTCGCCGGCCGCCCTGGCCTGGTACTTGCCCTGATGGGTGAGCAGGGCGCGGTGGTTGACGTCCCCGGTCGCGTACAGCCACTGCCCGGCCAGTTCCGGCGCGGTTCCCCGCACGAGCATGGTGTCGTCGACCGTGAGCCAGTCGCCGGGGGTGAGGCCGACCGTTTCGAGGCCGAGGTCGCCGGTGTGCGGCACCCGGCCGGTGGCGACGAGCACCTCGGCGGCGGTGACCGTGGTGCCGTCGTCGAGGGTGAGTGCGACCCGGCCGTCCTCGGTGCGCGCCGCGCCCGTCGTGGACACCCCGGTGAGCACGGTGACGCCGCTCTCCCGGAGCGAGGCCGTGACGAGGTCCCCGGCGAACGGTTCCATCCCGCCGAGCAGGCGGCTGCGCACGATCAGGGTGACGTCGGCGCCGAGGGTGGCGTACGCGGTGGCCATCTCGACCGCGACGACGCCCCCGCCGATCACGGCGAGGCCCGCCGGGATGCTCCGGGCGCTGGTGGCCTCCCGGCTGGTCCACGGTGCGACGTCGGCCAGTCCGGGGATGTCGGGCAGCAGCGCGGCGGAACCGGTGCTGACGACCACGGCGTGCGCCGCCGTCAGCACGGTGCTGGTGCCGTCCTGGTGGGTCACGGTCACCTCGCGCACCCCGGTCAGCCGGGCGTGGCCGCGCACGAGGTCGATCCCGGTCTTCTCCAGCCAGCTCACCTGGCCCTCGTCCGACCAGTTGCTCGTGAAGGAATCCCGGCGGCGCAGCACGGCCGCGACATCCAACTCGCCGGTGACGGCCTCGGCCGCGCCGCCGACGCGCCGGGCGGCGGTCACGGCGGCCCCACTGCGGAGCAGCGCCTTTGAAGGCATGCACGCCCAGTAGGAGCATTCGCCGCCGACGAGTTCGCTCTCGACGATCACCGTGCGCAGGCCGCCCTGCACCGTGCGGTCGGCGACGTTCTCGCCCACCGCTCCGGCGCCGATCACGATCACGTCGTAGTCCGTGCTGCTTTCGGTCGGGTCTGCCATGGCTGTTCTCCTGACTGCGGGGCGGGTGGTGGTGGTCAGCGGTGGTGGTGGTCAGCGACCGACGAAGGCCGCGGGCGTGCGGGTGAGGAACGACTCCATGCCGATCCGGGAATCCTCGGTCACGGCGAGGCGGGCCAGGGCCGGCTGCAGTTGCGCCTCGGCCGCCGCGTCGCCGTCCCGCACCGCGGTGCGGGCGTTGGCGAGAGTCGCCTGCACGGCGAGCGGCGCCTGGCCGGCGACCCGCTCGGCCAATTCGAGGGCGCGGGCGAACTGGGTGCCGTCCGGCACGACCTCCTGCACCAGTCCGATCCGGTGGGCCTCGGCCGCGTCGAACATGTCGCCGGTGAGGATCCAGCGCATCGCGTTCCCCCAGCCCGCGGTGCGAGGGAACCGGATGGTGGCGCCGCCGAAGGGGAGGATGCCCCTGGCCACCTCGATCTGCCCGAACCGGGTGGACTCGGCCGCGATCGAGATGTCGCTGGCCAGCATGAGTTCGATGCCGAGGGTGAGACAGGTGCCCTGCACAGCCATCACGACGGGCTTGGACAGAGCGTGGCCGTCGACCTGCCAGGGGTGGATTCCGCCCTCCGGCACCATGTCGAGGCCGTCCGGGCCGAGGCGCGGCCCGATGTCGGCCAGGTCGAGGCCGGCGGTGAAGTGGTCCCCGACCGCGTAGACCAGGCCGACCCGCAGCTCAGGATCGCGCTCGAGCTCCCCGTAGGCGAGGGCGAGCTGCTGCAGCAGGGCGAGGTCGGCGGCATTGCGCTTCTCCGGCCGGTTGAACCCGATCAGGAACACGTGTCCCCGCCGCTCGGTGATGATCCTCGGCTGGTCGGAAACGGGGTTCTGCAGGCTCACGGATGCCTCCTTTGGCGTCGTGACGCTCGGCGCGTCGGTCCCATGCTACGGGGCGGGTACCCAGGGGTCGGATGCGGCGGGTCGCGCTCCCGGGCGGGCCGGGGGACTCCCCGGTCAGCGTGTGAGAGCTCCGATGATCCGGAGGATGCTCGGCAGGTCGTCGGTGGCCGCCTCGGGTGAGGCAGGGGCGAAGCCGGCGATGGTCGCCCCGGCGAGCGTGAACTCGCCCCGCAGTGCGGTGATCGCGCGGTTGAGCGCGTCGAGGCTCAGGCCGAACGGCATCAGGTCGGCCAGCCCGGCCAGGATGGCCGGATCGAGCACATCGAGGTCGATGTGCAGGTAGAACGAACTCGCCCCGGTGGCGCGCACCGCAGCGAGAAGCACCTCCGGGGAGGTGAGGTTGTCGATCGACAGGGTCGCCACCGAGCGTTCCTCGATGAACTCGGCCTCGGCCGGGTCGATGTCACGCGCCCCGCCGAGGATGACCCGCTCCAGCGGCACCCGGTCGTCGCCGGACAGCGCCAGGCCGTCGGTGCCCTCGCCGATGATGGCGCGCAGCACCATGCCGTTGAAGGCGCCGGACGGAGACGTCTCCGCCGTGTGCAGGTCGGGATGCGCGTCGAGCCAGACCAGGGCGAGATCGCCCGGGTGCTGCCGGGCGGCGTGTTCGACGGAGGCCAGGGACACCCCGCAGTCACCGCCGATCGTCAGCACCGGCGTCGTCGTGGTGCGCAGCGCCGACGCCAGGCGCTCGCGCACCATGACCAGGGTGGAGAACCGGTCGATCCCGGTGTCGAGGGCATCGCCTGCCTCGACCGGGACGGGGACCTCCCGCGTCGCGGACGAGGGAAGATCCCCTCGGATGGCCTCCGCCCCGTCACTCAGGCGCATCGCGCGAGGAGAAACCGAACCCTGCCACTGCGGTACAACAACGAAGGTGGGAGCCATACCCTCAGTATGCTCCCCTCCGCTTGCGGCGCGCGAGCGGGTGGACCGCGTGTGCGGCACCCGATCGCCTGGCCGGCTTCCCGCGCCGGCTACTTCTCGATCTCGCTCGTGCCGCCGGCCTTGAGCGCGGCGAGCCGGGCGTCGACCTCGGTGAGTTCACCGAGGTCCTCGAGGCTCTCGAACTGGGCGTCGAGGCTGGATGCGGCCAGCTCGCTGGCGCCGCGAACCCGGGCCTCCTCGCGGCGGATCTTGTCCTCGAACCGGGAGACCTCGCTGGTCGGGTCCATGATGTCGATGCTCTTGACGGCATCCATCACCTTGGTCTGGGCTTCGGCGGTCTTCGAACGGGCGATCAGTTCGTTCCGCTTGGAGGACAGCTGGTTCAGTTTCTCCTTCATGGCGTTGAGGCCGTTCTTGAGCTGGGCGACGACGGCCGACTGGGACTCGATCTGGGGCTCGGCGATCTTCGCCTCCTTCTCGGACTGCAGCTGGCGGCCGAGGGCCACCTTCGCTAGGTTGTCGAACCGGTCGGCGTCGGCGGCGGCGCCCGCCGCGCGCAGCTCGTCTGCCTTGCGGCTGGCGGCCAGCGCCTTGCCGCCCCATTCGGTGGCCGCTTCCACGTCTTCGCGGTGGTCGTCCTCGAGCAGGCGCAGATTGCCGATGGTCTCGGCGATGGCGCTCTCGGCGTCGGCGATGCTGTTGGTGTAGTCGCGCACCATCTGGTCGAGCATGAGCTTCGGGTCCTCGGCGGAATCCAGGAGCGCATTGATGTTGGCCTTCGCGAGCTGGGCGATGCGGCCGAAGATGGACTGTTTTGTCATTGCAGTGTCCTTTCGAGGATCAGACGGGGTTGAACCCATTCTGTCGGTGTGTGCTGGGTGAATGTGCCGGTTATGAGTGAAAACGTCGATGACGGATGCGGCGCTGAACCTAGAACCTGCCCCCGCCTCCCCGCCGTGAACGGGTGGCAGCCCCGCCGAATCCGCCGGGGATGCCGAAGCCGCCGCCCCCGCCGCGGCGTCCGCCCCCGCCGCCCCCGCCGAAGATACCCCCGCCCCCGCCGCCGAGGATCGAGTTGATGATGATGCCCCCGAGAATGGCTCCCATCATGCCGTTGCCGCCCCCACCGCGGTTGCCACCTCCGCCGGCGAAGACGTCGCCGAGCCCGCCGGCCGCCTGGCCGCCGGAGAATCCGTTGACGTCGTTCCGGGCGAGGGCGATGGCGTTGGCGGCCAGGGAGTTGGCCCGGGCGGCGGCGGCGAGGGCGGCATCCGGGTTGACGGCGCTCGCCGACTCCGCCTCGACCAGGAGCCGTCCGGCCTCGGCCAGGCGGGTGCGTGCCTCCGCGCCGACCGCGCCCCGCCGGGCCGTGATGAAGTCCTCGGCGGCGGAGACCTGGGCGCGGGCGGCCAGCAGGTTCTGGTTCAGGGCGGCCTGGGCGCGTTGAGCGTTCGCCACGGCGTCGCGCACGCCCTGCAGGGCCGCATCCATCTGGGTGTTGGCGGCCTCGAGCCTCTGCATCAGTTCGAGCGGGTTGATCCGGGTGGCCCCGAGCCGGCCGGTCACCTCGCCGATGGCCTGCTCGGTCGCGGCGATCACGCCGGGCAGGGCGCCGGAGGCGGGGGTGTCCGCAGGCAGCCCGCGGGCGGTGACCAGGTCGGCCTGCAGCTCGGCGAGGGTTGAGGCCACGCTGGCGGTCGCGGTCTGCAGGTCCGTGCCGAGCCGGTCGACGGCGTCGAGCAGCAGCCTGGCCTGGTCGACCGATTCCTCGGCCGCGCGCACGCCCACGGCGGCGGCAGCGGTCTCCCCGGCGGTCAGGCGCGTATTCGCCTCGGCCAGGGCTGCCCCGGCGAACGCGATCCGTTCGCGCGCCTGGCGCGGGTTGTCGGCGACGGTGGCGATCGCGTTGTCGGTGTACCGGGCGGTCAGGGCAGCCAGGGCTGCGTCGGCCGAGGTGACGCGCGCCTCGATCGCGGCGACCTCCTGGGTTGCCGCTGCGACGGCCTCCGGAGCCTTCTTCTCCAGTTGCCGGAGCTCGTCGAAGTCGTCGGTCTGTTCGTCGAGGGCGGTATTGGCTCGGGTGCAGAGGTCGATGATCCCGGCGTACCAGTCCCGTTGCTGGGCCTCGGAGTCCGGCTCGGAGTCGTCGAGCCGCTGCTGCAGGGTGAACGCCTCGGTGAGTTGCGCCTTCGCGGCGGTCAGGGCGGTCTGGAAGGCGCCCGTCGCCGCGGTGCTGTACTGGGCGATGGCGAAGCCGAGTTCCTGCTCGCTCGACTTCACCGCGTCATCCGTCTGCACCAGCGCGCTCGCCGCGCGGCGCTTCAGCTCCGCGGTCGGCAGGGCCTGCAGACCCGTCGGCGGCACGCCGGCAGGCGGAAGCTGGGCCTTTCTTCTGCCACGCACGATGAAGAAGACCACGGCGCCCACGAAGAGGAGACCGATCACGATCAGGATCACCAGGATGACGCCGACCGTTCCGCCGGATCCCTGGCCGGGGGTGGCATCGCCCGGGGTGATCTGCGGGGCGGTGACAGCCGTGCCCGTGATGCCGGCGCGGAGTCCGTTCGCCGCACCGATGGCCGCGCCGGCCCAGTCGTTGACCCGAAGCGCCGGCTCGATCGCGACGGTCTCGACCTCGCGGAGCTGGGCGTCGGTCAGGGCGAAGTCGGGGGCGACCGACAACTGGTATTCCCGGTCGCCGGTGGCGATGGCCAGCAGCACGTCGTTGGTGCCGAGACCGTTGTCGTCGGCGGTCTTGTCCGCCCACTGCTGGCGGTCGGCCACGCCGGTGAACGCGTCGACGTAGACCACGAAGAGATCGGTGCGCGTGTCGGCATAGAGCTTGTCGAGGGCGGCGGTCACCTCGGCACTGCGCGCGGTGACCGCGCCGACCTTGTCCGCGATGTGGCTCGCGCCGAAGGTGACGGGGTCTTCGGCCCAGGCGAGGGTGGGAGCGGCGAGGACGGGTACGGAGACGGCGAACAGGGCCGCCATTGCGACAGGCATCAACCACCGTGACCGCATGGGCCCACATCCTCACAAACCGTCGATACGCTGGTGTTTCTCGTGCCGAGCATAGAACGGTCTGGCGTTTCACGTCTAGGAACCGGCGGGACCACTTTCGCCGGGCGGAGCGGGTCGCCGGCGGGCCGGCGGTGTGCCGCCCGGTCCGCACTGTTTCGCACTGTTACGGGGCCGCTGGCGGGATCCCGGCATAGTCTCCAGACTGGTGGAACCACAACGACCGAAAGCGGAGGCGAACATGAAACGGGACTTCTCGCCGTCGCAGCTCGTCTCCGTGGACGTCTCTTCTGAGGACCTGCCCCGCCTCGCCATCGTCGAGGTCACCCGCCACCGGCCGGACCGGCCCGCCTACCACGCCAAGGTGCAGGTGCTCAATGCCTCCGCGGTCTCCGCCGGAGAACAGGGCGGCTGGCGAGTGACGCGTCTCGCGGCCGCCGACATGACTCCGGCCGAACTGCTCGCGGCAACGGATGACAGCGACGCCATCCTGATCATGGGCGGCGAGGACATCACCCCCCGGTTCTACGGCGGTTCCGACGGCTATGAGGGTGAGACCCGCCACTATGACGCGGCCGACGAGGGGCAGATCGCCCTCGTGCACCGCGCCGTGGAGCGGGACACCCCGCTCCTCGGAATCTGCCGCGGGCTGCAGGTCATCAACGTAGCCCTCGGCGGCGGCATCGTGCAGCACATCGAGGACGGCATCCACCGCAACGTGGACGTGCCGGTCGATCAGATCCTGCGCGAGCACCCCGTCGAGCTCCTCGACGGCAGCGGACTGCTCGACAGCCTCGGCTCCGTCGCCGTCTCGGTGCAGAGCGCCCACCACCAGAGTGTCGGCCGGCTCGGCGCCGGGCTGGTCCCCGCGGCGATCGCCCCGGATGGCCTTGTCGAGGCGGTCGAACACGAGTCGGCGCCGATCACCGGGGTGCAGTGGCACCCCGAGGCGCCGGATGCCCCGGCCGAGCAGCTGCCGCTCCTCCTCGCAGCCTTGCAGCGCCAGGTTGCCGACGCACGCGTCGCCGATCTCGTCGCGGCCTGATCGAAACCCGGCCTGATCGAAACCCGGTCGGACGTCGTGGTGGTCCGACCTCCGACCTGACGATTCACCGGGTTCGGGAATGCGTTGCCCCGGTCGGGGGGTTGGGGTCAGGGTGAGGTGCGCACCATCATCCGCGCACCGCCCCCGACAGAAGGAGAACCCGGAATGACGGCAGCAGTCTCAGCAGTCCCCACCCTCGCGCTGAACAACGGGCAGGCGATCCCTCAGCTCGGTTTCGGCGTGTTCCAGATCGACCCGGCCGACACCAGGCGCGCCACGCTGGCAGCGCTGGAGGTCGGCTACCGCCACATCGACACCGCCGAGATGTACGGCAACGAGCAGGGCGCCGGCGAGGCCGTGCGTGAATCCGGGCTCGACCGCTCCGAGGTGTTCGTCACCAGCAAGCTGAACAACGGCTTCCACAAGCGGGAGGACGCCCTCGCGGCCTTCGACGCGAGCCTGTCCACCCTCGGGTTCGACTACCTCGACCTGTTCCTGATCCACTGGCCGCTGCCGGCCGTCGGCGACTTCGTCGAGACCTGGAAGGCGCTGGAGGAGATGCACGCCTCCGGACGGGTGAAGACCATCGGCGTCTCCAACTTCCAGCAGCACCACCTGCAGCGCCTCTTCGACGAGACCGGCACCGTTCCCGCGGTCAACCAGATCGAGGTGCACCCCTACCTGACCCAGGACGACCTGCGCGCGTTCAACACGGCGCACGGCATCGCGACCGAAGCCTGGTCGCCGATCGCCCAGGGCAAGGTGCTCGGCGATCCCGTCATCACGGCGATCGCCGACCGGGTCGGCCGCTCGGCCGCCCAGGTCACCCTGCGCTGGCACCTGCAGCGCGGCGACGTCGTCTTCCCGAAGTCGGTGACCCGCAGCCGGGTCGAGGAGAACTTCGCCCTCTTCGACTTCGAACTCACCGCTGACGACGTCGCGGCCATCACGGCGCTAAACCGTGACGAGCGCACCGGACCGAACCCGGACGAGTTCAACTACATCCCGTAACGGCTAACGGCTAAGGGGAACGTTGCGGCGAGGGCTGCGGAGAGGTCGGCGACCAGATCGTCGGCGTCTTCCAGCCCCACCGAGAGACGCAGGTGCCCGAACTCGCGGAACTCCGGCGGGTAGGCCGCCACCCGCGGGCCGGAGGCGTCGACGTGCACGATCAGGGTCTCGTCGTGCCCGAGCGACACGGCCGAGGTGATCACCCGCAGGTTCGACACGAACCGGTTCTGGGTCGCCGCGTCGCCGGTCACCGCGAACGCCATCATGCCGCCGAACCCCCGGCCGAACTGGCGCACCGCCACGGCATGCTGCGGATGCGACGCCAGCCCCGGGTAGGCGACGTAGGCCACCCGCGGGTCGGCCTCGAGGAACTCGGCGACCAGCTGCGCCGACGCGCAGTGCTGGCGCAGCCGAAGCGGCAGGGTGACCGAGCCGCGCATGATCAGCCAGGCGTTGAACGGGCTGATCACGCCGCCCACGTCGACCATGGCGTCGAGCTTGATCCGGCGGATCAGGTCGGCGCGGCCGATGACGGCGCCGCCCATCGCGTCGCCGTGCCCGTTGATGTACTTCGTCAGCGAGTGCACGACGAGGTCGGCGCCCAGCGCGAGCGGGCGGAACAGCGGCGGGGGAGTGAAGGTGTTGTCGATCGAGAGCAGGGCCCCGGCCGCATGGGCGATCTCGGCGATGGCCGCGACATCCGTCACCTTGGTGGTCGGGTTGCCCACCGACTCGATGTGCACCAGCCGGGTTTCCGGGCGGATGGCCGCCCGCACGGCGGCCAGATCGGTCGGATCGACGAAGCTGGCCTGGATGCCGTACTTCTCCGGCAACAGCTCGGTGAACAGCCGGAAGACGGCCTCGTAGGTCACATCGGCGACGACGACGTGGTCACCGGTCTTCAGCAGCGTGAAGAAGATCGCGTGCAGGGCCGCCACGCCGCTCGCGAGGGCGACGGCATCCTCGCCGCCCTCGAGCACGGCGAGCTTGCGCTGCAGTCCCAGCTGGTTGGCGCCGCTGTTGCGGGTGTACAGGGGAACGTCGGTGCCCGACCAGCTCAGGGCCGCGGGGTCGTCGGGGAGCGCATAGGAATTCGCCATCACGATGGGCGTGCGGAGCGCGCCGGACCCGGTATCGATCTCGTTGCCGGCGTGCACCGACTGGGTGGCGAACCCGAGACTGCGCGGGTCGTGCTTATCGGGTCGGGGCTGGGTGCGCGGCGAGGTCATGGTTCCAACCTATGGGTGGACGCCGCCGCGCGCCGGAACGTTACGCTCGTCTACATGGGCCAGGGCAGAACACGCAGCACGCCGAGGCGCCGGACCCCGGGCCGCCGGCCGGCCTCGCCCAGATCAGGGTCAGGCGCGGGCGCATACCTCGCCATTCCGGCGTTCGTCGTGGTCTGCCTGGTGCTGAACGCGATCTGGCCGCTGTCGCCCTGGGTCGCGGGTGTCTATCTCGCGGCGAGCGTGTGCTGCTTCGTGGTCTATGCGGTGGACAAGTCAGCGGCGACGGCAGGCCGCTGGCGAGTGCCGGAGAGCACCCTCCTCGTCTGGGGTGCCGTGGGCGGCTGGCCCGGCGCCATCGTCGCCCAGCAGACCCTCCGTCACAAGACCAAGAAGGCGAGCTTCCGCACCGCCTTCTGGGGGACCGTGGTGCTGAACGTTGTCGCCTTCGTCGGGCTGACCTCGCTGCTGCTCTCCGGAGTGATGGCCGGATAACGGTGTGCGGGCGGTCGACGCCTGGTCGCGCACTCGTCTGGTCTCACATCGACGTCTGGCCTCACCTCAAGCAGCGCAGCGGGCTCAGAACGGCGGGTCGTCGGGGACATCAGACGCCGACGACGGCGGTCCGGTCGGAAGGATCGTGGCGGGTTCGGTGATGAAGTCCCGTCCGGTCGGGGAGGTCCAGGTGAGGATGCCGCCGGGTTTCTGGGTGACGGTCCACCGGGTCTGGGTTTTCAACGCGTGGTTGGGTTTGCACAGGTGGGCGAGGTTGTCGTGCGCGGTCTCGCCGAGCAACCCCCAGTCAT
>NZ_JADOVI010000013.1 GCF_015752155.1 Cryobacterium sp. MP_M3 | reverse complement strand
TCACCAACGGCACCGCATACACGTTCACGGTGACGGCGACGAACGGGGTCGGGCCCTCGCCAGCCTCCGCGGCATCCGCTGCGGTGACCCCGTCGACGGTCGTGACGCCGCCCGCGCAGATCGCCAACGGCGGGTTTGAGGCGGGGCTCAGCTCGTGGACGACCGGCGGGGTCTCGGCGCCGAAGGCCGCGGCGATCGCGCACGGCGGAACCGGCTCAGCCCTGCTCGGCGTGGCCAGCGGCAACGAACCCCTGGGCGACAGCACCCTGGCGCAGACGATCACCGTGCCGGCGACCGGAACCTCCACGCTCACTTTCTGGTACCAGCCGCACACGACCGACGGCACCTGCAGCGGCACCAACTGCCGGTGGGACTGGATGGAAGGACAGCTGCGCAGCAGCACGGGCGCCACCCTGGCCTCCCTGTTCAAGCTCAACAACAACCGCGGGGTGTGGACCCAGGTCACCGCGAACCTGACCGCCTACGCCGGGCAGACAGTGACGCTGTGGTTCAACGTGCACCTCGACGGCGCCGTGCCCGCCGACAACACCTGGATGTACCTGGACGACGTGGTTCTCACCACCGGGTGACAGAGACCGGCCTCGGCAGGCTGGAGCACGGGTGATCGAGCCTGCCGAGACCCTCCCCGGGCGAGCCTGTCGAGACCCAGAATAAATCTTCGAATAAGTTATCCACAGGACGTGACAAACGCTCACATTTGTGTTCGTGTTTTGGTATCTTCGTGGCATGGACTCACCGGCGGATCAGCTCAGACAGGCGGCGGATGCCGTTGCCCGCCTGGGGTGTTCCAGCGCCGACCTGGAAGCCCTTCCTGATGTGGCCGTGCTGACCGGTCAGCGCGAGATCGCGGAGGCCCGCCGTCTGCTCGAGATGTATGCCGCGTGGATGGCTGCGACCATCGCCGACCGCTCCCGCCCGGAGCTGGGCCATTCGGGTCTGGCGGCGCAGCAGGGGTTCCTGTCGCCGGAGGCGATGATCCAGAAGGTCACCGGCTCGAGCAAGAACGAAGCGTTCAAGCTCGTCGCGGTGGGCACGATGCTCGCCCGGGCCGAGGCCGCCGACCGGCAGGCCGCAGAGGGCCTCGGATCGACCGGTGCCGACGGGACCGGCGTTGATGGGACGGGTGCGGGCGGGACAGACGGCGGAGGGACGGGCGCCGACGGGACCGGCGCTGACGGGACCGGTGCCGAGGGGACCGGCGCTGACGGGACGGGCGTTGGCGGGACTGGCGTTGGCGGCGACTCGGGCGGCCTCGACGGCACCGGGGGCCCTGGCGACCCTGGCGGTTTCCCGCCCGATCCGGCCGGTCCCGGGTCGTGGCAGGCGCCGATCGCCCGCGCCGTGACCGCCGGAACCCTCTCCGTCGACGCCGCCGAATCCATCCGCAAGGGGCTCGGCGACATCGACACCGCCGTCACGGCAGACAAACTCGCCACCGCCCTCACCCGGCTACTGGCGGAGGCGGGTGAGTTGAACGCGGACCAGTGTTTCAAACAAGCCCGGAGGATGCGCGACGACCTCGACCAGGCCGGCATCGCCGCCCGGGAGAAGCAGGCTTACGACGACCGGTTCCTCAAGGTCTACCGCCTCCCCGACGGCAAGGTCCGCCTGCACGGGCTCTTCGCCCCCGAAGACGGCGAGTTCGTGCTCTCCACCTACGACTCGATCACCAGCCCCAGGCGCGGCGGGGTGCGCTTCGTGGACAAGAAGCGCGCCGCCTGGGCCAAGGCCGTCCAGGACGACCCGCGCAGCACCGCGCAGATCGCCGCGGACTCCTTCGTGCAACTACTCAAGATCGCCGGCGAAGTCGACCCCGGCCAGATGCTCGGAGGCCGCCGCCCCACCGTCCGCATCATCGTCACCCAAAAGGACCTCACCGACGCCACCCGCACCAAAACCGGTACCGGCACCGGCACCGGTGCCGGCAGTGCACCCCAGGCGCCGGCCGGCACAGCCCCCTCCACACCATCAACACCCGGCGCCACCGGAGCACCTGGAACGCCGGAAGCGCAGGGCAGGTCAGATGCCCGGCCCATTCGGGTGGGCAGAGTTGACACAGCTGCTCCCTCCAGCCAGCCCGGCCGACCCGGCGAGCCCGGCCAGACCAGCCAAGCCATCCAAGTTGGGCAAACCGGGCCATCCGGGCAAACCGGGCGAACCGGCCAACCTGACCGGCCGGGGACGGCCGTGGTCCTCGCGACCGGGCACGGGTCCATCGAGGGCAACCCCGCCCCGATCTCCCTCGCCACCGTCGAACGACAACTCTGCGACACCGGCTACATCGGAATCCTCTTCGACAACACCGGCCAACCCGTCGACGTCGGAAGGGAACAACGAGTCTTCACCCCGGCCCAACGTACCGCCATGGGCGCCCGCGACGGCGGCTGCGTCTGGCCCGACTGCGACCGGCCACCCTCCTGGACCGAAGCCCACCACCTCAAGGAGTGGCTCCTCGAACACGGCTCCACCGACCTCGCCGACGGAGTCTGCCTCTGCCACCCCCACCACCTGCTGCTCCACAACACAGGCTGGACCATCATCCACGACGGCGACCAGTACTGGCTCAAGCCACCGGTCTCGGTCGACCCGGAGCAAACGCTCATCCCCCTCCCCAGCAAGACCCAGCGGCAGGTCAGCTGAGCTTGATCTCCACGGGCGCGACCACCGGCTACTTGTACCGGACGAAGGTCGCTATCGGGTTTCGTAGATCTCGCGGCGGCGGCCGAGTCGAAGAACGAGCACGATCAGCTGCTCATCGTGAATCTCGTAGATTATGCGGTAGTCACCCGTTCGAACTCGCCACTCACCCGATCCGCCGACGAGTTGAATCGCCTTGGGCGGCCGGGGATCGCCCGCCAGGAGTTCAATCGCAGCCTGAATGCGACGTCGCACCGGCGGGTCGAACTTGCGCAGTTGACGTTCCGCGGCTGGCGCAATCCTCACCGAGTAGGTCATACGAGGCCGAGGTCTGCCTTCACCTGATCCCAGGGCGTCGGTTCAGCCCTCGTGCGACGCATCTCCTCGCGCGATTCCTCGGCAGCACGGATATCGGCCATGTCCTCGGCCAAACCGATCAGACGCTCCAGATCCTCGGAGTCGATAACGGCAGCGACTCGCCTTCCTCGCCGCGACAGAAAGACCGGCTCGTGTTCGGTTCGGGCACGGTCAATGATTGCAGCAAGCTGGCCGCGTGCATCCGAGACGCTGACGGGATCTATGGACGACATGTTGGGATCGTACATTTACCTTGCTATATGTACAAGAGGGACCGGAATATACATTCAACTTTCGGACGGCCGGGCGTGCAATGACCGACAAGACACCTTTGTGGAGGGCGCGAAGGGGCTTTTTGCAGGTCTCGACGGGCTCGATCACCTCGGCGGGGCGCCGGACTCGACGGCGGTTAGTCGAGGCTGAACTGCTTCGGGGTCGTCGCCTCGATGCCGTCCACGGTCACGGCCAGATGGTAGGACGCACCGCCGGCCGGGGCCGCCGGCCGGGAGTCGGAGTCACAGGTGTCGGGGCTGGAGCGGATCCTGTCCCAGGTGACGGGGGTGGTCGAACTCACCGGCACTTTGGGCTCCAGAGTGAAATCCGCGTCGCTGGGGTCGGTCTGGCAGTCCGTGGACTTCCAGTAGACATCCTGTCCGCTGGAGATCGTGAACACCTGCTTCGCGGTGCCCGCGTTGATGACGCAGGGCGCCGAACCCGTGTTGGTGATGCTGAGCGAGAGTTGCGGCATCTTGCCGGGCTCATAGGTGTCGGCGTCGGTGGTGGCCTCGACCTTCACCTGCGCCGGGTCGCACTTCGCGGGGGTGGCGGCCGGGTCGGTGGCCGCGGCGGGGGCATCCGTCGACGCCGTGGAGGCCGCAGCCTTCGGCTTGCCGTCGGGCTGGCCGTTGCTGGCGCCGGGGCGCACGATGATGAGGATGATGATGACAAGCACGAAGAGCAGGCCGAGGCCCACTACGAGACGACGGCGCCAGTACACCTTGCTGGACTGGGGGCCGACCGGATGTTTGATCGTCGACATGGATCAAGGCTAACGAGGTTCCCGCGCACGGCCGGGAATGCCGAGCGTGTCGGTCGTGTTTGCCGGGATCGAATCGGACAAAGGCCGGAACCGGGCCTGGATGGCGCCGGTTCCGACCCCACAACGGTTGGTCCTAGTCGTCGTGACCGTCGTCGCCGTGGCCGTGGCCGTGGGGCGGCTTCGGGGTCTTCACCTTGTCAACCTTGATCTCGGACCAGCCGATCACAGCACCCGACGCATCCTGCACGACGATGTCGTGGTTTCCCGGACGGAGGTCGGCCGGCAGGGTCACAGTGACCTTGCCCTGCGCGTCCACGGTGAGCCAGCCGCCGAGGTTGACCGGCGTCGACCGCACCCAGGCCGAAACGAACTCCGCCGCATGGGAGGTGCCGACCGTGATGGTCACGGTGTCGCCTGCGTGGTAGACCCGCTGGTCGGTGGCGATCTTGTTCTTCAGGGCCTTAGTCAGGGCGCGGGACGACGCTGGGGTCGGCGCGGCGGCGGGTGGCACCGGCACGTTGACCGCGAACGGGACTCGCACGATGGTGCCGGACTCCTTCGCCGTCAGCTGGAGCACGCTGGCTGCCGGGGCGTCGGCGGGCACGGTGACCGTGACCGCCGCGCTGCCCGCGGCATCCACCGCGACCGTGCCGAGGGTGGCGTTGCTGCCCGGCCAGAGCAGGGTCAGCTCGGTGTTCTTCGGTGCGCCGAGCGAGGTCAGGTTGAGGTCGCCGACGGTGAAGGTGACGGAATCGCCGCGGCTGACCGGTGCGGTCGGTGCCCCCGTGACGCTCGCCTGGCGTGCGGCGAACGACGGGGTGACCGGGCTGTGCGCGGTGAGGTAGCTGATCCACGCGTCCCGGTCGACGAGACCGGAGTCGCGCGTTCCCGTGCCGCCGAGGAAGGCGCGGAAGTTGTCCCCGCCGGTGAGCAGGAAGTTGAACGACCCGACCCGGTAGGACTTCGCCGGGTCGATGGCGGCGCCGTTGATCCAGATGCCGGTGATCCGGTCGCCCTCGGCGCGGGTGCCGTCGAAGGTGTAGTTGACGTTGTCGGACAACCCGAGCTGCAGGTAGGGTCGGCTCGGCACGTTGCCGGCCGCGTCGCGCTGCCACTGCTGCTCGAGCACCGTCTTGAACTGGGCGCCGGTAAGGCTGGTCGTCCACAGGTTGTTCAGGAACGGCAGCACCGCGTTGGCCTCGGCGTAGGTGACGACGCCGTCCGGCGCCTGGCTGAGGTCGGCCCGCATACCGCCCGGGTTGACGACGCCGATCTCGGCTCCGCCCTTGAGCGGGTCGGCGAGCGACTCGCGCAGCGAGTTGGCGACCAGGGTCCCCATCGCCGACGGGGCCGCACGGTTCTCGGCGCAGGGCGCGGTGCCGCCGATGCAGGCGCGGGTCACGTCGGCGGTCACCGAGCCGATCGGCTGGCTGCCGATGACGGCCGCCTGGGCGAGCGCGGCATCCGTGATCGTCTTCACGGTGGCGACCCGCGGGTACGCGGCGACCAGGGCGGCGTCGGCGGTCGTCGACCGCTTCACGTCCTGGTTCTTGACGGTGGTGGTGACACCGGATGTCTTGTTGAAGTTGAGCACGACCTGGCCGACGTTCTCGCCGTAGCTGCCGGTCTGCAGCACCGGGCGGGTGACGCCAGCTGCGGCCCCGGGCACCTGGGCGTTCCACGCGTACTGCTTGTGGGTGTGGCCCGTGAAGATCGCATCGACGCCGGCGGCGGTCTGGGTGACGATCTTCGCGAAGGCGCTGTCGGTGACCGCGAGCTCCTGCTCGAGCGTGGCGCCCTCGGGCGCGCCGGCTCCGGCACCCTCATGGTATTCGGCGACGAGCACGTCGGCTTCACCGTTGGCCGGGTTGCCGTCGCTCAACTGCGCCGAGACCCGGTTCACCGCGGCGACCGGGTCGCCGAAGCTGAGGGTGGAGATGCCGTTCGGCGAGACGAGCGAAGGTGTCTCCTCGGTGACGGCGCCGATCACGCCCACCTTCACTCCGGAGACGTCGACGATCGCGTACTCCGGCAGGGCCGGGGTCTGGGTGCCGGCGAGGTAGACGTTGGCGCCGAGGTAGTCGAAGTCGGCGGCGTCGGTGACCCGGCCGGTGAGATCGGCGAAGCCCTGGTCGAACTCGTGGTTGCCGACCGCGGAGGCCTTCAGCCCGAGGGCGTTCAGCACGTCGATGGTGGGCTTGTCCTTCTGCGACGCCGACGCGAAGAGCGAGGCGCCGATGTTGTCACCGCTGGAGAGGAACAGGGTGGCCGCGTCCCCGTACTCGGCGCGGAGCTGCTCGACGGTTCCGGCGAACTTGACCGTGTTCGCGTCGATCCGCCCGTGGAAGTCGTTGATGTTGAGCAGGTTGATGTTCACATCGGCAGGGCTGGCAAGCTTGAGGCCGACGACCGCGGGGTCGTGGTCGGAGGAACGGTACGGGTCGGCGCGGTAGAAGTCGGTGACGTTGGTGTTGTACCGGCTGTACTCGAGCGCGACGGACTCGACCGAGTTGATGTTCCAGACGTCGACGTCAGTGACGGCGGCATCCGCTTCGACCGAGGCGAACACGTGGTCGAGGGAGCCGACCGCACCGCCGAACGCGTAGGTGTACTCGCCGCTCTTGGCCTCCTGGCTACGGTAGCCGGCGTCGGTGATGACCTTGATCGGGTCTTCCTTGTCGTAGGCGTTGAAGTCTCCGGTGAGGAAGACCCGCTTGATGCCCGTGTCGGTCTTGAGCTTGTCGGCGAAGCCGACGAGGGCGGTGGCCTGGTTGACCCGGGAGGCGTTCGAGGCACCCTGGCCGTCGCCGGTATCGGCATCGACGCCGGTGCCGGACCCCTTCGACTTGAAGTGGTTGACGATGGCGAGGAACGAGCTGCCGGTGTCGCCGACCAGCTGGAACGCCTGGGCGAGCGGCTGGCGGGCGTTCACGAAGGCCGGCACGTCGAGGATGCTGGAGGCCCCGACGGTCTCGACGACGTCCTTCTTGTAGATGAACGCGGTGCGGATCACGTCTTCGGAGGTGGGGAGCACGGCCGGTGAGGGCACGAACGCCCAGACCGGGCTGCCGGCGGCGGCGTTGAGCGCGTCGACCAGGGTGGACAGGGCGGCGTCGCGGTTCTGGCCGAACCGGGCCGTGTTCTCGATCTCCTCGAGCGAGACGACCTGGGCACCGAGCGCGTTGATCGCCGAGACGATCTTGGCCTGCTGCCGTTCGAAGCTGACCTGGGTGGCGGCGCCACGGGCGTCGCATCCGCTGTTCACGGTGATCGGTGTGCCGGCCCGGTCGGTGTAGTAGGTGCAGCCGGTGAGCGAGTCGCCGGTGGTCGGGAAGTAGTTGAGCACGTTGAAGGTGGCGAGGCGGATGTCTCCGCCCACCTCGCGCGGCGCGGCCGTGCGGGTGTCGGCGAAGGTCGCCGGCTGCACGGTGGCGGCCGTGGCGGGCACGAGCTCGGCGGTCGGCTGGAACTTCCACGCGCTGTTGCGGAAGTCGAGGATGACCGGCTTCGTGAAGGTGACGGCCGCGCCGATGCGCACCGGGGCATCCGTCGACAGGTACGGGACCGGCTTGGCCTTGTTGGCTGCGGCCAGGTAGTTGGTGGTGGCGCCGTCGTCGAGGGTGACGGCCCTGGCCGTGTTGTCGGCGACGGCGGCGGTGTACTCGGCCGTGCCGGGGCGGGCCACGGCGGTCGGCGTGACGAGCGCGGTGGTGCCGGCGGCGAGGCCGATCTCGCCGTACTGGTTGGTGGAGTAGTTGTTGGTGACGGTGAAGTCGCCGGCCGGGGCGAGAAGCATGCCCTCGAGCGATTCGCGGGCGGCGGCCTCTCTCGGCAGGGCGACGGTGGCCGGCTGCGGCGGCACGATGCCGGTCTTGTCGAGCGGGGCGAGGTCGGTGAGGGCGGGGACGCTCAGCTGGGTCAGGCCGAAGTACTCGCTGACGGCGCCGGTGACGGAGAGGTAGTCGCCGACGGCCACGGTGGTGGTGAGCGTACCGGTGTAGACGAAGATGCCGTCGGAGGCCGGGTGGGTGGCGGGGTCGAGGGCGCCGCCGGTGCCGGGCGTCTGCAGGTAGAAGCCCTTGAAGCCGCCGGCCGGGTAGGCGGCGGTGACGACACCGGAGGTGGTCACGGTGCTGCCGGCCTTCGGGCTCGCATCGGTCGTGCCCTGGATCTCGCTGATCGGCAGGGCGTCGGCCGGGGTGGGCGTCACCGTCGGCGTGGGGGTCGGCGTGGGCGTCGGGGTGTCCGTGGGCGTCGGCGTCGGGGTCGGCGTCGGGGTGGACGCGGCGTTCATCGGGGTCGGCGCGGCGGCGGTGAAGTCGGCCGCGTTGGCGTCGGTGTCGACCTGGCCGGTGCGGGCGAGCGAGGTGGTGACGGATGCCGCGGGGGCGGCCGCGGTCTCGAAGGTCAGCGAGGTGCCGTAGCCGAGCAGGTCGATGATCCCGGGCGTGCCGACGAGCGAGCCGGTGGCCGGCGCGGTCAGTGCGGTGGCCTGGTCGGCGAGGAAGAGCGTTCCGCCGCCGGCGGCGAAGGAGAAGGCGAGGGAGGCGTCGGGGACCGGCAGCGCGGCGCCGTTGGCGGCGTTCGAGTTGCCCTGCACGAGGAAGTAGCCCCTGGCCGGGATCTGGCCGGTCAGCGCGAGCACGCCGGTCGGGTTCTGGGCGCCGGTGGCGGAACGGTACTGGAGCGAGGTGCCGTCGAGGGTGACCGGGGCATCCGTGGGGTTGTAGAGCTCGACGAACTTGTTCAGGTAGCTCGCACCCCCACTGCCGCCGTTGAGGTAGGCCTCGTTGATGACGACGCCGGTGCCGGCCGGGCTGGCCTGCGCCGGGAGGGCGAAGAGCGGAGCGGCGACGAGGCTCACTCCCAGCAGTGCGGCGCCGACCAGGCGCAGACGGCTTCGAGGTGCAGATGACATTGTTCTCCCCATTCATCGACCGGAAGCGGTCAAGGCCAAGATAGGGAATCTCGGCTACGAATGGCAGACGGAAAGGTGAACGGTTCGTGCGAAACCGGCGTGTCGCGCGGATGAGCAGGAACGGCCGGAATTACCCCCACATGAGCGGCACTCGAATGGGTAGCATGTGCGCCGACGGTCGCCGTGGGGCGGAGCGGCCCCGGCTCGCGCGGGGAATCAGACCAGGCGCTTGACCATCCGGGTGTTTCCGAGGGTGTTCGGCTTCACCCGGGCGAGGTCGAGGAACTCGGCGACGCCCTCGTCGTGGGAGCGCACCAGCTCGGCGTAGACGAGCGGGTCGACCGTCTCCGAGCCCATGTCGGTGAAGCCGTGCCGGCTGAAGAACGGCACCTCGAACGTGAGGCAGAAGAGGCGGGTCAGGCCGAGCTCGCGGGCATCCGCTTCGAGCCGGTCGATCAGGGCGTGGCCGACGCCGCGGCCGAGCCGGTCGGCGGTGACGGCCAGGGTGCGCACCTCGCCGAGGTCCTCCCACATGACGTGCAGGGCGCCGCAGCCGATCAGGTGGCCGTCGGCGTCTTCGACCACCCGGAACTCCTGCACGGCCTCGTAGAAGACCACGCTCTCCTTGCCGAGCAGGATGCGTTCCTGCACGAGCGGGGCGACCAGCGCCTGGATCCGCGGCACGTCGCTTGTGCGCGCCCGGCGCACCGAATACTCCTGCATGTGGCGCTTACCGGCCCTTTCTCTCGTAGCTAATTCAGGAAAACCGTTCCAGTCTACGGAAGTCGCCCCCGGTTTTCCGGGGGTGCGGCGGCGGCCCGAACGGATCTCCTGAGTTAGCCCCCTCCCCTCGCCCGTCGACGACCGGGGGCAACCGGCCGGGGAACGAGGAAGGGCCCGTCGGATGCTCCGCCGGGCCCTTCGAGACGTTGCCGCCTGGTTCGCTGCTGTGCTGCTACTCGCTGGTCACGGCGAGGTCGGGCGTGCCCGGCCCGGTGCCCAGGGCTGCGGTCGTGTTGACGCCGACCGACACCGCGGACTTGCGCGCCGTGGTGGTGAAGACGTACTCGCCGGCCACGAAGTCGACGTGCACGTGGTCGCCCGCGTTCAGCTCGCCCTGCAGGATCTTCTCCGACAGGCGGTCCTCCACCTCGCGCTGGATCGCTCGGCGCAGCGGCCGGGCGCCGAGCGTCGGGTCGAAGCCGACCTCGATCAGGTGCTCCTTGGCCGGGAGGGTCAGCTCGACGGTCATGTCGCGGTCGAGCAGGCGGTCGCTCAAACGCTTGATGAACAGGTCCACGATCTGGAGCAGCTCAGGCTTGGTCAGCTGCGGGAAGACGATGACCTCGTCGACGCGGTTGAGGAACTCGGGCTTGAAGTTCTTCTTGAGTTCTTCCTTGACCTTGCCGGCCATCCGGTCGTAGCTGGTAGACGTGTCGCCCTCGAGCTGGAACCCGACGGGCGCGCCGCTGATGTCCTTGGTGCCGAGGTTGGTGGTCATGATGATCACGGTGTTCTTGAAGTCGATCACCCGACCCTGGCCATCGGTCAACCGGCCCTCTTCCAGGATCTGGAGGAGCGAGTTGAAGATGTCGGGGTGCGCCTTCTCGATCTCGTCGAAGAGCACCACGGAGAACGGCTTGCGGCGCACCTTCTCGGTGAGCTGGCCGCCCTCTTCGAAGCCGACGAAGCCGGGGGGGGCACCGAACAGCCGGGAGACGGTGTGCTTCTCGCCGTACTCGCTCATGTCGAGGGAGATCATGGCGGCCTCGTCGTCGAAGAGGAACTCGGCGAGCGCCTTGGCCAGCTCGGTCTTGCCGACGCCGGTGGGGCCGGCGAAGATGAACGAACCGGAGGGACGCTTGGGGTCCTTCAGGCCGGCGCGGGTGCGGCGGATGGTCTTGGCGAGGGCCGCGATGGCCTGCTCCTGGCCGATGACGCGCTGGTGCAGGGCCTTCTCCATGAAGACGAGCCGCGAGGACTCCTCCTCGGTGAGCTTGAACACGGGGATGCCGGTCGCCTGGGCGAGCACCTCGGCGATCAGGCCCTCGTCGACGACGGCCGTGGTCTTGACGTCGCCGGACTTCCACTTCTTCTCCAGGCGCAGACGCTCGCCGAGGAGGTTCTTCTCCTCGTCGCGCAGGCCGGCGGCCTTCTCGAAGTCCTGTTCCTCGATCGCGGTCTCCTTGGCGGCGCGGACCACGGCGATCTTCTCGTCGAATTCGCGCAGCTCGGGCGGGCTGGACAGGATCGACAGGCGCAGGCGCGCGCCGGCCTCGTCGATCAGGTCGATGGCCTTGTCGGGGAGGAACCGGTCGGAGACGTAGCGGTCGGCGAGGTTCGCCGCGGCCACGAGGGCCCCGTCGGTGATCGAGACCTTGTGGTGCGCCTCGTACCGGTCGCGCAGCCCCTTGAGGATGTTGATGGTGTGGGGCAGCGACGGCTCGGCCACCTGGATCGGCTGGAAGCGGCGCTCGAGCGCGGCATCCTTCTCGAAGTGCTTGCGGTACTCGTCGATCGTGGTCGCACCGATGGTCTGCAGCTCGCCGCGGGCGAGCAGGGGCTTCAGGATGCTGGCCGCGTCGATCGCGCCCTCGGCGGCACCTGCACCGACGAGGGTGTGGATCTCGTCGATGAAGATGATGATGTCGCCGCGGGTGCGGATCTCCTTGGTGACCTTCTTGAGGCGTTCCTCGAAGTCACCGCGGTAGCGGCTGCCGGCGATCAGGGAGCCGAGGTCGAGCGAGTAGAGCTGCTTGTCCTTCAGCGTCTCGGGCACATCGCCCTTGACGATGGCCTGGGCGAGGCCCTCGACGACGGCGGTCTTGCCGACGCCCGGCTCACCGATCAGGACAGGGTTGTTCTTCGATCGTCGGGACAGGATCTGCATGACCCGTTCGATCTCTTTCTCGCGCCCGATCACCGGGTCGAGCTTGTTCTCGCGCGCGGCCTGGGTGAGGTTGCGGCCGAACTGGTCGAGAATCTGGCTGCCCGCCGGACCGCTCGCCGTCTCGTTGGCCCCAACCTGGACCTGCTCCTTGCCCTGGTAGCCGGAGAGGAGCTGGATGACCTGCTGGCGCACCCGGTTGAGGTCGGCGCCGAGCTTGACGAGCACCTGGGCGGCAACGCCTTCACCCTCGCGGATGAGGCCGAGCAGGATGTGCTCGGTGCCGATGTAGTTGTGGCCGAGCTGCAGGGCCTCGCGCAGGCTCAGTTCGAGCACCTTCTTGGCGCGCGGCGTGAACGGGATGTGCCCGGTCGGCTGCTGCTGGCCCTGGCCGATGATGTCCTGCACCTGCTCGCGCACGGCGTCGAGGGAAATGCCCAGGCTCTCGAGGGCCTTGGCGGCCACACCCTCGCCTTCGTGGATCAGCCCGAGCAGGATGTGCTCGGTGCCGATGTAATTGTGGTTGAGCATCTTGGCCTCTTCTTGGGCCAGGACGACGACGCGACGAGCTCGGTCGGTAAATCTCTCAAACATGTGATCGCTCCCTTGGCGCCAGGGCAGTTGTGGCGCCGATACATCGAGAGTAACGAGGGAACCCCCAAAACCGCGCCTCTGTTCGCCGCAGGCGTGACGGATGACGCCCCGCGCCCTGACCGCGCCCGGTCGCCGCCCGGTCGCCGCCCGGTCGCCGCCCGGTCGCCGAGATCTACCTTTCCGGTCGAGACCGAGCGTTGCGCAGGTCGGTTTCGACCGGAACGGTAGATCTCGCCGGTGAAGACGGCAGAGACGGCAGAGACGGCAGAGACGGCAGAGACGGCACCGTGCCGGCTACTGCACCGCGCTGGTGAGCCGGGCGAGGTTGTCGAGCACGGTCGAGCGCAGCGGCTGCTGCATCCACTCGTCGAGGGTGAGCTGGCGGCTGTCGGCCCGGTAGCCGTCTTCGACCGCCCGGAGGTCGCGCACGAAGGAGCGGCCGCGCACCATCAGCGACACCTCGAAATTGAGGCTGAACGAGCGCATGTCCATGTTGCTCGAGCCGATCACGGCGACCTCGTCGTCGATGGTGAAGTGCTTGGCGTGTAGAACGTACGGCGCCTTGTACAGGTAGATGATCACGCCGGCCCGCAACAGCTCTTCGTAGTAGGAGCGCTGCGCGTGGTAGACCAGCGCCTGGTCGCCGACCTCGGACACGAACAGCTCCACGTGCAGTCCGCGCTGGGTGGCCGTGGTGATGGCGTACATGATCGACTCGTCCGGCACGAAGTACGGGCTCGTGATGATGATGCGTTCCTGGGCGTAGTAGAGCAGCGCGAGGAACAGGCGCAGGTTGTTCTCCCCCTCGAACCCGGGGCCGCTGGGCACGACCTGGCAGTCCAGCGAGTGCGGCACGACCTCGGCATCCGCCGGTTCGATGTCACGGGTGAGCAGGTCGTCGGTCTCGCCGTACCAGTCGGTGATGAAGATCGCGTTGAGCCCGGACACGATCGGGCCCTCGAGCCGGGTCATCAGGTCTTTCCATTTGAGACCGCGACGGATGTTGGCGGGCATGTTGTAGCTGCGGTCGATGATGTTCTGGGAGCCCATGTAGCCGACCTTGCCGTCGACGATGACGAGCTTGCGGTGGTTGCGCAGGTCGGGGCGCTGCCACTTGCCTTTCAACGGCTGCAGCGGCAGGAGCAGCTCCCACTTCACGCCGGACGCGGTGAGCCGGCGCAGGGTCTTGCGGTAGCCGGGCTTGCGCATCGACTGGATGTGGTCCATCAGCACCCGCACGGTCACGCCGCGTTTGACGGCGTTCTCGAGGGCGTCGAAGAACGGGGCCGTCGTCTTGTCGAGGGAGAAGATGTAGAACTCGACGTGCACGAACTTGCGGGCCTTGTCGATGTCGGCGACCATCTCGGCGAGGGTGCCCTCGTAGTCGCCGAGCAGCCGGGCCTGGTTGCCGCCGACCAGCGGCATCGACCCGAGGTTGCGGTTGAGCTCGACGACGGAATCCAGCCACGGCGGCCAGACGTGGTCCCGGCGCACCTGTTCGATTCCCTCGGTGCTGTCGAGGATGAACTGGTTGATCTCCTCCTGCTTCTCCAGCCGTTTCTTCGGCAGGGTGCGGTAGCCGATCATCAGGAAGAGCAGGGCCCCGAGGTAGGGGATGAAGAAGATGGCCAGCAGCCAGGCCATGCCCGAGGTGGGCCGCCGGTTGCGCGGGACGACGATCACGGCGACCACGCGGATGGTGAAGTCGACGGCGAGGGCGACCACCAGGATGAAGGTCGAGATGTCGATGCCGAACATGCCGGGTCAGGTGACCGGCTTGTCGAGCCCGAGTTTCGCGCGTTCTTCCGCCTCGATCCGGGCGTAGACCTTCCGCTCGGTGCGGTCGGCCCGGAGGATGGACCGCATCACCAGCCAGAAGATCAGCCCGACCAGCACGGTGGGCACGAGCGACCAGAAAGCGCTAACCCAGAAGTTGTCCATATCCCTGTCTACGATACGGGAAATCGGCGCCGGGAACGGCCCGGTTCCCGGATGCTTCGCCAGGCACGGGCGCCCGGCCCGCCCGGCCCGCCGCCGAATCCGCTAGCGGGGATCCGGCGGAGCGGTTCCCGTCGACCCGCGGGTGATGAAGCGCGGCGAGGGTGCCGGCAGGATCGCCGGCACGTCGTTCCTGATCAGGCCGAGCAGCGCCCCGGCCGCCATTTCGCCGAGGGCGCGCACGTCGCGGCTCATCACGGACAACGGCGGGGTGGCCAGCTGGCACAGTGCGGAGTCGTCCCAGGCGAGCAGCGACAGCGACCCCGGCACGTCGATGCCGAGTTCGGCGGCGACGCCGAGGCCGGCGACCGCCATCAGGTCGTTGTCGTAGATGATCGCCGTCGGCGGCTCGGCCAGGCCGAGCAGGGTGCGGGTGGCTCGCCCGCCGCTCTCCTCGGTGTAGTCGCCCTCCACGACGACCCCCTCCGCGCCGAGGTCGGCGGTCGCGACCTCGAAAGCCTCGGTGCGCGCCCGGGTGTGCAACAGGGGTCGCGGGCCGGAGACCCGGCCGATCCGCCGGTGACCGAGGTCGGTGAGCCGGGTGACGGCATCCGTCATCGCCGCGTAGTTGTCGACCTGCACGGCGGCGACCCCCGGCGGCGGCGTCTTCTCGCCCAGCACCAGGGCGGGGATGCCAAGGGTGCGGAGGAAGTCGGCCCGGCCGTCGTCGTCGACCAGATCGGCGAGCACGACCCCCGCCACCTGACCGGACGCCGCCCAGCGCCGGTAGGTCTCGGTCTCCTTCGTGAGGCTGGGCACCACCTGCAGCAGCACCGAGCCGTCGTCCGCGGCGAGCACGCGTTCCATCCCCGCGATGAACTCGGCGTAGAACGGGTCGATCCCCAGCAGGCGCGGCGGGCGGCGGAGCACCAGCCCGATCTCGAGGCCGACCTCCGACGATGGCGCCTGCGGGCGCGGCGGATGCTGCCGCTCGGTGGGCTCGGGTTCGGGGATCACAGTTGGATTATCCACCATCGCGGCCCGGGCCTTATCCTGTGCGTTGGAGGCAGAATGACGAACCCGCGCGCTCCGCTCGCGACCACGACGAGCCGGGGCATCGTTCTCGACCTCATCCGCTCCGAGGGCCCGATCAGCCGGGTCGAGCTCGCCGAGCGCACCGGGCTGACCCAGGCGACCATGTCGACCGTGGTCCGCCAGCTCATCCTCGACGGCCTCGTGCTGGAGACCGGGCGCAGCGAGTCGACCGGCGGCAAGCCCCGGGTGCTGCTGAACATCAATCCGGATGCCCGGTTCGCGGTCGGGGTGCAGCTCGGCGCCGACTTCATCACCTTCGTGGTCACGAACCTCTCCGGCGCCGTCGTCGGCCGCACCCGCACGAGGGGCGTCGGCGACGGAAGCCCCGACCGGGTGATCGAGCGGATCGCGGAGCGGATCGGGCGCCTGCTGGCGAGCCTGGACATCGCCACCCCGCTGGTGGCCGGCATCGGCATCGTCGCGCCCGGCCCGCTCGATCTCGAGGCCGGTCGCATCCTGGCCCCGCCGACCCTGGCCACCTGGGGTGATTTCCCGGTGCGCGCCGCCCTGCAGCGCGCGACGGGACTGCCGGTGACGCTCGACAACGACGCGACCGCCGCGGCCATCGGCGAGTTCTGGGGCGGCACGGTCGCGAACGCGGCCGCCCACTGCACGGTCTACATGGGCGCCGGGATCGGCGCGGGAATCGTGCTCGGCGGCACCGTCTACCGCGGTGCCAGTTCGAACGCCGGCGAACTCGGCCAGCTCTGGGTCGACGACCCGACCGGGACGACCCCGGGCGGCACCGTCGAGGACCTCGCCGGTCCCCGCGCCGTGGCGGCCAGGGCGCGCGCCCTGATCGGGGCCGGGCACGCGGCGGGCTTCGAGCTCTCCCCCGACGGCGATCCGTTCCGGGACTTCGACCTGATCGCCACGGCCGCCGTGCACGGCAACCCGTTCGCCCTCGAGCTGATCGAGCGCTCCGCCGGGCAGCTGGCCACGGCCATCGTGAACCTGGCGAACATCCTCGATCTCGACTCGGTCGTGCTCGCCGGCCCGTCCTTCGCCACGGCCGGCTCGCTCTACCTCACCGCCGCGGTCACCCGGCTCGAGCAGCGCTTCTTCGCCCGGGCCCGGCATCCGGTCGACGTGCGGCTCTCCGCGCATGTCGCCGACGCGGCCGCGGTCGGCGGTGCGGCGCTGATCCTGCAGCAGGAACTGTCGCCGCGCGCCACCGAACTGGCCGGCCGGGCGCGGCGCCACCGGGACTGAGCCGGCTGCGCGGCATCCGCTCGCCGCCCCCGTCAAATTCGACGGACTTTCTTGCTCCAGCGCCCGAAAATCACCGATTAATGCCGGATTTCGGGAAAATCTCCGTCGAATTCGTCAGGGCACAGGCAGGCGCGGCGGTCAGAGGCCGGCGGCGGTGACCGCTTCGAGCCACAGGCTGGCGAGCAACTCGTGTCCGACACTCGTCGGGTGCACCCCGTCGAGGGCGACGGTGGCGGCGCCGAGGGCCGCGGCGCTCCGGGTGAGGCCGGCGTCGGCGGTGACGAGCACCGCGTCGTAGTCGACCGCCAGCCGGTGCACCACGTCGATCTTCGGGTCGAGGTCCTCGCGCCAGGCGCGCTGCGCCTCGGTGACCGGCAGCAGAAACGGTTCCACCAGCACGAGCCGGCTGCCCGCGCGCGCGATCGGATCGAGCAGCCGGCGGTAGTCGTTCTCGAAGCTCTCGGCGGTGGTGGTCTCGTTGTCGTCGTAACGCCGCCAGGTGTCGTTGACGCCGATCAGCACCGACACGATCTCGGCGGCATGGGCGAGCACGTCCCGCTGCCGGCGGGCGGCGAGATCGACCATGCGATTGCCGCCGATGCCGGTGTTCACGACCCGGCGGCCGGACGCCCAGCCGGAGCCGGCGATGTTCCGCACGTAACCCGACCCGAGATGGCCGTCGTGGTCCTCACGACGGCCGCAGTCGGTGACGCTGTCCCCGGTGAACAGCACGACGCCCGTCATTTGACGAGGATGCCGTAGATTCCTGAACCGATCAGGTAGAGCGCGATGCCGCCGACGATGACCCAGAGGATGATCCGGTTCGTCGACGGGCCCTCTTTCTCGGCCGGAGCGGATCCGTCGCCGCCCGTCGGTTCCTCACTCGATCGTTCGGAACGCTCGAGTTCATCACGGGCGGCGTCGTCGCGGGCGGGTTCCTCCGGGGGCTGCTGGCTCATGGGCTTACTTTACCAACGGGAAGAGAATGGTCTCGCGGATGCCGAGGCCGGACAGCGCCATCAGCAGCCGGTCGATCCCCATGCCCATCCCGCCCGTCGGCGGCATGCCGTATTCGAGGGCGCGGAGGAACTCCTCGTCGAGGCGCATGGCCTCGGGGTCTCCCCCGGCCGCGAGCCTGGCCTGCTCGACGAACCGTTCACGCTGGATCACGGGGTCGACGAGCTCGGAGTAGCCCGTGGCCAGTTCGAAGCCGCGCACGTAGAGGTCCCACTTCTCGACCACGCCGGCGATCTGTCGGTGGCCGCGCACGAGCGGGCTGGTGTCGACGGGAAAGTCCATCACGAAGGTGGGCCGGGTGAGGCCGCCCTTGACGAAGTGCTCCCACAGTTCCTCCACGTACTTCCCGTGGATGGGGTGGTCGATCTCGAGGCCCTCGGCGTCGGCGAGCACCTGCAGCTCGGCCAGCGGCGTCTCCGGGGAGATCGGGTAGCCGACCGCGGCCGACAGGCTGTCGTACATGCCGATCCTGTCCCAGTCGCCGCCGAGGTCGAACTTCGTGCCGTCGGCCCAGGTCACGACGTGGGAGCCGGAGACCGCGAGCGCGGCATCCTGGATCAGCGTCTGGGTGAGGTCGGCGATCGAGTTGTAGTCGCCGTACGCCTCATAGGCCTCGAGCATGGCGAACTCGGGCGAGTGGGTGGAGTCGGCACCCTCGTTACGGAAGTTGCGGTTGATCTCGTAGACCCGGTCGATGCCGCCGACGACGGCGCGCTTGAGGAACAACTCGGGGGCGATCCGCAGGTAGAGGTCGGTGTCGAAGGCGTTGCTGTGGGTCGTGAACGGGCGGGCGGATGCCCCACCGTGCATGACCTGCAGCATCGGCGTCTCGATCTCGAGGAAGTTGCGCTCGGTGAACGTCCTGCGCAGGCTGGCGATGGTCTGGGAGCGTGCGACGACGCTGGCCCGGGCCTGCTCGCGGGCGATCAGATCGAGGTAGCGGCTGCGCATCCGCGTCTCCTCGCTGAGCTCGGTGTGCAGGTTCGGCAGGGGCAGCAGGGCCTTCGCGGCGATCTGCCAGTCGGTGACCATGATCGACAGCTCGCCGCGGCGAGAGGAGATGACCTCGCCGGAGACGAAGAGGTGGTCGCCGAGGTCGACCAGGTCCTTCCACTCGGCCAGGGACTCCGCGCCCACCTCGCCGAGGGAGACCATGGCCTGGATCCGGCTGCCGTCGCCGGCCTGCAGGCTGGCGAAGCAGAGCTTGCCGGTGTTGCGCAGGTGCACGACCCGGCCGGCGAGGCCCGCCGTGACGCCCGTGACGGCATCCGGTTCGAGGTCGCCGAACCGGGCCCGCACGGCGGGAATGGTGTCGGTGACCGGAACGGAGACCGGGTAGGCGCCGCCGCCGGGGGTCGTCGCGGCCCCGATCAGGCGGTCGCGCTTGGCGAGCCGCACGGCCTTCTGCTCGGTGATCTCCGCCAGCGCGGCCTCGGCCTCGGCGAGTTCGGCCGTGCTCGGGGCGTCGGTCGCTGCCGCGGTCGGGGCGGGCTGAGGGGTGTTGTTCGGGCTCATGCGGTTCTCCGTCGGCGGCTGGCAGGCGGGCGGTGCCCTGGCTGTTCCGCGGGTTGATCTGGTGGGAAGAAGATGGTCAGTTCAGGTCGAGGGCTGCGTTGTCGATCAGGCGGGTGCTGCCCACCAGCGCGGCGACCAGCATCCGGGCGGGCCCGAGATGGTCGGCCGCGACCGGAAGGAAGGTCTGCGGGTCCACGACGACGAGATAGTCCAGTTTAACCAGTGGCTGGGCGTCGATGAACGCATGGGCCGCCTGCAGGGCGGCGGCCACGCCCCGGCCGGCGACGGATGCCGCGGCCGCCAGCCCCGCCGACAGCGCCCTGGCCGCGGCGCGCTGCTCCTCGGCGAGGTTGCGGTTGCGGCTGGAGAGCGCGAGCCCGCTCTCTTCCCGCACGATCGGCACGACCTCGATCACAGGCCGGAAGTCGAGGTCCGCGAGCATCGCTTCGACCAGGAACACCTGCTGGGCGTCCTTCTGGCCGAAGACGACCACGTCGGGGCCGACGATGTTGATCAGCTTGGAGACGACGGTGAGCATGCCGTCGAAATGCCCGGGCCGGGCCGCACCCTCGTACAGCGTGCCGACGGGGCCGGCGGTGACCCGGGTGGAGCTGGGGCCGTGCGGGTACATGACCTGGCCGGTCGGGGCGAAGACGAGGTCGGCACCGACCGTGGCGAGGGCGGCGACGTCCGCTTCGAGGGTGCGCGGGTAGCTGGCGAGGTCCTCGCCGGCGCCGAATTGCAGGGGGTTGACGAAGATCGACACCACCACGATGTCGCCGAGTTCCCGGGCCCGGCGCACCAGGGCCAGGTGGCCGGCGTGCAGGGCGCCCATGGTCGGAACGAGCACGACGCGGGGCCTTTCGCCGGCTCGCGCCCCGGTTCCGGCCAGCCGGGCGCGCAGCCCGGCGATGGTGTCGATGACCTCTGGTGTGGTGAGCACGTTCACTCGTCCTCCGTGTGTTGCGGTTGGTTCATTCATCGAAGTCGTCAGCGTCTTCGTGGTCAGGGTCTTCGCGGCTGCCCGACCCGGGCAGGTCCGCGAGCAGGGACAGGTCGAGCCGGTCGGGGCCGGTGCGGGCGAGGGCGTTCTCCATGGCCGAGCGCACCAGCGGCGCGATCACGGCCCCCGGCCTGTCGATCCCGATCCCGGCGAGCAGGCCGGTCGCCTGCTCGACGATCGAGGTCGCGAACGCGGTGGCCGTGTCCACGGCCTCGGCGTAACGGGGGCGATCGGCCTCCGCGACGATCACCGGTTCGCCGCCCATTTCCACGACAAGCGCCTGAGCGATCGGCAGAACCGGGGTGGGCGCGGTCACCGCGAACCAGCTGTCGGCCAGCCGGGCGATGTCGATGCTCGTGCCGGTGAAGCTCATCGCGGGGTGGATCGCCAGCGGGATCGCCCCGCCGGCCTGGGCCGGGGCGAGCACGGTCGTGCCGAACCGGGCGGAGGTGTGCAGCACGAGCTGGCCGGCCTGCCAGGTGCCGGTGGCGGCGAGCCCGGCGATGAGGCTTTCCAACTGGGCGTCCGGCACGGCGATGATCACCAGTTCGCTGCGCTCGACGATCTCGGGCACGGTCAGGATGGGCACGAACGGCAGGATGGCTTCGGCCCGGTCGCGGCTGGCCTGGGAGATCGCGGAGATGCCGACGATCGCGTGGCCGGCTCCGGCCAGGGCCGCGCCGAGGATGGGGCCGACGTGGCCGGCGCCGATGATGCCGATCCCGAGCCGGCCGGGTCGCTGCGTCATTCGGGGGCTCCGTTCGGAAGGTTCCAGTGGTGGCTGGTGTCCAGATGGGCGGACTCGATCGCGCCGGCGGAGACGCGCTCGAACAGGGTCACGGCCTCTCCGGCGTCGACCACGCTGAGCGTGGCGGCGACCGGGCCGGCGACGGTGTGCAGTCCGGCCGAGGCGAGGCGGAGCATCCGCAGCACTGGGCCCTGGCTGACGCCGACGCTCTGCAGCCGGGCGAGCGGCACGAGGATCAGTTCCCGGCTGACGGTGCCGCGGCGCAGCAGCGCGATCCCGTCGGAGAGGGCGTAGCCGGTGCGGCGCCAGGAGAACGGGCGGAGCCAGGCGGCACGCGGGGGCGCGTTGGTGAAGCCGTCGTCGCCGCCCTTCGAGCGGAGGCCGCGGCTGATCAGCGCGAGGTGTTCGGCGGAGTTGAAACCGGGCAGGATCAGTTCGAGCACCCGGGCGACGTCGTCCTCCGTGCCGACCGGGAGGGTGGTGGTGTTGGCCTCGCCGGCCGCTCCCTTGTTGGTGGAGTGCCCGGCCGTGTTGATCCGCACCTGCCACCAGCCGAACGGCCGCCAGAGCAGGGGCTGCGACACCCGGATGGCGTGGATGCGGCCGGGCGGGAGGGTCTCGTTGCTCGTCGACAGCAGGCCGAAGCCCACCCGCACGCCGTCGGGGGTGCCGGCGATGCTGTAGCGCAGGGACTTGGTGAACCGGGAGAAGTAGTAGCTGACGCTGCCGATCATGCCGGGGAGGATGGCAACGAGCAGCCAGCCGCTGCCGCCGAACGCGACGCTGACGACGAGGGCGATCCCGGCCAGCACGAGGAACACGGTGAAGCCGCTGAAGAAGACCGAGCCGATCAGCCGGCCGGGTGGGATCCGCACGACCGACTCCGGCGGGGCCGCGTCGGGGTCGAGTTCCGGGGCGAAGAACTCGTTCGCCCGGTCGACGGCGAAACCGCCGATCCCGCCGGCGATGCCTGCCGCCGCCGCGCCGATCCCCCCGGGAGCCCGGATCCCCCCGGGAGCCCGGCCCTCCGCTGTCCCGAATTCAGGTGCGGAGGCCCGCTCAGTGCGGAAGTCGCCTGTTTCCGCCCCGCTTCGGGCCTCGGTTCCTGAATTCGGAACAGCCGTGGTGGCGGCGGAAGCGGCGGCGATGGCTGCGGCGGCGACAGCAGCCGCTGCGGCCGCGGCGGCGGGCTGACGGAGGCCGGAGGCGAGGTGCAGGATGTCCCGGCGCAGCGCATCCGCCAGGGCGGAGCCCAGGTAGGCCAGCTGCACGTTCGCGTCCTGGCCGGCCACGCTGACCTCGAGTTTCGCCGCCCCGAACAACCGCGGCACGAACGGCCGCACGATGTTGACGCCCTGGATCCGGTCGAGCCTGGCCCGCCGGTGGCTGCGGAAGACGAGTCCGCTGCGCACCTCGACGACCTCGTCGCTGACCCGGAAGGTGTGCATGCGCCAGGAGAGGTAGAAGCCGACCAGGATCAGCACCAGCACGACGGCGACGATGAGCAGCGCCCAGCCGACCGCGCCGCGCCGCATGATCTCGTCGATCGGGTCGCCGCCGTAGCCGGGCACGCCGAAGAAGAAGTCGATCAGCCGTTCGCGGAGGTTCGCGACGATGAAGCCGAGCACCGCGACGATGAAGATCCCGCCGCGCAGCAGCGGGCTGGCCGGATGCAGCCGGTGCCATTCACCGTCGGCGAGGCTGGTCACAGCCCGGCCCGGCGACTCTCGGCCAGTTCGACCAGCCGGTCGCGCAGGCTCTCCGCGTCGGCCTCGGCCAGGCCGGGGATGAGCACGCCGGAGGAGGCGGCCGCGGTGACGAATTTCAGGTCGGCCAGGCCGAGCCAGCGGGCGATCGGGCCGCGGGTGATGTCGACCAGCTGCATCCGCCCGTAGGGAACCGACACGAAGCGCGTGAACATGATGCCCCGCCGGAACAGGAGGTCGTCCTGACGCAGCTGGTAGCCGATCGCGCGCACCCGGCGGGGCTCGAAGAGCACGGTGAGCAGGGTGACGAGCGCGATCGCCCCGATCAGGTACGGCGCCCATTCCAGGCCGACGACGAGCCACAGCAGGACGCCGCCGCCGCAGAGGGCGAGGCCGAACAACACGGTGCCGACGATCTCCACCACGACATAGCGCGGGGAGACCCGCTTCCAGTCGGGGACGCCCGGCAGGTCCAGCCGGCGCGGCGCTTCGGGTTCAGGCACGCACTTCTCCCCGCTCCTTCTCATCGTCGTCATCGGGTGGCAGGGTGCAGAAGTGTTCGGCGACCAGACCGCCCGTGAGGAGGAGTGCGGCGCCGACCGCCATGCCGATGGCGAGCCATACCGATGTTACCGTCGGCACGACCGAGCGGGTGAGGACATAGAGCACGATGCCCAGGCCCGCGCCGAGGAACAGCGCCCCGCTGAACGCGGACGCCTTCGCCAGCACCGCCACCCGCATGGCCATGAACGGGTCGACCCGGCGGCCCGGTTTGCCATGGGTGGCCTGGCGGATCGGCCAGGCCAGCGAGACGACGGCCACGCCGATGACGGAGAGGGCGATCGGCAGCGTGATCGGGAGGATCAGGATGGGCGACCCGGTCGCGGCCGCGGTCACCTCGAGCAGGAACCCGAAGACGAGTCCGACCAGGACCAGCAGGATGACGGTGCCCGGCTGGGTGCGCTTCATCGGTCGCCGCCGATCTCCCGGTAGGGCTCCACGCTGGGATGGAGGCCGGCGAGCAGGGCGCGCACCGGGCCGCGGCCGGGGATGGCCGCCTCCGAGTCGAGTTCCAGCCAGGGGGCGAGCACGAAGTCGCGTTCGTGGGCCAGTGGATGCGGGATGGTCAGCCGCTCGTCGGAGAACACCAGGGTGCCGAACACGATGATGTCGATGTCCAGGGTGCGGTCGCCCCAGCGTTCGACGCGCACCCGGCCGAGGTCGGCCTCGATGTCGTTGACGGCGTCGAGCAGGGCGTGCGGGGTGCCGGTGTAACGCCCGGCGACAACCGAGTTGAGGTAGCGGGGAGCGGTCTCGTCGACCCCGGACGGTTTCACGGCGGCGGATTCGAATGCCGGCGACACCCCGGCGAGGTCGAAGCCGGGCAGGTCCGCGAGGGCCCGCACGGCGGCGGCCAGGGTCCTGGTGCGGTCGCCGAGGTTGCTGCCGAGGGCGAGCACGACCGGCTCGGCACGCGGTGCATCGGCGGGGCCGGTGCCTGCGGGTGCCGGGATCATGCCCGGGTCCGGGTGATCTGCACGGCGACGTCGGTGAACGGCACCGAGATGGGGGCCTGTGGTTTGTGCACGGTGACCTGCACCCGTTCGGCGGCCTCGTGGGCGAGCACCACGGCGGCGATGCGTTCGGCGACGGTCTCGATCAGATCCACCGGGTTGCCCCTCGCGGCATCCGTCACCTCGATCGCGAGCTCGCCGTAGTGGATGGTGCCGGCCAGGTCGTCGGCGCCGGCCGCGGCCCGCAGGTCGAGCCACACCGCGACGTCGATGACGAAGTCCTGGCCGTTCTCGCGCTCGAAGTCGTAGACGCCGTGGTGCGCGGTGACCCGCAGCCCGGTGAGGGTGATGGAGTCGCTTGTCATGGTTCCATTCTGGCGGAGTCCACCAGTGCGAGCACGTTCAGCGCCGTGCGGGTCGCCGTGACGTCGTGCACGCGCACCGCCCACGCCCCGGCCTGGGCGGCGAGCACGCTGAGCACCGCGGTCGGCAGGTCGCGCGCCTCGACGCCGGCGTCCTCCGGAAGCGCGCCGGCCAGGAAGCGTTTGCGGGACGCGCCGACCATGACCGGCAGCCCGAGGGTGCCGAACGCGTCCAGGTTCGCGAGCAGCTGCCAGTTGTGCCCCGGGAGCTTCGCGAAGCCGAGGCCGGGATCGAGCACGATCCTGTCGCGCTGCACGCCCGCGCTGGTGAGGGCGTCGACCCGCCAGGACAGTTCGGCGAGCACCTCGGCGACGACGTCGCCGTAGACCGCCAGGGAATCCATCTTCTGCGCGTGCCCGCGCCAGTGCATGGCGACATAGGTGAGCCCGGTGTCGGCGGCGACGGCGGCCATCCGCGGGTCGGCGAGACCGCCGGAGACGTCGTTGATGATGGAAGCGCCGGCCGCGGCGGCAGCCGCGGCGGTGCCCGAATTGAGGGTGTCGACGCTGACCACCACGCCCTGCCGGGCCAGTTCGGTGATCACCGGGATGATCCGGGACTGCTCGTCGGCGGGCGAGACCCTGACCGCGCCCGGGCGGGTGGACTCACCGCCCACGTCGATCAGGTCGGCTCCCTCGGCGCGGAGGGCGAGGCCGTGGCTGATCGCGGCATCCGTCGTGGCCCATTTGCCGCCGTCGCTGAACGAGTCGGGCGTGACGTTGAGCACCCCCATCACCTGGGTCGACACGGTCACAGCCCGGCGCCGATCGGGCCGGAGCCGATCAGGGCCATGATCTCCGCGCGGTGCGCCGGGTCGGAGAGTTCCCCGCGGCTGGCCATGGTCACGGTCGAGCTGGCGGTCTGGCGGGGACCGCGGGTGGTCACGCAGCCATGCACGGCGTCGAGCACCACGAGGATGCCGCGGGGGGCCAGGCCGGTCTGCAGCGCCTCGGCGATCTCCTCGGTCAGGCGCTCCTGCACCTGGGGGCGCGCGGCGAGGGTGTCGACCACGGCAGGGAGGCGGCCGAGGCCGACCACCCGGTCGCCGGGCAGGTAGGCCAGGTGGGCGCGGCCGATGAACGGCAGCAGGTGGTGCTCGCACACCGAGCGGAACGCGAGGTCGCGCACGAGCACCAGCTCCCCCGTGGCCGGGCCGACCGGGATCGTGTCGCGCAGGTGGTCGAGCGGGTCGACGCCGAGCCCGGCGAAGTACTCGCTGTAGGACTCGGCGACGCGCCGCGGGGTCGCCTCCAGGCCGGGCCGGGAGACGTCCTCGCCGATCGCGGCCAGGAGTTCAACGACCGCGGCCTCGATCCGCGTCCTGTCGACTGCCACCCGGCGCCTACGCGGTGGCGGGACGCGGGGTGCGGGCGGGCGCGCGCTTCGGCTTGCTCGGGGCGGTGTCGCCGCTGGAGACCCCGCCGTCGACGACGCCGTCGTCGACGGGGGCCTTGGGAAGGGGCATCTCGATCGGCGGCAGGTCGGAGACGGGCCGGTTGGTGCTGGAGAGCCACTGCGGCCGGGGCGGGAGCTTCTCGACGTCCGCGAAGATCGGCGCGAGCTCGGCCTGGCTGAGCGTCTCGTGTTCGAGCAGCGCGGCGGCCAGCTTGTCGAGGATCGCCCGGTTGCGTCCGAGCACCTCGTAGGCCTCGTCGTGCGCCGCCTCGAGAAGCTCGCGCACCTCCTTGTCGACGCTCTCGGCCATCCGCTCCGAGTAGTCGCGCTGGTGGCCCATGTCGCGGCCGAGGAAGACCTCGCCGGAGGACTGTCCGAGCTTGAGCGGGCCGACGGCCGCGCTCATGCCGAACTCGGTGACCATCTTGCGGGCCGTGGCGGTGGCCTTCTCGATGTCATTGGAGGCGCCGGTGGTCGGGTCGTGGAAGATCATCTCTTCGGCGACGCGGCCGCCCATCGCGTAGGCGAGCTGGTCGAGCAGTTCGTTGCGGGAGACCGAGTAGCGGTCTTCGAGCGGCATGACCATGGTGTAGCCCAGGGCGCGGCCGCGCGGGAGGATGGTGATCTTGGTCACCGGGTCGGTGTTGTTCATCGCGGTGGCGACGAGGGCGTGGCCGCCCTCGTGGTAGGCCGTGATCAGCTTTTCCTTGTCGCGCATGATGCGGGTGCGGCGCTGCGGGCCGGCCATCACCCGGTCAACGGCCTCGTCGAGGGCGCGGTTGTCGATCAGCTGAGCGTTGGAGCGCGCGGTGAGCAGCGCGGCCTCGTTGAGCACGTTGGCCAGGTCGGCGCCGGTGAAGCCCGGCGTCTTGCGGGCGAGAACCTCGAGGTCGACGCCCTTCGCCATCGGCTTGCCCTTGGCGTGCACCTCGAGGATCTTCTTGCGGCCGAGCATGTCGGGGGCGTCGACGCCGATCTGGCGGTCGAAGCGGCCGGGGCGCAGGAGTGCGGGGTCGAGGATGTCCGGACGGTTCGTCGCGGCGATCAGGATGACGTTGGCCTTCACGTCGAAGCCGTCCATCTCGACCAGGAGCTGGTTGAGGGTCTGCTCGCGCTCGTCGTGCCCGCCGCCCATGCCGGCGCCGCGGTGGCGGCCGACGGCGTCGATCTCGTCGATGAAGATGATGGCCGGGGCGTTCTCCTTCGCCTGCTGGAACAGGTCGCGCACGCGGCTGGCGCCGACGCCGACGAACATCTCGACGAAGTCGGAGCCGGAGATGGAGTAGAACGGCACGCCGGCCTCGCCGGCGACGGCGCGGGCGAGGAGGGTCTTGCCGGTTCCGGGAGGGCCGTAGAGCAGCACACCCTTGGGGATGCGCGCGCCGACGGCCTGGAACTTCGCGGGCTCCTTGAGGAAGTCTTTGATCTCCTCGAGCTCCTCGATCGCCTCGTCGGCGCCCGCGACATCCGCGAACGTGACCTGCGGGCTCTCCTTCGAGACCAGCTTGGCCTTCGACTTGCCGAACTGCATGACCTTGTTTCCGCCGCCCTGCATGCCCGAGAGCATCAGCCAGAAGAAGACGCCGATCAGGAGCAGCGGGAGCAGGATGCTCAGCAGCGAGAGGAACCAGCTCGACTGCGGCACCTCGTCGGTGAAGCCGTCCTTCAGGTTCGCGCTGGTGACGGCGTCGACGACCTCCGCGCCGCGCGGGGCGACGTAGTAGAACTGCACCTGGTTGCCGAGGTCTTTGTCGGCCTTGGTGAGGGTCAGGTCGACCCGCTGGTCACCGTCGACGATCTTGGCCTGGGAGACCTTCCCGTCCTTGAGGAACTCGAGTCCCTGCTGGGTGGGGATCTCTTTGAACCCCGACATGGTGATGAGACTCGACCCTACCCACACGGCGACAATCGCCAGGATGATGTAGAGGAGTGGCCCGCGCAGTAGTTTCTTGACGTTCATGGTTGTCACAGGCTATCGTGCCGCCACTGGGTGGTCGCCGTGTGTTCGCCGTGAGCGCGATCGTTACGCGTACACGTGCGGCGCGAGCACGCCGACCGAACGCAGGTTGCGGTACTTCTCGTCGTAGTCGAGGCCGTAGCCGACGACGAACTGGTTGGGGATGTCGAAACCGAGGTACTTCACGTCGATGTCGACCCTCGCTGCATCCGGCTTGCGGAGCAGCGCGCAGATCTCCACCGATTCCGGTTCGCGCGACTTGAGGTTGGCGAGGAGCCAGGACAGGGTCAGGCCCGAGTCGATGATGTCCTCGACGATGAGCACATTGCGGCCGTGCAGGTCGGTGTCGAGGTCCTTGAGGATGCGCACCACGCCGCTGGACTGCGTGCCGGAGCCGTAGGAGCTCACGGCCATCCAGTCCATCGCGATGGGATGCTTGAGCTCGCGGGCCAGGTCGGCCATCACCATCACGGCACCCTTGAGGACTCCGACGAGCAGAAGGTCCTTGCCGGCGTAGTCCTCCTCGATCCGGCGGCACAATTCGGCCAGCCTGTCGCGGATGGCCTCCTCCTCGATCAGGATCTCGGTCAGGTCGCCGTCAATGTCGCGTGGTTCCATGGGAGCGAGAGGGTCCTTTGCTCGGTTCGGGTCCAGGCCCGGAGAAAATCAACCATCCGTCCTGCCGTACAACTCTAACGCCTGGCAGGTCGAGCGCCTTCTGCCCGTGCCAGTCGGTGACCAGGCGTGCGACGGCGAGGGTGTGCACCCGGGCCAGGGAGACCCCGAACTCGCGCTCGGCGAAGAAACGGATGCTCCGCTGCCGCAGAGCGGGCGGGCTCGCGGCGAGCACGGCCACGCTGACCCTCAGCGCCCCGTCGTCCGCGGGCTCGCCGAGCTCGTCGCCGATCCCGCGGGCGAGGGCGTCGAGGGCCGCCGAGTCCTCCCGCAGCTGCTCGGCGGTGCGGGCGAGCGCCTCGGCGACACCCGGGCCGAGCTCCCGTTCGAGCAGCGGCAGCACGGTCTCGCGCACCCGCACCCGGGTGAAGCGCGGCTCGAGGTTGTGCGGATCCTGCCAGGGCGCCAGTCCGGCGTCGACGCAGAACTGCCGGGTGACGCTCCGGCGCAGGCCGAGCAGCGGGCGCAGGTAGGGTCCGCCGGCGGCCGCCATGCCCTGCAGGCTGGTCGGCCCCGATCCTCGGGCGAGGCCGAGCAGCACCGTCTCCGCCTGGTCGTCGAGGGTGTGGCCGAGCAGGATGTGGCTCGCGCCGGTCTCGGCCAGGGCCGTGTCGAAGGCGGCGTACCGGGCTGTGCGGGCGGCCGCCTCCGGGCCGTCGCCGGCCGCGGCATGGTCGACCGTGACCCGGAGCACGAGCACCGGGGCGAGCCCGAGGGCGGTGGCCTGGCCTGCCGCCGTGGCCGCGACATCCGCCGACCCGGCCTGCAGGGCGTGGTCGACAATGACGGCCCCGGCGCGGATGCCGGCCCGGCCGGCCTCGAACGCGCAGGCGGCGGCGAGGGCGAGGGAGTCCGCTCCCCCGCTCAGACCCACCAGCACGAGCCCGCGGGCCGGGAGGGCGCCGCGCACCAGGCGGCGCACGTCGGCAACGGCCGGGGTTAGTCTCGGGCGGGGTGGTGACTGCATCCAGTAACGTTAGCCGCAGACTTTGATCAAGGGAGAAACCAGGCCATGGCCGAATACGACGCAGTGATTGAAATCCCTCGCGGGAGCCGCAACAAGTACGAGGTCGACCACGAGACCGGGCGGGTGTACCTCGACCGGGTGCTCTACACGAGCTTCGTCTACCCGACCGACTACGGCTTCTTCGAGAACACGCTCGGCCTGGACGGCGACCCCGTCGACGTGCTCGTGCTCCTGGACTTCCCGCTCTTCCCGGGCGTCGGCGTGTCCGTGCGCCCGGTCGGCGTCTTCAACATGACCGATGACGGCGGCTCCGACGCGAAGGTCATCGCCGTTCCGGCCGGCGACCCGCGCTGGGACTACATCCAGGACGTCACCGACATTCCCGAGTACACCCGCAAGGAGATCGAGCACTTCTTCGAGCACTACAAGGACCTCGAACCGAACAAGTGGGTCAAGACCGAGGGCTGGGGCGACGCGGCCGAGGCCGACCAGATCGTGCGCGACGGCATCGAGAAGCTGGCCGCCGAGGGCCACTAGCCCTCGCCGAACTGTGAGAAAAGCCGCTTCCCGGACTCCGGGAAGCGGCTTTTCTCACATCTCGGCGAGGTGACGGCCCCGGCAAGGTCAGAGGGCAGGGGTCAGAGGGCAAGGGCCAGAGGGCAGGGGTCAGCCGGTGGGGCGGCCCACGTAGGGCGCGACGTCGCCGGGCGACCAGATGCTGTGGATGCGCACGGGCTTGCCGTAATCGGGGGCTTCGAGGACCTGGCCGCCGCCCACATAGATCGCCACGTGGTAGTAGTCACCGCCGCCGCCCCAGAAGACGAGGTCGCCGCGCTGCACCTGGCTGAAGGAGACCAGGCGTCCCTGGTTCGCCATGGTGCGGTACTGGTTCGTCGCCGAGTGGGATCCGATGTACACGCCGGCCGCCGCGTAGGCCGCCTTGGTGAGACCGGAGCAGTCCCAGACGTCGGGGCCGGAGCCGCCAAGGCCGTAGCGGTCGCCGAGCTGGGCGCTGGCGAACGAGATCGCCGCATCCACGGCGTTTCCGTTCGGTGCCGGGGCCGGGCCCGGAGCGGGAGCAGGCGCGGGTGCCGGCGCCGAGCCGCCACCGGATGCCGGTGCGCTGCCGCCGCCGGACGGTGCCGCCGGGGCGGCCGGTGCCGCCGGGGCCGGCTTGCTGGCCGCGGCTGCCGCGGCAGCCGCCTGCGCCGCCGCCTGGTCGGCCGCGGCGCGAGCCGCAGCCGCCGCCTGGGCCCTGGCCAGGGCCGCTGCCGCGGCGGCGGCGTCCTGTCCGGCCTGGTAGGAACGCTCGGTCTCCGCGGTGGTGTCCTTGAGCAGGGCCAGCTGCTCGAACAGGTCGTTCGACTTCTTCTGTTCGGCTTCGAGGGCCGCCTCGGCGGCCTGGGCGGCGGCGTTGGCCTCGTCGAACCTGGCCATCGCCGCGGCGCTCAGCCTGGTGCGTTCGGTCGTTGCAGCCGCGGCCTGGTCGCCGAGCGATTCGGCGGTGTTCTTGTCCTGCAGGGCCTGGCGGTAGATGGTTTCCGACTGCTCGCCCAGTTTGCTGGCGGTGCCGAGCTGCGCGAGCAGGTCGTCCGCCTTCCGGCCGTTGAGGAACAGGTTCAGCGACAGGTCCTGGGCGCCGGCCTTGGCCAGGTGCGCGGCGATCAATCCGGCGCGCATCTTCGAGGTGGCGGCGCGGGCCTTCGCGGCCTCGGCCTGCTTCGTCAGGCTCGCCTCGCGAGCCGTGGCGGCCTCGAGGTCGTCCTGGGACACCCGGTAGGCCTCGGCCGCGATCTGCGACGCCTTCGACGAATCGGCCGCGGCGGTCTGCAGCCCGACGAGCAGGGCGGTGATCTTCACGATCTCGGCCTGCTTCGTGGCCTCGCTCTGCTTGGCCTTCTGCACGTCGTCCCAGCTGGGATAACCTGCCTCCGCGAACGCGGCGGGCGCCACGAGCCCGGCGGATGCCGCGACCGCGCCGATTGCGCCGATCGCGATGAGGCGGCCGGGTTTGAACCTCGGCCGGGTGCTCTCGTTAGCCAAGTGGCACTCCCCTGTCGTCCATAAACGGCTGCGGATTGATCTGGGTGCCATTGGTGCGCACCTCGAAGTGGAGGTGGCAGCCCGTGGAGGCGCCGGTGCTCCCCACGCTGGCGATGTTCTGGCCGGCCGAGACCTGCTGGCCGTTCGAGACGAAGATCCCGCCCGAGCGGATGTGCGCGTAACCGGTGGCGACGCCGTCGCCGTTGCTGATCTGCACGAAGTTGCCGTAGGTCCCGTTGGGGCCGGCGTAGGTCACGGTGCCGTCGTTGGCCGCGTAGATCGGGGCGCCGCAGCCGGCTCCGATGTCGGTGCCGCTGTGGAACCCCTTGCTGCAGCTGCCTCCGCCGCAGACCACGGGGCGAGGACCGAAGCCGTCGGTGATGCGGCCGCTGGCCGGGACCGCCCAGCCGTTGTGGATGTAACCCCCGCCGAGGCCGGCGCCGGCGCTGCCGGTCGATCCGCCGCCGCTGCTCCGGTTGGCCGCTGCCGCCGCCGCGGCGGCCGCGCGGGCCCGCTCCGCCTCGATGGCCGCGAGGCGCGCGCGTTCGGCGACCCCGGCCTCATAGCCGGCGGTGGTGGTGGCCTGGGCGTCCTGCATGAACTTGAGCTGGGCGTCGAGCTCGACGCTCTTGGCCTGGGACTCGGTCAGCGCGTTCGCTGCCGCCTCGGCGGCGGCCTGGGCCGCGACGAGGGCAGCCTCGGCCTCGACCCGGAGCGCCTCACGCTCGGTCTGGGCGATCTTGGCCTGGTCGCCCAGCGCCTGGGCGGTGTTGCGCGCCGTCTGTGCCTGGTCGTAGACATCGGAGCTGCGCTCGACGAGCTTGCTCATGCTGCCGAGCTTCGAGAGGAGCGCGTCGGCCCCCTTGCCGGCGGCCTGGCCGTCGAGGAACAGGTTGACGCTGAGGTCGGTGCCGCCGGTGCGGTAGAGCTGGGCGGCCAGCTGGCCCGCCTGCCGGGTCGCGGCGTCGGCGGTGGCCTTGCCGGCATCCGCCTGGGCCTGCAGGTCGTTGGCGCGGCGAGTGGCCTCGTCGAACTTCTCCTGGGCGACCTGGAGCTCGGCGCCGCGCTTCTCGGACTCGGCCTGGGTCTCTGCAACCTGCACGGTGAGGTTGGCGATCATTTCCTGGATCTGCGCGACCTGGGTTGCGGCCGCGGCGGTGTTGGACTTGGCGTTCTGCAGGTCCTGCCAGGTCGGGTAGTCGACGGCGAGGGCCGGACCGGCGGGGCCGGCGAGGGTCACGAAGAGGGTGAGCGCCGCCAGGAAGCCGGTTGCCGCGATGGACCGGCGCCGGAGGCGGGTGCCGGAAGAGCGTGCGCCGGACGAGGGCCGGAGACCCCCCAGCCGCTGCAGGACGGTGCGGCCGTTTTCGTGTGCCGTGCGCTTCATTACTCCCCGATCGGGCTCGTTAAACACATGCGTAACTGTGTTAACTCTTTTCACAATAACAACTTCGGGCATACGCGCCCAGCATTCTGCCGAATCTAACCCGGGAACCGGCCCGCGGCCCGGCCATTCGCGGGCGAGCCGGGTCTGCCTCCCCCACGGGATGTGGCCGGGAATCGGGCCGCGCAACGCCGTTTCGGACTCGATTTGGGATTTGCCGCGTGCAGACCGTATGCTTATGCGTCGGAAGCCATGAAGTTTATGGCGTCTCGGCCCCATCGTTTAGAGGCCTAGGACGGCGCCCTTTCACGGCGTTAACACGGGTTCGAATCCCGTTGGGGCTACGCAGTTCGTTTCAAAAAATGTGCAAGACTTATGTGCACGTTGCAAGCTGTACACACGCAATAGAATAAAGAATGTGTCTCATCACGAGGCCCTGTAGCGCAGTTGGTTAGCGCGCCGCCCTGTCACGGCGGAGGTCGCCGGTTCAAGTCCGGTCAGGGTCGCAAAGGCAACAGGCCCTTTCGAAAGAGAGGGTTTTTTTCCTTGGAAAGCGACTTCTCGAGGTTTCTTTCTGGCCCTGTAGCTCAGTTGGTAGAGCGTTCGACTGAAAATCGAAAGGTCACCGGATCGACGCCGGTCGGGGCCACTGAAGACCACTCCCAGGCTTCTACTGGGGTGGTCTTCTTTTTTGCCCGGATCCCCCGCACGGGTACTAGCGCGCGGCAGGCGTTCCAAGATACATTCCATCCGTGACCCGCTGAGACAGCGTCAGACTACTCGCGTATTCCGGTGAATGTTCCCCACGGTCAGCACCTCCGGCACCACCCGACACCCATCCTGTAAACCCGAAACTGCAGGGACTGGCCGTGAATGCATCCGCTCTTCGTCGACCCCTTCGTCGACTCCCGGAATCTCTCTCCCGCCGAGCCATCCGGTGATGGACGTCGCGGCGACGGCCGACATCGACCCCCGCGCGGTGATCGGCGAGGGGAGCCGGCTCTGGCACCTCGTGCAGGTGCGCGAGTTCGCCAGGGTCGGCCCCGGCTGCACGCTCGGCCGAGGCGTCTACATCGGCCCGGGCGTCGTCCTCGGTCGCCACTGCATCGTGCAGGACTTCGCGGTCGTCTACGAGCCTGCCCTGTTGGAGGATGGAGTGTTCGTGGGGTCGGGCGCGGTTTTCACCAACGATCGCTACCCGCGCGCCATTACTGTCGATGGCGCTGTGAAGGCGCCGTCTGACCGCGATCTGGTGGGGGTGACGGTGCGCACCGGCGCGTCGATCGGCGCCCACGCGGTCTGCATCGCCCCGCTCACGATCGGCCGGTGGGCGATGGTGGCCGCCGGGGCGGTCGTCACCGCGGATGTCCCCGACTTCGCCCTGATGATCGGCGCGCCGGCCCACCGGGCCGGGTGGGTCGGGCGCAGCGGCATCCCCCTGCTTTCGGCCGGGAACGGGCGTTACGTCTGTCCGGTCTCCCCCGAGGAGTACACCGAGCGACACGGGTTGCTCACCCTCACCAGCACGGACGCCGGGCGTCGCGCGGCGTCCTGACTCCCGGGGCGTCAGAGCCTGGCGCCAGGGCCCGGCGCGAGGGCCCGGCGCGAGGTCAGGGCCCGGCGCGAAGTCAGAGCTCCGCGCGAGGTCAGAGCTCCGCGTCGCTCGGTGCGAAGGTGTCGCAGGCGCCGGCGCCCTGATCCAGGCCGGTGCTGAACCAGCGCTGGCGCTGTTCGCTCGACCCGTGGGTCCAGCCCTCGGGGTTCACCTGGCCCTGGGTCGCGGCCTGGATGCGGTCGTCCCCCACCGCAGAGGCCGCGCTCAGGGCATCCCGCAGCTGCGCCTGGGTGATCGGCTTGAGGAAGGTCACACCGTTGTCGTCCCTGGTCGTCGTGGCCGCACCGGTCCAGGCGCCGGCGAAGCAGTCGGCCTGCAGCTCGACCCGCACCGAATTGGAGGCTGCCCCGGTCTGGCCGTCCTGCGACGTCTGGAGCGTGCCGACGAGGTTCTGCACGTGGTGCCCCCACTCGTGGGCGACCACGTACATCTCGGCGAGTGGCCCGCCCGAGGAGCCGAACCGGGTGCGCAGGTCGTCGAAGAATGCGGTGTCGAGGTAGATCGTCGCATCCGGTGGGCAATAGAACGGGCCGGTGGCGGCGGATGCTGCGCCACAACCGGTGCCGGTGCTGTCGGTGAACAGCGCGACCGGCTGCGGCTGCTGGTAGGCCACGCCGAGCCGGGGCAGCTCCTCGGCCCAGTAGGTGTCGAGCGAGGCTGCGGCACCCTTCATCAGGCATTCCACGTCGGCGTTCGCCTGCGCGCCGGTCGTGCACTCGGCGAGGTTGGAGACGCTGCCGGGCTCGGCGGCCGGCTGACCGCCCGCGAGGCCGGTCAGGTCCACGCCGAGGAACTGCGACAGCAGGAACAGGGCGATCACGCCCAGCCCGCCGCCGCCCACGGCGATCCCCGTGTTCCGGCCCCGCTTGCTGACCCGGCCGCCGCCGATGTTCGCGTTGTCGTTGAACGTCATGAGGAGAAGTTACCCTGCGAAACGGTCCGTCGCCTCAATAATCGCGTCCAGGTTTCCGGGCTCGTCGAACGAGTGGCCGGCGTCGGGGATCAGGCGGAAGTCCGCCTCCGGCCAGGCCTGGTGCAGTTCCCAGGCGGTGAAGGCCGGGGTGCACATGTCGTAGCGGCCCTGCACGATCACGCCGGGGATGTCCTTCAGCCGGTCGGCGTCGCGAATCAGCTGGTTCGGCTCGAACCAGCCCCGGTTGGTGAAGTAGTGGTTCTCGATCCGGGCGAACGCGACGGCGAAGGACGGTTCGGTGAACCGGGCGATCGTCTCGGGCTGCTGGAGCAGGGTGATCGTCGACGACTCCCAGGTCGACCAGGCGACCCCGGCGCGTTCCCGCACGGCCTGGTCGGGGTCGTGCAGCAGCCGGCCGTAGGCCTCGATCAGGCGGCCGCGCTCGTCGACCGGCACCGGCGCGATGAACTCCTCCCAGAGGTCAGGGTAGATCGCCGCGGCGCCGCCCTCGTAGAACCAGTCGAGTTCGATCGGCCGAAGGGTGAAGATCCCGCGCAGCACGAGCTCGGTGACCCGGTCGGGGTGGGTCTCGGCGTAGGCGAGGGCGAGCGAGCTTCCCCACGAGCCGCCGCAGACCAGCCACCGGTCGATGCCGAGGTGCTCGCGCAGTTTCTCGATGTCGGCGACGAGGTGCCAGGTGGTGTTCGTGGCGAGGTCGGCATCCGCTTCGCTCGCGTGGGGCGTGCTCTGGCCGCAGCCGCGCTGGTCGAACAGCACGATCCGGTACTTCTCGGGGTCGAACACCCGCCGCTGCTTGGCGCTCGAGCCGCCGCCGGGCCCCCCGTGCAGGTAGACCGCCGGCTTGCCGTCGGGGTTGCCGGATGCCTCCCAGTAGATGGCCTGCCCGTCACCGACCTCGAGCATTCCGGTTTCGTAGGGTTCGATCTCTGGGTAGAAGGTGCGCATTCCCTGAGCCTATTGGCCGCACCCGGCCGGAGCGAAACCGCGCCTTCAGCGGCCGCCGAGGCCGAGCCGGTAGGCGAGGATGACGACGTGCACCCGGTCGCGCAGCCCCAGCTTCGCCAGGATGCGCCCGACGTGGGTCTTCACGGTGGATTCGGAGAGGAAGAACCGTTCGGCCAGCTCGGGGTTCGACAGCCCCTCCGCGATGGCGAGGAACACCTCCCGTTCCCGCTCGGTGAGCGCGCCGAGCCGGGAGGCGTCGTCGTCGTACGCGGCCGGCAGCTTCGAGCCGAACAGCTCGAGCATGCGTCGGGTCACCCGGGAGGAGACCGACGCGTCCCCGGAGGCCACCGCCCGGATCGCCGCCGTCAGCTCGCTGGGCTGCGCGTCCTTGAGGAGGAACCCGCGCGCCCCGGCGCGCAGCCCTCCGAAGGCGTACTCGTCCAGGTCGAAGGTGGTGAGGATGATGATCCTGCTGTCGGGGTGGGCCGCGGTGATCTGCCGGGTGGCCTCGATGCCGTCGATCCCGGGCATCCGCACGTCCATCAGGATGACGTCGGGCAGGACGCGTGCGGCGAGCGCGATCGCCTCCGCACCGCTGCCTGCCTCTGCCACGACGGTGAAGTCGTCCTCGGCCTCGAGCACCATCCGGAAACCGGTGCGGAGCAGGGCCTGGTCGTCGACGAGCATGATCCTGGTCTGCGTCATTCGGCTGCCTCCGGTTCGTCCACGTCCATCACGGCCCGCACCTGCCACCCCCCGCCGCCGGGGATCGCCCCGGCCTCCAGCGTGCCACCGTAGAGCGCCGCGCGTTCGCGCAACCCGATGATGCCGCGCCCGGGTCTCTGGGCCGGGCCCTCGACCCGGCGCCGGCCGTTGTCGGCGACGACCACCTCGACCCGGCCGGGAGTCGACGACAGGCGCACCGAGACGAGCGTCGGCTCGGCGGCGTAGCGCAGCGCGTTCGTCAGCGACTCCTGCACGATCCGGTAGATCGTGAGCTGCAGGCCCGGGTTGGCCGGGATCCGTCCGTTGAGTTCCAGCCGGGCCGGGAGCCCCGCCGAACGGAACGAATCGACCAGGTCGACCAGCTGGTCGGCCCCGGGCTGGGGATTCAGGGGCGCATCCGCTGACGCCGTGTCGTGCAGGCCTGGGCCGTCCGGGCCGCCACGGACGCCGTGATCCGCCGGGCCTGCCGGGTCTGCCGGGTCCTCGGCCAGCACTCCGAGCAGGCGGCGCATCTCGGTCATCGAACTCCGGCCGGTGGCCGCGACCTCGCGCATCGCGGTCCTGGACCGTTCCGGGTCCTTGTCCAGCAGCGCGTCGGCGCCGTCGGCGAGCGCCACCATGACCGAGAGGCTGTGCGCGACGATGTCGTGCATCTCCCTGGCGATCCGCCCCCGTTCGGTGACGCGGGCCAGCTGGGCCTGCTGGTCGCGCTCCCTGGCCAGCTGGGCGGCCAGGTCGACCAGGGCCGCGACGTAGCGCTTGCGATCGCCGATCGTGACCCCGAGCAGAGTGGCCGCGAGCATGAGGATCGCGTACTGGCCGGCCACGCTGGGCCAGGCCGCATAGGTCGCGCCGTCGGCCAGGTACGCGCCGATCGCCGCGACGCCGACGGCGGCGATGAGCCCGAGCCAGGCGCTCCGCACGCCGCGGTAGACCGCGACCGCGTAGAGCGCGATCAGAACCGGCACCGTGTCGCCCTGCCCCTGGCTCGGGAAGGACGCGAGCAGCCCGGCGCAGGTGACTCCGAGCACGAGCAGCGGGGCGTGCCGGCGGAAGAGCAGCGCGGCGGTGAGCAGGGCGGTCACGACCGCGGTCACGACGACCGCGGACGGCCGGACCGGGCCGCCGGGCGCTGCCAGGTCGATCAGCACGGTGATCGTCATCGGCACGAAATACACGGCGGCGACGAGCGAATCGGCCAGCCACGGATGCCGCGCCCAGAACCGCCGGGCGACGCCGGGCGGTGTCGGCAGGCGCAGTTCACCCCCGGGAGGCCGTGAAGGCCGCCCGGGGGTGAGCTGCGCGTTTGTCATTCTGTGGACTCTACGCGTCCCGCCGCTTGAGCAGCACCGCTGCGCCGACCAGGCTGGCCGCGAGCCAGCCGAGCACGACGAGCAGGTCGACCCACCATTCGATCGGCACCTGGCTGAACGACATCAGCCCGAACATGTTGATGCCGGCGTTGGAGACCAGGTAGGGCAGCAGCGAGGTTGCCCATTCGGCGGGGATCATCTGCAGCACCATCGGCACGAGCAGCACAATGCCGAGGACGACGGCGATGCCGCCGGCGCCGCTGCGCAGGATCGTTCCGATTCCGAGCGCGAATACCGCGATCAGGCCCAGGTAGAGGGCCCCGCCGAGCACCGGGAAGAGCACGGCCGGATCGAACAGGCCGGCGTGCAGTCCCTTCCCGGAGAGCACGGCCGAGGAGACCAGGTACGACCCGACGGTGCTGACCAGGCCGACCAGGAAGGTCGTCACGAACAGCACGGCGGCCTTCGCCCAGAGGGCAGGCAGCCGGTTCGGCACGGCGGCGAGGGTGGAACGGATCATGCCGGTGGAGTACTCGCCGCTGATGGTCAGCACGCCGAGGACGGCGACGATCAGCTGGCCGAAGAACACCCCGAAGGTGGAGGCCTGGGCCACGAAGGTGGCCTGGTTCGCGGCCGGCACCATCGAGACGTCGGCGCCCTGCAGGTCCAGCGAGGCGGACATGATCGCGGCCAGTCCGAGGGAGAACACCACGAGCAGCGCGTACGACCAGACGGTCGAGCGCACGCTGCGCAGCTTGATCCACTCCGAACGGATGAGGCCTGCCGCGCTCAGCCGGATGGCCGCCGCCTCCTTCCCGGCGCCGGACGGTGTCGCCGCCGGAGCGGCCTCGGGGGCGGTGGGCAGTGTGGTCGTGGTCATCGTGCTGCCTCCTGCAGTTCCGCGGAGCCGCCCGTGCGGTACTCCACCTCGTTTTGAGTGAGGGCCATGTAGGCGTCCTCGAGCGACGCGCCGATGCTGGTGAGCTCGTGCAGCACGATCCCCGCGGCGGCGGCCTGTTCGCCGATCTCCACGGCGGACACGCCGGTCACGTCGAGCGTGTCCTGTTCGCCGGCCGTGACGGTCACGTCGGGCTGGGCGAGCAGGGTGGCCAGCCGGGTGGCCTGCGGGCTGCGCACCCGCACGGTGTTGCTGCCGGCGCCGCCGATGATGTCGGCGACCGGGGCATCCGCTATGACGCGTCCCCGGCCGAGCATGATCAGGTGGTCGGCGGTGAGCGCCATCTCGCTCATCAGGTGGGAGGAGAGGAGCACGGTGCGCCCCTCGGCGGCGAGGTGGCGCATCAGGCGACGCACCCACTGCACGCCCTCCGGGTCGAGGCCGTTGACCGGCTCGTCGAGGATGAGCACGGCGGGGTCGCCGAGCAGGGCCGCGGCGATGCCGAGACGCTGCCCCATGCCGAGGGAGAAGCCGCCGACGCGCTTGCGGGCGACGGAGCCGAGCCCGGTGAGTTCGATCACCTCGTCCACCCGGCCGGCGGGGATGCCGTGGGTGGCGGCCATGGCCAGCAGGTGGTTGCGGGCCGAACGGCCGGTGTGCACGGCCTTCGCGTCGAGCAGAACGCCGACCTCGCGGAGCGGCGCCGCGTGTTCGCGGTAATGCTTGCCGTTCACGGTGACCGAACCGGCGCTCGGCTGGTCCAGCCCCACGATCATGCGCATGGTGGTGCTCTTGCCGGCTCCGTTCGGGCCCAGCAGGCCGGTCACCTTGCCGGGCTGCACGGTGAAGTCGACCGCGTCGACCGCCGTCTTGCTTCCGTAGCGTTTGGTCAGGGACTGTGCCTGGATCATCCGTCTCCTCGTTCCGTCGTGGGGCCGGGTCACACCTGTGACAACGGCTACCCAACGACGCTACGGGCGACGGATGCGGCGCGCATCGGCCGGGCGGCCCTACCTCGGCCGCCCGGCCTCATACCTGGGTACGACCTGCTACTTCTTCTTCGGCGCCTTCTCGGGGGCGGGGGCCTGACCGGACGCCCGCAGGGTGCGGTAGTAGTCGCGGGCCTCGTCCTGCCGGTCCTTCTCGGCGCCGCTGGCGATGCTCGACCGGAGGTGGTCCTGGCTGTAGCCGAACGCGTCGACGAGGTCGGTCGCGTGCGGACGCAGCCGCGCGATGATCCGGTCGATGTAGGCCGTCACCGACTGGGCGCGCTGCGCCGAGAGCCTGCCGTTGATCAGGTACCAGGCCAGGTGCTTCTCGACCAGGCCGAGTCCGAAGAGGTCTCGCAGCCAGGTGAGCACCTGCCGGTTGCCCTCGTCTTCGGTGGTCTCCACGGCCTGGGTGAACGCCTCCCATTGCAGCAGTTCGCCGTGCGAACGGGCGGCCTCGATCAGGGCGTCCTGATGCGAGTTGAAGAGGGCGGCGGCCTCCTTGGCCGGGAGCTTCGCGGCCGGGCGCAGCTTGCCGGCGATCTCGCCGATCATGGTCTCGACCCGGTCGGTGAGCAGCTCCCGTTGCACATTGGTCTCCCGGAGGGCGCCGACCGAGCGGGCGGTCGAACCGAAGTCGGAGACGGCCTGCGCGAGCGTGCGGAGTCCGGTGCCGTGGTAGGCGCGGTCCGCGGCCTGGGCGACGACGTAGCGGGCGAGCACCCCAGTGCCGGCGTGGGCGAACTTGCGGCTGTAGTCGGTGAGCAGGCGCTTGGCGACGAGCTGCAGCAGCACGTTGTTGTCGCCCTCGAAGGTGGCGTAGACGTCGAGGTCGGCCCGCAGTCCGACGAGACGGTTCTCGGCCAGGAATCCGGCGCCGCCGCAGGCCTCGCGGGCTTCCTGGAGGGTGTCGAGGGCATGCCAGGTCGACAACGGCTTGAGGGCGGCTGCCAGGGTTTCCAGGTCCTGGCGGTCGTCGTCGGTGTCGGCCGTGCCGCTGAAGACCTGGTCGAACTTGACCAGGAACTGGTCGTGCGCGAAGGTTTGCGCATAGGTCGTGGCCAGGCGGGGCAGCAGGCGGCGCTGGTGGCGCTGGTAGTCGAGGATGACCTCTTCGTCGGTGTCGCTGCCGGCGGTGAACTGGCGGCGCTGGCTTCCGTAGGTGATCGCGATGGTCAGGGCCATCGCCGAGGCCTGGGTGGCGGCGCCGTCGAGCGAGACGCGGCCCTGCACGAGGGTGCCGAGCATGGTGAAGAAGCGACGCCCCGGGCTGGCGATCGCGCTGCTGTACTTGCCGTCCACGGCGACGTCGCCGTAGCGGTTGAGCAGGTTCTCCCGGGGGATGCGCACCTGGTCGAAGTGCAGCCGGCCGTTGTCGATGCCGTTGAGTCCGCCCTTGAGGCCGTCGTCCTCTCCCCCGATTCCGGGCAGGAACGCCCCGGTCTCGTCGCGGAGCGGCAGCCAGAACGCGTGCACGCCGTGGTTGACTCCCTGGGTGATCAGCTGCGCGAACAGCACGGCGGCGACGCCGTCCCTGGCGGCGTTGCCGAGGTAGTCCTTCCACGCCGCGCGGAACGGGGTGTGGATGACGAATTCCCGGGTCGAGGGGTCGTAGGTCGCGGTCGTGCCGATGCTGGCGACATCCGACCCGTGGCCGGTCTCGGTCATCGCGAAGACGCCAGGGGTCTCGAGCGTCATGATACCGGGGAGATAGGCGTCGTGGTGCTTCTTGGTGCCGAGGTGCAGCACCGCCGCGCCGAACAGGCCCCACTGCACGCCGGCCTTGATCTGCAGGCTCGGGTCGGCGGTGACGAGCTCCTCGAAGCCGGCGATGTTTCCGCCGTGGTCGTCCGAGCCGCCCAGGTCCTTCGGGAACGCTCGGTGAACGTGGCCGTTGGCGGCGAGGATCTTCAACTGGGCGAGCACGCGGTCGCGGTGCTCGGTCATCGACTGGCCCTCGATCCGGTGCAGGTCGGGGCGGGCGGTGAGTTCGCGGGCGAGCACCCGCACATCGGCCCAGGTGCCGAGCAGCTGGCGGTTCAGGGCGGCGATGTTCACGGTCGGGGCGCCGGGGTGGCCGGCCACCATGACCGGGCCGGTGTCGACGGCCGGAGTGGCCGGGGTTCCGGTCTTTTTCAGGGCGGTGGAGCGCTGGGCAGTGTCAACCATCATTGGTCCTTCGTCTTCGCGCGGAATTTTCTTACACGCTAGGTCGATCACCGGGCGCACGGAAATAGTGCGTGACGGGGCTACAACAAAGCGTGCCGACCCCGGCATACGTCTTGTAGGAATCCACAGCCGTATCACGCTTCGAGTCGGGCTAATCCACAAACGGGACGGGTTACAGCGGGTTGCGGGCGATGATGTGGAAGACGTGCCAGTGCTTGGGACCCATCGCCGACTGGCCCGGTCGGTCGTCTTCGACGAGGCTGTGGATCTCCAGGCCGGCGAGCAGCAGCTCGACCTCGGCCCGGTCGTGGAAGTTCATCCCGGCCCGGCCGGCCCAGTCGTCGTGCGGCCCGAACAGTTCACCGGCGAACCAGGCGCCAGGTTTCAACGCGGCCCGGATGCCCGCCCAGAGCCCGGGGAACGCGGCCGGGTCGCAGAAGGGCAGGGCGAAGCCCGCGTAGACGAGGTCGGCGGGAGGCAGCCCGGGCAGGTCTTCGAACCGGGCCTGGCGGAAGGCCAGCCGGCCGAGTTCCGCGGGGTGCAGGCCCTGCCGAACGAGGTCCTCCGCGCCGGGGTCGGCGTCGAACGCGAGGACGCGCCAGCCGGACCGGAGCAGGTGCCGGGTCTCGGTTCCCTCGCCGCAGCCCAGGTCGATCGCGGCACCGGGCGGGGTCGCCCCTCGCAGCCGAAGCGCCTCGACGAGCACCGAGCGGGCGGACCGGCCGGCCTGGGCGTCGTAGTAGGCAGGCCAGTCCATCGGCTCGCTGCCCGCCGGCTCGCTACCCGTCGGCTCGGCACCCATCGGCTCGGGCACGGTCAGGCGCCGGCCGTGACGACCTCGAGGATCGCCGCCCCGTAGGAGTCGAGCTTCTTGGCGCCGACCCCGGAGATGCCGTCGAGGTCGGCCAGGCTGGTCGGCCGGGTCGCGGCGATGGCGAGCAGGGTCGCATCTCCGAAGATGATGTACGCGGGCACCCCCTGCTCCTTGGATTGCACGGAGCGCCAGGTGCGGAGCGCCTCGAACAGGGTTTCCTGCTCGGGGCTGAGGTCGGCCGCGGCGGCCTTCGCCGCGCTCTTCCGCGCGCCGGCCGCCGGGCGGGCGGCCCGTTCGGGTTCGGTGCGCAGTTCGACGGTGCGGCGCCCCGCGAGCACCTCGGCGGCGGCATCCGTGAGCACGAGCGTGCCGTATTCGCCGGAGGTGGCGAGGAGCCCCTGGGCCAGGAGCTGGCGCACGACCCCGCGCCACTGCTGGTCGCTGAGGTCGGCGCCGATGCCCCAGGTGGCCAGCTGGTCGTGGCCGTGCTGGGTGGTGCGCGGTGTCACCTTGCCGCGGAGGATGTCGATCAGCTGGCCGGCGCCGAAGCGCTGGTTGCGCTCGCGCAGCAGGCGCACGACGGTGGAGAGAAGCTTCTGCGCCGCCACGGTGCCATCCCAGCCGACGGGGGGCTCGAGACAGGTGTCGCAGTTGCCGCAGGGTTCGCTCGGCTGGCCGAAGTAGCGCAACAGGTTCACCCGGCGGCAGCTCACGGTCTCGCAGAGCGCGAGCATGGCGTCGAGGTGCGCGGACAGCTTGCGCCGGTGCGCGAGGTCGCCGGGCGATTCGTCGATCATGCGGCGCTGCTGCACGACGTCCTGCAGGCCGTAGGCGAGCCAGCCGGTCGACGGCAGGCCGTCGCGGCCGGCGCGGCCGGTCTCCTGGTAGTAGCCCTCGACCGACTTGGGCAGGTCGATGTGGGCGACGAAACGCACATCGGGCTTGTCGATGCCCATGCCGAACGCGATCGTGGCGACGATGACGACGCCGTCTTCGCGGAGGAAGCGGGACTGGGTGCGGGCGCGGAGGCCCTGGTCGAGGCCCGCGTGGTACGGCAGCGCATTGACGCCGTTCTGGCGCAGGAACTCGGCGGTCTGCTCCACGGTCTTGCGGCTGAGCGCGTAGACGATCCCGGCGTCGCCCTGGTGCTCGGCGCGGATGAAGGCGAGCAGCTGCTTGCGCGGTTCGGCCTTGCCGACGATGCGGTACTGGATGTTCGGCCGGTCGAAGCTCGCGACGAAGTGGCGGGCCTGGCCCAGCTGAAGACGGGTGGTGAGTTCCTTGTGGGTGGCATCCGTCGCCGTGGCCGTGAGGGCGATCCGCGGCACGTCGGGCCAGCGGTCGGCCAGTTCGGACAGGGCGAGGTAATCGGGCCGGAAGTCGTGCCCCCACTGCGACACGCAGTGCGCCTCGTCGATGGCGAAGAGCGCGATGGTGCCGCGGTCGAGGAAGCGTTTGGTGGCCTCGGAGGAGAGCCGCTCGGGGGCGACGTAGAGCAGGTCGAGCTCGCCGGCGAGGTAGTCGCGTTCGACCTGGCCGCGGGCGGCGGAATCCTGGCTGGAGTTGAGGAACGCGGCCCGCACGCCGACCGCGGTCAGGGCGTCGACCTGGTCCTGCATCAGGGCGATCAGCGGCGAGATGACGATGCCGGTGCCCTCGCGCACGAGCGACGGGATCTGGTAGCAGAGGCTCTTGCCTCCGCCGGTGGGCATCAGCACGACCGCGTCGCCGCCAGCGATGACCTGGTCGATGATCTGCGCCTGTTCGCCGCGGAACGAGTCGTAGCCGAAGACCGTGCTGAGGGCCTCGGCGGCGGTGGCGAACTTCGCCGTGGCCCGCCGGGGCGCGGCTACGGCCGGGCGCCCGCCGGAGGCCTGGCCGGCTGCAACGGATGCCCCGGCGAACGCGGCATCGGCGTAGCCCTCCGGCGGGGGTGGGGCATCGAAATCGTCGGGTGGTTCGAACTCGTCAGGATCCCACGGTATTTCGGCGTTCCAACTCACCCGGCAACTCTACCTGCGACCTCCGACGGACTCTTCCGCTTCCGCTTCCTCGTCCGGCTCGGCGGCCGGCGTCCGGCCTCGCCGGTTGACCACGAGCAGGGTGCCGCCGATGGCCAGGACCACGGCGCCGAGGGCACCGCCGATCCAGGCCAGGTCACCGAGGCCGGGGCCGGTGCCGGCAGGCGCGGATGCCGCGGCATCCGCGCCGGTTTGCGCCGTGCCGCCGCAGCTGGGCAGGGTCGGCGACCCCTCGGCCAGTTTCTGGCCGGCGGCCGGCTGCCAGCTGAAGGTGTACTCCTTCGACACGGCGTGCCCGTCGGTGGAGACGACCTGCCAGATCACGGTGTACTCCCCCGGCTGGCCGAGCTGGGCCTTGGTTTCGATGCTCGGACCGAACAGGGTGACGCAGCCGTCGCCGTAGTAGAGCGGGGTGGCCGCGCCGGCGGGGCCCCGGATCGCCATGGCGTTCCCGGAGCCCTCGCCGTGCAGGTCGAGCAGCTGGTCGTTCGTCGTCACGGTGAACGTGCCCGGCTGCTCGGTCACGACCGCGCCCTCGGCCGGCGACGAGCCGACCGGGTAGTTGTGCGCGAAGGCGGGCGCGGCGGACCACCCGACCAGTGCCGCGACGATGACGGCGCCGCCGAGCGCCCTGATCGACCAGCGTCTGGTCCCGGAACCGTGCGTCACCCTGTTGCCTCGCATGGATCGAGCCTAGACCGACCGCTTGGTGCGTCGCCCGGTCACGGCCAGCACGATGCCGATCGCCCCGACGACGAGGCCGCCGACTCCGAGCACCCGGGCGAGCACGTCGTCTCCGGCGGTCGCGGCCGAGGTCTCTTCGGCATCCGTGGCACCGGCCGCGTGGCCGTGCTCACCGTCGGCGACGGCGGCGGTGACCGCGATGGACGGCGCCGGATGCTCCGGCTCGGCCTCGCCCTCCACGGCGTGCTGGTCCCAGGTCGTCGACCCGGTGACACAGGTCTGCAGCACCGGGAACTCGAGGGTCTTCCCGGCCGCGTCGGCCGGGAGCGGCACGCTCAGGTCGAACGTGGTGCGCAGTCCGTCTTCCATCGGGGTGACGGCCGTGTAGACGACCTGGCCGATCCGGGTGCTGATGGTGTTTCCCTCTTCGTCGGTGATCGGTTTGGCCAGGTCGACCGCGGTCTTCGCCACGGTCCAGTCGGGGTTGACCGTGGGGGTGACGCTGACGATGCTCTCCGGGATGCTGATGCTGATGCTCGTGGTGGGCGACCCGTCGCAGCCGTGCGGCAGCGCGAAGCTGAGCACGGCGTAGGAGCCGGCCGCGGTGGACGACGGGTCGATGTCGATGTGGGCGCTGGCCGCGAGCGGCGCGGCGAGGGCGAGGAGGGTACCGGCGGCGAGGGCCGAGGCGGCGAGGGCGGTTTTCTGGAGCTTCATGGGGTGTCCTTGCTGTGGGGCGCACCGGCGGGAACGCAGGAAGAGGCCTGCAGAGGGTTCGGCGCGGTGGCGCAATCGGTCTGGTCTGACATGGTCCGACGCACGGGGCCGACACGCGGGAGCGTCAGGCGGGCAGCGTCAGGCAGGCAGAGAGACCGGCGGGCCACGATGCCGCATGGTCGAGAGGAGCACGCTCAGGTCGCGGGGCGTGAAGACCCGAGCGGTGGTCACCGTGCGGCGCGGCGACCGCGGCGGCGGAGTGAGAGCGTGCTGCGCGAAGAGCGCACGGATGACCAGGCGCGCGTTCTCGAGGAGACCCCAGAACGCGCGTTCGCCGAAGCGGAGGGCGAGGATCGTCACCGCGGCGGCGGCGAGGTGGGCCAGCCACATGGCGACGCCGTCGGCGGGGCCGCCGGCCATCGCTCCCGGCATCGCTCCCGTCATCGCGCTGGAGCCGAGGTGGCCGGAACCGGCCGCGCCGAGCAAGGCCGAGTCGACCGGAACGGCGACCGGATAGTGGGCGTGCGGCGCGGCGGCGGGCGTCGCCAGTGCACCGCCCGAGCCACCGAGCGAGAACAGGCCGTGGAAGATCAGCTGGCTGGCGACCACGGACAGGCTCACCCGCCAGACCGAGAGGGTGCGGCCGGCCAGCCCGATGCAGACGATGCCGGCGAAGGCGAGGGACAGCGCCACGGGCACGAGGCCGGGGCCGGACCCGCCGCCGAGGGTGTGGGAGAGAGCGGCGACGAAGGTCGAGAACAGGGCGGCGATCCAGCCGCGGGCGAACCGTGCCCAGCGCGTGGTCATCGTCGCCCCCTCTCCTCGTTCGCTCCCACCCTACCCGGCGGCCCGGCGGCGGGTCGTCGATGCGGCGGGCAGGCATCCGCGCCGGCTCCGCGTCACTGGCTAGGCTGGGCTTCTCATGCTCACAGCGGGACTCGGCCTCATCGGGGCGCTCATCTTCGGCAGCGCCGACTTCCTCGGCGGCCTGGCCGCGAAGCGGATGAGCTCCATGCTCGTGACCGCGGTCGCCGCGGCATCCGGCCTGGCCGCCCTGCTCGTCGCACTGCCGTTCGTGGGCGGCGTCTGGTCCCCGCAGGCCGTGTTCTGGGGAGCGCTGTCCGGGGTCAGCGGCGCCGTCGCCATCTCCCTCCTCTACGCCTGCCTCGCGATCGGGCCGATGAGCATCCTGTCCCCGCTCACCGCGGTGGTCTCCGCGGTGGTGCCGATGGTGGCCGGGCTCGCCGGAGGCGACCGGCTCGCCCCGATCGGCTACTGGGCCCTGGGCCTGGCCCTGGTGGCGGTCGTGCTGGTCGGCTTCGTCCCGGAGAAGGGCGCGGTGCGGCCGAGCACGGTCGGGGTGCTGATGGCGCTCGGCTCCGGCGCCATGATCGGCGCGTTCATGGTCATGATCGACCTGACCCCCGACGACAGCGGGCTGGTCCCGCTGGTGCTGAACCGCGCTGTGAACGGCACGATCATGTTCGTGCTGGTCGGCGGGCTGGCCCTGGCCGGCCTGCGCCGGCGACGGATGCCGGCTGTGCCGGCGGCGGCCCGGTCACAGGCGGCGGGCGCCCCGGCCTTCTCTTCCGCACCGCCGCTTCGACGCCCGACCCTGCTGGTGGGTCTCCGGCTGGCGGCGGCTTGCGGTGTGGTCGACGTCATCGCCAACTTCCTGTTGCTCCTCGGCATGCGGGCAGGAGACCTCAGCGTGATGAGCGTGCTGACCGCGATGTACCCGGCCGGCACCATCCTGCTCGCCGCCGTGGTGCTGCGCGAACGCATCGCCCCTGTGCAGTGGCTCGGCCTCGCCCTCGCGCTGGCCGCCGCCGGGATGCTCGCCGTCGCCTGATCTCTGCCGGCGACGGTGGCGGCCGGGCGAATGTCGCTGTGGGGCGGCCACCCGAGGCAGCCCCACAGCAACTCATCGTCCGGGTCGTCGGCCACAAACCCGATTTGTGACGGAGAATCCGAACGGGTGCCACGACTCGCGTGCGAGCCGCAGATAGAGGCAGCATATTGCGCCGCGCCCGGCACCAGCGGAGCAACACGCCGGGAGGCCCGGCGCCCGGGGGGCCTAGCCGGTGTAGGGGACGGCGGCGAGGATCTCGATCCGGACGCTCGGGTTGGAGGGGGTGGCGTACGTGACGGTGTCCCCGACGAAAGAGCCGATGATGGCCCGGCCCACCGGTGACGACGGGGAATACACGTCGATGTCCACGCCGGGATCGAGGGAAGCGAGTTCGCGTTCCCCGAGCAGGAACACGGTCGCCCGGGTGTCGCCGGAGAGCATCGCGGTGACCCTCATTCCCGGTTCGACCAGCCCGTCGTCCGGCTTGATCTCGGCTTCAGAATGACGAAGGGTCTTGCGCAGCTCGCGGATCCGGCCGGCCGTGACGGCGTCGGGACGGGGGTGCGCGGCCAGTTGCGCGAGTTCCTCGATCATCGAGGCGAGCGCGCTGGGCGGGACCCACACTGTTCCTGTGGTCATGGGGATTTCTCCGTAACGTATGCAAAACGCTCGTGCGTTCCGCAGTGGTCAATCCACCATGCTACCGGCGAACCTCGGCAGGGGGACGGGCGCGCACGTGGATGCGCTCCCCCTGCTTGCCGAACATGCTCAGGATCTCGACGGGCCCCGCGCCGGTGGACCCGAACCAGTGCGGGTTCCGGGTGTCGAATTCCGCGGCCTCGCCGGTTCCCATGATGATGTCGTGCTCCCCGAGGACCAGCCGCAGCCGGCCGGAGAGCACGTAGATCCACTCGTAGCCGGAGTGCGTTCGCGGCTCAGGGTCGCGATCCGTCGCGGGGATGGACATCTTGAACGCCTGCGGCTCGCCCTGGTGCACCGACAGCGGGGTGAGGGTGCGCCCGTCGGTGCGGGTGGAGTTCTGGAGCACCCGGGGGTCTTCGATTCTCGGCGGGGTGACGATCTCGTCGAAGGGCACCCCGAGGGCGGCCACGATGGGCAGCAGGAGTTCGAGGCTGGGCTTCCGCTGCCCCGATTCGAGGCGGGACAGGGTGCTCGTGGAGATCCCGGTGGCCTTCGACAACTCGGCCAGGGTCAGGTCCTTCTTCTGGCGGATTCGGCGCAGCCTGGGCGCGATCTGACCGAGCGCCGTCTCGATGCGTTGCGCAGTGCTCATGCGCCCATCGAATCAGTTCCTCCCTGTTTCGGCAACAAAACTTCCACTCCGTGCCCCGGCGGTGGGACTCTACTTGCGGAGGTGGTGACAATGACCGAAAAGACACACCACGACGTGATAATCATCGGCGCGGGAGCCGCAGGCCTGAGCGCCGGACTGGTGCTGGCGAGGGCCCGCGCGAACGTTCTGCTGCTCGATGCCGGCGAACCGCGCAACGCACCGGCGGCACACATGCACGGCTTTCTCTCCCGGGACGGCATGTCGCCGGCGGAGTTCCTGGCCGTCGGGCGGCGCGAGGCGACTGCCTCCGGCGCCGCGATCGAGCCCGCGACGGTGAGCGAAATCGAGCGTCGCGACGACGGCGGATTCGACGTGACCCTGGCCGGCGGCACGGTCGAGGTCGCCCGGACCCTGCTCGTGGCGCCCGGGCTGAAAGACGAGCTCCCCGGCATCCCCGGAGTACGCGAACGATGGGGTGCACTGGTGCACCACTGCCCGTACTGCCATGGCTACGAGGTGAGGGACCGTTCGATCGGCGTGATCGGCGGGGCCGCCCGGGAGATGTCACTCAAGCAGGCCGGGCTTCTGCGCCGGTACAGCGGTCGGGTGACCCTCCTGACCAATGGCATGGAGCTGACTCCGGCCGAGCGGCACTACCTCGCCGCCTTCGGCATCCGGGTCGTCGACGGCACGGTGTCCCGGCTCGGCGGGGAGATTGACGGCCCCGTCGCGATCAGCCTCGATGACGGACACTCCCTTGAGTGCGAGGCCGTGTTCATCGCGCCCGTCCCCCGCCCCACCGATGATCTCCTGCGCTCCCTGGGCTGCGAGGTCGACCCCCACACCGGGCTCGTCGCCGTCGACGCGGCCGGCCAGACCAGCGTTCCCGGCGTCTGGGCCGCGGGCAATGTCGTCACGCCGAGCGCCCAGGTCATCACCGCGGCCGGCGCCGGGAGCGCCAGTGCCATCGCGATCAACGGATGGCTGCTCCAGCAGGACATCACCGCCGCATCCGCCGGCCGGCAATCCGCCTGACCGAGCTCGATTCACGACCACCCTCAGTTCACAACCACTGCAGTACAACGAAAGGAACAACCATGTCCATTTCTCAGCCGAACCAGAGCAACGCCGCGTCAGTACCCCCGTCCGTGCACGTCAGGGCGATGATCACGTGGATCGCCATCTTCCCGCTCGTGACCCTGGGCTTCTTCGCGATCGCCCCGTTCGCAACCGACTGGAACCCGGTTCTCCGGGCGTTCGTGCTGTCGATCGTCGTGGTGCCGGTCGCCGTTTACCTCGTAGTGCCCCAGTTGATGCGCGCCTACCGCGCGCTCCAGGGCCGCCGCCGCTGAACCGGCCTGCGGACCGCAGTGACTGGCGGCGGTGTTTCCTGCCGCTGGTCCCAGGCGCGTGGATGGAGACGTGCACGTGCGAGGCGGGATGGATGCATCGAACATACGCGCTGTCTCAGGGAGGAACCGAAGTCATCAGGGTGCGATGAGTTTCCCGCCCGGCAACGTGTCTTCAAGCCTGCCGTCTCGCGCTTCCCCGATCAGGGGCCATACGACAGCCTCGTTTTCGTACTGGAGGATCAGCGCTTGTGGTCCCGCGGGAAGGTAAAGAGCCTGCCCAGCGGGTCGCCCCGCCTTCGGATCGGCGATTGCGGTATCCACACCCTCTACGGGTACCCCGTCGGATGCTGGAACGAGATATGCGACGACACTCGAACCCTCGCGCAAGCCGTCCTGGTACGCATCCGGGTCGTGCCCGCCGGGATTCGGCAACTCGACATACACCAAGCCATCGGTGCGTTCATCGACGCTTCCCACCACCGCCTTCGGATCTCTCAGCACGAGCACGATGGTAGAGATCCCCGGTATGTTCTCGTTCTTTGGGACGATCTCCACTCGACCTTCTTGGACTCGATCAATCGTTCCCGTCACCACGAGCCTGCTCTGCTCCGCGAGTGCGGCCGGAGAGGCCAATGGGTCGTAGTCGAAAACGATTCCGGCAAATTGTTCCACGCTCTGTTGAGCCGAGTGTGGCCTCGATGCCTCATCGCTCGCGCATGCGGAGATGGTGGTCGCGAAGACGATAGACCCGGCTAAGGCGGCAAGCTTGGCGCGCTTCATAGTGCGCATCGGATCCCCCTATGAATAAGCATCGTTGATGTGGTCGCGATCGTACTGTGAATACTCGATCCGCCATTGCTCAGCCCCGTCTCGTGATCAACCGGCCGCACAACCGATGGGATGCGAGACATACGGCTGCTCTCGAATCGCGGAAGATGATCACCTGGATCGTCATCTTCCCGCTCGTGACCCTGGGCTTCTTCGCGATCGCCCCGTTCGCAACCGACCCGGGGCCGCCGCCGCTCCCTGACCATTGGGGGGTCGGCTTTTCGGGCCGCATCTTCGGCATCGGGTGTATCTTGCTCGCTGACCGAACCCCGCCACATCCAGCCCCACGAATCCACCCGTTGCGAGGGCATCCGGCCATGACACCTGGCGGGTGCCATCAAGCGGACGCACGAGGTATGAGAGAGGAATCGAAATGAGAGTTCTGTCACACACCTGGCGGCTCGCCGCCACTGTTCTCGCGGCGGGGCTTCTGATCCTCCCCGCGGGAACAGCCGCAGTCGCCGCGGCGTCCACGTCGAAACCACTTTCCGTGCCGACCGCGGCTTCTGCAGAGAACGACGGTCGGGGTCCACAGTTCTACAGTGGTCTTGCCGTCGACGTCTCGGGTGAGGTCGACGGCGACGTGTATGCGTCGGGCCAGAGCGTCACCATCAGCGGCAACGTCAGGGGAGACGTGATCGCCGCAGCCCAGACCGTCACCATCACCGGGACCGTTGACGGCAATGTGCGTCTTGCCGGGGGCAGCATCACGATCAGCGGTGACGTCTCGCGGAGTGGAACAGTGTTCGCGGGGACCGTGATCATCACCGACGCCGGATCGATCGGTAAGGACCTGGTGAGTGCAGGGGGCGACGTCGCGATCGCCGGGGAAGTCGGCCGTGACCTGCTCGTCAGCACCGGACAGCTCACCGTTGACGGAAGGGTCGGGGGCAACGTCACCTATCAAAGCGACACCGCCGCACGCATCAGGGCGGGCGCAGTGAGCGGCACCGTGGAGCGCATCGAACGAAAGCAACCACCCCAGGTCGAGGTCTCACCCTGGGCCGTGTTCGTCGGCTGGCTTCTCGGATTGCTCTACGCGCTGGTCGCTTTGAGCCTCATCACCATCGCCGCGGCCCTGCTCGTTCCGCGCTTGCTGCAGCGGGTGACAGACCACCTCGTCCCGTCACCCTGGAAGGCGTTGCTCGTGGGGTTCGTGGCATCCATCGCCGTACCGATTGCGTTCGTGGCCCTCCTCGTCTCCATCATCGGCGCACCACTCGCGCTTGCCGTCCTGTTGGTGTGGATCGTGCTCACGCTCGCGACGTTCGTGTACGGCGCGTATTACCTCGGACGGCTCCTGTTCCGCGGGAACCAACATCCCGTCCTGAAGGCGCTCGTCGGCGGCGTGATCCTCATCGTCGGCCTGCAGATTCCGTGGCTGAACATCGTTGTATGGGCCGCCATGGTGTTCTTCGGTCTCGGCGCACAGCTCCTGGCAATCCACAGTCGGCGGCCATGGCGCACCCGGCCCGAAGCGGATGCGCTGCAGCCCGCAGCAACGTCACCGACGGTCGGGGAGTCTCCGCAGACACACGCCTGACATCCCCAGGACGGAGCCCAACGAGCATTCGTTGGGCTCCGTCTGCTGCAATCGTGGATGACGCGGTCCGCCCCCCGGTCAGTCCCGGCCGGTGAACACCGGCCGGCGCTTCTCCTGGAACGCGGCGAAGCCCTCCCGGTAGTCGGCCGTGGCGCAGAGCGCGGCCTGGGCGCGGTTCTCCGCCGCGACGCTCTCCCACAGCCCGAGCCGGTCGTCGCGGAGCGCCCGCACGAGCTCCTTGCTGGCCAGGAACGCCTGGGTGGCGCCGGTCGCGGCACGCGCCGCGGCTCCCTCGGTCGCGGCCCGCACCTGGTCCGCCGGGAAGACCTGGCTGAACAGCCCGGCGGCCACGGCCTCGGCGCCCGACATGAGCCGGCCGGAGTAGATCAGGTCGAGGGTGCGGTGCGCGCCGAGCCGCTCCACGAACAGGGCGTGCCCGCCGGAGTCGAGCGTGGCACCGAGGTTGGCGAACGGGGAGCCGATTTTCGCCGTGTCGGCGACATAGACGACATCCGTCGCGATCAGGAGGCCGAGGCCCACGCCGAGGCAGGCGCCGTGGGCGACCGCGAAGGTGGGGGCCGGGAAGGCGCTCATCCGTCTGAGCAGGGGGGTGACGAGTTCGCCGAGGAACCCCATCACGTCGTCGCTCCGCGGGTCGACGCCGGCGATGTCTCGCCCGGCGCAGAACGCCCGGCCCTCACCGCGCAGCACGAGGGCGCGCACCCCGGCCGTCTCCGCCGCCTCGTAGGCGGCGTCGAGTTCGGCGAGCCCGGCCGGATCCAGCGCGTTGAGCTTGTCGGGGGCGTTCAGGACGACGTGTGCGACGTCGTCGCGAATGGTCAGTTCGATCACGGTTGGTGGCCTCTCAACGCTGATCGGTCAGACGTCGTAGTCGACGACGACTTTGTCGGTCGTGGGGTGCGACTGGCAGGTGAGCACGTAGCCGCGGGCGATCTCGTCCGGCTCGAGGGCGTAGTTCTCGGTCATCGTCACGTCGCCGCTGACGAGTTTGGCCCGGCAGGTGCCGCACACTCCCCCGGCGCAGGCGAACGGCACGTCCGGCCGCACCCGGAGGGCGGCATTCAGGATGCTCTCCTTCGCGTTGACGGGTGTCGTCACCGTGGCGCTCTCCCCGTCGAGGGTGAACTCGATCTCGAAGGTCTTGTCGCCGGCCGCGACGATCACCGGCCGGCCGGTGTCACCGCCGGCGTGGGCCGGCTCGCCGGTGGTGAACAGTTCGAAGCGGATGTGCTCCGGCGCGACGCCGACGCTCTCCAGGGTGTCGCGGCAGAGCTGCACGAGTTCGAACGGTCCGCAGAGGAACCATTCGTCGACCGCGGCCGGCCGGATGATGCTCGCGAGCATGAGCCGCAGCTTCTCCTCGTCGATCCGGCCCGAGAGCAGGGTCGAGGAGCGGGTCTGGCGGGACAGGACGTGGTGCAGCGCCAGCCTGGCCGGGTACTTGTCCTTGAGGTCGGCGAGTTCGTCGAGGAACATCACGTCGAGCGCGGTGCGGTTCGTGTAGACGAGGGTGAACCGGGAGGTGGCGGAGCGCTCGAGCACGGTGTGCGCGAGCGACATCAGCGGGGTGATCCCGCTTCCGGCGGCGATGCCGACGATGTGGGTGTCGTCGAGGGTGTCGAGGGCGGTCGTGAAGGTGCCCTGGGGGCTCATCACGTCGAGCCGGTCGCCGGCGTGCAGCTCGGTGTTCGCCCAGCTCGAGAAGACGCCGCCGAGGTCGCGCTTGATCGCGACGCTCACCGAGCCGACGGTGCGCGGGCGGCAGATGGAGTAGCTGCGCCGCAGCTCCCGCCCGTCGATGGTGGCGCGCAGGGCGAGGTGCTGGCCGGGGTCGTAGTCGTATTCCCCGTGCAGCTCGGGCGGCACGGCGAAGGTGACCTCGACGCTGTCCTGGGTGAGCGGGCGCACCTCCGCCACGGTGAGGGTGTGGAACCGGCCGCGGCGTTTGCCGGCCGGCGCGCCCTCGGGGGTCGCGACCGCCTGGGCCGGGTCGAGGACGGTCGTGCCTGAATCGGAACTGCCGAGATTTCGTGCGGCCATGGTCACAACACCTTGAAGTAGTCGAACGGTTCGAGGCAGTCCCGGCACTCATAGAGCGCCTTGCACGACGTCGAGCCGAAGCGGGCGAGTTCCCGCGTATTCAGAGAGGAGCAGCGCGGGCATTTGACCGCCAGCTGGAGGCGCACGGCGCCGGCCGGGCGAACACCGGATCGACCGGTGGGGGCGGCGATGCCGTAGGTGACCAGCTTCGCCTTGCCCTCCTCGCTCATCCAGTCGGTGGTCCAGGCGGGGGCGAGCACGAGCTCGACGGTGACGTCGTCGTAGCCGGCGCCGTGCAGCACGGTGAGCACGTCGTCCCGCATGGCCTCCATGGCGGGGCATCCGCTGTAGGTCGGGGTCAGCGTGACCGTCGTTCGTGTGCCGTCGACCGTGACCGAGCGCAGCACGCCGAGGTCTTCGATCGTGAGCACCGGGATCTCGGGGTCGCAGACCTTCGCGGCCAGGTCCCAGGCCCGCTGGGAGGCCAGGTCGGTCGGCCGCGGGCGGGCGACGGATGCGGCGGGCGCCACCTTCGCCTCGGTCACCAGGACGCTCCGGGGTGCGCCCTCGCCAGCACCTGCATCTCGGCGAGCAGCGGGCCGAGGTTCTCGGAGTGGTCCCCGCGTCGGCCGCCGCCGGAGGAGATGAAGCCGCGCGGCTCGTCGAGCTCGGCCTCCCGCAGCACGGGGGCCATCGCATCCTCGACCGGGCCGCGCAGGGTGGACGGCCGCACGGCCACGCCCTCCAGCCGGTCGATCAGCGGCTCGTCGACGAAGAGCTCGTCGAGGAACGGCCACAGGTCGCTCAGCCCGGTGATCATCCGGGCCCGGGATTCCTCGGTGCCGAGGGCCAGGCGCAGCACCCACTGGGCGGCGTGGTCGCGGTGGTAGTCGACCTCCTTGACCGCCTTGGCGGCGATCGCCGCGAGGGTCGCGTCGGCCGAGCCGGCCAGCCGGCTGTAGAGCTCGAACAGGTAGTTCGCGGCGATGAACTGCCGGGCGATGGTGTGTGCGAAGTCGCCGTTGGGCTGCTCGAACAGGTGCGCGGAGCGCCACGAGGGTTCTGTGCGCCAGTAGGCGAGGTCGTCTTCGGTGCGGTTCGATTCCGCTCCGGAGTAGTGTAGCAGCGAGCGGGCGTGGCCGATCAGGTCGAGGGCGATGTTGCCCAGGGCGATGTCCTCCTCGAGCTCGGGGGCGCGGGAGATCCACCAGCCCAGCTGCTGGGCGAGCACGAGGGAGTCGTCGCCGAGCCAGAGCGCGTATTCGGCGACGTCGTGCGAGGCGACCGAGGGTCCCTCGACCAATTCGGCGGAGAGTTCGACGCCGTCGACCTCGACGTGGCCGTGGCCCTCGCCGTGGCCCTCGTTCTCGCCGTGGTCGTGGCCCCGGTCGGGAGCGCTCGTGGCGTTGGTGCCGGCATCCGTGCGGCTGGGGGTGCTCACAGGTGTTTCACCCCTTCGCTCTTGGAGTAGTAGCTGGCGTGGCGGTAGTTCTTGCCGGCAGGCGATTCGAAGAAGGCGCCCTTCGCATCGGGGTCGCTGGTGGTGATCGCCTCGGCGGGCACGACCCAGATCGAGACCCCCTCGTTGCGGCGGGTGTAGAGGTCGCGGGCGTTGCGCACGGCGAGTGTGGCGTCGGGGGCGTGCAGCGAGCCGACGTGGGTGTGGCTGATGCCACGGCTGGAACGCACGAAGACCTCCCAGAGGGGCCAGACCTCTTTCTCGGATGCACCGGGTGCGCTCATCAGGCGACCGCCGTCTCGGTCAGCTTCGCGGCCTGTTTACGGGCGTACGCGGCCGCGGCCTCGCGCACCCAGCGGCCGTTCTCGTGGGCGTCGCGGCGACGCTGGAGGCGCCGGGCGTTCGCCGGTCCCCGGCCCTGGAGCACCTCGTGGAATTCGGTCCAGTCGATCTCGCCCATGTCGTACACACCCTTCTCTTCGTTCCAGCGCAGGTCGGGATCCGGCAGCGTCACGCCGAGAACCTCGGCCTGCGGCACCAGCATCCCGACGAAGCGCTGGCGCAGTTCGTCGTTGGAGAACCGTTTGATGTTCCACTTCATCGACTGCGCCGAGTTGGGCGAGTCGTCGTCGGGCGGGCCGAACATCTGCAGGGCCGGCCAGTACCAGCGGTTCACCGATTCCTGGGCCATCGCCCGCTGCTCGTCGGTGCCGTTCATCAGCTCGAGCAGGATCTCGAAGCCCTGGCGCTGGTGGAACGACTCCTCCTTGCAGATGCGCACCATGGCGCGCCCGTACGGTCCGTAGGAGGCCCGGCAGAGCGGCACCTGGTTGCAGATGGCGGCGCCGTCGACGAGCCAGCCGATCGAACCCATGTCGGCCCAGGTCGGGCTCGGGTAGTTGAAGATCGAGGAGTAGCGGGCCTTGCCGGCGATGAGGGCATCCGTCATCTCGTCGCGGGTGATCCCGAGGGTCTGCGCCGCGGAGTAGAGGTAGAGGCCGTGGCCGGCCTCGTCCTGCACCTTGGCCAGCAGGATGGCCTTGCGCTTGAGGCTGGGCGCCCGAGTTATCCAGTTGCCCTCCGGCTGCATGCCGATGATCTCGGAGTGCGCGTGCTGGGAGATCTGGCGCACAAGGGTCTTGCGGTACGCCTCCGGCATCCAGTCGCGCGGCTCGATCCGGGAATCGGCGGCAATCAGGTCGTTGAACTGCTGCTCTTCCGGTGACACGCCGGCGGCAGGGCTCGGGGCAATATCGTAGGGAACTGGCGGGATTGTCATCATTGACTCCTGGTTTCGCGAACTTTTACCAACCGATCGTTCAGTTAGTATATGGTTTCCCTACTACCCCCACAACCACGCGTTGCGGCCAGCGGAACTCAATGAGGAGAACCAGATGACGGATGCTTCACCGCCCTCCAACGGCGCCATGATGCAAAATGACCGGGCATCGGCAGCACTCGGCATGGTCGTCCGCGCGGCGGAACCGGGCCGCGCGGTGGTGTCCATGGTCCTCCGGGACGACATGATGAACGGGTTCGACGTGACCCACGGCGGCATCGTCTTCGCCCTGGCCGACACGGCGTTCGCGATCGCCTGCAACGACGACCACCACGTCACGCTCGCGGCCGGCGCCGACATCACGTTCCTCAAGCCGACGGCCGTGGGGCAGACCCTCACGGCGACCGCAGTGCTTCGCACAAAGAGCGGGCGGTCCGGACTGTACGACGTGCGCGTCACCAATGATCACAACGTGCCGGTCGCGGAGTTCCGCGGTCGAAGCCGCACCACCAACCTTCCCCTGCCCGCGCCGGCCGGCAATTAACCACATCAACCTGGAGGCCCCATGTCAACGATGACCAAGACCCGCTTGCACGCCCCCGCCCTCGATGAGCTCGACCCGGAGGAGCGGATGTCGCGGGACGAGCTGCAGGCCCTGCAGCTGCGTCGCCTGCAGAAGACCGTGCGCCTCGCCTACGCGAATGTGCCGCTGTACACCCGCAAGTTCGACGCCGCCGGAGTGCACCCCGACGACATCCGAACCCTTGAAGACGTGAACCTGCTGCCGTTCACCACCAAGGACGACCTGCGGGTCTCCTACCCGTTCGGCATGTTCGCCGTGCCGATGGACCAGGTCGCCCGAATCCACACCTCCTCCGGCACCACCGGCCTGCCCACCGTGGTCGGGTACACCAAGAACGACCTCGCCATGTGGGCCGGGCTCGTCGCCCGCAGCCTCCGCGCCTCCGGGGTCCGGCCGGGCATGCGCGTGCACAACGCCTACGGCTACGGGCTCTTCACCGGCGGCCTCGGCGCGCACGCCGGCATCGAGGCGCTCGGCGCCACGGCGATCCCGATGTCCGGCGGCCAGACCAACAAGCAGGTCAAGATGATCCAGGACTTCGAGCCCGACGTCATCATGTCCACCCCCAGCTACCTTTTGACGATCACGGATGCGATGGTCGCCGCCGGCATGGACCCGCGCGGCTCGAGCCTCAAGGCCGGCGTTCTCGGCGCGGAGCCGTGGACCAACCAGATGCGGCTCGAGCTCGAGGACCGCCTCGACTTCGACGCCCTCGACATTTACGGGCTGAGCGAGGTGATGGGCCCGGGCGTCGGCAACGAGTGCATCGAGACGAAGGACGGCCCGCACCTCTGGGAAGACAACTTCCTGCCCGAGGTCATCGATGGTGACACCGGGCTCGTGCTCCCCGACGGAACCCAGGGCGAGCTCGTGTTCACCTCCCTGACCAAGGAGGCGTTCCCGGTCATCCGCTACCGCACCCGCGACCTCACCCGGCTGCTGCCCGGTTCCGCCCGGCCGGGAATGCGCCGGATGGAGAAGATCACGGGGCGCAACGACGACATGATCATCCTGCGCGGGGTGAACCTGTTCCCGACCCAGATCGAGGAGATCGTGCTCGGCATCCCCCACCTGTCGCCGCACTTCGTGATCGAGCTGACCCGCCCGAACCGGATGGACGAGCTGACCGTGCGGATCGAACGCCACGAGCACGCCAGCGACGAGGCATCCGACATCGCCAGCGCGCTGCTGATCCACCGGATCAAGGACCTGATCGGTTCGAGCGTGAGCGTGCTGATCGTCGAACCGGGCACGCTCGAGCGCAGCACGGGCAAGCACAAGCGCGTCTACGACCTGCGCTGAGCTGCCTGCCCAGGCGCAAAGACGACATGACACCATAACGAGCAACGAAGACACCAATATTCTTTGACATGACACCATCGTGGTGTCATGATGGTGACATGGAACTCGGACAGTACGTGAACGACCTGCAGCGCCAGCTGGTGGATGCCGCGGCGAACGGCGCGGACGAGACTCGCGCCGTCGCCGAGCGGCTCGCCGCCGCGCTGGATGCCGCGACCCGGCTCGTGCTGCTCGACGCCCTCTCCGCCGCGGCCGGCGAGATCACCCGCGACCTCGCCCCTGGGTCGGTCGACTTGCGGCTTCGCGGGCGCGAGGTCGAGTTCGTCGTCACCGCGCCGAACACCGAGGCCGACGGCGACGACCGGCCCCCGGCATCCGTCGACCAGGGCGATGCGAGCACCTCGCGCACCACCCTTCGCCTGCCCGACGCCCTCAAGGCCCAGGTGGACGAGGCGGCCGCGGCCGACGGCCTCTCGGTCAACACCTGGCTGGTGCGCGCGGTCGCGGCCGCCCTCCAGCCCAGGCAACGACGGTCCGCGCAGCGCACGCTGCGCACCGGCGACAACTTCGCGGGCTGGGCGCGCTAGGGGCAGTCACGCCTCGCGCGCCCACCTCGTCGCTATACCGGCCCCGCGACCCCGCGGGGCCGGACAACCACGCCCCTCGAAGGGAAGCGCCAGCATGCCCACCTACCGCACCCCCACCCCGATCGACCTTGCCATCAACCTGCAGGTCGGCGAGATCGAGGTCGTCGCCGGCGACCGCGCCGACACCGTCGTCACCGTGTCGCCCACGAACCCGGCGAGGTCGGTCGACCGCCGCGGGGCGGAGGAGACCCTCGTCACCTTCGACGGGGAACGGCTGACCATCACCGGCCCGAAGCCCCGCTTCAGCATCATCGGCCCCACCGAATCGGTCGACCTGAAGGTTGAACTGCCGGCAGGGTCACGACTCACCGCCGAGATCGCGGTCGGCAACGCGCGCACGGCAGGTCGTCTCGGCGCCACCCGCATCAAGAACCTCACCGGAAGCGTCGAAGTCGACACGACCGGCGACCTGTGGCTTCGCGCCGGGCACGGCAACGCCACGGTGGGAACCATCCACGGCGGGAGCGAGATCACGGCCGACCACGGACAGATTCGGATCGGCACGATCAGTGGCGACGCCGTTCTCAGGGCCTCTCACGGCAGCATCACGATCGGAGAGTCGGGCGGGGCCCTCGACCTCAAGCTCTCCTATGGAGACCTCGAGATCACGAGGGCTCTCGCCTCCGTCACAGCGAAGACCGCCTATGGCAGCATCCATCTCGGCGCGGTCTCCGCCGGTGCCATCGAGGTGGAGAGCGGCTATGGCCCGGTCACCGTCGGTGTGCGGCCCGGCGTCCCGGCCTGGCTAGACCTGGCCTCGAAGGACGGGCATGTGCGCAACGAACTCGACGGGGACCGCGCCCCCGACCCGTCGGAGCAAACCGTCGCGGTGCGTGCGCGCACCCAGTGGGGCGGCATCAGAATCCAGCGCGCCCGCTGAAAGGCGCCGGCCGGCCCGGCCCTGACAACCGCCAGCGAGCCAACCAGCCAACCGACAGAAGGGACCACCACTCATGACCACTCCAGCGATCGAACTCCGCGGGCTGCGAAAATCCTACGGCGACAAGGTGGTGCTCGACGGCATCGATCTCACGGTCGCCGCGGGCACCGTCACCGCCCTGCTCGGCCCGAACGGCGCCGGCAAGACGACGACCGTGCACATTCTGTCCACACTGCTGCGGCCGAGCGCCGGGACGGCCCTCGTGCACGGATTCGACACGGTGCGCGATCCGGACGGCGTCCGTGCGGTGATCGGCCTGACCGGCCAGTTCTCCGCCGTCGACGGTCTGCTCACCGGCGAGGAGAATCTCCTCCTGATGGCCCGGCTGCGCCACCTCGGCGCCAAACGCGGGGCGGCTCGCGTGACCGAACTGCTCGAACAGTTCGACCTCGCGGACGCCGCCCGGAAACCGCTCGCCACCTACTCCGGCGGGATGCGACGGCGGCTGGACCTCGCGATGACCCTCGTGACGGCACCCCGGGTGATCTTCCTCGACGAGCCCACCACGGGCCTCGACCCCCGCAGCCGACGCACCATGTGGGACATCGTGCGCGGTCTCGTCGCGAACGGCACGACCGTGCTGCTCACCACCCAGAACCTCGAGGAGGCCGACGCGCTCGCGAACCAGATCGCGGTTCTCGACGGCGGCCGCATCGTCGCCGCCGGAACGCCCGACGAGCTCAAGCGCCTCGTTCCGGGCGGGCACCTCCGGCTTCGCTTCACGGATGCCGCGACGCTGGACTCCGCCTCACGGCTGTTCGGGGATTCCACGCGCGACGACGCCGGGCTGGAGCTCACCGTGCCCAGCGATGGCGGCGTCGGCGCCCTCCGCGCCGTTCTGGACCGCCTCGACGCGGCCCGTCTCGAGGTCGCCGACCTCAGCATCCACACCCCCGACCTCGACGACGTGTTCCTCGCGCTGACCGGCACGACGGCGCCGTCCGGCCAGGTGAACCAGAAGGGAATGACACCATGACCACCATCACCGCCCACGGCCCGGCGGGCCCGGGCGCCACTCGACGCTCATACGTCGTCACCGACGCGATCACCATGCTGCGGCGCAACCTGCTGCACATGGTGCGTTACCCCGGCCTGTCGATCTTCACAATCCTGGGGCCGGTCGTGATCCTGCTGCTGTTCGTGTTCGTCTTCGGCGGCACGCTCGGCGCCGGCCTGCCCGGCGTCGACCCGGCGGGCGGGCGGGAGGCCTACCTCGCCTACGTCCTGCCGGGCATCCTGTTGATCACCATCGCCGGCACCGCCGGCGGCACGGCCACCACGGTCTCGATGGACATGAAGGAGGGCATCACCGCCAGGTTCCGCACCATGGCGATCTCTCGCGCCGCAGTGCTGGCCGGGCATGTGATCGGCAACGCCCTCCAGGCGGTCATCGCCGTCGCGCTCGTGCTCTGCGTGGGTCTGCTGATCGGTTTCCGACCGACGGCCGGACCGATCGAATGGCTCGCCGTGGCCGGACTGATCGCCCTCATCGCCTATGCGACCAGCTGGGTCGGCGTCGCCATGGGCATCCAGGCCAAGTCGGTCGAGACGGCCAGCAACCTGCCGGTCGTGCTGCTCCTGCTGCCGATGCTCGGGAGCGGCTTCGTGCCGACGGACTCCATGCCGACCTGGCTGCAGGGATTCGCCGACTACCAGCCCTTCACCCCGTTCATCGAGACCATTCGCGGGCTCCTGCTCGGCACCCCGCTCGGCGGGAACCCGGTGCTGGCGGTCGGCTGGTGCGTCGTGCTGATCGTCGTCGGGTACGTCTGGTCGATGGCGATCTACGAGCGGAAGTCCGTGCGCTGACGGGCGCGCACCGATGCAGCTGCGTCCACGGCCCTCACCATCAACCAGTTCGGCTCCCCACATGAGAGACTTCTCCGTAATGTCTGAACAAGCTCTGACCCGGCGGGGGCGTCCCGGCTACGATCAGCGCGCCATCCTCGAGGTGGCCGTGGCCGCGTTCATCGAGTTCGGCTACGACGCCACCTCGATGGGCGTGCTCGCGACCCGGCTCGCCCTGTCCAAGTCGGCGATCTACCACCACTTCGCGTCGAAGGACGAGCTTCTCGAGCTCGCCCTCGCCGAGGCCCTGGACGGCCTCGAGGGTGTGCTCACGGAGGAGAGCGCCCAGGTCGGCCCGGCGATCGATCGCCTGGCCGGGGTGCTGCGCGGGGCGGTCCGGGTGCTCACCGACCGGCTGCCGTACGTGACGCTGCTGCTGCGGGTGCGCGGCAACACGGATGTCGAACGCTCGGCCCTGTCCCGCCGGCGCGCCTTCGACAAGGCCGTCACGGCCCTCGTCACCGAGGCGCGCGACGAGGGGTCGCTCCGCAGCGACATCGACCCGCGCGTCGTCACCCGGCTGCTGTTCGGCATGGTCAACTCGATCGCCGAGTGGTACCGCCCGGAAGGCCCGGAAGACGCGGCCCAGCTCGCCGACGACGTGCTCGCCGTGGCGCTCGACGGCCTCCGCGTGTCGGCACAGAAGTAGCGATTCGGTGGTCGAGCACCGTCGCCACCGTCATCAGGAAAAGAGAAACGTGAACGACAGCTGGAAGATCACCCTCGGCGAGCTCGACCTGAAGATGGGCGTGACCATCCTCGAGCAGTCCGCCGAACGTGTCGTCGCGACGATGCCCGTCGAGGGCAACCGGCAGTCGTTCGGGCTGCTGCACGGCGGGGCATCCGTCGCCTTCGCCGAGGCGCTCGGCTCGTGGGCGGCCGTGATCCACGCCGGGCCAGGCCGGAGCGCCGTGGGCCTCGACATCAACGCGACCCACCACCTCGCGGCGCGGGAGGGCATCGTGACCGGGGTGGCCACGGCCATCCGGTTGGGCCGCACCATCGCGTCCCATGAGATCGTGATCAGCGACGACCAGGGCCGCCGGCTCTGCACCGCGAGAATCACCAACCTGATCATCGACGCCCCGGACCGGTAACCGTAGCCCAACGTGGCTAGGGTGGGATCACGAGGACGCATTCCGCACCCGCGCACCAGTTCGGAGAGTCAGCGATGAGCACCGAAGGCACCGTTCCCCCGCCCGCCCCACAGGATTCGGCCGTGCCCCCGGCACCGGCCGGCAGCATCGTGGTCGGCCACGACGGTTCGAGCGGGGCGGACCATGCGCTGGCCACCGCCCTCGAACTGGCCGATCGGCTGCACTCCCCCGTCGTCATCGTGCGCGCCTGGTCGATTGAAACCGCGCCCCGGCCGGCGAACTGGGAATTCGGCTACGTCTCGTCGTTCCCCGAGTATGCCGCCGCGGTGCGCTCGGCCCTGATCGACGACGTGCACACCAATGTCGCCGGTTTCCCGGGCGTCACCGTCGACTACCTCGCGGTGCACGCCAGTGCGGCGCGCAGCCTGATCGAGGTCTCCCGGCACGCGCGGATGCTCGTGGTCGGGTCCCGGGGTCGCGGCGGCCTGGCCGGCCTGCTGCTCGGTTCGGTGAGCGACCAGTGCGTGCGCCTGGCCGAGTGCCCCGTGCTGGTCGCCCGGCCGCGGCACTAGCCCTCCACGACGAAAAGCAGAGGCAGCCACCGTGACGGTGGCTGCCTCTGCTTCGTAGTGCGGGTGCGGCGGGTTAGATGCCCGCGAGGTCGCTGACCGCGGAGTCGCCCGGGGTCGCGCTGGTGAAGCTGGCCTCGATCTCGGCGCGGCCGAGCAGCTCGTCCATGCGGCGGCGACGCTGCTTCGGGATGAGCGTGACCACGGTGCCGGACTTGCCGGCGCGGCCGGTGCGGCCCGAGCGGTGCAGGTAGGTCTTGTACTCGTCGGGGGCGTCGGCCTGGATGACCAGGTCGATGTCGTCCACGTGGATGCCGCGGGCTGCGACATCCGTTGCCACCAGCACGTTGACGCGACCGCTGGTCAGCATCTGCAGGTTGCGGGTGCGGCGGGCCTGGTTCAGGTCGCCGTGCAGGCTGGTCGCCTTCACGCCGGCGTCTTCGAGCTGCTCGGCGAGCTGCTCCGCGTAGGCACGGGTGCGGGAGAAGATCAGCGTCTTGCCCTGGCGGTCGACGAGCTGGCCGATGATGGCGCTCTTGTCACGGTGTTCGATCATGAGCACGCGGTGGTCGATCGTGGAGGAGGCCTGGTCTTCACCGGCAACCTCGTGCACGGCCGGGTTGGTCAGGAATTCCTTGACCAGCTGGGCGACGCCCTTGTCCAGGGTGGCCGAGAAGAGCAGCTTCTGGCCGCCCTTCTTGGTCAGGCGCAGGATGCGCTGAACCGGCTCGAGGAAGCCGAGGTCGCACATGTAGTCGGCCTCGTCGAGGACGGTGACGACAACCTCGGACAGGTCGAGGCGACCCTGCTCGATGAGGTCTTCGATGCGGCCGGCGGTGCCGATGATGATGTCCACGCCGCGCTGCAGGGCGCTGACCTGGCGGTACTGCGGAACACCGCCGTAGATCTGGGTGGTGAAGAGGCCGACGCTGCGGGCGATGGGCTGGATGGTGCGGTCGATCTGCAGGGCCAGCTCACGGGTCGGGGCCAGGATGAGCGCGCGGGGCTTGCGGGCCATCTTGCGGTCCTTGGCGCCGTTGTTCTCGAGCAGCTTCTCCACGAGGGGAGCGCCGAAGGCGATTGTCTTGCCTGAACCGGTCTTGCCGCGGCCGAGCACGTCGCGGCCGGCGAGGACATCCGGGATGGTCGCAGCCTGGATCGGGAACGGGGTGGCGGCGCCGAGGGTGGCGAGCTCGCGGACGATGTTCTCGCCGAGGCCGAGGTCTGCGAAGGTCACGCCGACGACTTCAGCAGCCGTGGTCGCGATGGCTTCCAGGCGCTCGAGAACCACGTCGTCACCGGCGGCGAAGTGCGCCTTGGTGTCGCGGCTCGGGTAGAAGTTGCTGGAGTGGCCGCCGTCGTCGTGCGACCGGTTCGGGCGGTCGGAGTGCGAGCGCTCGGGGCGGTCCCCATAGGAGGGACGCTCGGTGCGGGCCGGACGGTCGCCGTAGGACGGGCGGTCGGAGTTCGAACGCGCCGGACGGTCACCGTAGGACGGACGGTCGGAGTTCGAGCGGGCCGGACGGTCGCCGTAGGAGGGGCGGTCGTTGTTGTAGGCCGGACGGTCCGTGCGGGGACGGTCGTTGTTGTACGCCGGACGGTCCGTGCGCGGAGCGCGGTCGCCGTAGGACGGACGGTCGTTGGTGTAGGCGGGGCGATCGGTGCGCGGGGCGCGGTCACCGTAGGCGGGACGGTCCGTGCGGGGACGGTCGTTGTTGTACGCCGGACGGTCCGTGCGCGGAGCGCGGTCACCGTAAGCCGGACGGTCCGTACGAGGACGGTCATTGTTGTACGCCGGACGATCCGTGCGGGCACGGTCGTTGTAGGACGGACGCTCGGTGTTGCTGTGAGTCGGGCGATCCGTGCGCGGGGCGCCGTTGTACGACGGACGGTCGTTGTTGTAGGCGGGACGGTCCGTGCGGGGACGGTCGTTGTTGTACGCCGGGCGTTCGGTACGGTTCGGGCGGTCACCGTAGGCGGGACGCTCCGAGCGCTGGCCGTAGGCCGGGCGGTCGTTGCCGTAGGCGGGACGGTCGTTGGCCGGGCGGCCGGCGGCGCGGTCCGCGCGCTCTCCGGCGTTCCAGCGGGCCTTCTTCGGCGCCGCGGCGTCGTCGTGGTGGCCGCGGTGTCCGGGGCTCTTGCTGCCCGGGGCGCTGCCGCCGCGTGCGGGGCCGCCCTTGGACGGTCCGCCCTTGGCGGAGTACTTGGGATCGTAGTTCTTGTTCGAACGACCGACGGCCGGATTCTTGCTATTAGGCATAGAAAAGTTCCTGGGTTGTGTTGAGTACATGGCAGAACGACGACGCACATGCGCGACGCAACCTGAGAACCCGGGCAGTCTATGGCCGGGGCCGTTCACATACAGTGATTTTTCACCAGCGGATTACTGGGAAACCGGCCCATCCTGACTTACAAACCCATCCGCGCACACGTAAAAATTGCGCGGTGTCAAGAGCCGACTTACCTACGTTACCCGATCGATGCCCTTAAGTCACGGACCGCTTTCTCCGTCTAGTCTGATTCCATGCTGACGACCATAGCGATCGAGTCGCCCAGGCAGCCCGGGATCGCCGCCCTGCTCCGCCAGAGCGCCGAGTACGCGCAGTCCCTCTACCCGCCCGAAAGCAACTTCCTGCTCGGCGTCGACGAGCTCGAACTGCCCGGCGTGACCTTCTATGCGGCGCGGGACGTATCCGGCCTGGCGCTGGGCATCGCCGCGCTCGTGAGCCAGGGCGACGGCACCGCCGAGCTGAAACGGATGTTCGTGCACCCGGACGCGCGCGGCCGCGGCGTCGCCGGCCGCCTGCTCGCCCGGGCCGAAGCGGATGCCCTGGCCGCCGGCATCCGTCAGGTCGTGCTGGAGACCGGACCGCAGAGCGACGCCGCCCTGGCGTTCTACCGGCGGTGCGGCTACCGGGAGATCGCCCCGTTCGGACAGTACGTGGGTGAGGAGTTCAGCGTCTGCTTCGCGAAAGACCTCACTCCCTCCGGCCGCCACGCAGCCGATCCGGACCGCGGGGCGGGCACCCGTTGACCAGGTCGGCCGCACGCCCGGCGCGCACCGCCATTTCCTGGGTCGGCAAGACCGCCACCAATCTCAAGCTCGTCCAGGCACTGAAGGCCGCAGTCGCCGTGGCGATCGCCTGGTCGGTGGCGCCGCTCCTGCCGGGCGTCGCCGACGAGTACCCCTACTACGCACCACTGGGCGCGCTCGTGAGCATGTACCCCACGCTGATGAGCTCGGTGAGGAACGCCCTGCAGACCCTGGGCGGGCTGGCGGTCGGCATCCTCCTCGCGGCCGCGGTGCTCATCTTCAGCCAGCCCAACGTGTTCACGATCTCGCTCGCGGTCGGCATCGGCGCCGTGATCGCGGCCACGGGCTGGTTCGGCCCGAACCGGGAGTACATCCCGGTGACGGCCCTGTTCGTGCTGATCATCGGCGGCCCGAACGCGGACGGCTACTCGATCGGGTACCTCGAGCAGATGAGCCTCGGGATCCTGATCGGCCTGGCCGTCAATCTCCTGGTGCTGCCGCCGCTGGCCTTCGACGCTGTCGGCCGGCAGCTGACGCGGTTCCGCACGACCCTGGCCGACCATCTCATCGAGGTCTCCGAGGCGCTGACCGAAGACTGGCCGCCCGAGCGCGACAGCTGGGCCACGCGGAACCTGGCGCTCGTGGAGCTCGGCCGCGAGGTACGGATCGCGCTGCTTTACGCGGACGACAGCCGCAAAGGCAATCCCCGGGCCCGCATTCACCGCCGAAATCTTTCCGCGGACTACGACGACCTGTCCGCGTTCGAGACCGCCACCTTCCACGTGCGCGACCTGACCGATGTCCTGGCCGGCGCCGTCTGGGGAACACCCGTTCCCCTCGAGCTCCACCCGGAACTTCGGCCCCACGTCAGCGCCGCCCTGGCCGCCGTCGCCGCAGCGCTGAGGGATTGGGACCCGGACGAGTCCGAACAGGCGGCGATCGGCGAGGCGGATGCCGCCGTCGAGGCCCTGCTGGCCGAACTCGACGAACACAGGGGCACCGCCCCGATCACCTCGATGGCGGTGGCCTCCTCCGTCGCCATGGACGTCAAGCGCATCCTTGCCGCCCTCCGCCCGCGCCTCGACGGCCCCGAAGAACCAGCCGAACCGGCCGACGCCGCGGCCTAAGAGCCGGTGCGGCAGCCCCCCACGTCCTGAGACTCGGCCCCCGAACGGGATTCGCCGCCCGGTGGAAGACGATCTATTCTCAAGGCATACCCCCGCACTTCGGAGCACTCGTGAAAACCCGCCTTCCCCACACCCGATTCGGCAGCCGCCGCGCCCGCCTGCTCACCGTCCTGACCGTCTTCGCCATCGCCCTCGTCGGCACCGCCGGCCTGGCCGGGCTGCAGTCGGGCACCACGGTCCCCGACGCGACCATCGCCGCGTCCAAGGGCACCGCCGTCGGAGCGCCCCGCACATCGCTGCTCGGCATCCGCACGTTCGCCAAGCCGGCGGGCGTGACGGTCACGACCGACGTCGTCTACACGACCGAGGCCGACGGCACCCCGCTCGCCCTCGACGTGTGCTCCCCGGCCGGATCGACCCCCGGCACACCCGGCGCCGCGGCGCTGCCCGCGGTGGTGTCCATCCACGGCGGCAGCTGGGTGCGCGGGGACAAGGCCAACGACGACTGGCGCGGCGTCTGCGAATGGCTCGCCTCGGAAGGGTTCGTCGCGTACTCGGTCGACTACGGCCTCGCCCCTGCCTCGGTGTTCCCCGCCGCGATCGACGACCTCGCCACAGCCGTGGAGTGGATCCGCCGGCCCGACAACGCGGCACGGTTCGGCATCGACCCGGCCCGGATCGGCGCCTTCGGCGGTTCGGCCGGCGCGAACCTCGCCCTGCTCCTGGGCACCCGCGGCACCGGCCCGCTCACCGAGGGGTCACGCGTCGCCGCGGTCGCCGAACTCTCCGGGCCGACGGACCTGACCGGCCAGGCCCTCGCCACCGACGGGGCCTCGGAGCGGCTGCAGAACCTCGTGCTCCGCTACCTCGGCTGTTCGTCGCTCGCCGACTGCCCCCAGGCGGTCGCCGCATCGCCGGCGCGCCGGCTCGACCGCACCGACCCGCCCGTCTTCATCGGCCAGTCCGACCACGAATTCATCCCCCTCGCCCAGGCCACCCGCTTCGCCACGAACCTCGAACGCCTCGGCATCGACCACGAGCTGGTCACGGTGCCCGGCACGGTGCATTCGATCGGCATCCTCGACGAGGGCATGCGCGCACGAGTCGCCGCGTTCCTGCACGGGGCGCTCGGACGTTGAGCCGTGATGCGCCGGATGGGCGCAAGAATAGGACCATGTCGTCCGTCCGCGGCGACCGGAGTGGAGCCCCGCATGACTGAATCCGAGCTCATCAACCTGTGGATCAAGACCCGCTGGCACGTCATCGTGTCCCAGGTCGCCCCCACCTTCCTGCTCACGGCACTGGTGGGCTTCCTGGCCCTGGGCCTGGCCACAGCCGACCCGAGCGTGCGGGTCGCGGCCGCCGGCGTGCTGCTGGCCTCCGGCATCCTCGGTGCGCTGGTGCAGATCAACGCCGCCAATGAAGCCCTGGCCGTCATCGCCGACCTGCGGGCCGTGGGCGGCACGTCGGCCGTCACCCGGCGCATCCTGTCGGCGGCACCCTGGGTGAACGTGGTGCGGTTCGTGACGCCGGCCGTGTTCGTCGTCGTCTACGTTGCCCTGCTGATCGCCCTGTTCGCCGGCTGAGGCAGCTTCGGGAGGCAGATCGAGGCTCTGAGAGCGAGCGCTCAGCCGGCCGGACGCCCGCGGATGCGGCGGGAGAGTTCCGCGGCGGTGCCGGCCAGTTCGGCGGCGAGGGCCGGCCACTCCGCCGGGGCGATCCGCTCCCGGGGGAAGGTGACCGCGATCCCCGCCGCCGGCCAGCCGGCGTGGTCCCGCACCGCCACGGCCACGGATGCCATCCCCGCCGTGATCTCGCCGTCCTCCTGGGCGAACCCGTCGGCCCGCACCCGCTCCAGCAGCCGGCGCAGCTCACCGGACGTGCGGGGACCCTGCCCGTCGCGGGCGGCGAATGCCGCCGCGTTCGGGTACAGCGCGCGCAACTGGGCATTCGGCAGCGCCGCGAGAAGGGCCCGCCCGCTCGCGGTGAGGTGGCTGGGCAGGCGCACGCCGACATCCGTCACCAGCGAGGGCCGCCGCGGCGCCCGCTCCTCGATCAGGTAGACCACGTCCCGGCCGTGCAGCACGACGAGGTGCGCGCTCTCGCCGATCCGGTCGACGAGCGCGGCGATCAGCGGGCGGCCGAGGTGGGACAGCGGCTGCTGCCGGGAGAAGCCGGAGCTCAGCTCGAAGGCGGCGACGCCCAGCCCGTAGCGGCGCTCCTCCGGCAGGTGGAGCACGAAGCCCTGCTCGGTGAGCACGGCGAGGAGATCGTAGACGGTCGACCGCGGCAGGCCGAGCGTCGTGGCGATCGCCGAAGCCGGCACCGGACCGCGCTGCACCGCCAGGTGGGAGAGGATGCGCAGCGTGCCTTCCGCCGCGGGAACCTTGGAGCCGGCCATGCGACCCCCTCCTGAACTGTCCGGGGTACCGGACATCAGCCAGTCTAAATGAGTGGTGGCCTGGCTCGCACTGGTGTCCAATCGGAGTATGTCCCTCAGCCACGCAGCCGTCACGCCCGCATCCGCCCTCCCCGCGTCCGTCCGCCCCGCGGTCGTCACCGTCGGCGCCGGCCCGGTCTCCTTCGCCGACCTGGTCGCAGTCGCCCGGCTGGACGCCCCGATCGTGCTCGACCCGGCCGCCCTGGACGGAGTCGCCGCCACCAGGCGGATCATCGAAGGCCTGGCCAACGACGTCAACCCGCACTACGGCATCTCCACCGGCTTCGGCGCCCTGGCGACCACCTTCATCACGAGCGACCGCCGCGCCCAGTTGCAGGCCAGCCTGGTGCGCTCGCACGCCGCCGGCAGCGGCCCCGAGGTGGAACGCGAGGTGGTGCGCGCGCTCATGCTGCTGCGCCTGTCGACCTTGATGACCGGCCGCACGGGGGTGCGCCCGGTCACCGCCGAGACCTACGCCGCCGTGCTCAACGCCGGGATCACCCCCGTCGTGCACGAATACGGCTCGCTCGGCTGCTCCGGCGACCTGGCCCCGCTCGCCCACTGCGCCCTCGCGGTGATGGGCGAGGGCCGGGTGCGTGACGCCGCCGGCACGCCGATGAGCGGCCAGGCTGCCCTCGCCGCGGCCGGCATCACGCCGGTTGTGCTCGCCGAGAAGGAGGGCCTCGCCCTGATCAACGGCACCGACGGCATGCTCGGCATGCTGGTGCTCGCCCTGGCCGACCTGACCCGGCTGCTCACGACGGCCGACATCGCCGCCGCGATGAGCGTCGAGGCTCTGCTCGGCACGGATGCGACCTTCGCCGCCGACCTGCAAGCCCTCCGCCCCCAGCTCGGCCAGGCCCAGAGCGCAGGCAACCTGCGCGCGCTGCTGCACGGCTCCCCGCTGCTGGCCAGCCACGCCGGCCCGGACGACCCCACCGTGCAGGACGCCTACTCGCTGCGCTGCTCCCCGCAGGTGCACGGCGCCGCCCGCGACACGGCCGACCACGCCGCGCTGATCGCCGGGCGCGAGCTCGCCAGCGCGGTCGACAACCCCGTCGTCACCCTCGACGGCCGGGTGCAGTCCAACGGCAACTTCCACGGCGCCCCGGTCGGCTACGTGCTCGACTTCCTCGCGATCGCCGCGGCCGACGTCGCCAGCATGAGCGAGCGCCGCACCGACCGGCACCTCGACGCGCACCGCAACAAGGGCCTGCCGCCGTTCCTCGCGCACGAGGTCGGCGTCGACTCCGGGCTGATGATCGCGCAGTACACCGCCGCCGGGATCGTCTCCGAGCTCAAACGCCTGGCGGTGCCGGCATCCGTCGACTCGATCCCGTCCTCGGCCATGCAGGAGGACCACGTGTCGATGGGCTGGGCCGCGGCCCGCAAGCTGCGCCACTCGATCGACGGCCTGCAGCGGGTGCTCGCGATCGAGATCATGACCGCCGCGCGCTCCCTCGACCTGCGCGCCCCGGTGCGGCCGGGCGCCGCGACCGGCGCTGTGCGCGACCTGGTGCGCACCGTGGCCGAGGGCCCGGGCCACGACCGGTTCCTCTCCCCCGAGATCGAGGCGGTCGTGCACCTGGTGGCGTCCGGCGCGGTGACGGATGCCGCGGCCGCCGTCACCGGGCCGCTCGTCTGAAGCCGGAGCCGGAGCCGTGCCCGGGGCTGAGGCCGGGGTCGCGCCCGGATCAGGGCCCCACGCACCAGAATCGAGTCTCCGCTAGTCCCTGAACTGGGGCGAGCCGGGCAGTGGACCGGCCGCAGGGCCGCGCGCATACTGAGAATCCGGACACGCCGCCCACACCCGAATGCGGGCGCGCTCCCTCCGGCCGCGCATTGATCCACCCCCGCACCACCGACTCCCCGCCCAGGAGCGCCATGATCCGGATCCTCATCGTCGACGACCACACGACCTTCGCCGAGCTCCTGATGGGAGCCCTCGACCGCGAACCGGACCTGATCACGGTCGGCTCGGCCGACAGCGGCCGACGGGCGATCGAGCTGTGCCGCGACCTGAAGCCCGACCTCGTGGTGATGGACTACCACCTGCCCGACGGCAGCGGCCTCGGCATCGCCGCCCTGATCCTGGCCCAGGCGCCCGAGACCCGGATCGTGATGTTGACCGGCGACCCCACCCCGGAGGCCCTCGAACAGGCCGCCGCCATCGGGGTGTGCGCGTTCCTGCCCAAGGACGGCTCCCTGGCCGGGATGCTGGACACCCTCCGCCACGCCAGGGCCGGAGGGTTCCTGGTGCACCCGTCGCTGGTCGCCCAGTTGAGCGCGCAGTGGCGGCTGCACGAGGACGAGCCGGCGGTGCAGACCCTCACCCGCCGCGAACTCGAGGTGCTCCGGCTGATGGCGGAGGGGAACGACGTGCGGGCCAACGCCCTGGCCCTGGGAATCTCCGAGAACACCTGCCGCGGTTACGTGAAGTCCATCCTCGCGAAGCTCGAGGTGCATTCCCAGCTCGAGGCCGTCGTGAGCGCCACCCGGCTCGGGCTCGTCGGGGTGAGCGAACATGCCTGATCCGACGGCGCCGGAGAATGTCTAGACCGGCGACGCAGGAATCCGCCCCGTTCCCCTTCGACGACGGGCGGGCGATCGAGCGGTCCGAGGTGCGCTCCGCCGTCACCCGGTTCCTGCTCATCGGGCTGGTGTCCCTGGTGGCGATCTCCGTGCCGGTGGCCCTCTGGATCCGCGGCCAGGCGGAGCAGCACACCCTGACAGCGGCCACCGAGCACACCCACCAACTCGCCGACCACACGGTCGCACCGCTCGTCACGGACGGGCTTCGCGCCGGCGATCCGTCCGCCCTGCGGGCTCTCGACGACAAGCTCGCGCCCTGGCTGGACGGCGACTACATCGTGCGGGTGAAGGTGTGGGACCCGAACGGCCGGATCATCTACTCCGACCTCCCCTCACTGATCGGCCGCAGCTTCCCGCTCCCCCGCTGGAGCTCCGACCTGCTGGCCGGGGGCCCGGAACGAGCATCGTTCGGCACCCAGCGCCGCGTCGACAACGAGCAGGACTACGCCCTGGGCGAGCTGGTGGAGATCAACGTGCGCACCACGGATGCCGCGGGCCGGCCGCTCATGTTCGAGGCCTACTTCGACGACGAGGCCGTGCAGAAGGAGCAGACGACCCTGATCGCGGAGATCATTCCGGCCTTCGCCCTGTCCCTGCTCGCGCTGCAGCTGGGACAGCTCCTGCCCGCAATCGGGCTGGCCCGGCGCATCCAGGCCCACCAGGCCGCCCGGCGGCGGCTGCTCCAGCATGCAATCGTGGCCTCGGACTTCGAACGCCGGCGGATCGCCCGCGAACTGCACGATGAGGTCATCCAGGACCTCGCCGGGCTTTCCTACGCCTTCGAGGCGGAAGAGAGGCACGGACTGGCCGGAGAGCGCCCGCTCTTCGGCCGGGCCCGCGCGATCCTCCAACGCAACCTCGGCGCCCTTCGGGCCATGACCACCGAACTGTATCCCCCCGACCTCGACGCGCTGGGCCTGGCCGAGGCGCTCCTGCGCCTCGCCGATCCCCTCGCCGGGAAGGGCATCGAGGCGCACGTCGCACTCCCCGAACGGATCGAACTCGACCGGGACCGGACCGCCCTGCTCTACCGGGTGGCCAGGGAAGCCCTGGCCAACACCGTCAAACACGCCGGCGCCGGCCGGGTCGAGCTCACCCTCGCGCAGGACGGGGACCGCACGACCCTGACGGTGCGGGACGACGGTTGCGGCTTCGATCCGGAGAAAGGTTCGCCCCACGGCCACCTGGGCCTCCGGATCATGCGGGACACCGTGCGGGTCGCCGGCGGCGACCTTGCCATCACCTCCCGGGCGGGCGAGGGCACCACGGTCGTGGCGACCCTCGACCGGGACTAACCGTGCTCGTGGCCGTCGCCGGCCGGGACATCCTCTCCGGGCGCCGCCGGGGCCGGCTCGGCGGCCATGTCCACGCCCGTCCCGCTCTCTGAGCGGGGGCCGACCGTGACGGCGCCGGGATGCGCGTGGGCGGCCCGCGCGATGGCGGCCCGCACCGACTCGACAAGGGCGTCCCCGAGCAGCGGGCCGGTGTACTCGAGGTCGAGCCTGCCCGTCCGGGCGGTGCTCTCGTAGTTGCCGAGGGCATCCGACAGGATCCCCTCCCGATCGATGGCGTCGGCCAGCCCGGCCGGATCCTTCGACCGGATCGAGAACCGCAGTTCGTGCACCAGCACGGAGTCCACATGGAAGTGGCTGGCACCGGGGAACGCCCCGCCCGGGTAGCCTGCCGGGTCGATCAGCCTGCCGGCGTCGCTCAGGGTCGCCCCGTCCGGCAGGGCCACGATCACCTCGGGCACCAGATGCTCGAGTACCACCGCGTCGAGGACGTCAGGCGAGACGTCGGCCAGGAACAGGTGTTCCCTGGCCGCCGCCCGGTTCAGTTCCCGGCGGAGCGCGACGAGGTCGGCCCCGTCGTTCGGGTGGATCGCCACCACCACCCGGCGGCGAACCATCAGGCCGTCGTAGCTCACCGCCGGCCGGGCATTGCCGACGTCGGAGACCGCCTCTGCGCTGAGCGCGGCCGTGACCCCGGCCGCGCCGCCGGTCTGGCCCGGACCAGGGGCCACGGCGGTGCACCCGCTCAACGCGAAAGCGAGGAGCACCACCGTGGCCGTGCGGACGACGCCGTTCATTTCAGGTTCCCGCCGGGAAGCCGGGCAGGTACACCGGCGGGAACGAATCGATCGGCGTGGTGTCGGGCACGGGACGATCCGAGGCGATCGGGTCGTTGTTGCGCCAGTCGCCCACCGAGAACTGCACCATCATGTCGTGGTCTTCGTGCACGAGGTTGTGACAGTGGATCATGTAGCGCCCGCCGGCATCCGCCCCGGTGTCGAACTGCATCAGCGCCGTGATGGACTCGTTCTCGCCCGCGTAGAAGACATCCTTCGGCCCGGTTTCCCAGGCGAACGGCTTGCCGCCGTTCGTGTTGCGCCCGGTGATCTTCGCGTCGATGAGGTGGATGTGCACGGGGTGGAACCAGCCGCCCGAGGCGTTGATGATGGTCCACTCCTCGACGTCGTACGGCTGGGGATTGCCGAACAGCTTGGTGAACCCCGACTTCTCCACCGTGTCCCAGGTGTCGCCGTTGATCACCCAGTTGCCGTTTTCCTTGGTCACCCGAAGTTGTCGCTTCACCTTGGCCATGTCCGCGGTGAGCGCCATCGTCGCGATGCCGCCGCGGGACGGGTTGAGCGCCCCGCCGTCTTCCAGGGTGGTCGGAATGGCCGACATCGACGCCGGGCCGGAGTCCGCGACCACCTCGAACCGCATGATCTTGCCGGTGTTGGCGAAGTCGACGTTGTTCTTGTTGCTCAGGTTCTGCAGATCGACCGTCTGGCCCGTCCGGTACCGGCGGAAGTCGATCAGGATCTCGTAGCGTTCGGCAGTGCCCTGCCGCCAGGACGGCACGGCCTGCACGACGGGCACCATCCCGGCATCCGTGCCGACCACGTAGACCGGGTCCCCCGTCGAAAGGGCCGGACGGTAGGACCGGGAGATGGATGCGACGAGCACCCGGAAGCGGTACAGCCGCGGCTTGACCTTCATGGTCGGCCAGGGCACCCCGTTGACCATGATGATGTCGCCCCACAGCCCGTTGTGCCCGTTGTCGTTGTAGCCGAGGGACCCGTCGGCCTTGAACATGGCGTCGGACATCATCAGCGGCACGTCGTATTCGCCCTGCGGGAGCTGGGCCCGCTCGAACCGGTCGGAGAGCGGGTAGAACCCGGCCAGCCCGGAGTACACGTTCTGCGCGGTGACGTGGTGGTTGTGGTCGTGGTACCAGAGCGTGCGGGCCGTCTGCCAGTTGGGGTAGTGGTAGTTCTTCACGTTGCCGGGCACGGTGAAGTCGTTGGCGTAGCCGTCGTACTGCGGAAGCGACGCCGAGCCGTGCAGGTGGGTGACCGTGCGGAAGGCGTTCGGGTGCAGCAGGCCGCTCTGCGGCAGGCCGTTGCGGATCCGGACCTCGATCCGGGTGCCCTGGCGGGCCCGGATGGTCGGCCCGGGGAAGATGCCGTTGTAGCCGGCGACCGTCGTCGACAGCCCGGGCACGAACTGGGCCTGGCCGAGTTTCTGGGTGAGGGCGTAGCGGGCGAACGGCCGCATCGGGTCGCCGTCGTCGAAGCCCGTCTCGAACGGCGCCAGTTCGGGTGGGCGGCGGAACACCCCGGCGTAGGGCACCGGCATGTTCTGGGGGGCCAGCTGGCTCGAGGTGAGGAGGGGGACGGCGGGAACGCTGGGGACAGGGTCCTTGCCGCCCTTCATCCCGGCGATGCCGAGCGCACCGAATGCGCCCAGCTGGAGTACTTCCCTGCGTGTGGTCATGATCTCTCCAGAGTGGGTAAGGGTCCGGATCGGGGGGTGATCGGTGGGCAACCGGCCGGCGCCCTCACGGGAGGACGCCGGCCGGTTGGCTGGAACGGGCTAGCGCGTGGTGAACACCCAGGTCTGGGTCACCAGCGGGTTGCCGGCCAGGTCTCGCACGCCCGCCGTGCCACCGGTGATGGTGACGCGGTAGCGGGTGTTGGCGAGGAGGGTGGCGGTGGGTGTGATCGTGACGCCCCGGTTCGCGTTGGTCAGCGTGTTGCTGGCCGCGACCACCGCGCCGTTGGAGACCCGGGTGAGCTGGACCGTGGCTCCGGTGACGCCGGTGACGGCTTCACTGAATCTCACGACCACGCTGCGGTTCCGGCCGACCCCGGTGTCGCCGGCCGCCGGGTTGGCGGTGACGATCGTCGGCGCCGGACCGGTGGTGAAGGTCCAGGTGTCGATGATCATCACGTTCCCCGCGACGTCACGGATGCCCGAGATGGTCACCGTGTAGACCCGGTCGGCGACCAGGGTCGCGTTCGGGTTGAGTGTTGCCACCCGGGTTGCCGTGTTGTAGGTCACGACGGCGGGGACCGCCGTCGCTCCCTGGGTGAGCACGACGCTGGTTGCGCTGACTCCCGTGACCGGTTCGCTGAACGTTGCCGTCAGGTTCGCGGTCTGGCTCACGGCCAGGGCGCCGGCAGCCGGGGTGCGGGCGGTCACCGTGGGGGCGATGAAGTCCGCCCGCGGAGTCACCGCGGCGGAGCGGGCCGAGAAGGCGCCCGTCCCGACTGCATTGACCGCCGCGACGTCGAACGTGTACGCCGTCCCGTTGGTGAGCCCGGTCACGACGACCGTTCCCACGTTGCCCGCGACCGTCTGGGTGACGGCCAGCGTGGCACCGTTGAACGCCCGCACCGTGTAGCCGGTGATGGCCGAACCGCCGTCGGAGGCCGGAGCGGTCCAGTTCACGGTTGCCGAGGCGATCCCGGCCGTGGGGATGCCGATGGTCGGCGCCCCTGCCACCGTGACCGGCACGGCCGGGGTCACTGCCACGGACCGGGCCGACGGGGCCCCGATTCCCACCGAGTTGATCGCTTCGACCGTGAAGGTGTAGGCGGTCCCGTTGGTGAGAAGCAGTACCGTCCCGCTGGTCACGTTGCCGGTCTCCTGGGAGAACAGCGGTGCCACGGCGGTTCCCGCGTAGGTCAGGATCCGGTACCCGGTGATGGGTGCGGCGCCGGCCAGCGGGGCGGGAGCGGTCCAGTTGACGGTCACCCGCGTGTCACCGGCGACCGGGGTTCCGATCGTCGGCGCGCCGGCCACGGTGAGCACCGGCGGGGCCACGGGGGTCACCGCGTTGGAGGAGGCCGAGAACGGGCTCGTCCCCTCCGCGTTGGTGGCCGAGACCTGGAAGGTGTAGCTGACACCGTTGGTCAGGCCGGTCACGATCAACCGGCTGAAACCGGCCAGGACGGGGCGGAGGGCGCCGACCTGGGTCCCGGTGGCATCGAGCACCTTCACCGAGAATCCGGTGGCGGTGGCTCCGGCGGCGGCGGTCCAGTCGACCGTGGCCGTGGCGTTCCCGGCGGCCGCGAGGCCGATGATCGGGGTGCCGGGGGCGACGGTGTCGAGGAAGGCAAGCCGTTCGATGTTGCGCAGGGTGTCGGTGCCGTCGGTCCCGACGTTGTCGACGACCGTGCTGACCGAACCGGGAGAGCCGAGCGTGCCGTCTCCGCCGGTCGTGGTGACCGTGTAGTTCGCCGTCAGGCCGGAGAACACCGCGGAGTCACGGTTGCCCGCGGCCTCCGTGGCGGTCGGCGTGATGATCTCCCGCACCGCGACCAGGTTGCCCGGGTCGACGACGCCGGCCGCGACATCCTGTTCCAGGGTGTGCGTGCTGCCGGCCAGGTAGGGGTGTTCCATCAGGTCGGTCGACCCGATCTCGGTGCCGGCGGCATCCCGAACGCTGATCCGCACCCGCAGGTACCGGTCACCGTCGATGACGTCGTTGGCGCCGCGACCCTCGATCGTGTCGGAGCCGAGGCCGCCGAGGAGGATGTTGCCATCGCCCCAGACCGGGCCGACGAGAGGACATTCGCCCATCGGCGATGCCGCCTCCACCGGTGCGAGCGGTGTCGTCGGGGCCGGGAGGATTGCCCCGAGTCCGGCGATCCGGTCGATGCCGGCCTGGTCGAGCACGTCGCAGCCACTGAAGCCGGCGCCGCCTACGGCGCTGGGCACTACGTCGTCACCACGGATCACGTCGTTGAACGCGGAGCCGGAGTTGGCCTCCACTTCCTGCCACCGGTCGCGGTTGACCACGACGGGGAGTGCGACGCCGATCAGGTTCTGGTTGATCTTCATGTCGTCGTCGGCCGCCACCGTGTCGTACTGGTGGTTGGCCCAGTCGAAGCCGGCGGCCGCAGCGTAGCGGTCGATGGCCGCGTTCGAGGTCATGATGTCGTCACCGCCCTCTGCGTCGTAATCGTTCTCGCCGACCTGGCCGATGAAGATGTCGTTGCCCGGCCTGGTCTGGCCCGGGTCGTTGAAGAACGGCGCACTGTGGTCGCCGATCAGCAGGTCCTGGCCCGAACCACCCTGGATCCAGTCGTCGCCTCCGTCGCCGAACACGGCGTCTGCGCCGTCACCGGCCCGCACGAAGTCGTTGCCCGGTCCGGCGAAGGTCTCGTTGTCGTTGGCTCCGCCGTTGACGAAGTCCTGGCCGTCGCCGGCCATCATGATGTCGAGTCCGATGCCGGAGTTGATGTAGTCGTTGCCCGGCCCGCCCTTGAGCACATCGTCGCCGGCGGAGTCGGTGATCCGGTCGTTGCCGTCGCCGCCGAGGGCCACGTCGTCACCGCCCATTCCCGCGATGACGTCGTCGCCCTCGTTGCCGAGGAAGGTGTCGTTGTCGTTGCCGCCGGCCACCCGGTCTGCCCCGGCGGTGCCGTTGTAGACGGACTGGCCGTTGATGCCGACCGGGTCGATGGTGTTGACCTCCTTGTACTGGATGGTGCCGTCCGGCTTGCGGAGGAGCAGCGCGGTCTCGTTGCACTCAGACTTCGGGTCGTCACCGACCGTCGGACCGGATGCGACGTATCCCGCCGCCGTTCCCGCCAGGTTGCTCATCTGGAACTTGCAGTCGGCCGTCGCGAACACGTCCGCCTTGAGGGTGTTCGCGTTCGTGTTGCGCATGATCATCTCGGCGAACGAGTTGCCCTCGAGCTGGGTGCGCAGGTTCATGCCGGGGGTGCGGAGCAGGTAGTAGAACCGGTCCCCGTTCTGCAGGTCGGTCATCTGGTTCTCGAACACGTAGTTGAACGTGCTGCCGAGCAGACCTCCGAAGAGGTTCGTCTTCTCGGCCAGCCCGCCGATCCACAGGTCGATGCTGTTGACCCCGGTCTCCGCCGTGGCGTAAGCCCCTGCACTGTTGAGGAAGTCGAGCTCCTCGGCCGTGGGCGCACCGGCCGGGTTGACGATGGCCGTGGCGGCCGCCCGTTTGCCCGCCAGCGTGGTGGCGCTGGTGATGGTCGGGTAGGTGCCGTAGGCCGCGACGAAGTTGATCAGCGACTCCGGGTGCTTGATGTTCTGGCCGAAGTCGGCCCAGCTCGAGTAGGGCGTGAGCTGGCCGTCGCCGGTGGAGTTGAAGATCTGTCGGCGCACCTCGTTGAGCGGAGGAACGCCGGCGTCACGCGCCCGGGTCATGTTGAGGGTTGCCAGGTCGAGCGGCAACCCCAGCAGGTTGTTCCGGAGGGTGTCGGTGACGAACTCATCGAGCTCGTTTCCGGTCTGGTCGCTCATGCCCATGACGACGCTTCCGGCGGCATCCTCCGAGGTGAGGGAGCCTGCGCTGCCGCCGTCGGTGTACGACGGCGGGTTGAGGAAGCCGTCGAGCAGGGAGATCGAGTTGTCGGTGCCGTCCGCGTTGGTGCGGGCGATCGTCTCGGTCAGCATGGAGTGCCCGAAGCGGTAGACCGCGTGCGCGAACTCCGCCTTGACGGCCGGGTTGAGGTCGGTGTGATAGACGTGGAACGGCTGGATGGCCGGCTGGATCTTGCGGCCGAACTCCTCGAACACGAGGTGCTGGTATTCCATCTCCGTGACAAACCTGGCCGCCTGGAACAGTCGTTCACCGTTCCAGCCGCCGGCACCGGTCGCGAGCTTCCACTCGGCGAGGGCGGCGATGCCCTTGACCGAGGTGTCGTTCGTGAGGGTGTTCTCGATGTCGCCGACCAGGCGGTCGTGCTCCGAGTGGAAGACCTGGTGGATGGTGGTGAGTCCGATGTTCTCGTTGACCCGCCCGTCACCGGCGGTGAAGTGGGCGCCCAGCATCTCGTCGTCGTAGGTGCCGGCCGGCTGGGCGGCGAAGTCGGCGGATGCGGTGGTGTCGGCATCCGGGACCAGGCCGGCCTTCGGCTCCGCGTTGTGCGCGATGTCGGTCAGGAACGGCGTGTGGAAGTACACCACGTCGGCCGGGACCGGCACCGGGTTGGCGAGGTTTCCTTCGACCAGTCCGGAGGCGGTGACGTACTGGGGAAGTCCGCTGACCGGTCCGGGGATGAACTTGCCGTAGGGGTCGACCGCCAGCTGCGGCACGTCGAGCACGTCCTTGTCGGCGAGGAGGAGTCCGAGAAGTTCCGCGGACTGCTTCTTCACCTGGGCCCAGGTGGCCATTCCGCCGGCAGTCGGGCCGGCCGGGCCGCCGAGCAGCTTGCCGGTGGAGACCGGCTTGCCGAGGCTGTTGTTCACGTATTCGCGCAGGAAGACCTGGTGCGAGGGGTGCGAGGTGTAGGTCTGCGACTGGTCGACGTAGGGGGTGTCGGTGTTGGCGGCATCCTGCACGTCGTCGGCGGTGCCGAGGACGCCGTCGACGCCCGGCTGGTTCTGCGCCCGGGTCAGCACCATGAAGCGCTGGCCGACGGGCAGGTCGTCCGCCGTGCCGAGGACGTGGTCGGCACCCGGGATGAGCGGGTCGTCGTCCTTGAGCGGCACGAAGACGGTGCCGCCGCCCTTGACCGTCTGGTCGACGCCGTGGTCGAAGAACTGGCCGAAGAGGGTGAACATCGAGTTGTACGGCGGCGAGAGGCCGACGTCGGTCGTGATGTTGGGGATGAACAGGGTCTGGCCCGACGGAACGCAGTTGAGCGGAACGCCGGCGACCGGCGGCACGGCCAGCGGTTGCGGGTCGGTCGTGCACGGGAAGAGGCCGGGGGCGCTCTGCGAGCGCACCGGGAACCCGGCGGCGGCGATGGCGGCGGGATTGGTCGCGGTCTGGTCGACGATCAGGTTGCTGATCTCACGCGGCTGGCTGTCATAGACGAAGCCGGATTTCTGGGTGTAGGAGGAGGATGCCGCCGGCGGGAAGCCGGGAGGGCTCGCCTCGGCGTCCTTGAAGACGGGGGTGGTCAGCCGCGGGAACAGCACGTCGGCGGCCCCGTAGGTCTCGCGCCCGGCGAGCAGGTTGTTGCAGGAACCGTCGACGGTGCGCAGGCCATAGGAGGTCAGGGCGTCCGGAACCTGGTTCGCGCCCGGGCCGACGAGGGCGCCGCACGGGCCGGTGAGGGAGGTCGTGTTGGCGACGTGCGCCTCCGCGACCTTGATCTGCTTGAGGATGTAGGCGAGGTCGGACGCCGTGACCGTGAAGCCCTGGCCGACCGGGGCGCCGGCGGCGCTGAACGTGGTGGCGGAGAGGCCGAGGAAGGCGTAGAGGACCATGGCCATTCCGGCCGCGACCACCTTGGTGGGGGTGCCGAACACCGATCCCGGACTCTGCTCAGGGCCTGGTCGCCCGCGGTTCTTCCCCGCAGTGGCCCAGGCCGGCCATACCCTGCCGACGTTGTCCTTGCCCTCAAATGGATTCATGACACACCTGCCTCGTGAAAGTGAATAGAGGACGACAGCGTGTGACCGCGGCCTTGGGAAAATCTTGCACGCGCCGGTTTCACCCCCACCGCACGAATCGGCGCTCCCCGCGCCCCCTAATTTTGGGGATTCGCGCCCCCCCTGCCTGAGGCTTCCTCATCCTCGGCCTGGTCGGCACGATGAAAGCCAATCCGCTATTGGAGGCCGTCATGGAGAAATCCCATGGCTCACCCGGGCCAACATTCGAAGCAGTACCTACCCGCGTCACAATCCAGATCCTCGGCAGCCTTCGGGTCTGCCGGGGCGGCGCCGTCCTCGGCGCCCACCACCTGGGCGGACCCAAGCCCAGGCAGATCCTTGAAATCCTGCTGCTCCAGTTGGGGACGCCGGTCTCCAAAGAGCGGCTGATCGACCTGCTCTGGGGTGGCAACCCGCCCGCTGAGGCGCAGGCCACGCTGGAAAGCTACGTATGCGTGTTGCGCCGGTACCTGCAGCCGGGCGCCGGCAAGTCCGGACCGCTGCAGACGGTCAACGGCGGCTACGTCATGGACAAGGCCCTGGTCGATCTCGATCTCGACCGGTTCGACACGCTGCTCCGCCTCGCCCAGCACTCCGGGGCGGCGGAGGCTCTGCCGATGCTGCACGAAGCGCTCGACCTGGCGGCCGGGCCCCTGCTCGGCAGCGAGCTGCTGCCGGCCTGGGCGGTCGATGAACGCTCCGCTCATGCGGCCCGGGTCACCGAGGCGAGGATCCTCGCCGCCGGGTGCGCCATGGCCCTCTTCCACCCGGCGGAAGCGGTGGGCTGGGCAAGCCAGGCCGCCGACGGCGACCCCTTGAACGAGCGCGCCTGGACCGCGCTGGTCCTGGCGCTGGAACTGGCCGGCCGGCCGACGGACGGCCTGGCCGCGTTCGACCGGTGCCGGCGCATCCTGAACCGGGAGCTGGGCTGCGCGCCCGGCCCCGACCTCCGCCAGGCCCAGGTCAGGATGCTGCACGCCACCGCCGACGGCGAGCTCTCGGATCTGCTCTCCGCGCTGCTCCTGCTGCACGACCGGCTCCGCAGCACCGGAGCGGATGCGGCCGCGGCACCGCCGGCGCCGCTCGCCAACGAGTCGCTCCGGGAGGCCGGCCTGGTGATCGATTCGTTCCTGCGCCGGGCCCTCGTGGCGGTTTGACATGACCTCCACCGTGTCCCCGGCCGCACCCTCCGGCTCCCGAATCCGGATGGTTGTGCCCCTCGCCCGCCCGTGTAATGATGGCCGGACGTTGACCCGTTCGATCCGGCCGTCCATCACCCGAACATGGATTGCATAGGCACATGAGCTCACCACGCAGTGTTCGTCGAACCAGTCGCCCCGGGAACGCCCGTCCGGCCAGCCGACTGGCGCTTCCGCTTGCGTCGATCGTGATCGTCGCGCTCACGATCGTGGGCGTGCCGACGTCGGCCCTGGCCGATGATGGGCAGCCCGTGCTCGTTGTGGCCGCCGACAGCGCGCCCGGCACGCCCACCGCGGAAGCGTCGACCCCGGCCCCGGCGGACCCGGTCGAGGAAGCCGCCGCTCCGGCCCCTGCCCCTGCCCCGCGGGACAGCCCGGTGGTGGTCGAGCAGGCCGCCGACCCGGCGCCTGCACCAGCGCCTGCACCTGCTCCAGCGCCCGCTCCGGCCCCGCAAGCCGACCCGCAGCCCGTGGTCCCTCCCGGTCCCGTCGCGACGACCACTCCGGCACCGGATCCCACGGCCGCGCCCGACCCCACGCCGACACCCACGCCCACGCCGGCCGCCACGCCGACACCGGAACCGAGCCCCACCCCGACGGCGACACCGACCCCCGATCCGACCGCCACTCCGACACCCACACCCACTCCCGCTCCCACACCCACTCCCACTCCCGCTCCCACACCCTCACCCGCCGCGACACCCACCGCGGCCCCCGCTGCGACGCCGCCGGTCGTCGCGCCGGAACCGAAACAGGTTTTCGGCCCCCCGGCCCCCACCGTGTCGCCGGCCGCGCGTCAGGCAGCCGCGGCCACAGCGGCCGCTGGGGCCGCCAGAGCGGCCTCTGAGCGCGCCTCCACCGCGGCGTTCGCAGCCGCCGCCCGCCACGCCGCCGCCGTCGCAGCGGCCCAGTCTCACCTGGGCGCCGCCCAGACCGCCCTGGGCAAGGCGAATCTCGCCTACGCGTCCGCCAAGGCCGACTATGAAGCCGCCGTCAGCCGAGCCGACCTCGTGCACGCCCTCCGGGAGAAGGCCGGCGTCACCGCCGACGCGTCCCGCCGAGTACTGGCGATGCTCGTCCGGGGGATGATGCAGCAATCCGGCACCGCCACCGTCGACGTTCTGCTCGACGACAAGGCCGGCAGCGACCTCCTCTTCCAGCTCGGCACGCTCGACACCCTGTCCAGGCTGACCGCGAACCTCGACGAGGTGCGCGCGCGGGTCGCCGCCGACACCAAACGAGAGCAGGCGCTCGAGACGCAGGATGCCGCGGCGCAGGCCGTGACGGCTGCGGTCCCCGTCGCCGACGCACTCGCTGCGATCGCGGCGGCGCAGGCCGACGTCGACGCGGCATCCGCCGACCTCGCGGCCCTCGCGCTGTCGACTCCGGCCGCGCCCGCGGCGAGCGAGCTCCGGCCGCTGCCGGCCCTTCCGTCGGCCGCAGACACCGGGCGCCTCAGCGACCAGGGCTGGGCCAAGCCGGCCGCCGGGCGCATCACCGACTCGTTCGGCCCCCGCCTCGTGCACCCGGTTGCCGGGGTCAGCGACTTCCACCGCGGCACCGACATCGGCGCCGGCTGCGACGCGGCCATCTACGCGGCGACCGACGGAGTCGTCGAGGCCGCCGGCGTGCTGGGCACCTACGGCAACTGGATCCTGATCGACCACGGCAACGGCATCGAGACCGGCTACGCACATATCGCCGCCGGCGAAACCCTGGTCAGTGTGGGCGAACCGGTGATCGCCGGCCAGGTGATCGCCGGGGTGGGCAGCACCGGAGCCGCGACCGGCTGCCACCTCCACTTCGAGGTCCGGATCGACGGGACCGCCGTCGACGCCGTGCCGTTCATGGCCCAGCGCGGCGTGAACCTCGGCAACTGACCGGCCGGCCGACCGCCCGGCGTCGGCCAGGCAGGCGTGATCACCCTGGCCACCGGCCGCTTTGCTGTGCCGTGAGTATTGCCAGCCAGTGACATCCGTGTTTTACTGGATGGCATAGTCAAGGCAAGGGAGCTGCATGGCCGAGTCGTCCACCCGCACCGTGGAGCGCGCGCTCGACCTGCTCGCCGTGATCTGCGACGGTGACGGGCTGACCCTCTCGGAGAGCTCGCGCGCGGTCGACCTCTCCCCCAGCACCGCTCTGCGGCTGCTGCGCACCCTCGAGACGCGCGGCTTCGTGCGCCGCGACGAAGACGGCAGCTATGGGCCGGGCAGCCGGATCATCCAGCTCGGGGCTCAGTCACTGAGCAGCGAATCACTGGTGACCCTGTCCAGGCCGGCCATGGAAGACCTCGTCGCCGAGACCGGCGAGTCGACGTACCTCAGCGTAGAGGGCCACGACCGTTCGAGTCTTTACATCGCCATCGCCCCGGGCACCCACTCGGTGCGGCACGCCAACTGGGTCGGCCGCACGGTGCCGCTCGAACGGTCCGCGGTCGGCCAGGTGCTCACCGGGCACACCCCGGCGGCCGGGTACGTCGTGGTCGAGCGCGGCGTCGAAACGGATGTCACGGCCATCGCCGCCCCGATCCGCTCCGAGCAGCGGGTCGTGGCCGCCCTCAGCCTCGTCATCCCGAGCTACCGGGTCACCCCTGAGGACCTCGACCGGTACGGTCCTCTGCTGGTGCGCGCCGCCGGCACCGTGTCCGCCGGGCTCGGCAAGGCTGTCCCGGCCGCGACCGACCCGGCCGCCCCCGGCCCGGCCTGACCCGCTTCGCCTCAGCGAGCACCCCGACCTTCGCCCATCCAGAACAACCACGAGCCAGAGGAACCATCCATGTCCGAATCCCGTCCCGTCCGCGCGGCGCGCGGCACCACCCTCACCGCCAAGAGCTGGCAGACCGAGGGGCCGCTCCGGATGCTCATGAACAACCTCGACCCCGAGGTCGCCGAGCACCCCGAGAACCTCGTCGTCTACGGCGGCACGGGCAAGGCCGCCCGCAACTGGGAGGCCTACGACGCGATCGTGCGCACCCTGACGACACTGGAGAAGGACGAGACCCTGCTGGTGCAGTCCGGCAAGCCGGTCGGCGTGTTCCGCACCAACGAGTGGGCGCCGCGAGTGCTCATCGCCAACTCCAACCTCGTCGGCGACTGGGCCACCTGGCCGGAGTTCCGCCGCCTCGAGGCGCTCGGCCTGACCATGTACGGCCAGATGACGGCCGGCTCCTGGATCTACATCGGCACCCAGGGCATCCTGCAGGGCACCTATGAGACCTTCGCCGCCGTCGCCGCCAAGCGGTTCGGCGGCACCCTGGCCGGCACGCTGACCCTCACCGGCGGGGCGGGCGGCATGGGCGGCGCGCAGCCGCTGGCCGTCACCATGAACGAGGGTGTCGTGCTGATCGTCGACGTCGACGAGACCCGGCTGCAGCGCCGGGTGGACCACGGCTACCTCGACGAGCTCACGACCGACCTCGACGACGCCGTCGAACGCGTGCTCGCGGCGAAGGCGGAGAAGCGGCCCCTCTCGGTGGGCCTGGTCGGCAACGCCGCGACCGTGTTCGCCGAGCTGCTGGCGCGCAAGGTGCCGATCGACATCGTCACCGACCAGACCAGCGCGCACGACCCGCTGTCCTACCTGCCGGAGGGCGTGACCGTGGCCGAGTGGCACGCCTACGCCGCCGCCAACCCGGAGGAGTTCACCCTGCGGGCCCGCGCATCCATGGCGAAGCAGGTGGAGGCGATGGTCCTGTTCCAGGATGCCGGCGCCGAGGTCTTCGACTACGGCAACTCCATCCGCGCCGAGGCGCAGCTGGGCGGCTGCGAGCGCGCGTTCGAGTTCCCCGGGTTCGTGCCCGCTTACATCCGCCCGCTCTTCGCCGAGGGCAAGGGACCGTTCCGCTGGGTGGCGCTCTCCGGCGACCCGGCCGACATCGCGGCCACCGACAAGGCCATCCTCGAACTGTTCCCGGAGGACGAGCACCTGCGCCGGTGGATCACCAAGGCGCAGGACCTGGTGCACTTCGAGGGCCTGCCGGCCCGGATCTGCTGGCTCGGCTACAAGGAACGCCACCTGGCCGGGCTCAAATTCAACGAGATGGTCGCCTCCGGCGAGCTCTCCGCGCCGATCGTGATCGGCCGCGACCACCTCGACTCCGGCTCGGTCGCCTCGCCCTACCGGGAGACCGAGGGGATGAAGGACGGCTCGGACGCGATCGCGGACTGGCCACTGCTGAACGCCCTGCTGAACACCGCGTCAGGCGCCACCTGGGTGTCGATCCACCACGGCGGCGGCGTCGGGATCGGCCGCAGCATCCACGCCGGCCAGGTCATCGTCGCGGACGGCACCCCGCTCGCCGCCGAGAAGATCGAACGGGTGCTCACCAACGACCCGGGCACCGGCGTGATGCGGCACGTCGACGCCGGCTACGAGCGCGCCGAAGAGGTGGCCCGCGAGCGCGGCCTGCGCGTGCCGATGTGGGAGTCCGAGTGAGCAGGCCGACGCTGCTCGCGCACGGGGTGCTGGCCGGCCTCGACGAGATCGCCGGCACCGGCCGGGATGCCCACCGTGGCGGGTACTCCCGCCACCTCTGGCAGGGTGCCGACCTCGAGCTCCGGGCCTGGTTCATCGAACGCGCCGAACGCCTCGGTCTTGGGGTCGAGACCGACCGGAACGGCAACCTCTGGGCCTGGTGGGGCGCGCCCGGGCCCGGGGCGGTCGTCACCGGCAGCCACCTGGACTCGGTGCCGGGCGGCGGCGCCTACGACGGCCCGCTCGGGGTCGTGTCGGCGCTCGAGGCGATCGGGCGGCTGCAGGCATCCGGTTTCACCCCGTCCCGGCCGGTCGCCGTCCTCGTCTTCGCCGAGGAGGAGGGCTCCCGGTTCGGGATCGCCTGCCTCGGCTCCCGGCTGATGACCGGCGGCATCGACGCCGACCGGGCCAGGGCCCTGGTCGACCCCGACGGCGTGACGCTCGCCGAGGCCGCCGTCCGCGCCGGCTTCGACCCGGAGCGCCTCGGCGCCGACCGGGAGGCGCTCGGCCGGATCGGCCTCTTCATCGAGCCGCACGTCGAGCAGGGCCGCGGCCTGATCGACCTGGGCCGGCCCGTCGCCGTGGCCTCGTCCATCCTCGCCCACGGCCGCTGGCGCCTCACCGTGACCGGCCAGGGCAATCACGCCGGGGCAACCCTGATGCCCGGGCGCCGCGACCCGATGGTCGCCGCCGCCCGCGCCGTCGTCGCCGTGCACGAGACCGCGTCGGCGATCCCGGGTGCCCGGGCCACGGTCGGCCGGCTTGAGGTCGTGCCCGGCGGCACCAACGTGATCGCCTCCGCGGTCCACGCCTGGCTCGACGCCCGCAGCGACACCGACGCGGAGACCCGGGAGCTGGTCGCCGCGATCACGGCCCAGGTCGAGCAGGCCGTGGGCCTGAACGGATGCACCGTCGCCGTCACCGAGGAATCCTGGACCGGCACGGTGACCTTCGACCAGGGTCTCCGCGAGCGTTTCGGCCGTGAGCTCGGCGGGGTGCCGTTCCTGCCCACCGGGGCGGGCCACGACGCCGGCGTTCTGGCCGCGAGCGTGCCGAGCGCCATGCTCTTCGTGCGCAACCCCACCGGCGTCTCGCACTCCCCCGAGGAATTCGCCGAGGCCGACGACTGCGTGGCCGGGATCGACGCCCTGGAGGCGCTGCTGAGGTCGCTGCTGTGACGGGGGACACCGGGTCCGGACCGGCCCGACCAGCAGTGACGTACTGGTGCGAGACCCTGCTGATCGACGGGGCGCCCACCCCCGGCGTGCGCCTCGAGGCCGGCGCGGACGGCCGCATCACCCGGGTGACCCAGCGGTCGGCACCGCTGCCGGGCGACGTGCGGCTCGGCACCGTGTTGCCCGGGATGGCCAACGCCCACTCGCACGCCTTCCACCGCGCGCTGCGCGGCCGCACCCACGCCGGCGGCGGGGATTTCTGGCAGTGGCGCGAGGCGATGTACCAGGTTGCGGGCCTGCTCGACCCCGAACTGTACTTCGAACTTGCCAGGGCGGTCTTCGCGGAGATGCTCGCCAGCGGTTACACCGCGGTCGGCGAGTTCCACTACCTGCACCACCGGAGCGACGGCACTCCCTACCCGCACCGGCACGCCATGGAACTCGCCCTGGCCAGGGCTGCCCGCGCGGTGGGCATCCGGCTCGTGCTCCTCGACACCCTGTATCTGAGCGGCGGCATCCGCAAGCCTCTCGCTCCGGAACAGCGCGCGTTCGGTGACGGCTCGGCGAGCGCGTGGCTGGAACGCTGGCAGACACTTCGCACAAGAGTCGCCGACGACCCCGAGGTCAAGATCGGACTGGGCGCCGCGTTGCATTCCGTGCGGGCGGTGCCGCCGGAGGCCCTGCGGGAGGCGCTGGCCGGCCTTCCGCCGACTGTCCCCGTGCACATCCACCTTTCCGAGCAGCCGCAGGAGAACGCCGACTGCCGCGCCGCCTACGGCACCACCCCGACCGGCCTGCTTGCAAGCCTCGCCGGGTTGAGCCCACGGCTCAGCGTCGTGCACGCCACCCACCTGAGCGACGCCGACGTGGCGCTCCTCGGCGCGTCCGAGGTGACTGTCGTGATGTGCCCGACCACCGAGGCAGACCTCGGTGACGGGATCGGGCCGGCGCTGCGCCTGCACCGCGCCGGCGCGCGCATCGCGCTCGGCTCCGACCAGAACGCTGTCGTCGATCCGTTCCTCGAGATGCGGGGGCTCGAGGCCGGCGAACGCCTCGCCTCGGGGAAGCGCGGCCGGTTCACGCCGGCCGAGCTGCTCGCCGCCGCGACCGACAACGGATACTTCTGCCTGGGCCTCGGTGCCCACCGGCTCCGACCGGGCGAACTGTGCGACCTCGTCGAGGTCGCGACGGACACCGTGCGCACGCTCGGCTCCGCGCCGGCCCAACTGCCCCTCACCGCGACGTCCGCCGACGTGCGCCGGGTGATCGTGCACGGCAGGGTCGTCGCCGACTCCGGCCGGCTCGTCGCGTGGGACGGCACGGCCGGGCACCGGCCGGAGGAACTCCTGCGCTCGGCCCTGGCCGCGCTCGAACCCGCACCCGCACCCGCACCAGCACCCGCACCCGCACCAGCACCAGGAGGCCGGCCATGACGACGGAACTGATCACGGGCATCCGCGAGCTGACGACCCAGGCCGGGGAATCGGACAGCGCCGGGGCAGGCCTCCCGGCAGGTCCGGGCCGCCGGACGGATGCGGCGCTCCTGGTCGAGCACGGCCGGATCGTCTGGCTGGGCCCGGCCGCGGAAGCCCCCGTGGCCGACACCCGCACGGATGTCGGCGGTCGCGCCGTGCTTCCCGGCTGGGTCGACACGCACACCCACCTCATCTTCGCGGGCGACCGAGCCGCGGAGTTCGAGGCCCGGATGGCCGGGCAGCGCTACGCGGCCGGCGGCATCAACACCACTGTGGCCGCGACCCGGGCGGCCACCCAAGAGCAACTCGTCGCGGGTGCCGCCCGGCTGCGGCGGGAGGCCGAGGCCCAGGGCACCACATTCCTCGAGACGAAGACCGGCTACGGCCTCGACCTGGCGAGCGAGGAGCGGTCGGCGCGCGCGGCGGCATCCGTGGCCGACGTGGTCACCTTCCTCGGCGCCCACCTCGTGCCGGCGGGGATGGACCGGCGCGCCTACCTCGATCTCGTCACCGGGCCGATGCTCGCCGCCGTGGCCCCGCACGCCGACTACATCGACGCGTTCTGCGAGGTCGGCGCGTTCGACGTGGAGGAGAGCCGCGAGGTGCTGCTCGCCGGCCGCGCGGCCGGTCTCGGCGTGCGCGTGCACGGTAACCAGCTCGGCTTCAGCGGCGGGGTGCGGCTCGCGGTCGAACTCGGCGCCGCCAGCGTCGACCACTGCAACCACCTGGAGGAGCGCGACATCGAGGCCCTCGCGGGGTCGGCGACCGTGGCGACGCTGCTGCCGGCCTGCGACCTGTCGACCCGGGAGCCGTTCCCGCCGGCCCGGCGCCTGCTCGTCGCCGGGGCGCGGATCGCCCTGGCCACAAACTGCAATCCGGGCACCTCGTACACGACGTCGATGCCGTTCTGCGTGGCGACGGCCGTGCTGCAGATGGGGCTGACCATCGAGGAGGCCGTCTGGGCGGCGACCCGCGGCGCCGCGGCGGCGATCGGCCGCGAGCACGGAGCCGATGCGGTCGGGTCGCTGCGGGTGGGCGGGTGGGCCGACCTGCAGGTGCTCGACGCGCCATCCGTCGCCCATCTGGCCTACCGGCCGGGGGTGCCCCTCACCGCCGCGGTCTGGCGCCGGGGCGTGCGGAGCCGGCGCGGCGGCGGCCTCGACGCCTCAGGTGGGCCGGATGCCTGAGGCGGGCCGAATGTCTGACGGTGGCCCGGTCCTGCTGCCGGTCGCAGGCCGGGTGCGCGCCGCGTGGCGGAACGGCGGGGGCACGACCGCCGAGGTGATTGTTCGGGGCGACCACCGCAGTCCGGGCGCGGACCCGGGTTTCGACTGGCGGGTCAGCATCGCGACGGTCGAGCGCGACGGGGACTTCTCCCCCTATCCGGGCGTCGACCGGTGGCTGATGCCGCTGTCCGCCGACGGGCTGCGGCTCGTCGAGGAAGGCGAGCTGGTGCCGGTCGGGCAGCACGAGGTGCGCGCCTTCCCCGGCGAACGGGCCGTGACGTCGCTCGGCGTCACCGAACCGACCCTCGACCTGAACCTGATGGTGCGCCGGGGCGGAACGACCGGATCGCTGTGCGCGGCGGAGGTGGCCGGGCGCGCGGAACTGACGACCGCCGCCGGCGAGGAACTCGTGATCCTCGTTCTCCACGGTGTTGTCGACGCCGCCCTCGACACCGTCCCCGGGGGCACTCCCCCGGGCGCGTCCACCCGCACGCTGGCCCGTCACGATGCCGTGTACCTCGGTGCCGGCAGGCAACTCACCCTGCACGGGGTCGGGGGGATCGCGGTGGCGCGGATCACCATGGCTCCCGGCGACGAGCCGGTGGCCGCCGGAGCGATCTGAGTCATCACTCCACTGTGTGGTCACTCCACTGTGTGGTCACTCCACTGTCGTGGCGGCCGTCGCCGTGGCCGGTCCGGCAGGGCCCACCCCGGCCGGCACCGTCCAGGTGATCGGCACGTTCCGCATTACGAGCATGCTGTCGAGGGTGGCCGACCCGTCGGGCAGGGCGTCGAAGAACGAGGACTCCACGGTCAGCGCCTCGCCCGGCTGAACCGCCCATGCGGTGGTGTCGAGCCTGAGTCCTTCGAGCCTGCGGCCGTCGCGGGACGGCGACCAGCCGACGGCGCCGTTCCGGAAGAACGCGGATGCGTCCGCAACCGTCTCGAAGAGCGTGCTCGTCCAGCCCGTGCCCACCCGGACATCCGCTCGTACCGTGGTGTTGGGCGCGGTCATGCTGAGCCGGATCCGGTCGCCGGACTCGGGGCCGTCGAACTGCTCGGAGCCATGGAAACGGGCGAGGGTGTGCACGCCGGGGAAGAGGCGGCCGCCGACGGCGACCGGGAGCCGGGAGGCGCTGTGCCGTTCGGGGATGTAGACGCCCGAGTGGGTGCCGGCCGCATCGTCCCACTCGACGGCGACGCGATGGGCGGCGTTTTCGGCGCCCCAGCCGACCGGGGGTGTGAACCAGGCAGGGCGAAGCGCACCGAGGCGCAGCAGGCAGATCCCGGCGACCGCGCTGCCGTCGACGAGCTGGGGCCGAAGGGATGCCGGGAGCAGCGACTGCGCGACCGCCGGATCGACCCGGTAGTTGATCAGGAGGCGACGTTCGATGGTCGCGGCCAGGGTGGGCAGGGGGATCCTCACGGCGTGACCTCGGCCGCGGCCGGCCGGCCCGACGTCTCTGCGCCCGGGCGCAGTCCGCGCAGCAGCATCTGCTCGGGGCAGACGGTGGACAGAAAATCCCCGACCGACAGGGCGAGCCGGTCGCCGACGAGGGAGTAGAGGATGCGGTTCGAATCGCGGCGCTCGGTGACGAGCCCGGCGGCACGGAGCACGGAAAGGTGCCGGGAGATGGTCGGACCGGAGCTGGTGAAGCGGGCGGCGATCTCGCCCGCGGCCAGCTCACCCTCCTTGAGATCCTGCAGGATCTGCCGCCGGGTCGGGTGGGCCAGGGCCGTGAATACGTCGCTCGCGCTCTCTTGCATGTTAGCAATGTAGCACCATTGCTAAATGGCTGTGACTTTCTCATCTGCCTGTCACACCTGGCGCGCAATCGCCCATAGTCTGGGCGGATGCCTTTCGACCTCCGTACCGACCGGCTCCTGCTCCGCCGGTGGCGTGAGCCCGATCGGGAACCCTTCGCCGCCATGGGGGCCGATCCGGCTGTGATGCGTTACTTCCCCGCGACGCTGACGCGGGCCGAAAGCGGCGGGCTGGCGGCCCGCGCCGACGCGCTCTTCGATCAACACGGCTACGGGCTCTGGGCGCTCGAACATGCCTCCTCGGGAAAGTTCCTCGGTTTCACCGGACTGGCGCCGATGCCCGTCGGCATCCCGGGTTCCGGCGGGGTCGAGGTCGGCTGGCGCCTGGCCCGGGAGTTCTGGGGCCAGGGTTACGCGACCGAGGCTGCCCACGCGGCGTTGGGGTTCGCCTTCGGAGAGCTGGCGCTGTCGGAGGTCCACTCCATCACCGCTGTGATCAACCTCCCGTCCCGTGCGGTGATGGAACGGCTCGGGATGACCTTCGTCGACGAGTTCGAGCACCCGCGGGTCGCCCTCGGCTCCCCCCTTCGCCCCCACGTGCGCTATCGAATCAGGCCCGCCGCCGGCGATTGAGCCTGTCGAAATCAGCGCACCGGGTCTCGACAAGCTCGACCCCCGTGCCGGTGATTGAGCTTGTCGAAATCGCCCCCGACTTGTCCTCCACAAAACGGGTTTGATCAGCTTATCCACACCCAAGTGCGAGGGCCGGTTGTGCCCCGGGGAATGTCGGTGGCTGGTCGTAGTGTGCGGGTATGGCCACCCCGGTGAGCACCACCCAGCAGCAGCTCGGACGGCTCTTTGACGAGGTCGCGGCAGCGGACAAGGCGATTGCCCGGTGCTTCGCGGTGCGGGCCGAGGCGGTCGATCGGGCCCGCCGGTTCAGCGCCGCGCAGGCCGCGTCGATTCCGCTGAGCCTGCAGTCCCGGTGGAGCCGGGAGGAGATCGCGCAGCGGGAGCTCTCCAGCGAACTCGCCGCCACGCTCCGGATCCCGGAGCGCACCGCGGAGACCCTGCTGGCGGAGAGCCAGGCGTTGGCCGAGGACCTCCCCGGCACCCGGGCGGCGTTGGCGGAGGGGCGGATCAGTTACCGGCATGCACAGGCGATCCTGGCCCAGTCCTGGTCGATCCCCGAGGAGGGTTTGGCCGCGTTCGAACAGGCCCTTCTGCCGGCGGCGGAGCAACTCACCGTGGCCAAGCTCAAGCACAA
>NZ_JADOVI010000012.1 GCF_015752155.1 Cryobacterium sp. MP_M3 | reverse complement strand
GGGCTGGACATGGTGGTGGTTTCCTGATTCTCGCCCTACATCATGCGGCGGACTTGCTGTTAGCTACTGGCCTCACCCAACCCTGACACGTAGGGAACCGTCAGCGAACACGGGGGCACAACAGAGGTGCATCGCGACCGAGTATCTGTTGAGCGCAGGATATCTGCAGTCAAGAGAGACGCTCGAACGGGGTTTTCCAATCAATTCCAGGACTGGGGGTTCGTTCAATGCCCTGTGTATGTCGTCACGAACGGTGTTCCCTTCGGGGGCCGTGAGCGTCTCGGAGAGTGCGGTGCCGCCGATGGGCAGAACCCGGGCCCAGCAGCCGCTTAGCGCGGCGCTGCCAGCGGGTACGAAGATGCTAGCCGAAGACGACGAAAAGAACGGCCCGTACGATTAATCCGACGACGACCACGATGGTGGTGACCCGACCGAACGCGGAGTTCGCGTCGCGCTGGGACAGCATTCGCTCAACGGATTTGGGTTCGTATGAGCCGGGAGTCTGAGGTGCTGAACCGACGAGTCGAACGCCGAACAGCGACTGTCCGGACATCATGTTCGATGTTGCGCGCGCGTTTTCCTCGGCTGCGCGCAGATCCTGGTAGCAAGAGGTTACCCTGCCCGAGTGCGGTGCGGCGGTTTCACGTGGTCGCTGCAACGATGGGCTCTTGCGGGTATGAGAGTAGTCGTTGCATGGCTTGGGCGGGGGTGATTCCGCCGAGTGTTTTGCGGGCTGAGCCGTACTCCTATGGAGCCGACAGGGGAACCCCTGCCGAACGTCCCCGGGAGTGCGTGCGTCTTCAGGGCTCGAGCAGGCCGCGGCTCGGGATGACGGTGGCGAAGCTGCCGTCGAGGGCGGCCATGAAGGAGGCGTGCACGGTTGCGCCGGGAATGATGATGTCACCGAAGGTCAGGTCGGGTGCCGCGCACGCGTCGGAGACGACCGTCACATCGAACCCGAATTCATGGGCGGCCCGGGCTGTGGAGTCGATGCACATGCTGCTCATCATGCCGACGATGACCAGCTCCGTGACTCCAGCATCCGTGAGGAGTGCACGTAGCCCGGTCCCGATGAAACTGTTGGGTTCATGCTTTTCAAGAACCGCCTCTCCATCGATCGGTGCCATGAGCGGGTGAAAGCCGACACCGGATGTCCCGGGTCGAAAAAAGGTGGCCGTGGGGTCGGTGGCGACGTGGAAGACATGCACGACAGGGTTCCCGGCGGCACGGAATGCGTCAAGAACGCTACGAGCCGAGTCTGCTGCCGCTTGCGGTTCGACGAGGGGGAACGCACCGCCTGGGAAGTAGTCGAGCTGGATGTCAACGAGAATCAGGGCGCGGTTCATTAGACCAGTATGGCGTTGTCGGCCGGTGGCCCCCGATGCGAGGATGTTCTGGTGAAGAAGAGCAGCAGTGCGCGCCGGCCGGACGTCGCGGCGGTAGAGCTGGTGGGCGGCACCGAACCACTCGAGTTCGAGCTCCACGCCTATGACGAGCGGTGGGTCGGCCTCTACCTGGATCACCGGCGCCAGATCCTGAACGCTCTCGTGGCAGCGAACGTCGGCGTCGAGCACATCGGTTCCACGTCCGTCCCCGGGCTGGCAGCGAAACCGATTATCGACATCGTGGTCACCGTCGATGACATCACCGCTGAAGAGGACTACCTCGACGCGCTACTGGTCGCCGGATATGAGTTGCGGACCCGCGAGCCAGGGCACCGTCTTGTGCGAACGTCGACCCGCGATGTGCATGTGCATATCTATGAGCAGGGTGATCCTGCGGTGGTCGAGTACCTGCTGCTCCGAGATTGGCTGCGCTCCAACGCGGACGATCGCGCTCTCTACGAGAGCACCAAGAGGTCGTTGCTCCGTAGCCGATGGGACGACATGAACGCCTACGCGGACTAAGACCGATGTCATTCACGCGATAAAAGCGCGAGCGAGAGCAGCTCGCGTGTAGTGACGGCGCTGGAGACTCCCGACGGACGATCCCTGGGACGGGCAAACAACCACCGCAACGAGACAGCCTGAAAGGGCCGCACTCATGATGATCTTCGGAGCCCGCGTCGGGGCCCCGTGCCATGCTCGGTGATGGCGCCAACCATAGGATCAGAATCATGAACGAACTGCAGTTCGGCAAAGTTAAGAACGCCAAGGGCTTCATCGCCGCTCTGGACCAAAGCGGTGGCAGCACCCCGCAAGCGCTGAGGCTCTACGGCATCGCGGACGGTGCCTACTCCGGAGACGAGGAGATGTTCGACCTCGTCCACGCGATGCGCACGCGCATCATCACAAGCCCCAGTTTCACTGGCGAGCGGATCCTGGGCGCGATCCTGTTTGAGATGACGATGGATCGCCAGATCGAGAGTCGTGGCAGCGCCGACTACTTGTGGAACGTGAAGAACGTCGTGCCGTTTGTGAAGGTCGACCAGGGCCTGGCCGACGAGGTCGACGGTGCCCAGGTGATGAAGCCGATGCCTGGTCTCGACGCGCTGCTGGCCCGGGCTGTCGAGAAGGGCGTTTTCGGGACCAAGATGCGCTCGGTGGTCAGGCTCGGTAACGGCACGGGAGTGCAGGCAGTGGTCGACCAGCAGTTCGAGGTCGGTCGTCAGATACTGGCCGCTGGTCTGGTGCCGATCCTCGAGCCCGAGATCGACATTCACTCCCCGAGCAAAGCCGAGGCCGAACAGCTGCTTAGGTCGGCCATCCTCGAACAACTCGGGGCTCTGGGGGCAGACCAGCACGTCATGCTGAAGCTGACCCTTCCCGAGGCCGATGACTTCTATGCCGACCTGGTAGCCCACCCTAACGTCCTGCGGGTCCTCGCCCTCTCCGGGGGGTACAGCCGCGAGGAGGCTAATGCTCGCCTGGCCCGGCAGCACCATGTTGTCGCCAGCTTCTCCCGGGCCCTCACCGAGGGGCTCACCGTGCAGCAGAGCGACGAAGAGTTCAACGCCGCCCTGGATACATCGATCGGCAGCATCTTCCAGGCATCCGTCACCTGACCCATCTCGATCGTGGCCCGCCGGTTCGCCGAACTCGGTGCGAACGTCTTCATTCAGCATTTTTCGCCCCACGACCTCGAACAGCCCTGGGGCAGCGACGACCTCGACGAGGTCCGAGCCGGCATCACCTCGGCACAGATCGAAGACGCCACCTTCGGCGACCTGAGCCTCGACCTGGCCGCGCCTCAATCGGCCGGCGTGCTCGTGGAGGCAGCCCGCGGACTGGCCGGGAGAGTCGACATCCTTGTCTGCAATCACGCCCGCAGCGGGGGTGATGGCTCCATCTTCGATATGACCCCGGAGCTGCTCGATGGTCACTGGCAGGTGAATACCCGCTCCGCGCTCCTTCTGACCAGAGTTCCGGGTCAGGATTTCGTCGACCTAGGCCCGCTCTGCCAGCCGTTTGATCGTGACGATCGCCTCCGACCACATGCTGCGCATGTCGTCGGCCCACTCGTCGGGCACCTCGAGCTCGACGACGAGAGTCGTCACCCCGTCGGTCTCGCTGAACGAGTAGCTCTCGTGCAGCCCGACTGCGGGCCCTTCGCGGTTCTCGACGTCGTTCTCGATGTCGCCGAGATAGCGGATCGACACGAACTCGTTGGGTCGATTCGCGACGATGGTGCCGACGAGACCGCTCGCCGTCCCGTCGTCGTTCGGGCCAAGGAACCGGATCTCGTCGCCCTCGTTCCAGCCGCCCTCGTAGGTCGATCCCTCGTGGAAGGCGCCCGTCCATTCGCGGTAGGTGTCGAGGTCGAGCATGACATTCCACACGTGCTGCGCGGGAGCGTCGACGTCGACGCTGAATCGAAGATTCTCCATGCTCGATTGTAGAACCGCGGCACCCCGGCGGCGCAAGAGCGTCTACAGGGCCGGTTCGTCGACGAAGGGAACCCGGGTACTACTGTCCTCCTCATCGCGTGGCTGGGTGAAGCGCACACCGAGCGCTCGGCTATCCGACATCACTTTGGTGCCCGATTGCGTCGAGAATCCTCCGCAAGCGGTGCCCGAAGTCCACGGGCACGTTCTCGGGCAGTCCGGTTACGGGCCACCACGCGACATCCTCACTTTCAGGGCTGGTGGACGGGGCCAGGTCCGGGCTCGCGATCGCGCCGAATCCGACGTCCCAATGAACGCTGCACCGAGTGAATCCGCTGCCCAGGGCGTGCCGGTCGACATCGAGGATGCCGCCGACCGGACGGAGGTCGTTGATACCGCCTTCCTCGCGGGCCTCGCGCAAGGCCGCCGACGCAACAGAAACGTCTGCTGCCTCCACGTGACCGCCCAGCTGAACCCAGAACTGACCCTTTCTGTGAAAGCACAGCAGAACCTGGTCCAGATCCGGGGTCAAGACGAAACAGCTCGCGGTCACGTGTTCCGCACCCCCGTCGCGATCCAGCGCAGATCCGGGAGAAGCACGGACGAAGGAGACGTACTCATCGCGCAGTGCGCCCTGGTTGGGCCCAACGGGTTTCCAAACGTTGAGCATGTCAATCAGATCGGCAGGGACGACCGGGAACATAGGTGCGACATTGGCCATGACCCCACCCTACTGAGACACGCGTACGCGGGCTCAGAAGGCGCACGCACGTGCCGAGTAGGCGTCGGCCGCGTCGATGCAAACTGCCAGGTTGTCGGGCCTAGGAGAGGGCCCGGTGCCACGCCTTCTGGTTTCGGCTGACGTACTCGGTCGCCGCACGCCAGAACTCACCATGCCCGTCTTCGTGCATGTCGGCCCATGGCTGGAGGCCGGTCTCGCCGGAGGTTCGCAGCAGTTCGGCCATTGCCGCGGTCCGTTTCGCCATGGTTTTCGGAAGCGCCTCGCGGAGAGCAGCGTCGGATTAGGTCCCCGGTCGGCAAAGCGCGGGCCGCCCACCGGTCAGGAAAGCCGAGCCGCGGCATCCCGTCGGGTGCTCGAGAGGTACGTTACGAGCCCGGCGATCATCAGTGTGAGAGTGAGAGCAACCAGGCCGCTGCCGACCCCGGTCCCGCCCTCGGGGACCGGCTTGCCGAGCCAGTCGGCCACGGATGCGCCGAGCGGCCGAGTGAGCACGTAGGCGAGCCAGAAGGCGAAGACCGCGTTCCAGCGGAACCGGGCGAACCCGACGGCCGGGATGGCGATCGCGACGGCGAAAAGAAGCGCGGAGGCGAAGTACCCCAGGTGCAGGGTGACGGCGCTCAGATCGCCGACCGCAGTGCCGAACGCGAAGGTGGCGACGACGGCCAGCCAGTAAAACATTTCCCGGCGCGAACTGTCGACCGAGTGGATCGACAGGGTGCCTTCCACGCGCCTCCAGATCAGGACGGCGGCGGCCAGGGTCCCCGCGAACAGGGCGGCCGACAGCCAGTAGGGCACGTCGAATCCGACGTGGAGCACGTCGGCCACCATCGTGCCGAAAACCCCGACCATCACCACCGCGAGCCAATAGGTCCACGCGACATACCGGCGCATCCTGAACTGGATCACCATCGCGGTGGTGAATCCGGCGAACCCCACGAGGACAGCCGCAATGGGGGGCATGGCATGCACCATGAAGTCGCTGGTCGACTCGCCCATCGCGGTCGACAGTCCCTTGATGAGCCAGAAGAACACCGTGATTTCGGGGACGCGTTGCACGCCTCGCACGCTGACCAGGGGGAGCGCCACGTCGATTTTCCCTGGTCCGGCTACTCGTCGGGCCCGGTCATCGCGGGCATCCGTCGGCTCGCGGCCTCGGCGGACACCGTGCGCTTCTCGACGGTGAGGTAGATGACGAGCGCGAGGATCGCGGTGAGGAAGACGGCGCTCGTGCCGACGGTTCCGATCCCGAGGCCGCCAGCGTGACGAGGCTGGGAGAGGTAATCGCCCACGGACGCGCCGAGCGGGCGGGTCAGGATGTACGCGATCCAGAATGCGAACACTGCGCCGCGCCGGGCGGCGAAGTGGGAGCCGGCCACGAGCGTGATGGCTCCGGCGAAGATGAGTGCCGACGCCCGGTAGCCCAGGTTCAGGCCTTCCGCGATGAGGTCACCGGCAGCGGTACCCAGGGCGAAGGTGAACAGGATCGTCAGCCAGTAGAAGGCTTCCCGCCTGGTGGTGGTGATGGTGTGGATGGAGAGTGTCTTCTCGCTGGCATACCAGGCGATGAAGGTCGCCAGCAGGGCGGCGGCGAAGACGATGGTGGTGGTTTCGAGGCTGACACCGAAGTTGTCGGTCAGGTTGTCGGTGATCAGGGTGCCGACGACGCTGATCAGCACCACGGCGAGCCAGTAGATGCTCGGCGCGTGCCGGGCGGATCGGAACTGGACGACCAGGGCGATGGCGAGGAGGGCGCCCATCACGTAGGTCGTGTTGGTCAGGCCCAGGTTCAGGTTGGTGGCGAGGAAGTCGGCGAAGGTCTCACCGACCGTGGTCGCCAGGATCTTGATGATCCAGAAGACGAGGGTCGGTTTGGGAACCTTGCTCATGCTTGATGCGCCGCGCGTGGCGACGGTTTCGGCCGTGCTGGTTGTCATGGACGTCCTCAGGTCGTTTGGCGAAAGCGCCACCGGATCAGGGCGTGGAGAACAACCGTATGGGGGCGAAGCTGGAAGCAGCCCCGGCAAGCGCCGTGGAAGACGAGAGCATTCACAGAGTCGGGCTTCGGCTCGCTGGGCCGGACGCTGCACTGGCACCGTGGAGGCACTGCCCGGATCTGCCGGCTGGCGTCAGCCGCGGGGCTTGGGCATGCCGAACTCGTTGACCGGCCCGTCCGGCGGTTCCGGCTTGTGTTCCGCCGGGCAGTGGAGGATCGCGTTCGGGCTGGAGTGGTCGATGGTGTGCTCGGCCATCGGCCGGCCACAGACCGGACACACCGCCTCGCCGACACGTTTCACAACCGCGTCGTAAGGGCCCAGGGGAGCCGGGCCCATCGCCCGCACGAGTTTGTGATCCAACCAATCGATGAAGTGCACGTATCGCTCGCCCAGGCCATGCCCGGGAGTACCGGTGTCATTCATGCCGCCAGCGTAACGCCGCTCTCTCCACACGGATAGGCGCCGGACCGGGCCCCAGGTCAGGGTTCCCGGGGGCGTTATTTCACGGCAAGGATCTCGATCAACCGGATGTCCGGGTCCTTGGCGAGAAGGGTCGGACCGTGCTCAGCCAGGGCTTGGGGAATCGCGCCGGCGAGGTGCGCCTGACGGCCCTCCTCGGTCTCGAACGTGTCGAAGATCCCGAAGGTGGCGTTGTCCACCCGGAACGCGTACCAGGTGCGGGTCTCCGGCTCCCCGAGCACGATCTCCCGGCCTCCGTTGAGGAAGTCCCACACGTCCTGTTCCTTGCCGGGCTTCGCTTCGACGAGAGCCAATACTCCGAATTTGAGTGCCATCGCGGTCTCCTCGCTTATCGCCTTCGAATGGGCTGGGCGCCGGTCAGGCCCGGGTTCGGTTCTGGCCAGTGTCGGTTATGCCCCGAGTCTAGGAAGGTGTCCCGGCCGCGGCAAGGGGTCACCGTGTCGCGTGCTCGGCCGGCTCGTCGAGGTCGTCGTGGTGGATGCGCTCGTCGAGGGTGCCGAGCGGCTGCCCGGTTCCGCCCCACTGCCCGGCGATGATTTCGGCGGCGATCGACACGGCAGTCTCCTCGGGGGTCCGCGAGCCGAGGTCGAGGCCGATCGGGCTGTGCAGCCGGGCCAGGTCGGCGTCGCCGAGCCCGGCATCCCGGAGCCGGGCCAGCCGGTCCAGGTGGGTGCGGCGGGAGCCCATCGCCCCGATGTACGCCACCTGCGGCGCGCGGAGGGCCAGTTCGAGCAGGGGAACGTCGAACTTCGGGTCATGGGTGAGCACGCAGATGACCGAGAGTGAGTCGACGAGGCCGGCCGCGAACTGCTCGGCCAGGTAGCGGTGCGGCCACGCGACGATCACCTCGTCGGCGTCCGGAAAACGGGCGGGCGTCGCGAACACCTCCCGCGCATCGCAGACAGTGACGCGGTAGCCGAGGAACGCAGCCAGGCGGGTCAGGGCGGCCGCGAAGTCGATGGCGCCGAACACGAACATCCGTGGCCGGGGCGCCTGACTGTTGACGAACACCCGCATCCCCTCACCCCGTCGCTCGCCGTCGGGGCCGTAGGTCAGGGTCGTGTTGCGGCCGGCGGCCAACAGGCCCAGGGCGTCGTCGCTTACGGCTCGGTTCGCCCGGTCAGACCCGAGGTCACCCTCGTACCCGTTCGGCCTGACCACGAGGTGCCGGCCGATCCTGTCGGCATCCGGATGCTCGATCACCGTCGCCACCGCCACCGGACGGGAGGCTTCGATGTCGGCGCGGACGTCGTCCAACTGGGCGAACGTCTGCTGCGAGACAGGCTCGACGAACACGTCGAGGATGCCGCCGCAGGTCAGCCCGACCGCGAACGCGTCATCGTCGCTGATCCCGTACCGGACCAGGACAGGCCGGCCGTCCGCGGCGACCTGGGTCGCGACGTCGTACACCGCACCCTCCACGCACCCGCCTGAGACCGAACCGGTGACCGCCCCGTCGGGGGTAACCAGCATCGATGCACCCGCGGGGCGCGGGGCGGACTCAAAGGTGCGCACCACCGTCGCGAGGCCGGCGGTGGCTCCGCTCCGCCAGCCGGGCACCAGGGCGCCGATGATGTCACGCATGGTCGACGGGGGAGCGCGTCATCGGGAGCCCCTGCGGCCGACCGCGCGGCCGATCCGGTAGGCGAGGAACGCGACACCGGCGAGGACGCCGATCAGTTTCCCCGGGTTGCTGAGCTGGTCGGCCAGCATCCCCTTGGCGAGGTCCAGGGCATTCAGGCTCGTGTCGGCCGTGCGCGGCGCCTGGTGCTGCAGCGGACGGGACATAGGAGGCGGCGATGCCTGCGACCCGGTTTGGGCCGGCGCCGGGGCCGCGGCAGGTTCGCCGGCGGCCGGAGGCGCGGTGGGTTCCGTTCCGGAACCGGTGACCATGGCCTGCAGGTTGTCTGCGAAGAGCGCCATCATCTGGTCGGTCACGCTGCCGATGATGCTCTTCCCCATGGCAGCGACTTTACCGGAGAGGTCCACCTCAGCGCTGACCGTGCCGGTGGTCGTGCCATCCGTCTCGACGAGGGACAGGGTGGCGGTGCCCTGGGCGGTGCCCTGCCCGCGAGCCTCCTGGGCTCGGCCCTGGAAAACGGCACGGTGTGCGGTCGCATCGCGCTCGATCACGTTCATCAATCCCTTGTACTGCATGGACACGGGGCCGAGTTTCACCTTCATTCCCACCTGGTAGGCATCGTCGGAGAGTTTGTTGAGCACCTCGGCCCCCGGAACACAGCCGGCGACGCGCTCGAAGTCCATCAGGGACTCCCACACCGTGTCGATCGGGGCCACAACGGTGAATGTGCTGTCGAGTTGCATTATTTCGTCCCTCTGTTCGCGGATGGTGGAATGCGGTCGGCGCGGATCGCCGCCGCCACTTCCGCCAGGGCCGTGTAGCTGTGACCGCTGACGAAGGCGTCGATGTAGGGCAGGGCGGCGGCCATGCCGCCCGTGAGCGGCCGGTAGTCCGGTGCCACCTTCCGAGGGTTCACCCAGACGATCCGGAAGGCCAGCCGCCTGAGCCTGGCCATCTGGGCGTCGACGTCTGCCGGGTCATCCTGAGCCCAGCCGTCCGAGATCAGCACGATCACCGATCCACGGGCGAGTCCGCGTCGGCCGTGGTCGTCGATGAACCGTCGGATGCTCTCGGCCAGGCGGGTGCCTCCGGCCCAGTCCTCTGTGCCCGCGGCGGCCTGCGCGAGGGCCTGGTCCGGATCCCGCAGTGCCAGCTGCCTGGTGAGCCGGGTCAGTCTGGTTGAGAATACGAACGCCTCGGCCTGTGCGCCGGAGACCGCGCCCTGGAGAAGGGACAGGAAGACCCTGGTGTAGGGCTCCATCGAGCCGGAGACGTCGCAGAGCAACACCAGGCGACGGAGTCGGGGGCGGCGCCGGGCGTAGACGAGACGGGCCGGGTCCCCGCCCGTGTGGCCTGCGGCCCGCACGGTGCGTCGGAGGTCAAGCCGGGCGGTCCTCGTCGCGGAGGCCCGGGTGCGGCGGCTCAGGCGCGTCGGCGTTGACAGGGAGATCCGCCGCACTAGGTGGCGAATCCGGGTGATCTCGTCGGCGGTCAACTCGGCGAAAGACATGTCGTGCAGCCGTTCCTCGGCCGAGGCCATCATCAGAACCGACTCCCGCTCCGGGCCGTCCAAGCCGGAGGAGTCGCCGCCGGGCACGAGGGCGGGCGGCTGCGGCGCGCGTTCGGCGCTGTCGGCTCCGACTGGGCGGTCATCCGGCGGGGCCGGCCGGGAACGGGGTTCGGCGCCGATCGACGGCGGGGCAGTGGTGTCGCCCCGGCTGTCGGCGGGGTCGAGAAGCCCGCCGAAGACCGCCGTGAACACGCTGTCGAAGACGGGCAGCTGGTCCTGGGAGGTGACCAGCACCACCCTGCTCGTCCAGTACAAAGGGGCGAGGGAATGTGGCGGCACGAGCCGGAGCGCCTCCGCCAGCCGGGCGGCCCGGTCCAGGGAAACCGGGAGCCCTGCCCGTCGCAGAGCGGTGCTGAACCCGGCCGCAAGGGCTGCGGCCTCCACCCGGGGTTCGCCCCGAACTGCCTGGGTCTCAGCCATGGTCCGCACCGATCAGCCACGCGGTCCCGCGCGAGCGGGCCAGGTCGAGGTCGTCGCGATTCTTGAGGATCGATCCCCAGGTATGGTCGATGCTCGCCGGTTCGAGCCGGTTGACGCCCAGCACGGCCAGCGCCGACACCCAGTCGATCGCCTCCGCGATGCCGGGCGGCTTCGCCAGGTCGAGGGAGCGGAGCGCCGTGATGGCGGTCGCAGCCTGCAGGGCGAGCGGCTCGGCGCTGGAAGGCACGCGACGCCGCACGATTTCGGCGATGCGTTCGGGCGCCGGGTAGTCGATCCAGTGGTAGAGGCAGCGCCGGGTGAGGGCGTCGTGCAGGTCGCGGGTGCGATTCGAGGTGAGGATGACGATCGGCGGGTGGCTGGCCCGCACGGTGCCGAGCTCCGGGATGGTCACGGCGGCTTCGGCGAGCAACTCGAACGTGAACGCCTCGAACTCGGCGTCGGCACGGTCGATCTCGTCGAGGAGCAGCACGGCCGGGCGCGGCCCCGGATGCTCGATGGCCGCCAGCAGAGGGCGCCGCAGCAGGTACTCCGGACCGAACAACTCCGTCTCGGCGAGCGTCACGTTGCGCGCTTCGGCCAGCCGGATCCCGAGCAATTGGCGAGGATAGTTCCACTCGTAGAGGGCTTCGCCGGCGTCGATTCCCTCGTAGCACTGTAGACGGAACAGCGGCGTGTCGAGCACACGGGCGAGCGCCTTGGCGGCCTCGGTCTTGCCGACGCCGGGCTCACCCTCGAGCAGGATCGGCTGCGGCATCCGCACGGCCAGGAACAAGGCGGTGGCCAGCCCGGTATCGGCGAGATAGTCGATCTCGTCGAGCCTCTCCAGCAGGGAATCCACGTCGGGTATGAGCGCCTTCACCTCGTCTTCGGCGCCAGCGCGGGCCGACGGGGTCATCGTGTCCGCCCGAGGGCGTCGAGCAGCCGGTCGTAGTCGGCCTCGGTGTCCACGTCGAGCGGGATCGTTCCGGGCACCGCGACCTCGACGACCTCTCCGGCGCGCTGCTCGAGCAGTCGCCAGACCCCCTTGTCGCCGTGCAGGGCGGCGAACGCCGGAAACGTCGCGTCGGCGAAGGCGAACGGGTGGCCGATCCCGTCGGAGTATCGGCACACGGCGATGGGGGAGTCCCCACGCCCGGCCAGCAGCCGGCTTACGGTGTCGGTACGGATCTCAGGCTGGTCGCCGAGCAGCAGCACGAGAACCTCAGTGCCTTCGGTGAGGGCGGGGAGTGCGGCGGCGATGGAGGACGAGCATCCGTCTTCACACCGGGTGTTCTCCACCACGGTGGCACCGCTGGTGTCGACGGTGTGCCTGACCTCATCGGCCGCGCCGCCGAGCGCGAGCAACAGCTGGTCGAAGCCACAGCTCCTGGCCGTGGCGAGCACGGTGTCGAGGATGACGCCGTCGCGGTAGGGGAGCAGCTGTTTGGGTCGGCCGAGTCGACGGGATGCCCCGGCGGCCAGCACGAGGCCGGCGACCCTGGCCTCAGGCTGGGCTGGCATACCGCTCCGGACCGGCGAGGAAGGCGGCGCGGCAGCCCGTCGAACAAAAGTAGGTCGTGACTCCGTCTCGTTCCACGTGGGGGGTGGCATCGACGGCGGCGACGCTCATGCCGCAGACCGGGTCGATGGCGGTCGTCGGCGCGGCCACGGCGACGGCCGCCGCGGCCTCGGGCGATCGCTGCCCGGCACGCTCGACGACCAGCTGGGCCAGGATCGACAGCGCGACCTCGGCCGGGGTCCTGGCGCCGAGGTCCAGCCCGGCCGGGCTGAACACGCGGGACCGGAGTCGGTCCTCGACATTGAGGGAGGCAACCACGGCGGGGCCTCGTTTCGCGCTGGCGACGAGGGCCACGTAGGGGACACCCGCACGGAGCGCGGCTTCGAGGGACGCTTCCTCGTCGTGGCCGTGCGAGGCCACGATCAGGGCGGCGTCGTCGGGGTGGGTCTCCGTCGCCGCGCCGTCCACCAGCTCCATCTCGAACCCGAGCCCGGCGCCCAGCACCGCCAGGGCCTGCGCGACGGGGGTCGCCCCGACCACGACGACGCGCGGCGCAGGGACGGACGGTTCGAGGAAGATCTCGACGGCGCCTCCGCTCAGGCAGGGGTTCGACACCTCGACGGCGCCGTCCTCCCTGCTGTGCGACGGTTCCCCGGCGACGACCCGGAGCAGGAGCGGTTCGCGGGCGGACAGCGCCTGCAAGCCGTATTCCCGGACGGAGGCCTCCACGCAGGCGCCGCCGACGAAGCCGTCCAGGTGCCCGTCGGCGTGGAGGAGCGCCGTGTCTCCCGCGTGGACGCTCGTGGGCCGCTGGGCGCGCACCACTGTGGCGCGCACGAACGCCTCGCGCCGCCCGGCGAGTTCCTGGGCACGCTGTTCCAGTGCCCCGCCCGAGATCGGCATCCTAGATCGGCGGTGTCGCGCGGCCCTGCATGGCGGCCCAGACCCTGGCCGGGGTGCACGGCATGTCCATGTGCGTGACGCCGAGTGGCGAGATGGCGTCCACCACGGCATTCAGGATGGCGGGTGGTGAGCCGACCGTCGCCGACTCGCCTACTCCTTTCGCCCCGATCGGGTGGTGCGGCGACGGAGTCACGGTGAACCCGGTCTCCCAGTTCGGAACCTCCATCGAGGTGGGGATGAGGTAGTCCATGAACGACCCGCCGAGGTTGTTTCCGGCCTCGTCGAAGCCGATGAACTGCATCAGCGCCATCCCGACGCCGTCGGTCAGGCCGCCGTGCACCTGGCCTTCGATGATCATCGGGTTGATCCGGGTGCCGCAGTCGTCGACGGCGATGAACCGGCGCACCTTGACGTGGCCGGTTCCCGGGTCGACGTCGACGACGCAGATGTAGGCGCCGAACGGGAAGGTGAGGTTGGGCGGGTCGTAGGTGACCTCGGCGTCGAGGTTGCCGTCGATGCCTTCCGGCAGGGCCACGGTGCCGTGCGCGCCCATGGCTATCTCGGCCATGGTCTTGCCGATGCTCGGGTCGCCCTTGACGAACCAGCGTCCCTTCTCCCATTCAAGGTCCTCCGGCCGGGTTTCGAGCATCGCGGCGGCGATGAACTTCGCCTTCTCCCGCACCTTCCGGGCGACGAGGGCGACCGCAGCGCCGCTGACCGGGGTCGACCGGCTCCCGTAGGTGCCGAGGCCGAAGGGGGTCTGGTCAGTGTCGCCGTGCACCACGTCGATGTCCTCCGGGGGGATACCGATCTCCTCGGCCACGATCTGCGCGAACGTGGTTTCGTGGCCCTGGCCCTGACTCTGCACGGAGATCCGCACGACGGCCTTCCCGGTCGGGTGGATGCGCAACTCGGCACCGTCCGCCATGCCCAGGCCCACGATGTCCATGTGCTTGCGCGGGCCGGCTCCGACAGTCTCGGTGAAGAACGAGATGCCGATCCCCATCAGCTCGCCACGAGCACGCTTCTCCTTCTGCTCCCGTCGCAGGTCGTCGTAGCCGGCGATCTCCATCGACAGTCGCAGCGCCCGCTCGTAGTTGCCGGAGTCGTACTCCCAACCCGTCTTGTTCTTGTACGGGAACTGCTCGGGCTTGATCAGGTTCTTCAGGCGCAGCTCCGCCGGGTCCATCTCCAGTTTCTGGGCGAGCATGTCGACCATCCGCTCCACGAGGAGGACGGCTTCGGTGACCCGGAACGAGCAGGCATAGGCGACTCCGCCCGGCGCCTTGTTCGTGTACACGCCGGTGACCTTGCAGTGCGCGGCCTGGAGGTCGTAGCTGCCGGTGAAAATGTGGAAGAAGCCGGCCGGGTACTTCGAGGGCTGCGCCGTAGCGTTGAACGCCCCGTGGTCGGCGAGCACGTTGGTGCGGAGGGCGAGGATCTTGCCGTCCTTCGTGGCCGCGCTCTCTCCCTGCATGATGTAGTCGCGAGCGAACGACGTCGACATGAGGTTTTCCGAGCGGTCCTCGACCCACTTGACCGGGCGGCCGGTGACGATCGACCCGACGACGGCCAGGATGTAGCCGGGGTAGATGCCGACCTTGTTGCCGAACCCGCCGCCGATGTCGGGGGACACGATCCGGATCTTGTGCTCGGGGATGCCGGACACGATCGCGAACAGGGTGCGGTGCGCGTGCGGCGCCTGGCTGGTCTCGTACAGGGTGAGGGCGCCCTCGATCGGTTCGAAGTCGGCGACCGCCCCGCAGGTTTCCATCGGGGCCGGGTGCGACCGCGGATAGACGATCTCCTGTTTGACGATGACGTCGGCGGAGGCGAAGACCGCGTCGGTCTCGGCGGCCTTCCCGGCTTCCCAGTCGAAGATGTGGTTGTCGGTGCGTCCCTCGATCTCGTCGCGGATGACCGGGGCGCCTGGGTCGAGGGCGTGGCGGGCGTCGATGACGGGTGTGAGCACGTCGTAGTCGACATCGATGAGTTCGAGGGCATCGCGGGCCGCGTACCGGTCCTCGGCGATCACGAACGCGACCTCCTGGCCTTGGAACCGCACCTTGTCGGTGACGAGCACAGCCTGCACGTCGGCCGACAGGGTCGGCGCCCAGGCCAGTTTGAGCCCGAGGAGATCCTTCCCCGTGATCACCGCGACGACACCGGGGTGGGCGAGGGCCCGGGTGGTGTCGATGGAGACGAGTCGGGCGTGCGCCACCGGCGACCTCAGGATGGCCCCGTGCAGCATCCCGGGAAGCACGATGTCATCGACGTAGTGTCCCTTGCCGCGCACGAAACGGGGGTCTTCCTTGCGTTGGATGCGGCCGTAGCCGATCGGGCGATCCGCGTCGCCGGCGGCAGGGTTCGGGGCGTGGGCCTCTGTGATGGTCATGCCGGGACCTCTTCTTCAGCGTTTTCGTCGACTACGGGGTGTTCGGCGGCCCATTTCACCGACCGCACGATCGTGGCGTACCCGGTACAGCGGCAGATCTGGCCGGAGATGGCCTCGCGGATCTCCGTGTCATCCGGGTGCGGATTCCGGTCGAGCAGCGCCCGGGCGGTGAGCATCATTCCCGGCGTGCAGAAGCCGCACTGCAGCCCGTGTTCCTCCATGAAGCCCTGCTGGACCGGGTCGAGGTTCGCCCCGGTCGCCAGTCCCTCCACCGTGGTGATGGCATGGCCGTCCGCCATCGCCGCGAGCACGGTGCAGGATTTCACCGGGACGCCGTCCATCAGGACCACGCAGGTGCCGCAGTTCGACGTGTCGCACCCCCAGTGGGTGCCCGTGAGTCTCAGTTCATCGCGGATGAAGTGGACGAGGAGCACTCGAGGTTCGATCTCACGGGCGATCTCATCGCCGTTCATGCTCATGCTGATCTGCATCGACTTCAGCCTTCCTGCGTTGTCGTGGTCTGGGTTTCGAGAGCTCGCGCACACGCGCGACGCAGGACCCTGCGGGTGAGCTCGTCGGCAAGGTGCCGTTTGTAGTCGACCGGCCCGCGCTGGTCGGCGACGGGCATCGAGGCCAGCGCGGCGATCCTTCCGGCCTCCTCGAACAGCTCCTCAGAGGGCCGCAGGCCGCGGAGTACTGCCTCGGCCTCCGCAATGGTGCCGTCAAGGCCCACCGCGGTGAGGCCGATGGCCACATCGTCCACGGACCCGTCCTCGGTGAGGTTGACGGCTGCCCCTGCCGCCACGACGGCCCAGTCGCCGACCCGGCGTTCGACCTTCTCGTATGCGCTGCCCGCACGCGGACGGATCGGGAACCGGATCTCGACCAGCAACTCGTTCTGCGCGACCGCCGTCTCGTAGGGTCCCTTGTGGAACTCGTCCATCGTGAGGATGCGCTCGCCCCCTGGGCCGCGCACGACGGCCTGGGCGCGCAGAACGTCGCACACCGTGGCCAGGTCCTCGGCCGGGTCGGCCTGGCAGAGCGATCCGCCGATGGTGCCGCGGTTGCGCACGATGGGATCCGCGATCACCCGCTCGGCATCGATCACGATCGGGAAGAGCCTGGCCACGTCGGCCGATTCCAGGAGCGTCGAGTGACGGGTCAGGGCGCCGATTCGGAGTTGGGTCGCCTCGGGGAGGATGAAATCCAGTTCGTAGAGGCCGTTGATGTCGATCAGCCATTCCGGCCTGGCAAGCCGCAGTTTCATCATCGGCAGGAGGCTGTGCCCCCCCGGCGACGACGCGGGACTCCGGACCGTGGCGGTCGAGCAGGGCCAGGGCGTCTTCGATCGTGCTCGCGCGTACATAGTCGAATTGAGCCGGTATTTGCACAATGCCTCCAGGTCGCGGCGCGCCCGGTCTGATCGAAGGGGCGGATTTGAGTCACATAGTGCTCCCGGGAGCACCGGATGTCAATGAGGAGCCAGCTGGTCGCAGGTCACGGCCGCCGCCGTGGATTCGTCCCTCTGCCAGGCTTTTAACTGCGCCGTGCGCGGACTGTCGAACGTGCAGGGCGGGTCTTCGGGTTGGGGGACGTGACGATTGTCCGCAAAGCTCTGGACACCGGCATCCGAAGGGCTTAATCTGCCATGGTCGGCGTTCGTGTGTGCGCCGCTCCCTTGGGAGATCATGACCGAGCAGCACCGGTGCGTCGGAGACATGGTTCCACTTCCGACGCCCACACACGATTCCCCGTTTGCTTGGCGATGACCTCTCCTTGACAGCCACTTCGAGCACAAGGAGCTCAACATGAAATCAAGGATTCTCACTTTCGCCGCTTGCACGGCACTCGTCGCGTCGGTCCTCGGCGCGGCGCCGGCCTTCGCCCATGAGCGAGGGGACGACCACGGATCCGGGACAATCGGCACTCCGGTGACGCTGGCGGACGGACTTGTCACGCCTTTGAGCCTCGCGGTGGACCGGTGGAATAACGCCTACGTCAGCGAGAACTTCACCGGCTCGCTCACGAAGGTGAACGCGGACGGCACCAGGGAAACCCTGGTGAGCGCTCCCGGCGAGGAGATCTCGGCGGTCTCCGCGCGCCGGGGCACCGTGTACTTCGCGCAGGTTGCCCAGGACCACAGCGCCGCGGTCCTCAAGTCGCGGGCGAAGGACGGAACCGTCAGCCAGGTGGCCGACCTGTGGGCATTCGAGAACGCCGAGAACCCCGACCAGATCAACACGTACGGCTTCGACGGACTCGACTCGACCTGTGCTGCCCAGTTCGACCCGGCCGGACCGCCCGCCGAATACTCCGGCGTGGTCGACACCCACCCCTACGCCAGCCTGGCGCTCTCTGATGCCGTGTACGTGGCCGATGCAGGCGGCAACGCCATCCTGCGCGTCGACTACGACGGATCCGTGTCCGCCGTGGCAGTGATGCCGGCCGGTGACCCGATCCTGATCACCGCTGAGATCGCCGCCGCCGTCGGCATCCCCGCCTGCGCTGCGGACCACGAGTCCCGGTTCGAGCCGGTGCCGACGGACGTCGAACTCGGCCCCGACGGCTGGCTCTACGTCACGACGTCGCCGGGCGGGCCTGAGGACGCGAGCCTGGGCGCACGCGGCTCCGTGTACCGGGTCGACCCGGACTCCGGGGACGTCGAACTGGTCGCGACCGGGTTCGTCGGTGCGACCGGGCTGGCTGTGGCCCGCGGGTCCGGCACGATCTACGTCGCCGAGCACTTCGGCGGGTCGGATGGCAAGGGGCAGGTGTCCGTGTTGGAGAGCGGATCGGACACGCCGAGCGTGCTGACGGCGATCTCGTCGCCGGCCGCGATCGAACTGCGGAGCGGCGACCTGTACCTGACCACCGATTCGGTGGTGCCGGATTCGACCGGGGCACCGCAGCCGATCGGCAAGGTGACCCGGATCGCGCTGAACGGTGACCGCCACAGCGACGACTCGAGCCATGACTGGAACCGGGATTCGCGCCACCACTCGACCGATTCCTCCGACGAGGAGTGAGAGCCGACGAGGGGTGAGATCCGGGTTCGTCACGACTCAGGGGTCCGGGCTGAACCGATAGCCCATTCCGGCCTCGGTCAACAGGTACCGGGGCCGGGAGGGGTCCGGCTCGAGCTTCTTGCGCAGTTGGGCGAGGTAGAGCCGGAGGTAGCCTGAATCGGTGCTGTGGTGCGGACCCCAGATGTCGGTGAGCAGGGACTGCCGCGGCACCAGCTTTCCGGGGTTCCGCAGCAGGAACTCGAGGATGCGCCACTCCGTGGGAGTCAGACGAACCGGCTCCGGCCGCCCGAGCCTCAGACGGCTGACGCTCCTGGCCGACAGGTCGACGGTGACGTCGCCGAAGACGATGACGGGTTCGTCGTCGGCCGAGGACACGCGCCTGGTGAGGGCACGGATCCGGGCCAGCAGTTCGTCGATCGAGAACGGCTTGGTGACGTAATCGTCGGCCCCCGCGTCCAGGGCGTCGACCTTGTCGGCCGCGCCGCTGCGACCGGAAACGACGAGGATCGGCACCTGCGTCCAGCCGCGGAGCCCCGCGATGACCCCCAGCCCGTCGAGGTGGGGCATCCCGAGGTCGAGCATCACCAGGTCGGGGTGGTGCTCGATGGCCGCGTTGAGTGCCGCGGTGCCGTCCTGGGCGGTGACGATGTCGTAGCCGCGGGCCGTCAGGGTGATCCGGAGGGCGCGGAGGATCTGCGGGTCGTCGTCCGCGATCAGGATTCTCATTCGGTTCCCTTCGGGGTCGGCGCGCGGTCGAAGGCGGGGAGGGACAGCACCATGGTGAGGCCGCCGCCGGGAGTGTCCTCGGCGGAGAGCGTGCCGCCCATCCCCTCGGTGAATCCCTTCGCCAGGGCCAGGCCGAGGCCCAGTCCGGTGAGGTTGTCGGTGTCGCCGAGCCGTTGGAACGGCACGAAGACCTCGTCGCGCCGGTCGACGGGGATGCCGGGTCCCCGGTCCACGACCCGGAGTTCGACGCTGCCCGCGAACTGGCTGGCGGAGACCAGCACTCGTCCCCCGGGCGGGGAGAACCGGATGGCGTTGGCCAGCAGGTTGACGATCACCCGTTGGAGCAGGCCGGCATCCGCCAGCACCGGTGGGAGGTCGGCGGGAAGGTCCAGCTCGACCCCGGCCGGACCCAGGCCGAGCTCGTCGAGGGCAGGCAGGATGACCTCGCTGGCGTCCACCGGGCCGAGGGAGACGGCGAGAACCCCGGCCTGGAGACGGCTCACGTCGAGAAGGTTTGTGACGAGGGCGGACAGCGCGGCGAGGCTCTCCTCGGCGGTCTCGAAGAGCTCATCACGGTCGGCAGGGGACAGGGTGACGTCGGTGGAGCGGAGCCCGCTCACTGCGGCGGTCGTCGCGGCCAACGGCCGACGGAGGTCGTGGCCGACGGCAGCCAGCAGGGCGCTGCGCATCCGGTCCGCTTCGGCCAGGGGACCCATCGCGCTGGCCGTGCGGGCCAGGTCGCGATGCTCCAGCGCGGCATCCAGCTGGCTCACGACCACCGCCAGCAGCCGCCGCTCGGAGGAGTCGAGTTCGCCGCCGCGCAGCTCGAGCACCGCCCGGCTGCCCACCGGAACAGTCGAGACCTGATCCTCGTCCCCGGCAGTGCCCGCGGTTGCGAGCACGTCGGGACCGTCGAGGAGCCTTACGCCGGTGAGGTGGAACGCCTCCCTGGTGCGCGTGAGCAACGCCTTGAGCGCGTCTTCGCCGCGGAGGACACTCCCGGCGACGGTTGCCAGGAGCTCCGATTCCGCGGCGGCGCGCAAGGCGCTGCGGTTGCGCCTGGCCGCCTGGTCGACGACGTAGCTGACCAGACCCGCATTGACGAGATAGAGCAGGAGGGCGACGGCGTGCAGTGGCTCGGCGATCGTGATCGTGTAGAGCGGCGCGACGAAGAAGAAGTCAAGGGTGATCCCTGACAGGAGGGCCGCGAACAACGCCGGCCAGAGACCGCCGACCAGCGCGACCAGGACGACCAGGAGCTGGTAGCTCAGCACCTCGCTCGTGATGGATTCCTGCGTGCGCAGGGCCACGAGCATCCAGGTGATCAGAGGGCCGCCGACAAGCGCAAGGGCGAGCCCGGCCAGGCGACGTTTCGGAGTGAGGGCTCCGCCTAGCCGGGGCAGGGTGATCGTGCCGCCGGCGGCCGAGTGGGTCACGACATGCACGTCGATGTCCCCGGATTCGCGCACCACGGTCGCCCCGATACCCGGGCCGCTGAACGCCGCACGGAGGCGGCTGCGGCGACTGGCCCCGACCACGAGCTGGGTGGCGTTCGCCGCGCGCGCGAAGGCGACGAGCGCGGTCGGGATGTCGTCGCCGACGAGCTGGTGATAGGAACCACCGAGCTTTTCGACCAGTGCTCGCTGGGCGGCTAGGGCGCCCGGGTGCGGCGACCGGAGCCCGTCCTGGCTGATCACGTGCACCGCGATCAGTTCGCCGCCCGCGGCGCGCCCGGCGATTCTGGCACCACGCCGAAGGAGGGTCTCGCCCTCCGGGCCGCCGGTGAGCGCCACGACGACGCGTTCCCTGGCCTCCCACTTGCTGTCGATCCCATGTTCGGCGCGATACGCCTTGAGCGCGGTGTCGACCTCATCGGCGAGCCAGAGCAGGGCGAGCTCGCGCAATGCCGTCAGGTTGCCGAGCCGGAAGTAGTTGGACAGGGCGGCGTCGATCCGGGCCGCCGGGTAGACGTTCCCCTCGGCCAACCGGTCGCGGAGCGCCTGGGGCGCCAGGTCGATCACCTCGACCTGGTCCGCGGCACGCAGCACGGCGTCGGGCAGGGTCTCTCGTTGGGGCACGCCGGTGATCTGGTGCACGACGTCGTTCAGTGACTCGATGTGCTGGATGTTCACCGTGGAGATCACATCGATTCCGGCCTCGAGCATGGCCTGCACGTCCTGCCAGCGTTTCTCGTGGGCCAGGCCGGGCGCGTTGGTGTGGGCCAGTTCGTCCACCAGCGCGATCTGGGGGTTCCGGCGGATGACCGCGTCCAGGTCCAGGTCGGTCAACTCGACGTCCCGGTGCCGTACCGTGACCCGGGGCACGATCTCGAGCCCCTCGAGCATCCCGGCGGTGGCCGCTCGGTCGTGGGTCTCCACGACCGCGACCACCACGTCTTTGCCCTCGCCCTGCAGACGGCGCCCCTCCTCGAGCATGGCGTAGGTCTTGCCGACCCCGGGGGCCGCGCCCAGTAGCACGCGAAGCCGACCGCGTTTCATCGTCAGCCTTTCAGCCCCGCCAGGGCGAGATTCAGTTCGAGCACATTCACCGTCGGTTCGCCCAGGTAGCCGAGGTCCCGTGCCGCAATCCTAGACTCGACCAGCCGCCGTACCTCCGCCACGGCAACGTGGCGGGCCGCGGCGACCCGGTTCACCTGCAGCCGTGCGTATGCCGGGCTGATGTCCGGGTCGAGCCCGGAGGCGGACCGGGTCAGGGCATCTGCCGGTATCCGGTCCGCGGAGACCGCGTCGAAGTCGGCGATCGCACGTTTCTGCCGGGCGATCGCGGACACCAGGTCGGGATTCTCCGGACCCATGTTGCTGCCGCCCGACACCGCGGCGTCATAGCCGGTGCCGGCCGCGGAGGGTCGTGGCTGGAACCATTCCGGGAGCGGCGCGCCGGTCGAGTCGGTGAAGGATTGCCCGATCAGCGAGGAACCGACGACGTGCGCTCCCTGCCGGAGCAGAGATCCGTTCGCCTGGCCCGGAACGGCGATCTGGCCGATGGCGGTCACGGCCAGGGGGTAGGCCAGGCCGAGCGAGACGGTGAGAACGAGCATGGCGCGGAGGGCGACTCCGATGTGACGGGTGTTTGTGCGAGGTGAGGCCATGGTGCTGCAATCCGTTTCTTTGGGGCTCAGAACCCGGGAGCCAGGGCCACGACGAGGTCGACGAGTTTGATTCCGATGAAGGGGGCGATCACGCCGCCGAGGCCGTAGACCAGCAGGTTCCGGGTGAGGATCTGGGACGCGGCCAGGGGCCGGTAGGCGACGCCGCGGAGCGCGAGCGGAATCAACACGATGATGATGATCGCGTTGAAGATGATCGCGGACATGATCGCCGAGGCCGGCGAGTGAAGTTGCATCACGTTGAGCACCGCGAGGCCGGGGAACACCCCCGCGAACATGGCGGGAATGATCGCGAAGTACTTCGCGAGGTCGTTGGCGATGGAGAAGGTGGTGAGGGCGCCGCGGGTGATCAGGAGTTGTTTGCCGATCCGTACGATATCGATGAGTTTGGTCGGATCCGAGTCGAGGTCGACCATGTTGCCTGCCTCCTTTGCGGCGCTGGTCCCGGTGTTCATGGCCACGCCGACGTCGGCCTGGGCCAGGGCGGGTGCGTCATTGGTGCCGTCACCGGTCATGGCGACGAGATTGCCGCCCTCCTGTTCCCGGCGGATCAGGGCGAGCTTCTGCTCCGGCGTGGCTTCCGCCAGGAAGTCGTCGACCCCGGCCTCGGCAGCGATGGTCTTCGCGGTGAGCGGATTGTCTCCGGTCACCATGATGGTCCGGATGCCCATGGCCCGGAGCTCGGCGAAACGCTCGGCGATGCCTTCCTTCACGATGTCCTTGAGGTAGACCACGCCGAGGATGCGCCGGGCTCCGTCGTCGTCGGCCGCCGCGACGACCAGCGGTGTTCCGCCGACCCGGGAAATCCGGGCCACGGCATCATCCAACTCACGGGACACGGCCGGGTCGAGCTCGGAGGTCTCCTGCACCCAGGCGAGCACGGCCGAACCGGCGCCCTTCCTGATCGACGATCCGTCGGCCAGGTCGATTCCGCTCATCCGGGTCTGCGCGGTGAACGGCACGATCTCGCCCTCGAGCGTGCCCTGGTGCCGGAACCCGGTCGTGGCCGCGAGATCCACGATCGACTTCCCCTCCGGGGTCGGGTCGCTGAGCGAGGACAGGGCTCCGGCCCGCACCAGCGCAGACTCGTCCACGCCGGCCAGCGGCGAGAACTCGCGCGCCTGTCGGTTGCCGTAGGTGATGGTGCCGGTCTTGTCGAGCAACAGGATGGTCACGTCGCCCGCAGCCTCCACCGCCCGCCCCGACATGGCGAGCACATTGCGCTGCACAAGCCGGTCCATTCCCGCGATCCCGATGGCGGACAGAAGCGCGCCGATGGTGGTGGGGATGAGGCAGACGAGCAGGGCGACCAGCACAGGCACGCTGACGGCCGCGGCCGAGTACCCGGCGATCGGATTGAGGGTGAGCGTGACGACCAGGAACACGATGGACAGGCCGGCCAGGAGGATGCCGAGGGCCGTCTCGTTCGGAGTCTTCTGGCGAGACGCGCCCTCGACGAGCGCGATCATCCGGTCGACGAAGGTCTCGCCCGGGTTGCTGGTGATCCGCACCACGATCCGGTCGGAGAGGACCCGGGTGCCACCGGTGACCGCACTGCGGTCGCCGCCGGACTCCCGCACCACCGGGGCGGACTCGCCCGTGATGGCGGACTCGTCGATGGTGGCGATTCCCCAGACGATGTCGCCGTCGCCGGGGATGAGTTCGCCGGCCACGACGACCACGGTGTCACCGACCCTGAGGTCGGCGGAGGACAGCGTCTCGAAGTCCAGTCCTTCCGCGCCGCCGTGAATGGCGGGGTCGTAGCCGGTGATCTGGTGGGCGCTCGTGCTGGTCCGGGTCTGGCGGAGGCTGTCGGCCTGGGCTTTGCCTCGGCCCTCCGCCACGGATTCTGCCAGGTTGGCGAAGACGACGGTGAGCCAGAGCCAGGCCGCGATGCCCGCGGTGAAGCCCGACGGCACGGCCTGGCCACCGGATCGGGCGGCGCCGCCGAGGAACGGCTCGGCGACGGCGAGCACCGTCGTCAGTGCTGCACCGACCTCGACGATGAACATGACGGGATTGCGCCACATCTCGCGCGGATCAAGCTTGCCGAGGGCGCCTGGGAGGGCCGCGACCAGCTGCCGGGGACCGATGGCGCCCGGCCTGGCCGTTCGCTTCCTCTCCGGGCCCGACCTCCGGTTCACGTCGGGGGAATCCGTGAGTGTCGTCATGGTGTTCACTGCAGCCCTTCCGCCAGGGGACCCAGCGCGAGTACGGGAAAATAGGTCAGGGCGGTGATGATGATCGTGACTCCGATCAGCAGACCGACGAACTGGGGCCTGTTGGTGGGCAGGGTGCCGCTGGTCTCCGGGACCGGTGCCTGGCCGGCCAGCGCCCCGGCCAGGGCGAGGACGAAGACGATCGGGACGAAACGGCCGAGCAGCATCGCCACGCCGAGCGCGACGTTGAACCACGGGGTGTCTGCGGTGAGGCCCGCGAACGCGGAGCCGTTGTTGTTGGACGCGGACGTGAAAGCGTAGAGAACCTCGGACAGGCCGTGCAGGCCCGGGTTCGCGATCGAGGTTGCCTCGACGTCCGCCCTCACGGCGGGGATGGCGAAGCTCAGCGCCGTCCCGGCCAGCACGAGAACCGGGGTGACCAGGATGTAGAGGCTCGCGAGTTTGATCTCGCGCGGGCCGATCTTCTTGCCGAGGTACTCCGGCGTGCGGCCGACGAGGAGCCCCGCGATGAACACCGTGATCACCGCGAGGATGAGCATGCCGTAGAGTCCGCTTCCCACGCCGCCAGGGGCCACCTCGCCCAGCATCATGTTCAGCATCGGCATCATCCCGCCCAGGGCGGTGAACGAGTCGTGCATCGAGTTCACGGCCCCGGTCGAGGTGAGCGTGCTCGCGGTGGCGTAGAGCGCGGAGCCGGCGATCCCGAAGCGGGTCTCCTTGCCCTCCATCGCGCCGCCGGCCGCTTGCGGGGCCGTGCCGGATCCCGACAACTCGAACACCGTCAGCAGGGTCAGTGAGACGGCGAAGATCGTGGCCATGGTGGCAAGGATCGCGTATCCCTGCCTCCGGTCGCCGACGATGGCGCCGAAGGTCCGCGGCAGGCTGAACGGGATGACCAGCATCAGGAACACCTGGAACAGACTCGTCCAGGCCGACGGGTTCTCGAACGGGTGGGACGAATTCGCGTTGAAGAAGCCGCCCCCGTTCGTGCCGAGTTCCTTGATCGCCTCCTGCGAAGCGACCGGCCCGCCCGGAATCGTCTGGGTTGCTCCGCTGAGCGTGGTCAGGTCGGTGAAGCCGTTGAAGTTCTGGATGACCCCGCCGAACATGAGCACGATGGCCGCCACGATCGACAGCGGCAGCAGCAGCCGCAGGATGCAGCGGGTCAGGTCGACCCAGAAATTCCCGATTGTGCCGGTCCGGTGCGCAGCGAAGCCGCGGACCAGGGCGATCGCGACCGCGATGCCCACCGCGGCGGAGACGAAGTTCTGCACGGCCAGTCCCAGGATCTGGATGCTGTAGCCGAGCGTGACCTCAGGGGAGTAGGACTGCCAGTTCGTGTTGGTCACGAACGACGCTGCGGTGTTGAACGACAGTCCCGCCGGGACGGCAGGCAGGCCGAGGGAGTAGGGCAGGATCGCCTGGGCGCGCTGCAGGGCGTAGAGCGCCAGCACCCCGACCAGGGAGAGCGCGAGGACGCTGCGCAGGTAGGACTGCCAGGTTTGAGTGGATCGAGGATCCACCCCGATCAGCCGGTAGAAGCCGCGTTCGACGCGGAGGTCTTTCTGCGACAGGTAGAGCCTCGCCAGATAGTCGCCGAGGGGACGGTGCGCCACCGCGAGGAGGAGGGCCAGGGTCAGCGCCTGCAGGACGGCCAGCCACCCCGGCATCAGAATCGCTCCGGCTTCACGAGGGCGAAGACCAGGTAGCCGACGGCGGCGACGGCAAGAATCGCTGCGATGACGTCGAAGACGATCACAGCCGCTCCACCCCCCGGGCGACGACCCAGAGCAGGGCGAACACGGCGATCACGCCGAGCAGGTAGACGAGGTCCAACACAAGAAATCTCCATCCGGAGCGAACCGTGCCCCTGGACGGGGCCGGATACGAGTGGTACAGCACGAGTAGACACCGGCAATGACCCACGCACCGTAGTCCTAACGATTCCCATGCGCCCCTGGCCGTGAACCTAACGGTTCCCGCTCAGGGACGAACCCCGCGGGGCGGCCCTCCGGCATCGACAAACGGCCCCGCGCCCGGCAGGATCGACGACGCAGGGCTTGCAACTGCGTTGCGTGGGGGAAACCGAGCGGGAGAGCGATGTTCGAGGACAGGAGCGATGCCGGCCGGAGACTGGCCGATCGGCTGGCCGCGCTGGACCTCCGCGACCCGGTGGTCTACGCCCTGCCCAGGGGAGGTGTTCCGGTCGCCACCAGGATCGCCGAACGGCTGCACGCCCCCCTCGACCTCCTGTTCGTGGGTCGTTCCGGAGCCGGCCAGGCGGCCGGCCGCGAGTCGGCCGAACTGGAGCGCCGCCGCATCCGCTACCGCGGCGCCCGGCCGCCGGTGCCCGCGACGGGCCGGGTCGCGCTGGTCGTCGACGACGGCATCGCGACCGGCGCCACGGTCCGGAAGGCGCTGGCGGAGCTTCGGAGCCAAGGGGCCGCCCTGGCGGTCGTCGCGGTCCCCGTCGCACCGGCCCGGGTCATCGCCGAGCTGGGGGAGGCCGCGGACCGGGTCGTCGTCCTGGAAGCACCCGAGGACTTCTGGGCGATCGGCCCGTTCTACAAGGATTTCCACCAGCTCTCCGATGAGGAGACCGTCGAGCTCCTGCGCGAGTTCTGGGCCGGGGCCTGACGCCGTCAGCGGACATACTGAGGCACGGACGAACATCGCCGTCGGCGGCACCGGGCAGAATGGAACGTGTACCTACTGGCCGGCCGGACCGGCAATGGGGAGTTCCTCGTCGTTCCCCTCGACTCCACGGGGCTCGAGATCGCGCCCGCGCGCCGGCTCTCTTTCGCCGAGTTCCTGCGCGAGGTCATGGCCGCCGAAGAAGGTTCGCCTCGCTGGGTCTGGGAGGACACGTCGCGCCTCTACCCGTTGCTCCTCGCCGCGGGGGTGCGGGTGCAACGCGGCCACGACCTGCGCCTCTGCCACGCCATCCTGCGGCAGTCGTCTCTGACGGCGACGAGCGACCTCGCCACGGCGGCCCCGAGCCGCTGGGACAACGGGCCCGTCGTTCTGCCGGACGAACCGTCACCAGGCTCGACCCTGTTCGACCTCGGCTTCGCCGACGATGGGGCTGCCGAGGCCTCATCGGAGACCGACGCGCAGGCCGAGTTCCGGCTGCAGCTCGCCGCGGTGGCCGGTTGCGCGGAGCCCGGTCGCCTGCGCCTCCTCCTTGCCGCCGAATCGGCCGGTGCCCTGATCGCGGCCGAGATGCAGTTCGCGGGGCTGCCCTGGCGCACCGACGTGCACGACCGGCTCCTCACCCGAGAGCTCGGCCCGCGCGTGGCTCCCGGCCTGCGGCCGGACAAGCTCGAGAGCCTCGCCCGCCGTATCCGAACCGAACTCGGCGACCCCCAGGTCAACCCGGATTCCCAGCAGGACCTGCTGCGCGCCCTCCAGCGGGTAGGCCTGTCGATGAGTTCCACCCGCGCCTGGGAGCTGCAGAAGCTCGAGCACCCGGCCATCGCGCCGCTGCTCGAATACAAGAAGCTCGCCCGGCTTCTCAGCGCCAACGGCTGGTTCTGGATGGACACCTGGATCGTCAACGGCCGGTTCCACCCGGAGTACGTTCCCGGCGGGGTGGTGACGGGTCGCTGGGCGACCCGCGGCGGCGGAGCGTTGCAGCTGCCCAAACAGGTGCGCGGAGCCGTCATCGCCGACGACGGCTGGAAACTCGTCGTGGCGGATGCCGCGCAACTGGAACCGCGCATCCTGGCCGCGCTGTCGGCCGACACCGCCATGGCGACGGCGGGCCGGGGCACCGACCTCTACGCCGGGATCGTCGCCAGCGGAGTCGTCGAGACCCGCGACCACGCCAAGGTGGCCATGCTCGGCGCGATGTACGGCGCGACCACGGGGGAGAGCGGGCGCCTGCTGCCCCGCCTGGCCAGGGCCTACCCTCGCGCTCTCGCCCTGACCGAGACCGCGGCGCGGGCCGGCGAACGCGGTGAGGCGGTGACGACGAGGCTGGGCCGTTCCTCACCCCGTCCGGGCGAGAACTGGCAGGCAACGCAGGCGCAGGCCTACCACCCCGGGGCGACGGATGCCGACGAACGCCGGGCACGCAGCCAGGCGAGGGACTGGGGCCGGTTCACCCGCAACTTCATCGTGCAAGGCAGCGCTGCGGAGTGGGCGCTCTGCTGGATGGCCGAGATCCGCCGGGAACTCCGCCTGCTGCCCGCACCGGAGGGTACCGTTCCGGGAGCCTCCCCGGTCTTCTCCGACGCCCCTCACCTGGTCTTCTTCCTGCATGACGAGGTCATCGTGCACACCCCCGCGGGTCTGGTGGAGGAGGTCGCGCAGATCGTGACCCGGGCGGCGGCCACGGCCGGGCGGCACTTGTTCGGTGATTTCCCGGTCGATTTCCTGCTCACCGTCGCCACCGTCGACAGCTACGACCAGGCGAAATAGGCCGGCGACCGGACAAAGCCGGCAGCCGGCAGCCGGCATGGAGCACCTCAGGCGACGGGCACGGGGCGCCGGCCGCGGCGCGGCCTCACGTCGCTCAGACCGCGCTGGAATGTGGCGGCGCGCGGATCCAGCAGCGACCGTCCGGCGGAGTCCAGCCAGGCGACCGCGGCGGAGGCGAGGGCGGTGCGCGCACCGGCCTCCAGCAGCTCCTGTCCGACCGGGGACGTCCGGTTCCCGGAGGGCTCGGCAATGGCGAGCCAATGCTCGCGGTAGCGCCCGATCAGGGCCAGGGAGTCGATGTGGGGGAGCGAGGAGGCGAGCAGCACCCGGTCGACGAGATCGTTCCATTCCTCGCCGCGCGTGCTCTCGACCGACATCAGCCACTCCATCGCCTCCGCCCGGCCCTCGGCCGTGATGCGATACAGCGGCAGGCCGTCGGTCGTGGCCCCTCCCGACTCGACGGCCCCCTGCTTGACCAGCCGTTCGAGGGTGCCGTAGATCTGGCCGACGTTCACCGCGCGGCGACCAGCGGTTCGCGACTCCAGTTCGCCGTGCAATTGGAACCCGTAGGCCGGTCCGATGGTGAGGATCGCCAGCAGGGTGGTGCGAACGGACACAGGGCCTCCGATAGATTCCTCGATAACCATACCGAGTATGCCCAAGGCGATCAGGCAACGCCGCGCAGATCCTTGTGATTTCACGGTCTGCTGAGGCATAATTGCGCTAGCGGCCGCAGGCCGTACAAGTTCACAGCTTCGCTGTAGTGCGCATCGTTTCAATCAGCAGTGTTTCGTTCAGAGGTCGTTGGGGAAGACGCATCTCACCGAACGGAGAAGAAACGATGGCGGCAACAACGGCAACACAGGCTCGCCAGGCACCGTCTGCGCGAGGAGTACTTTTTGTGCACTCATCGCCACGGGCGCTGAGCCCCCACGTCGAGTGGGCGGTCGGGCGCGCGCTCGGCGAGGCGGTGAACTTCGACTGGTCCGACCAGCCGGTGCTCAAGGGTGCCCAGCGGGCCGAGTTCTACTGGGAAGGCGCCCAGGGAACCGGCGCGACCCTAGCCTCGGCCTTGCGCGGCTGGGAACACCTCCGGTTCGAGGTGACCGAGGATGCCGGACTCGGCACCGATGGCGGGCGCTGGCTGCACACACCCGACCTGGGCATCTTCTTCACCCAGACGGATACCGCCGGCAATGTGGTGATCCCGGAAGACCGGGTGCGCAGCGCCATGGAACGCGCCGGGGCGAACGCCCTCGAACTGCACCGGGAACTCCGTCTGGCGCTCGGGCAGGCCTGGGACGACGAACTGGAACCGTTCCGCCACGCCAGTGACTTCAACTCCGTCGTCTGGCTGCACAAGGTCGGCTGAACGGCATCGACTCCCCGAGGATGGCGCATGGCGCGTTGACCGGTTGACTCTTCCCGGTGGCGCGTGAGCGAAATACGAGGGATCTCAAAGAAATGACCCCGGCCGGAACCCGGCCGGGGTCATTCTGTGTCCTGGTGCCGGCGGCTACACCGAGCGGAACCCGACGACGGCGTTGTGGCCGCCGAATCCGAACGAGTTGCTGATGGCCAGGAGATCCCCGGCCGGCAGCGCCCGCGGCGTGGTGACCACGTCGAGGGGGATGTTCGGGTCCTGGTTGGCCAGGTTGATGGTCGGCGGTGCGATGCGGTCGGAGAGGGCGAGCACGGTGAACAGCGCTTCGATGGCGCCGGCGCCGCCGAGCAGGTGACCGGTGGACGCCTTGGTCGCCGAGACGGGGATGCCCTCGAGCAGGTCGCCGAAGACGCGGCGCAGTGCGTTGTATTCGGCGATGTCGCCGACCGGGGTGCTCGTGGCGTGCGCGTTGATGTGCGAGACATCCGCCAGGGAGGCCCCGGCATTGTGGATCGCCGCGATCATGGCGCGGGCGGCCGCCGAGCCCTCGGGGTCGGGCGCGGTGATGTGGTACGCGTCGCTGGTGATGGCGCCGCCGACGAGCTCGGCATAGATGCGTGCCCCACGCGCCTTGGCGTGCTCCTCTGTCTCGACGACGAGCGCGGCGGCGCCCTCGCCGAGCACGAAACCGTCCCGGGTGATGTCGTAGGGGCGGGACGCGGTCGCCGGGTCGTCGTTGCGCTTGGACAGCGCCTGCATGGCGGCGAAGGACGCAATCGGCAACGGGTGGATCGCGGCCTCGGACCCGCCGGCGATGACGATGTCGGCGAGCCCGGCCTGAAGCCGGTTGTAGGCATTGACGAGCGATTCAGTGCTCGAGGCGCACGCGGACACGACAGTGGCGATGCCGGCGCGGGCGTGCAGGTCCATGCCGATCGCCGCTCCGGGGCCGTTCGGCATGAGCATGGGGACGGTCATCGGGAGGACGCGGCGGGGGCCGCGCTCGCGCAGGGTGTCCCAGGCGTCGAGGAGGGTCCAGACTCCGCCGATTCCGGTGGCCCAGTCGACGGCAAGTCGTTCGGGGTCTGCCTCGGGGGAGCCGGCATCCGCCCAGGCCTCGCGCCCGGCGATCAGGGCGAACTGGCTGGAGGGGTCGAGGCGTTTGGTCTCGTGGCGGGCGAGCACCTCGCTGGACGGCACTTTCGCCTGGGCCGCGAACGTGACCGGAAGCTGGGTGCGCTCCACCCATTCATGGTCCAGCGTGCTGGCGCCGGATTCGCCGTTGAGCAGGGCCGCCCAGCTTTCGGCGGCCGTGCCGCCGAGCGGGGAGGTCGCACCGATGCCGGTGATAACGATCTTTTTGGTCATGACGAGACTCTCTATGAGCGTGGAAACGGTGGGCCTGACCCACAGATCAGGCCGGACGGCAACTGCCGGCCGGCCTGTTCCTTGGTGGGTTAGTCCTGTGCCTTGACGATGAAGTCGACGGCGTCGCCGACGGTCTTGAGGTTTTTGACCTCTTCGTCCGGGATCTTCACGTCGAACTTTTCTTCCGCGTTGACGACGATGGTCATCATCGAGATCGAGTCGATGTCCAGGTCGTCGGTGAACGACTTCCCCAGCTCGACCGTGTCGGCAGCGATGCCCGTCTCGTCATTAATGAGCTCGGCCAGGCCGGCAAGAACTTCTTCGGTGGACAATGCCATTTTTTTCTCCTTGGGGGTGTCTCTCGTGTGACCGAGATTCAGTTTAGAGGTCTTGCGGGGGATCTACGGGAGGACGACGACCTGCGCGCCGAAGACCAGGCCGGCTCCGAAGCCGATCTGGAGGGCGAGGCCGCCGCTCAGTTCCGGGTGCTCCTGGAGCAGCCGGTGGGTGGCCAGCGGGATCGACGCCGAGGAGGTGTTGCCGGTGGTGGCCACGTCCCGGGCGATCACGACGGACGCCGGGAGCTTCAGCTGCTTGGCGAATTCGTCGATGATGCGCATGTTGGCCTGGTGCGGGATGAACGCTGCGAGCTGGTCGCTCTCGATTCCGGCGGCCTCGAGGGCCTTCTTGGCGACCTTGGCCATGTCCCACACGGCCCAGCGGAAGACGGTCTGGCCCTCCTGGCGGAGGGTCGGCCACTCGGTCTCGCCCCTGCGGTACTCCTGCAGGGTGCTGTTCATAGTGATGGCGTCGGCTTTCGACCCGTCCGAACCCCAGACCGTGCTGGAGATCCCCGGGTAGTCACTCGGGCCGATGACGACGGCGCCGGCGCCGTCGCCGAGCAGGAACGAGATGCTGCGGTCGGTCGGGTCGACCAGATCCGACAGCTTCTCCGCGCCGACGACGAGGGCGTAGTGCGCCACGCCGGTGCGGATCAGGGCGTCGGCCTGGGCGATCGCGTAGGTGTAACCGGCGCACGCGGCGTTCACATCGTAGGCGGCGGCCGGGTTCGCGCCGACCCGGTCGGCCAGGACGGCGGCCATCGACGGCGTCTGGCGGCCGTTGCTGATGGTCGCCACGATGACGGCGTCGATCAGCTTCGGGTCGATGCCCGACTTCTCGATGGCCTCGCGGGCGGCATCCGTGGCCAGGTCGACGGCCTGGATGTCCTGGCTGGCCCGGGTGCGGCTGATGATCCCGGTGCGCTGCTGGATCCACTCGTCAGAGGAATCGATCGGCCCAATGAGGTCAGCGTTGGGTACCGACACGTCGCCGCGGGCGGCGCCGACGGAGAGAATGCGGGTGTACTGGGGACCGTGCGACTGCTGGAGTGTTGGCTTGGTCATAATCTCTTTCGGTCAGGCTTGGTTCTGCTGGTCGATCAGGTCGAACGCTGCGGACACATCGTCCGGCGTCTTGATCGCGACGCTGGGCACGCCCTTGAGCGCACGCTTGGCAAGGCCGACGAGGGCTCCCGCCGGTGCGACCTCGATGATTCCGGTCACTCCCGCAGCGGCAAAGGACGCCATGCACAGGTCCCACCGTACCGGCGAAGAGACCTGGGCCACCAGCAGCTCGACGAACCGGGCACCGCTGGAGACGAGGCTTCCGTCCCGGTTCGACCAGATCGGCAGAGTGGGGTCGTGGGGGGTCAGCCCGGCTGCAACCTGGGCGAGTTGCTCGACCGCGGGCTGCATGTACCGGGTGTGGAAGGCCCCCGCAACCTGGAGCGGGATGACCCGGGCCCTGGCCGGAGGGGAATCGGCGAGGGCCGCGAGGGCGTCGGGAGAACCGGCCACGACGATCTGGCCGCCTCCGTTGAAATTCGCCGGTTCGAGACCGAGTTGGTCGAGACGGGCCAGCAGCTCCGTCTCGTCGGCCCCGATCACGGCGCTCATGCCCGACGGCTCGATGGCCGCCGCCCGGGCCATGGCGCTGCCACGGTCGCGCACGAAGCCGACCGCCTCGGCGGGGCTCAGGATGCCGGCGCCGGCGGCGGCCGTGATCTCACCGACGGAGTGACCGGCGATACCGGCGATCTTGCCTCGGCGTCCGCCGGCGAGCAGGGCGTCGAGGGTGAGCAGTCCCGCCGCGACGATCAGTGGTTGCGCGATCTTCGTGTCGCGGATCGTGTCGGCGTCGCTGATCGTGCCGTGCCGGACGAGGTCGATGCCGCAGGCGTCCGAGATCTCTTCCAGACCGGCGGCGAAGCCTGCGTCGCGGAGCCACGGCTCGAGGAATCCGGGGGTTTGCGAGCCCTGGCCGGGGCAGACGACAACAATCATGTGACCAGTCTCCCAAGCTCATTTCCTGGACGGGTGTCGAGTGCCCACCAAGTATTCGCGAAACGTTTGTCGATAGTCACCGGATCGGACGCGTCTTCACCGGCGTCGGGTGGAACCGTCGTGGTCGCTGATCGACCCGATGATCAGGGCCGCCTGGAGGATGAGGGCCTCCCGGGCCCCGGTGGCGTCGTAGCCGATCACCTCGGACACCCGTTTGAGCCGGTAGCGCACGGTGTTGGGATGCACGAAGAGTTCGCGGGCCGTGGCCTCGAGTGACCGGCCGTTGTCGAGGTAGCACCAGAGGGTGGTCAGCAGTTCGGTGGAGTGCGCCTGGAGCGGGCGGTAGATGCGGTGGATAAGCGTCGCCCGGGCGAGCGGGTCGCCGGCCAGGGCTCGTTCGGGCAGGAGGTCGTCGGCCTGCACGGGGCGCGGGGCGTTCCGCCAGGAGCGGGCGACGGCGAACCCGGCCAGCGCTGCCTTGGCGCTCTTCGACGCGTCGACGAGGTTGGGAACCTCGTGGCCGAGCACCAGGTGCCCGGCGCCGAAGCTCGGTTCCAGCTGAACGGCGATCTCCATGAAGCTCAGGGCGGATGCCGTGCCGATGGCTTCCTCGGCTTCGGTCGGTTTCGGGTGGGCCCGGCCGATGACCAGGACCAGCCGGTTGCCCTGCACCCCGATCAGCACGTCCGCGGCCATGTGCCGGGCCGAACGCCGCAGCTGGTCCACGTCGAGCATTTTCGGCGTCGTGCCGACGAGTACGCACACCTCGCCGTGACCGTGCCAGCCGAGCGCGGCGATGCGGCTGGGCAGTTCGTCGTCGTACTCGCCGCTGAGGATCGAGTCGACGACGAGGGCCTCGAGGCGCACGTCCCAGAGGCCGCGCGCCTCCGCGGCCCTGGCGTAGACATCCGCGGCGCCGAAGGCGATCTCCCGGGAGTAGAGCAGGATGGCCTCCCGGAGGAGTTCGCTGCCCTCCTTCACCCGTTCCTCGACCACCTCGACGGTGACACGGATCAGCTGCAGCGTCTGCTGCAGGCTGATCGAACGGAGGAGTTCCCGTGGGGCCGCGCCGAAGACATCCGCCGCGATCCACGGCGTGGACCGCGGGTCGTCGAACCAGGAGATGAACGACGTGATGCCGGCCTGGGCGACCAGTCCGACCGCGGACCGCCGCCCCGGCGGCATGTCGCCGTACCAGGGCAGCGTGTCCTCGAGCCGTTTCAGGGTCGCCGTGGACAGCTCGCCGGAAATCGTGCGCAACCAGCTGAGCGTCTGTTCCTTCGTCTTCGGAGCGGGTGCCACGGGGGCTTAGCTCTCGCCCCCGGCCGAGCCAGTGGTGCCCGCGGTCACGTCGTACAGACGGTACTTCGCGATCGCCTGGCCGACCAGGCTGCGGTCCACCTCTCCGCGGCGGGAGAGCAGCTCGAGGGTGCGAACGACCATGGACGGTCCGTCGATCTTGAAGAAGCGCCTCGCGGCCGGCCGGGTGTCGGAGAATCCGAACCCGTCCGCACCGAGCGTTGCGAAGTCGCCGGGCACGAACTGGCGGATCTGGTCGGGTACGGCGTGCATGAAGTCGGTCACGGCGACGAACGGTCCGGCGGCGCCGGCGAGCTTCTCCGTGACGTACGGGGTCCGCGGCGTCTCATCGGGGTAGAGGAAGTTGTGTTCCTCCGCGGCGATGCCGTCTCGGCGGAGTTCCGCCCAGGACGTCACCGACCAGACGTCGGCCGACACGCCCCAGTCGGCGGCGAGCAGCGCCTGCGCCTCGAGTGCCCACGGCACTGCCACACCGGAGGCGAGGAGTTGGGCCTTGGGCCCGGTGATCGGCGAGTGGTTGATGCGGTGGATGCCGCGGACGATGCCGTCCACGTCCACCTCTTCCGGCTCGGCCGGCTGCACGGCCGGCTCGTTGTACACCGTGACGTAGTACATGACGTTCGGGTCAGGGTGCTGCCCGCCGTACATGCGCTCGAGGCCGGACCGCACGATGTGGCCGATCTCGTAGCCGTAGGCCGGGTCGTAGGAGACGACCGCGGGGTTCGTCGAGGCCAGCAGGGGAGAGTGGCCGTCGGCGTGCTGGAGACCTTCGCCGGTGAGGGTGGTGCGGCCGGCGGTCGCACCGATCATGAACCCTCGGGCCATCTGGTCACCCGCCGCCCACATGGCATCGCCCGTGCGCTGGAAGCCGAACATCGAGTAGAACACGTAGATCGGGATCAGAGGCTCACCCTGGGTGGCGTAGGAGGTACCCACGTTGGTGAAGGCTGCCATGGCGCCCGCCTCGTTGATGCCCACGTGCAGGATCTGGCCCTGCGGGCTCTCCTTGTAGGCGAGCAACTGGGCGTGGTCGACCGAGGTGTACTGCTGGCCGTTCGGGTTGTAGATCTTCGCGTTCGGGAAGAAGGCGTCGATGCCGAAGGTGCGGGCCTCGTCGGGGATGATCGGGACGATCCGGTTGCCGAAGTCCTTCGCACGGAGGAGCTCCTTGAGCAGCCGGACGAAGGCCATCGTGGTCGCGATCTCCTGCGTGCCGGATCCCTTCTTCGTCGGCGCGTAGGTGGCGTCGCCGGGAAGGTTGATCTGGGTGTACTTGCTGCGTCGTTCCGGCAGGTAGCCGCCGAGCGCGCGGCGGCGTTCGTGCAGGTACTGGATCGCCTCGTCGTTGTCGTCCGGCCGGTAGTACGGCGGAAGGTACGGGTTCTCCTCGAGCTGGGCATCCGTGATCGGGATGTGGGTGCTGTCGCGGAAGGTCTTCAGGTTGTCGAGGGTGAACTTCTTCATCTGGTGGGTCGCGTTGCGGCCTTCGAAGCTCGGGCCGAGCGCGTAGCCCTTGACGGTCTTCGCCAGGATGACGGTCGGCTGGCCCTTGTGCTCGGATGCCGCCTTGAACGCCGCGTACACCTTGCGGTAGTCGTGGCCGCCGCGCTTGAGGTTCCAGAGTTCGTCGTCGGTGTATCCCTCGACGAGCTTGAGCGCGCGCGGGTCGCGACCGAAGAAGTGCTCACGGACATACGCACCGCTCTCGGCCTTGTACGTCTGGTAGTCGCCGTCGGGGGTGACGTTCATCAGGTTCAGCAGGGCGCCGTCGACGTCGCGCGTGAGCAGATCGTCCCACTCGCGGCCCCAGACCACCTTGATGACATTCCAGCCGGCGCCGCGGAAGAAGCTCTCCAGTTCCTGGATGATCTTGCCGTTGCCACGCACGGGTCCGTCGAGGCGCTGCAGGTTGCAGTTGATGATGAAATTGAGGTTGTCGAGACCCTCGTTCGCGGCAACCTGGAGCTGGCCGCGGCTTTCGACCTCGTCCATCTCGCCGTCGCCGAGGAACGCCCAGACCTGCTGGTCGCTGGCGTCCTTGATGCCGCGGTTGGTCAGGTACCGGTTGGTCTGCGCCTGGTAGATCGCGTTGATCGGTCCGAGGCCCATCGACACGGTCGGGAACTGCCAGAATTCGGGCATCAGGCGAGGGTGCGGGTAAGAGGAGATGCCGTTCGGGCCGTGGGACTTCTCCTGACGGAAGCCGTCGAGCTGGTCGTGGGAGAGGCGGCCCTCGAGGAATGCCCTGGCGTAGGTGCCGGGGGAGGCGTGGCCCTGGATAAAGATCTGGTCGCCGCCGCCCGGGTGGTCCTGGCCGCGGAAGAAGTGGTTGAAACCGACCTCGTACAGGGCGGCGGAGGACGCGTAGGTGGAAATGTGGCCGCCGACAGAGATGCCGGGGCGCTGGGCGCGGTGGACGAGGACCGCGGCGTTCCAGCGGATCCAGGCACGATAGCGGCGCTCGATGTCCTCGTCGCCGGGGAAGTCCGGTTCGTTCCCGGCGGCGATCGTGTTGATGTAGTCGGTTGTCGGAACCATGGGGACGCCCAGGTGCAGTTCCTTGGACCGCTTGAGCAGGCTCAGCATGATTTCCCGGCCGCGCTGGTGTCCCTGCGCGGCGACGAGCGAATCCAGCGATTCAGACCACTCCGCGGTCTCCTGCGGGTCCGCATCCGTGCTGTTCACCGAGTACGGGTCCTGGTCGTTGACAGTCACAATCGACCTCTCTGTCCTGGGCAGACCGTTGTTCTGTTCTGCCGAATTAGGCGTGCCGGATTGCGGTCGGGTCGGACCAATGGCACTTCGCAAGCCTACAGATTCCGGCTGAGGTCCGCGCACGTCGCTCTGCGGGCTCTTCGCGGGGTGGACGGAGGCATTCTTGGTTCCCACAACCAGCGGGGCTAGGCTGTGTCGCTGCGCTCCACTTCACCGGTGGGCGAGGGAAAGGAAGCGCTCCATGGCTTTGGAAAACGACACGCAGGCGCCGGACTTCGAACTGGTCAACCAGTTCGGGCAGCGCATCCAGCTCAGCCAGTTCCGGGGAGAGAAGTCGGTGGCGCTGGTCTTCTTCCCGCTGGCCTTCTCCGGAATCTGCAGCGGGGAGCTGTGCGAACTGCGGGACAACATCGGGCTCTTCGCTGACAGCTCGGTGGAAGTGATCGGCATCTCCGTCGACTCCAAGCACACCCTGCGAGCCTGGGGCGAGCAGGAGAAGTACACGTTCAACCTCCTCGCCGATTTCTGGCCGCACGGTGCTGTCGCCAAGGAATACGGCGTGTTCCTCGAGGACAAGGGATTCGCCAACCGGGCCACGTTCCTCATCGATCGACAGGGCATCATCCGGGCGAGCTTCATCACCGCCCCGGGCGAGGCCCGTTCCCTGGGGGCGTATTGGGCGGCGATCGAGGAACTGCAGCCCGCGTGAAGCCCCCCGGTACGGCCCGTCCTGGAGCCGGCACGCGGCATCGGTGCGGGGAATCTGTATAGTGGTCAACGACCCGTCAGGGTCGCAGTGCAGGGGCCTTTAGCTCAGTTGGTAGAGCGCCACGTTTACACCGTGGATGTCATCGGTTCGAGCCCGGTAGGGCCCACCCCTGGACGCCGAACCTCTGCCCCGTTCGCACCAATGAATCGCGCACACGGTCACACCCCCGGCGGCGTCGTGGTCACTCCCGCTGCGTGCCGCGATACGATGTCAGCAGTGCGGCGGTTCTCGTCGCGCCCAGCCAGTACGGAAGCGAATCGCTCCTTCGACGAGCTGAGAGGTCGTGACGGCCCATGTTTCCCTGGCTCCCAGCCTGGAACCGACACGCCTGTAACCTCCATACGCGTCGGCACGTCGACGCCAGGGCAGGGTATTGATGCCGTCCACTGAGCGTCGAGCCTTTGCCGCGGCCGCCCTGGAACTTTCCGAGGCAGCGGAGGGGAACTCCGATCTCTGCCGCCCGTTCCTCCGTGCCCTCCCGATCACGGGCGCTGCCATCTCGACCCTCGGCGCTCCTTTCGGGACCGAAACCGTGTGTGCGAGCGACGACCGGGCCGCTCAGATCGACGAGTTCCAGTTCGACCTCGGCGAGGGCCCGTGCTGGGAGGCCCTGACGACGCGGCGACCGGTACTCAGCGCCGACATCCGGCACACGTCGGGCTCCTGGCCGATCTTCGCCCGGGCCATCGAGACAACGGATGTCGGCAGCCTCTTCGCCTTCCCGATGTTCATCGGATCGCTCAACATCGGCGCGGTCGACCTCTACTCCACCCGGCCCGGTGGCCTGTCCACGGCGCAGATCGACGACGCGACCGTGCTGGTGGCCCTGGCCGCACGCCAGGTCCTCCGGCGAGCGTTGCTGGCTCGTCCGGAAGTGCCCGACGTGATCGATGAAGCGGGGTATTCGCGGCGCGTGGTGCACCAGGCAACCGGGATGCTGTTGGCGCAACTCGATCTCCCGGCGGCGGATGCACTGCTCGTTCTTCGCGGCTATGCTTTTTCTCACGGACGGACGGTGCGTGACGTTGCAACTGATGTAGTGGCGCGGAAGATCACTTTTCCGGCAGAATACGACGGCTCCTAGTGCGGCGTCCTTTAAGAATGGGTTCATAGTGACCAAGACACGTGAAGGTCAGCTGGTTGAGACCTTCGTCACTTTGGCGGACACGCTCGTCGTCGGCTACGACATCGTCGACCTGCTGCACATGCTCGTCGACAAGTGCGCCCTCTTGTTCGAGGCGTCCGCCGTTGGCATCATCCTCTCCGCCGGCGAAGACGACGAACTCGAGGTTGTCGCCTCGACCAATGAACGCAGCCGACTGGTCGAAATCCTCCAGCTTCGGGCCGGGAACGGACCGTGCGTGGAGTGCTATACGACGGGCAAGCCCGTTGCGATCCCCGACCTCGACGTCGTCGCACCCAAATGGCCCAGATTCCGCGCCGGGGCGCTCGAATTGGGTTTCAAATCGATGCATTCCGTTCCTCTCCGGCTGCGTCAGACCACCATCGGCTCCCTGAACCTCTTCTGGGACCGCCTCGGCGGCCTGGGACCCGACGACCTCCTGACCGTCCAGGCCCTGGCCGACACGGCCACGATCGGCATCCTGCAGGAGCGGGCCCTGCGCGAGAGCGGCGTTGCGCGGGCGCAGTTGCAACATGCGCTGAACAGCCGGGTGCTGATCGAACAGGCCAAGGGGGTTGTGGCGTACACCCGCAACTCGGACATGGAGGAAGCCTTCGACGTGCTGAGGTCCTACGCCCGGAGCAACGGGCTGCCGCTCGTTGAAGTGGCTGAAAGCGTCGTCAATCGCACGCTGTCCTTCTGAGCCGCGCGGGTGCCCGATTCCCGGGTGGCCGGGGCGAGGTGACCGGTCCCCTGTATTGCTCCGGAAACGCCCCGGGAACACTCGCTTGCCGGCCCGGATCGAATTATACTGACAATGCGCCCCAGACCCCGGTAGCACCCCTATTCGGTGAGCTTCGGAGGGTCGGCCATGAAACGTATTTTTCACCCGGGGGGGTCAGTCGTCACGGGCAGCGATCTTGCTGACGCTGTGATGGAATACGCCGAGTCGCTCAGCGGCCGGAGCCAGGTCGACGTGGTCGACATCCCCGTGCTTACCGATTCGGGCTTGCCGGGCCGGGCCCAGTTCCTGATCGGGGCGTCCAGCCAGCTGGTGAGTGTGACGAGCGAGCCGATCCTCCGCGAACTGATCGAGTCAGGGACGTCCCATGACCTGCGCCGCCGAGCGCTCGCCGGCGCGGATGTGGCGCTGGTCGGCTGGACGGGCGACGGTCTCGACTCTCCTCAGTTCGACGAGTTCGACTACTGATCGTCTTCCTCGCCCCCGAACGAGCCCGTTTCGTCGCCGGGACCTTGGCCCCTATCCGTCCCTGACCTGGGCGGCGACGATGGTGGCGTCGCCGGGCAGCGGAGGAGTGCAGGATGAACAAGCGGATTGTGGTTGGGCTGAGCGGACGGCCGACGGACGAGGGTGCCATGCGATGGGCCCTCGAGTACGCTGCGCCACGCCGGTTTGACGTGGATCTCGTGCATGTGGTCGACGAAACCTGGGGAGACATCCCGGCCGGCTTCCGTGGTATTGCCCGGGCACAGGCGGAGACGGAACTCGCCAGGGAACTGGCCGAAGCGGTCCGCCTGGAACCACACCTCGACATCCACTCCACAGTGCTCGTCGGGTCCCCGAACTCGGTGCTGGCGAAGAGGGCCGCGGGCGCGGAACTCCTCGTTGTCGGCTCTCACGCCCTCGGCCGGTTCCGCGACTATGTGTTCAGCACTCGCGCCGCCCAGATCGCCGCGCGCGCGCCCGGATCGGTGGTGGTGGTCCCGGACCGCAGGGAGTCTCCGGGTCGCGGCGTCGTAGTGGGGGTGGACGGGTCCGACGCGTCATTGGCGGCCGTGCGGTTCGCCGCCGAGGAGGCCGACCGACACGATGAGCCGTTGACCGCCGTGTATTGCTGGAGCGCGCCGACACCGTGGACGGCGGAGACCGCGGTGATCGATTGGCCGATGGAGCCGGACGACTCCGACCGCCTCGTGCTGGCCGAGGCCGTCGCCGGGCTGGCCACTCAGTATCCGGACCTCGACCTCGACCTCCGCCTCGACCTCGGACTGCCCTCAGAAACGTTGGCCCGGGTCGCGTCCGGTGCCAGGCTGCTGGTCGTCGGCAGCCACGGAAGGCACGGCCTGCAGCGTTTCTGGCTCGGCTCGGTCAGTCAGGTGATCGTCCTCACGATGCCCTGCCCGGTGGCGGTGATCAGGCCCGCGCTCAGCGGGTCGGAATCGAGCGGGTCAGAATCGAGCGAGGCCGCACCGGCTGAGGACGAATCGACCTGAACGCACCGGTCGCGTCAGGCTCGGGCGACGAGCACCGGCACCGTGATGTTCATCAGCACGTCGTGGGTGACCGAACCGACGACCGACTGGGTCACCGCGTGGGGGTGGGCGACTCCGAGGACCAGGAGCGAGGCGCCGTTCCCGGCGTCGAGGAGAGCCTCCGCGGGTTCCCGGTGCACCAGCCGGCGTCGCACCGTGATGAGCGGGGCGGCCTGTGCGGCGCGGTCGGCGGCGTCAGCGAGGAGCCGTTGGGCCGAACCCGTGCTTTCCGGCAGGTCACTGGACGGGAGCACATGACTCACCGGTGGGGCATGAACCAACAGCAACTCCTGGCCCAGACGGGCGGCCTCGCGCGCCCCTCGGACGACGGCAGCTGCGGATCCGTCGAAGCGGTCGACGCCGACGACGACACCCCGCCTCGTGTCGAAGGTCGTGTCGGGCACGACCGCAACCGAGCAGGGGGCGGCCGCAGCCACTTGGACACTCCGTGACCCGAGCACGCGCCCGTGCAGAAAACCGGTCTTGTGGGTACCGACAACCAGGAGATCGTCGGCGGACGGCAGGCCGGCCAGGGTCCACGCCGGGCTGCCGTGCACGATCCTGGCACCCACGTCCGCTCCCGGATACCGGCGCCCTGCCTCGGCCAGTTCGACGTCCAACAGGTCCCGGGCCCGTCGCTCGGCCTCGGCGGCATAGCCCGCGCCGAGCAGGCCCCATTCATCGTCAACGACGTGGATGAGGACGACCGGGCTGCTCTCTCCGACCGCTCGGGACAGTGCCCAGCGGATTGCTGCGCGACTCGGGCCGGATCCGTCAGCGCCCACATAGCAGGTGGTCACGGCTCCACCGGGTCCGGCAGCCGTTCAGGTCGCGGGATCACCGCCACGGGGCACTTGAGGTTGAGCAGCACGTCGTGGCTGACCGAGCCGAGGAACAGACTGCCGACCGCGCCACGGCCGTGCGTGCCGACGACGACCAGTTCGGCCTCCCCGGACGCGTCGACGAGGACCATGGCCGCGGGACCCTGTTCGAGAATCTCTCTGACCTCGAGCCTGGGGTGGGCGGCGCGCACGCGCCCGGCGGCCTCGGCGAGGATGGCGGCGTGAGCCTCCCGGAGCTCGTCGAACGGGATGACCGCCCCATATTCGACCGCGATGGTGGCCGGTATCGACCAGGCGTGGACGACGTCGAGGACCTTTCCCCGGCGCACCGCCTCGCCGGCCGCGAAGGCGAGCGCTCCCTCGGCGGTGGCATCATCTTCCAGTCCGGCGATGATGTTCCCCGCCTTCGGCGTCCAGGCGGCGGGCACGACGACCACGGGGCAGCGCGAGTGTGCGGCGAGGCGCAAGGGCAGGGTCCCATAGACGGCGCCGGCCAGGACTCCCGTCTTGTTCGTGCCGATGACCAGCAGGTCAGCGGATTCCGAGGCCCTGACCAGTTCGTCGGCCGGCACGCCGCGTCGCACGTAACTCGTCTTCTTGATGTGCGGGGCCTCATGCTCGACCCGCCGGGTCGCGTCGGCGAGGGCCCGTTCGTAGACCGGTCGGAAGTCGTCGTCGGGTCCGCCCGCCGGGGCCCAACCCAGTTCGACGACAGTCGTCAGTTCGAGGTTCAGGGCCTGGCTCTTTGCCCGTTCGAGAGCCCAGTCGAGGGCGGCCGTGCTGGCCGGGCCCCCGTCGATGGCAACGACCACTCTTTCGACCATGACCGGACTCCGTTTCATCCTGGAAAACCGCACCATATCTTCGATCTCACCAAGGTTCGCAGGGTGAACCGGGTGGGGAAAGGGCCGAACGTCCCGCGCGAGTAGAATCCGTGCAAGAGACCGAGAGGCGGACCACGGCCATGCCCCCTGAACGCATCCTCAGCACCGTCACCGACCGGCTTCCCCACCCGGCCGCGGCCACCGAGCCGGAGGTGCGCCTGCGCAGCCTTCTCCAGGCCAGCCAGTCCGTGGTCGAGCAGCTGGACCTCTCCGCCGTATTGCGCCGCATCGTCGACGTCGCGGTCGAACTCGTGGGGGCGCGCTACGGTGCCCTCGGCGTGATCGCGTCCAACGGCGGGCTCGAGCAGTTCATCCACGTCGGCATGCCGGATGGCCTGGCCGAACGGATCGGTCACCTGCCGGTCGGCCGGGGTCTGCTCGGGGCTCTGATCGATGACCCGCAGCCGATCCGTCTCGCCAGGATCGGCGACGACGACCGGTCGGTCGGCTTCCCGGAGGGACATCCGCCGATGGACAGTTTCCTGGGTGTTCCGGTGCGGGTTCGCGGAACGGTCTTCGGCAACCTGTATCTCACCGAACCGGCGGCGGGCGCCTTCAGCGGTGAGGACGAGGAGCTGCTCAGCGCACTTGCCGCCACCGCCGGGATCGCGATCGAGAACGCCCGCCTGTTCGAGGAGACCCAGCGGCACCAGCGGTGGTCGGCCGGCACCGCCGAGATCAGCGCGGCGCTCTTGGCGGAACGGGCCGACGACCCGCGAGCGCTGCTCGCCGATCGGCTGGCGGCGATCGCGGATGCCGACCTCGTCTGCGTCGTCGTGCCCGGAGGCCCCGAGACACTCCTGGTCGACACCGCACGAGGCGTTCTCGCCGAACAGGTCCGCGGTCTCGTCTTCCCGGCATCCGCTGCGGTGTGCGGTCGGTCGCTGGAAAGCGGACAGCCCTTCCTGAGCTCCGGCGCGGCCGGGCGTCCGGATGAGGCGATCCTGATCGGACCGGCAATGGTGATTCCCTTGCGGACGAACGGCCGGCCCGACGGAGTGCTGACGGCGTCACGCCGGGCGGGGCGACCCGGCTTCTCGCCCAGCGAGCTGGAGATGGCCACCGACTTCGTCGCGCAGGCCGGTGTCGCACTCGAACTGGCCAGAGGCCGGGCGGTGCGGCAGCGGCTGGCCGTGCTCGAGGACCGGGGTCGGATAGCCCGGGACCTGCACGACCAGGTGATCCAAAGGCTGTTCGCCGCCGGGCTGGGGCTGCAGGCCATTGCGGGCACGGCCGTCGAGCCTGACCTCAGGAATCGGATCCTCGAGCAGGTCACGGCGCTCGATGCCGCCATCTCCGAGATCCGGACGGCCATCTTCGCCCTCTCGGCCCAGATTCACCCCGACCGGCCGTCGGTCCGGCACCGGATCCTCGACCTGCTCGCCGAACTCAGCCCGCTCTTCGAGAATCCACCGCGGATCACCTTCTCCGGCCCGATCGACCTGCTCACCCCCGACGCGCTGGCCGACGACCTCGTTGCGGTCCTCCGTGAGGGGCTGACCAATGTGCTCCGGCACGCCGAGGCCAGCGAGTCGACGGTGTCCATCGGGGTTGCCGGCGACACCATCACGGTCGACATCAGTGATGACGGGGTCGGACCCCTCGGCGCAGACAGGTCGAGCGGCCTGGCCAATCTGGCGGCGCGTGCCCGCAAATGGCAGGGCGCGCTGGCCCTGTCCGCCATCGACACGGGAGGGAGCCTGCTGCGATGGAGCGGGCAACTGACCGCCGAACGAGATGGGAAGGAACAATGATCCGTGTCTTCCTGGTCGACGACCACGAGGTTGTGCGCCGAGGCATCGCCGATCTGATCAACGCGGAATCCGATCTCGAGGTCGTGGGGGAGGCGGCGACGGCAAGACAGGCGGTGGCGCGGGTCGCCGCGACGCTGCCCGACGTTGCCGTTCTCGACGTGCGCCTGCCCGACGGCAGCGGGATCGACGTCTGCCGTGCGATCAGGTCGAAGAACCCGACGGTGCAATGCCTGATCTTCACAGCATTCGACGACGACGAGGCGACCTACGCCGCAGTGCTGGCCGGGGCGTCCGGCTACGTGCTCAAGGACATCCGTGGCCAGCGACTGATCGAGAGCATCCGGCGGGTCGCCCTGGGTGAGACCCTGGTCACCCGGGCGGTGGCCGCGCACGTGGTGACGGCGCTCGGGACCGATCGGGCCGAACCGGCGGCGACCCTGACCGCCAGGGAGCGACAGGTCCTCGAGCTCATCTCGCGGGGTCTGACCAACCGCCAGATCGGCGAACACCTCGACCTCGCGGAGAAGACGGTCAAGAACTACGTCTCCGGGCTGCTCGGGAAACTCGGGATGCAGCGGCGCACCCAGGCCGCCGTCTTCGGAGCCGAACTCCACCACCAGGATCCGGGCACCGGTGCCCGGAATCGGTCCGTCGGTCCCGGTACGCTGGCCTCATGAAACCACAGCGCATGGTGCCGGTTGTTCCCGGCCCGGGGCAGGAATCGGTCTGGGACTACCCGCGGCCGCCCCGCATCGAGCGGAGCTCCGAGCGCGTCGTGGTCCTGCTGGGCGGCACCGTCGTCGCGGACACGTCCGACGCTGTGCGGGTTCTCGAAACCAGTCACCCACCGGTCTATTACCTGCCGCGCACGGCGTTCCGCCCGGGCAGCCTCGTGCCCGCCGCCGGGCGGTCGATCTGCGAGTACAAGGGCCAGGCTGCCTACCTGACCCTGATCGCGCCCGGCCGGCGCGAGGAGGCCGCGGCCTGGACCTACCCGTCGCCGTGGAGCGGCTATGAGGAACTCGCCGCCCGGGTGGCCGTCTACCCGGGCCGGATGGACTCGTGCACGGTGGACGGTGAAGTCGTGCGGGCGCAACCCGGTGACTTCTACGGTGGCTGGATCACCTCCCGGGTGGTCGGTCCGTTCAAAGGAGCGCCCGGCACGCTCGGCTGGTGAGTTCCTCGGCTGGTGAGCTCCCTGAGTAAATCTGAGCATTCTTCGATACAATGCGGCCATGCCCGAGTTCGCCTCGACGGGGCAGGATCCCGTTGCACCTCCCGGCCGTGACTCAGCAAGCCCGGAGTCGGCCGGTCCTGAGCTGCTCGGCCCTGCCCGGGGCGCCGACGGTGGTGTCACCGGTGCACCGGGGGAGACCTCGGCTGCCGGACCGCCCGCGACGGGCTCGCATCCGGTGCTCCCGGCCGGCGTGGACGAGGACCTGCCGGACGACGCCGACGATGTGACGGTCGGGGTGCCGCCGCCGCGAGCCAGTGCACGGGTTGAACCGGAGGAGAACGTGATCCAGGGCGCGGTGCGCCGGGGGCTTCGCCGCTGGTGGCCGCCGCGTTGAGGCGCGGACCTCCCGCCCGGCCGCGCATCGAGCGGCTCGGCCGGAAGGTGGCTGACCTCGGCCGACGGTAGGCTGGCGACGTGTCATTCTCGCTCGCCGCAGTCACCCGCACCGTCCACGAATTGTGGCCGCTGGCCGGGGCAGAAGGCTGGGACGCGCCCGGCCTGGCCAGCGGTGACCCCGCGCGCGGCATCGACGCCATTCACCTCGCGGTCGACGCCGTGGCGATCACCGTCGACGAGGCCATCGAAACCGGCGCCGACCTGCTGCTGGTGCACCACCCGTTGCTCCTCCGCGGCGTCACGTCCGTTGCCGCCGACCGGTATAAGGGCGCACTCCTCAGCCGTCTGATCCGGGCGGATTGTGCTCTGCTCGCCGCGCACACCAACGCGGACGTCGTCGCCGACGGCGTTTCGGACATCCTGGCCCGTCGCCTCGGCCTCGTCGACAGCCGGCCGATCACCGAAGGGTCCACGCCCGGAACGGGCATCGGACGGGTGGGACGGCTGGATCACCCGACCACCCTGGGCGGGCTGGCTCGCCGCGTCGCAGATCTGCTGCCCGCCACCGCCTCCGGAGTACGGGTGTCCGGGGACTACGGCAGCATGGTGGAATCCGTGTCCGTGTGCGGCGGTGCCGGGGACTCGCTCCTCGGGACACCGGGCGTGGTCGGAAGCGACGTCTACATCACCGCTGACCTGCGGCACCACCCGGCGTCCGAGGCTCGCGAACAGGCCCGCCTCAACGGAAACACGCCGGCGCTGATGGACGTGTCACACTGGGCCAGCGAATGGCTGTGGCTGGACACCGCGGCCGATGCCCTCCGAGCGGCCCTGCCCGGAGTTCGCGTGACCGTCAGCGACCTGCGCACCGATCCGTGGGACTTCGTCATCGTGCAGTAACCTGCCCAGAACTCACCATTCCGTTCCAATTCAATACCGCAAGCCCAATACCCCGAAGGTCAGGACACAAGTGAAGGCATCTCCAGCAGAACAGAAGGAGCTTCTCCGGCTTCAGGCCCTCGACATCAGGCTGCAGCAGGTCGAGCACCAGACGAAGGCGCTCCCACAGCACGCCGAGCTCAAGGAACTCGCCGTCACCGCAGACAAGACGCGAATGACCCTCGGTACCCGCAGCGGCGCCGTGGAGGACATCCGAACCGAACTGCGCCGGATCGAGTCGGATGTCGACGTGGTCGAGAAGCGGATCGCGCGGGATTCCGACCGGGTGAAGCACACCTCCTCGGTAAAGGACGTGCAGGCGCTGGAGACCGAGCTCGCCGCACTCCGCAAACGACTCCTGGCGCTCGAGGAGATCGAGATCGCCGTCATGGAACGGCTTGAGGAAGCGGAGGCCGCCGTCGCCGTGGTGGAGGCTGAACGTGATGCGATCGCCGCCCGGGTTGCCGAAGCCGAGCAGGCGCGCGACCTGAACCTCGCCGACCTGAACCGTCAGCTCGGCGAGTTGCGCCGGGACCGTGCCGCCATCGCCGGCAGCATCACCGACGACCTGGCCGCGCTCTACGAGAAGCGGTTCGTGTCGGGGCGAGGGAACGCGGCGGCCCTGCTGCGCGCCCGCACCTGCAGCGGTTGCACGATGACCCTGACCGGCAGCGACCTGGACGCCGTCCGGTCCTCGCCGGCCGACGAGGTGCTGTTCTGCCCCGACTGCGGCGCGATCCTCGTGCGCACGGAGGAGTCCGGGATCTGAGTCACCGTCCGCCCCTGTAGGCTTGACTCTCGGAATGGGTCGGCAAGACGGTCGCGACATCCGGTGCCGCAGGGCATCGGATGGCGAGGAACGTCCGGGCTCCACAGAGCAGGGCGGTGGGTAACACCCACCCGGGGCAACCCGCGAGACAGTGCCACAGAAAGTAGACCGCCACCGGCTTCGGCCGGAGGTAAGGGTGAAACGGTGGTGTAAGAGACCACCAGAGGCCAGGGTGACCTGGTCGGCTTGGTAAACCTCGTCCGGAGCAAGGTCAGACAGGAAACGTTAAGGCGGCTCGCCGAGTTTCCGGGTAGACCGCTAGAGGGCTGCGGCAACGTAGTCCCCAGATAGATGGCCGTCCATGGTGCTTCGCGCACCGGGACAGAACCCGGCGTATCAGCCGGCCCATTCCCCACTCCCACCTCTTGTCAGGGCGGAGAGCCTGCACGGGAGTTCCCGAGCGCCGCATCACCGCCGCAGCAATGCTTTTGTTTCGAGTCTCCGGGCGTTTGACGGGTGACGGGAACCCCGAATCGTCGAGGCGGCTCATCCCGCCATCGCCTGGGCCAGCAGTGCCCGCGCCGAACCTCGCATGAGGACCGCCGCCTCCTCGCGGCTGAGGCAGGCGACGTCGGTCAGCCAGACCAGCGACTCGATGCCCACTGTGCTGCGCACGGCGACGGCGAGGCGGTGCACCACGGTCTCAGACAGACGAGGAACGAGGGGGGACAGGGCGTCCTCGAACCAGGCGATCGCGCGCCCCTTCCGGAGGGGCAGCTCGCGTGAGCCGGCGTCCGGCTCGAGGGAGAGCCTCAACATGGTGCGCTGTTGCTGTTCCGTTTCCAGGATCAGGCGGGTGAATGCATCGACGGCAGCCAGGAGTCTCGCCTCCGGATCATCGCCGATGCCTGGCGGCAGCAGGGACGACAGCTCGGTTTCGGGATGCGCGGCGACGAGGAGCGCCGTCTGGTTGGGGAAGTACCGGTAGGCGGTCGTTCGCGACACGGAGGCGGCGGCGGCGGCGTCTTCGACGGTGGGAGCGGAATTGCCCCGCCCGATGAGCCCGCGCGCGGCCGAGACAAGTTCGTCCCGGGTGCGGACCTTTTGCCGGGTGCGTCCCGTCCGCTCGTAAGGCATTGACATGAACAATACGGTACCCTAGTCTCGTCGTGGGACTCAAGTACCATGAACGAGGGAATGAGGGCGACCATGACGACACTCACGGCCACAGTTCGTGACACCGACGCAGGCGAACGGCGCTGGTTCTGCGGCGGTGGCCTGCACACCTGGGTGGCCACCGGCGCCGAGACCGGAGGCGCCTTCCTGATTTTTGAGGACGCTCTCGATGCAGGCAAGGTCACGCCGCTGCATCGGCATCCGGATGCGGACGAGACGTTCTATATGCTCGAAGGTGAGATCCTGCTCGACCTCGACGGCGAACAACAGAGCCTGCACGCCGGGGGCATCGCGATCATTCCCCGCGGTATCCCGCACGCGTTCATGGTGACCTCGCCCCGGGCACGGATGCTGTGTCTGCAGAATCCTGCGACGGGGGAGGCCTTCTACCGGATGGCCAGCGAGCCCGACGGAGGCGAAGACGCCGAACCTCCGCTCGACTTCGAACGGGTGCGCGCGGCCGCCAGTGCCACCGGGGCGATCGAGATTCTCGGACCGCCCCCGTTCCCGCCGGTGGCCTCACCGGCGATCTGAGCGCGCCCGGCAGATGGCTCGCGGGCGGTCAGGCGCGGTTCTTGACGGCGAGCGCGGCGGCGCCGAGGATGCCGGCATTGTTCCGGTGGACCGCGGGGATGATCGGTGTCTTCAGGTTCAACAGCGGCAGGAACTGGTGGTGGTGCTTGGACACGCCGCCGCCGACGATGAAGAGGTCGGGGGAGAAGAGAGCCTCGAGGGTCGAATAGTACTTCTGCAGGCGACCGGCCCACTTCTCCCAACTCAGGTCTTCCCGTTCCTTCGCGGAGTACGCCGCCCTGGTCTCGTAGTCGACGCCGTCGATCTGGAGGTGGCCGAGCTCCGTGTTCGGTACCAGGATGCCGTCGTTGAGCAGGGCTGTTCCGATGCCCGTCCCGAGCGTGGTCAGGATGACGACCCCGGGGACACCCTTGGCGGCGCCGAATTGCGACTCGGCGTAACCGGCGGCATCCGCGTCGTTGACGAAGTGGATGGGGTGGCCGAGCCCCTTCTCGAACAGCTTCTCCGCGGCAAGGCCGATCCATTTGTCGGAGACGTTCGCCGCCGACATGGTGTGGCCGTTCTTGACGATCGCCGGGAAGCAGATCCCGACGGGGAGGTCGGGGGCCGCCGCCTTGTCGGACACGGTCTTCAGAAGGTCCTTCACCGTGTCGACGATGTCGGCCGGACGACCGCCCTTCGGCGTGGGCAGCTTCACCCGCTCGGAGAGGAGCGTGCCGGTCGACAGGTCGACCACCGCGCCCTTGATTCCGGTGCCGCCGATGTCGATGCCGATTGCCGTGGTTGAACTCATGGTTAGAACCTACCGGTTAGGGAAGCGTCAGGATCTCGGCACCGGTCTCGGTGACGACGAGGGTGTGCTCGAATTGGGCGGTGATGCTCTTGTCCTTGGTGGTGACGGTCCAGTCGTCGGCCCACATGTCCCAGTCGGGCGAACCCAGGGTGAGCATCGGCTCGATCGTGAAGATCATGCCGACCTCCATCACGGTGTCATAGACGGGCGCGGAGTCGTAGTGCGGGATGATCAACCCGGAGTGGAAGGCCTCGCCGACGCCGTGTCCCGTGAAATCGCGGACGACGCCGTAATTGAAGCGCCTGGCATAGGACTCGATGGTGCGGCCGATCACATTGACCTGCCGGCCGGGGGCGACGGCTTTGATGCCGCGCGCGAGGGCCTCGCGTGTGCGTTCGACGAGCAGAGTGACCTCTTCGCTGGCCTGGCCGACGAGGAACGTGACGTTCGTGTCCCCGTGCACGCCGTTCTTGAAGGCGGTGATGTCGATGTTGACGAGGTCGCCCTCCTCCAGCACGGTCGTGTCGGGGATGCCATGGCAGATCACCTCGTTCACCGAGCTGCACAACGACTTCGGGTACCCGCGGTAGCCGAGCGTCGACGGGTAGGCGTCGTTGGCGACCAGGAAGTCGTGGCCGACCGCGTCGAGCTGTTCGGTCGTGACGCCGGGGCGGATCGCCTGGCCGACCGCTTCAATCGCGCGGGCCGCGATCCGGCCGGACTCGCGGATCAGTTCGATCTTCTCCGCGGAGTAGACGTCCGACCCGGTGAACCGGGCCGGTGACTCCTTTCCGACGTATTCCGGGCGGGTGATGTGGCGGGGAACGGGACGGGTCGGGGACACCGTTCCGGGGAGCAGGTGACCGATGGAATCCTTAGGCATAGGATCAAGCTTATGTCCGAAGATGAGCGAGAACAGTTCTGGTACAACATGCGCACCGGCGCGGTCGAACAGGGTTTCGAGTCCCCGTCCGTCGACCGGGTCGGCCCGTTCGCGACCCGGGAGGAGGCGTCGCACGCGCTGGAGAAGCTCCGCGCGAACAGCGCCAAGTGGGCCGCCGACGATGCGGCTGAAGGGCGCTGACGCCTATTCGTAGCTGTGCTCAGGGCCCGGGTATGCGCCGGTCTGGACGTCGTCCTTGAACCGGTGCACCGCATCCGTCAGCACGCTGCGCACGTTCGCGTACTGGCGCACGAACCTCGGCACCCGGCCGTCGGTCATCCCTGCGAAGTCGGTCCAGACCAGCAGCTGGCCGTCCACGTCGGGGCCGGCCCCGACACCGATGGTCGGGATCTCGAGCCGCGCGGTGACCTGAGCGGCAACCGTCGCAGGGACCATCTCGAGGACCACGGCGAAGGCTCCGGCCTCCTGCACGGCCAGGGCGTCCTCGATCAGGCGCTCGGCGTCGTCCCCACGGCCCTGGATGATGTGTCCGCCCAGGCCGTGCTCGCTCTGCGGGGTGAAACCGACGTGCCCCATCACCGGGATGCCGCTGGACACGATGCGTTTGATCTGCTTGTAGCTGCGAACGCCGCCTTCCAGCTTCACGGCGTGCGCCTGGGCCTCTTTCATGAACCGGACGGCCGTGTGCAGCGCCTCGGTCTGACCGGTCTCGTATGAGCCGAACGGCATGTCCGCGACGACGAGCGCACGGGTGACGGCACGGGCCACGGCGCGGGTGAGCGGGATGAGTTCATCGACCGTGACCGGGAGGGTCGTCTCGTAGCCGAACACGTTGTTGCCTGCGGAGTCGCCGACCAGGAGGAAGTCGATCCCTGCCGCGTCGAAGATCTGCGCCGTCAGCATGTCGTAGCTGGTCAGGCCCGTAATCGGGATGCCCTGCTGCTTGGCGTTGTGGAAGTGCCTGGTTCGCACCCGTTTGGGTCCGGCGGGCGCCGGGACAAACGGGTTCTGCGTGGTGACGGCTGCTGGCACGTCGGACGAGGTCGGCTCTGGCATGCCTCAAGTGTAGTCAGAGCGGCATTCACGCGGTCGGCGGCCCGTTTCACCCCGGATGCGACGCCAGCCAGTAACCTAGGGAGCAACAAGAAGGGGCGTGAATGGACAAGCAGCGCGATTTCGTTCTTCGGACCATCGAGGAACGGGGCATCAAGTTCATTCGGCTGTGGTTCACCGACGTCGTCGGCACGCTGAAATCTGTCGCCATCGCCCCGGCGGAGGTCGAGGGAGCGTTCGCGGAGGGGCTCGGATTCGACGGGTCCGCGATCGAAGGACTCACCCGCTCCTTCGAGGCCGACGTGCTGGCCCACCCCGACCCGACCACCTTCCAGATCCTGCCCTGGCGCGGGGAGGTCGACCCGACGGCCCGGATGTTCTGCGACATCACCACCCCGGACGGCCAGCCCGCCGTCGCCGACCCGCGCAACGTGCTCAAGCGCACCCTGGCGAAGGCCGCCGAACGCGGATTCACGTTCTACACGCATCCTGAAATCGAGTTCTACCTGCTCAAGTCGTCCAAGTACGGCAAGAACGGACCCACCCCGGTCGACTCCGCCGGCTACTTCGACAACGTGCCCGGCGGCACGGCGCACGACTTCCGGCGCCGATCGGTGCGGATGCTCGAGGACCTCGGCATCTCGGTGGAATTCAGCCACCACGAGGCCGGCCCGGGCCAGAACGAGATCGACCTGCGCTACGCGGACGCCCTGACCACCGCGGACAACATCATGACCTTCCGCACCGTGATCAAAGAGGTGGCGATCGAGCAGGGCGTGTATGCGACCTTCATGCCCAAACCGATGTCCGACCAGCCCGGCTCCGGCATGCACACCCATCTTTCCCTCTTCGAGGGCGATACCAACGCGTTCTACGAGGCGGGTGCCCAGTACCAGCTGTCGAAGACCGGCCGCCAGTTCATCGCCGGCCTGCTCAAGCACGCGCCGGAGATCACGGCCGTGACGAACCAGTTCGTCAACTCCTACAAACGGCTCTGGGGCGGTGACGAAGCGCCCAGCTTCGTCTGCTGGGGACACAACAACCGCTCCGCCCTGATCCGGGTGCCGCTCTACAAGCCGAACAAGGGCCAGAGTTCCCGGATCGAGTACCGTGCGATCGACTCCGCCGCCAATCCGTACCTTGCCTACTCGCTCATGCTGGCCGCAGGGCTCAAGGGGATCGAGGAAGGCTACGAGTTGCCGCCGGAGGCAGAGGACAACGTGTGGGGGCTCAGCGACACCGAGCGCCGGGCGCTCGGTTACCGCCAGCTTCCCGCGAGCCTCGACCACGCGATCCAGTTCATGGAGGAATCCGAGCTGGTCGCGGAAACCCTCGGCGAGCACGTCTTCAACTACGTGCTGCTCAACAAACGCCAGGAGTGGAAGGAATACCGCTCCCAGGTGACTCCGTTCGAGCTCGACAAGAACCTGGAGATGCTCTGACCCACGCCGAGGAACGGGACGCGATGAAGCGGGAACCGCTGACCCTGACCGACCTGGCCCGGGTCGGTTTCGTCGAACTCGGCGAGGTCAGGGGCCGGCTCGCGGAGGTCACCGACCTGGGCGGACCTGAGCCGTCGGTTCTGCTGCCTCTGCTCGCGCAGGCGGCGAGCCCCGACGGAGCCCTCACGGGGCTGCTGGCGCTGCTTCGGCAGGCACCTGCCGAGTTGACGGCGCTGCTTGGCCGCCCGGGTGCCCCCTTGCGCCTGCTCAGGGTCCTTGGTGCCTCGACCGGCCTGGCCGAGTTCTTCCTCCAGCATCCCGAGGAATTGGGAGTGCTTGCGGAGTCCCGCGCCGGCCTTCCCGACGCCGCGGCGTTGACAGGCGACCTCCTCGATTCGGTGGGCGCCGTCGACGGGTTCGCGACTCTGGTCGACGACGCCGGCTGGGTGGCCCTGCGGGTGCGGTACCGCAGGCGCCTGGCCGAGCTGGCGGCGTTCGACCTGGAACAGGCCGACCCGGTGGCCGGCCTTGACGGCATCGCCCGGGCACTCGCCGACCTCGCGGCCGCTGCGCTCGAGGCGTCACTGGCCGTGGCCCGCAGCATGACGAGCGGTCCGGTGGCCGCGCCCGGGGTCTTCCCCGAAGCCGAAGTCCGGGCCACCAGGCTGGCCGTGATCGGAATGGGCAAGGCCGGCGCGGCCGAACTCAATTACGTGAGCGACGTCGACGTCATCTTCGTCGCCGAGGCCGACCCTGCCACGGAACTGGACGCATCGCGCGCGGTCGACATTGCCACCCGGCTGGCCATCCTGATGATGCGCGGACTCAACCAGCCGACCATCGAAGCCGAGCTGTGGGAGGTAGACCCGAATCTCCGTCCCGAAGGCAAGTCCGGGGCGCTCGTGCGGTCCCTCGAATCCCATCTTGCCTACTACGAGCGCTGGGCCAAGAGCTGGGAATTCCAGGCGCTGCTCAAGGCCAGGCCTCTCGCCGGCCACCTGGACCTCGGCCAGCGGTACATCCAGGCGGTGGCCCCCAAGGTGTGGACCAGCGCAAGCCGCGAGAACTTCGTGGAATCGGTGCAACGGATGCGCGAGCGGGTCACCGAGAACATCCCGGACGACGAGGTCGCGGTGCAGTTGAAACTGGGCCCCGGGGGGCTGCGCGACATCGAATTCACCGTGCAACTGCTGCAACTCGTGCACGGCCAGTCGGACCCCGCCGTGCGCCAGGCCGGCACCCTTCCGGCGCTGTCAGCGCTGGCGGACAGCGGATACGTCGGCCGGGCGGAAGCAGCCGAATTCGCCCAGGATTACCGCATCCTCCGGCTGATGGAGCATCGGCTGCAACTGGAGCGGCTACGACGCACCCACCTGATGCCCCGGGACGAGGCGAGCTTGCGCATTCTCGCCCGGTCAACCGGGCTGGCCACGAGCGCCCCGCAACTGACCGTGCGCTGGGCCGAGGTCAAGCGCCGCGTTCGCGGCCTGCACGAACGCCTGTTCTACCGTCCGCTGCTCTCGGCCGTGGCCGCGCTTCCGGCCGAGGGGCTCAACCTCACGAGCGCCCAGGCCGAGGCCAGGCTTGCCGCCATCGGCTTCCGGAACACCAAGGGCGCCCTCGGCCACATCGCGGCCCTCACCGGCGGGGTGTCCCGCCGGGCGACGATCCAGCGTCACCTGCTCCCGGTGCTCCTGCAGTGGTTCTCCGAGGGCGCGGATCCCGACTACGGCCTGCTTTCCTTTCGGCGGCTCAGCGACAGCCTTGGGTCGACCTACTGGTTCCTGCGGATGCTCCGCGACTCCTCCGGCGCGGCCGAACGACTCACCCGGGTTCTGTCCTCGTCTCGCTTCATCGGAGAACTGCTCGAGACGATCCCCGAATCCGTGGCCTGGCTGGAGAACGAGGACGACCTGCGCCCCCGGTCGGTTGCCGTTCTCCAGGAGGAGACCCGGGCGGTGCTGGCCCGGCACGAGAGTCCCGACGCGGCGGCATCGATCATGCGCACAGCCAGGCGCCGGGAGGTGCTGCGGCTCGCCTTCTCCGCCATTCTCGGGCGGCTGAGCATCGATGAGCTTGCGGCCGGGCTCACCGATGTGACGGCCACCGTCATCCAGGGGGTGACGGCAGCCATCCGCGGGACGAACCTGCTGGGGGAGCCGGACGGCCCCACCGACGGAATCGAATTCGCCGTGATCGGGATGGGACGGTTCGGTGGCGCCGAACTCGGGTTCGGGTCCGACGCCGACGTCATGTACGTCTTCCGAGCCGGCACGTTGGAGGGGACCGCCGCGCACGACCGGGCGAAGTTCATCGTGCGGGAACTGAACAGGCTCACAGACGACAACCGCCTTCCGCTGGACCTGGACATGGGCCTGCGCCCCGAGGGCAAGAACGGGCCGGTGGTCCGTTCCCTCGAATCGTACGAGGCCTATTACCGGCGATGGTCGCTGACCTGGGAGGCCCAGGCCCTGCTGCGTGGCCGCGGTGTCGCCGGCGACACCGCGCTCCTCCGCGACTTCGACCGTGTCGCCGACGCGGTCCGCTACCCGGAGAGTATCGGCGAGCAGGAGGTACGAGAGGTCAAGCGCATCAAGGCCAGGGTCGAGAGCGAACGGCTCCCTCAAGGCGCCGACCCGAACCGTCACCTCAAGCTGGGGCGCGGCTCCCTCAGCGACGTCGAGTGGTTTGTGCAGTTGCTCCAGCTTCAGCATGCGGCCCGTATTCCGGCGCTGCGCACATCGTCCACCCTCGGGGCGCTCCGGGCCGCCGTGGAGGCCGACCTGGTCAGTGAAGCGGATGCCGAGACGCTCCGGGCGGCCTGGCTGTTCGCCTCCCGCTGCCGCTCCGCGATCACCCTCTGGACGAACCGGACCGCTGACGTGCTCCCCGCCGACCGGATCCAGCTGGAGGGCGTCGCGCGGGTGCTCGAATACCCGCCCGGCTCGGCGAACCGGCTCGAGGAGGACTACCTGGCCGTTACCCGTCGCGCACGGGCAGTCTTCGAACGTCGCTTCTACGGCCCCGTCGAACGCGCCGGGCCCTTCGCAGGCTGACAGCGGCCTCCGATTCGCCTTTGTTGTGAGCCGGTCACGGCGCGTCGGCGCCTGAACGATTCGAGTTGCGGCATCCGGTGCCCGTGTTCGGCTGAGACCGGATGACACTGAGAAGGGCCGCACTCCCGGGGGAGTGCGGCCCTTCTCAGTGTCATCGCGGCGACTGGTGCAGCCGCCGGTGCGGTTTAGACGCCGTAGTACAGTTCATACTCGAACGGGTGCGGGCGCTGGGCCAGCGGCTTGATTTCCTTCTCGCGCTTGAAGTCGATCCAGGTCTCGATCAGTTCGGGCGTGAAGACGTTCCCGGCCAGCAGGAAGTCGTGGTCCTCTTCGAGGGCCAGCAGTGCGGCCTCGAGGGACGCCGGAACCTGGGGGATGTTCTTGGCCTCTTCGGGCGGCAGTTCGTAGAGGTCCTTGTCGACCGGCTCGTGCGGCTCGATCCGGTTCTTGATCCCGTCAAGGCCGGCCATCAGCTGGGCGGCGAAGGCGAGGTACGGGTTGCCGGAGGCGTCGGGCGCGCGGAATTCGATCCGCTTGGCCTTGGGGTTCGTGCCGGTGATCGGGATCCGGATGGAGGCCGAGCGGTTGCCGGCCGAGTAGACCAGGTTGACCGGGGCTTCGAAGCCGGGGACGAGGCGATGGTAGGAGTTCACGCTCGGGTTGGTGAACGCGAGCACGGCCGGGGCGTGCTTGAGCAGTCCGCCGATGTACCAGCGCGCGACGTCGGAGAGTCCGCCGTAGCCGGCCTCGTCGTAGAACAACGGCTTGCCGCCGGACCAGAGGGACTGGTGGGTGTGCATGCCGGAGCCGTTGTCGCCGAAGAGCGGCTTCGGCATGAATGTCGCCGTCTTGCCCCACTCGCTGGCGGTGTTCTTCACGATGTACTTGAACTTGAGCAGGTCGTCGGCCGCGTGCACCATGGTGTCGAAGCGGTAGTTGATCTCGCCCTGGCCGCCGGTGCCGACCTCGTGGTGGCTGCGTTCGAGGATGAGGCCGGCCGCGATGAGCTTGAGGCAGATGTCGTCGCGCATGTCGGCGTGCTGGTCGACCGGGCTGACCGGGAAGTAGCCGCCCTTGAACGGCGTCTTGTTGGCGAGGTTTCCGCCCTCTTCCTTGCGGCCCGAGTTCCAGGCACCCTCGCTGGAGTCGACGGAGTAGAAGCTCGAGTACTGGTTGACCTCATAGCGCACGTCGTCGAAGATGTAGAACTCCGCTTCCGGAGCGAAGAAGGCGGTGTCGGCGATGCCGGTCGACGCGAGGTACTTCTCGGCTTTCTTGGCAACCTGTCGCGGGTCCTTCGAGTAGATCTCCCCGTTGCGGGGGTTGTAGATGTCGAAGAGCATGATCAGCGTGCGCTCGGTGCGGAAGGCGTCGATGTACGCCGTGGTGACGTCAGGGATGAGCTGCATGTCGGATTCGTGGATCGACGCGAAGCCGCGGATCGAGGAACCGTCGAACATCTGGCCGACCGTGAAGAACTCTTCGTCGACGGTCGACGCGGGGATGTTGAAGTGCTGCTGCACACCCGGCAGGTCGGTGAAACGGATGTCAAGGAACTTGACGTCGGTATCCTTGATGAATTTGAGCACTTCTGACGAATCGCGGAACATGCGGTTTTACTCCAAACGACGTGGGCGTTAATCTCGAAAAGTCGCGCACTGCGGCTCCATTGAGGTTAGTGGGGCGGCATTACCCGACAGTGACGCTTATGTTTCACACATGTTACAGCGGGGCCGGCTCGCTAGACTCATCGCGTGTCTGCCGCATCCTCGAAACCGACCACCTTCGGACAGCTTCCGCCCAGCCGGTGGCCGGGGGAGCGCCTGGGCCTGCCGGATAAGGGCGCCGGCTCGGTCGGCCGGGTGGGACGCCGCATCTCGGCGCTGGCGATCGACCAGGTCCTGGCCACGGGGGCCGCGTTCTGGGCCTTCGACTACACGTTCCTGGACTACAACGGGTTCGCGGTGAGCGGCATGTTCGTGTTGTTGCAGATCGTGTTCATTCCGACCATCGGCGGCAGCATCGGCCACCGGCTGGTCGGGCTCCGGGTGATCTCGCTGACCGGCGGTTGGGCGGGCATCTGGCGTCCCGCGCTGCGCTCGGTGCTGCTGGGCTTCGCGATCCCCGCGCTGGTCTGGGACTCGGACCAGCGCGGATTCCACGACAAGATCGCCGGAACCGTCCTCATCCGCAGTTGACGGATGCCGGGCTCGGCTAGTTGCCGCGCTGCGGCCGGGCCTTCATCGGGTCGACGCCCTTGGGGATCGGGAGCTTCTTCGTCATGGACGAGAGACGGTTGTTCACGGCGAGGACTTCGGCCTTGGTGAGGGTCGGCTTGATCCGGGTGAGGCGCCGGGCGAGCTTGTGCAGCGGGACGGCGTCGGGGTCCGGCCCGACCGAGATGACGGTGACGGCGATGCTGCCGCCCAGCCGGGTGACCATGCGCCGTTCCTCGTCGAGCATGCGTGCGGTCCGGGTGCGAGGGCCCTCGCTTATCAGCACCACGCCGCCGCGACCGACCGCACGGTAGACCGCATCCTGGGTCTTGCCGTTGACGGCGACGGGCATCTCGCTTCCGACCCAGCCGCGCTTGAGCGAGCTGCGGAGAACCGCGCCGACCGCGCCGGGCTGGCCCTCGATCTGCGAGTAGGCGGCCTTCTCGGCGCGGCGGCCCAGGATGATGAGCATGGCGAGCAGCCCGCCGAGAGCTCCCGCGATGACCCAGAGCACGATGGTGACCACGTTGCCGGGGGATAACACGAACGCGAGCACGAGGCTGATCGCGACCGGGATCAGGAAGGCCAGGATCATGAACAGGACGATGTTCGAGTCGTAACGCCTCGTCATCTGGAACACCTGCCACATTTGCTTCAAACGGCCGGGTTCTTTGGGGGTGCGGGGAGTCTTGTCCTTGCTGCGTGCCATGGTTCCAAGACTACCGAGTCGCCCGCGTGGAGGGTGACCGTTTTTCGGGTCAGCTCACGGCCTGAGCGAACCCGAGCGTCGCATCCGCCAGGTGGCGCAGTTCCGCGGGCACCTCACGACCGGTTGCCAGCATGGACTGGGCCCAGAGACGCCCGGCACGGTAGGAGGATCGCACGAGCGGACCGGAGAGCACCCCGATGAAGCCGATCGCCTCGGCCTCCTGCTTGAGCTCGACGAACTCCTCCGGCTTCACCCAGCGGGCGACAGGCAGGTGGCGCGCGCTGGGACGCAGGTACTGGGTGATGGTGATGATGTCGGTTCCGGCGTCGTGCAGGTCCTGCAGGGCCTGGCTGACCTCCGCCCGTTCCTCGCCCATGCCCAGGATGAGATTGGACTTGGTGATCAGGCCCGCGTTGCGGCCCTGGCTGAGCACGTCGAGGGAGCGGTCGTAGCGGAACGCCGGGCGCACCCGCTTGAAGATGCGCGGCACCGTCTCCACGTTGTGAGCGAACACCTCCGGTTTCGCCGAGAAGACCTCGCCCAGGTGGTCGGGATTGCCTGAGAAGTCCGGCACGAGGATCTCCACACCGGTGCCCGGGCTCTGCTGGTGGATCTGCCGGATGGTCTCGGCGTAGATCCAGGAGCCCTCGTCGGGCTGATCATCGCGGGCGACGCCGGTCACGGTGGCGTAGCGCAGCTGCATCTTGACGACGGACTCGGCAACCCGGCGTGGTTCGTCCCGGTCGTACTCGGCTGGTTTGCCGGTGTCGATCATGCAGAAGTCGCAGCGCCTGGTGCACTGCGAGCCGCCGATCAGGAATGTTGCTTCCCGGTCCTCCCAGCACTCATAGATGTTGGGGCAGCCGGCCTCCTGGCAGACCGTGTGCAGGTCCTCGCTCTTGACGAGGTTCTGCATCTTCTGGTACTCGGGCCCCATCTTGGCCTTGATCTTGATCCACTCGGGCTTGCGCTCGATGGGCGTCTCCGCGTTCCTGATCTCGAGCCGGAGCATCTTGCGGCCCTCGGGCACGGCGCTCATGCCGCCACCGCCATCGCGCGCAGGAAACCGGCCCTGATCGGTTCGATCAGTTCGGAGGTGGCGACGTCACGGCCGAGCACGCGCGACATGGTCGTCACGCCGGCGTCCCGGATGCCGCAGGCGATGATGCGGCTGTACGCGTCCAGGGAGTTGCTGCAATTGAGGGCGAATCCGTGCATGGTGACTCCTTCGGCGACGCGGATGCCGATGGCCGCGATCTTCTCTTCGAAACCGTCCGGACCGACCCAGACGCCGGAACGGCCCTGAACCTGGCGGCCCTCGATGCCGAACTCGGCGAGGACCTCGATCAGGATCCCCTCCAGCATCCGCACGTAACCGACGACGTCGATGGGCTCGGCCAGGCGCAGGATCGGGTAGCCGACCAGCTGGCCCGGTCCGTGCCAGGTGATCTTCCCACCCCGGTCGACGTCGATGACGGGGGTGCCGTCCGTGGGACGCTCCTCCGGCTCCGTGCGTTTCCCGGCCGTATACACGGCGGGGTGTTCGAGGAAGATGAGGGTGTCGGGTTTCTCACCGGAAACGACGGAACGGTGGACTGCGCGTTGGAGCTCAAGGCCCTCAACATACGGCACGGAGTTGGCGCTTAGCCCCGCGACGACAAAGTCGAGCATCAGGCCAGTCTAGGTCAGCTTGTCCTCGGCGTCTGCCGCCCAGTCCGGATCTCCCCGGAACCCGCGAGGGCGCCCCCGGTGCTTCGCCCAGGGGCGCACAATCCGGCAGGTGAGAAACAGAGTGGGACGTGACCCGGATCCGGTCCCGGCCGCCGGCGACCCCGGCTTCGCAACCGAGTCGACGGCGGCGTCGACGTCCGGGGCTGCGGACGTCGGGACGGTCATCGCCGGGTACCGGGTGCTGCGCCGGCTCGGCGCCAGTGAACGCGCCGACGTCTACCTCGGCGTTTCCACCGCACCGTTCCAGGGCGCCGTCGAGGTCGGCACTCGTCCGCCCGTCGCCCTGAAGATCTTCCGCCCGGAAACGGCCGGAGTCGTGATCGAGCGGGAATTCCGGGTGCTGACCGAATCGACCGGGACTCGATTCGCGTCTCTCATCGACCTGGCCACGCTCTCCGACGGGCGAGTCTGCATCGTGCAGGAGTGTCTCTCCGGCAGCCGGCTGAGCAGGCTGCTCGGCGACGGCAGGCTGCTGGCGCCGGGGGAGGCGGTGACGATCCTGGCGCCGATCCTGGCGGCGCTGGCCGAACTGCTGGCCCTGGGCTACGTGCACGAAGGGCTGGCCCAGTCCTCGGTCCTCTTCGATCGCACCGGGAGACCGGTTCTGACCAGCCTGGGGCGGCTGCGGGAACTGCCGCCGCCCGGACCGGAACTCCGACGCCCGCTCGAGCAGGCGGTGTTGCGAGTGTCGGCGTTCGCCAGGGGAGTGCTTGATCGTGTCGAGACCGACGCGGATGCCGCCGTGCCGGAACCGGCCGGATGGTTGGAGTCGATCCCGCCGGGGTTTCCCTTGCACCGCCTGCTCGACGAACTCGAGCGGCGATTGTTCGCGTGGTCGCCGGCCTCTGCGGTGTCCTCGGCGCCGTCCCCCTGGGTGCCCTCCACGGGGCGCAGGATCGAGATGGGGGCGGGCTGGGCCGCCACCGAGGCCCTCCGGGGCCGCCGAGCGGCGGGCGGCCCGGCCGGCGACGTTCGGCCGGGGACGGGCGAACGCCCCGCGCCGGGCCCTGCGGGGAGATCCGGCCGAGTCAGGAGACTGTTCGGAGAGCTCAAAACTCTGCTCCACGGCCTGCCCGGCCGGCGGGCGGATGCCCGGCCATGGCAGCGCCTGCGTCACCGCCTGGGCGTGGGACTCCGGGCACATCGGGGTCCGCTCCTCGTGTCTGCGCTCGTCGTCGTCGCGGGCGCGGTGTTGCTGCTCACGCTCGGCTATCAGGCCGAGGCGCAGGGCGGCAGCGCCGGCCCCGCCCCGGCTCCCTCGTCGGCGTTCCCCGTGCCGGTCCTCCCGGCGCCGACCACGGTACCGGGCGACCCGGCGGCCGATCGCGCCGCCGTCGAGGGCGATGAACCGGTGCAGGCGGTGCAGGTGCTGCTGCGCCTGCGCGCCGGGTGCCTCCGTGCGGCATCCGTGGCCTGCTTGGACGGTGTCGACCAGGCCGGATCCGCGGCACTGGCCTCGGACGGGCAGGCCGCCCGGTCGTCTCGCCAGGGGGACTCCGCGGCGCCCGCCGGGGAGGCCGCAGAATCGGCGCCGTCCCTGGTCGAACGCCGGGGTGGCATCGCCCTGGTGGCCGTCGTGCTGACCGTGGGCTCCGCGCACGGAAACAGCAAACCGGCCTCGGTCCTTGTGGTCAAGGGCGAGGCCGGTTGGCGGATCAGGCAGATCTTCGACTACTGACGGGCGAACCCGTCGCCTGCCGTGGGTGTCAGATGCCGAGGTTGGCTTCGAAGGCTCCGGCCTCGAGGCGCTGCTTCATCATGACGAGGAAGCGGGAGGCGTCCGCGCCGTCAATGATGCGGTGGTCGTAGGACAATGCCAGGAACACCGTGGAGCGGATGGCGATCGAGTCGAGGCCGTCGGTCGTGACGACGATCGGCTTCTTGTAGACGACGCCGGTGCCCAGGATCGCGCTCTGCGGCAGGAAGACGACGGGCGTGTCGAACAGCGCCCCGCGCGACCCTGTGTTGGTGAGCGTGAAGGTACCACCGGAGAGCTCATCGGGCTTGAGCTTGTTGTCGCGGGTGCGCTGGGCCAGATCGGCGATCTGAGCGGCGAAGCCGGCCAGGTCGAGTTCGCCGGCGTTGCGGACGACAGGGGTCAGCAGGCCACGCTCGGTGTCGACCGCGATGCTGATGTTCTCCTGGCTGGGGTACACGATCGAGTCGCCGTCGATGGTGGCGTTGATGATCGGGTTCGCCTGCAGCGCCTCGGCCGCGGCCAGGGCGAAGAACGGCAGGAAGGAGAGCTTGTTGCCGGTCTTGCTCTGGAAGGCACCCTTGACCTTGTCGCGGAGGATCGCCACGCGGGTGACGTCGACCTCGACGACGGTCGTCAGCTGCGCCGACGACTGCATCGAGATGACGGCGCGCTCGGCGACGACCTTGCGGAGGCGGGACATCGGAACGGTGGTGCCGCGCAGGGGCGAAACCTCGACGGCCGGTGCGGCCGGCGCTGCGGTCGCGGCGGATGCCGTGGCCCTGGCCGATTCGATGTCTTCCTTGCGGATCCGTCCGCCGACCCCGGTGCCGGAGACGGTGGAGAGGTCCACGCCGGCCTCGTTGGCGAGTTTCCGCACGATCGGCGTGACGTAGCCGCTGGTTCCGGCGTGCGAGCCGCGAGACACGGGCTCGGCTGCCGGCGCTGCCGCAGGAGCAGGCGCGGCCACCGGGGCCGCAACGGGGGCTGCCACGGGTGCCGGTGCGACGACTGGGGCGGCGACGGGTGCTGCCACGGGTGCCGGTGCGGCAACCGGAGCCGCGACGGGCGCGACGTATGCCGGAGCCTCGGCCACCGGTGCAGGCGCGACCGGAGCCTCGGCCACCGGTGCAGGCGCGACCGGAGCCTCGGCGACCGGTGCGGCTGCACCGGTGGCCGCTGCTGCCGAGCCGTCTCCGATGGTCACCAGAGGGGTCCCGACCTCGACGGTCTCGTCCTCCTGGACCAGGATCGCCTCGATGATCCCCGCGATGGGGGACGGGATCTCCGTGTCCACCTTGTCGGTCGATACTTCCAACAGCGGCTCGTCGACTTCGACGTGGTCGCCCACGTTCTTAAGCCAGCGGGTTACCGTACCCTCTGTGACACTCTCACCGAGTGCCGGGAGGTTAACGGATTCGCTCATGCGTCTGTCTCCTTCAAAACCATTTGTCTGTAATTTGCTTACTGAGAGTCTGAGTGGCGGGATGTGGTTTACATCGCGTGCAGGGGCTTGCCGGCCAGGGCCAGGAAGGCCTCGCCGAGCGCTTCGTTCTGAGTGGGGTGCGCGTGCAGGAACGGGGCGATGTCCTCGGGGTACGCCTCCCAGTTCACGACCAGCTGGCCCTCACCGATCAGCTCACCCACGCGGGCGCCGATCATGTGCACTCCCACGATGGGACCGTCCGAGACGCGCACGAGCTTGATCGAACCGCTCGTGCCGAGGATGGAACTCTTGCCGTTGCCGCCGAGGTTGTACTCGTAGGTGGAGATCTTGTCGGCTCCGAACTTCTCGGCCGCCTTGGCCTCCGAGTAGCCGACCGACGCGATCTCGGGGTCGCAGTAGGTGACCTTCGGGATGTTGACGTCTTCGACCACGATCGGGTTCAGGCCGGCGATTTCCTCGGCGACGAAGATGCCCTGCTGGAAGCCGCGGTGTGCGAGCTGCAGGCCGGGCACGATGTCGCCGACGGCAAAGACGCCGGGGATGTTCGTGGCGAGGCGCTCATCGGTGATGACGAAGCCGCGATCGACCGTGATGCCGACCTCTTCGAAGCCGAGTCCCGCGGTGGCCGCGCCACGACCGACGGCCACGAGCAGGAGGTCAGCCTCGACGGTGGTGCCGTTCTCAAGGGTGACGACCACGCCGTTCTCGTCCTGGCTGACGCTCTGGAACCGGATGCCGAGGGAATACTCGATCCCGCGCTTGCGGAAGGCACGTTCCAACTGCTTGGAAACGGATTCTTCCTCGTTCGGGACCAGGTGGGGGAGCGCCTCGATGATCGTGACGTCGGCGCCGAAGGACTTCCAGACGCTGGCGAATTCAACGCCGATGACGCCACCGCCGAGAACGGCGACCTTGCCCGGCACGTAGTCGAGTTCGAGGGCGTGCTCGCTGGTGATGACCCGCCCGCCGATTTCAAGGCCGGGCAGAGACCGGGAATACGAACCGGTGGCCAGGACGACGTTCTTGCCGACGATGGTGTCCTCGCCGACCTGCACGGTCGTCGGGGAGACCAGCCGGCCTTCACCGGCGATGACGGTGATGCCACGGGCCTTGATCAGTCCCTGCAGCCCCTTGAACTTGGAGGCGACGATCCCCTCGCGGAACGCGGTGACCGCCTGCATGTCGATACCGTCGAACTGGGTCTTCACGCCGTACTTCGCGGACTCCCTGCTGACGTCCGCAACTTCTGCGGAGTGCAGCAGCGCCTTGGTCGGAATGCAGCCCAGGTGGAGGCAGGTGCCGCCGAGCTTGCCCTTCTCGATCAGGGCAACGGTGAGGCCAAGCTGGACCGCACGCAACGCCGCTGCGTATCCACCGCTTCCTCCACCGAGAACGACAAGGTCAAAATTCTGTTCCGACACCCAGATACTCCCTCGTGCATCACAAACTCGGTTTGCCGGGCGTCATGGAAGACGACGCCGCCGGCATTCGCTGATCGGCAAGCTTATCCTGCCTCCTCGACTGTACTACGGGCGTGAAAAGTCCTCGGCCAGTCGAAGCAACGCCCGGAGCGAAATCCCGGTCGGTCCGGCCCCCGTGAACCCGAACGCACTGCCCGTGTTGTGGGCCGGGCCGGCGATGTCAAGGTGCGCCCACGGGATCTTCACCGCGTCATCGCCTTCGCCGCGGGTGCCGATGAACTCACGGAGGAACACGCCGGCCAGCAGCATTCCGCCCGCGGCGCTGCCGATCTTCGCGTTCGCGATGTCCGCGACATCCGAGTTGAGCAGGGGACGGAGCTCATCCGGCAGCGGCATCGGCCAGGACTGTTCGCCCACGGCCTTCCCCGCGTCGAGGACCCTGGCGACCATGGTGTCCTCGCCCATCACCGCGTAGTAGCGGGTGCCGAGGGCGACGATGGCTGCGCCGGTCAGGGTGGCCACGTCGATGATCGCGTCCGGCGCTTCCTCGCCGGCGGCGACGAGGCCGTCCGCGAGCACCAGACGGCCCTCGGCGTCGGTGTTGAGGACTTCCACGGTCTGGCCGCCGCGGATCCGGAGCACGTCGTTGGGCCGGATCGCCGACCCGGACGGCATGTTCTCGGCGATGCAGAGCCACGCCGTGACCTTCAGGTCGAGCCTGAGCCGGGCCGCGGCGAGGGTGGCCGCCAGAACGGTGGCCGCCCCGGTCATGTCGTACTTCATGCCCACCATCGATGCCGGCGGCTTCAGCGAGAGTCCGCCGGTGTCGAAGGTGATGCCCTTGCCGACGAGGGCGAGGTGCCTGGTCGCCCCGGCCGGCGAGTAGGTGACCTTGACCAGGCGCGGCGGACGGGTCGAGCCCTGGCCGACGCCGGCGATCCCGCCGAAACCGTCCGCGATGAGCTCGTCCTCGTTCCAGACCCGGACCTCGATCGGCAGGCCGGGCTGGGCGTCGACCGCCTCGACGGCGAGCCGGGCGAGGGACTCCGGATAGAGATCGGACGGGGGAGTGTTGACGAGGTCCTTGATCAGGGTCACCGCGTCAGCGACGATTCCGACCCGCGTGGGCACGTCGCCCAGGTCCAGCCCCGTGTGCACGACGATCTCCTCGGCGGGGAGCTTGGTCGCAGCCAGGGAACTGTGCCGGTAGGTCGTGAACGAGTACGCGCCGAGCGCCGCGCCCTCCAGGATCGCTTCGGCATCCTCCGCCGTCGCGGTCGGGAACGCGAACGCGACCGAGGAAACCCCGGTCAACTGCCGGACCGCGGATCCGGCCGCATGGCGGAGGGCGTCGACAGTCGGTTCCTTTCCGATCCCGACGATGGCGATGCTGCGTGCCGCACCCACCGAGGCAGGCAGACGCACGAGCTGGTCGCGGCCGCCGGTGACGCCGAGGGAAGCGAGTTGCGCCGACAGGCCCTCGAAGGCAGGGTCGGCGAACAACACGCCGGTGTCGCCGGAGGAGGTCGCCCCGACGATCAGGACGTCGACATCGGACTCGATTGCGGGCTGTGCGGACACGGAAAGGCGGGGAACGGTCATCCCTTGATGCTACGGGTCAGCCTGTTCGCTCTCGGCACCACGGCGCGGCGACCGATTCCTTCGACGCACGGAAAATGGCGTTTAGAGTTGACGGCATGCGCGATCCTGGTGACCTTTACGAGCTGACCGCGGACGCCGAGCGCGTCCCGGATGGCCTGCACCTGGTCGCGGGGCTGACCGGCTTCGCGGATGCCGGTGGCGCGGTCTCGCAATTCACCGAGTACCTGCGCAACACCCTCGACCATTCGGTGATCGCCGCATTCGACGCCGATGTCCTCCTCGACTACCGGGCGCGCCGCCCGATCATCTACTTCGACCAGGACCACCTCACCGACTACCAGCCGGCCACCCTCCGGCTGTACCTGGCCCGGGACGAGATCGGGCAGCAGTTCCTGCTCCTGGCGGGCTTCGAGCCCGATTTCCGTTGGGACCAGTTCACGGCCGCGGTGCTCGAACTGGTGCGGCGGTTCAAGGTGTCCTCGACCACCTGGGTGCACGCGATCCCGATGCCTGTGCCGCACACCAGACCGATCGGCGTCACCGTGAGCGGCAACCGTTCGGACCTGATCGAGAGCATGTCGGTCTGGAGGCCGCACACCCAGGTGCCGGCCAATGCCCTCCACCTGGTCGAGTTCCGGCTGCAGGAGAGCGGGGCATCCGTTGTCGGCTTCGTCCTGCTGGTGCCGCACTACCTTGCGGACACGGAGTTCCCGGCCACGGCCCTCTCCGCCCTGGAGAGCACGAGCGCCGCGACCGGCCTCATCTTCCCGTCGGACCAGCTCAGGGAACAGAACCGCGATTTCGTGGGGCGCATCGACGAGCAGGTGCACGACAACCCCGAACTCGCGAAACTCGTCGGCACCCTCGAAGAGCGCTATGACGCGTACATGGAGGGAAGCACCCTGCGGTCGCCGCTGACCGACGAGGCAGGCGAGCTCCCCAGTGCGGACGAGATCGCGGCCGAGCTGGAAAACTTCCTCGCCACCCGCCGCAGCCGGGACGAGGGCCCACCCGCCTGAGCGGCGCCCGCCTGAGGGGCGACCACCGGAGCGCCTGACCGTGCGGGAGCGCCGCGCGAGTAAGTTAGGGGCAATGAACTCGCGTCGCTCCTGGTTGATCTTCTCCATCGGGTCGTTCGCGTACCTGTCCGCCGTGCTGCAACGTTCCTCGCTGGGCGTCGCCGGGGTCGCCGCCACGGAACGCTTCGGCGGCTCGGCCGCTGTGCTCTCCAGCCTCGCGGTCGTTCAGCTTGTCGTCTACGCCGCCGCCCAGGTGCCGGTGGGCGTGCTGATCGACCGGTACGGGCCCCGCGTGCTCGTCATCTCCGGCACCGCGCTGATGGTCGGCGGGCAGCTCACCCTGGCTTTCGCGCCGACGATCGGCGTCGCCGTGGTCGGCCGCATCCTCGTCGGGGCCGGGGACGCGACGATCTTCATTTCCATGATCCGGCTGATCGGCTCCTGGTTCACCGGCCGGAGCGTGCCGCAGCTCTCCCAGTGGCTGGGCAATATCGGCCAGCTGGGTCAGGTCATGTCCGCGGTGCCCCTGGCCTGGGTGCTGCACACCTGGGGCTGGACGGCCGCGTTCGTGTCAGCGGCATCCGTGGCTCTCGTCGCGCTCGTCGTGGTGATCATTGTCGTGCAGGACCGGCCGGCCGGCGTCCTGGTGGAGGATCGTCCGGCCAGCTGGGCTGCCGCGCTCGCCCTGCTTAAGCACAGTTTCAAACGGCCGGGAACCCAACTGGGATTCTGGTCCCACTATGTGACCCAGTCGTCGGGAACCGTTTTCAGCCTCCTCTGGGGCTTCCCGTTCATGGTCTACGGCCTCGGCTACGACCCGTCCCTCGCGGCCGGGATGCTGATGGTCCTGGTCGGAGCCGGCGTGATCGCCGGACCGATCCTCGGAATCCTCACGGCACGCTACCCGCTGCGGCGCAGCAACATCGTTCTGGCCGTGGTGTCGCTGATGGGCGCGGCGTGGGCGCTCGTCCTGCTCTGGCCGACGACGCCCCCTATGTGGCTGGTGATCGTGTTGCTGGTCGCCCTGGGCATCGGCGGTCCGGGTTCCCTGATCGGTTTCGATTTCGCACGCACCTTCAATCCGCAGCGAAGCCACGGCTCCGCCAACGGGGTCGTCAATGTGGGCGGGTTCACTGCGAGCTTCGTGATGGTGTACCTGGTCGGCCTGCTCCTTGACCTTCAGGACGGGTGGCGCGTCGCCGCCGGCGCAGCAAGCGACCTGTACTCGCTCGACTCGTTCCGGGTGGCGTTCTCCGTGCAGTACCTGGTCGTCGGGCTGGGGGTGGTCTTCCTGCTGCGAGCCAGGGCGCGCACGCGCCGGCAGCTTTCCAACGACGAGGGGATCGAAGTCGCCCCGATCTGGGTGGCGGCGGCCCGCGCGTGGCGCCGGCGGCGGCGGCCGGAATAGGACGCGCCTGGCTTGCCTCATACACAAAGCATGCAATAATTGTCAATAGGGCCCGTTCTGGTCCTGGGAGTATCGACAATCTTGTCGCTGCGATTAGCCCGGGACTTGACATGGGTCCTAGTACTGCCCAAAATCCACACTGCCCAGGTGTTGGAACGGCCAGCTCCACTTCGGCCGTTTCGACCCGGCAGCGCCGCCGGCGACAGCGCCACGGCATGAGAGGTGTTCGAATGGCAACCCGCACAAAATCCGAGCCAAGCGAAGAGACCACCGCGACCGCGCCCGCCGTGGCAGAGGCTGATGCCGCCGCGGCAAAGGCGCCCGCCAAGGCGCCCGCCAAAGCGACCGCCGCGAAGGCACCGGCAGCCAAGGCCGCCGCCGTGAAGAAGCCGCTCACCAAGGCCGCCGCCGCGAAGGCCGCCGCAGCCCTGGCCGCGAAGGACGCCGGCGAAGAGAAGCCCGCTCCGCGCAAGCGCGCCGCCGCCAAGACCAAGGCTGCCGCGGGGTCCGATGACCACGATGAGCACCCTGCCGGCGAAGACGCTGATTCCGACGACGACGACACGGACGAAGAGGGCAAGAAGCGCGCCGCCGCGGCCGAGCCGCTCCCCAGCGGAGCGCTCGTACTGTCCCTCGTCGACGACGACGACGAAGTCCCCGTCTACTCCAGCGCCATCACCGGTGCCACCGCCGACCCGGTCAAGGACTACCTGAAGCAGATCGGAAAGGTCGCACTGCTGAACGCGGCCGAAGAGGTCGAGCTGGCGATGCGCATCGAAGCCGGCCTGTTCGCCGAAGACAAGATGGCCGTGATGACCGAGGCCGAGAAGAAGAGCGCCCTCGGGCGTGAGCTCCAGTGGGTTGCCAAGGACGGCGCCCGGGCGAAGAGCCATCTTCTCGGAGCCAACCTCCGCCTCGTCGTCTCCCTCGCCAAGCGTTACACGGGCCGCGGGATGCAGTTCCTCGACCTCATCCAGGAGGGAAACCTGGGCCTGATCCGTGCCGTCGAGAAGTTCGACTACACCAAGGGCTTCAAGTTCTCCACCTACGCCACCTGGTGGATCCGCCAGGCGATCACCCGCGCGATGGCCGACCAGGCCCGTACCATCCGCATCCCGGTGCACATGGTCGAGGTCATCAACAAGCTGGCCCGCGTGCAGCGGCAGATGCTGCAGGACCTGGGCCGCGAGCCCACGCCCGAGGAGCTGAGCCGTGAACTCGACATGACGCCCGAGAAGGTCGTCGAGGTGCAGAAGTACGGTCGCGAGCCGATCTCGTTGCACACCCCGCTCGGCGAGGACGGTGACAGCGAATTCGGTGACCTCATCGAAGACACCGAAGCGGTCGTACCGGCGGACGCCGTCGGATTCACGATGCTGCAGAAGCAGCTCGAAAGCCTCCTCGACTCGCTCTCCGAGCGGGAAGCCGGCGTGATCCGGATGCGCTTCGGCCTCGGCGACGGGATGCCGAAGACGCTCGACCAGATCGGCGACACGTTCGGGGTGACGCGCGAGCGCATCCGTCAGATCGAGTCGAAGACCATGGCGAAACTGCGCCACCCCTCACGGTCGCAGTCCCTACGCGACTACCTCGAATAGGCGGCCGCGTGCGCTACGCACCGGCGATCCTCGTCGGCAGGGTTGTTCGCGTCCTGGCGAGATGGCGGAAGCCGGGTGGGGGATCAGCGGTCCCCGGTCTCGTCGTCAATACCATCGCGCCGGGATTCCTGGCCCGCACTTTGAACGGCTTCCCGGGCGGACTGGTCATCGTGACCGGCTCGAGCGGCAAGTCCACCACCACGAAGATGCTGGTTGCCGCTCTCCGGGCGCACGGGCTGGGCGTGTTCACGAACGAGTCGACGGCCAACATCAGCCAGGGGCTCACCTCGGCGCTGCTCGAGCAGGCCAGCCTGGCCGGCCGGATCAGCGGCGACGTGGCCGTGCTGGAAATGGATGAGGGGCACGGCGCCCTGATCTCAGGGTCGCTGAAGCCCCGGGTCGTCGCGCTGACGAACGTGATGGTCGACCAGATCGATCGCTTCCACGATTCCGAGATGGTCGCGGCCATGCTCGGCAAAATCGCGTCCCGAGCCACCGGAACCGTCGTCGTGAATGCCGACGACCAGCACCTGGTGGACCTGGCATCGCGACTCGAGGGAACCGTGGGCGTGTCCCGCTACGGCGTGTCCGCGGATGTCCTCGCGGCGAACCCGCGCGGACTCGGCTACAGCGTGACGGCCGGCCACCGCCTCTCCCCGTTGGAGGGAATGCTCCTCACCACGGTCGACGGCCGCGACGCCACCGTGCTGGTGAACGGAGCCAGCTACGACATGGGCCTGCCCGCCCGCGGCACCCACTATGCCGTCGACGCGCTGACCGCCCTCAGCACCGCCCAGGCGGTCCTCGGCGAGCGTTTCGACCCTGCCGTAGCGGTCGCCGCCATCTCGGCGATCCCGCCGGTGTTCGGCCGGGGCGAGATCGTCACGGTGCGCGGCCGGAAGGTCGAATTCGTGCTCGTGCAGAACCCCGCGAGCTTCCAGCTCAACGTTGACAGCCTCGCGGCCGGAACCGACCAGATCCTGATCGCGATCGGTTCGGATGTCCGTGACCCATCCTACTTCTGGCCGGTCGACACGTCCGGGCTTGGCCTGGTTCTCTTCGCCTCCGGCTCGAAGGCGCAGGAAATCGCCCTGCAGCTTGCCTACGACGACGTCACCATTGAGCGCATCGAGCCTGACCTCGGCCGCGCCCTCGACGAATTCCTCGCGCTCCCTGACCCGCGGATCGGACTGAAAACCATCATCTTCTCGGCCGACTCCATGCGCCGCACCCGCGCCCACCTCGGGCTCGTCTCCAACAAGGCAGGGCGGGAGTAATGCGCGCGCTCAGCATCGTCTCCGTACTGCCCGAACTTCTCGGCACGAACGGCGACGCCGCGAACGCCCGGGTGCTCGCCCAACGCGCCCGCTGGGCCGGCTTCGACGCCGACGTCATCCCGGTGCGCACGGCCGCCGACCTGCCGGAGCAGATCGACCTCGTCGTGATCGGATCCGGGTCCGACACCGACCTGACCGGCGTGCGCGACATCCTCGCCACAATGACCGAGCAGCTCCGCGCCTGGTGCACGGAGGGAATCCCCATCCTCGCCGTCGGCACCGGGTGGGAACTGCTTAGCTGGGGGATCGAACTCGGTGACGGTACCGTCGTCGAGGGCCTCGGAATCGTCACGGGCCGCGCGGTTCCCCGTCCCGAACGAGTCACCGATGACCTCATCGTCGACTCCCGTTTCGGCCGGCTGGTCGGCTTCGAGAACCACGCCCGCGACTACGTCGGCGCCGAGGCGTCACCGCTCGGCCGGGTCCGATCCGGAACGGGCAACGGCGCCGGCACCGGCGCCGAGGGCCTCGTCATGGGAAACCTCGTCTGCACCCACCTGCACGGACCGGTGCTGGCCCGGAACCCCGCCCTCGCCGACCACCTGCTCAGCACGGCCCTGGCGCGAGCCGGCGCAGTGTACCTTCCGGGGGCACGAGCCATCGCAGTCGACGAGACAGCGAAAGCCGGGCGCAATCAACTTGCCGTGGCGCTGGGTCTCACTGCGGAGTAGCCTCCGACGGGATGTCCGGCAACAGAGTTGTCCGGCACAGACGGGTTTTCCGGCACTGACGGGTTTTCCGGCACTGACGGGTGCCGCTGCCGGCGGGCCCGCGGACACAGAAACGGCGCGGACCGACCGAAGTCGTCCGCGCCGCTGACAGCGGGAAGTCGAATATGACTAGGAGCGCTGGTCCTCGAGGAGTCGGCTGGACTCGTCGTGCCAGCTCTCGGCGATCGCCGCGAGCTTCTCCTGGTGCTTGCGGCCGTGGTGGGCGCAGAACATCAGTTCGCTGTTGTTGACGACGACTCGGATGTAGGCCTGGGCGCCACACGCATCGCAGCGGTCGGCCGCGGTGAGCTGGTGAGGGGCGCTCTGCCCGTCGACGGAACTTTGGTCGATGGCACCATTTCCGGTTGCGATCTGGGACATGTTTTCCTCCTCCAGACTGATACCAAGTGATACCAATTTAACCTGTGCTCCATGTAAACACGGTCCGCCCCGGTTTTCGACTCCGTTTGGTTGCATTTCGCTCACCGCGTAGACGATGTGGGCAGGGTGTTGCTGGGGAGCCGGGCGCTTCCGGTCGGTATTCTTGACAGTTGTGAGCTCTTCAGACTATTCCGCACGCCACCTGTCGGTCCTCGAGGGGCTCGAGGCGGTTCGCAAGCGCCCCGGCATGTACATCGGTTCAACCGACTCGCGCGGTCTGATGCACTGCCTCTGGGAGATCATCGACAACTCGGTCGACGAAGCGCTCGGCGGATTCGGTTCCCGGATCGACATCATCCTGCACTCGGACGAGAGCGTCGAGGTCAGGGACACCGCCCGCGGCGTTCCGGTGGATATCGAGCCCAAGACAGGCCTGACCGGGGTGGAGGTGGTCTTCACCAAGCTGCACGCCGGCGGCAAGTTCGGCAGCGGATCGTATGCGGCCTCCGGCGGCCTGCACGGCGTGGGGGCATCCGTGGTGAACGCCCTGTCGGAGCGCCTCGACGTTGAGGTCGACCGTGACGGCAAGACCTGGGCGATGTCGTTCCACCGCGGCGAACCCGGGATCTTCGCGGACACGGGGGAGAAGAGCCCCGACGCGCCCTTCACACCGTTTGAGAAGCAGAGCGAACTCCGCGTGATCGGCAAGGTCAAGCGCGGGGTCACCGGAACCCGGGTGCGCTACTGGGCGGACCGGCAGATCTTCACCAGGGGGGCGGCCTTCCAGACTGAGGAGCTCCTCGACCGGGCCAGGCAGACCGCGTTCCTCGTTCCCGGCCTCGCCATCGACATCGACGACCAGCGCGGCGCCGAACCCGTACGCGAGTCATTCCAGTTCGAGGGCGGCATCTCCGAGTTCGTCGACCACCTCGCAACCGACACCCCCATCACCGACACCTGGCGGCTGTCCGGCAACGGCAGCTTCACCGAAACCGTCCCCGTGTTGACCGACAAGGGCGCCATGGTGCCGACCGAACTGACCCGGGACTGCGCCGTCGATATCGCCCTGCGCTGGGGCACAGGCTACGACACCGTCGTCCGCAGCTTCGTGAACATCATCGCCACGCCCAAGGGCGGCACCCACCAGGCCGGCTTCGACGCCGGGCTGCTGAAATTCCTGCGATCCCAGGTGGAGTTGAACGCCCGCCGCCTCAAGATGGGCTCCGACAAGCTGGAGAAGGACGACGTGATGGCCGGCCTGACCGCCGTGCTGACCGTGCGGCTTCCCGAACCGCAGTTCGAAGGACAGACCAAGGAGGTCCTGGGCACACCGGCCGTGCGCGCCATCGTCGCCAACGTCGTCGCCCAGGCCATGAACGAACGCTTCGTATCCACGAAGCGTGACGACAAGACCCAGGCGGCGGTCGTGCTGGACAAGATCGTCGCCGAGATGAAATCCCGCATTTCCGCCCGTGCCCACAAGGAAACCCAGCGGCGAAAGAACGCGCTCGAGAGCTCGTCGCTGCCGGCGAAGCTGGTCGACTGCCGCAGCAACGACGTGACCACGAGCGAGCTGTTCATCGTCGAAGGTGACTCGGCGCTCGGCACCGCGAAGCTCGCCAGGGACAGCGAGCACCAGGCCCTCCTGCCGATCCGGGGCAAGATCCTCAACGTGCAGAAGGCCTCGGTGTCCGACATGCTCTCCAACCTGGAATGCGCGTCGATCATCCAGGTCATCGGCGCCGGCTCCGGGCGCAGCTTCGATCTGTCCGCAGCGCGGTACGGCAAGGTCATCATCATGAGCGACGCGGATGTTGACGGCGCCCACATCCGCACCCTCCTGCTGACCCTCTTCTTCCGGTATATGAGGCCGATGATCACCGAGGGCCGTGTCTTCGCGGCGGTGCCGCCGCTGCACCGGGTGGTCGTGATGAACCCGGGCAGCAAGCCGAATGAGACCATCTACACCTATTCGGAGCCTGAACTGCACGGTGTGCTCGCCGGGTTGAAGAAGAGCGGCAAGCGCTACCAGGACCCGATCCAGCGCTACAAGGGGCTCGGCGAGATGGATGCCGACCAGCTCGCCACCACGACCATGGAACGCGCGCACCGCACCCTCCGCCGGGTCAGGGTGTCCGACGCGGAGATGGCAGGGAAGGTATTCGAACTCCTGATGGGCAACGACGTCGCCCCCCGCAAGGAATTCATCATCGACAGCTCGGACAAGCTCAGCCGCGACCGGATCGACGTCTAAGCATCGGTACCCGCGCCCTCCGCGAACGGCCTCACCGCGGGAACCGAGAAGGCCGTGCTCGGCAGGTCGGCCTCGTCGGCCATGATCGCGGCGACGATGCGCCGGGCGACCAGGTCGGGTGCGTGCCCGGCGGGCAGCCGTGGCGCCGCTCCGGCGATCGGATGCGCGGACAGCCCGGTCTCGGTGTGGCCCGGCCGGGCGTCGACAATGCGGATGCCGCTCCGGCGCAGCTCCCGGCCGGCGGCCTTGTCGAAGGCCGCAAGAGCTGCCTTCGATGCGGAGTACGCCGCCAGGTTGGCGGTCGGGCTTTCGCTCACGACCCCGCTCAGCGTCACCAGGAAGGGACTTCGCCCCGCCGCTGCCGACTCGGTCAGGGCCGCGTGCGCGGCCCGCAGCAACCGGATCGGGGCGAGCGTGTTCACGGCGAACAGCCGTTCCAGCGTCGCGTCGGTCACCTCGGTCGCCGCTCCGAAGGCGACGACGCCGGCGGCGTTCACGATGCCGTCGAGGCGGCCTGCGACGGCGACCGCGGCGGCGACCAGGTCGGCGATGTCGGCCGGCACGGCGAGGTCGGCGGTGATGATCGTCCCGGGAAGGTCAAGGGCCTCGAGGCTGCCTCGGTCCCGTCCGCTGAGGATCAGTCGCGCGCCCTGGTCCGCGAGGCGCCGGGCGATGTCACGACCGAGGCCCCCTGAGGCGCCGACGACGAGGATGGATGCGTCACGAAGCTGGGTCATGTCGCCACCCTAGCCGAGCTTTCTGCCCGGACGGCCCACCCGGGCCGGCCTCCGCGGGAGGCAGCAGGTGCCGTGTCGGTCAGCCGTTCTGCGTGCCGATCTGGGCTCCGATCGAACCGACCACGGCGTCCAGCATCGTGCCGGAGGCGTCGCGGCGCGAACCGGATTCGGGGAGCGAACGAGGCGACCCGTCCGGGCCGACGGCGCGGGCCGGCATCGGCCCGACCCAGGCGACGGACACGGTGTCCTCGCCCTTGAGGAAGCGGTGCGATCGCACGCCCCCGGTGGCGCGGCCCTTCGCCGGGTACTCGGCGAAGTCGGAGACCTTGGCGCTGCCGGGATCCGTTCCGGCGAGCGTCTGGCTGCCGGTGGCGATCGTGGCGACCACGGCGGACTCGGCCGCCTCCGGCGGCAGGCTGGTGAAACAGACCACCTGGGTGCCGGGGGCGAGCTTGATCCCGGCCATCCCGCCGGCCGTGCGCCCTTGCGGGCGCACCGAGCCCGCCTGGAAACGCAGAAGCTGGGAGTCGGAGGCGATGAAGACGAGCTCGTCGGCCTCGGAACCCTGTGCGGCGCCGACGACGACATCCTTCGGTTTCAACGCGATGATCTCGAAGTCGGGCCGGTTCGCCCAATCACCCGACGTCACCCGTTTCACGACGCCGGAGCGCGTGCCGAGCGCGATGGCCCGGTCGGAGTCGAGGGAGACAAGGGCCAGCACCTTTTCCTCCCTGTTCGGCACGGCAAGGTAGTCCCCGATGCGCACGCCCGCCGCCAGCTGGATCGAGGTGGGCGGCATCACGGGCAGGTCGACGGGGGAGAAGCGGATGAGGCGGCCCAGGCTGGTCACGGCGCCGACCTCGGTGCGGCTGGTGGTGTCCAGGCTGGACAGGATCGCGTCGTGCTTGCTGCGGCGCTGTGCCGGGACGATGCGCTCGTTCAACGGTTCGTCGGCCGAGGGAAGGTCGACCCGGGCGATCCGGCCGGTCGTGCTGAGGTAGAGCCGGGTCGGGGTGTCGGTGACTTCGAGGATCGCGGCCGTGCGTTTCGCGGCGGCCCCGGCGATGCTCGGCCGGGCCTCGGTGAGCACGGTCCGCCGGGGGGTGCCGAATCGTTCGGCCACGGTGGCGAGCTCGTCGGACACGAGGGTGCGGATGGCCTGCTTGCTGCCGAGCAACTTCTCGAGGGCGGCGATCTCCGCGAGCAGCTGGTCGCGTTCCGTCTCCAGCTCGATCCGGGAGAACCGGGTCAGCCGGCGCAGCCGGAGCTCGAGGATGTACTCGGCCTGGATCTGGCTCAGGTCGAACACGTCGATCAGGCGGGTGCGGGCCTGTTCGCTGTCGTCGCTGGCGCGGATCACCTGGATGACCTCGTCGATGTCGAGGATGGCCACGAGCAGACCCTCGACGAGGTGCAGGCGTTCCTTGCGGCGGGCCAGCCGGTACGCCGACCGCCGGGTGACGACCTCGATCCGGTGGCCGACGTAGACCATCAGCAGTTCGCGCAGGCCCAGGGTCTGCGGTCCGCCGTCGACGAGGGCGACGGCGTTGATGTTGAACGAGTCCTCGAGCGGGGTGACCCGGTAGAGCTGCTCGAGCACGGCCTCCGGGCTGAACCCGGTCTTGATGCCGATGACGAGGCGGAGTCCCTTGGTGCGGTCGGTGAGGTCGGTGACGTCGGAGATGCCGCTGAGCTTCTTCGAATTCACCCCGTCCTTGATCTTCTCGATGACCCGCTCCGGGCCGACGAGGTAGGGCAGCTCAGTGACGACCAGCCCCGCCTTGCGGGCGGTGATCGCCTCGACGGAGACGCGTGCCCGGGTCTTGAAGCTGCCGCGGCCGGTGGCGTAGGCATCCTTGATCCCGGCCAGGCCGACGATGGTGCCTCCGGTGGGCAGGTCGGGACCGGGCACGAACTCCATCAGGTCCTCGAGGGTGGCGTCCGGGTGCGCCAGGAGGTGCCGGGCCGCGCCGACCACCTCGATCAGGTTGTGCGGCGCCATGTTCGTCGCCATCCCGACGGCGATGCCGCTCGCGCCGTTGACCAGCAGGTTCGGGTACGCGGCCGGCAGCACGTCGGGCTGGGTGAGCTGGTTGTCGTAGTTGGGCACGAAGTCCACGACGTCCTCGTCGAGGTTCTCCGTCATGGCGAGGGCCGGGGCGGCCAGGCGCGCCTCGGTGTAGCGGGGCGCGGCCGGGCCGTCGTCGAGAGAACCGAAGTTGCCGTGCCCGTCGATCAGGGGCACCCGCAGGGTGAACGCCTGGGCCATCCGAACCAGGGCGTCGTAGATCGCCGTGTCTCCGTGCGGGTGCAGCTTGCCCATCACTTCGCCGACGACCCGCGCGCTCTTGACGTGCCCGCGGTCCGGACGAAGTCCCATTTCGCTCATCTGGTAGAGGATGCGGCGCTGCACCGGCTTGAGCCCGTCCCGGGCGTCGGGGAGCGCCCGGGAGTAGATCACCGAGTACGCGTACTCGAGGAAGGACCCCTGCATCTCCGTCGACACGTCGACGTCTTCGATGCGCTCGGTGAAATCGGCGGGCGGCGTGCTGTTTGAACGGCTCATTCGTGAATTCTGTTGAGGCGTGCTGGCTCGGGGCAGGCACTTTCGGGTGGGCGCTGGAACGTGCGGCCTGGGTCTATGTCAGAATTGGCCGGATGCCCCCCATGCTACCGGCCCGCCAATTCAGTGCCCTGCGGCTTGCCGACGTTCTGACAAGTTCCCTGTCCGCGATCCTCGACCGCCCCAATGCCCTCGGCCTTGGCTCGGCCGGCCGGACCGTCGTGGTGCTGGCCGACGGGCTCGGTGTCGGCCAGCTCAGAGCGCGCGCCGGGCACGCGCGCTTCCTCTGCTCCCATCTCACGAAGGCAGGCGTGCTCGACGGCGTCTTCCCGGCCACGACGGCCGCGGGAATCGCCACCCTCACAACCGGCGTCGAGCCGGGTCGGCACGGCCTGGTCGGCTACCGGGTGCGCGACGCGGCCAGGGACCGGGTCGTGAACCAGCTGACCGGCTGGGACGACGCAATGGATCCGGCGCTGTGGCAACGGGAACGCACGGTCTTCGAGCGCGCCGCCGACGACGGGGTGCCCAGTTTCGCGATCGGGCCCAAGCGCTACACCGCGTCCGGTTTCACCCTGGCCGTGCTCCGGGGAGCGCGCTACGTGCCCGCGGAGACCCTGGCAGACCGGTTCGCGGCCGCCCGCGCCCTGCTCGACTCCGAGCCGAGGGCGCTCGTCTACCTGTACATCCCCGAACTGGACATGGCCGCGCACGCGCACGGCTGGGAGTCCGCCCGGTGGCTGGCCGAACTGGAGGCCCTCGACGCCGCGATGGCGAGGTTCGCCGCCGGCCTCAGACGGGACGAGGGGTTGCTGCTCACCGCCGATCACGGCGTCATCGACGTCCCGGCGACCCGGCATGTGCTTTTCGACACCGTTCCCGAGCTCGTCGGGGGAGTGCGCCACATCGGCGGAGACCCTCGGTGCGTTCAGCTCTACCTGGAACCGGAGCGCGCCGAGGGGGCGCCGGCCCTGGCCGAATCCTGGCGAGAGACCGAGGGGGACCGTGCCTGGGTGTTCACCCGAGCCGAGGCCGTCGAGGCCGGGCTGTTCGGCGAGGTTGCGCCAGAGGTGCTTCCGAGGATCGGAGACGTCATCGTCGCCGCCCGCAAGCTGGTCGCGTACTACGACTCACGCGAACCGAACCAGTCGGCTCGCAAGATGATCGGCCAGCACGGATCGCTGACCGACGAGGAACTCCGGGTCCCGTTGATCCGGTTCGGCGCGCATTCGGCCTGAGGCCGGCACCTGCCGGACCGGGTGTGAGCCCGACCCGGCACGCAAAAGTCAGGCGGGGTACTGGCCGCGCTTGACCTGCGGCTTGGGCAGGCGCATCGGACGGAGCTGCAGCGCGCGCATCGCCGCGTACCAGCGCACCCGTTCGGCCTTGGCCTCGCCGAACTTCGCCTTCACCTTGCGGGTGAGCGTGAAACCCAGGATGACGCAGTCGACCACGGCGACGAGGAAGAAGGCCCACAGCGCCAGGATGCCGTAGGTCTGCACCATCGGGTCGGGGAAGAACGTCAGTAGGATGACCAGGAACATCACCGGGATCATGAATTCGCCGATGTTGAAGCGGGCGTCGACGTAGTCGCGGACGAACCGTTTCTGAGGCCCGCGTTCGCGCTGCGGAAGGAACTTGTCGTCGCCGGCGGCCATGCCGACACGGGCGCGGTCCCTGGCCTCGGCCGCCTTGCCTCTCGCCTGCTTGGCCGCGAGCTTGCGGTCGTCGGGCACCAGCGGGCGCTTGTTCAGCGCCTCCTGCTGCTTGCGGCTGGGCGTCGCTTGCCCCTTGCCGGACGGGTGACCGGCCGCGAGGCGGGCTTTCGTCTCATCCACGGTCTCCATGGGGGGTTGTGCGTCTGGGTTCACAGGCTTAGCCACATCAGTTCCTTGCAATTGGTTGGCTTAAGATTACCCGATGAGCGATATTCCAGAAACAGAACCGAATTCGTCGACAACGGCCGTGGACGGCATCCTGGCGGCCGTGGAGCGGGGCCTGCCGTCGACGATCGCGGACCTCTGCGCGCTCGTCCGGGTCCCGTCGGTGTCGTGGGATGCCTTCGATCGTGGCCAGGTGGCCCGCAGCGCCGAGATGGTGGCGGAACTCGCGCGGGGCCTGGGCGTGTTCGACACCGTCGAGGTGAAGCAGGCCGGCATCCCGGGCGGCTCGGAACTGGGCCAGCCGGCGGTTCTCGCCACCCGGGCTGCCCGGAACGGCCGGCCGACGGTGCTGCTCTATGCGCACCACGATGTACAGCCTCCCGGCAACGACGGGGACTGGGAAACGCTTCCCTTCGAACCGACCGTGCGCGGAGATCGTCTGTACGGGCGCGGAGCAGCCGACGACAAGGCGGGTGTGATGGCGCACATCGCATCGATCCGCGCCCTCGTCGAAGCGGAAGGACCCGACTTCGACCTCGGCCTCGCGCTCTTCATCGAAGGGGAGGAAGAGTTCGGCAGCCGGTCCTTCGCCACCTTCCTGGAGGAGAACCGGGAGGCGCTGCGCGCCGACGCCATCGTGGTCGCCGACTCGAACAACTGGGACATCGACACTCCGGCGCTGACAATCGCGTTGCGCGGCAACGTCACATTCAGGCTCACCGTCCGCACCCTCGACCACGCGTCGCACTCCGGCATGTTCGGCGGAGCCGTCCCCGACGCGATGATGGCCACGGTCCGCCTTCTGGGCAGCCTGTACGCCGCCGACGGATCGGTGGCGGTCGCAGGGTTGACCAGCCACGACACGGCCACCCCCGACTACTCCGAGGACCAGCTCCGCCAGGAGACCGGGCTGGCCGCGGGAGTGAGCCCGATCGGCCACGGTTCCGTGCTCAGCCGGATCTGGTCGCAGCCGGCGATCACGATCACCGGCATCGACGCGCCGACCGTCGCCAACGCCTCCAACACCCTGTCGCCCGTGATCTCGGTTCGCCTGAGCACCCGGATCGCCCCCGGCCAGCCCGCAGCGGATGCCTTCGCCGCCCTCGAGACGCACCTGCGCGAAAACGCCCCGTTCGGCGCGCAGATCGACATCGACGACGTCGACACGGGGGAGGCCTTCCTCGTCGACACGAGCGGCTGGGCCGTCACCGAGACCCGGCTCGCCATGGAGGAGGCCTGGGGGCGCGCGCCGGTCGACATCGGCGTCGGCGGCTCGATCCCGTTCATCGCGGACCTCGTGCGGGTCTTCCCCGAAGCCCAAATCCTGGTCACCGGCGTCGAGGACCCCGATTCACGCGCGCACAGCCCCAATGAGTCACTCCACCTCGGAGTGTTCAAACGCGCGGTCCTCGGCGAGGCCTTCCTCCTCGGCCGGCTCAACCGGAGGGTCCAGCCGGAGGCATCCTGACCGGCCCGGCCAAGTCGACGTCCGGATCGGGAATTCCGAGGGTGCTTTCACCGTTTCCCTCGGTAGAATCGCGGTGGCAACCCGTGCGTGCCGGCCGAGGCCGGCCGCGCGGCCCCACCGATTGACAGCAGCGACGTGACGGGACCGTACCGGCGCGAGAGTAAGAGGAGCAGCATGACCGACACCATCGCCCAGACCGGCACCGCAGCCCACGGCGTGGGCCTCAGCGCTACCGCCGCCCAGAAAGTCCGCAGCCTGCTCGCCCAGGAAGGCCGTGAAGACCTGCGGCTGCGCGTCGCCGTGCAGCCCGGAGGCTGTTCCGGCCTGATCTACCAGCTCTACTTCGACGAGCGCGTGCTCGAGGGTGACGCTCTCGTCGACTTCGACGGGGTCGAGGTCGTCGTCGACAAGATGAGCGTGCCGTATCTCGACGGAGCGTCCATCGACTTCGAGGACACCATCCAGAAGCAGGGGTTCACGATCGACAATCCGAACGCCGGCGGAAGCTGCGCCTGCGGAGACTCCTTCAGCTGATCGCTGCGGCCGAGTGCCGCCCCTGTCCGAACACACCAGGCACCGGGCGTGTCGCGGTTCGGCAGGGGTTGGCACCCGCAAATACTGTGACTGGGGGCGAATTCGTTATCCGCCCGGCCGCGTTGGTGCACATCCGGAGCCGTCTCTCGCAGTAGGCTGTGAAACGAGAAATGCACTTCCAGTGAAGTGTCGTCGAGTCTTCCCGAAAGGTTACTGGTGCGCAAAAACCATCGTTTCCGATGGGCTGCTATTCCGATTGCAGCGTCGTTGGCCATTGTTCTGGCGGGGTGCACGCAGGCCCAGCTTCACGGCTTCCTCCCCGGCTTCGAAGAGGGTCAGCCGGCGGTGACCAACCAGACCGACCGCATCGGCGGGCTGTGGACGACGTCCTGGCTCGTGTTGCTCGTGGTCGGCCTGATCACGTGGGGTCTCACGATCTGGACCGTCGTCGTCTACCGCCGTCGCAAGGGCCAGACCGGCCTGCCCGTCCAGCTCCGTTACAACATGCCGATCGAGATCTTCTACACGGTCGTGCCCCTCATCCTCGTGCTGGGCTTCTTCGCCTTCACGGCGCGTGACCAGGCCGCGATCGAGGCGCGCTTCGAGTCGCCCGACGTGAAGATCGAGGTCATCGGCAAGCAGTGGGCCTGGGACTTCAACTACGTCAACGAAGACGTCTACTCCGCCGGCATCCAGGGCCAGCCCGACCTCAACGGGCCGAAGGGCTCGCTGGTCGAGTCCGAGCTCCCCACCCTCGTGCTCCCCGTCGGCAAGAAGATCGAGCTCGCGCTCGAGTCCCGCGACGTCATCCACTCCTTCTGGGTCATCGACTTCCTCTACAAGAAGGACATGATCCCCGACAAGACCAACTACATGTCGGTCATCCCCGAACGCATTGGCACATACAAGGGCAAGTGCGCCGAACTGTGCGGCGAGTACCACTCCCTGATGCTGTTCCAGGTCAAGGTAGTCTCCGAGTCCGACTACGAGGCATACATCCAATCGCTGCGGGTCGCCGGCAACGAAGGCCAGCTCGACAACGGCTACAAGCGCAATCAAAATCTTCCGGGCACGACCGCCCCGACGGTTCAGGAGGGTAACTAGGCCATGAGTACCACCACTGCTCCCACCGCCCCCACCGCCCCCGCCGCACCCGCCGCACCCCGGCGCGTGTCCGGCGTCGACCGCAAGGGCAACGTCCTGGTGAGGTGGATCACCTCCACCGACCACAAGGTCATCGGGTACATGTACCTGATCACCTCCTTCGTCTACTTCTGCCTCGCCGGCGTGATGGCGCTCGTGATCAGGGCCCAGCTGTTCGAGCCCGGCCTGCAGGTCGTGCAGACGAAAGAGCAGTACAACCAGCTCTTCACCATGCACGGCACGATCATGCTGCTGATGTTCGCGACGCCCTTGTTCTTCGGATTCGCGAACTCGCTGATGCCCCTCCAGATCGGCGCGCCCGACGTGGCGTTCCCGCGGCTGAACGCCTTCTCCTTCTGGGCGTTCTTCTTCGGCAGCCTGATCGCGGTCGGCGGGTTCCTGACCCCGCAGGGAGCGGCATCCTTCGGCTGGTTCGCCTATCAACCTCTGGCGAGCACGACCTTCTCGCCCGGCGTCGGCGGCAACCTGTGGATGGTGGGCCTGGGGCTCTCCGGCTTCGGTACCATCCTCGGCGCGGTGAACTTCATCACCACCATCATCACCATGCGCGCGCCCGGCATGACCATGTTCCGGATGCCGATCTTCACCTGGAACACCATGGTCACCTCCATCCTCGTGCTGATGGCGTTCCCGGTTCTCGCTGCCGCGCTTCTCGCCGCCGCCTCCGACCGGATCTTCCTCTCGCACATCTACGATCCGGCCAACGGCGGCGCCATTCTCTGGCAGCACCTGTTCTGGTTCTTCGGCCACCCCGAGGTGTACATCATCGCGCTGCCGTTCTTCGGAATTGTGTCCGAGGTGTTCCCGGTCTTCAGCCGTAAGCCGATCTTCGGCTACAAGACCCTGATCTACGCGACCATCTCCATTGCGGCGCTGTCCGTCGCGGTGTGGGCGCACCACATGTACGTCACCGGTTCCGTTCTGCTGCCGTTCTTCTCCCTGATGACCATGCTCATCGCGGTGCCGACCGGCGTGAAGATCTTCAACTGGATCGGAACCATGTGGCGCGGTTCGCTGACCTTCGAGACTCCGATGCTGTGGGCCCTCGGGTTCCTGGTCACGTTCACCTTCGGTGGCCTGACCGGTGTAATCCTGGCGTCGCCGCCGCTGGACTTCCATGTCTCCGACACCTACTTCGTCGTGGCGCACTTCCACTACGTGATCTTCGGCACCGTCGTGTTCGCCATGTTCAGCGGGTTCTACTTCTGGTGGCCCAAGTGGACCGGCAAGATGCTCAACGAGAGCCTGGGCAAGTGGCACTTCTGGCTCCTGTTCATCGGCTTCCACACCACGTTCCTCGTGCAGCACTGGCTCGGAGTCGTCGGGATGCCCCGTCGGTACGCGTCGTACTCGCCGGAGGATGGCTTCACCTGGATGAACCAGCTGTCGACGATCGGCGCGATGATCCTCGCCGTGTCGATGATCCCGTTCTTCCTGAACGTGTACATCACGGCACGCAAGGCTCCGCTGGTCACCGTGAACGATCCGTGGGGTTTCGGCGCCTCCCTCGAGTGGGCGACGTCCTGCCCGCCGCCGCGGCACAACTTCACCTCGATCCCGCGGATCCGCTCCGAGCGTCCCGCTTTCGACCTGAACCACCCCGAGGTGGCCATGGCCGTCGGCATCGGCCCCGGCAAGGACGCTCCGGATGCCCCCACGTACGACGCTGCTTCGAACAAGGTGAAATAAATGAGAGCCAACGTCAACCTGCTCTGGATCCTCGCAGGCTTCTTCACCGTCGTCACCACCGCGTACGTCGTGTGGGGTCTGCTGGACCCCAAGCAGCACAGCGTCGAGTGGGCCGGCACCTTCGCCCTCGGACTCTGCGCCGTGTTCGTCAGCTTCGTAGCGTTCTACCTCAATCGGGTGCACGGCGCCCAGGGCGGGGAACTGCCTGAAGACCGCCTGGACTCCAACATCGACGACGGCGACCCCGAGGTCGGGTTCTTCAGCCCGTGGAGCTGGTGGCCGATCCTGCTCGCCGGCAGCGCCGCACTGTTGTTCCTCGGCCTGGCCGTTGGCGTGTGGATCTCCATCATCGCCCTCGGGCTGGGAGTCATCTGCCTCGTCGGCTGGGTCTACGAGTACTACCGGGGCATGTTCGCCCGCTAGAACGCACTACACGGCCGTTCACGGCCATCCGCTATGGCGTCCGCGACAGAAGTCCGGGCGCCGTTTGCGTGCCCGGACGTAGGCGCAGGCGCAACCGCGTGTCAGCCTCGGCGGCGGAACCCGAGCAGTTCGACGGCGACGGTCACGGGGCGATCGGCGTGCGGCTCCTGGGCCAGGGTGGCGGCATCCGTATGGTGGGCCGACGGCCCCATCCCGACCAGCCTGGTCACCTGGCTGGCATCGAGCGTGAGCAACTCGGACGATATCCGCCGGGACTCGAGCACGAAGTTCGCGTCGAGGGACGCAACCAGTTCGTCCGACTTGTTCGCCTGCACCCCGAGGGCAAGTCCGGCCGCGCGGAGCTCCTGCAAATGGGTCTCCTGCGGCACCACGACGACCAGGAGGCCGCCCGGGCGGAGCACCCGGTGGAACTCGGCCGGATTGCGCGGCGCGAAGACGTTGAGGATGACGTCGACAACGCCATCCCGCACCGGCAACGGTGCCCAGACATCCGCCACCAGCCCGTCGATCCGGATATCGCCGGCGACAGTGCGAGCGACGGCGACGGGGGAGAGGTCCATGCCGAGGGTCCGGGCGCTGTCCAGGGTGGCGAGCACGCCGCGCAGGTAGTAGCCGGTGCCGCAGCCGACGTCGAGGACAGCGAGCGGGTCCTCCTGAGCTACCAGTGCGGCGATGCTGTCACGCAGGGGCTCGTACCAGCCCGCGGAGAGGAACGCGTCACGAGCATCGAGCATTGCCGCGCTGTCGCCGATCAGGCGCCGGGAGCCGCCGGCCAGCGAGACGTAGCCGCGCTTGTTCGCGTCGTAGGCGTGGCCGGTGGCGCAGCGGAGGACGAGCGCGCCGCCGGGCGCGAGGGGACCAAAACAGATCGGGCACCGAAGCCACTCCGACAGGGTCTGGAGGGACATCGATGCCCGATCTGTTGGTAAGGCGGGTGCCTAGTGGTGGTCTCCGTGGGACTGTTCGAGTTCCGCGCTGCCGACCGGTTCGATCCGGTCCTCGAAGAACCAGCGGGACATGCCGGCGCGGAGCTTCTGCCCGGTGGTGATCTTGCCCTGGGCGTTCGGGCGGATCATCAGCGGTTTGTAGTCCGAGTAGCTGACCAGCTTCCAGCGCTCGTACTCGTCGATCGGCTGGTGCACCTCGATGTACTCGCCGCCGGGAAGGCGCACGATCCGACCGGACTCGTAGCCGTGCAGCACGATCTCACGGTCCTTCTTCTGCAACGCCAGGCAGACCCGCTTGGCGACGAAGAACGCGATGAACGGTCCGACGATCGTGAGGAACTGCATCGTGTGGATGACACCCTCCATCGTGACCGAGAAGTGCGTCGCGATGATGTCCGAGGAGGCCGTGGCCCACAGGGCGGCGTAGAACGTGACGCCGGCCGCACCGATGGCCGTGCGGGTCGGGGCGTTCCGCGGGCGATCGAGGATGTGGTGCTCGCGCTTGTCCCCGGTCACCCAGGCCTCGATGAACGGGTAGATGAGCACCACGAGGATGAACAACCCGAGAGAGACGAGGGGGATGAGGATGTTGAACGAGAACGTGTGGTCGAGCCAGACGAACTCCAGTCCCGGCGGGATCAGGCGCAGCGCCCCGTCGGCGAATCCGATGTACCAGTCCGGCTGGGTTCCCGCAGACACGGGGGAGGGGTCGTAGGGGCCGTAGTTCCAGATCGGGTTGATCGTGAACAAGGAGGCCATCAGCATCACGACGCCGAAGACGATGAAGAAGAAGCCGCCGGCCTTGGCCGCGTAGACAGGGAGGACCGGGTAGCCGACAACGTTCTGGTTCGTGCGCCCTGCACCGGGGTACTGGGTGTGCTTGTGGACGACGACGAACAAGAGGTGCATCGCGATCAGCGCGACGATGATCGCCGGCAGGAGCAGAATGTGCAGCGAGTACAGGCGTCCGACGATGGCTTCGCCCGGGAATTCCCCGCCGAAGAGCAGGTAGGAGATCCAGGTGCCGACGAGCGGGATGCCCTTGACCATCCCGTCGATGATGCGGAGGCCGTTGCCCGAGAGCAGGTCGTCGGGAAGGGAGTAGCCGGTGAATCCTTCGGCCATGGCGAGGATGAAGAGGATGAAGCCGATCACCCAGTTCAGTTCGCGGGGCTTGCGGAACGCGCCGGTGAAGTAGATCCGGAGCATGTGCAGGCCGATGGCCGCGACGAAGAGCAGCGCGGCCCAGTGATGGACCTGGCGCATCAGCAGCCCGCCACGGATGTCGAAGGAGATGTCGAGTGACGACGACATCGCCGCGGACATCTCCACGCCCTTCAACGGGACGTAGGAACCGTCGTACTGCACGGGCGCCATGGACGCGCTGAAGAAGAATGTCAGGAACGATCCGGACAGCAGGATGATGACGAAGCTGTAGAGCGCCACCTCGCCGAGGAGGAAGGACCAGTGGTCGGGGAAGATCTTCCGGCCCAGTTCCTTGACCGCCGTCGAGATGCTGGTGCGCTCGTCGATGTAGTTGGCGGCGACGGCCGTCAGGCCGTCGGACTTCTTGGTTTCGACCAGCTCAGTGGTCGTAGTTGTAGTGCTCAATGCCGCTCCCAGAAGCTCGGTCCGACGGGTTCAGTGAAATCGCTCTGCGCAATGAGGTAACCCTCTGAGTCTACCGCGATGGGCAGTTGGGGCAGGGGGCGCTTGGCCGGTCCGAAGATGACCTCGCAGTGGTTCGACACGTCGAACTGCGACTGGTGACAGGGGCAGAGGAGGTGGTGGGTCTGCTGCTCGTACAGCGCCACCGGGCAGCCGACGTGGGTGCAGATCTTCGAGTAGGCGACGATCCCGTCATACGACCAGCCCTTGCGTTCGGGCAGTTCGTTGAGGTCTTCAGGCTTGAGCCGCATCAACAGGACGGCGGCCTTGCCCTTTTCTTCGAGCTTGCCGTGCTCCAGGTCCTGGAGCCCCTCAGGGATCACGTGGAAGGCGGAGCCCAGGGTGATGTCGGATGCCTTGATCGGAGTGCCGGTCGGGTCGAGGGCGAGACGCGTGCCCTTCTTCCACATCGTGTGGCTGAGAAGTGCTGCCGGGTTGTCGTCCTGCGGGCCGAGGCCGCGGAACAGCACGACCGCAGGAAGCGGGAACGCGATGAGCGCACCGATCAGGCTGTTGCGGATGAGGGTGCGTCGACCGATGCCGGATTCTTCGCCGGCCTCCTGGAAGATCTCGACGGCGCGTGAGCGGGTCTCCTCCGAGCCGCGAACGGGGTGGCGTTCGTCGATGCCCTCATGGTCGAACATCAGGGCCTTGCCCCAGTGCACGGCACCGATGCCGATCGCCATCAGAGCGAGGGTGAGGCCCAGGCCGATGAAAAGATTGTTGGTGCGAACCGAACCCGGGTCCTCGGGGACGATCGGGAACGCCATGTACGCCGCGATGGCGAAGACGCTGCCGACGATCGACAGGTAGAACAGCGTGTACACGGTGCGCTCGGCCCGGCGCTCGGCGCTCGGGTCGAGATCGGTCACACGAGGGCGGTGCGGCGGGAAGCCCGGGTTGGCCACGGCGTCCCGTACGACGACGGCGGTGCCTGCGGGAGCTCCCTCATGCCCGACGCCCGACGAGTCAGCAGCGGCCAGGTCCTTTCCGCTGTTATCGTCCTTGGCCATTGTTCTCCTTCATCGGCAGTTTCATATACAAGTTGTTCGAGACCGGATGACCGGTCAGTTCGATTTCGCCGTGATCCACACGGTCAGGGCGACGATCGTCCCGAGCCCGAAGATCCAGAGGAACAGGCCTTCAGAGACCGGTCCGAGTGAGCCGAGCGCGTAGCCACCGGGAGAAGGGTTGTTCTCGAGGTACTTGAGGTAGGTGATGATGTCGCGCTTGCTCTCGGGGGAGATGTTCATCTCGTTGAAGACCGGCATGCTCTGCGGGCCGGTGACCATGGCCTCGTAGATGTGCTTGGACGTGACTCCCTCGAGCGACGGTGCGAACTTGCCCTCCGTCAGCGCTCCACCGGCGCCGGCCACGTTGTGGCACATCGCGCAGTTGATTCGGAAGAGCTCGGCGCCCTTGGCAGCGTCGCCCTTCTCGTCGAGGAGTTTGGCCTCAGGCAGTCCGGGGCCGGGCGCGAGCGAGGACACATAGGCGGCCAGGGTGGCGATCTGCTCGTCCGTGAACTGGACGGCCTTCTTCTGCGCCTGCGGCCCGTCCATCTGCATCGGCATCCGGCCGGTGCCGACCTGGAAGTCCACCGCCGCGGCGCCCACGCCGATCAGGCTCGGACCGCTGCCGGTGCCCTGCGCGGCCAGGCCGTGGCAGGTGGCGCAGTTCGCGGCGAAGAGCTTCTTGCCCTCACCGATCGTCTGCTGGGACGTGGCGCTGGTTTCGGCGCTGGCGGTGCTCGTGCTGAACGCGGCGTACGCCCCGCCCGTGAAGAGGAGACCGATCGCGATGAGGGCGACGCTGGACAGAGGGTGGCGGCGGCCGGCCTTGCGCCCGCCGGGACTCTTGGGCTTCTTGATCGTGGTCATTTGTGCGTTTTCCACTTTCGACTGTCTATTTGAGAACGTAAATGACGAGGAACAGGCCGATCCAGACGACGTCGACGAAGTGCCAGTAGTAGGACACGACGATGGCGCTGGTTGCCTCTTTGTGGCCGAAGTTCTTGACCGCGAAGCCGCGGCCGATCACGAGCAGGAAGGCCAGGAGGCCGGCGGTGACGTGGATGCCGTGGAACCCGGTGGTGAGGTAGAACGCGGATCCGTACGCGTTGCTGGAGAGGGCGACACCCTCGGACACGAGCGTGGCGTATTCGAAGATCTGGCCGGAGACGAAGATCGCACCGAGGGCGTAGGTGAGGAAGAACCACTCGACCATGCCCCACTGGCTCGGCTTCCAGCCGGTGGACCTGGCCTGCAGCCGTTCGGCCGCGAACACGCCGAACTGGCAGGTCACGGAGGACGTCACCAGGATGAGCGTGTTGACCAGCGCGTAGGAGAAATTGTGCTTCTCCGTCTCGAACTGCCACAACTCCGGCGAAGTCGACCGGAGGGTGAAGTAGATCGCGAAGAGACCGGCGAAGAACATCACCTCGCTGCCGAGCCAGACGATTGTGCCCACAGCCACGCTGTTGGGCCGATTAACCACGGGCGCTGTGGCTGAATAAGTAATTGAAGGGCTCGTCACCGTTCCATTATGGCCGATATCCGACGGGGTTTCGCTCAACTGGGCTTGCCTGTCGCTCAAAAACCGGAATGACCACCCGATTGGAACAAAGACGCCCCCGGAGGACCAATTCGGGTGGTCGGCGGATCTCGCTTAAGATCGTTCCATGCTTGAATTCCAGTCCTGGCCCAACGTGATCAGCGCCCTCCTCGCGGGTGAGGACCTGAGTGTCTCCGATGCGGCGTGGAGCATGGAACAGGTGATGCAGGGGGAAGCCACTCCAGCGCAGCTCGCGGGATTCCTCGTGGCCCTGCGGGCCAAGGGTGAAACGGTCGACGAAGTCGTCGGTTTCCGCGACGCGATCCTCGAGCACGCTGTGCCGTTGGCCGTGAACCCGATGGCCCTCGACATCGTCGGCACGGGCGGGGACCGTTTCGGCACCGTCAACATCTCCACAATGGCCTCCATCGTCTGTGCCGGGGCCGGGGTGCCGGTGATCAAGCACGGCAACCGGGCGGCAAGCTCCGCGTCAGGCTCCTCCGACGTGCTCGCGGCACTCGGGATCGACCTGACCCTCGCGCCCGACAGGGTCGCAGCCATCCTTGATTCCGCGGGAATCACCTTCGCCTACGCCGCTGCGTTCCACCCCGGATTCCGCCATGCGGCGACCGCCCGCAAGGAACTCGGCATCCCCACGGTGTTCAACTACCTCGGCCCGCTCTGCAACCCGGCGCGCCCGGAGGCGTCCGCCGTCGGTGTGGCCAGCCTTGACCGGGTTCCGCTGATCGTCGGCGTCTTCCAGACCCGGGGCGCCACCGCCCTCGTGTTCCGTGGGGATGACGGCCTCGACGAGCTCACGACGACCGGGCACAGTCACGTGTGGGAAGTCTCGCGCGGGCTCGTGACCGAACACGACATCGATCCCCGGGAACTGGGAATCAAGCGGTCGAAGATCAGCGAGCTGGTCGGCGGCGACGCCGAGCACAACGCGGCCGTCGTTCACCAGATGCTCTCCGGCCAGGACGACGCGGTGCGGGACATCGTCCTGCTCAACGCCGCGGCCGGCCTGGTCGCCTTCGACCTCGCCAACGACCCGGCTCAGGCCCAGGTGAATATCCTCGATCGATTCCGCATGAAAATGGCCGTGGCCGCGGAGACTGTCGACTCCGGTGCGGCCACGGCCAAACTCGCCGAGTGGGTGGCGGCCAGCCGGGTCTGACCCGGCCGAACGCCACCCTCCGGCTGCGATGACCAGCCGGGCTAGACGACGTCCTCGTCAACCCAGCCGAAGGTCTTCGTGACGGCCTTCTTCCAGTTGCGCAGCTGCCGGTTCTTCTCCTCTTCGCTCATCTGGGGTGTCCACCGACTGTCTTCCTGCCAGTTGGCGCGCAGTTCGTCGAGGCTGCCCCAGAAGCCGACCGCGAGGCCGGCCGCGTAGGCAGCGCCGAGCGCGGTGGTCTCCGCGACGACCGGGCGCACGACCGGCACGCCGAGGATGTCGGCCTGGAACTGCATCAGGGTGTTGTTGGCGATCATGCCACCGTCCACCTTGATCTCGGTCAGCGGCACCCCGGAGTCCGCGTTGACCGCGTCCAGCACCTCCCGGGTTTGGAACGCCGTCGCCTCGAGCGCGGCACGGGCGATGTGGCCCTTGTTCACGAACCGGGTCAGGCCGACCAGGGCGCCGCGGGCATCCGAACGCCAGTACGGCGCGAACAGGCCGGAGAACGCGGGCACGAAGTACGCGCCGCCGTTGTCGTCCACGGTCTTGGCCAGGGTCTCGATCTCCTCAGAGCTGCTGATCATGCCGAGGTTGTCGCGCAGCCATTGAACGAGCGCACCGGTGACGGCGATCGAACCCTCCAGGGCGTAATGGGGCGCGTCGGTGCCGAGCTTGTAGCCCAGCGTGGTGAGCAGACCGTTCTTGGAGTGGACGATCTCGGTGCCGGTGTTGAAGATGAGGAAGTTACCGGTGCCGTAGGTGTTCTTCGCCTCGCCCTGGTCGAACGCGGCCTGGCCGAAGGTCGCCGCCTGCTGGTCGCCGAGGATGCCCGCGATCGGCACCTCCCGGAGCAGGCTGTGCTCATTGACGATGCCGTAGACCTCGCTGGAGGAGCGGATCTCGGGCAGCATCGACTTGGGCACGTCGAACGCGGCGAGGATGTCGTCGTCCCACTGCAGGGTCTCCAGGTCCATGAACATGGTGCGGCTGGCGTTGGTGACGTCGGTGGCGTGCACGCCGCCTTCGAGCCCGCCGGTCAGGTTCCAGAGCACCCAGGAGTCGGTCGTGCCGAACATCAGCTGGCCGGCGTCGGCCTTGGCCCGGGCGCCCTCGACGTTCTCGAGGATCCAGACGATCTTGGTGCCGGAGAAGTAGGTCGCCAGCGGCAGGCCCACCTGGGCCTTGAACCGTTCGACGCCGCCGTCGGCGGCGAGCCGGTCGACGATCGGCTGGGTGCGGGTGTCCTGCCAGACGATGGCGTTGTAGACGGGCAGTCCGGTGGTGCGGTCCCAGACCACGGCGGTCTCGCGCTGGTTGGTGATGCCGACGGCGGCGATGTCGTGGCGGGTGAGGTTGGCCTTGGAGAGGGCCTGGCCGATGACCTCACGGGTGTTGTTCCAGATCTCCATCGGGTCGTGCTCGACCCAGCCGGCCTGGGGGAAGATCTGGGCGTGCTCGAGCTGGCCGGTCGAGACGATCGACCCGGCCTTGTCGAAGATGATCGCGCGGGAACTCGTCGTTCCCTGGTCGATCGCGATTACGTACTGAGCCATGGATAACTCCTTATTGTGTGGCGCGTTGATGGGGTGACGCAAAAAAGAGGGGCCGATCCAGAGACTGAATCGGCCCGTTCCGTGAGTTAGGTGAGGAGCGGCAGGAGGGCGAAGGACGCCCAGCCGGCGAGCAGCCCGCCGATGATCGGGCCGACGACCGGAACCCACGAGTAGGCCCAGTCGGAGGAGCCCTTGCCCTTGATCGGCAGCAGGAAGTGCGCGATCCGCGGGCCGAGGTCACGGGCCGGGTTGATCGCATACCCCGTCGGCCCACCGAGCGAGGTGCCGATCACGATGACGAGGATGGCGACGGGCAGGGCGCCGAGGGCGGCAAGGCCGCCGCTCTCACCCTGGCGCCCACCGCCGAACGCGATCACCACGAACACCAGCACGAAGGTGCCGATGATCTCCGTGACGAGGTTCCAGCCGTAGGAACGGATGGCCGGGCCGGTCGAGAACACACCTAGTTTGTTGGCCGGGTTGGGTTCCGCATCGAAGTGCTGCTTGTAGGCCAGCCAACAGGCCACGGCGCCGAGGAACGCGCCCAGCATCTGGCCGGCGATGTAGACCAGCACCGACAGGAAGCTGACGGTCACGCCGGAACCGAACTCGGTCGCGCCGGAGGCCACCAAGCCGAGTGTGACGGCAGGGTTCAGGTGGGCGCCGGAGTTGTAGGCGACGATGACACCCGCGTAGACGGCAAAACCCCAGCCGATGGTCACCATGAGGAAGCCGCCGCCGAGTCCCTTGTTCTTAGCCAGGGCTACGTTGGCGACGACTCCGGTACCGAGGAGGACGAGCATCGCTGTGCCCACGACCTCCGACAAAAATACGACTCCAATATTGTCCACTGTGACCTTCCTTGGTGAGGCTGGAGATACCAGACGATCCCCTCGCGGTGAGCGGTTGGCAACAACATAGCGCGGTGGTTTCGGGAGTGGAATAGGCAGGTGGCCGTGCCATTATCTGGCCCTTACCGGCGACCGCGGCAGCGCGTAAGTTGGGGGCGAACCTGCAAATACACACGCCGCGACCCGAATGCCGCGTCGTTCCGCCAACTCGATCGAAGGAAGAGTCATGAAAAAGCTCGTCAATGATCCGAAGAATGTCGTCAATGAGGCCGTCGCCGGGTTCGGGGCCGCCCACGCCGATCTCGTTCGGGTCTCCACCGATCCCATCTTCATCGTGCGCAAGGACGCCCCGGTCGCCGGGAAGGTCGGGATCGTCAGCGGCGGCGGCAGCGGCCATGAGCCGATGCATGGTGGATTCGTCGGGCCGGGCATGCTGGACGCCGCGGTTCCCGGCGCGGTGTTCACCTCGCCGACTCCTGACCCGATCCTGGCCGCGACGAAGGCGGTGGACGGGGGAGCAGGCGTGCTCCACATCGTGAAGAACTACACCGGTGACGTACTCAATTTTGAGACCGCCGCCGATCTCGCGGCCGCGGACGGCGTCGAGGTGCGCTCCGTGCTCGTCAATGACGACGTGGCGGTGAAGGACTCTCTCTACACCGCCGGTCGCCGGGGCGTCGCCGGGACCGTCCTCGTCGAGAAGATCGCCGGTGCCGCTGCCGACCGCGGTGACGACCTCGAATCGGTCGCACTCGTGGCAGAGCGCGTCATCGGTCAGGTGCGTTCGATGGGGGTGGCCCTCACCCCCTGCGTCGTGCCCCACGCCGGGCAGCCGAGTTTCACCCTGGCGGAGGATGAGATCGAGATCGGCATCGGCATCCACGGGGAGCCGGGACGCGAGCGGATCAAGCTCGAACCCGCCGACGCCATCGTCGACCGCCTTCTCGGCCCGATCCTGGATGACATCCCCTTCGTGGCCGGCGACAAGGTCCTCCTGTTCGTCAACGGCATGGGTGGAACGCCGCAGGTCGAGCTGTACATCGTGTTCCGGCGGGCCGCCGAGGTTCTCGCCGAGCGAGGCATCGAGGTGACTCGCACCCTGGTCGGGAACTTCACGACCTCCCTCGAAATGCAGGGCATGTCGATCACCGTCCTGAAACTCGACGACGAACTCACCACCCTGTGGGATGCGCCGGTACAGACCGCGGCGCTACGGTGGGGACGGTAGAGGGAGATCAGATGAACTTGGGTGCCACCTGGGCCAAAGCCTGGATCAGAAACAGCGCGGATGTCATGAGCGAGCACCGGATCGAGTTGATCGACCTGGACCGCGAGATCGGCGATGGGGACCATGGCGAGAACATGGATCGGGGTTTCCAGGCCGTTCTGGCCAAGCTGGATGCCGTTCCTGCCGAGGCCGGCCCGGGTGACGTCCTCAAGATGGTCGCCACGACGCTCATCTCGACAGTGGGCGGTGCGGCCGGCCCGTTGTACGGCACAGCGTTCCTGAAGGCGGCGATCGCGATCGCCGACAAGACCGACCTGGACGGAGCCGCGCTCGTGACGCTCCTGACGGCCGCCAGGGACGGCATCGTGCTGCGCGGCAAGGCCGAATCCGGCGACAAGACGATGGTGGACGCCTGGACGCCGGCGGTCGACGCCGCCGGCGCCGCCCAGGCCGCCGGGGCCGACGACCTGGCCATCCTGCGGGCGGCGGCGGATGCCGCAGAGGCCGGTGCGCTGGCCACCGAGCCCCTCGTCGCCCACAAGGGTCGTGCGAGCTACCTGGGTGAGCGGGCCATCGGGCACCGCGACCCCGGCGCCCAGTCGTCCGCCCTCCTGTTGAGGGCCGCGGCCGACACCGCCGCGGAGGCCTGAGCATGGCGGATGCTCCCCGGGTGGGACTGGTCTTCGTGTCCCACAGTGTGAAGATCGCCGAGGGTCTCGTCGAACTGGCGGGCCAGATGGCTCCACACACCGTCCTCGTCGCGGCCGGCGGCACCGATGAGGGTGGAATCGGCACCAGCTTCACACTGGTGCTCGGGGGGATCGAGCGGGCGGATGCCGGGGCGGGCGTTGCGGTGCTCTGCGATCTCGGCTCGGCCATCCTCACCGCCGAGACCGCGCTCGACTTTCTCGACGAGGGCCTGCGGGCACGGGTGCGAATCGTCGATGCGCCGATCGTCGAGGGGGGAGTGGCGGCGGCCGTGGCCGCGGAGGTCAGGGACAGCCTCGACGATGTGGTGCGGGCCGCCCGGTCGGCAGCCCCGGCATCCGACGGTTCGCCGCCCGAAGGCACCCCGGCCGGCCCGGCCGTGGTGACCCGCACGGTCACCCTGACGAACAAGGACGGCCTGCACGCCAGGCCGGCCGCCGACTTCGTGAAACTGGCGAGCACGTTCGACGCCCGGGTCACCGTCAACGGCAAGGACGCGACGAGCCTGCTGGCGATCATGTCACTCGGCCTGATCCGGGGGAAGACGGCGGAGATCTCGTCCTCAGACGCCCACGGCGCTCAGGCCGTTGAGGCTCTGGCGAACCTGCTCGAGTCCGGTTTCGGCGAAGAGTAGCCCCGCACCTATCAGACAAGCGCGGTCTTGTCCAATCCGGCGTACGCTGTCGCCATGGTCCAGCACAACAGGTCGCGGCGGGGCACGGCGCCCGCGCATCGCTTCGAATGGGTCGACCACACCCTGCGGCCCATCGCGAGTCCGCCCCCGCCGGGCGGCTTCGATGCCGACGACCCGGTCAGTCTCAAGCGCTGCCCGGTCTGCGGGCACGCCATGCGGGAACACACCATCGTCCACGCCGCCCATGACAGCATCCTCAACTGCCCGGTCGCGCATCCAGGGGCATGGGACCGGGACGCGTTCGAGCCGGTGAATGAGTTCGGGATGGTGACCCACCGTCGCCACGACCTCCCGCAAACGGGGTGAGGTCAAGTCGGCGCGAGTGGCGCTAGATTGATTCTCGAATAGTGCGGGGACCGGCACTTTCGAACAGGCCATGTGGTCGGCTCGCGAGCGTCCACTCGCCGTGCCACTTCTTCCGCTGAGACGAAGGTCGGCCTGATGAACACATTCCTGCGGCTCGGGCAACCGGTTGAGGCGTCCCTCCTCGCCCGCGCATTCGCCGCGACGAGCCGGGTTTCCCTGATCACCGACGCGCAGGAGAACATCCTCCACGTCAGCGACGCCTTCACCGCGATCACCGGCTACCGGGCCGAGGAAATCCTGGGCACCAATTGTCGCCTCCTGCAGGGACCGGGCACCGACCCGACCGCCCGGGTGGCGATCCGGAGCGCCCTCCGGGGCGGGGACTCTTTCGAGGGCGACATCCTCAACTACCGGAAAGACGGCTCACCGTTCTGGAACGGGCTGAGCATCACCGCGCTGCGCGACGAGGGGGGAGCGGTCACGCACTTCGTCAGTGTGCAGCGGGACATCAACACGCGCATGGCGTTGCAGGAGCAACTGCGATTTCAGGCCACCCACGACCCGGTGACCGGGCTGCCCAACCGGAGAGCGCTCGAAGAGCACCTCGCCGCAGCCCAGGCCGCGCCTCGCGGCGACCGTTCGGCGGCGCTCGGTGTGATCGACATCGACGACTTCCGCTTGGTGAACAACCGGTTCGGGTCGTTGGGCGGCGACGACCTTCTGCGCCAATTCGGACGCCGCCTGGGAGCGCTGCTGGGCGAGGACGACTTTCTCGCTCGCCTGAACGGTGACGAATTCGTCGTTGTCGTCGACGAGATTGACGACGAGGACCAGCTGAATCGTGTCCTGGCCGGTCTCCACCGCGCGGTGGAGACCCCGTTCGTCATCGAAGGCGCCCCGGTCTCGGTGGGATTCAGCATGGGCGTCGCATTGTGCCCTCGTGACGGGACGGACTGCGCGACCCTCCTGCGAGAGGCTGATGCCGCCCTGTACGAGGCTAAGGCCGGCAAGGGAGATCGAGAGAAGTGGTGGCGGAGTGCCCGGCCCCGGCAGGCTCCCGGCACGGCGCCGGCGCAGTCCGTGGATCGCGAGACCCGGGCGCAGGGCACCCTGACGGATGACCTGGCCCGGGCCTACCGCGAGCGGTTGTTCGGTGGTGGCCTGCGGATGTACATGCAGCCGATCCTCGATCTTCGCTCGGGGGCGCTCAGCCACGTGGAGGCGTTGGCGCGCCTCGTGCTGGACGACGGCACGGTTGTCCCGCCGGACGTCTTCCTGCCCGGCCTCAGTGACGTCGACGAGGACGAACTCTTCCGCCTGGCGCTCGGTGAGGCACTCGGCAGCCTCGCCGGGTGGGAGGGCCAGGGTCTGGTGACCAGGGTCTCCGTCAATCTAGCACCGTCGACCCTCCTCAATCTCGATTGCCCCGACTGGGTCGGGACCCTGCTGGCCCTGCACGGCATTGCGCCCGAGCGGCTCGAGCTGGAACTACTCGAGACCCAGACGATGGACTCCGCCGTGCAGGCGAACGCCGTGGACCGGCTCAAGGCTCTCGGGGTCCGGCTCGCCCTGGACGACCTCGGGTCCGGCTACGGCAGTCTGAAACGCCTCTCCGACCTCCCGTTCGACTCCATCAAACTCGACCGGGATCTGCTGCTCGAGATCGACGCCAAGCCGATCGAATCCCTGAGCCTGATCGCCACCCTGACCCAGCTGGGTCGCGACTTCGGCGTGCGCGTGGTCGTGGAGGGCCTGGAATCAGCGGGTGTGGCCGAGGCCGCGGCCGTACTCGGCGCGTCCGCCGGCCAGGGCTACTATTTCTCGGCCCCGATGCCCGCGGAGGCTGTGCCGGACTGGGTGACGGGATTCCGGTCTCCGCTTGTCCCCGACGCGGTGAGGACCGGGCTGGGTGCCCTGGCGTACCACTGGCAGTTCCTGCGATGGGGGTCACCTCACCCGCACACCCTGGCCGACTGCCCGGTCACCGGGTACCTCGCCGCCCATCCGGCCGCCGCTGGGGACCAGATCCACCGGCACGCGCAACTGCACGAGGGTGTCACCGCGCACCCTGCGGCCGGGCGGTTCTTGCAGGACTGGCTGGCCGAGCAAGCCCAGGCTGAGGCGGCGGGCAGAAGCCGGCCGTGAGCGCGGCCCGGAAGTAGGCGCGATGTTGGATTTGCGGGACTACTGCCGTCAGGATGCCGTGGGCCTGGCCGCGCTGATCCGGTCGCGGCAGGTCAGCGCCGACGAGGCCGAAGATGCGGCCCGGCGAGCAGTGGCCGCGGTCAACGACGACCTCAACGCGCTGACCCGGCCGCTCTTCGAACCGGCGCAGGGCTATCAGCCCGATGGGCCGCTGGCCGGCGTGCCGTTCCTGGTCAAGGACAGCGGCCCGTTCGCCCGGGGAGTGCCGTTCACACTCGGCAGCCGCGGCATCCGCGGGGCCGTGACCGGTCTGGACCACGAGCTGATGGCCCGGTTCCGGGCCGCCGGGCTCGCCGCGATCGGGCAGACGACCACTCCGGAAATGAGTTTCAGCTTCGCCACAGAATCGGCGATGTACGGCGTGACCCGGTCTCCGTGGGATCTCACCCGAGGTGTCGGCGGCTCGAGCGGCGGGTCGGCAGCCCTCGTCGCGGCCGGCGCAGTGCCGGTGGCCCACGGCAGTGACGGTGCAGGATCGGTGCGGGTGCCCGCGTCGTGTTGCGGACTGGTCGGCCTCAAGCCCGCTCGCGGCCGCACCCCGGGCGGCTACGCGGGGCCGGGAGAATCCGTCGCGGTGGACTTCGCGCTGACCCGCACCGTTCGCGACGCCGCCCACCTGCTCGATGTGGTCGCACACGGCACACCGGGGTCGAGAGGCTACGCCGACCAGCTCCGCGCCCCGGCGGAGCCGTTGCGGGTGGCGGTGACCACGGCCGCCTGGTCGGGAGTCCCCATCGACGCCCAGGTGGCCGCTGCCACGGTGGCCGTCGCCGCGATGCTGGACTGGATCGGGCACCGCGTGGTCGAGACCAGCCCCACCATCGACTCTGACCTTGTCGTGGAGGGGGAGATGCTGGCCGTGTATGCGGCCGGCACGGCCTTGCTCGGGGCGCCCCGACAACCCGACCGCGCCCTCCTCGAAGGGGTGACCCGTGCCGTCCTCAGGGAAACCCTCGCTCGAACGGATGCGGACCTCGCCGGTGCGGTCCGCGCCCAGCGACAGCTGTCGGCCTCGATCGCCCAGTTCTTCTCCGGCCACGATGTGCTGGTCACGCCCACCATCGGTCGGCTGCCCGCCCGCCATGGCACCCTCGACTACGACAACGCCAGCTACTCCGTGCGGGGCTGGTTGCGGCGGATCTTCGAGTACGGGCCGTTCACGGCGCCGTTCAATCTGTCAGGCCACCCGGCGATCAGCCTGCCGCTCGGGATGAGCCGTGAGGGTCTGCCGATCGGCGTGCAACTCGTGGCAGCGGCGGGCCGGGAGGACGTGCTCATCCGGCTGGCGGCGCAGCTCGAGCAGGCCATGCCGTGGGCCGCTCATCAGCCGTCGATCTTCGCCGGGTGACCGCGGCTCCCGCGTCATTGACAAATTTTATTGTCGGTGACAGGCTGGCATCATGTTGGATATCGCGGTGATCGACGGAGCCGGCGCGGCCGAAGCATCCCTCGACCCGATCCGGAGCCGGATCCTCGCGGCACTGGGGGAGCCGGGGTCCGCGACGACGCTCGCGGCACGAATCGGGCTGCCGCGCCAGAAGGTCAACTACCACCTGCGCGAACTCGAGCGACACGGCCTCGTCGAGCTCGTCGAGGAACGACGCAGGGGCAACATGACCGAGCGGATCATGCAGGCGACCGCCGCGAGCTTCGTGATCCTGCCGAGCGCACTCGGGGGAGTCGCCCCCGACCCTGGCAGGGGAGTGGACCACTTCTCGGCGCGCTGGATGCTGGCGGTGGCGGCGCGCCTGGTGCAGGACGTCGGCACCCTGATCACCCGCTCTGACCACGCCCGCAAGCCATTGCCGACGTTCACCATCGACAGCGAGCTCCGCTTCGCCACGGCGTCGGACCGGGCCGCCTTCGCGGCGGAACTCGGGCGGAGCGTCGCCGGCCTCGTCGAGCGCTACGACACGCCCGCGGCGCCGAATGGGCGCGCCTACCGGCTCGTGCTCGCCCTGCACCCGCGGATCACCGCCGACGGAACGGCCCGGCACAGCGCCGAGCTGGAAACGCAGGGTGCCGACGCGCCCACGACCGGCAACCATCCGGGCGCCCGCCCGGTGTCAGCCACGACCCACGAGGAGCACCGACCATGAGCAAGGAATTCGAGATCGTCTTCGAGGGGGAGTTCCCGGGAACCCCGGACCAGGTCTGGGACGCGGTGACAACGGAGACCGCGGCGTGGCTCTTCCCCACCGACGGGATGCCCGGGGAGGACATCGTCTCCGAACGCCCGACGCACCACGTCAACCGGATGGAGGGCGCGGACGGCTGGTTCAACCAGCTCGAACAGGTCATCGAGGATCGCCCGGAGGGGCGCGCGTTCCTGCGCTGGGTGCACAGCGGGGTATTCACGGAGGACTGGGACACCCAGTACGACGGTGCAAGCGCGCACACCGCCTTCTACCTGCACACCCTGGCCGAGTACCTCGAGCATTTCGCGGGGCGTCCGGTCGTCTTCGCGTCGGTGGACGGGCCGGCCGCCTCCGCCGCTCCCGGCGCCTTCGACCGCGTGAAGGCCGCCCTCGGGCTCATCGCCGGCGCCGCGGCCGGGGACAGCGTGCCGGCGGCACTGCCTGGGATCGCCTCGGATACGGCCGTCGTCGATTTCTGGAACGACAACTTCATCGGCGTGCGCACGGGTGACGCGCTCTACCGATTCTTCGGACGCAACGCCTTCGGGGCGCCGGTCGGCGTCACCGTGCACCATTTCGGCGCCGCCGACCCGACGGCCCTGCAGAACTCCTGGCAGGACTGGCTGGACCGGATCTTCGACTGACCCGTTACGCTGAGGCCCAGCGGCGCGGAACGGCCGTGGGGAGAGTGTCCGGAATCCCTTACTGGTGCCCCTGCGGATTCGTGACCGGCTAATGGTCAGCGATCGTTGGCCCAGACGGCCCAGTGTGGCGGCACTCACACGTAGCCGTTAAGGA
>NZ_JADOVI010000011.1 GCF_015752155.1 Cryobacterium sp. MP_M3 | reverse complement strand
ACCACGCCGGTGGTGGGGCTGAACGATACGAATCACGAATCTGAACAGTGGGGCTCACTCGCACCAGGGGTGGTGCCCATCGAAGCCAATATTCAGCGGTGGGTGTTGATCCCGTCGCAGGAGTACCGCACACCACGGGGTATGTCCTCGCCGTCGAACGCGACGAGCGCGGACCCCTGGTCGTAAATACGACCCAAACAACTTCTTTCGACTGAACCACAACATCATTCCGTAGCCAACGACGCCCAAGTAAAACACCATTTTGTCGCAGTGGCTGTTCGGCTGGGCACGTGTGCTTCGACACGAGCTCAAGAGTGAACTCGAGAGTCATATTCGGAACGCTAGAAAAATGCCGAATGCCGTTCCCCCTCACGGTGGACTGGGCCGCGTCATGTCCCCCGAAATGATGATTTTCCGTTGCGGGACCGGGCGTTCAGTATTAAATTTGGGTGCAAGGTTCTCGTACGTGCACGACCATTTTTTCGCCGACTGGGCAACGACGCGAAATTGGAGGCCGAGCCAGGGTGACATTCGGGTTGTCGCCCTGGCGCGGATTTTCACGCGCAGTATGACGTCATATTAGTCCGACTTTGAGCGGCACGGCCAAGACGAAATGGATGAACAGCCCAACGACGTGTGGCTCCGCGCCCGGCGCCTCCAAGACGACCAGGATCTGCAGCCCGAGGCGCGAGTCCGGTGCTGACGACGAGAGGAGCTCGCTGGATTAGCGGACGCGTTTGCCTACCCGGGTTGTCGGGCAGAGTCAGGAACATGCTCCTGAGGCGATGCCGAGCACGTGTTCGGCGAGGACGAGGCAGAGCAGTTCACTGTCGGTCAGGACGGGTCGTGACCCTGGTCGGCCCCGTTCACCCGGAAGCTGCGGCCCGGAGTGAAACCATAGCCCCACCCCGACAACGCACCATAGCCGCCCCTCCAACTGCGGGCATGCATGTGCCGGTTCACACGCCCCTCAGCACCCAGTCATTGTCGGGGTTTCTGCCACCCTCAGGGTCCGGTACAGCCGAAGCCGGCGAGGACGTGCTCAGCTCCTCCACTGGCACCCGAGCCGGCAAGGCTCGCCAGCGGTCCAACGGGGCCGGGACAACTGGCCCCCGCTCATTCCCCTGAACGCACTCGTCCGAGTCCCCACTCATGTTGCCCACCTTCCGTTTGCCAACACTCAGCGTCAGCCCAATCTCCGCGACGTGGTTCGTTCCTGCCGCTGAGTGTACGCCCGCCGTACCGCGGGCCTTCGCGCTCAAAGGTTTCCACGTATGGAATCACTCATCACCAGAGGACCACCGCTCGGACCCGGACAGAGTAGGTTGAGGTTGGTCCTCTTCGAACCCGTCGCATTCGCCGATCGGGTCATTCCGATTCCAACTGCAACGCCATGCTTCACTACGAAGGCGACTCATCGTGGGCACACTGACGTACGACCGGGTGAGGATCCAATTCGAGGATCGAACCCTGGCTCATCTACAGATTGTGATGATCCAGAAACTCCGACGTGGCGAGAGCTTTCTGCTGTCCTGGTGCAATACCGCGGAGTCGGGCGGTGGCCGCAGCTCCACCTGGATTAGTCCTGCAGCTCCGATATATTTCGAATTTTCTGGCGGCCCGTACTCAATCAATCAAGTGTGGCTCGCTCAGCTCACTCTCTCTGCAAACAGCATCCATGGTTTAGTGACCATCGGCGAACACAAGTCATCGACGCCCCCGACCGACCAAGCAACCACACGAGAGTCAGGAGCCGGCCAGAGCCCGGTGAATCCTTGGTCGCACTCCTGAGCTCGTAAGCGCTCGGAGCATCTTCACTGTCTTTCACGCAGAGAGCAATGAGACATCCGATCGAGATTGGCCGCCGCGGAATCACCAACTGCCGGGGTCTCGCAACCGCGTGTTTCCACAGATCAGCGCGTGTCGGGACACGCACATGCCCTCAAGTCGGGTCCCGGCTACACCCGTATCCGAGGACCCCAATCGTGGTCATAATGGCGGCATGAACGCTGTGAAGACTCTCGATCCGGCTGACCCTCAAACCCCACCGAAGAACTCCCCAGCGACTGTCCCGGCCCGTGGCCGAAAAGCCGGTGGCCAGGTCCCAAAAGACAATCGGTAATCCACCGTGCGGGCACTGCCGTCGGGGAAAAGTAACACAATCAGTGCCAAGGAGGAGAAATCAGCATGCTCAAGCAACTTGACATCATGGCGGTCCTTCCAGCGAAGGACATGGTCAGGGCCAGAAACTTCTATCGGGACGTGCTTAGACTCGAGCCCGCGGACGTAATGGATGAGGAAAACCTCCTCTACCGCTGCGGGAACGGAACGGCCTTCCTGCTTTACAAGACCGACAATGCGGGCACCGCAAAGAACACTCAGATGGGCTGGGGAACCGACAACATCACCGCGGAGGTCGAGGATCTCCAAGGCCGTGGCATCGTCTTCGAGGAATACGACTTTCCCGGCCTCAAGACTGAGAACGGCATCGCGACGACCCCGGTCGGGAAAGCTGCTTGGTTCACAGATAGCGAGGGAAACATTCTCAACATCTTCCAGCGCCAGTAACCCCAACAACCCACGCTCAACAGTCGACTACGAGCCGGCACGTAGACATTTGTACGCTCTTGCCGCCCAGCGCGGCTCGAAGCCGTTCGCAGTCGTCCTCGCCCGGGTTCGGATGGGCCGAGAACTGGCGGCTGTTGACGGGTACGCGGCGGCGTCTTGTGAATCGGAGCCGGCGGGCAATGCGGACATCGGGTGACTGCGGTGTCGGCTGCCGGGGCTGAACGTTGGGTGGTTTCCGCGTCAAGGGGTGGCGCATCACGGCCACCTTGTGATGCTGCCTTGAACTTCTGTTCTTGGCTTCGGTCCCGGCGATTTTCAGAGATGCTGAATGTATCCTGCCAGCGAGTTCATTAATGCAACGGCGGCGCGGGCAGCCGTGGGCACGCTCGGCACGGAGTGGTTGGCCCACCAGTCACACCTAAAACCCTCGAGCCTCCGACCGGTCGAATCCGCGTGGCGGTTGTATGTCGAACCCACCTGGGGAATGCGTGCTGTGGGAACCATTCGGCACAGCGAAGTTCAGGCGTGGGTGACAGAAATGACGGGCCGCAAGGGAGCCACGACCGTGCTCCGCGCATATGGGGTCCTCGCTGCGCTCCTAGACATCGCGGTCAAGGACCGACGGATCAGCTCGAACCCGGCCCGCGGTGTCAACCTGCCCCGGAAGGTGCAGAAGGACCACCTGTACCTGAGCCACGGCCAGGTCGCCGCTCTGGCGCGAGCCTCTGGCGATCGGTCCACCCTCGTCCTCGTGCAGGCTTACTGCGGGCTGCGCTGGGGCGAGGCAATCGGCCTCGAGGTGCGGGACCTGGACCTGGCCCGGCGCCGAATCAACATCAACCGGAACGCGGTCGAAGTCGGTGGACGCATCGAAATCGGGTCGCCGAAGGCATCGAAACGACGCTCGGTCCCCTTCCCTGAATTCCTGACCCCGGGACTCGCCGACTCCTGCGCGGGAAAGCAGCCGACCGACTTGGTCTTTTCGGACCGGTTCGGGCAGCACCCCAAGCGCACCCGGGTGAGCGTGGGGACCCGGAGCTGGTTTCTGACCGCACTAACGACCGCGGGCCTGCCTCAGATGACTCTCCACGACCTCCGGCACACGGCCGCGAGTCTCGCGGTCAGCGTCGGCGCAAACGTGAAATCGGTGCAGCGGACACTCGGTCACGCCTCTGCGGCGATGACCCTGGACATTTACGCGGACCTCTTCGATGCCGACCTCGACGCCGTTGCCACGCTACTGAATCAGGCCGCCACGTTTTCGAATGTTGCCAAAATGTTGCCACGGGAGCATTCCGGCCAAGAAAAAACCCCCACATCCCTTGAAAACACTGGGATGTAGCGGAAAAAACGAGCGGAGACGGTGGGATTTGAACCCACGGTACCCCGTGAAGGGTACTCCACCTTAGCAGGGTGGTGCACTAAGCCGTACTATGCGACGTCTCCTTGGTGCCTGCAATGCAAACACACCTCAGCAATCATAACCTCACAAGCGGCATCCGATTGAACACCGGCCCCGGATGCCCGATTGCTACTGGTTCTCGAGGGTGCGGCCGACGGAACAGGTCAGTTCCCCAGCCGTCTGCCCGGTCACCGAATCGGGGAGCACGGTGACCCCCGGTGTCGTCGCGGCCGGATCGGGTGTGGCGTTCGGGTCCGTCGGCGCCTCGACTGCCGGGTCGGTCGGCGCGGGCGTCGCGGACGGGTCCAGGGTCGCGCCGCGCCCGGTGCTGCCGCCCAATTGCAGCGGCTGGTCGGCTGCGACGGCCGTGAACAGGTCGTCGAAGTCCGGCTGCAACGGGATGACGCCCCCGGTGGCGGCACCGGTGGGAACCTGGACGAATGCGACCTTGTTGAGGTCGATGTCCTTGAGCGCCACGGCGATCGACGCGATCGTCGACACATTGTTGAGGTTCGTGGAGAGTTGCATGTTGGCGGTCACGGCCTTGGCCAGCGAGTACACCTTGAGCGGATCCGACAGTGTCGATGCGCTCTTCACCGTGCGCACCAGCGCGGACATGAACACCTGCTGGTTGTTGATCCTGGTGAGGTCACTCCCGTCACCCACCCCGTGTCGTGTGCGCAGGAACTGCAGGGCCGCAACCCCCTCGAGCGTGTGCATCCCGGGGGTCAGGTAGGTGTCGGTGTGATCGTCCTGGATCTCCTCCGCCACGCAGACCGGCACCCCACCGACGGCGGTGGACATGGCCATGACACCGCTGAACTGCACCTCCGCGGCGTAGGGGATGCTCAGGCCGGTCAGCTTCTCCACGGTCAGAACCGTGCAGGCCAGCCCGCCGTAGGTGAGGGTCGTGTTGATCTTCTGACGGCTCATCGAGTCGAAGGTGCCGCCGCTCGGGTCGGGGCATGCGGGGATGGGGACGAACATGTCGCGGGGGAAACTGATCACGGAAGCGTTCGTGTGGTCTTCCGAGATGTGGAGCAGCATCGTCACGTCGTTGAGGTCGCCGGTGGAATCTTCCGGGCCGAAGACCGGATCCTGGCCTTTCCGGGTGTCGCTCCCGACCACCAGGAGATTGACCCCGCCGGGGATTGCGCCGATCTGAGGCACCGGCCCCTTCGTCTCATTGGTCAGGTGGACCGGCGCCTGCACGCTCGCGGCGACGTCGTAGGTGGCGAGGGCGGCTACGGACACCCCGCTGACGAGCACGACGGCCAGGGCCGCGGCGAGGAATTTCACCACGGTGACGACCGGGTTGGACCTTCTCAGCCGGCCGTGCCTGGCGAAGGTCGCAAGCGCTCGCGACCGTGTCGAGCGGGGCCGCAATTGGTCGCTCACTCAGGTCCCTTCGTCGTGTGCCGGCGTGCAGCATCCAGGTGCGGAGGGCGTGGGATTCGAACCCACGAGACATCTCTGCCCACCAGTTTTCAAGACTGGCTCCATCGGCCGCTCGGACAGCCCTCCCTGTTCGCTGGGCGAGCGTGCAGGGAGCACACGATCGACACAGGCGAATACCGACCGATTCTATCCGATGAGCCACCATCCAGAATGCCAGCGGATGCTGGCAGGCGGCTGGGTGAGGCTACAGACTGCTCAGCACGAACGCGAGGCCGTCGTCCTGAACGGCCCCGGTGGTCTCACCGGCCGCGGCGATGACCTCGTCCGGCGCCTGCCCCATCGCAACCCCGCGGCCGTGGACGGCCGCCCACTGCAGAAGCTCGATGTCGTTGCGCCCGTCGCCGACGGCCATCACCCGGTCCCGGGGGATGCCGATCTCGGCACGCACCCGTTCCATCGCGGTGGCCTTGTTCACTCCGTCGGGGGCAATGTCCAGCCACGCGGTCCAGCCGATCGCGTAGCTCACCCGGTTGAGGCCCATCCGGTCGACGACGCGGAGGAAGTCGTCCATGTCGTGGTCGGGCGAGATCACCACGACCCTGGTGGCCGCATGGCGCAGGAGGTCGTCGAAGTCGACGTGCTCGCTGTCGAGTCCGATGGTCGCGTCGGGGAACGGCTCGGTGTAGCGGTAGTAGCCGTGCTCGTCCTCGACGGCGTAGCGGGCGGTGGTCAGATGCGACTTGATCGAGAGGAGAACCTCGGTGGGGTCGAAGGTCTCGACCCACTCGCGCCGGTAGCCGGTGGGCGAGTCGGGGTCGCGGTGCAGCGTGATCGCACCGTTGGAGCAGACGACGAAGCGCGGGGCGATCTCGAGGCGGTCGAGCACCGGCAGCGTGGTCGCGGCCGACCGCCCCGTGGCGAGCATGATCTCGTGGCCGGCCGCGTCCAGGCGCCGCACCTGGTCGAGCACGCGCTCGCTGATCGTGCCGTCCTCGTGCATGGTCGTGCCGTCGATGTCGAGGGCCACCAGCCAGGGCGCATCCGTTGTGCCCTGCCCGGTCACGGTCTCCGCACCGAGGCTCACGGCGTGGGCTCGATCACGGTGAGGCCGCCCAGCCAGGGCCGCAGGGCCTCGGGGATGAGCACCGAACCGTCGGCCTGCTGGTGGGTCTCCAGCATCGCGACGATCCAGCGGGTGGTCGCCAGGGTGCCGTTGAGGGTGGCCACGGGGGCCGTTTTGCCGGACTCGGTGCGGTAACGGATGTCCAGGCGCCTGGCCTGGTAGGTGGTGCAGTTGCTCGTACTGGTGAGTTCGCGGTAGGCGTTCTGGGTGGGCACCCACGCCTCGATGTCGAACTTGCGCGCCGCGCTCGACCCGAGGTCGCCGGCGGCGACGTCGATCACGCGGTAGCTCAGTCCGAGCGACTGGAGCATGTCCTCCTGAAGGGCCACGAGGCGGTCGTGTTCGGCCTCGGCGTTCTCGGGCAGCACGTAGGCGAACATCTCGAGCTTGTTGAACTGGTGCACCCGGATGATGCCGCGGGTGTCCTTGCCGCCCGACCCGGCCTCGCGCCGGTAGCAGGTCGACCAGCCCGCGTAGCGGAGCGGCCCGCCGGCCAGATCGAGGATCTCGTCGGAGTGGTAGCCGGCGAGCGCGACCTCGCTCGTTCCGGTGAGGTAGAGCTCGTCCGCGGGCAGGTAGTAGATCTCGTCGGCATGTTCCCCGAGGAAGCCGGTGCCGTCCATGATCTCGGGGCGCACGAGGGTGGGGGTGATCAGCGGGATGAAACCGGCCGCGAGGGCACGGTCGAGGGCCATGTTCATCAGCGCGATCTCGAGGCGCGCGCCGATCCCCTTGAGGAAGTAGAAGCGCGAGCCGGAGACCTTGGCGCCGCGGGCCATGTCGATCGCGCCGAGGAGTTCGCCGAGCTCGAGGTGGTCGCGCGGCTCGAAGTCGAATGCGGGAACCTCGCCGTGGGTGCGGAGGGTGACGAAGTTGTCTTCCCCGCCGGCCGGGACCCCGTCGATGATCGGATTCGCGATCGTGCGCACCACCGAGGTGAACGCCGTCTCGGCGTCGCCCGCTGCCACGCCGGCGGCCTTCACCTGCGCCGCGAGGGCCTGGGCTTCGGCGACGAGCGCCTTCTTCTCCGCGGCAGGGGCGGATGCGACGCGCTTGCCGAACTGGTTCTGCGTCGCGCGGAGGTCTTCGAACGCCCGGATCGACGCCCTCCGTTCGGTGTCGGCCTCGAGGGCACGGTCAACCGCATCGACGGACGCACCGCGCGCCGTCTGAGAACGCTTGATGAGGTCGGGATTCTCTCGCAGCAGCACAGGATCAATCACGCTGGCCAGTCTACAAGCGCCCGCCGGGGCACCTTGCTAGCCTTGCCCCGTGAATACTCCCGGTCAGACCGAAAGAGTTCTGCGCGCTGCCGTCGTCTACAACCCGATCAAGGTCGACCTGGCGAAATTGAGGCTGAGCGTGGCGGGAGCCGCGTCCGCCGCGGGCTGGGAGGAGAGCCTCTGGTTCCCGACGTCCCTGGACGATCCGGGCACCGAAGCGGCCCGGCTCGCCGTGGAACAGGGGGCATCCGTCGTGATCGCGGCCGGCGGCGACGGCACTGTCCGCGCGGTGGCGGAGGTGCTCCGCCGCACCGGGATCGCACTTGCCATCGTGCCGGCCGGCACCGGGAACCTCCTGGCCCGCAATCTGAAGCTGCCGCTGTCGAGCCTCGACGAGTCGGCCGCGATCGCGTTCACCGGGGTCGACAAGGCCGTCGACGTCGGGGTGGCGAACGTCACGACCGAGTCGGGCGCCGCCATCGAGCACGCCTTTCTCGTGATGGCGGGGATCGGCCTGGACGCCCGGATGATCGCCAGCACCAGCGCCGACCTGAAGAAACGGGTGGGCTGGCTCGCCTACGTCGACGCGGGCGCCAGGGTCATCCCCACGGCAAAACCGTTCCGGATCCGGTACAGCGTGGAAGGGCGCACCGACCGGCCGGCGCACGTGAGCACCATCCTGGTCGCCAACTGCGGCCTGCTGCCCGGGAACATGCAGTTCCTGCCGGACGCCCGCATCGACGACGGCATCCTCGACATCGCGGTGCTGCAGCCGAAGGGCTTCCTCGGCTGGCTCGCGATCTGGCGCCGGGTGACCTGGGAGAACGGGGTGCTTCGCCATTCGGCTGCGGGACGGCGGATCATCGACCGCACCGAATCGAGCAACGAGCGGGTGATGACGACGCTGCGCGGGGCCGGCATCCGGATCGTGCTCGAGCACCCGCAGGAGTTCGAGATCGACGGCGACGAGTTCGGCACCGTGCGTGCGGCGTCGTTCCGCGCCGACCCAGGCTCCCTGACGGTGCGGATGCCGGTCGCGGCCTAAGTGCCGGACGGATCGTCGCCGATCAGTTCCTTCAACCATTCCCTGGCGCCGATGAACACGTCGTCGTCGTAGCGCGAGGTGAACTCGATCGGCTGCTTGTCGGCTCGCGGATACGAGCCGAGGAACAGCACCTTCGGGCTGAACCGGCGCAGTCCGAGCAGCGCGTCGGCGACGCGTTCGTCCCGGATGTGGCCGTCGGCGTCGATCACGAACCGGTACCGTCCCATCGCGTCGCCGATCGGCCGGGACTGGATCAGGCTGAGGTTGACTCCCCGGGTGGCGAACTGCTCGAGCATGTCCAGCAGCGAGCCGGGGCGGTCCTCGGGGAGCTCGACGATCACGCTGGTCTTGTCGGCGCCGGTCCGGGCAGGGAGGTCCCCACGCCTGCCGACGAGCACGAACCGGGTCACCGCGTTCGGGTTGTCCCCGATCCCGGTCGCGAGCACGGCCAGGTCATAGCGGTTGTCGATGCCCGGCGGCGCGATCGCGGCATCCGCCAGGTCGTTGTCGAGCAGGGACGACGCGGCGGTCACGTTGCTCGACGCCGGGATGTGGCCGTGGTGCGGCAGCGTCGCTTCGAGCCAGTTGCGGCACTGGGCGTAGGCGACCGGGTGCGCGTTGACGACCCGCACATCGGCGAGGGCCGTTCCGGGCCTGGCCACCAGCACGAAGTTCACCGGCACGAGGTATTCGCCGATGATGCGCAGGTTCGGCACGTTCGCGAGGGCGTCCTGGGTGGCGGACACGCCGCCGTCGACGGAGTTCTCGATGGCGATCATCGCGGCGACGCTGCGCCCGGAAACGACGTCGGCGAGGGCCTCTCCCACGTTGTTGACCGCGCGCCATGCCTTCCCCCGGGCCTCCGGGACCTGCGCGAGCGCCGCTTCGGTGAACGTGCCGGCGGGGCCGAGGAAGCTGTAGCTGACATTGCGCGTCTCGGACATGGCTCACAGCCTACTTGCAGTGCAAGACTGGGTCCCATGACAGCACAAGCGGGCACCCCGGCCCAGGAATCTGACCTGATCGACGTCGACGCGCTGGTGAAGGCGTATTACGACCTGAAACCGGATGTCTCGGTGCCCGCCCAGCGGGTCGCCTTCGGCACCTCAGGCCATCGGGGAAGTTCCCTGAACACGGCCTTCAACGAGGACCACATCATCGCGACAACCCAGGCGATCGTGGAGTACCGCGCGGCGCAGGGCATCACCGGGCCCCTCTTCATCGGCACCGACCCGCACGCGCTGAGCGGCCCGGCCTACACGACCGCGCTCGAGGTGCTCGTCGCCAACGGCGTCCGCGTTCTCGTCGACGAGTTCGACGACTACGTGCCCACGCCGTCCCTCTCGCACGCGATCCTCGCCTACAACCGGGCCGGAAACAGCGACGAGGCCGACGGGATCGTGGTCACCCCGAGCCACAACCCGCCCTCCGACGGCGGATTCAAGTACAACCCGCCGCATGGCGGGCCGGCCGACAGCGACGCCACCTCGTGGATCGCGAATCGCGCCAACGAGCTCATCGCCGGCGGACTCCGCGACGTGAAGATGAGCGAGCCGAGCGCGGTCGAGACCTACGACTTCCGCGGGCACTACGTCGACGACCTCGAGAACATCATCGACATGGCCGCGATCAAGGCGAGCGGCATCCGGATCGGCGCCGACCCGCTGGGCGGGGCGAGCGTCGGCTACTGGGGCGCCATCCGCGACCGCTACGAGCTCAACCTGACCGTCGTCAACCCCAAGGTCGACCCGACCTGGCGCTTCATGACCGTGGACTGGGACGGCAAGATCCGGATGGATCCGTCGAGCCCGTCCGCGATGGCCTCGGTGCTCACCCACAAGGACGATTACGACATCCTCACCGGCAACGACGCCGACGCCGATCGCCACGGCATCGTGACGCCGGATGCCGGGCTGATGAATCCCAACCATTTCCTGGCCGTCGCCATCGACTACCTGTACAGCCACCGCGAGGGCTGGCGTGCGGATGCCCAGATCGGCAAGACACTCGTCTCGTCGACCATGATCGACCGGGTAGCCGGCTTCCTCGGCCGGGACCTCTGGGAGGTGCCCGTCGGCTTCAAGTGGTTCGTGCCCGGCCTGATCGACGGGTCCGTCGCGTTCGGCGGCGAGGAGAGCGCCGGCGCGAGCTTCGTCCGCTTCGACGGCACCGTCTGGACCACGGACAAGGACGGCATCCTGCTGGCCCTGCTCGCCTCGGAGATCCTCGCCGTGACCGGCAAGTCGCCCAGCCAGCGCTACGCCGAGCTCGCCGAGCACTTCGGCTCCCCCGCCTATGCCCGGGTGGATGCCGCGGCCACGCCGGCGCAGAAGGCGCAGCTCGGCAAGCTCGATGGTGAGGCGATCACGGCCACCGAGCTCGCCGGCGAGAAGATCATCGCCAAGCTCAGCCACGCCCCCGGCAACGGGGCTGCGATCGGGGGGGTCAAGGTCGTCACCGAGAACGCCTGGTTCGCGGCCCGGCCGAGCGGCACCGAAGACGTCTACAAGATCTACGCCGAGTCGTTCAAGGGCGAGGAGCACCTGCGCCAGGTGCAGATCGAGGCGAAGGCGATCGTTGACGCGGCGATCGCCTAGCCCGGACAGGTGACGGATGCCGTCGCCCGGGTTCGCCAGCCGGCGGACGCGGGCGGCGGCATCCGGTTCGTCCCCGCGCTGCGCGCGGTGGTTAGGGAATGCTCCAGTAGTACGCGGTCGCGCCCGGGTGCTTCTCGGTGATCGCGTAGTCGACCGAACGGAAATCGGTGTCGTCGGTGTGGCCGGCGTAGAAGATCTCGATGTTGTCGCCGGAGCCTTCGATCCGGGTGACGACACCGGTGTGGTCGCGGTCGCCCGAGTTGTCCCAGTCGAACTGGGCGATGTCGCCGACCTTGACCTCGTCGCGCTGGTCATCGGTGAGGGCGGTCGCCCTGCCGGAGCTGGCGAGGTACTTCATCATGGCGGTGGAGCTGATCCAGGCCGCCGAGTGCGTGAACGAGCCGCCCTTGCCTTTCGACCACCAGGCGTCGTCCATTTCCCAGCCGCGCTGGATCAGGGACTGGCTGGTGAAGTTGACGCAGTCGTTGTCGGCGATGACGCCGTAGTCGGCGGTGTTGTAGCTGCTCCAGTGCGCGAGCATGTAGGCCACCTGCGCCTCGACGCCGGGCGTGGCCGGCGCCGCGGGGGCGACGGGCGCCACCGGGGCCGGTTTCGGCTGCTCGACGGCAACCGGTGCGCCGGCGTCGGCCGGGGCGGCCCGCGGCGTGGCGGTCGGGGCCTTGGACGCCGAGCCCTTGCCGGTCACGGTGTCACGCGCACTCGCGGCCCGGGCGGCGGACGACGGTGCGTCGCCGCCGAGGGAGGCGACCGCCGCCGTTCCGGCGACAAGGCCGCCGAGCACCAGCACGACTACGCCGATGCGGAAACGCCGGGTCAACAACACAAATATCTCAATTCTTTGGGGGGGGATACGTCCAGACAAGCACATTTACCAGTGAATTTCACTGTGCCCGGCCGTGAGGCGGCACCGGGACCAGGGACTACTTGACACTCCAGAACGAGACCGTCCCGCCGTTCCGGAGCGACTCGTCCACCGACTCGTAGTCGGTATTCGACGTGTGACCTGCGTAATAGATCCGAGCCGACTGCCCGGTCTTCTCGACTCGGGTCACGATGCCGGTGTGGTCCTCGTCGCCGGAGTCGTCCCAGTCGAATTGCACGATGTCGCCGACCTTGACGAGGTTGCGCTGCGTGTCGGAGAGTGGGGTGGCCCGCTCCGGGTGGGCGGCCAGGTAGGCGGCGAAGGCGGTCGAGCTCGCCCAGGCCGGGCTGTATTGGAGGCTGCCCGTGTCGAACGACCAGTCGGCGTCCATGGCCCATCCCCGGGCCACGAGGGACTGGCTGGTGAAGTTGACGCAGTCGTTGCCGCCGATGGAGCCGTACTCGTCGGTGTTGTAGTCGTCCCAGTGGGCCAGCGCGTACGTCGTCTGCGCGGTGACCCTCGGGTCAGGCACGTAGTTGAAGGTGAGCGAGGCGGCGCCACCGGCGGCCGGGGCTGCAGCCGGCGACGGCGCAGGAGCGGTCCGGACCGGTGCTGCGGGAGCGGCAGAACCGGGAGCGGCAGAACCGGGCGCGGGAACCGAGGCGACGGCCGACCCCGCGGCAGCAGCCGCGGAAGCCGGGGCGGGGGCATCCGTTCCGGCCGCGTCGATCGGCACTGTGGCGCCCGTGGCGTCGAAGAGTTCGACCGCGACCGGGCCTGTGTCCAGGTCTGTCGCGGGCGGGGTGGTGATGGTGACGGTGGTCTCGGTGGCCGAGACCACCGCGCCGGCGTTCCCGCCGAAGGTCACGCTCGCCACTCCGGCCAGGTCGTTTCCGCTCACGGTCACGGTTGTGCCGCCGGTGACCGGGCCGACCGACGCACCGTCGGAGGCGCTGATGCTGCTGCGCACGACCGGTTTCGGCTGTTCGACCGGCACCGCGGGAGCGGCGGCGGCGGGAGCGGCACGGGTGGGCGACGGTGCGGCGGCGCCGATGGCACTGCCGCCGGTGGCGAAACCTACCGAGATCGCCACGGCGGCACAGGCCGCCGCGGCGCTTCCGGCGAGCAGGGCGTGCCGGGTTCTCGCTGGCTTCTCCACGCGGTGGCGGGAACGGATACGGGGTTCATTGTTTGGTTCGGGGCGCACAAAATCGTTTCTGGGTAGCTTGAGGGGACCCAAGACCCAATCACGCCCGGATGGCAGAAGCCTGTGCGAGGCATCCGAAACCCGTGCACGCGCAGCAGATCAGTTGTAGCCGGGCGCTGCAGGCAGCCCGAAGAACTCCTCGAGGGTGGTCACTCCCGTGTTGTGCATCTCGGTCGCGAGGTCGGCTCCGATATACCGGAAATGCCAGGGCTCGTAGCCGTAGCCGGTGATCGGGACCTTGTCGGCGGGGTACCGCAACAGGAACCCGAAGCGCCAGGCGTTCTGCGCCAGCCACTGGCCGTGCGGGGTGGCGCCGAAGCAGGGATCGAGCGAGCAGTTGCCCGGCAGCGCGCTGATGTCGATGGCCAGGCCGGTCTGGTGCTCGCTGGTTCCGGGGCGCGCCGTGCTCGTGTCGGCGAAGGCCTGACCGTTGGCCGCCACGTCCTGGTTGTAGACGTCGACCTGGGTGCCGTAGCTGCGATAGGAACTCTGGGACTGGAGCTGCAGGCCGGTTTCCGCCGTGAAGGCGGCGAACATCGCGACGACGGCGTTCGAGGCCTCCGCGCGCAGCATCGGCTGCCAGACGTGCGGAACCGGAACCTCGACCAGGTCGGGCGGGGTGTAGTCGGCGGGCTGCAACGGCCGGACCTTGTCGACGACGGCCCACAGGCTGGTGGGGTCGTCGATCGACCGGGCGGACCGATTGAAGGTGGGCACGACGGCCGGAGGCTGCGAACCTGTCGGAGACGGCCGGGCCGGCCCGGTCGACGTGGGCTGCGGAGTGGGCATCGGCAGTGACGTCGGAGCCTTCGGCGGAGCGGCCTGGTGGCCGGTCCTCGTCACCGCCCCGGTCAGGGATGTTGCCGCCCGCCCGGAAACCGTGCCGATCGCGAGCGCGCCACCGGCGAGAAGCACGGCCACAACGGTCAGCGCAACAATGCGCCGCCTCCGCACGGACCACGACACCCCTGGTTGCTGTTCTTGCCCCACATCGCCGAGCATAGACCCGGCAGGTGAATCTGCCTCTCCGGACGGGCCGCAGAATGGTTGAAGATTGATTGCCCGTCGTGTAACTTTGCACACGATGCAAACTCCTGCCCCCGCCTCCGCCGCCCCGCTGATGAACCATCGGCAGATCCTCTTCGTCATCTTCGGCCTGATGGCCGGGATGTTCCTCTCCGCGCTCGACCAGACGATCGTCGGAACATCGATGCGCACCATTGCCGACGACCTCGACGGCATGGCCCTGCAGGCCTGGGTGACGACCGCCTACCTGATCGTGTCGTGCATCAGCACTCCGATCTACGGCAAGCTCAGCGACATCTTCGGCCGCCGCCCGCTCTTCCTGATCGCGATCACGATCTTCCTCGTCGGCTCCCTGCTGGCCGGCATGGCGAACTCCATGTACGAGCTGGCCGTGTTCCGCGCGATCCAGGGGCTGGGCGCCGGCGGCCTGATGGCCCTCCCGCTCACGATCATGGGCGACATGCTCGCGCCCCGGGAACGGGCGAAGTACCAGGGCTACTTCCTCGCCGTCTTCGGAGTATCCAGCGTGATCGGCCCGCTCATCGGCGGCGTGCTCTCCGGGGCGACGACGATCCTCGGCGTCACCGGCTGGCGCTGGGTCTTCCTGATCAACATCCCGATCGGCATCGTGGCACTCGCGATCGTGCTGAAGTTCCTGCACGTTCCGCACTTCAAGCGCCCGGTGCGCATCGACTGGTGGGGAGCCGTCACGGTGGTCCTCGCCGCGGTTCCGCTGCTGCTCGTCGCCGAGCAGGGCCGCACCTGGGGCTGGGGCTCCCCGGCCTCGATCGCCTGCTACGCGATCGGCGCGCTCGGCATCGTCTCCTTCATCCTGGCCGAGCGGATGATGGGAGACGACGCCCTCATCCCGCTCAAGCTCTTCAAATCGGCGACGTTCTCCATGGCCACCGTGCTGGGCGTATTCGTCGGTTTCGGCATGTTCGGCGCCATGATGACCGTTCCGCTCTACCTGCAGCTGGTCGATGGGGCCAACCCCACCGAGAGCGGCTTCCTCATGCTCCCGATGATCCTCGGCCTGATGATCTCGTCCATCGTGAGCGGCCAGATCATCGCCCGCACCGGCCGGTACAAGATCTTCCCCACCGTCGGCACGGCCTTCATGTCGGCCGGCTTCCTCCTCTTCACCTTCTCAACCGCCGACAAGCCGGTCTGGTTCATGATGATCGGGATGCTCCTGATCGGCCTCGGCCTCGGCCAGCTGATGCAGACGCTCACCATCGCCAGCCAGAACTCGGTCGGCCCCCGCGACATCGGGGTCGCGACCAGCGCGTCGACGTTCTTCCGCCAGATCGGCGGAACGCTCGGCACCGCCGTGCTGTTCTCCGTGCTCTTCACCCGCATTCCGGACACCCTCGCCTCGGCCTTCGGCAACAAGACGCTGCTGGCCGGCGTCAAGGCCGCGGCCACCGATCCTGCCGTGCAGGCCGACCCGGCGAACGCGGGCATCCTCAAACTCCTGGCGAACCCGAGCGGCATCGGCGGAGCGCTCGACGGGGACACGTCGTTCCTCAAGGCCGCAGACCCGCGCCTGGCCCAGCCCTTCCTCGTGGGGTTCAACGACGCGACCCTCACCGTGTTCTGGGTGAGCCTCGTGGTCGTGCTGATCGCCTTCGTGCTGAGCTTCTTCCTCAAGGCCCCGCCGCTGCGGAAGACGTCAGCGCTCCAGGAGGCAGCCGATGAGCACGCCGCCGAGCAGGCCGAGCTCACCCGGGACGCCCAGCGCGCCGCGGACTCGATGGGCGCCCTGATCGAACCGGGAATCGACGTCGACGAATTCGAGCGCCCGGCGCAGCCGACGAACCGCTGACGGCGCGAGTCCGCCGCCCTGGGGAATGATCCGTGGCGGCGGGCGGTTGCACTCTGAATGCGTATTGTTATTGCAGGTGGACACGGAAAAATCGCTCGGAAGCTGACCCGGCAGCTCACGACGGACGGCCATGAGGTCGTCGGGCTGATCCGCACGGAGGAACAGAGGGCTGATCTCGTCGCTGACGGGGCCGTCCCGGCGGTGATCGACCTCGAGCAGGCATCGGCCGCTGAGGTGGCCCACCTCCTGAACGGAGCCGACGTCGCCGTGTTCGCGGCCGGCGCCGGAGCGGGCGGGAGCGAGGAGCGCCGTCAGGCCGTTGACTTCGGCGGCTCCGTGCGGCTGGCCGACGCTGCCGAAGCCGCCGGCGTGGCGCGCTTCATCCAGATCTCCTCGACCGGCACCGAGAAGGTGCGTGCAGGTCAGACCCCCGCGGATGTCCCGGCAGACTTCCTGGGTTACCTGAAAGCCAAGCTCGCAGCCGAAGAAGACCTCATCACCCGGCCCCTGGCCTGGACGATCATCCGCCCCGGCGGCCTGATCGACGAGCCGGGCACCGGCCTGGTGCGCCTGCGCCCGGCCGGCCCCGGCCTGCCGGAAGAACCGGCAAGCGTTCCCCGCGCAGACGTCGCGGCCGTGCTGGCCGCGCTGATCGAGACCGGAGCCGCCGAGCGCCGCGTGCTGCATCTGGTGTCCGGCGATGAGCCCATCGGCGCCGCCGTAGCCGTCTTCGCCTGAGCCGCCCGCCGCTCTCGGGCTGAGGGTCGGCCAACCGGTAACCCTCAGGGGGCACCCTCGAAGCGCGGTCCCTGCGGCATTCGCCGGAGGGACCGCGCTTGAACGTTGGCGCGATGTCTGACACTCTGTGAGAGCGCTCTCATCTGTGAGATGGAGCGGTCCCCGGCCGGAACATCCGCCGGGGTGAATCCACTGGAGGATCACATGAACGTCGAGACCATCGCCGAAAACTCCCCTCTGGACGATAGCGCGTTCGACGCCGGAGAGGGCAGCGTGCGGGGTGGACCGGTCGACCTGGACGGACGCCGGTTCTACCGGATCGAGAACTACGACCAGATGCCGCCGTTCTTCATGACCCTCGTCGGCGCGAGCGACGTCTGGTTCTTCATCTCGAGCACGGGGGGCCTGACGGCGGGCCGGGTCGACGCCGATCGGGCCCTCTTCCCCTATTACACCGACGACAAGGTCACCGAAAGCGCCGGGCGAACCGGCGGTCTCAGCGTGCTGCGCGTTCGACGCCCCGACGACACCAGCACGCACTGGCAGCCGTTCGCGGATCTTCGCCCCGGCGATCAAGCCGTGCAGCGCACCCTCTACAAGGACGCCCTCGGCACCACCCTGGTCTTCGAGGAGACCCGTCCGGACCTCGGCCTGCGCCTGCGCGTGACCTGGCAGACGAGCGCGCGCTTCGGCGTCGTGCGCAGCTGCGCCCTGACCTCGCTCGCCGACGACAAGCCGGGCGGACAGACTGGCGAGCAACTCGACATCGACCTCCTCGACGGCCTGGTGAACATCCTTCCGGCCGGGGCCGGACAGAAGACGCAGAACGAGCTGAGCGTGCTGCTCGACGCCTACAAGCGCGCCGAACTCGACCAGCCGACCGGCCTCGGTCTGCTCACGCTGAGCGCGACCCTGTCCGACCTCGCCGAGCCCAGCGAATCGCTGCAGGCCAACGTGGCCTGGCAGGTCGGACTGGACAACGCCGAGCATCTGCTCTCGATCGACCAGGTGGCCGCCTTCTCCCGGGGCCGGGGCATCACCGCCGAAACGGATGTCCGCGGCCGGCGCGGCGCCTACCTCGTGCATGCCCGGATCAGGCTCGCCCCCGGCAGCACTGCGAGCTGGCACGTCGTCGCCGACGTGAACCAGGACTCGGCCGATGTCGTCGGCCTGCGCGCGAAGCTGCGCGACCCGCTCGGTCTTGCCGCGGAGCTCGCGGCCGACATCGTCGGCACCCGGTCCGACCTGGAAACGATCCTGGCGGCCACCGATGCCACGCAGCAGAGCGGCGACGAGCTGGCGACCATCCACCACACCGCCAATGTGCTCTTCAACACGATGCGCGGCGGCGTCCCCGCCGAGGGCTACACGGTGGAGCCCCGCGACGTGCGGGCGTTCATCGCCCAGCGGAGCCCGTCCACCGCACGCCGCTGCGCCGCGGTGCTGGAGGCTCTGCCCGAGCGGCTGCGGGCGGACGAGCTCATCGCCATCGCCCGGGAGCATGGCGACGTCGACCTGTGGCGCCTCGCCACGGAGTACCTGCCGCTCACGTTCAGCCGTCGGCACGGCGACCCGAGCCGGCCGTGGAACCAGTTCCGGATCGTCCTCACAGACGAGAGCGGGAACCGTCGCCTGGAGTACCAGGGCAATTGGCGGGACATTTTCCAGAACTGGGAGGCGCTGGCCTGGTCGTTCCCCGAATACGTCGAGTCGATGGTCACGATCTTCCTCGACGCCACGACCGCCGACGGCTACAACCCATACCGGATCTCCCGCGACGGCATCGACTGGGAGGTGCCCGAGCCTGAGAACCCCTGGGCCAACATCGGGTACTGGAGCGACCACCAGATCATCTACCTGCTCAAGCTGCTCGAGACATCCCGGCGTTTCCACCCGGGACGCCTCGACGCGCTCATCAACCGGGCGGCCTTCACCCACGCCGATGTGCCGTACCGGATTGCCGGCTATGCGGACATCCTCGCGGACCCGTACAACACGATCACCTTCGACGAGGAGCGACAACGGTTGATCACCCGACGGGTCGCCGCGGAAGGGGCGGACGGCCGGCTCGTGCACGGAGCCGACGGAGACCTCGTGCGGGTGACGCTGGCCGAGAAGGTGCTGCTGCTCCTGCTGGCCAAGCTCGTCAACCTGGTGCCGGACGGCGGCATCTGGATGACCACGCAACGCCCGGAATGGAACGACGCCAACAACGCGCTGGTCGGCCGAGGGCTCTCGGTGGTGACCCTCGCCTACCTGCGCCGCTACCTCGTCTTCATGCAGGATCTCCTGACCGTCGACGTCGAGCTCAGCACCGAGCTCGCCGGGCTGCTCACCGCGGTGCGCGACGTGCTCCGCGGGCATGCGGATGCGCTGGCCGGCGGGTTCGATTCCACGCGCCGACGCGCCGTCATGGACGGACTGGGTGAGGCCGGCACCGCCTACCGGGACCGGGTCTACGCCGGGTTCGGCGGCGATCGCGCGACGGTCGCCGCAGCAGATGTGGCCGAGCTGCTCGGTCTGGCCCGATGCTTCGTCGAGTCCGGCCTGCGCGCGAACCGGCGGGACGACGGGCTCCTGCACTCCTACAACCTGCTCGGCCTCGGATCTGATCGGGCCGACGTGCGACCGCTCGCGGAGATGCTCGAGGGCCAGGTCGCGATCCTGTCCTCCGGCCTGCTCAGCCCCGAGGAGTCGCTGGACGTGCTCGGCGCGCTGCGCACCAGCCGGCTGTACCGCGCCGACCAGCACAGCTACATCCTCTATCCCGACAAGGACCTGCCCTCCTTCCTCGCCCGTAACACGTTCGGCGCGGAGCGGGCCGCCGACTGCCCGCTCGCCCTGCGCCTCGTGGAGGCCGGGGACCGCAGCATCGTGGTGCGGGATGTCGCCGGCGACCTGCACTTCGCCGCCCACATTCGGAACGCCCAGGGCGTTTCGGAGGCGCTGGACCGGCTCAGCGCCGACCCGGCCCTGCACGACGCCGTGGAACGGGACCGGGTACGGCTCCTCGACATCTTCGAGGACGTCTTCCGGCACGCGGAGTTCACCGGGCGCTCCGGCTCGTTCTTCGCCTACGAGGGCCTCGGCAGCATCTACTGGCACATGGTGTCCAAGCTGCTGCTCGCGGTGCAGGAAACACTCGAACGTGCCCTCGCCGAGCGGGCCGACGAGTTGGCGATCCGGGGGCTGATGGCGGCGTATGAGGACGTGCGGGCCGGCATCGGCTACTGCAAGGACCCTCTGACCTACGGCGCCTTCCCGACCGACCCCTACTCGCACACACCGGCCGGACACGGCGCCCGGCAGCCGGGGATGACCGGGCAGGTCAAGGAGGAGGTGCTCACCCGCCTGGGCGAACTCGGCCTGCGGGTCGAGGACGGTCGCATCCGGCTCAGACCCACCCTGCTGCGGGCCGGCGAATGGACCACGGCACCCGGCACGTTCGCCTACCGGGACGTCGCCGGCGAGCGGCAGCGCATCGAGCTGCCCGTGGGCGCGCTCGCGTTCACGTTCTGCCAGGTTCCGGTCGTGTTCCACCGCGGCGGCCCGCTCGAGGTGGTCGCGCACCTCGCCGACGGCAGCCGGGTGTCCGGAGCCGGCGGTGCGCTCGACGCCGAACTCAGCGCGAGCGTCTTCCGCCGCGACGGCCTGGTGCGCTCCATCAGGGTGACCGTGCCGGGGACGGCCGAATTCTGACCCGAGCGGCGACGGGCGAACCGCCACTCAAGGCCCCGTGGCCACACGACTTGAGAGCGGACTCGCATCCACTATCAGCACGCACACAAGGGAGTGACCGTGAAGCGTATTCCGCGCCCCACACTTACAGCAACCATCGTCGGAGCAGCATCCTTCGCATTGATCCTCACCGGCTGCGCCGCCGGCACCGGCTCCACCGCAGCCAAGGACGAGAAGGTGAAACTGACCGTCGCCACCTTCAACGAATTCGGTTACGACGACCTCTTCGCCGAGTACGAGGCAGCGAACCCGAACGTCACCATCACCCACAAGAAGGCGGCGACCTCCAACGAGGCCCGCGACAACCTCACCACCCGCCTGGCCGCGGGCAGCGGCCTGAGCGACGTCGAGGCCATCGAGGTCGACTGGCTTCCCGAACTCCTGCAGTACTCCGATCAGTTCGTGGACCTCACGTCCGACGACGTCAAGGGACGGTGGCTGGACTGGAAGGCCAAGGCCGCCACGGATGCCGACGGCCACCTGATCGCGTACGGCACCGACATCGGTCCGGAGGGCGTCTGTTACCGCTCCGACCTGTTCGCCGCGGCCGGCCTGCCGACCGATCGCGCCGAGGTCGCCAAGCTTCTCGGCACCAGCTGGGACAGCTACTACGCGGCCGGCAAGACGTTCGAGGCCGCCGGCACCAACGTGCCGTGGTTCGACTCGGCCGGAGCGACCTGGCAGGGTGTGGTCAACCAGATGCCCAACGCCTATGAGAAAAAAGACGGCACCATCATCGCCACCGAGAACCCCGACGTGAAGAAGGCCTACACGAGCGTTCTCGCCGCCAGCAGCACCCTGTCCGCGCACCTGGGACAGTGGAGCGACGACTGGACCGCGAGCTTCCAGAACAACGGTTTCGCCACGATGCTCTGCCCGGGCTGGATGCTCGGCGTGATCTCGGGCGATGCCAAGGGCGTGACCGGCTGGGACATCGCCGACACGTTCCCCGGCGGAGGCGGCAACTGGGGCGGCTCGTACCTGACCGTTCCGAAGCAGTCCAAGCACCAGGAGGCGGCCCAGAAGCTCGCTGCCTGGCTCACCGCCCCGGAGCAGCAGCTCAAGGCGTTCGCCTCGAAGGGCACCTTCCCGAGCCAGGTCGACGCCCTCGCCAGCGACAAGCTGCTCGGTGCGACCAACGAGTTCTTCAACAACGCCCCGACCGGCCAGATCCTGGCAAACCGTGCCGCGGCCGTCGATGTGACGCCGTTCAAGGGCACGCATTACTTCGCGATCAACGACGCGATGCAGCAGGCGCTCACCCGGGTCGAGGACGGCACGATGACGCCGGACGAGTCCTGGGCGCAGTGGACGACCGACGTCAAGGCGCTCGGCTAACCAGCATCACCCCCGCAGCTGGGCCGGTCGAGGCCAGCATCGCCTCGACCGGCCCAGCTGCGGGTCTCGACCGGCATGACCGCCGGGTCTCGACACGCTCGCCCACCGGGTTTCGACAAGCTCAACCACCGAAGGACTCTTCATGACCACCGCCGCCGCTGCCGGGGTGAACGCCCGCAGCATCCGTCGTATCGCCCTCAGCCACAAACTCAGCCGGTGGGATGTTCGCTTCTCGCCCTACCTCTACATCTCCCCGTTCTTCGTCGTGTTCGCACTCGTCGGCTTGTTTCCGCTGCTCTACACGGCGTGGGTGTCGGTGCACGACTGGAACCTGATCGGCGGGCAGGGCGATTTCGTCGGCCTTGAGAACTTCTCCACGGTGCTTGCCCAACCGTACTTCTGGACCTCCCTGCGCAACACCTTCAGCATCTTCCTGCTCTCCAGCATTCCGCAGGTTCTCGTCGCGATCAGCATCGCGGCCGTGCTCGATTTCAACCTCCGCGGCAAGACGTTCTGGCGGATGGGCGTGCTGCTGCCCTACGTGGTGGCCCCCGTCGCTGTCGCCCTCATCTTCAACGACCTGTTCGGTGACAAGTACGGCCTGATCAACAGCCTGCTCACCGACGTCGGCCTCGGGCCGGTGCGCTGGCACGTGGACGTGCTGCCGAGCCACATCGCCATCGCCACCATGGTCAACTTCCGCTGGACGGGCTACAACGCCCTCATCTTCCTCGCCGCCATGCAGGCCGTGCCCCGCGACTACTACGAGGCGGCCCTGATCGACGGGGCCAGCCGGTTCCGCACCTTCCGGTCGATCACCGTGCCGCTGCTGCGCCCCATCATCATCTTCGTGATCATCACGTCGACCATCGGCGGCCTGCAGATCTTCGACGAGGCCAGGATGTTCGACCAGGCCGGCCAGGGCGGGGCAAACCGCCAGTGGCAAACCCTGACCCTGTACATCTACGAGCTCGGCTGGAACCAGCGCAACTTCGGCCGAGCCTCCGCGGTCGCGTGGCTCCTCTTCCTCATCATCATCGTGATCGCGATCCTCAACTTCGTCATCACCCGACGCATCGCGGGCGCCTCAGAGCGCCGGCTCCGCCAGAAAGGCATCTCATGAGCGCCACGATCGGCGGTCACGACCGCCGTCCCGGGTTCTGGGTCTACGGCGTCCTCCTCGCCGTCATGCTCGGTTCCGCCTTTCCGATCTGGTGGTCCTTCCTGATCGGCAGCCAGGACGCGGCGGCGATCAACCAGAACGGCATGATCTGGATTCCCGGCGGCAACTTCCTTGCCAACGCCGCCCGGGTGATCGACACCATCCCCTTCTGGTCCGCACTGGGCAACAGCATCATCGTCTCCTCGGCCGTCTCCCTGAGCGTGGTGATGTTCAGCACCCTGGCCGGTTATGCGTTCGCCAAGCTGAAGTTCCGCGGACGCGAGGGTCTGCTCATCTTCGTGATCGCGACGATGGCGGTTCCCACGCAGCTGGGAGTCGTACCGCTGTTCATCGTGATGGCCAAGCTCGGCTGGACCGGCAGCCTCTGGGCCGTCATCGCGCCAGGAATGGTCACCGCGTTCGGCGTGTTCTGGATGACCCAGTACCTGCGCGACGCTCTTCCCGATGAGCTGATCGAGGCGGTCCGGATGGACGGCGCTTCCATGATCCGCAGCTTCTGGCACATCGGTCTTCCGGCGGCCCGCCCCGCCGCCGCCATGCTCGCCCTGTTCACGTTCATCGGCACCTGGACCAACTTCTTCTGGCCGTTCATCGTGCTCGGCCCCGGCAACCCGACCCTCCCGGTGGCCCTGCAGCAGTTGCAGGCCGCGTTCTACGTCGACTACTCGCTCGTGCTCGCCGGCGTCGTCCTGTCGATCATCCCGCTCATCCTGGTCTTCGTGTTCCTCGGCAAGCAGCTCGTCGCGGGCATCATGCAGGGGGCCGTGAAGGGATGACTCCGGCACCGCTCACTCTGCCCCGGGATCTGCACGCCGCGAACGCCCGCCGCTTTCCCGCCGATTTCCTCTTCGGAGCCGCGACGGCCGCCTACCAGATCGAAGGCGCGGCCCACGAAGACGGGCGCACCGACTCGATCTGGGATGCCTTCAGCCGGGTTCCGGGTGCGGTGCTGCGCGGCGAGAACGGCGACACGGCCTGCGACCACTATCACCGCTACCGTGACGATGTCGCGCTGATGAAACGTCTCGGCCTGCAGTCCTACCGGTTTTCCACCTCCTGGTCGCGCGTCCAGCCGGACGGTGGCGCGGTCAACCCGAAGGGCATCGACTTCTACTCCCGACTCGTCGATGAGCTCCTGGAAGCGGACATCACGCCGTGGCTCACGCTCTACCACTGGGACCTCCCCCAGGCTCTGGAGGAGCAGGGCGGCTGGACCAGCCGGGACACGGCAGCGAGGTTCCGGGACTATGCCCTTCACGTGCACGACGCCCTCGGCGACCGGGTGGATGTCTGGACCACCCTCAACGAGCCGTGGTGTTCCTCGTTCCTCAGCTACACCGGCGGCGTGCACGCGCCCGGACGACAGAGCCCCCGGGACGGACTGGCCGCGGGCCACCATCTGCTCCTCGGACACGGTCTGACCGTCGAAGCCCTTCGCGCTCGGGACCCTGGACTCGAGCTGGGCATCACCCTCAACCTCACGGTCGCGAAGCCGGTGGACCCGGCCAGGCCCGGAGACGTCGATGCCGCTCGCCGGATCGACGGCCAGTTCAACCGGTTCTTCCTCGACCCGATCTTCCGCGGCTCCTACCCGGAGGACCTGCTGCACGACGTCGCCGCGTTCGGGCTGACCGACGTCATCGAAGACGGCGACCTGGCCCGGATCAGCCAGCCGATCGACGCCCTCGGGGTGAACTACTACCACGGCCAGCTGCTCGGCGATCGCCCGGCGGAGCATCCGCCGATGACGGAGGCCCCGACCGGCCGCCAGACCCGCTCACCCTTCCCCGCGGCGGACGGCGTCCACCACCACTCCCAGGGTCTGCCGCGTACCGGCATGGGGTGGGAGGTGCAGCCCGACGGGCTGCGCGAACTGCTCGTGCGCGTGAACAGCGAGTATGCCGCCCCGGCAGGCACCGCCATCTACGTCACCGAGAACGGCTCAGCCTTCGACGACGTCGTCGCCGGCGACGGCAGCGTGCCGGATGCCCGTCGCACCGAGTTCCTGGAATCCCACCTGGGCGCGGTCCTCGACGCCATCGATGAGGGGGTCGATGTGAGGGGCTACTTCTACTGGTCGCTGATGGACAACTACGAATGGGCCTGGGGCTACTCGAAACGGTTCGGGATCGTGCGGGTCGACTACGACACCCAAAAACGCACGGTGAAGGACAGCGGCCTCGCCTATGCGAAGATCATCCACGATCGCGCGCTCGGTCAGGCAGGTTCCCGTGGACGGAGCTGAGTCCGGCACTTCACTCCACCGTGCGCGGGCAGGGCGACCGGACTCAAATAGACTGGCGCCATGACTACCGCCGCGCGCCAGACGCGTCCAGCGCAGCCCACCCTCGAGATGGTTGCGGAGGTCGCCGGGGTGTCCCGGGCGACGGTCAGCAGGGTGGTGAACGGGTCACCGAAAGTCAGTCCCGAGATCGTCGCCTCGGTGACCAAGGCCATCAACGAGCTCAACTACGTGCCGAACCGCGCGGCACGCTCCCTCGCCAGCCGCCAGACGCAGGCTGTGGCACTGGTCGTTCCCGAAGACATGACCCGGTTCTTCGGTGACCCGTACTTCGCGGCCGTCGTGCAGGGAATCACCCGCCGACTCGACCAGAGCGATTACACCCTCAACCTGCTCGTCGCCTCGAGTGATCCGAAGCACAAGACGATGCGCTATCTCCGTTCGGGCAACGTCGACGGCGCGCTCATCATCTCCCACCACACCGGGGACGACTTCGTGGCCGAGCTCGAGACGACCATGCCGGTCGTCTTCGGCGGCCGGCCGTCGAACGCCGACGACCTCGACGCCTTCTTCGTCGACGTCGACAACGCGGCAGGAGCCGAGACCGGCACCCAGCGCCTGCTCGACATCGGCCGTCGCCGCATCGGCTCGATCGCCGGGGCGGTGGACATGCCGGCCGGCATCGACCGCCTCACCGGGTTCGAGCGCACCCTCGAACGGGCCGGGCTGCCGACGGATGCCGTCGAGCTCGCCGATTTCACGGCCGCCGGCGGCGCGGCGGCCACCCGTCGGTTGCTGGAGCGGCGCCCCGACATCGACGGCATCTTCGTGGCGAGCGACCTGATGGCCACCGGGGTGGTGGACGTATTGCGTGAGTTCGGTCGCTCTGTGCCCGGGGACGTGGCCATCGTCGGGTTCGACGACAGCCCGGCCGCGACGAGCGGCCCGGTGCCGTTGACCACCGTCAGCCAGCCCTCCGAGGAAATGGGCTACGCGATGGCGGACGTGCTGCTGCGCCGGTTGGCCGGGGACGAGAGCATGCCGCACCGCACCCTCATGCCGACCCGTCTCGTGCTGCGCGACTCCGCCTGACCGGGACCTTTTCGGCCGCGGCCGTTCCCGACCGTCCCGGGCATCCGCTGCGCCCGGAACCGCAGCCCGCGCCCGCCGCCGCGCTCGCCCGGACCACCCGTGCCAGGCCGCGCCCGGAATCGCAGCCCGCGCCCGCGGGCGCCGTCGCGGCCTGCCGAAACGGGCGCGCCGATCGCGGACGCCCTGGTCGCCCCGCTCCGGGCGGGCCCGGCATCAGTCGAGCTGGGGCATGACCTCGCGGGCGATGAAGTCGAGGTGGTCGAGGTCTGACAGGTCCATGATCTGCAGGTAGGCGCACTCGACCCCGTCGGCGGCGAGCATGCCCAGCCGGTCGACGAGCTCGGACGCGGTGCCGGTCAGGCCGTGTTCGCGCAGCTCGGCCGGTTCGCGGCCGACCGCGGCGGCACGGCGGGTGAACTCGACCTCGTCGCGGCCGGCGACCGCGATCAGGGCCGTCGAATAGACGAGTTCGCGCGGGTCGCGGCCGATGGCCTCGCAGGCCGCGCGCACGCCGGCGAACTTGCCGGGGACATCCGCGAACTCCGGGAACGGCAGGTTGAACTCGGTGGCGAACCGCGCCGCCATGGCCGGGGTTCGCTTCGCTCCCCCGCCGCCGACGATCACCGGCATCCGCGCCTGGACCGGCTTCGGCAGCGCCGGGGAATCGACGAGCGTGTAGTGCTCGCCCGCGAAGCTGTAGGTCTCGCCGACCGGGGTGCCCCACAGGCCGGTCACGATTTCCAGCTGTTCCTCGAGCATGCCGAACCGTTTGGCCGGGAACGGGATGCCGTAGGCCAGGTGCTCCCGCTCGAACCAGCCGGTGCCGAGGCCGAGCTCGACCCGGCCGCCGGACATCTGGTCGACCTGGGCGACCTGGATCGCCAGGATGCCCGGCGGCCGGTAGGTCACCGAGGAGACGAGGGTGCCGAGGCGGATGCGCGAGGTCTCCCTGGCGAGGCCGGCGAGGGTGGTCCAGGCATCCGTCGGCCCGGGCAGGCCGGAGACCTGGTCTCCCATCGCGAGATAGTGGTCGGAGCGGAAGAAGGCATCGAAGCCGAGCTTCTCCGTGGCCTGGGCGACGGCGAGGATGTCATCGTAGTCGGCGCCCTGCTGCGGTTCGGTGAAGATGCGGAGTCTCATGGTTCCAGTGTTCCAGACCTGGGTGGACCGGGCGTCGATCGAGCCTGCGCCCCGGTGATCGAGCCTGTCGAGATCAGGCCGCCCTGTGATCGAGCCTGTCGAGATCAGGCGACGGCGACCGTCGGGCCGAGGAACTCCACCTCGGCCAGCGGCGCGAACCGCTCGCGCATGACGGCGATCGACTCCGGGTTCTGGTCCACCAGCAGGAACCGGCGCCCGAGGGCGGCCGCGACCGCGCCCGTCGTGCCGCTGCCGGCGAAGAAGTCGAGCACCCAGTCGCCCTCCCTGCTGGAGGCCTGGATCATCCGGCGCAGGATGCCGACCGGTTTCTGGGTCGGATACCCGGTCTTCTCCTTGCCCGTCGGCGACACGATCGTGTGCCACCAGACATCCGTCGGCAGCTTGCCTTTCGCGACCTTCTCCGGGGTGACCAGGCCGGGCGCCATGTACGGCTCCCGGTCGACCGTGGTCGAGTCGAAGTAATACGCTGCCGGGTTCTTCACGTAGACGAGGATCGTGTCGTGCTTGGTCGGCCAGCGGTTCTTCGACTTCGCGCCGTAGTCGTAGGCCCAGATCAGTTCGTTGAGGAAGCAGTCCCGGCCGAAGAGCGCGTCGAGCAGCACCTTCGCGTAGTGCGCCTCCCGGTAGTCGAGGTGCAGGTAGAGGGTGCCGTCGTCGGCCAGCAGCCGCCACGCCTCGATCAGCCGAGGTTCGAGGAAGGCCCAGTAGTCCTCGAACTGGTCGTCGTAACCGAGCAGGTCACCCTTGATCCGTTCGTAACGCTGGCCCTTGAACCCGGTGATGGTGCCGGCCGCGCGCGCGCCGAGGGCCTCGGAGTCCACCGGGGCCGTCGACCGAACGGATGTCGTCGACTGGCGGTTCTGCTTCCGGCCGGTGTTGAACGGCGGGTCGAGGTAGATCAGCGTGAACGCCGCATCCGGCAGCCCGGGAAGGATCTCGAGGTTGTCGGCATGGACGACACGGCTGGGAGACGACTGGGACCACGCGGTTGGCATTCCCTCATTGTGTCAGGCGGCCTAGCCTATGGAGATGACTACTGACTCAGCGACCACCGGGTCGGCGCCGGTGACCTTCCGCCACGAGCCCGCCCTGGCCAGGTACACGTTGTGGATCGACGGCGAGACGGTCGGCTTCGCCGACTACGAGGTGGAGGGCCAGGAGGTGCTGTTCACCCACGTCGAGGTCGACCCGGCCCGTCGCGGCCAGCGGTTGGCCAGCATCCTCGTCGAGCAGGCCCTCGACGATGTGCGCGTGCGCACGGACCTCACCGTCGTGCCGGTGTGTCCGTACGTGGTGAGCTGGATCGACTCCCACGCCGAATACCAGGACCTGCTGACCCGCGGCCGCTAGCTCCTCTTCCCGCCACGCTCCCGACCCGCCCTCGAGAGAGGACTACAGGGGCGGACGCGCGCGCTACGGGACGCGCCCGATCCAGTCCGCCGTGCCGAACTTGCTCTCCACCAGCGCCGTCGCCTTGGCGTACTCGTCGTCGGTGACGTCGCCGGAGACCGCGCCATAGAGCCCGGTGAAGGTCTGCTTCATCCGGTCGATGATCTCGGCGCGACTGAGGCCGGTCTGGCTGCGCAACGGGTCGACGCGCTTGGCCGCGCTGGTGATCCCCTTGTCGCTGAGCTTCTCCCGGCCGATCCGGAGCACCTGCACCATCTTCTCGCCGTCCATGTCGTAGCTCATGGTGACGTGGTGCAGCACGGCACCGCTGCCGAGCCGCTTCTGCGCCGCCCCGCCGATCTTGCCCTTGGGGCTGGTGATGTCGTTGAGCGGCTGGTAGTAGGCGTCGATGCCGAGTGACTTGAGCGCGGTGAGCACCCACTCGTCGAGGTAGGCGTACGAGTCGGCGAATGTCATCCCCTGCACGAGGTCGGTCGGCGCGTAGATCGAGTAGGTGATGACCGAGCCGGCCTCCATGAACATGGCGCCGCCGCCGCTGATCCGGCGCACCACGGTGAAGCCGTGCTTCTCGGCGTTGACCGGGTCGACCTCGTTCTTCAACGACTGGAAGCTGCCGATCACCACGGCCGGTTCGTTCCACTCCCAGATGCGGAGGGTGGGGCTGCGCCGACCCTCACCGACCTCGATCGCGAGCACCTCGTCGAGCGCCATCTGCATCACCGGCGGGACGGGACGCGGCGAGTGGATGAGTTGCCACTCGTAGTCGCGCCAGCTGCTGGCTCGGGCGAGCGAACGCCGGATCGCGACCGCGACCGACTCCGGAGAGAAACCGAGCAGGGTGGCCTCTGCCGGCAGGGCACCCCTCACCGCGGCCGCGATGCTCACCGCGTCACTGTCCGCGGACAGCCCGTTCACCGCGGCGTTGATGTCGCCGAGCGCGCTGTCGGGTTCGAGGAAGAAATCACCGGCCAGACGGAAGTCGACGATCGTGTTGTCGACGACCTCGAGATCGACGACGACGAGCTTGCCACCTGGAACCTTGTATTCACCGTGCATGACGCAAGCCTAATCGGCGCGCGCCGGAACCCGCTCGTCCAGCCACCCGATCAGGTCGGCGAAGACCTGTTCCCGGTTGGTCTCGTTGAAGACCTCGTGCCGCGCCCCCGGGTAGACGATGAGACGGATGTCGCGCAGCCCCGAGCGTTCCGCGTACGCCTTCGAGAGCATGCGAGCGCTCCGCTCTCCGCCGACGGTGTCATCGCTGCCGACCAGGATCAGCAGCGGCAGCCTCGCCGGCAGGCGCCGGGCCGGGCGCCCGAAGAGCCGGGCCGCGTCCCGGATGCCGAAGAGTTTCGCCAGCGGCACGGACGTCGTCAGCGGGTCGGCGACGAACGCGGCGGCGACGGCCGGGTCCCGGCTGAGCCACTCGACGCCGGTCGTGCCCAGGTTCTTGTGCCTGCGGTTCAGGTCGCCGCCGTCGAGGTAGCCCGGCATCCGGTAGGCGGTGCCGCTGAGCACCACCGCGTCGTAGTCGTCCGGGTAACGGTTGAGGATCATCTGAGCCATGAACGAGCCCCAGCTGTGGCCGAGCAGAACGAGCGGTACTCCGGGCTGTTCGGCTCGGATGATCCCGCTGAGCTGGTGCACGGCGGCGACCGCGGCGCGCAGCCCTCCCTCGCCGAGCCGGCCGAGCCGGGACAGGTCGCCGCGGTGCTGGTGCACCCCGGTCTGGCCGTGGCCGCGATGGTCGTCGGCATAGACGGTGTAGCCCGCGGCGTTGAGCCGGCCGGCGAGCTCCTCGTAACGGTGCGCGTGCTCGCCGACTCCGTGGACGAGCTGCACGACGGCACGCGGGTGAGGCGCCGCCCAGACGTAGTAGGTGATCGCGACGCCGTAGTCATCCGTGTAGGTGGGCACAGGCCCAGTCTGTCAGGTCGAACCGGAACCATACCGAAACCTGCCGGGAATCGCAGTCCGGCACCCACACAGGGGGAATACTTAGCGTTGCTAAGTGGTTATGGTTGGTATCTATGGACTCTGCAACGGCATCCGCTTCGACCGTCTCCGGCTCGACCTCCGGATCGACCTCCGGTACGACGCCTGGCACGGCGCCTGGCTCCGCTCCCGGTCGCCGCATGACCGTGGCCGAGTTGAGCCATGATTTCCGGCTGGCGAACGGGCGGCTCGCCAGGCGCCTGCGCCAGGAGAAGGCGGACAACGAGCTCAGCGGCAGCCAGTTCTCCGCCCTCGGCACCCTCTTCTTCTACGGCCCGTTCACCCTTCGCGAACTCAGCGAGCACGAGAAGGTGACGCCGCCGTCGATGAATCGCACCGTGAACGCGCTCGTCCAGGCCGGGCTGGTGAATCGCACCGCCTCGGCGGACGACGGCCGCAAGGTCGTGCTCACAGTCACCGAGATCGGGCGCACCATGATGCGCGACACGCGCAAGCGCCGGGATGCCTGGCTGGCCCAGCGCATCGTCAAGTTCACCCCCGAGCAGCGCCGGGTGCTCGCCGAGGCCATCGAGATCATGAAGGAGCTCACCGACAGTTGAGTGCCATGTTCCGCTCCCTGAGCGTCCCGAACTATCGCATCTGGTTCGCGGGCGCCCTGGTGTCGAACATCGGGACCTGGATGCAGCGCACCGCCCAGGACTGGATCGTGCTCACCGACCTGACCGACCATAACGCCACGGCGGTCGGCATCGTGATGGCCCTGCAGTTCGGTCCGCAACTGCTGTTGATGCCGTGGGCGGGCCTCATCGCCGACCGGTTCAACCGGCGTCGGCTGCTGATGGTGACCCAGGGCCTGATGGGCCTGCTCGGCCTCGGACTCGGCCTGATCACGGTCACCGGCGTCGCCCAGCTGTGGCACGTCTACCTGTTCGCGCTCGGCCTCGGGATCGTCGCCGCGATCGACGCCCCGGCGCGGCAGACCTTCGTCTCCGAGCTCGTTTCCGACGACAAGCTCTCCAACGCGGTGGCGCTCAACTCGGCGTCCTTCAACGGCGCACGTCTGATCGGCCCGGCCGCCGCGGGCCTGCTCACGGTCGCCATCGGCGCCGGCTGGGTCTTCATCATCAACGCGGTCACCTTCGGGGCGACCGTGCTCGCGATGGCGATGCTGCGCACGAAGGAACTGCGTCCGCAGCCGCGGGCGTCACGCAAGCGCGGCCAGCTGATGGCCGGCTTCCGCTACGTGTCGCATCGGCCGGACATCGTGGCCGTGCTGGTCACGGTCTTCCTGGTCGGCACCTTCGGCTTCAACTTCGCCATCTTCACCGCCACGATGGCCACGGTCGAGTTCGGGATGGGCGCGGGCGAGTTCGGTCTGCTCAGTTCGATCATGGCCATCGGGTCGGTCGCGGGCGCGCTGCTCTCGGCCAGGCGCAGCCGACCGCGCCTCCGCCTGGTGGTCGCCGGATCCGCCGTGTTCGGGCTGTCCTGCGCCCTGGCCGCGGTGATGCCGAACTACGTCACCTTCGCGGTCTCGCTCGCGCTGATCGGCTTCGCCTCTCTGACCCTGATGACCACGGCCAACGCCTACGTGCAGACCACGACCCGGCCGGCCATGCGCGGCCGGGTGATGGCGCTGTACATGGCCATCTTCGCCGGCGGGACCCCGCTCGGGGCCCCCCTGGTGGGCTGGGTGGCCGACCAGTACGGCCCGCGCTGGGCGCTCGGCGTCGCCGCGCTCTCCGGAATCCTGGCCGCCGGGGCCGTGCTCTTCTGGATGGTCAGGTACCGGAGCCTGCGCGTGCGGTACCGGCCGGGCCGCACGCCACGGCTGCTGCTGCGCCATGACGGCGACGGCCGCGACCTGGTCGCCGGCACACCGGAGACCGCCACCCGCGAGATCGCCATTGTCGAGGCCACGGCCGGCCGGTAGGCATCCGCTGGCCCGCACGAACCCGCGAGCGCTACGACGGCGTCAGCGCACGCCGTCCATCAGGCGCAGGATCGGCCGGGAGATCAGCGCGAGCAGGAGGCCGAGCGCGATGGCGACGCCGCCGATCACGCTGAAGTACAGCGTCTCCGGGACCGTCGTGTACCACTGGGCCAGCCAGCCGGAGACGGCGGTGCCGAGCGCGATCGACAGGAAGAACAGCGCCACCATCTGGGTTTTGAACGGCTCCGGGGCGAGCTTGGTCGTGATCGACAGTCCGACCGGGCCGATCAGGAGCTCGGCCACGGTGAGCACGAGCAGGATGCCGACCATCGCTGCCAGCGGCGTCGAGTTCGCGCCGCCGCCGGTGAAGGGCAGGAACATCAGGAAGGCGACGCCCATCACCGCGGTCCCGATCGCGAACTTGACCGGTGTCGACGGCTGGCGGGACCCCCAGCGGGTCCACAGTGCCGCGAACGCGCCGGACAGCAGGATGATGAAGATCGGGTTGAACGATTGCACCCAGGACACCGGGAGCTCCCAGCCGAACAGGTCGCGGTTGAGGCGCTCATCGGCGTAGATGGTGACCACGGTGAACTGCTGCTGTGACAACGACCAGAACGCGGCGCTCGCGATGAACAGCGGGATGAACGCGTAGACGCGTTTGCGTTCGACCGTGGTGATCCGGCGGTTGCGGAGGATGACGACGAAGTAACTGATCGTCGCGATCACGGTGAGGCCGATGACCATGGTCACGAGGCTCGTCGGAGTGATGACGCCGATCATTACGAGCACGACGATCGCCGCGACGGCGGCCAGGGCCGAGACGAGGTACGGCAGCGTGCGTTCGGCCGGGAGCGGGTTGGGCACGTGGTGCACGACCTCCGGCAGGCGCTTCCGCCCGAAGGAGTACTGCACCAGGCCGATCGTCATGCCCACGGCCGCCAGGCCGAAGCCGAAGTGGAAGCCGAGGGTGGACTGCAGCAGCCCGGTCAGGATGGGGCCGAAGAAGGCCCCGAGGTTGATGCCGAGGTAGAACAGGGAGAAGCCCGCGTCGAGCCGAGGATCGTCACGGCGGTACAACGCGCCGACGACGGAGGTGGCGTTGGCCTTGAGGCCACCGCTGCCGAGCGCGATCAGGATCAGCCCGACCGTGACCCCGGCGATCCCGGGGATGAGCGAGAGCGCGAGATGGCCCACCGCGATAACGATGGCGCTGAAGAAGAGCACCCGCTCCGAGCCGACCAGGCGGTCCGCGATCCAGGCGCCGAGGATGGTAGACAGGTACACCCCGCCGCCGTACGCACCGACGATGCCGGCGGCCGTCGCCTGGGGGATTCCCAGTCCGCCCCGGGTCGCCGAGTAGTACAGGTAGAGCAGCAGGATGCCCTGCATGCCGTAGAAGGAGAACCGCTCCCACATCTCCACCCCGAAGATGTTGGCCAGCGCGCGGGGCTGCCCCAGGAAGCTGCTGTCCTCATGGGTGGGGGTTCGTTCCGCGACCGTGCTCATTGCTTGACCTTACCGCGCGCCCCCCGTTTCGGGGGCATCGGCGGGGGTCCGGGCGCACACGATACGATCGAAAAAGCAGCTTTGCTTCTGCCGGAGGGGCCGGATTGGACACACACTCACTCACGTCGCTCATCAGCGAGGTGCTGTCCCTGGTCGGCCTGGCCCTCGGCGTGGCCCTCTATCTGGCGGGGGCGTTCGTGCGCGGGATCAAGGGGCGGTGGATCCCGACCGACGGGGTGATCGCCGCGTCGGGGCCGGGAACCGTCATCCGCTGGTTCGATCAGGACGGCGAAGTGCACGAGTGCCCCGCGACCACCAACGAGACCCACCAGCTTTCACCCGGGCAGGATGTCCCGCTCTGGTTCAATTCCCGGACGCCCTCGCACTGCCGCACGCATGCGCCGGAGATCGAGGGGCGGGGGCTGCGGCTGACCGGGCTCATCCTGCTCGGCACCGGCCTTGCCGCGGCCGTGCTCGGCTTCGTGCTGATGTTCGTCTGAGCCGCCGGGCGACGGCCGGCCTCATTCGATCTGCGAGGAGATCTGCCACGCCCCGCGCCGCACCGCACGCTCCAGGTCGTAGGCGCGATGCGAGAAGTCGGCCGCCGAGACCGACACGGACACCGCTCCGATCACCTTGCCTGACTTCGCCTTCACCGGGGCCGCGATGCAGGCCAGCTGCGACATGTATTCCTCGACCTCCACGGCGAGCTGCTGGGCGCGCACCTCGTCGAGCTGCTCCCGCAGGGCGGTCGCGTCGGTGACGCTGTGGCTGGTCAGGGCGAGCGGGCTGTGCCGCTCGAGGAACCGGGCCACACCGACGTCGTCCTTGGCCGCGAGCATGAGCTTGCCGAACGCGGTCGCGTGCGAGGCCTCGGCGAAGCCGACATGCAGCTGGCCGATGCGCGGATACCCCGGGGAGTCCTCGATATGGGCGACTGCGATGTCGTCCCCGCGGAAGACGGTGAGATAGGCGGGAGCGTGGGCCGCGGCGTGCACGTCCCGGAGCACGGCTCGCACCGCGGGCGTCGCCACCAGCTGGTAGCGGAGTGCCCGGCCGAGGGTGTCGACGGTGCGCCCGAGGATGTACCGGTGGTCACCGGCCTGACGCCCGATGTAGTCCTGCCGCGCCAGGGTTCCCAGCAGCCGGTAGGTCGTGGACAGGTTCAGCCCGAGGGCGGCCGCGATCTCGGCAGCGGTGGCCCCGGATGGGGACGCGCCGACCAGCTCGAGGATGCGCAGCACGCGCTCGGCGGACCGGTTCCCCGAGCCGTCACCGTTCTGCCCCTCTGCAGTCATGCGGCGAGCCTACCGCCGGGGCTCTCGCACGGACACCGCGGATTCCGTCCCGTTTCGCACCTGGTGCGAATCGCGGTTGCCGGCCTGGCCGGCCGGGGCGATGCTGGGAGCGCCGGGCCGTCCCAGCGGCATCCGGCACCGACCCACTCGACGACATACAGAGACGACATACAGAGAGGTATGACATGGCCAAGGTACTCATTCTCACCGGGGACGCCGCCGAAACGCTGGAGGTCTTCTACCCCTACCAGCGCCTGCAGGAGGCCGGCTACGAGGTGCACATCGCCGCGCCGGAGAAGAAGAAGCTGCAGTTCGTCGTGCACGATTTCGTGGACGGCTTCGACACGTACACCGAGAAGCTCGGCCACATGTGGGATGCCGACATCGCCTTCAAGGACGTCGACCCGGCCGACTACGTGGCCATCGTCGTTCCCGGCGGGCGGGCACCCGAGTACATCCGCAACGACGAGGACGCCAAGCGGATCGTGCGGTACTTCTTCGAGAAGAACGCCCCGGTCGCCGCCCTCTGCCACGGCCCGATGCTGCTCGCGGCCGCCGGCGTGCTGCACGGCCGCACCACCTCGGCCTACCCGGCGCTGCAGATCGACGTCGAATTGGGCGGCGGGATCTTCGAGGGCGGCGCCGGCGTGGTCGATGGCAACCTCGTCTCCGGGCGGGCCTGGCCGGACCACCCCACCTGGATGCGCGAGTTCATGAAGGTGCTGGAGGCATCCCAGGCGAAGGCGGCCGAGGCGACGGCCGCGGAGCCGGCGCTGCAGGCGGCCCGCTAGCTGGAGGGCGCCTTCTCCGGGGCGGCCAGGTGCTCCCCGAAGAAGGCGTCGATCCGCCGCCATGCGTCGGCCGCGGCCACCGGGTCAGGCCCGGCGCCGAGGATGCGCTTGAGCACGAATCGCAGCACCGGCGGCCCGCTCTCGGCGTCGTTGAGGAAGGCATGCCCGGCGCCAGGGTACTCCTTGACGTCGTGCGGGATCCCCCGCCGCACGAGCGCGGCCTCGAGGGTGCCGGCGGCTCCCCTCAGCGACGCGTCGGTCGCGCCGTAGCTGGCCACGATCGGGCAGGCCCCGGCGAGCGCGTCGTCGAGGGCCTTGGGCAGGCGGCCGTAATTGGCGGATGCCGCGTCGAAGCCGCGTGCGGCCGCCACCAGGGCGAAGCCGCCGCCCATGCAGAAGCCGAGCACTCCGACCTCGCCCGTGCAGTCCGGCCGATCGAGCAGGAACCGGCGCGCGGACTCGATGTCGACGAACGCGCGGCCCTCGCCGGCCTGGAGAGCACGGAATGTCGCGGTGAGGCACTTGCGCGGTCCGCCCTCGGTGAACAGGTCGGGCATCAGCGCCAGATAGCCCGCCTCGGCCATCCTGGCCACCTGGCGCCGCATCACATCGGTCAGCCCGAATGCCTCGTGCACGAGCACCACCCCGGGCCACGGGCCGCTCCCCGCCGGAATGCCGAGGAGGGCGGTGAGCCCCGCGCTGCCGCCGGACGCCCCCGGCAGGGTGAGATCGATGAGTTGTGGCGCGGTGCTCATGGTCATTGTGGCCTCCTCTGGTGGCTGAAGCGTAGCGCGGGCCGCTGAACGAATGGCCGCCCGGCGCCGCACGCCTGGCCCCGCCCGTTCACCGCGGAGACAGGAAGGCGGCCCTGCCCGGCAACCTCCGATTCCTACGGTGGCCGGGTGGGCGGCGCTTCGCCGCCCCGGCACCGGCTCCACCAGGGGGACCCCGCAATGCGCTCAATTCTTCTTTCAACTGCCGTCACGGCCGCACTCTCCGCGGCACTTGTCGCGACCACGCTGGCCACACCGGCCCTGGCCGCCGAATCCCACCCGGAAGACGACGGCCACGGCGCCGACCGACACTCCTCCTTCGACCTGCAGGCCCACCGTGGTGGCCGTGGCGAGTGGACCGAGGAGTCGACGGCCGCGTTCGCCCGTTCCCTGGAGCTGGGCGTGACGACCCTCGAGCTGGACACCCACCTGACCCGGGACGACCAGGTCGTGGTCTGGCACGACGACATCATGACGGCCGCCAAGTGCGCGGACACCGCCCCGGCCTTCGCCGGCGATCCGGCATTCCCCTATGCGGACGACCGGGTGCGTGACCTCACGCTGGCCCAGATCCGCACGATGGACTGCGGCTTCCAGCAGCTTCCCGGCTTCCCCACCCAGACCGTGATCGCGGGGAACCGCATCGCCCTGCTGCAGGACGTCTTCGCCCTGGTCGACGAGTACGACGCCCGGAAGGTCCGCCTCAACGTGGAAACCAAGGTCGAAGTGGCCGGCCCCGACGGCGCCGACGAAATGGAGGCCCTGACCCGGTCCGTCGTCGGCGAGATCGAGGGGTCGGGCCTGGCCGGGCGCACCACCCTGCAGAGCTTCGACTGGGCATCCCTGAACCTCACCCGGGAGATCGCGCCGGACCTCCCCCTGGTCGCCCTGTCCAGCGGCGACGTCTGGCTGGGCGTCGGAGCCCCCGGCATGAGCCCGAACCTCGCGGGGATCGACATCGACACGTACAACGGTTCCCTCGCACAGGCCGCCGCCGCCCAGGGCTACGACGTCATCTCGCCGAACCTCGCCTCGGCCACCCCGGCGATGATCACGGAGGCGCATTCCCTCGGCCTCCCGGTGATCCCGTGGACCGTCAACGAGCCGGCCGATGTCAGCACCCTGATGGACGAGGGCGTCGACGGCATCATCACGGACTACCCCAGCCGGGTGCGCCAGATCATGGCCGACCGCGGCCTCGCGCTCCCCCGCCCGTACACCCGGTAGACGGATGCCGGCGGGAGGGACGCTGCCGCAGGAGAGGTGGTAGACCGGGCCGGCCTCCGCGTGTACTGTGGTCAGACCACACCCGCCGCTGGATCCCCGCGCGGCTGCCGCCCCAACGCCGAGGAGGACCCTGTGCCAGGCACCGAGCGTCGTGCGTGGGAAGTCGTGCTGGAAAGCATCGAAGCCGACCTCCTCTCCGGCCGCCTCTCCCCCGGCGACCACCTCCCCGCCGAGCGTGCCCTCGCCGCCGACCTGGGTGTCGGACGCTCCAGCGTGCGCGAGGCGCTCCGGGTGCTCGAGGTGCTCGGGCTGATCCGCACGGCGGCAGGGTCCGGCCCCTCGGCTGGGGCGATCATCGTCGCCCTGCCCGGCGGCGGGATGTCGGCCCTGATGCGACTGCAGGTCGCGGCGCAGGGATTCCCGGTCGCCGACGTGGTGAAGACCCGTCTCATCCTGGAGGCCGCGGTGGTGGCCGACCTGGCCGGGGCATCCGCACGCCCTGACCTCGCCGGTTCGGCGCAGCTGCTCGACGCGATGGACTCCCCCGCCCTGACCGAGGCCGAGTTCCTCGCGCTCGACACCCAGTTCCATCTCTCCCTGGCCACCGCCTCCGGCAACCAGGTCATCACGGCCACGATGGCCGGGCTCCGGAGCGCCATCGAGGGCTACGCGCGGGCCGGGGCGCTCGGCCTGGCCTCGTGGGCGGAGACGTCCGCCCGCCTCCGGGGCGAACACCGGGCCATCCTCGCCGCCATCGCCACCGCGGAGCCCGCGCTGGCCCGCGAGCGGGTCGTCGCCCACATCGAGGGCTACTACGCCGAAACCCACGACCACCCGCTCCACGCCTGACCGCGTGGGCCGGGACCCACCGGACCCTCCACCGAACGGACACCCCATGATGGTTCAACGACGAATCCCGAAGATCGCAGACCTGGCCCCCCTGATGAAGTTCAAGGTGCCGGAGTTGAACGCGAGGAAGCGCCGGCTCGAGGCTGCGCTGACCATCCACGACCTGCGGACGATCGCGAAGCGCCGCACGCCGAAGGCCGCATTCGACTACACCGAGGGCGCGGCGGAGTCGGAGATCTCCCTCGCCCGGGCTCGCCAGGCGTTCGAGGACATCGAGTTCCACCCGGCGATCCTCCGCGACGTCTCGGCGGTCTCCACCGGCTGGGATGTGCTCGGCGCCCCCGTGGCGTTGCCGTTCGGGATCGCGCCGACCGGCTTCACCCGGATGATGCAGACCGAGGGAGAGACCGCCGGCGCCCACGCGGCCGCGAAGGCCGGCATCCCCTTCTCGCTGTCGACGATGGGAACCACGTCGATCGAAGACGTCAAGGCGGCGAACCCGGCCGGGCGCAACTGGTTCCAGCTCTACATGTGGAAGGACCGCGACCGGTCGATGGCCCTCGTCGACCGGGCCGCGAAGGCCGGCTTCGACACCCTGCTGGTGACCGTGGACGTGCCCATCGCGGGCGCCCGGCTCCGGGACAAGCGCAACGGGTTCTCCATCCCGCCCGCCCTGACGGTGGGCACGGTGCTGAACGCGCTGCCCCGGCCCGAGTGGTGGATCAACTTCCTCACCACCGAACCCCTCGCCTTCGCCTCCCTCGACCGGTGGAGCGGCACGGTCGGCGACCTCCTCGACACCATGTTCGACCCGACCGTCACATTCGAGGACCTCGCCTGGATCAAGGCGCAGTGGCCGGGCAAGGTCGTGGTCAAGGGCGTGCAGACCGTGGCGGATGCAACCCGGCTGGCCGAACTCGGCGTGGACGGCATCATCCTCTCCAACCACGGCGGCCGGCAGCTCGACCGGGCCCCGATCCCGTTCCACCTCCTGCCGCAGGTCGTCCGCGAGGTCGGAACCGACCTCGAGGTACACCTGGACACGGGCATCATGAGCGGCGCGGACATCGTCGCCGCCGTGGCCCTCGGCGCCCGCTTCACTCTCGTCGGCCGCGCCTACCTCTACGGCCTGATGGCCGGCGGCGAGGCCGGCGTCGACCGGGCCATCGAGATCCTCTCCGGCCAGATCACCCGCACCATGCGGCTGCTGGGCGTGAACTCGCTCGAGGAACTCGAACCCGGCCACGTCACCCAGCTCGCCCGGCTGACCCCGATCGGCCGGCCGGCCGGCATCCCCGCCGACCGCTGACCGCCGCCCGCCGCGCCGCCCGCTCGGGTGCCGCCCCGGCAACCGAGTGGGACCTTTCCGGTCGAGACCGACCGGCGCACCGGTCAACCTCGACCGAAACGGTCGAACTCGACGGGAGGCTACGGGCGACTCGCGGCGAACTCCTCGAGCACGGCGGCGAGCTGGGCGACGGCCCAGTCGATGTCCTCTTCCGAGACCACGATCGGCGGGGCCAGCCGCACCGTCGAACCGTGGGTGTCCTTGGCGAGCACCCCTCGCGCCAGCAGCGCCTCGCAGACGGCACGGCCCGAGGCCAGGGCCGGATCGATGTCGATCCCGGCCCAGAGTCCTGCGCCCCGCACGGCGACGACCCCGTGGCCGATCAGGCCCAGCAGTCCGGCGTGCAACCGGGCACCGAGGACGCGCGCCCGCTCCTGGTACTCGCCGGTGGCGAGCAGCTCGACCACGGCGAGCCCGACCGCGGCGGCGAGCGGGTTGCCGCCGAAGGTGGAGCCGTGCTCGCCCGGGCGGAGCACGCCGAGGACGTCTGTGTTGCCGACCACGGCGGACACCGGGACGATGCCGCCGCCGAGGGCCTTGCCGAGCAGGTAGAGGTCGGGCACGACCCCGACCAGGTCGCAGGCGAACGTGGCACCCGTGCGGCCGAGGCCGGACTGGATCTCGTCCGCGATGAAGAGCACGTTGTGCCGGGTGGTGATCTCGCGCACGGCGGGCAGGTAGTCCGCGGGCGGCACGACGATCCCGGCCTCGCCCTGGATCGGCTCGAGCAGCACGGCGACCGTGTTCTCGTCGATCGCGGCCTCGAGCGCGGCGGCGTCGCCGTAGGGAACCGTGCGGAACCCGGGCGTGAACGGGCCGAAGTCCTTGCGGGCCGACTCGTCGTCGGAGAAGCTGATGATCGTGGTGGTGCGGCCGTGGAAGTTCTCGCCGGCCACGACGATGTTGGCCAGCCCGGCCGAGACGCCCTTCACCCGGTAGCCCCAGGCCCTGGCGACCTTGATCGCCGACTCGACCGCCTCGGCGCCGGTGTTCATCGGCAGGACCATGTCCTTGCCGGCGAGTTTCGCGAGCGCGGCGACGAACGGGCCGAGCTGGTCGTTGTGGAAGGCGCGGCTGGTGAGGGTGATCCGGCCGAGCTGGGCGCGCGCGGCCTCGAGGAGCACCGGGTTGGAGTGCCCGAAGTTGACCGCGGAGTACGCCGCCAGGCAATCCAGGTAGCGCTTGCCGTCGACATCCGTCACCCAGGCGCCGTCGCCGGACGCGACGACGACGGGCAGCGGATGGTAGTTGTGCGCCGCGTGGTCGTTCTCGAGGGAGATGTAGTCGGCCGGGGCGAGGGTGCGGCCGGCCTGCACGTCGGTCATCGGCGCAGCTCCAGGGTGCAGCACTTCACGCCGCCGCCGCCGAGCAGCAGCTCGGACAGGTCGACGCCGATCGGGTTGTAGCCGCGTTCGCGCAGCTGGCGTTCGAAGTCCTTCGCCCGGGCCGCGATGACCACGTTGTAGCCGTCGGAGTAGGAGTTGAGGCCGAGGATGGCGGCGTCCTCCTCGGTGGCGATCACGGCATCCGGGTAGCGCTCGCGCAGGATGGCCAGGCTCGGCTCGTCGAACGCGCTGGGCAGGTAGGCGATGTTCGTGTCGTCGAGCACGGCGATGGCCGTGTCGAGGTGGTAGAAGTTCGGGTTGACCAGGTTGAGCGTGATCACCGGGCGGCCGTAGATCGCCGACACCTCTTCGTGGCTGTTCGAGGCGCTGCGGAAGCCGGTGCCGGCGAGGATGACGTCGCCGACCAGCAGGAAGTCGCCCTCGCCCTCGTTGATCTCCTGGGGCACGCGCACGTCGAAGCCGTTCTCGCGGAACCAGTCCATGTAGGCCGGGCCTTCGGGCTGGCGCTGCGGGTAGGTGAAGGCCGCGCCGTAGGCGATGTTGTCGATGACGAATCCGCCGTTGGCCGCGTAGACCATGTCGGGCAGGCCGTCGATCGGGTCGATCAGGTGCACGTCGAAGCCGAGACCGACGTAGGTGTCGTAGAGGGTCTGCCACTGCGCGACGGCCAGGGCCGTGTCGGTCGGCACGGCCGGGTCCATCCAGGGGTTGATCCGGTAGACCACGGTGAAATAGCTGGGCTTGCACATCAGGATCGTGCGCTTGAGCGCGGTGCGCACGGGTGCCTCCGGGGAGACGAGCGCATCGAGATTGGTCGACATTGGGGCTCCTTCGTCTGCGTTCCGCCGCACTGGGCGAAACGGAACGCGGGGGTGGATGGCGGACCAGGTCACTCACGAGAGCCCTGCCCGGCTGAAACCGAACACCATGCAGGGACGCCGGTCCCAGTCTCACACAGCATGAATCGGTATTTCCTGCGAATTCACGCTCGATTCCTGCGTGCTGCGCGATCGCCGCGCACCGAACCGAGCACATCCGGCCGCACCCGGTAGCGGCCGCTGAGAGGGCCGGCGGGGCCCGCCGACGCGGATGCCTTTGCCGGGCCGCCGCCGGGCACGGGACATCGCGCAGGTATCCAGTGATTCCCGCCATAGAGCGCAAATTTACTGCGCCGATCCCCCCGCAAGCGCAACGATTTCACCTAGACTCGCGGAATGGACAACCTCGACCGTGGCATTCTCGACCTTCTTCGCCAGAATGCCCGCGCCGGCTACGGCGATATCGGGTCGGTCGTCGGCCTGTCGGCGTCGGCCGTGAAGCGGCGGGTCGACAAGCTCGTCGCGGACGGCATCATCCGTGGTTTCACGATCCAGGTCGACCCGGCCATCGACGGCATGAGCACGGAGGCCTACGTCGAGCTGTTCTGCCGGGGCACCGTCGCGCCCGACGAGCTGCTGCGCATCCTCTCCGGCGTGCCGGAGGTGGTGGACGCCGGCACGGTGACCGGCAGCGCCGACGCCATCGTGCACATCCGGGCCCGCGACATCTCGGGGCTGGAGGCCGCCCTCGAGAAGGTGCGGCTGGCTCCGAACGTGGACCACACCCGCAGCGCGATCGTGCTCTCCCGCCTGATCCACCGCGCCGCCGAGTAGCCCCGCGCCGCCCGTGGGGCGGGCGGTCAGGAGATCGGGACCGGGCGCTGGGTGACCGGGGCCAGGAACCGGATCAGGGTCACCGCGGCGATCGAGCCGGCGCAGAGGATGCCCGCGAGCACCACGATCTGGAACCGGCCGGCCTCGAGGGGGCTCGCCCCGCCGAAGATCGCGCCGACGAACGCCCCGGGCAGCGTGACCAGCCCCGTGGTCTTCGTCTGGTCGGTCGACGGGATCATCGCGAAGTACACGGCCCGGCGGGCGAGTTCCCTCGTCGACTGGCGGGGAGTCGCCCCAAGCGCGAGCCAGCCTTCGACCTCGTCCCAGTGCTCGGTGACGGCTTCCCCGAACCGGCGGCCGGTGAGAGTGGCGATCGACATCGCATTGCCGATGATGATCCCGCCGAAGGAGAGCACATACCGCGGGGAGAATTCGATCGCGCCCACGGTGAAGACCACCCCGAGGGTGACCAGGATCCCGATTCCCATCGACACGGCAACCCAGCCGAAATGCTGCCGGGTGGCGCCGATCCGGCGGTTGACGGTGCTGACCGCCGCGACGAACATGACCATGAGCCCGACGCCGACCCAGAACGGGTCGGAGATGATCCCGCTGAGGATGAGGCTGATCGCCGCGAGCTGCAGAGCGCCGCGCAGCACCGCGAGCGCCGGGGCGAACGGATGCGGCACCCGGTAGGCCGAGAGCACCAGGGAGACGATCGCGATGAGCAACAGGATGCCCACCAGGCTCGGCAGGAGCCCCGCCAATTGGGCGGGCAGGTCGCGGGGCCAGGTCACCCTTCGAGCCTAGCGACCGCCGCCTCCCGGTTCCCGCACCACGCGCGCCCCGTGACCGCGTGCCAGGCCAGGTCGACCCGGGGCTACGGGGTGAGCTCGGCCAGCGCGGCGAGGATGCGACGCTGCCGGGTCTCGGCGGCCTTCGCACCCTCGACGGCCAGCACGTGCCGGCGCTGGTTGCTGTAGGACAGCGCCTCGAAGGCCGCGCGGGCGCCCGGCTGGGCGTCGAGCGCCGCGGCCAGGTCCGCGGGCACCGCCACCGCGCGGGGTTCGGTGTCGAGAGCCAGGTCGACCTCGATCTCGTCGCCTGCCGCCACCCCGGCGAGCGCCCGGTTCTCCGCGCTCATCGCGAACATGTACGCGCCGCGGTAGGGCGCGACCGAACTGCGATAGGTGTGCGCGCCGATGGTGACGACGACCGGATGCCGCTTGCCGGCGCCCAGGGACGCGACGACCTCGTCCGGCACGCGGATTCCGGTGGCGGTCTTGCCGCCCAGTTCGAGCACTGTCGTGAACTTCATGAGTCGAGTATGCCCCGCCGGGCCGCCCTCGGTACATTGATACATAGTCCGTACAAAGGAGCCCTCGTGCCTGTGATCCTGACGCTTGACCCGCACTCGCCGACACCGCCGTTCGAGCAACTGCGCAGCCAGGTGATCGAGGGCGTGCGCAGCGGGACCTTCGCCCCGGGCGACAAGCTGCCGACGGTGCGCCGCCTCGCCGGAGACCTCGGCCTGGCCGCGAACACGGTCGCCAGGGCCTACCGCGAACTCGAGCGCGACGAGGTGATCGAGACCCGGGGCCGGCTCGGCTCGTTCATCGCCGTGACCGGGGATGCCACGCACAAGCAGGCGCAACTGGCCGCGATCGCCTACGCCGAGCGGGTTCGGGCGCTCGGCGTGAGCGACACCGAGGCACTCGCGATCGTGACGGCGGCCCTCGGCATCCGTCCCTGACGGCGGACGCTCACGCCGGCATCCGTCCCTGACTGCGGACGCTCACGCCGGCATCCGTCCCTGACTGCGGAGCGAAACGGACCGTTACCGGTACGACGCCGCGAGCCGCCGGAAGCCCTCGTCGAGGGTCACCTCGGGCGCCCAATCGAGGTCGGCTCGGGTGCGGCGCTGGTCGAACCAGTGCGCGGTCGAGAGCTGTTCGGCCAGAAACCGGGTCATCGGCGGTTCGTCGGTTCCCGGCCGCACCCGCCAGGCCGCCTCGATCAGCGACCCGGCGCCGCGGGCGAGCGCCGCGGGCACCCGCCACTCCGGGGCGGGAACCCCCGCGGCCGCGCACATCCCGGCGAGCAGCTCGGCCACCGGCCGGGGCTCGCCGTTGGTGATCACGTAGGCGCGCCCGTGCACGGCGTCGGCGCGCTCGAGCGCGGCGACGATCGCCGAGGCGGCGTTGTCGACGTAGGTCGAGTCGATCAGGGCGGCGCCGTGGCCGAGCAGCGGCAGCCGGCCGGCGCGGGCCCGGTCGACGATGCGGGCCACGAGCTGGGTGTCACCCGGCCCCCAGACCAGGTGCGGCCGCACGGCCACCACGCGCAGCGCCGGCGAGTCGGCGGCCAGCGCGACCAGCTCGGCGCGCGCCTTCGTGCGGGCGTAGTCGCCGCGGGCCCGGGCAGGGTCGGCCGGGAGCGCGTCCTGCCCCACGATGGATGCCCCGGCGTGCGCCACGGAGGGCGACGAGACATAGACGAAACGGGAGGCTCCGGCATCCGCCGCCGCGGCCAGCAGGGCGCGGGTGCCACCCACGTTCACGGCTTCGAAGTCGGCCGGATCGCCGGCGAGGGAAACCTTGGCGGCCAGGTGCACGACCGCGTCCATGCCGGCGACGGCCCGGGCGACCGCGGCCGGGTCGCCGATCGAGCCGAGCAGGTCGGTCACCCCGGGCGACACCCCGGCGAGCCCGGAAGGCCGGCGCTGGAGGGTGCGCACCTCGTGTCCCGCGGCCGCGATCCGGGCGGCGACGGACCGGCCGAGGAACCCGCTGGCCCCGGTGACGAGCACCCTCACGGGCGGGTCATCCGCCCGCCGGACAGCACGGTCTCCGCCCAGCGGGAGAGTCGGCTGCGGTCGATCTTGGAATTGTGACGGATGTCGGTGGGCAGGCGCGGCACGACGAGCACCGCGGCGAGCGGCAGCCCTGCGGCGTCGCGAACCATGGCGGCGAGCCCCGGCGTGGCCAGCGCGACCCGGTGCGCGGGCGGCAGGGTCTCGACGACGGCGACCGGCTGCTGGGTTCCGGCCGGGCCGACGCCGACGACGGCGGCGCGGGCGATCTCGGCCACGCCCTCGATCCGCTGTTCGGGGCCGACCGGGGTGAGCACCCCGGTCGCGGTGGCGATGACGTGGGGCAGGCGCCCCTCGATCCAGAGCCGGCCGGCCGAGTCGAAGTGGCCGACGTCGCCACTGCGGTGCCAGCGTTCCCCGGCGACCGCGCCGCGCCGGGCGGCCCGGTCGGTGAGCCAGAGCCGGGAGTAGTGGTCGAGGGTGTGCGGCGCGGAGACGACGATCTCGCCGGTGACGCCCGCGGCATCCGAGAGCTCCCCGGTGGCGGCCCCGTCGGCGTCGAGTGCGCTGATCCGGATGCGGGTGGTCGCCGCCGGGCGGCCGACGCAGACCCCACCCGGGCCGGCCAGGTCGGCGAGGGAGGTCGGAGCGGCGTCGCGGATGCCCTCGAGGGTGATGTCCGTCATCAGCAGGCCCTCGGTCATCCCGTACGGCGTGTGCGCGCTCGCCTGCGGCATCAGCCGGGCGGCGCCGGCGAGTAGCGGCTCGGCGACCGGGGCGCCCGCGGACAGGAAACTGCGCACGCCTGCAAGGGCCCGGTGGTCGGCCGGGGTGAGGGCTGTTTCGGTGGCGACGACGTTGGCCAGGGCCGCCGGGGAGAGGAAAACGACGGTGGCGTCGATCGCGGCGACGGCCGCGGCGACGGCGGTGGCGGTGAGGGTCTTCGGCGAGGTCACGTCCATGTCGGGGGTGACCGAGCGGGCGCCGAGGGCCGGGCCGAGCAGGGCGAAGGGCGCGAACCCGGCCACCAGGCCGGTGCCGAGGCCCACCCCGTACTGGGCGTGCAGCGCGTGGGCGACCGCGGCCAGCTGGGCGTGGGTGTAGACGACGCCCTTGGCCGGACCGGTGGAGCCGGACGTGAACAGCACGGCCGCCGTGTCACCGGGGGCGGGCGGGGCAGGCAGTTCCTGGGCTGCGCCGAGGGAGAGGAGCTCGCCGAGGGTGAAGGACACGTCCAGGGCGCGGTGCAGCGGGCGGGGCAGCCGGGCGACGGAGATCTTCTGGCCGGGCCAGCCGAGGGCGCGGGCGGCGATGAGCCCGGGGGTGGCCCCGATCACGTGGTCGGGATGCGCGCCGCGGACGGCGCGGGTCAGGCCGCGGAGGCCGAGCCCGGCATCCGCGACGACGACGATCGCGCCGATCCGCAGGCAGGCGTAGAGCACCGCGGTGAGGTCGGCGCCCGGCGGCACGAGCAGGGAGACCCGGTCGCCCGCGCGCACGCCGATCAGATCGAGGCCGGCGGCGAGCCGGCGCACCTGGCGGGAGAGCATCCGCCAGCTGACGACGCGCGGGCCACCGCCCCCGGGCGGAGACATGTCGACGAGTGCGGTCTCGTCGCTCTCGCGCAGCTCGTCGAGGTAGTGCCAGAGCGGATGGTGCGGGTTGGCGGCCCAGGCCGGCTGCGCGGCGGTCGGGGCAGGCGGGGTCGGGGCAGGCTCGACCACCGCGGGCTCGGTCTCGACAGGCTCGACCACCGGGACAGGCTCGACCACCGGGACAGGCTCGACCACCGGGGCAGGCTCGACCACCGGGGTCTCTCCCAGCCAGGTCAGCGCGGCCAAGGCGTAGTCCACGTCTTCCGCGACCAGGTGCCCGGCGCCCTCGTACCGGTGCACGTCGGCGTGCGGGAGCCGGGCGATGAGGTCGTCGAGGTAGCGGTCACTGAAGACCGGGTCGCGGGGACCCCACAGCATCAGCGCGGGCACGCGGAGTTCGCAGACCCCGCCGGCGATCCGGTCGAGTTCGGCGGCGCTCTCGTGGGCGAAGTCGACCGGGATGTCGGCGACGAACGCGCCGATCCCGCCGCGCCGGGCGGCCCCGCGGTACGGCGCACGGTACGCGCGCTTGACGGCGGCGGGGAGCGGCGGATGCGCCAGCGCGAGCGTCGTCTCGAGGAACGCGGGCGTCGTCACGGTCGCGGCGGCCAGCACGGGCCCGGCCAGCGCGAGCCGGAGCGGCGCCGGGATCGGCGAGTCCTCCGGCTGGTGCACGGCGGTGTTGAGCAGCATGACCGCAGCGAGCAGACCGGGGTGGTCGACGGCCCAGCCGAGTGAGACGACGCCGCCCCAGTCGTGGCCGAAGGTGACCACCGGGCCGGTCAGGCCGAGGGTCTCGGTGAGGTCGCCGAGGTCGGCGACGCGGCGGGCGAGCGGGCGCACCGTGCCGGACCGTTCGGAGAAACCCATCTCGAGCTGGTCGACGGCGATGACCCGCCAGGCGGCATGGCCGGCGGCCGCGGCATCCGTCGCCTTCGCCACGAACTCGCGCCAGAGGTAGGACCAGGTCGGGTTGCCGTGCACGCAGAGCACGGTGCCGACCGGGGTGACCCCGAGCTCGGCGAGCCGCGCTGCGTTGTCGAGCAGGTGCCAGATACGGGTGGTGGGAGTCGCGGCTCCGCTCTCGGCGACCTCGACCAGGCGGGAGAACGCGGGGTCGAGCCCGGGCAGTCCGCGCGGCGGAAGGGTCGCGGGGGCGGGCACGGCTGCCGCCCGCGGGAGGCGGTGGGTCCTGCCGGGACCGGTCACCAGGCGAGTTCCATCATGGCGGTGTTCAGGCCGCTGCCGACGCCCATCAGCAGCACCCGGTTGCCCGGCTGGAGGGTCCTGGCCTCTTCCGCGAGGGTGATCGGGATCGAAGCCGGGCCGACGTTGCCGAACAGGGGGTAGGTGAGCGGCACCCGCGTGCGGTCGAGGCCGGTGGCCTTCACGATCGCGTCGGTGTGCACATCCGAGACCTGGTGCAGGATGTAGCGGTCCATGCTCGACCAGTTCCAGTCGCGCTTCGCCTCGGTCCAGGCCGAGACGACGAGTTCCATTCCGCCCTTGAGCAGCGCCTTCGCGTCGGTGAACATGCCGTCGACGCTGCCGACGCAGAGCCCGTTGAACTGGGTCGCGGCGCGGGTCACACCGCCGAGCATGCGGTGGCCCTCCGGATGCCGGTCGGCCCGCCCGAGCACGGCCGCGGCGGCGCCGGAGCCCAGGGTGAGGCTCGCGAACTCGCTCATGAAGTCCTTGCGAGAAATGGAGGGCCGGCCGAGCCGCTCGATCGTGTTGGTCTGGATCTCGTCGGCGTCCTCGCCGTCGATCACGACCGCATAGTCGACCTGGCCGGAGTCGATCAGCTGCGCGGCCAGGGTCATCCCGTTCACGAAGCCGAGGCAGGCGTTCGCGATGTCGAAGTTGGTGGCCGAGGACGGCAGGCCGAGGCCGTGGTGGATGCGCACGGCGACCGACGGCTCGAGGTGCTTGCGGGTGACCGAGGTGTTGATCAGCAGGCCGACCTGGCCCGGTTCGATCCCGGCCTCGTGCAGGGCGCGCTTGCCGGCGATGACCGCGGCGTCATCGAAGGTGGTGCCCTCATCCCAGTTGCGCCGTTCCTGCACCCCGGCGACGCGCTGGAGCAGCCCGGTCGGGAGCCTCAGCCGTTTGAGGGCGGGCTTCAGCCGGCTGTCGATCTCCGCCGACGTCGTGATGCGTGGCGCGAGCATGCTCGTGACCGACAGCAGGGCGACGTTGGTGTGCGTCGTCGTTGCGTTTCCGTCCAACTGTGGTTCCCCTGTCGAGTTTGCGGCCGCGGCGAGCCGGGGCCTCGGATATCCTCCATCAGAAACCTGATCGTTGTCCGGTGCCCGCTGTACACGCCGCCCCGGAGTGCGGCCGCCAACGCTCCATTTTACGCGCGTTGGCGGCCTCTCTCGCGCGGGACAGGGAGAGGCGCCTAGATGACGCCGTCGGAGAGGGTGCTCGGGTTGCCGAAGCGGTGGGCCGTGATCGAGATCGCCTGCTCCCGCAGGAACGGCAGCAGTTCCACCCGGCCGGCCTGGGTCACGGGGTGCGAGTAGACGGCGATGTCGGGACTGCCGTCGAGGGCGTGGGCGAGGGCGGATGCGGCATCCGTCGCCCCGGCGAGGGGGGTTCCCCCGATCAGGCGCACCCGTGAGGTCGTGATGCCGCCGGCTGCGGCGCGCTCGAGCCACTCGGCGTCGCTCTCGACGGTGACCGGGATCTCCCGGTCGGCGAGGTGTCCCCGCACGATCGGCGGCACCGGGATGGCGCTGGACACCACGAAGCGGGACTTCGAGAGGGTCGCCGCGGCGATCACCCGGAGCAGGTTCGAGAGCGTGCCGTCCTCGGCCAGGCGCACCGTGACCGGAAGCGGGAGGTAGCGGAACAGGTTGCGCTCGTAGCCGAGGTTCGACACGTCCTTCACCGCGCCGAACTCTTCGCGCCAGGCAAGGGCGTCGCTCAGGGCCGCCCGGCGCAGCACATCGAAGTCGGCGTAGTCGAGCACCGGCTGCGAGCCTTCGATCACGTCGGTGACGCGCTGTTCCAAACCGCGCAGGTGCAGGGTCGAGCTGTTCCGGCCGGGGTTGGTCACCCAGCTGCCGAGCCCGAACAGGTAGTTCGGTCCGCCCGCCTTGGTGCCGGGGCCGACGGCCGAGCGCTTCCAGCCGCCGAACGGCTGGCGCTGCACGATCGCGCCGGTGATGCCGCGGTTCACATAGAGGTTGCCGGCCTCGATCGTGTCGAGCCATTCGGCCAGTTCGGCCGGGTCGAGCGAGTGCAGGCCGGAGGTGAGACCGTAGTCGACCGCGTTCTGGAACCGGATGGCCTCGGCGAGGTTGCGGGCGTGCATGACGCCGAGCACCGGGCCGAAGAACTCGGTGAGGTGGAAGTAGGAGCCGGGGGCGACGCCGGTGCGGATGCCGGGCGACCACAGTTTGCCCTCTTCGTCCAGCCGCTCAGGCTCGACCAGCCAGCTCTCCTCGGCACCGAGCGTGGTGAGGGCGTGCAGCAGCTTTCCCTCCGCCGGTTCGATGATCGGGCCCATCTGGGTGGTCGGGTCGGCCGGCCAGCCCACCCGCAGCGAGGTCGCGGCATCCACCAGCTGGCGCAGGAAACGCTCCGACTTGGCGACGGAGCCGACGAGGATGACCAGGCTCGCGGCGGAGCACTTCTGGCCGGCGTGGCCGAAGGCGCTCTTGATCACGTCGATCGCGGCGAGGTCGAGGTCGGCGGACGGGGTGACGATGATGGCGTTCTTGCCGCTTGTCTCGGCGAGCAGCGGCAGGTCCTCCCGGAAGCTGCGGAAGAGCTGGGCGGTCTCGTAGGCGCCGGTCAGGATGACCCGGTCGACGGCCGGGTGCGAGATGAGCTGGGTGCCGAGCGCGCGGTCGGCGAGGTCGACGAGCGCGAGCAGCTCGCGGGGAACCCCGGCCTCCCAGAGCGCCTCGACCATGACGGCGCCGGTGCGCTGGGCAAGCTTGGCGGGCTTGACGATCACGCCGGAGCCGGCGGCGAGGGCGGCGAGAACGCCGCCGGCCGAGATCGCGACCGGGAAGTTCCACGGCGGGGTGACGACGGTGAGTGCGGGCGGCACGAAGATCGCGCCCTGCACGGCGTCGAGGCCCTTCGCCCGCTCCGCGTAGTAGTGCGCGAAGTCGATCGCCTCGCTGACTTCAGGATCGGCCTCGGCGATGGTCTTGCCGGTCTCGGCGGCCATCACCTCGATCAGGCGGTCGCGGTTCGCGGCGAGCGCGAGGCCGGCGCGGTGCAGCACCGCGGCCCGTTCGGCGCCGGGCAGCCGGCCCCAGGCCTCGCCGCTGGCGGCGACGGATGCGATCAACCGGTCGAGCTGGTCGGCATCGGTCACGGCGGCCTCGACGATGGCGTCCACGCCGAGCCGGGAGGATTCGACGCGGGCCAGGATGCGACGGCCCCAGGCGCGGTTCGCGGGCATCGACGGGTCGGTGTCGGGCTCGTTGTGGAAGCCGGACCGGGCCGCAGCCGGCGCAGCGGCGCCGGGCGCGGCATCCGGGTCCAGGGCGGCGGAGACCGATCCGCGGGTGAGGCCGAGCACCGCGGCGGTGAGGCCGGCATCGGCCTCACTGTCGTCGGCCGCGTCCTCGGCCCGGGCCTCGGCCTCGAGCTGGGTCACCGCGGAGCGATCCTGGCTGCGGTTGGGCTTCGGCACGACGGTGTCGAGAGCCGCGAGCGAGGCGAGGAAGCGCTGCTTCTCCCGCTCGAACAGGGCGGGCGTCGTGGTCAGTTCGAACACGGCGGACATGAAGTTGTCCTGGCTGGCGTTCTCCTCGAGGCGGCGGATCAGGTAGCTGATGGCCACGTCGAATTCGGCCGGGTTCACGACCGGCGTGTACAGCAGCAGGCGTCCGACATCCTTGCGCACGGCGTCGGCCTGGCTGGTGGCCATGCCGAGCAGCATCTCGAACTCGACCCGGTCGTCGACGCCCCGCTGCTTGGAGAGGAGGTGGGCCCAGGCCACGTCGAAGAGGTTGTGGCCGGCGACGCCGATCTTGACGGCATCCGTGTTCTGGGGGGTGAGCGCCCAGCTCAGCACGCGCTTGTAGTTCGTGTCGCTGTCCTGCTTGGTGCCGTAGGTCGCGAGCGGCCAGTCATGCACGGCCGCGTCCACGTGCTCCATGGCGAGGTTGGCGCCCTTGACGACGCGCACCTTGATCGGGGCTCCCCCGGCGGCGCGGCGGCGCTGGGACCAGTGGGTCAGGCCCTGCAGCGCGGCGAGCGCATCGGGCAGGTAGGCCTGCAGAACGATGCCGGCCTCGAGGTGAAGCAGCTGGGGCAGGTCGAGGATGCGCTCGAAGACCGCGATCGTGAGGTCGAGGTCGCGGTACTCCTCCATATCCAGGTTGATGAACTTGGGCGTGGCAGAGGCCGATGCCAGTTCGTAGAGCGGGGTGAGGCGTTCGACGACCCGGTTCACGGCTTCATCGAAGGACCACATCGAGAGCTGGCTGGCGATCGACGACACCTTGATCGAGACGTAGTCCACGTCGCCCCGCAGCAGCAGCGCCCGGGTGCCGTCCAGGCGGCGGAGGGCCTCTTTCTCACCGAGAACGGCCTCGCCGAGCAGGTTGATGTTGAGGCGGTTGCCGGACTCCCGCAGGTGGGCGATCGCCGGGCCCAGCTTGTCGGGCGTGGCGTCGACGACGAGGTGTCCGACCATCTGGCGCAGCACCTTGCGGGCGGCGGGGATGACCACCCAGGGCAGCACGGGGCCGAGCACCCCGCCGAGGCCGATCGCCCCGCGCATGTACGACGGAAGGAATCCCGGCGCCTTCTTCGCCACTGTCTGCAGGTTGTAGCCGGCGACCATCAGGTCCTCCGGCCGCATCACGCCGTCGACGAAGCCGACGGTGAAGTCGAGTCCGTTCGGGTCCTTGAGCACGCCGGCGAGGCGTTCGGCCGACACATCGGCGGGGATGGTGGCGCTGTCGGCGAGCCATTTCTTGACGAGCGCGACGACCTCGGCGCTCAGGTCCTGCTGCACGTGGGGAGAAGGGTTGGTCATGGTCACGAGGTTAGTCTTTCGTTTCGGCACGCCTCATACCAGAGGATTCTGTTTTCAGTGTGCCTCCCCCATTCGTTTAGCAAAAGCGATTCTTCTTGATCGATATTCATTAGGATTACTGATCTAACGAGATCGAGCCGGAGGAGGTGGCCATGCTGGATGTCCGCCGCCTGCGGCTGCTGCGCGAACTGAAGATCCGGGGCACCCTCGCCGGGGTGGCCGAGGCCCTGGCCTACAGCCCCTCGGCCGTCTCCCAGCAGCTCGCCCTGCTCGAGAAGGAGGCCGGGGTTCCGCTCCTGCAGAAGGTGGGCCGCCGGGTGCGGCTCACCCCGCAGGCCGAGGTGCTGGTCGAGCACACGACCCACCTCCTCGAGCGCCTGGAGCTGGCCGAGGCCGAGATGACGGCGTCCCTGACGACCGTGTCTGGCACGGTCCGGGTGGCCCTGTTCCAGTCCGCCGCGCACGCCCTGATCCCGCAGGCGCTCACCCTGCTGGCCGGCGAGTTCCCCGGCCTCCGGGTGGAGGTGACCGAACGCGAACCGGAGCGCGGTTTGTTCGAGGTCTCCGCCCGCGACTTCGACCTCGTGCTGGCCGAGCAGTACCCGGGCCACACCCGCGCGCACTGGCCCGACCTCGACCGGGTGAACCTGTCGACGGATGCGCTCCGGCTCGCCGTGCCTCCGCCGCACGCCGGCCGCAGCGCTCCCGCGTCGCTCGAGGAGGCGGCGAGCCTGCCCTGGGTGATGGAGCCGCAGGGCACGGCGTCGCGGCACTGGGCCAGGCAGCTCTGCCGGTCGGCCGGTTTCGAGCCGGACGTGCGGTTCGAGACCGCGGACCTGATCGCGCACATCCGGTTGATCGAATCCGGCAACGCCGTCGGCATCCTGCCCGACCTGATCTGGGCGGGCCAGGAGCCCACCGTGCACCTGGTCGACCTGCCCGGCCGGCCGAACCGCACGGTGTTCTCCGCGACCCGGCGCTCGAGTGCCAGCCGGCCCGGCGTGCTCGCCGTGCGCGACGCGCTGGCCAGGGCCGTCGGACTGGTGGCCGGGCCGACCCCTCGTTCCGGGCCGGCGTTGTAGGCTGCCCGCGTGCGAGTGATTGTCCTCGGGGCGACGGGAGAGATGGGCCGTCGGGTCTCCAGTGTGCTGGAGTCCCGGGACCACAGCGTGGGGCGCGTCTCCCGGTCGACGGGGGTCGACGTCGTCACCGGGGAAGGCCTCGCGGCGGCATTCGCCGGAGCGGACACCGTGCTCGATTGCCTCAACCAGCCCACGCTGTCGGCCCGGAAAGCCACCGTGTTCTTCACCACGGCCGCGCGCCAGGTCACCGACGCCGCCCTGGCCGCGAACGTCCGGCACCTGGTCTGCCTGTCGATCGTGAATGTGACCGACCCGGGGGTCGGCTCCCGGCTCGGATACTACCGGGGCAAGGCCGCGCAGGAGGCCGTCTACCGCGCCGCGGCCGTGCCCGCGACGGTGGTGTCGTCAGCGCAATGGTTCGAGCTGGCTCGCTCGCTGCTGCACCAGATCCGGCTGGGACGGGTCGCGTTCGTGCCGCGGATGCTCGCCCAGCCGGTCGCCGCCGGCTCGGTGGCCGCGTACCTGGCCGACGTCGTCGCCGAGGGACACCGGCCGGGCATCCTGAGAACGATCGCCGGGCCGGAGCGGCACGACCTGGCCGACCTGGCCCGTCGCCTGGCCGCCATCGAGGAACCGCTGGCCCGGGTGATCGGCGTCCCGGTCCTCGGCGCGGCCATCGCCCACGGCGCTCTCCTTCCCGGCGCGTTGGCCAGAGTCGACCCGGTTCGATTCGAGGACTGGCTAGTCTCGAGGCATGACTGAACCCACTCACGACGTCGTGATTGTCGGCGGCGGACACAACGGCCTCACCGCCGCCGCCTACCTTGCCCTGGCCGGGAAGAGCGTGATCCTGCTCGAGCGCGACGACCACGTCGGCGGCGCGGCCATCTCTGCCGAGGCCTTCCCCGGCGTCGACGCGCGGCTGTCCCGCTACTCCTACCTGGTCAGCCTGCTCCCCCAGCGGATCATCGACGAACTGGGCCTGTCGATCGAGCTCGCCCGGCGGCGTTATTCCTCGTACACGCCCGACCCCGCCGACACCACCGGCGGCCTGCTGGTCGACCGCGGCGACGACGCCGCCACTCGCACGAGCTTCGACCGGGTCGGCGCCGGCGATGATTTCGATGCCTGGAACGCGTTCTACCGCGACACGGAATCCCTCGCGAGGGCTCTCTTCCCCACGGTCTGCGAGCCGCTGCCGACCCGCTCGGAGGCCCGCCGGCTGGTCGGGGACGACGCCGTCTGGGACCAGTTCATCGAGCGCCCCCTCGGCGCGGCCATCACCGAACGGTTCGCAAACGACCTGGTGCGCGGCGTCGTCGCCACCGATGGCCTGATCGGCACGTTCACCTCGACGGACGACCCGTCCCTCGATGCCAACCGGTGTTTCCTCTACCACGTCATCGGGAACGAGACCGGGGACTGGGACGTGCCCATCGGCGGGATGGGAGCCGTCACTGGCGCCCTCGAGAATGCCGCCCGCCAGGCCGGCGTCCGCATCGTCACCGAGGCGCTGGTCACCTCGGTCAGCCCCGACGGCGAGGTGCGGTACCGCCGCGGTGACGTGGAACGCGTCGTCGCCGGCCGGCATGTGCTCTCCAACGTCGCCCCCTGGGTCCTGCAGGGGCTCCTCGCGGCGGCGGCCGGCAGCGAGCAGGACCAGTCACCGGCTTCGTCGCCGGCCCCGGCCGTCGACAAGCCGGAGGGTGCCCAGGTCAAGGTGAACCTGCTGCTCGCCCGGCTGCCGAAGCTTCGCGACCCGTCGGTCTCGCCCGAGGCCGCATTCGGCGGCACCTTCCACATCAACGAGACGTTCAGCCAGTTGGAGGGCGCCTGGGACCAGGCCGTCCGCGGGGTGATCCCCGAGCTGCTGCCCTGCGAGATCTACTGTCACTCGCTGACCGACCCGAGCATCCTCTCGCCGGAGCTCGTCGAGGCCGGCGCGCAGACCCTCACCGTGTTCGGGCTGCACGCGCCGAACCGCTGGTTGAGCGACGAGAACAACGACGCAACCCGGGCCAGGCTCCAGGCGGCCGTGCTGGCCTCACTCAATTCGGTGCTCGCCGAGCCGATCGAGGACCTGCTGCTGACGGATGCCGAGGGGAACCCCTGCGTGGAGACGAAGACCACGCTCGACCTCGAGCATGCCCTCAACCTGCCGGGCGGCAACATCTTCCACGGCCCGCTGGACTGGCCGTTCCTGGAAGACGACGAGCCGAGGGACACCCCGGCCCTGCGCTGGGGCGTCGCCACCGCGCACCCGCGGATCCTGATCTGCGGCGCGGGGGCGCGGCGCGGCGGCGGGGTGAGCGGGATCGGCGGGCACAACGCGGCGATGGCGGTGCTCGAAGACTCCTGACCTGCCGCCGCACGGGTGGTCTGACGGGTTGGCGATCAGTCAGCCGGTCGGCCAGGCGCGAATCAGCAGTCGTCAGCTATCGCCATTTTCGTCAGCGCCGTGGTCGTGACCGCGGCAGTCGCCTCCCTTCCGCCCGGAATCGCCGGCCGCCCGCGATACGCCCCGGATCTTCCAGACCTCACCGTTGTGGGTGACCACCAGGGCGGTGTCCCGCACGAAGTCGACGGAGGTCGGCAGATTCAGATCGGCGGTGACGACGGAGAACGTGCCGTCGTCGTTCACCCGGAGCAGTTCGCCGCTGTTCGGCAGTGCCGGGGAGCCGGCGGGGACGTTCCCCGGCGAATCGCCCTGGGAGAGGGCATAGAGCACGCCGCAGCGCCCGAATTCCACGTCGACAAGCAGGCTGAACCCCGAGGCCACGTCGGTCACGTCCTCGGTGCCCGGGTTTCTGAGCGGGAACGAGACAACCTTGCCGTCGGCGGGGTTATGTGGGACGGGCCCCGCCTCGGCCAGATACACGGTCTTGTCGGCGACGGCGAGTCCGGTCGGGACGATGTTGCCGAACGCGATGAGTTCGCTCACCTCGCCCGACCTCGACACCGACAACACCCGGTTGTGATGGCCGTCGGAGACGAGGAAACCGCCCCGAACCGGCTGCAGGGCGAACTGCACACCGCGATCAAGGAAGTACTCGGTGGCCGGCGGATGCGTGCGCGAGTATTCCCCCAGGTCGGCGATGACCGTGAAGGTGTTCGGGCCGTCGATCCGGTAGATGCCGTCGATCTGGTTCCCGCCGGCATCCGGGCCGACGACGGTGACCAGTGCATAGGCCGTCTCGCCGACGAACGCGACGTCGATGACGCCGCCGAGCCCGATCATGGCTTTCGGCAGGCCGGTTGCGAAGGTCGACGTGTCGCCGGTGCGGGGATCGATCCGGGTGATGTCGCCGGTCGTCCCCTCGGCGACGTAGAGCGCGCCATCGGGTCCGATGCCGCCGCCGCTGGCGCCTTCGAGGCCGGAGACGAGCAATTCGGCGACGCCAGGTTCCGTGTCGGTCCCGTGTCCGGTGGTGGCGCCGGCGATCGACGGGACGAGGACGGACGGCACGATCAGGGCGGCCAGGGCCGCGGCATGGAACAGAGTTCGTTTGATACCCATGGTTTTCCCTCCGATTGAGTGGGTGTGGCCCAGGGATCATGCCGATCGCGGCCATGGATGGCCGGCTTGTCACGGCGGGAGCGGTCCTCAGGTCACGGTGCGACATGAGGTGTTTCTCGCGACCATCCTCCCCCCTCGCACCGCCCACGTCAACGCGTGCCGTGGGCGGAAACCCTTCCCTCCGGGGCTGCGTCGCGTGGCCGCTGGCCCCCGGCCGGAGAAGGGCATAGTTTTGTAGTGAGGCCAGTGCCTCACTCACCGTGGAGGTTCCCATGTCAGCCAAGCCAACCGGACGCCTCGCCCAGCGCGAGGACGGGCTCTATCTCATGCTCGATCGGCTCTTCACCGCGCCGATCGATGATGTGTGGGCGAGCATGAGCCGACCCGCCGGTCTCGCCGGCTGGATCGGCACCTACACCGGCTCCCCCGAGACGGGCGCCGTGCGCTTCCGGCTCGACGAGCCGGGCGCCGAATGGGAGTACGTCAGCATCCTCAAGTGCATCCCTCCGAAGCGGTTCACCGTCAACATCGGCGAGGGGGACGCCGCCCGGCACGTGATCCTGCACCTCGTCGAGGGGGCGGGGATGACCACCCTCACGTTCGGCCAGCGGCTGCACAGCGCGGCGGACGCCGAGACCGTCGGCCCGTACTGGGACTACTACTTCGACCGCCTGGTCGCCGCCCGGCTCGGCAAGCCGCTCCCCGATCGTGCGCACTACCACCCGCACGCCGAGTACTACCGGGAGCTCGTCGTTCCGAAGCGGGCGACCGAACCGATCCACTGACCGGCGGGGCAACCGGCCGGCCCGGACGGCGGGGCTACTCCCAGATGCTGGGGGCGGCCGCGCGGGTCGCGGGCATCGCGACATCCGTGCTCCACTCCAGCAGCCAGTGCGGCACGATGACGGATGCCGGCACGGCCCCGACCGCGTCGGTGAGCTCGTCGATCGTGACGATTCCGCCGCTGCGCTTGAGGAATCGTCCGCGGATGAAGCCCTGGGCGTAGACCTCGGGCACGCCGTCGGCATCCGGTCGCACGAAACGCTGCTCCACGTAGACGGCCTTCTCGTCGAAGCCGAGGATGCGCGACTCCACGGTGAAGCGCTGGCCGAGGGTCAGGGACTTCCGGAAGCTGATCGTCTCCGAGACGACGACGGGGTACCAGCCCCGGGCGAGGAAGATCGCCCAGATCCCGGTGCGATGCAGCAGGTCGAAGCGGGCGATGTCCATGATCGACAGGTACACCCCGTTGTTCATGTGCCGGAGGATGTCCTGGTCGGTCGGCAGGGTGATGAACCGGGTGCGGGCGACGTCGTAGTGGCCGAGCCTCGCTCCGAAGCGGGACAGCAGACTGTGGAGGAGGGTTCGCCAGAGCATATGCACCCTGCGATGCTAGGGCGACGTCAGTCCGGGCCGCGCATTTGCTGCTGAGGCCCACAACCAACCGTCTCGCCGGAGCCGGAACCTGCACGATTGCCACAGCGGATGCTGCCCGGCGCGGTCTAGCATTGCCCCATGGTTCCCCTGCCCAACCTGCTGACGTTCGCGCTGGCCTCCGTCGCGCTGATCGCGCTGCCCGGCCCGACGGTGCTGTTCGTGATCGGGCGCTCGCTCGCGCTCGGCCGGATCGGCGGCTTCCTCAGCGTGCTCGGCAACGCCCTCGGCATGGTTCCCGTGATCGCGGCCGTCGCGCTCGGCCTCGGGGCCATCGTCACCCAGTCGGTAGTGGTCTTCACCGCGATCAAGTTCGTCGGCGCCGCCTACATCATCTATCTGGGCGTCCACGCGATCCGGCATCGCCGGGCGGTGGCCAGGGATATCGGGGTGAGCGTCGCCCGCAAGTCCAACTGGCGCCTGCTGGCGGAGGGCTCGGTGGTGGGCATCAGCAACCCCAAGTCAATGGTCTTCTTCGTCGCGGTGTTGCCGCAGTTCGTCGACTACCGGGCCGGCGCGGTGCCGTTGCAGCTGATGACCCTGGGCGTGCTGTTCGTGTTGCTCGCGCTGCTCGGCGACAGCGTCTGGGCCCTCGCGGCAGGGTCGGCCAGGGACTGGTTCGCGAAATCGCCCCGCCGGATGGAGAACCTCTCCGCGACGGGCGGCGTGATGATGATCGGCCTCGGCGGCGTGCTGGCCGCCACCGGCGCGCAGTCCTGACCCGTCCCGCTATTCCCGGTCAGGCTGCCGCTCCGGGTCAGGCTGCCGCTCCGGGTCAGGCTGCCGCTCCGGGTCAGGCGGGGACTGCGGCGGGCAGGGCGGCCACCCGGCGCACGAAGGCTCCGAGCCGGCGGTAGACCTCCTGGGACTCGGGGTGCCGGGCATCCTGCTGCCAGGTGTGGTGGGTGTTCGCCTGGCCGCGCTCGTAGATCAGGGTGTCGACGGCGATCGAGCGGCGACGCAGCGCCGCGATGAAATTGAGGTTGGCCCGGTAGAAGTAGTCCCGCTCCGAGGTGGTCACGAAGACGGGAGGGAAACCGCTGTCCAGCCACTCGATCGGGGACATGAAACGGGCCGCTGCGCGCAGCACGAGCCCGCGGCCGCGCTCGGGCAGCAGCATCCGCAGAAAATTGAGGCTCAGCACGAAGCCGCGCTCGAACATCACCGAGACGTCCGCGATGCTGCAGTGCTGCACGAGACCGCGCAGATTCTCCGGTTCGACCTGCGGGCGGATGCCGTAGTACGCGGCCAGCCTCGGTTCGTAGGCGGAGGCGGCGAGGAGTGCGGCGATGTGCCCGCCGGCCGAGTCGCCGCCGAGGACGATCCGGGTCGGGTCTCCGCCGAAACGGTCGATGTTGCGGGCCACCCAGTCGAGCACGCCGTTGGCGTCCTCGAGCATGTGCTTGAGCTGGAAGTGGGTGGCCATCCGGTAGTTCGCGTTGACCACGATCATGCCGTCGGCGGCCTGGCTCGCGCAGTACTTGGTCAGCGGCGCCTTGTCGCCCGAGGTCCAGCCACCACCGTGGAAGTAGATGTAGACGGGGAGAGGTTCGGGCGCGTCGTGCGGCACCATCACGTCGAGGCGGTGGTCACGGATGCCGTCGCCGGCGTAGTCCAGGTCGAAGTGGTAGTCGACGCTGTCGATCGGTTCAGCGTTGAACTTGTGCAGTTCGCCCGGGAGGATGCGGTGCATCAGTGCCCGCCAGACCCAGACCGGAACCCGGGAAAGCGCGGTTTCCTTGTGCGGCCTGGTGCGGGTGGTGCCAAGGCTGAGCGGTGCGCGGGTGCCGGTGCGTGGAGATGCTTTCGTCATGCGAGGGAGCGGTGGGTCTGGATCACCAGATGACTGTATGACGCGCGACCGTGAGCAAGCTGAGAGCACCTCACCTTCGGGATTGAGAAGCCGGAGCGCACAATTTCATCCGCGGCCCCTGTTGGACAGGTCGCTCGCCACGGTGGAGGCTGGGCAGATGGACTACACACAACTCGGCCGTTCCGGCCTCGCGGTCTCCCGACTCTGCCTCGGCACCATGAATTTCGGCCACTGGACGCCTGAGGCCGACGCTCACGCCATCATGGACTCCGCCCGCGGCTACGGCATCAACTACTTCGACACCGCCAACGTCTACGGCGACAGCACCGGCAAGGGCGTCACGGAGAAGATCATCGGCAACTGGTTCGCCCAGGGCGGTGCCCGCCGCGAAGGAACCGTGCTCGCGACCAAGCTGTACGGCGACATGAGCGGGCTCCCCAACGAAGGCAAGCTCTCCGCACTGAACATCCGCCGCGCCCTCGACGCGAGCCTCACCCGGCTGCAGACCGACTACATCGACATCTACCAGTTCCACCACGTGGACCGGAACACCCCGTGGGACGAAATCTGGCAGGCGATGGAGACGGCCGTCGCGCAGGGCAAAATCCTCTACGCCGGCAGCAGCAACTTCGCCGGCTGGCACATCGCTACCGCGCAGGCCGAGGCGAAGCGACGCAACTTCACGGGGCTGGTCAGCGAACAGTCGATCTACAACCTGCTGACCCGCGACATCGAGCTGGAGGTCATTCCCTCGGCCGTGAGCAACGGCCTGGGCATCATCCCCTGGTCGCCGCTGCAGGGCGGGCTGCTCGGCGGGGTGCTCCGCAAGGAGAACGAAGGCAGGCGCCGCCTCGAAGGCAAGGTCGCCGAACAGCTCGAGAAGCACCGCACCGCGATCGGGCATTACGAGGATTTCTGCGCCGAGGTCGGCCACGAGCCGGGCGATGTCGGCCTGGCCTGGCTGCTGCACCAGCCGGCGGTCACGGCGCCGATCGTGGGTCCGCGCACCCAGGGCCAGCTGGACGCCGCCGTGCGGGCGCTCACGGTCAGCCTCGACGCGGCGGCCCTCGCCCGGCTGGACGAGATCTTCCCGGGCCGGAAGCCGGCACCGGAGCAGTACGCATGGTGACGCCGGTCCGTCGGCCGGGGACTGAAGGACTCGTGACGACCCGGCACATCGCCCACCGTGAGGTCAGCGCGATCGGACTCGGCGGCATGCCCATGTCGATCGAGGGCCGACCGGATGCCGCACGCTCCGTCGCCACGATCCACGCGGCCCTCGAGGCCGGCGTGACCCTCTTCGACACGGCGGATGCCTACCAGCTGCACACCGACGAGGTCGGCCACAACGAAACCCTGATTGCCGGCGCGATCGCCTCCTGGGGCGGCGACACGTCGAGCGTGCTGGTGGCCACCAAGGGCGGGCACGTCCGGCCCGGCGACGGCAGTTGGACCCTGGACGGCCGGCCGGAGCACCTCAAGCTGGCCGCCGAGGCCTCGCTGAAACGCCTCGGCGGCGACGCGCTCGGGCTGTACCAGTTCCACCGTCCCGACCCGGCCGTGCCGTACGCCGACTCGATCGGCGCCCTGCGCGACCTGCTCGACGCCGGCACGATCGAACTGGCCGGCATCTCCAACGCGAACCCGGAACAGATCCTGCAGGCCAGGGAGATCCTGGGCGGTCGGCTCGCGTCGGTGCAGAACAAGTTCTCGCCGGCGTTCCGCATCAGCGAGGCCGAGCTGCGGCTCTGCGACGAGCTCGGCATCGCCTTCATCCCGTGGAGCCCCCTCGGCGGCATCCGTGCGGCCGCGACGCTCGGCGACCGTTTCGCGCCGTTCCAGGCGGTCGCCACCGCACGCGGGGTGAGCCCGCAGGTGGTCTGCCTCGCCTGGCACCTGGCGAAGTCGCCGCACGTGATCCCGATCCCGGGCGCCTCCCGCCCGGAGAGCATCCGGGATTCGGTTCAGGCGGCCGAGTTCACGCTCACCTCGGAGGAATCGGCCACGCTCGACGCCGCCTGAGCGGGCGCCCTGGTGAGCAGCTGATCGAGGAACGCCGTGGCGGCCGGGCTCGGCTCGTCCGCCACGGCCACCGCGACGTGCCACTGCGGCATCCCCGCGTGCAGTGCCACCGCGCGCAACTCGTCCGGGCGTTTCTCCGCGAAGCTCTCCGGCACGATCGCGATGCCGAGGTTGTGGCCGACCAGGTCGAGCAGCGGATGCACGTCGTTCACCTCGAGAGTGGCCCGGTAGTCGAACCCGGCCGCGGCGAACGCGCGCCGGGTCAGCACGTGCGCACCCCAGCCGGCCTGGAAACCGACGAGCGACTCGGTGCGCAGGGAGTCCATCTCGATCCCGGCGCTGGAGGCGAGCGGATGCTCCGGGTGGCAGAGCACGATCAGGTTCTGCGTGCTCAGCCGGAGCAGCCGCACCCCGGGCGGGGTGTCGCCGGTCTCGACCACGAGCGCGACATCGGTCTGCCCGCCGGCGACGCTCTCGGCGAGGTCGACGGAGCCGCCGTAGCGCAACCGGATCTCGACGCCCGGGTTCAGCCGCCGGAACTCCGCCAGCTCGGCCGGCAGGTCGACCGACCCGAGGCAGGGCTCGGCGCCGACCGTGAGGGTGCCGCGCATCAGCCCGCGCACGGCGGCCACCGCGTTGCGGGCGGCGGAGGCGCTGGCCAGGGTGCGCACGGCATCCGTCAGCAGCGCCCGGCCGGCGGTCGTCAGCTCGACCCGCCGGGTGCTGCGGATGAACAGGGACGTGCCCAATTCGATCTCGAGCGCACGGATCGACGCCGACAGGCCGGACTGCGAGATCTGCAGGAGTTCCGCGGCCCGGGTGAAGTGGCGTTCCTCGGCGACGGCGACGAAATGTTCGAGCTGGCGCAATTCCATTCAGCGATTCTAGTGCTGGATGACGCCGTTCCTAGGAGCCTTCCGTGTCGCCGGAGGCTCCCCCGAACACGCCGGTGCCCTCGAGGATGCCGCGGGCCAGGGTGTGGAAGTGCAGGTTGAATCCCAGCACGGCCGGCGTGGATGCGGGGCCGACGTCGAGGTGGGGGACGTCCACCGCGTGCACGATGAATTGGTAACGGTGCGTGCCCGTGCCGGCCGGCGGCCCGGCCCCGACGAACGCGCGCTGCCCCGCCTCGTTGGGCAGGGTCACCGCCCCGGCGGGAAGCAGGTGCCCGCCGGCCGCACCGACACCCGGCGGGAGACTGGTCACCGTCCGCGGCAGGTTGAAGACAGCCCAGTGCCAGAATCCGGAGCCGGTCGGCGCATCCGGGTCGTACGCGGTCACCGCGAAGCTGCGGGTCGCGGCCGGGAAGCCGGACCAGGACAACTGCGGCGAGACGTCAGCCCCGCCGGCACCCCTGCCGTACTGCGCAGCGGCGAGCGGCCGGCCGTCGGTCATGTCGGTGCTCGTCAGGCTGAAGAGAGGGACTTCGCCGAACCGGGCGAGGGGATCAGGTGTGCTCACGTTTCCTCCGATGTCTGCCACCAGCCTATTGAGATTCCGCCGGGACGCGAGCGGCCGAGCCGGCGGGGAGGCCGGTAAAATGGGTCGATGGCTATCCCGAAGATCCTGCTCTACTACGTCTTCACACCTCTGGCCGACCCCGATGCGGTGCGCCTCTGGCAGCGTGACCTCTGCGAGTCGCTGGGCATCCGCGGACGGATCCTGATCTCAGCCCAGGGTCTGAACGGCACGATCGGCGGCGACCTTGCCTCGCTCAAACGCTATGTGCGGAAGACGCGCGACTATCCGGCGTTCAAGCAGATCGATTTCAAGTGGAGCAACGGGACGGCCCTGGACCCGGCCGGCCTCAGCCTCGACTTCCCCCGCCTGGTCGTGAAGGTGCGCGACGAGATCGTGAGCTTCGGAGCTCCCGGCGAACTGAAGGTGGATGCGGACGGCGTCGTCGGCGGCGGCGAGAAGCTGAGCCCGGCCGAGCTGCATTCGCTGGTCGGCGAGCGCGGCGACGACGTCGTCTTCTTCGACGGCCGCAACGCATTCGAGGCGGAGATCGGCCGGTTCCGGAACGCTGTGGTGCCCGACGTCGCCAACACACGCGAATTCGTCGCCGAACTCGACAGCGGCAAGTACGACCACCTCAAAGGCAAGCCCGTCGTCACCTACTGCACCGGCGGTATCCGCTGCGAAGTGCTCAGCGGCCTGATGAAGGACCGCGGCTTCAGCGAGGTCTACCAGCTTGACGGCGGCGTCGTGCGCTACGGCGAGGCGTTCGGCGACGACGGCCTGTGGGACGGCTCGCTCTACGTCTTCGACCAGCGGATGTCCGTGGACTTCAGTGACCACACCGCCGTGCTCGGCCGCTGCCGGCTCTGCGATGAGCCGACGAAGAACATGCTCAACTGCCGGGATGCCTCCTGCCGGGAACAGCTCGTCGTCTGCGCGACCTGCGCCGGGCGCGACGCCCCGGCCTGCGCCGCGCACGCCGCGCAACCGCGCTGACCGCCCGCTGCTTCCGGCGCGCGGAGCGGTACCTCCGGTCGGTCAGTCGCTGCGGAGCGGAGTGGCACGCGCGGCACGCGCATACCCGCGGGCCGCGGTGCTCGACAGTGCGAGGAGGACCAGGATGTCCAGGGTCAGACTGAGGAGCGAGGTGCGCAATGTGATCGCGACACCGTTGAACTGGTAGTCGATGAAGCCGGCCCCGATGCTCAGCGTCGCGAACGACATCGCGAGGAGCCGCGCCCAGTTGCGGCCGAGGTAGACGAAGATGACCAGGCAGAGTTCGAGGGCGAGGACGGCCCCGTAGAGCCCGAGCAGGATGCCCAGCGCCACCCCCGCCTGCTCGGGCGTGACGCCGGCCGTCCGCGCGCCGGTGGTGACGATCGCGTGCGTGAACTCCGGCCAGTTCACGCCGACTTCGACCACGGCGAAGAGGCCGGCCAGGACCCTTGACCCCATGAGGAGAGTTCCGACCACGACGGCCTGGGGACGCTTCACGGAATACCGCCGAGCTCGACGACGGGAAGATCGCCATCGGTCTGGATCGTGTCCCCTCCACCGTTGCGGGCATGGTAGCCGCTGGAGAAGTCCCGGATGAGCCGAACGCGCGCGGCCGGGGCGGCCGAGCACAGGCCGGCCACGATGTGGTCGCGTTCCCGGTCGGTGTCCGCGTCGATCTTGTGCGTGATCTGCAGCGTGAAGAGGGAGAGCCCCACGGCCCGGTCGAAGGTGCCCGCGGCGAGCCAGTCCACACGGTAGCCGCCGGGCAGCATCCACCCGTCCGGGCAGCGCCAGAACCGCACATGGTGTCGCTTGGCCGGATTGTCCTCCACCTCTTGCTGGTAGGCGAAGTCCTGCACCCTGCCGAACAGGAACAATGGGCTCACGGGCGCCTCGTCGTAGCTCTGGCGGAAGAGAGTCGCTGCCACGATCCGCCAGGTCGACCCGAGCGTGATCTCGTCGGCCCTGGTCCAGCCGGCGGCCGCGAGCGCGGCGTGCAGCTGCCGTTCCGAGCCGTTGACGGCCAGGTTCACCGGGTCTCCCAGCAGTCCGTCGCTCGTGCGCGTTCGGCCGATGAAGTAGTCGGGCACGTAGATCCGGGTCAGGATCCGGTTCAGCCGGGGCAGGACCAGGTAGGCGACCAGCAGCCAGAACACGACGGCGAACCAGAGGAGCCCCCAGCCCAGGCCCATGCTCTCCGAGGCGAGCAGCACGGCCAGCCAGATCGAGGCGAGGCCGGCGAAGACGAAGAAGAACGAGTCCGCTGCCGCACCCGGCGACCACCGGCGCGACCGGGTCCGGGCACCCATCGGCGGGCCGCCCGCGCCGGTTTCCTGGCGCGTCTCGTCTGGCATGCCGCCATGGTAGTTCGCCCGGGGCGGCAGAGGGAGACCGGACCCGTCCGGACGTTGACCGAAGCGCTCGGCGAGCGAACCCGGCAGGGCATAGTCTGAGGTCAAATCGGAAATCGGGGTGCGCGGATGCCAGTCGGAGCGGTGATCGAGTTCAGCAACATCACCAAACGATTCGGTGATGTCACCGCGGTGGACGACCTGTCCTTCACCGTGGAGCCCGGCCGGGTCACCGGCTTCCTCGGCCCCAACGGTGCCGGCAAGACCACGACCCTGCGCATGCTGCTCGGCCTCGTCACCCCCGGTTCCGGCAGCGCCACCTTCGGCGGCCTGCGCTACCACGACCTGCCGCATCCGCTGGCGACCGTCGGCGCCGCCCTCGAAGCCGCCAGCTTCCATCCGGGCCGCACCGCCCGCAACCACCTGTCGATCTACGCAACCGCGGCCGGCCTGCCGCAGGCCCGGGTGGCGGAGGTGCTGCGCCTGGTCGGCCTGGCCGAGCACGGCGCCCAGCGCGTGGGCGGCTACTCGCTGGGCATGCGCCAGCGCCTGGGCCTGGCCTGCACGCTGCTCGGCGACCCCGGCGTGCTCGTGCTCGACGAACCGATCAACGGCCTCGACCCCGAGGGCATCAAGTGGATCCGCGGCTTCCTGCGCGACATGGCAGCCGAGGGCCGCACCGTCCTGGTCAGCTCCCACCTGCTCAGCGAGGTCCAGCAGAGCGTCGACGACGTGATCATCATCGCCAAGGGCAGACTGGTGCACCGCGGGCCGCTCTCCAGCCTGGAGACCCAGGTGGCGCCGCAGGTGGTCGTGGACTCCCCCGATCGCGCCGCCCTCGCGAGCGCCCTCACCCAGGCCGGGGTCGTCTTCTCCCAGGGCCGGACCGGATTACTGGCCACGGCCGCCGATCCGGCACGGATCGGCCACATCGCCTTCACCGCCGGCGTGGAGGTGAGCGCCCTGCACCGCCAGAAGAAGGGCCTGGAGGATGCGTTCCTCACCCTCGTGGAAGGAAGCGACTCGCTGTGACCATGCTGCTGCGCGCCATCAGGGCCGAGTTCGCCAAGCTCCTCACCACCCGCATCTGGTGGATCCTCGCCGCCGTGCTCTTCGGCTACATCGGCATGCTCTCCGGCGGCCTGGCCGCGCTGTTCGCCGGAATCCAGAGCGGGGCCATCGACCCGAGCGCGGCCGGCACCGGCTCCCAGGGCACCCCGCCCCTCGGCAGCCTCCCCCCGCTGGTCTACAGCTTCGCCTCCTCCGTCGGGTATGTCTTCCCGGTCCTGCTCGGCGCCCTCGCGACCACGGGGGAATTCCGGCACCAGACCCTCACGCCCACCTTCCTCGCCAACCCGCGGCGGGCGCAGGTGCTGGCCGCGAAGGCGATCACCCTGTTCCTCGCCGGCGGCGCGTTCGGCGCCGTCGCGCTGCTGGCATCCGTCGGTATCGGGGCTCTCGTCATCAACGGGTTCGGGGTGGACACCCTGCTCGGCGACAGCGACACCTGGGCCCTGATCGGCCGCACCCTGCTCGCCATGGCCCTCTGGGCGGCCGTGGGGGTCGGTCTCGGCGTGCTCGTCCCCAACCAGGTCGCCTCGATCGTGATCGTGCTCGCGTTCACCCAGTTCGTCGAACCGTTGCTGCGCTTCGCCTCGATGTTCACCGAGGCCACCGCCGGGATCGGCAAATTCCTGCCGGGGGCGGCATCCGACGCCCTCGTCGGTGCGAGCATCTTCACCGTGGCCAGCCCGGTCGGCGGTGCGGCGGCCGCGCTCGACTGGTGGCAGGGCGGCCTCGTGCTGCTCGCCTACGCGGCGGCGGCCACCATCGGCGGCTACTTCGTCAGCTGGCGTCGCGACGTCACCTGACCCAGACCCTTGCCGACGTCGCAGGTCGGCCGCCGCGCCGTCGCCGGGCCGGCGCGTAGGCTCGACCCATGGGCATTGAGACGCAGTTCCGCGCAATCGTCGTCGACCGCACCGAAGACACGGAGGGCAGGAAGACCCAGAGCTCGGCGCTCCGCCTGGTCGATGACGGTTTCCTGATGCCGGGCGACGTGACCGTCGCCGTCGACTACTCCGGCATCAACTACAAGGACGGCCTCGCCCTGATGGGGCGCCCCGGCGTCGTGCGGGTGTGGCCGTTGATCGCCGGGATCGACCTGGTCGGCACGGTGGAGGCGAGCACCGACCCGCGCTGGAACACCGGGGATCGCGTCATCCTGAACGGCGCCGGCCTCGGCGAAACCCACCACGGCGGACTGGCCGAGCGGGCCCGGGTGAGCGGCGCCTCCCTCGTGCGGCTCCCGGACGGCATCAGTGCGAAGCGCGCGGCCGCGATCGGCACCGCCGGGTTCACGGCCATGCTCTCGGTGCTGGCACTCGAGCGGGGTGGCATCACGCCCGACTCGGGCGACATCCTCGTCACGGGCGCTGCCGGCGGAGTCGGCTCGATCGCGATCGCCCTGCTGGCGGCGCGCGGTTACCGGGTGCACGCCTCCACCGGCCGGGCCGACGAGCTCGGCGGCTACCTGCGGGGCCTCGGCGCTGCGGACCTGGTCGACCGGCGCACCCTGGGTGACCCCGGCAAACCCCTGCAGGCCCAGCGCTGGGCCGCAGCCGTGGACTCCGTCGGAAGTTCCACCCTCGCCAACGTGCTCGCCCAGATGAACTACGGCGGAGTCGTGGCCGCCTGCGGTCTCGCCCAGGGCCCTGAACTGCCGACCACGGTCATGCCGTTCATTCTGCGCGCGGTCAGCCTGATCGGCATCAACTCGGTCGAGGCGCCGCTTGCACTGCGTGAGCAGGCGTGGGGCCGGCTCGCGGCCGACCTCGACCTCGGCCTGCTCGACGGCCTGACCGAGGAGATCGGCCTCGACGACGCGTTCGGGGCGGCCGAGCGTATCCTCGCCGGCACGATCCATGGGCGCACCGTGGTCGACGTCCGGCAATAGGCTGCACGCATGAGCATTGTCGCGTCCGCCTTCATCGCCCTCGCGGCGCTGCTGCACGTCTACATATTCCTGATGGAAAGCGTCTGGTGGACCCGTCCGGCCACCTGGAAACGGTTCGGCGTGCCCAGCCAGGCTGCTGCGGACACGACCCGGCCGATGGCCTACAACCAGGGGTTCTACAACCTGTTCCTCGCCGGCGGCGCCGTCATCGGACTCCTGCTCTTCTTCGGCGGTCAGCCGGCCGCGGGCGCCGCACTGGTGCTGTTCAGCAACGGCTCCATGGTGCTCGCGGCGACCGTGCTGACGACGACGGGACCCGGCTATCTGAGGGCTGCGCTGACCCAGGGCGCCCTCCCACTGATCGGCATCATCCTCTTCCTCCTCGCCTGACGTCGCCGCCGGGCCCTGTACACCGGCCCCATGGCATCCGCGCCCCTCTTTCGGGTCCGCCGCGCCAAGATCCCCCACAATTGGGGGGGATCGATTGGCGAAATGAGCGTAGCTTACTTACTAGTGACCCCCACCCAAGGGCCACTCGGTATCGCGGCCTCCCGCGCGCGATGCTGTCAGCACCACAGGTAGTTATGCAGGATGCACCACGTCATACCCGTGACGTCTGCCGTACTCCCCGATTAGAGTGACTACGCACGCACTCGTTACCCGAAACGAAGCGCCGTCTGATGATTGAACGACCCCTCTGTTACCCCGCACGCCCCGACTGCCCCGGCACCACCCCCCGCCGCGCCAGTGACCGGGGCCGGACGACCGCGTTCCGCCCGACCACGGACACGCACCCATGAAATCGACGGTACGGCTCGAGGAGCTCGCCCGGATTCGCCAGGTGGCCACGGCACCCCAGGAATCCGCATTGCTGATCGTCGGGGAACCGGGGGCAGGCAAGACCCGCCTCCTGACCGCGATGGAACCGGTGGATGGCATCGTCACGCACCGGCTGCGGATCAACCCGGCCGAAGCCGGGTTCCCCTTGTCCGGCCTGAGCGCCTTCGTCGCCTCCTTCCAGAATCCAGCGGCCGCTGCACTGTCCGCGCGGCTGCTGGCACCGGCGTCCGGTGACGCGCAGATCGCGGCGAATGCTGCCGAGTTGCTCGCGCTCATCCGCGACTCCACGCCCACCTCGACCCTGCTCCTCATCGATGACCTCGATCTGATGGACGTGGCCAGCCAGACCGTGTTCTCGATGGTCGCCACCAGGCTGGGCGGCACCGGACTCCGGCTGGTCGGAACGGTGTCGGCAGAGCCGACGGACGGACCGCTCGCGGCGCTGCCGATCCTCAACCTCGAACGACTCACCTTCCCGGATTCGATGGCGCTGGTGACCGGGGTGATCGGCTCACGGACCGACGACGCCGTCCGGCGCATGGTCGTGGCGACGTCGGCCGGAAAGCCCCGGGAACTGACCCGCAACGCCCGGCTCCTGAACGGAGAGCAACAGGCCCAGCTGGCACCCGTCTCCCTGCCCTTCCGGGTCTCCCGGACGTCGTCCCGGCATCCGCTCGATGTCGGCGACGCCCAGCAGACAATGCTGGCCCGGCTCTCGTGCGCGTTCTTCACCAGCCAGGATGCGATCCTGGCCGCCGATACCCGCGTGCGAGGCACCCTCGAAGATCTCCTGTCGTCGGGCGCCGTCCTCCGGGATGGGCGCTACCTGCGGATCAGCGACGCAGCCCTCCGCGCCCGGACGTACTGGAGCATGGATGCCGGCACCCGGGCCGAACTCCATTCCGCCGCGGCCCTGGCCGAACTGGGCGCCGGTGGCGATCCCGGGCTGGCGGCCTGGCACCAGAGCTGGGCGGATGCCGGACGGCTGACCTCGGACCAGTTGTTGTCGGCAGCCGCAGAATTCACCCGGCGCGGGCTCATCTGGCAGGCCGTCGAACTGGCCGAACGCGCCCTGTCGATCGCCCTCGACACGACCGGCCACGGTGCGGCACTCTACGATCTGTCCCACGCGATGTACGAGCAGGCGGAACTGTCCTTCGCCACCCGGTACGCGCGCCTGGGGCAGCGCCACCCGGACTCCGGGGGATGCGCCTCGCGCCTCGCTGTGCTCAGGACCCAGATCGAGTTCATGTCCAGCCAGCAGTTGCTCTCGACCGACCTCGACGACAGCGGAAACCTGCGCGGCATCCGGACCCCCGACTCCGACGCGGCGGCGAACGCACTCGGCGTCATGGCCCTGCACCACGCGGAACGCTGGGAGGTCGACGCCGCCAGAGAAGACCTGTCCCGGGCGCGCACCCTTCTCGACGGGTGCACCCCCGCCACCATCGAGGTCAACGACCTGTCGGCCATGCTCGTGGCCGCCACGGACGGCGACCCTGCCCCGTCCGCCAGGGCCTTCGAACGGCTGTCCCGCCAGGGTTGGACGGGAGACGTCTCCCCACTGTCGCTCCTGGTGCTCGGTCGAAGCCTGACCTATGTCGACCGCCACGGCGACGCGCGCCGAGTCCTCCGCTCACTCCTCAACCAGGAACCCCAGCCCGACCCGATCCTGCTCCAGACCGCGCGGTACTACCTCGCCGAAAACGAGATCCTCGCCGGCAACCAATTCGAGGCGATCGCCATCATCGACCAGCTCCGCGCTTCGGGGGCCGGCGCCCAACTGCACCGCAATCTCCACCGTCTGCTGTTGGCGTGGTATTTCCAGGCCACCGGCGACCGTGCCAGGGCCGACGCCGCCATCGATGAGTGCAACCGGAGCTTCGCCACCTCGGACAACCCCGCCCTCGCCGCCCGGCTAGTCGCAGACCAGGGACGCTTCGCCCTGATGGAGGGCCGGTTCGACGAGGCGATCGCCTTTCTCCGGAACGCCGCGGCCATCGGAGCCGCATTCAAGAACCCCGCCCTCCTGCGGTATCAGGCCGACCTGATCGAGGCCTACGTGCTGACCGGCCGGCTGCGGGAAGCCGTCGCCCAGTTCCGCGAGTTCCACGCGCGGTCCCGGCAGTACCGCACGAGATGGACAGCGCTGGCCTCGGCGCGGGCAGAGGCCCTGCTCACGCCGGGGGAGGCATCCGTGCTCGCGTTCGACCAGGCCCTGAAGGCGTGGCAGCCCGGTGACTCCCAATTCGAGCTCGGTCGCACGCTGTTGAGCTTCGCCGACCGCCTCGTCAGTCTCGGGCACATCCGCGAGAGCACCGAACAGTACCGGGCAGCGCGGATGATCTTCACCCAACTCGGGGCCATGCCCTGGGCCAGGAAAGCCGACTCCGTTCGCCTGGGCCACGACACCGGCAGTGACAATCCGCTCCTCGTGAAGCTGGCACCCGACGAGCGCACCGTCGCGGAACTCGTCTGCCGGGGTCTGCGCAACAAGGAGATCGCGACCGAGCTCTTCGTCTCCCTGCGAACCGTCGAGGTGCGCCTGACCCGCACCTACAACAAGCTCGGGGCCAGGTCCAGGTCCCATCTGATAGCGATGCTCTCCGTCACCGGTGTGGCGAGCGCCGGCCGCGCCGCCAGCGGCATGAACTGACCTGGCCACCCGCCAAACCACCCCGTCGGTCCCCCGCCGGATCCGCGAGAGGGGGCGGCCTCTGGGGGCGAAGCGGATGCTGCCCGGGCGGTCGACCTAACCGGTCACCGGGCGGCCGGGCGCATGATCCGGCACGGTGACGAGTGTGCTCCGGCGGGCCGGGCTCTTCCAGGTGCCGGTGGAACGCCCGAAGAAGGCCTGCGGCAGAGTCCACAGGCAGATGGCCGCGTCGACGACGCGGACGAGAGGGAACGCGAATCCGAGCACGAGGTAACGCGGCCGGCGGGTGACGATGACAACCAGGACGGTGAGGAGATAGTCGGGCAGAAGCACACCGACGAACACCGCCGTCGGGGGAATCGCCGTGGCGATCGACGCCACCACCCCGGTGTGGTCGGCTGCCACCTCCTCCCAGACCGTTGCGCCGATCGAGAGCATGAGCAGCGGGATGAAGAGCAGCATCATGATGCTGCTGGTGATCAGTTCGAATACGTACAAGGCCAGGGCACCCCAGAACCGGCCGTACCTGAAGCCGTGCCGGCGCACGGTCTGCCAGAAACCCAGGGTCCAGCGCCGGAGCTGCTTGGTGTAGTCCCTGAGCGTGTCCGGGTCCTGGGTGTACGCGATGGCGGCACGCGGGTGGAATGCGATCCGCCCGAGCTTCTTGGCGTGCACCTCGAAGGTCATGTTGAAGTCCTCGATGGCCAGGCCCGGGGCGCAGATGTCGATGTCGGCGAGAATCCGGCTGCGGTACATGCTCGCGAAACCGGGAACGATGGACACCACGTTCGCAGGCCGGGCCGCCTGGCCGAACTTGAGCAGGTACTGGACCACGACGTAGAACCGCTCCCGGTAGGCAACCAGAAACCGGCCGAGCCGGGTCGGCGACGGTGGTGAGGTGACGGTCGCCGCCCGGCCGGCCACGGCGACCACCTCGGGGTCGTCAAAGAAGGGGAGGCCGGTGGCCATGTAGTCCGGGGCCAGCTGGGTGTCCGCGTCCAGCAGCATGACGACCGCGAACCTGTCGGCGAGGTGGAAATGATCGATCGCGGCCACGAGCGCCCCGGCCTTGCCGCGGTTCGGGAGCAGCTCGACGACGTTCGCCCCGCACTCCCTGGCGATATCCGCGGTCGCGTCGCTCGAGGCGTCGGAGGAAATGAAGATGTTGCGCACTGGAACGATGCCCGCTGCCGACCTGATGGTGTTGGCGATGACCAGTTCCTCATTGTGCGCGGCGACGAGCACGGCGACGTCGTCGGGGGTGAGGCGCCGAGAGCCCGCGTGCGCCCCGGGCGCGAGCTGGGAATGGCTTCCGTGCGCCGAGAGCCGGCGCGCCCAGTGTGCGACGACACGGGCCGCTCCGACCGAGCCCCACAGGGCGGTATTGACGCCCATAACCAGGATCAGCACAACGAGGAAGCTGAGCATCCGTTCCTCCGTGACTTCCGTGATAGCGGGCGCCGTGGGTCGGCGCGGCAGCCGGATCGCGCCGTTTCGACGGCACCGGTGGTCCGACCGTACACGCCGCGTGGATCGGCTGCTACGAGCGGGTGCTGCGGTTAACCACACCCGGCTGCGGGATGCCCGCGCGAACCCGCACAGTCCGTCCGAACGGTTGCCTGCCCGCCGAGGGGATGCCGAGACTGAACTTCCGGGCATACCCAACCCGGACGCGTGTGGGCGCCTGACCTCCCGAAACCCGGCCTGGCCCCTCCTGCGTGATCCACCTCGAGCATTCTCCTTAACCCGAACAAAGGATCTGGAATGTCCATCGATTTCGTCGCCGAACGTCCCGTCTCCCTCGTGCACCGCGACCGGCAGCGCACCCTTCCCGACACGCAGTTCCTCCCGGTCATCCCCCGGACCCAATTCGATTACGACGTCGCGATCGTCGGCCTCGGCTATGTGGGATTGCCCACGGCGCTGTCGCTGCACGCCGCCGGAGCACGGGTTCTCGGCATCGATGTCAGCGAACGCCGGCTGAACATCATCCGAAACGGCGAAGCCGACCTTCTGGATTCGGACCGGGAGCGCCTGGCGACTGCCATGGCCGGAGACGATTTCGTCATCTCGGGCGACACGTTCCTGCTGGCCGATGCCGCCGCAGTCGTCATCTGCGTGCCGACCCCGGTGGACGAGCATCTGACCCCGGACCTCGCGATCCTCCGCGGCGCCTGCTCAATGGTCGTGGAGGCGGCGATTCCCGGCCAGCTGGTCATGCTCACGTCCACTACCTATGCCGGCTGCACCCGGGACCTGCTGGTGAAGCCCCTCCTCCAGCGGGGTCTCGTCGCTGGCCGTGACATCTTCGTCTCGTTCAGCCCTGAGCGGATCGACCCGGGCAATGACCGGTTCGCCCATGAGGATGTTCCGCGCGTGGTGGGCGGGGCAACCGAGGCCTGCCAGCGCGCTGGCGCCCTCCTGCTCGGCCGCTATGCCCGCAATGTGCACGATGTCAGCTCACTCGAGGTTGCGGAGATGAGCAAGCTGCTCGAGAACACCTTCCGTGCCGTGAACATCGCGCTCGCGAACGAATTCGCCGAGGCGTGCCTGACCCTGGGGCTCCCGGTGATGGAGGTGATCGAGGCCGCCAAGACGAAGCCGTACGGCTTCATGCCGTTCTACCCGGGCCCCGGCGTCGGCGGGCACTGCATCCCCTGTGACCCGCACTACCTGCTCTGGCAGCTGCGCAAGGAGCACATCGACTCGCCGGTGATCGAACACGCCATGGCCGAGATCGCCGGCCGACCGCGCCGAGTGGTTGAGCGTGTGCGCCAGACGCTCGCCGACCAGGGCAAGGCGCTCTTCGGCGCGCGAATCCTGGTCGTCGGGGTGTCCTACAAGCCCGACGTCGCGGACCTCCGGGAGTCCCCGGCGCTCGAGATCCTCAGCCTCCTGAAGAGCCTCGGCAGCCAGGTCGCGTACCACGACCCCTACTTCGAGTCGCTGACGTTGAGGGACGGCTCCGAGCTCACCGGCGTCGTGAACCCCGCCGCATTCCGGGCCGATCTCGTGCTCTTGCACACCGACCACGCCGCAGTCGAATGGTCCTGGCTCACGCCTGACCAGGTCCTCCTCGACACCACGTACCGCCGCTCCGATTTCCCCCAGCGCGTGCTGCTCTAACCCCCGCGCGCCCCGCCACACCAGGACAGTCACACCCCACGATCGGAGCACCTCTTGAAGTCAATCATCACCGGCGGCGCCGGGTTCATCGGCAGTCACCTCACGGAATACCTGCTCGGCCAGGGGGATGAGGTCGTCGTGCTCGACGACCTGTCCACCGGGTCCCTGCGCAACCTGGCCTCGGTCAGCGACAACCCCCGATTCCGGTTCGTTCAGGGATCGATCCTCGACCGTGCCCTGGTCGGCCAGGTCGTGGCCGGCAGCGATCGGGTGTTCCACCTGGCCGCGGCCGTCGGCGTCAAGCTGATCGTCGAGGAGCCGCTGACCAGCCTGCGCACGAACATCCACGGCACCGAGAACGTGCTCGACGCGGCCCTGGCCGCCGGTGCCATCCTGCTCCTCGCGTCGACCAGCGAGGTCTACGGCAAGAACACCGCCGACAGCCTGGACGAGGAGGCCGATCGCATCCTCGGCTCCGCCCTGAAGTCACGCTGGACCTATGCCGGAGCCAAGGGGATCGACGAGGCCTTCGCGCACGCGTACTGGACCGAATACGGGCTGAGGGTCGCCATCGTGCGGCTGTTCAACACCGTCGGCCCCCGCCAGACCGGGCGCTACGGGATGGTCTTCCCGAACCTCGTCGGCCAGGCCCAGCGGGGCGAGCCGCTGACCGTGTTCGGCGACGGGCGGCAGACCCGCTGCTTCTCCTACGTCGGCGACATCGTGCCGGCTCTGGTCCGACTCGCGGAGACTCCTGCCGCCTACGGTCGGGCGGTGAACATGGGCGGATCCCAGGAGATCTCCATCCTCGGCCTGGCCGAGCGGGTCATCGACGTCCTCGACAGCGAGAGCAGCATCACCCTGATCCCCTACGACGAGGCCTACGCCCCCGGTTACGAGGACATGAGGCGACGCGTGCCCAACAACGGCCTCGCCCGCGAGCTTGTGGCCTTCGAACCTTTGACCCCGCTCGACGAGGTCATCCGGAACGTGGCCGGCGCGGCGACGCCGGGAGGCGCCGGGAACGAGGCCATGACCCTCGGAGGTTCCTCCCACGATGCCTCCGGCGACGCACTGGCCTTTGCCGGTGGCGCGCCTCGGACGGATGCCCGCTGATGTGCGGCATCATCGGCTGCCGGACCACGACAGCGGCTCCCGGCTATCTGATCACGGGCCTGAAACTGCTCGAGTATCGCGGCTACGACTCCGCGGGGATCGCCGTGTCGGCCGCCGACGGCAGCACAGCCCTGTTCAGGACTACCGAGCGGGTGGATGCGCTGAATGGCCTCGTCCGGGCGTGGGACGGTCCGGCGCTCGGCGGAATCGGCATCGGCCACACTCGCTGGGCCACCCACGGCGGCGTCTGCGTCACCAACGCCCACCCGCACCAGGACTGCGACCGGCGTCTCAGCGTCGTTCACAACGGCATCCTGGACAATGCCGGACCCTTGCGCGCCGAACTCGAGGGGGCGGGGCACAGTTTCGCCTCAGAGGTGGACAGCGAAGTCATCTGCCACCTCGTCGAGGACCGGCTGAAGGTGACCCGCGACCTCCTCACCGCGGTCAGCCAGAGTGCCGAACAGCTGACCGGGTCCTGGGCGGTGGTCGTGCTCGACGGCCTGACCGGCCGAATGGTCGCCGCGGCCCACAGGTCGCCCTTGCTGGTGGCGCGCTCGGCGGAGGGAACCTTCCTCGCCAGCGACATCTCGGCCATCTCCGACTGGGTCGAGGAATACCGGATCCTCGGCGACGGCGACGTCGTCGAAGTCTCGGAGGATCTGGCCTGGACCCGGGCGGGCATCCCCTCCCTTGCGCCACCGCCGATCATGCGCCCTCCGCGGGCGAGTTTCAGCCTGCTCGACCAGGACGATCACATGAATTCGGAAATCGACGAGCAGCCTGAGGCCGCGGCCAGGGTGATCGAGGGGATCGGCCGGAGTGTCGCGGACGGCACCCTCTGGACCGGCCTGGGCCTGCCGCCGTTCCAACGCCTTCGGGTGATCGGCTGCGGGACGTCGCTGAATGCCGGGGCCATCATCGGCGCCGGCCTGAGCCGGCTGGGCGGGCAGGCGCACAGCATGGTCGTGGCCAGCGAGGCCGCGGGCACCGTGATCGAACCGGGCACCCTGACCCTGGCGATCAGCCAGTCCGGGGAGACCGCGGACGTCCTCCGGGCGATCGACGAGGGCCCGGAGGACGCTCCCGTCCTCGCCCTGGTCAACAACGTGCATTCCACCCTCGCCCGGAAGGTCGACGCGGTGCTGAGTTGCTCGGCCGGCCCGGAGATCGGGGTCGCCGCCACAAAGACGTTCGTCTGCCAGGTACTGGTCGGCACGGGCCTCGTGATCGCCTCCCTCGTGGCGTCGGGCCGGATCACCAGGCACGACGCGCGGAGCCTCGTCGACGACCTCTACGGCATCCCGGAGCGTTTTGCCGCGGCGGCCCTCGCCGCCCACCGGGAGCTTCCGGGACTTGTCGAGGAGGTCAGGCACGCCAGCGGATTCCTCTTTCTCGGCCGCGGCGCGGCCGTGCCGTACGCCGCGGAGGGGGCGCTCAAGCTGAAGGAGCTGACCTACCGGTGGGCAGAGGCCTACCCGGCCGGTGAGCTCAAGCACGGGCCGCTCGCCCTGGTCGAGACCGGCACCCCCGTGGTGATCGTCGACGACGGTGACCCCCGGCTGGCCGGGAACATCTCCGAGGTCCGTGCTCGCGGCGGGCTGATCCTGTCCGTGGGCCGGCCGGGCAGCCGGATCGAGACGCCCTTGTCCGCACTGGCACCGTGCGGTCCGCTCGAGGCCGTCGTGCCGCTCCAACTGCTCGCGCTCCGCCTCGCCGTCGATCTCGGCTTCGACGCGGACAAACCCCGGAACCTGGCCAAATCGGTCACCGTCGACTGAAACTGCCCCCGCACCTGCACCTGCACCACATGGCAACACCCGAATGCACCCGATTGCACCACCGAAGAAGGAGCGATTCCACCATGAATATCACTTCCAGAAGTCGCGGCGCACTGCTGCGGTGGACCGCCGTCCTGACCGGGGTGGGGCTCGCCGTCGCGCTGGGCAGCACGCCCGCGCAAGCGGTCGGACCCATCATCAAGGCGGCACCGGTCGGCCCCACCACGGTCGTCAGCCTCACCTTCGATGACGCAAATGCCGACCAGACCACCGCCGTCACCACGATGAACCAGCTCGGACTCAAGGGGACGTTCTATGTGCCGACCGGGTGGGTCGGCCTTCCCGGCTACCTCACACAGGCCGATTTGGCCAGCATGGTTGCGGGAGGGCACGAAATCGGAGGCCACACCGTCAACCACCCCGACCTCGCCACCCTCACGCCAACGGAGGCGATTCGACAGATCTGTCAGGGCCGGGCGACCCTGGCCGAATGGTCAATCCCGACGAGGAGCTTCGCCTACCCGTTCGCGACGGTGACCCCGGCGCTGGAGACGGCGGTGAAGGGCTGCGGTTTCAACAGCGCCCGCGGCCTCGGCGACATCGAGGGTAAGAGCCTCGGGTTGCCGAGCTGCGTGGGCTGCGGCTTCTCGGAATCGTTCACGCCGGCCGACCCGTATGCGACCCGGGCGCCCGACGAGGTGGACTCCAGCTGGAGCCTCGCCGATCTGCAAAAATCCGTCACGAATGCGGAGACGACCGGCGGATGGCTGCAGCTGACCTTCCACCACATCTGCGCCAGCGGCTGTGACCCCACCCTGACGACGACCCCGACCATCTTCTCTGATTTCGCCACCTGGCTGGCGGCGCGAAGCGCGACCAACAACACGACGGTCAAGACGGTCGGCGACGTCATCGGCGGCGTCGTACAGCCCCTCGCGGGCACCACAGTGGTGCCCGAGGCCGGTCCGGGCGTGAACGGGGTCCAGAACCCCGGGTTCGAGGACGCGGGCACGGCGGGGATGCCGAGGTGCTGGCAGAAGGGAGGCTTCGGCACCAATACCGCGACGTTCTCCACGGTGACCACCGCCCACACGGGCCTGGCAGCTGAACAACTGGTCGTCTCCGGCTTGACCAGCGGCGATGCCAAGGCCATCGTCACCCAGGACCTCGGAGACTGTGCGCCCACCGTGACACCCGGCAAGACATACTCCCTGAGGGCGTGGTACACCTCGACCGTACCCACCCAGTTCGACGTCTACCTGCGCAACGGTGTCGGTGTCTGGGCCTATTGGACCTCGAGCACGCAGTTCCTGGCCAGTGCCACGTTCGCGCAGGCGGTGGCGACCACAGCGGTCATCCCCCCGGGTACAACCGGGATCAGTTTCGGATTGAACCTGATCACGAACGGCACCCTGGTCAGCGACGACTACGCCCTCTACGACGCCGCAACCGCGCCCGGCATTCTCGTTCCGGCCACCCCGACGATCACCGGGACCGCGACGGTGGGCCAGATCCTGACGGCCGTTCCCGGAGCATGGACCCCGACCACGACGACTTTCACTTACCAGTGGCTGAGGGCCGGCACGGATATCGTCGGTGCGACGGCGGCCACCTACACGCTGGTCGCGGCAGACCTGGGCAAGGCGATTTCCGTCCGGGTGACCGGCTCGGCCACCGGCTTCACTCCATTGCCAGTCGTCTCGGCCGCGACGGCGCCGATCGCCAACGGTACGGTCACGGCGACTCAGGTGTCCGGACCTAACCGTTACTCCACTGCGGTGGCAGTCTCCGTGGCGAACTTCCTCCCTGGTGTCGCGAGGGTGTACGTGGCGAACGGGGAGAACTTCCCCGACGCCCTGAGCGCCGCACCGGCTGCCGCGCACTTCCAGTCACCCGTGCTGCTCACGCCGCAGGCCGCCGTGCCCGCGGCCGTGCTGACGGAGATCGGGCGGCTCAAGCCAGGCAAGATCGTGGTCGTCGGAAGCACGGTCGTCGTGTCGGATGCCGTGGTCGCCCAGTTGGCTGCAATCGCGCCCGTCGTGCGTGTCGCCGGGGCAAACCGGTACGCGACCTCACAGGCGATCGCCTTGGACGCATTCGGGGCGGGCGGAGCGAAATCAGCCTACCTCGCGACCGGTGAGAACTACCCTGACGCCGTGGCGGCCGGGCCGGCCGCAGCGCACTTCGGCGGGCCGATCATCCTGGTTCCGGGGGCAGCAACCACACTCGACGCGGCCACCGGCTCGCTGCTGACAACCCTGGGCGCCACGACGGTGAGAATCGCCGGCGCCCCGACGGCCGTGAGCACAGGTATCGAGACAGCGGCGAAGGCGGTTACCGGCGTGACCACGGTCAAGCGCAATGCCGGGTCCAACCGCTACGGCACGGCCGCAGCCATCAATCAGGACGCGTTCCTCACCAGCGACACGGCCTACGTGGCTACGGGGCAGAACTTCCCGGACGCCCTGGTCGGCGGAGCCGTCGCAGGCGGGAAGGACTCACCGCTCTACCTGAGCCCGACCGAGTGCTTCGACAAGACCGCACTCGCCGAGATCCAGCGGTTGGGTGCCACGAAGGTGGTGCTGTTTGGCGGGCCCCCTGCACTCGGGCCAAATGTGCTGAGCATGACGTCCTGCCCATAACGCCGTTGCTCGGAAGTCCTGCACATCACTAGTGGTCGGCGCCGTCGAGGATTCGGCGGCGCCGACCACTGCGCGGAAGGGAAGTTCCAGGCATGACCTCACCACACAGCGAGTCGCACCGGGGCCGCCGGATCATCGTCGTCGCAGCTGCCATCGTCGCTGGCCTCGGATTGCTCCTGGCCGCGCCGAACATCATCGTCCGGCTCGGCGGGACCGGCGAGCCGGGCTCGCCGAGCCCCGCCGCTTCCACGCCGAGCGGCGGAACCTACCCCTGGCACACGGGCATCGTGTCGACGACGTTCTGGGTCGGCGAGGTGTTCGACCCGAACGCCTCCGACGGCAGCCAGGTCTACTCCACCTACGACTCGGGCTGGATGGAGAGCTACGGCGGCTGCGACGGCATCCTCACCGAGAACGACTGCCAGACCGAGGCGAGGTCCGCGGCCAACGGGTTCTTCCCGACGACGATGACCCCGCTGGAGAACCCGTTCTACCTCGACCTGCCGTTCGACGATCTCAACGACCCGAAGGCCTTCGCCTCACGTGAGAAGGTCATCCCCTGGGCCGGGGATCCCGCCTATGCGGGCTCGGCGGGCAACGACAGGATGAGCCTGATGAAGAACCGCTGGGTGCGGATCCGTGCGAACGGTCACACCTGTTACGGGCAGATCCAGGATGCCGGCCCCGGCCAGTACCACGACGCCGCGTACGTCTTCGGGCACGACGACCGGCGCCCCGCCAACAAGAAGTTCAACGGCGCCGGAATGGACGTCTCCCCCGCGCTGAACGGGTGCCTGCGCTTCACCGACATCAACGGCGAGGACGACACCGTGGACTGGCAGTTCGTCGAATTCTCCGATGTGCCGCCCGGGCCGTGGACGACGATCGTCACCACCAGCGGGGTGCGCTGACGAGTCAGAGCTTGAGCGAGGCGATCAGGTCGGGTGCGTGGTTGGTGGTCAGGATGACCCGCGCGAAATCCTCTTCGACCAGGTCGATCACGACGGCCTGGCGCTTGCGCTTGATGGCGAGGAAGTCCTTGCCGCCATGGAACTTCCAGGTGCCGACCGCGAGCACCAACGGCACCTCGAGCCCGGGTGCCCGGATGCCGCGGATCCAGATCCACGGGTCGTCGGTGATGGCCACCGAACGGATGTTCTCCCGCTGCACGACGATGTCCTCTCGCCGAAGCGAGAGGGTCTTCTCTGCCTTCGTGAGGTGGATCTCAAGCCGGTCAGGGTGAACGCGCAGGGAAGCCATGCTCCTAGTCTGCCTGTTCCGGGTGGAAATCGGTTTGTCGGTTCCTCACAAAGGAATAACGTCCCCGCGGTCGGATGCTCACACCATCGCCGTGGCGGCGGCGGCCGCCTTCGCTGCGGCGGGCAGCGCGTCGACGATCCACTCGATCGCGGCCTCGTCGTGGGCGGCCGACACGAACCACGCCTCGAACACCGACGGGGGCAGGGAAACACCCTGGTCGAGCATGGAGTGGAAGAACGGCCCGTACCGGAAGGCCTCCTGGCGCTGCACCTGGGCGTAGTCGCGCGGGGCCGAGGTCGCTGCCTCCTCGCCGAACACGAAGCTGAACAGGCTGCCGGCGCGTTGCACGCTGTGCGCGACGCCTTCGGCGCTCAGCGCGGTCGACACCGCACCGGAGAGACGCAGGGCCGTGGCGTCGAGCTTGGCGTAGACGTCCGCGTCGAGCGCCTGCAGCGTGGCGATTCCCGCGGCCACAGCCACCGGGTTCCCCGACAGGGTGCCGGCCTGGTAGACCGGGCCGTTCGGGGCGAGGTGGTCCATGACCTCGGCCCGGCCGCCGAGCGCCGCCACCGGAAGTCCGCCGCCGATGACCTTGCCGAAGGTGAACAGGTCGGGGCTGTAGCGCGGCTGGTCGCCCGCGTTCTCGAGTCCCCAGAAGCCGGCCGGTCCGACTCGGAAGCCGGTCAGCACCTCGTCGATGATGAGCAGCGCGCCGTGCTCGTGGGCGAGCTCGGTGAGGGCGGCGTTGAAGCCGGGATCCGGGGCCACGACGCCCATGTTCGCGGCGGCGGCCTCCGTGATCACGGCGGCGATCCGGCCGGGGTGGGCTTCGAAGGCCAGCCGGACGGCGGCGAGGTCGTTGTAGGGCAGCACGAGGGTCTGCGCGGCCGTCGCCGCCGTCACGCCGGCCGAGCCGGGCAGGGCCAGGGTGGCCAGGCCGGAGCCCGCCTGGGCGAGCAGCCCGTCGGAGTGGCCGTGGTAGTGCCCGGCGAACTTGATCAGGAGGTCACGTCCGGTGAAGCCGCGGGCCAGGCGGATGGCCGTCATGGTGGCCTCCGTGCCGGTCGAGACCAGGCGGAGCTTCTCGACCGCGCCGACCCGGGCCTCGATCAGTTCGGCCAGCACCGTCTCGCCGGGGGTCGAGGCGCCGAAGGACAGCCCGAGGGCGGCGGCATCCTGCACCGCCTGCACGACGCCGGGGTGGGCGTGGCCGAGGATGGCCGGACCCCAGGAGCTGACCAGGTCGACGTAGTCGCGCCCGTCGGAGTCGGTGACGTAGGCGCCCTTGGCCTTGACCAGGAACAGGGGGGTGCCGCCGACCGAGCGGAAGGCGCGCACCGGAGAGTTGACCCCGCCGGGGATGGCGCGCTGGGCGCGCGCGAACAGATCGTCGTTGTGGGTCATCAGCGGGCGGGCCTCTCGTTGAGCCAGTCGGCCAGTTCGACGGCCCAGTAGGTGAGCACGGCATCCGCCCCGGCACGACGGATGCTGAGGACGGACTCTTCGATCGCGCGGCGCCGGTCGATCCAGCCGTGGGCGGCGGCGGCCTCGATCATCGCGTATTCGCCGGAGACCTGATATGCCCAGACGGGAATGTCACTGACGGCGGAGACGTCGGCCAGTACGTCGAGGTAGCTGCCGGCCGGCTTGACCATGACGATGTCGGCACCCTCGCTGATGTCGAGGAGGGCCTCGCGCACGCCCTCCCGGCGGTTGGCCGGGTCAAGCTGGTAGCTGCGGCGGTCACCGACCAGGGTGGACTCCACCGCGTCGCGGAAAGGCCCGTAAAAGGCCGACGCGTACTTGGCCGAGTAGGCGAGCACGGCGGTGTCCACGTAACCGGACTGGTCGAGCGCCTCGCGCACGGCGGCCACCTGGCCGTCCATCATGCCGCTGAGGCCCAGCAGCTGCGAGCCGGAGGCAGCCTGCACCAGCGCCATCTCGCGGTAGCGCTCGAGAGTGGTGTCATTGTCGACGGTGCCGTCGACGGAGAGCACCCCGCAGTGCCCGTGGTCGGTGAACTCGTCCAGGCAGAGGTCGGTCTGAACGACGAGGGCGTCGCCGACCTCGGCGACGAGCGCCCGGGTGGCCGCGTTGAGGATGCCGTCAGGGTCGGTCGCACCCGTGCCGATGGCATCGCGCACATCAGGCACACCGAAGAGCATGATCCCGCCGATGCCGGCCTCCGCCGCCTCGGCGACGGCACGCCGGGCACTGTCGACGGTGTGCTGCACGACCCCCGGCATCGACTGGATCGGCACGGCTGCGCCGGTGCCTTCCCGCACGAACATCGGCAGGACGAGCTCGGAGGGGTTCAGGCGGGTTTCGCTGGCCAGGCGACGGAGCGCGGGTGTGGTGCGCAACCGTCGCGGGCGGATGACGGGGTTTATCACTCGTCAACCCTACGTCGCCCGGCCGAGCCTCGGCGAACTGTGACCTGTGCACCCTTGCGGGGCCCGGAACCGAGCCCAAGTCTCAGTTCGGCGAGGGAGGTGACCGGCTCAGCGGGAGAGCGCGACCTGAACCAGGGCCTCGATCAAGGATTCGGCGCTCGGCGCGTCGGCGACGACGTCGACCCGCAGCCCGATCGCCGCGGCATCCTTCGCCGTGCGCGGTCCGATGCAGGCGACGATGGTGGTCTCAGGGACCGGTCCGAGCTGGTCCTGCACCTGCTGGGCGACGCTCCCCGAGGTAACGAGCAGCGCCTGCACCCGGCCGGCCGCGACGTCGGCCACGACCCGCTCGTCGACCGGCACGCCGATGGTGCGGTAGGCGACGACCGATTCCACCTCGTGGCCGATCCGGCGCAGCCCCTCGGTGAGGAGCGGCTTGGCGATCTCCGACCGGAGGGTGAGGATGCGCAGCGGCACGACTCCCTGGGTCGCCGCCTCCCACTCGGACAGGAGGCCGCGGGCCGAATTGTCCTCCGAGGGCACGATGTCGACGCGATACCCGGCCGCGATCAGGGCAGCGGCGGTGGTCTCGCCGACGGCCGCGATCCGGGTTCCGGGGGCGACGACAGCCCGGTGCGAGGACAGCACGTCGACGGTGGTGGCGCTGGTGACGGTCATCCAGTCGAAGTCGCCGTCGGCGAGCCTGGCCAGCGCCTCTTCGAGTGCGGGTGCGTCATCGGTCGCCGCGAAGTTGATCATCGGCGCGACGATCGGCTGCGCCCCCTTGGCGCGCAGGTCGGCCGCGACGTGGTCGCCCCACGGCCCGCCGCGGGGCACCAGGACGCGCCAGCCGGTCAACGGCTTGGTCAGGTTCGGTTTGGTCTTGTAACGCCAGGTCATTACGAAGTCACCTTCATCGGGGCGAAGTCGGCAGCACCGCCGGACAGCAGGTCTCGGGCCACACGTTCTGAGACGTCCTGGGCGGCGTCGACCAGGTGTGCAATGGAAAAGGATTCAGGCGTCGCGGCATGCGAGCTCACGACGCTTTTGGCACCATCTGGACTGTACACCGTCGCGGTGAGGAAGAGGAGACCGTCGTCGATGGCGGCCATCGCGCCGATCGGCGCGGCGCACCCTGCCTCGAGGTGCGCGAGCACAAGCCGTTCGGCCGTCGTCGTGGCCTGGGTCGTGGCGTGGTTGATCGCGTCCAGCGCCCGGACCAGCGTGCGGTCCAGCCGGCCGGAGCGCACCTCGATCGCCAGGGCACCCTGGCCCGGCGCGGTCGGCCAGGCGGACAGCTCGAGGAACTCCGGCTCGAAGGTGGTCAGCAGTCCGAGCCGGCCGAGACCGGCGGCCGCGAGCACGACGGCGTCGAGGTCGCCCTCCACCACGCGACCCAGCCTGGTGTCGACGTTCCCGCGGAGGTCGACGACCTCGAGGTCGGGGCGCACCGAGCGCAGCTGCGCCACCCGTCGCGGCGACCCGGTGCCGACCCGCGCGCCCTGGGGCAGGGTGGAGAGGGTGAAGCCGTCACGGGCGCAGAGCACGTCGCGGGCATCCGCTCGCTTAGGGGTGGCCCCGATGGCCAGGCCCTCGTAGGCGGCGGTGGGCAGGTCCTTGAAGGAGTGCACGACGAGATCGCACTCCCCGGCGAGGAGGGACTCGCGGAGGGCGCTGGCGAACACGCCGGTTCCGCCGAGGCTCGACAACGGTTCGGTGGACGTGTCCCCGTGGGTGGTGACCTGGACGATCTCGACCTCGGCGCCCGCCGCCGCGGCGATCCGGTTGGCGATCTGCGTCGTCTGCGCGAGGGCGAGGGCGCTCCCGCGGGTGCCGACGCGAATGGCAGCACTCACGGTGCCATCCCCGCGACGGCAGGCTTGAATCCGAGGCGCACGTTCTCGCAGCAGCCGGGGCGGCACACGTCATACCAGGGGCCGAGGTCCGTCATCGCGGGGCGCTCGTCGACGGGCACGTCGGTCAGGCGCTCGAGGACAAGGTCGACGAGTCCGCTGACGTAGGCCGGGTCGACGCCGGGGGTGGGCACACGCACCGAGAACAGGCCGTGTTCCCTGGCGGTTTCCGTTGCCTCGTTGTCGAGGTCCCACATGACCTCCATGTGGTCGCTCACGAAGCCGAGCGGCACGATCACGACGGCACGGATGCCCCGGGCCGGCAGCAGCGCGATGGCGTCGTTGATGTCGGGCTCGAGCCACGGCATGCTCGGCGGCCCGCTGCGGGACTGGAAGACCAACTGCCACGGGCTCTGGATCGGCTCCGCGACGGAGTCGCCGTCGATGACGACCTGCGCGACGGCCAGGTGCTGGGCCTTGTAGGCGCCGCCTTCACCGAAGCCGAGGGCGGTCGGCCCGCTCTTGGCGGCATCCGTCATGGGGATGGAGTGGGTGGAGAACAGGATCTCCACCTCGGTGGCCAGGTCGATGCCGGGGATATGGGCGGCGACCTCCGCCAGGCCCTTTCGGACGCCGGTGATGAACGGCATCACGAAGCCGGGGTGGTCGAAGAACTGGCGCACCTTGTCGATCTGCACGATGCCCTCGAGGCCGTTCACGGACAGCGCCTCGGCGAAGTCCTCGCGGTACTGGCGGCAGCCGGAGTAGGAGCTGTACGCGCTGGTGGCGATGGCGAGCAGCCGGTCCTGGCCGTTGGAGTGCGCCTCGGCGACGACATCGCGCAGGTACGGGCCCCAGTTGCGGTTGCCCCAGAGCACGGGCAGGTCGATTCCACGGCCGGCCAGCTCGACCTCGAGGGCCGCCTTGAGTACGCGATTCTGGTTGTTGATCGGGCTGATCCCGCCGAAGTGGCGGTAGTGGTGGGCCACCTCTTCGAGGCGCTCTTCCGGGATGCCGCGGCCGCGCGTGACGTTGCGCAGGAACGGGATCACGTCGTCCTGGCCCTCCGGCCCGCCGAATCCGGCGAGCAGGACGGCGTCGTAGCGCGCCACTACTGCAGCACCTCGACGAGTTCGGCCGTGCCGATGCGGCGTCCGGTGTAGAACGGGATCTCCTCGCGGACGTGCCGGCGGGCTTCGGTCTCGCGCAGGCCCCGCATGAGGTCGACGAGTTCGGTGAGTTCGTCGCTTTCGATCGGCAGGAGCCATTCGTAGTCGCCGAGGGCGAACGCGGAGACCGTGTTGGCGATCGCGCCGCGGTAGGCGGCGCCCTTGCGGCCGTGGTCGGCGAGCATGGCGCTCCGCTCGGCCTCGGGGAGCAGGTACCACTCGTAGCTGCGCACGAACGGGTAGACCGTCAGCCAGCCCTTCGGTTCCACCCCGCGGAGGAAGCCGGGCACATGGCTCTTGTTGAACTCGGCGTCCCGGTGCACGCCCATCGCGTTCCAGGTGGGGAGCAGGCTCTTGAGCAGGCGGCTGCGGCGCAGCTCCCGGTTGGCCCACTGCAGGGTCTCGGCCTCGGGCGCGTGGGTCCAGATCATCACGTCGGCGTCCGCGCGCAGCCCGGAGACATCATAGAAGCCACGCACGGTGACGCCCTCCGCCTCGACGAGCGCAACCACGTCATCGAGCTCGAGAACGGCGTGCGGCACGTCCCGGCCGTCGAGGTCATCCGGGTTGCTCGGGTCCTTGCGCAGGACCGTGAACAGCGTGAACCCCTGGGGGGATCCCGCAGAGGCGTCGGCCGCTGACGGGGTCTCGGCGGGACTGGTCGGGTGGAGTGGGTTTACTGCCTCTCCGGCAGCCGGGTGAGTCATGAGTACTAGTCTCTACTTCTTTGCGACCAGAGCCAAAAGACGCGCCCCGAACCCGCCGGCGCGCCGGTGTTCCCGGCGGTGGTTCAGCGGTCCTGCGCGGCCTTCACGCCGAGCCAGACCGCCGCGCCGGCGACGAGGGCGGCGGCGACCGCGATCCCGACCAGAGCGGCCGGGTTGTCCTCGCCGAGGCGGTACAGCCGGAGCTTGAGCAACCGCGCCCGGTAGCGGAGCTGCTTGGGCAGGTTGAGCTTGTACTCGATCGCATCGAGCGTGCGCGCGAGTTCCGCCCTGGCCGTCATCGCGTCGGCGCGCAGTTCTGCCTTCGAGCGATGAACGGTGGCTTCACCCGTGACGGCGACCGTCTTCGCCTGGCTCCCGGTCGTGGTCTTGTCTTCAGTGCTCATACTCGCCAACTCCCTTGAACGCGTCAACGTCGTGCCGGATGCTTGCCGCGATTCCCTCTGGATCGGGGGCCGTGCCGGCCTTCACCCGGTTCACCCCGACGAGGACGAGGAGCGCCGCGATCAGCAGCAGCGCCACCGCCACGATCAGCGTGGCGAGCCAGAGCGGCAGCACGAGCGCGAGGGCGATCACGGCGAGCGCAATCAGCACGATCACGGCGAGGAAGGCGAAGACGCCGGCCACGGCGAACAGGCCGATGCCGAGTCCGATGTTCTTCGCCTTGCCGGCCACCTCGGCCTTGAAGGCATCGAGTTCCGCCTTGACGAGGGCGATGATCTGGCCGGGCAGCTCACCGAGCAGCACGACGAGCGATCGCTTCGTCCTGGGGTTGAAACCATTCGGGTTGAATCCGCTGTTGCTCACAGCTGCCCTTCCTTCGTTCCCTTGGAGTGCGCGACTGTTACCTGGTGGCGTCGTCGGACGCGGGCGTCCCGGCGGCCTTCGCCGGGGACGTGGTCGCGGGCGTCGCCGCGGCGGGTTTGGTTGCCGCGGGGGTGGCAGGGCTGTACGCGGTGCCGCCGGCATCCCTGGGCCCGGTGGTCCTGGCCTGCACGGCCGTGACGATCTTCTTGCCGGCATCGAACAAAGCGGATGGCACGTCGCCGACCCGTTCGAGGGCGAAGTCGCGCACCTCGGTCACACGGCGTTGCACGGGCGGGGCACTCCACAGGTTCTCAGCGGCAGCCACGATCTGGTCGTAGCGCTTGCGTCCGGCGCGGGCGCCCAGGACATAGCCCACGAGCCCACCTGTGATGAAGAGAAGCTTTCCCCGCATTGTCACTCCATTCCTCGAGGTTCATGTATCTCACCAGCGTATCCCTCCACGGGTTCACGCGCAGGGTGAAGCCGGAGCGGCCCTGGTTGTCCGGGCGATTCCCAGACTCCGGGCCGGCCGCTCAGATGCCGAGCGCCGCGTGCCTGACCCGGCCGGCGGCCGCGAGGGCATCGGGGATCACCGATGCGAGCCCGGTGCCGGCCAGCCAGGCGCCGCTCAGCTCCAGCCCGGGCGTCGCCTCGACTGCCGCGCGCACCTGACGCACCCGGCCGGGCGCCCCGATGGTCGCCGGCGACAGGGCGTCGCCCCACACCGTGCGGGCGAAACCGCGCACCAAGCCGGCGTCGAGGTCGACTCCGAAGATGGCCGACGCATCCCGCAGGGCGAGGGCGAGCAGCTCAGGGTCGGACAGGTCGACCGTCGGGCCGGCCGCACCGGCCCGGCCATAGGAGAGACGGATGACGTGGCGCCCCGGTCCGGCCGCCTCGGCGAGCCAGTCCCACTTCGCGGTCGCGTGGGTGAGCGCCTTGGCGGTCACGCCGGGGGTGCCGGCCGCGACGAGGGCTCCCGTTCCCCGGGGGTGCGCGTCCAGCTGGGGCGCGTCGAGGACGATGGTGGCCAGTTCGACCGCGGTGGTCTGCGGCCAGTCGAGCCCGGCGAGTGCTGCCAGTTCGGGGCTGAGGCCGGAGACCAGGCGAAGCGCCGGGGCGCCCGGGGTCGCGAGGATCACGAAGCGGGCCTCCCGGTCGCGGGTCGCGGGCGGTGCGGCGGGTTCGGCGGGTTCGGCAGCGGAACCGTCCGGCTGATCCGCGGCCGGGACCTCGGCCGGCACCCCCTGCCGCACGACCCAGGTCTGCGCTCCGTCGTCGGTCACACCGGCGCCATCGGGCACACCGGCTTCATCGGGCACACCGGCGCGCTGCAGGGTCGTGACCGGGGCATCCGTCACGATCTCGACCCCGAAATGGTCGAGGTCGGCCACGAGCGCGGCCACCAGCCGGGACATGCCGCCGCGCAGGCCCGCCACGGCGGAGCCGGCCGGGGCCGCGGAGCGCAGGGACAGCACCGCGCCCGACAACGAGCCGGCCGTGGTCAGGGCGGCGTTCAGTCCAGGGGCGACGACGTCGATCTCGAGGTCATCCGCCGCGGAGGAATAGACCCCCGCGGTGACGGGCTCGACGAGCCGTTCGAGCACGCGGCGGCCCATCCGTTTGCGCACGAGGTCGCCCAGGCTGTGCTCGCGGCCGATCGTGAGCACCGGCATCAGCCGGTCGAGGTACGCGCGCCAGGCGCCGCTCCAGCCGATCACACGGCGCACGTCGTCGGCCAGCGGGGAACCCGGTATCCCGAGCACCCCGGCCTGGGGCAGGGGGACGCTGATCGACCCGCCGCCCGGGCCCTCGTCAGGCAGGTGCAGCCAGGCGCCCGCGGGGTTCGGCGCGACGACGTCGCCGGTCAGGCCGAGCGAGTCGACGAACTCCGCGACCGCGTTGCGGCGCACCGCGAAGCTCTCGGCCCCGCTGTCCAGGGTCAGCCCGGCGACCTCGTGGCGTGCGACCGCCCCGCCCACCGCGGGCGTGGCCTCGAGCACGGTCACCGTGAGGCCGACCCGGGCGCACGCCCTGGCCGCTACGAGGCCGGCCACACCCCCGCCGATGACGATGACGTCCTGCATGTGCTTCTCAGCTCCCGGGTCGGCGAACGGTCAGGACGCGACCGGGGCGGAGGCACCGAGCTCGTGCACGAACGAGACCAGCCGGGTGAGCACGTTCGGGTCGGTCAGCGGCGGGACGCCGTGGCCGAGGTTGAGCACATGGGCCGGCGCGGTGCGGCCGCGCTCGAGCACGTCGAGCACGTGCGCCTCGAGCACGGGCCACGGCGCGGCGAGCAGGGCCGGGTCGATGTTGCCCTGAACGGGAACCACTCCGCCGAGGCGGCGATTGGCCTCATCCAGCGGCACCCGGTAGTCGACTCCGACGACGTCGGCGCCCACCCCGTGCATCTCCTTGAGGAGCTCCCCCGTGCCGACCCCGAAGTGCACCACCGGCACGTTGCGGCGCGTGGCCGTCTCCTCGCCGGTCTGGTCGGCATCCGTGGGGACGCCGTTCTCGGTGTAGGTGAGGTCGCGCACGTGCGCGATAGCCGCAGCGGATGCCGGCGCGACGTACCGGGTGTAGTCGTCCAGCGACAGGGCGCCGGCCCAGGAGTCGAAGAGCTGGGCGGCGCTGGCCCCGGCCAGCACCTGCGCGCGCAGGAACCGGCCGGTCACCTCGGCGGTCCAGGCCATCAGGGCGGCCCAGGCGTCGGGGTCGGCGTGCATCAGGGTGCGGGCGTTGATGTGGTCCTTCGACGGTCCGCCCTCGACCAGGTAGGCGGCCAGGGTGAACGGGGCTCCCGCGAAGCCGATCAGCGGGGTCTCGCCGAGCTCGGCGACCGTGCGCGCGACCGCCTGGCGGATCGGGGCGAGGCTCGTGTCGAGCACGGCCGGGTCGAGGGCGGTCAGCTCGGCGACGTCCTTGGCCGTGCGCACGGCCTTGCCGAGCACCGGGCCCATCCCGGCGACGATCTCGACGTCGACGCCGACCAGCTTGAGCGGGATCACGATGTCGCTGAACAGGATGCCCGCGTCGACGTTGTGCCGGCGCACCGGCTGCAGGGTGATCTCGCTGGCCATCTCGGGGTCGAGGCAGGCGTCGAGCATCCGGGTGCCCACCCGGAGGGAACGGTATTCGGGCAGGGAGCGGCCGGCCTGGCGCATGAACCAGACGGGGGTCACCTCCGGGCGGGTGCCCTGGTAGGCCCGGATGAGACGGGCGTCGGCGGTGAGTCCGGATGCGAGGGGGTGTTGCGCGTCAAGGTTCATTTGTCTCAATTCTGTCAAACTTCACACACCCGGGCGATTCGACCCCCAGAATCGCAAAGTAGACTCCAACGGTGTTGATCTGCCTGTCCGCCAGCCACAAGAACTCCAGCTTCGACGTGCTGGAGCGGTTGTCTGTCGGTGCGGACGACGCGGCGACCGGCATCCTGGAGCGCCACCCGGCCCTGGTCGGGGCCGTCGTCGTGGCCACCTGCAACCGCTTCGAGGCCTACCTCGACCTGGACGAACCCACCGGAACCTCTCCCCTCTCGGCGGTGCGTGCCGCGATCGACGGCGTCAGCGCGAGCACCGGCGTGGCCGCCGAGGTGCTGCGGGACACCCTCGAACTCGTGCACGGCAACACCGTGGCCGAACATCTCTTCGCCGTCACCAGCGGCCTCGAATCCGTCGTCGTCGGCGAGGGCGAGATCGCCGGCCAGGTGCGGCGCTCACTCGAACAGGCCCGGCAGGTGGGCACCACGAGCCCCGAACTGGAGCGCCTCTTCCAGCGCGCGTCGCAGACCTCGCGCGGGATCAAGAACCGCACCGGCATCGGAGCCGCCGGCCGCTCGCTCGTGCGGCTCGCCCTCGAACTGGCCGAAAGCCGCATCCCCGACTGGACCGAGACCCAGGTGCTGCTGGTCGGAACCGGTCGTTACGCCGGGGCCTCCCTGGCGGCGCTGCGCGACCTCGGCGCCGAGAACGTGCGGGTTTACTCCCCCTCGGGCCGCGCCCGCAAGTTCGCATCCTCGCACCAGATCACCGCGGTCGCCGAGTCGGACTTCGCCGTGGCGGCCGCGAGCGCCGACCTCATCCTCACCTGCACGACCGTCGAGCACCACGTGATCACTGCCGCACTGCTCCGGGCCGGGCGCGCCCAGGGTGGGGCCCAGGCGGATGCCGCACCGCCGGCGACCCCCTGCCCCGTCGGCGAGGCGCCCGGGTCTTCGCTCGCTCCAGAGGCCCCCGTGTCACCGGAGGCTCCGCAGCGGCTGATCATCGACCTCGGCCTGCCGCGCAACGTCGACCCCGATGTGACCGAGCTGGCCGGGGTGGAGCTGCTCGACCTCGAGACCATCCGCATCCACGCCCCGCTCGAAGAGCTCAATGCCACCAGCGACGCGCGCCTCCTCGTCGGACGGGCCGCCCGCAAGTTCTCCGCCGTCGCCGAGGAGCAGAGCCTCGCCCCGGCCGTCGTCGCCCTCCGCAGCCACATCTTCGGCATCCTGGACGCGGAGATCGAGCGGGCCCGCCGCCGCAGCGACTCCAGCGAGCAGACCGAGGCGGCGCTGCGGCACCTGGCCAGCGTGCTCCTGCACACTCCGATGGTGCGCTCCAGGGAACTCGCGCGAGCCGGCGAGCAAGCCGCGTTCCTGACGGGCCTCGACGCGATGTTCGGCATCCAGGTCGACCTGCCCGCCGTCTCCGCCACCCCGGACGACGTCGGGATCGCCCCCACCGCCTCATGACAGGCCGTCCTCGTGACGCGGCGGCCGCCCTCGTGCGCCGGCCGTCATGAGTGAACCGGGGCTGCTCGGCGCGTTCCCGTTCGACGCCCACCCGGTCCGAACCCGGCGCCTGCTGCTCCGCCCGCTGACCGCGTCCGACGCCGAGGACGTCGCCGCCTACCAGGGCCTGCCCGACGTGGTGCGGTACCTGCCGTGGCCGGTCCGGAGCCCCGAGGAGTCGCGGGAGCACACCATCACACGGGCCGGGTTCACCCGGCTGGCCGAGGACGGCGACGCTCTCATCCTCGCCGCGGAACTCCTCGGCGCGGACGGAGCGCCCGGGCCCGTGATCGGCGACCTCAGCGTGTTCCTCACGAGCCGGGAGCACGCCCAGGTCGCGGTCGGCTGGGTCTTCCACCCCGACTGGCACGGCCAGGGCCTCGCCACCGAAGCCGCCGGCGCCCTGCTCGACCTCGCGTTCGGGGAGTTGGGCGCGCACCGGGTGTTCGCCGAACTCGATCCACGGAACGAGGCATCCGCCGCCCTGTGCCTGCGGCTGGGGATGCGCCTCGAGGCGCACTTCGTTGAGAACGAGTTCTTCACGGGCGAGTGGTCCGACCTGCAGGTGTTCGCGATCCTTGCCCGCGACCGGCCGGCATCGCGATGAAGGCGGTCTGGTTCGGCCGCTTCGGCGAGTTGCCCGAACTGCGGGAAGTGCCCGACCCGGTCGCCTCCTCGACGGGCGTCGTCGTGCGGGTGGAGGCGACCGGCCTCTGCCGCAGCGACTGGCACGGCTGGCTGGGGCACGACCCCGGAATCGCGCTGCCCCACGTTCCGGGCCACGAACTCGTCGGGGTGATCGACTCGGTCGGACCCCTGGTGCGCCGGTTCCGGGTCGGCCAGCGCGTCACGGTTCCGTTCGTCTGCGCCTGTGGGGACTGCCCGGATTGCGCGGCGGGAAACGCCCAGGTCTGCCGCAACCAGACCCAGCCGGGCTTCACCCACTGGGGTTCCTACGCCGAACTGGTCGCGCTGCACCACGCCGACGTCAATCTCATCGCCGTGCCGGACGGTCTCGACGCGGGCGCGGCCGCCCTGCTCGGCTGCCGGTTCGCCACCGCCTATCGCGGTCTGGCTCATCAGGCCCGCCTGGCTGCCGGTGAGACGCTCGTCGTCATCGGCTGCGGCGGCGTGGGGCTCTCCGCGGTGATGATCGGCGCCGCCCTGGGCGCGACGGTGATCGCGGTGGACGTCAGCGAGGTGGCCCTCGGCGCGGCCGTCCGGTGCGGAGCCGCGCACACGGTCGACTCCTCCGGCCTGGACGACGAGGTGGTTCTCGCCCGTATCCGCGCCGCCGCCGGGAGCGCGGGCGTGCAGGTCAGCGTCGAGGCGCTCGGCCGGGAGAACACGGTCTCCATCGCCATCCGCTCTCTGGCCGCCCGCGGTCGCCACGTGCAGATCGGCCTGCTGGCGGAGGACCCGCGGATGCCCCTCGGCGACGTCATCGCCCGGGAGCTGACGGTGCTCGGCAGCCACGGGATGCCCGCCGCCGACTACCCGGCGCTGCTCGCCCTGGTCGAATCGGGCCGGTTGCGCCCCGAGACCCTGATCAGCCGGAGGATCACCCTCGCCGAGGCGCCGGCCGCCGTCGCGGCGATGTCGGACCCGGTGCCCACGGCCGGCGTCACCCTGATCGAGGTCGCCCCGCGCCCCGCCCCGCCCCGCACCGTGCCCCGCGCGTTCGCTTCAGGCCGTGTCCCCAATTCAGGAAAACCGGCCGGGCCGGCCCGATCTGCCCCGTAGTTCCGGGGGCGCCGGGTGCCCTGAGGCCGGATTCTCCTGAATTCGACACCTGGCGAAGGTGCTTTCTCCGCGGACGGTGCTTTCTCCGCGACTGAGCCCGCGGCTGAGCCCGCGGCTGAGCCCGCGGCTGAGCCGCGGGCCCCGGCCCGGGCTACGCGCCGCGGAGGCGCTCGGCGAGGTAGGCGTCGAGCTTGTCCAGCGGCACGCGCTCCTGCGCCATGGTGTCGCGGTCGCGCACGGTGACGGCCTGGTCCTCGAGCGAGTCGAAGTCGACCGTGACGCAGTACGGCGTGCCGATCTCATCCTGGCGACGGTAGCGGCGGCCGATCGCGCCGGCGTCGTCGAAGTCCACGTTCCACGACTCGCGGAGGCGCGCGGCGAGCGCCTTGGCCATCGGCGAGAGCGCCTCGTTGCGGGACAACGGCAGCACGGCGACCTTGATCGGCGCCAGGCGCCGGTCGAGCTTCAGCACGGTGCGCTTGTCGACCCCGCCCTTCGCGTTCGGCACCTCTTCCTCGTGGTACGCGTCGACCAGGAACGCCATCAGCGAACGGGTCAGGCCGGCGGCCGGCTCGATCACGTAGGGAACCCAGCGTTCGTTCTTGGTCTGGTCGAAGTAGGACAGGTCCTTGCCGGATGCCGCGGCGTGCGTCTTCAGGTCGAAGTCGGTGCGGTTGGCCACGCCTTCGAGCTCGCCGAATTCACTGCCGCTGAAACCGAAGCGGTACTCGATGTCCACGGTGCGCTTGGAGTAGTGGGAGAGCTTCTCGGCGGGGTGCTCGAACAAACGCAGGTTGTCGGCGTCGATGCCGAGGCCGGTGTACCACGCCATCCGCTGGTCGATCCAGTACTGATGCCATTCCTCGTCCATGCCGGGCTCGACGAAGAACTCCATCTCCATCTGCTCGAACTCGCGGGTGCGGAAGATGAAATTGCCCGGGGTGATCTCGTTGCGGAAGCTCTTGCCGATCTGGCCGATGCCGAACGGCGGCTTCATCCTGGCGGCCTGCAGCACGTTGGCGAAGTTCACGAAGATGCCCTGCGCGGTCTCCGGCCGCAGGTAGTTCATGCCGGCCTCGTCGTCGACCGGGCCGAGGTAGGTCTTGAGCAGGCCGGAGAAGGCCCGCGGTTCGGTCCAGATGTGCCGGTTGCCGCAGTTCGGGCACGGGATGCCGTCGATGCCGCCCTCGGGCGGGCGGCCCTTCTTCTCTTCGAATTCCTCCTCGAGGTGGTCGGCCCGGAAGCGCTTGTGGCAGCTCGTGCACTCGACCAGCGGGTCGCTGAAGACCTCGACGTGGCCGGATGCCTCCCAGACCTTGCGGGGCAGGATCACCGAGGAGTCCAGGCCCACCACATCCTCGCGGCTGTTGACCATGAACCGCCACCACTGCTTCTTGATGTTCTCCTTGAGCTCCACCCCGAGCGGCCCGTAGTCCCACGCGGAGCGGGATCCGCCGTAGATTTCACCGGCCTGAAAGACGAACCCGCGGTGGCGGGCGAGGGCGATGACGGAATCGAGGCGGGTGGGGGCGGCCACGGTGGCTCCAATGGTCGAGGGTGGGAAAGTGTGTCGCGAGCGGGCGGGAACCCAACGGGCGCTGAGCCTATTTTAGGCGTTTGCCTCCGTTCCGCCGCCACGCTGTTAGCCTTGCTAAGGAATCCCGCATTCTTTGCGGTACCTCAAAGGAGAGATCATGGGCACCAGGCCCCGCACGCCACACGAGTCGACAGAGGGGGCGGGGACGCTGGATCGGGATCCGGCCCTGCTGGCCGTAGCCCTCGACCAGAGCACGCACGACGCGGAGGAGGCCCACTGGACCCCCGCGAAGATCGCCCTCTGGGGCGGCATCTCGCTGCTCGGTGGCCTCAGCTGGGTGATGCTGGCCGTGGTTCGCGGGGAGACGGTCAATGCCATCTGGTTCGTTTTCGCCGCCGTCTGCACGTACCTCATCGGTTATCGCTTCTACTCGAACTACATCCAGAAGCACCTGCTCAAGCCCGATGACCGGCGGGCAACCCCGGCCGAGTACAAGGCCGACGGCAAGGACTACGCCGCAACCGACCGGCGCGTGCTCTTCGGCCACCACTTCGCCGCGATCGCGGGCGCCGGACCGCTCGTCGGTCCCGTGCTGGCCGCCCAGATGGGCTACCTGCCCGGCACGATCTGGATCATCGTCGGCGTGGTCCTCGCCGGCGCCGTGCAGGACTACCTCGTGCTGTTCTTCTCGATGCGCCGCGGCGGACGTTCCCTCGGCCAGATGGCCAGGGACGAACTCGGCAAGGTCGGCGGCACGGCCGCCCTCATCGCCACCCTGGCCATCATGGTCATCATCGTGGCCATCCTCGCCCTCGTCGTCGTCAACGCCCTGGCGGCCAGCCCCTGGGGCGTCTTCTCGGTCTCGATGACCATCCCGATCGCCCTGCTCATGGGCTGCTACCTGCGCTTCTTCCGCCCCGGTAAGGTCACCGAGGTATCGATCATCGGCTTCATCCTGCTCCTGGCCGCCATCATCGGCGGTGGGATGATCTCAAGCACCGAGTGGGGCGCGGCGTTCTTCCACGTCGACCCCCTTCCGCTCGCGATCGGCATCATCATCTACGGCTTCGTGGCTGCCATCCTGCCGGTCTGGCTGCTGCTGGCCCCGCGGGACTACCTCTCCACCTTCATGAAGATCGGCACGATCGGGATGCTCGCGATCGCGATCGTCATCGTGCGCCCGGAGATCTCGGTGCCGGCCTTCAGCGAGTTCACCGCCAACGGCGGCCCCGTCGTGAGCGGTTCACTCTTCCCGTTCCTCTTCGTCACGATCGCCTGCGGCGCCCTCTCCGGCTTCCACGCCCTGATCGCCTCCGGCACAACGCCGAAACTGATCGAGAAGGAACGCCAGACCCGGTTCATCGGCTACGGCGGGATGCTGATGGAATCCTTCGTCGCGATCATGGCCCTGGTGGCCGCCGTGTCGATCGACCGCGGGATCTACTTCGCGATGAACTCCTCCGCGGCCCTCACCGGCGGCACCGTCCAGGGAGCGGTCACCTTCGTGAACAGCCTCGGCCTGACCGGCGTCAACCTGACCCCTGACATGCTCACCCAGACGGCGAAGGATGTCGGCGAAGCCACCATCGTCTCCCGTTCCGGTGGCGCCCCGACCCTCTCGGTGGGCCTGGCCCACATCATGCAGCAGGTTGCAGGGGGCAAGGGCATGATGGCGTTCTGGTACCACTTCGCGATCATGTTCGAGGCGCTCTTCATCCTGACCGCCGTCGACGCCGGCACCCGGGTGGCGCGGTTCATGCTCCAGGACAGCCTCGGCAACTTCTTCCCGAAGTTCAAGAACACCTCCTGGCGCACGGGCGCGTGGCTCACGACCGGGATCATGGTCCTGGCCTGGGGCGCGGTGCTCATCATGGGAGTCACCGACCCGCTCGGCGGCATCAACACCCTGTTCCCGCTCTTCGGAATCGCCAACCAGCTCCTCGCGGCCATCGCCCTGGCCGTCTGTATGGCCATCGTCGCCAAGCGCGGCATGTTCAAGTACCTCTGGATCGTGGCCATGCCGCTGGCGTTCGCCGCCGTCGTGACCATCTCGGCGTCGTTCCTGAAGATCTTCTCCACGATCCCTGCGGTGGGCTACTTCGCCCAGAACCGGGCCTTCTCCGGGGCGCTGGCGGCCGGCGAGACGAGCTTCGGCACGGCGAAGACCGTCGCGGCGATGGAGGCCGTCGTGCGCAACACGATGGTGCAGGGCATCCTGTCGGTGCTCTTCGTCGTGCTGGCGATCATCGTCATGGTGACCGCGATCCAGGCCACCTGGCGCTCGTGGAAGGGCCGCGACTTCGGCACCAATGAAGACCCGGCCGTCCCGTCGCAGATGTTCGCCCCGTCGGGCTTCCTGCCGACACCGGCCGAGAAGGAGCTCGGCGCCAGCTGGGACGCCCAGGCCAGGCTGGAGAAATCAGCGAAGTCGAACCGCTGATGAACACCGTCGAGCTCCTGAAGAAGGGTGCGCGGGACCTGGCCTGGTTCGTCAAGGGTGTCATGGGGGAAGACGCCTACGACAAGTACAAGGCCCACCACGAGTCCCGGCACCGGTCCGGCGAGGGCGAGGCTCCCCCGGTGATGACCGAGCGCGAGTTCTGGCGCGACCAGACCGACCGCCAGGACACCAACCCGCAGGGACGGTGCTGCTGAACCGGCACGCCTGACCCCTGGCCCGGAAACGGGCCTCGAACGGATGCCTCCCCGCCGGCCGGGGAGGCATCCGTGCGCCCGGCCCCGGCTCAGCTCAGCTCAGCTCAGCTCAGCTCAGCTCAGCTCAGCCGATGGTGGCGCGTTCGGCGAGGATCTCGTCGACGGAAGTGATGCTGATCAGCGGGGCGTAGAGGGCCATCACGTCGAGCGCGCGCTGGTGGTCGACGTCGCTGAGGCCGGCACAGGCATCCGCCACCACCCGCACCCGCACGCCGTCGTCGGCCGCGGCCAACGCCGTGGAGATCACGCAGCAATCGGTGGAGACGCCCGCGAGCACGATCTCGCGGGGGTCGTCGAGGGCCGCACGGGTCTCGGCGCTCCACTTGCCGAAGGTGGGCCGGTCGATGAGCCGGGCGTCCAGCGGCGGGATATCGGGCACGAGGTCGTAGAGCGCACGGTTCGCGGGGTCGAGCGCGAACGGCCAGTCCTGGTAGTAGGGGATCCAGGCTCCCGCGGGCTTCTCGGGCGCGAGGAACCTGGTCAGGGCGACCCGCTGGCCGAACGCGGGCCGGAGCCGGGCGGCGCCCGCCACGGCCTCGGCGAAGCGTGGCGTGAACCAGTCGCTGCCCGGTTCGCCGAAGATGCGCTGCAGGTCGACCAGGACGAGCCACGAACCGCCGTCCACTCCGGCGGCGGGTCTGCCCGGGGAACCCTCCGGTGCGGAGCTCATGCCGGCAGGAGCTCCTCGGCCGCCTGGTCCTCGCCGGGGACCGGCAGGGCTTCCTGCGCCCTGACGGTTCCGCGCCCGAGGAGCAGGGTGCCGCCGAAGCCGATCACCAGCGCGGCCAGCACGCCGAGGTTGGCATAGGCCCACTCCCCGGCACGGCCGCCGAGCCCGAACGGGTCGAGCAGGTAGCCCTGCCAGGCGAGCCAGTCGGCGGAGCCGTTGGTGACCATGCCCCAGCCGACGATGGACCCGACCGCGATCAGCACGATCGAGAGCACCCGCACGCTGCCGTAGCGCCCGGCCGGGTCGAACAGTTCCTTCACCGCGTAGCTCTTCTTGCGAAGGAGGATGTCGGCCATGAAGATGCCGCACCACGCCGCGACGGGCACGCCGAGGGTGATCAGGAAGCCCTGGAACGGGCCGAGGAAGCTGCCCGCGAAAAAGACCACGTAGACCGCACCGAGCACCATCAGCACGCCGTCGATGCCCGCGGCCACGAACCGGGGCACCCTGACGCCGGCGGTGAGCAGGGCCAGGCCGGAGGAGTAGATGTCGAGCACGGCGCCGCCGACCAGGCCGAGCACAGCCACCAGGGCGAAGGGGATGAGGAACCAGATCGGGAGGATCGTGGTGAGGGCGCCGATCGGGTCGACCGCGATCGCGCTGCTGAGCTCGGCGGAGGAACCGGCCAGGAGCAGCCCGAACAGCAGCAGGATGATCGGCGCCAGCGACGCGCCGAAAGTGGTCCAGGCGACGACCCCGGTGCTCGAAGCCGACCGGGGCAGGTAGCGGGAGTAGTCGGCCGCCGCGTTGACCCAGCCGAGTCCGAAGCCCGTCATCATGAACACGAGGGCGCCGATCACCTGCGGGGTGCCGCCACCGGGGATCGCTGCGAGCGTGTCGAAGTTGATCTGGTCGGCGACGAGGATGACGTACACCACCGTGAGGATTCCGGTGATGATCGTGATCCACTTCTGCAGCTTCATGATGAAGTCGAAGCCGAGCACCCCGCCGACGACGATCAGCGCCGCCACGACCACGAGCGCGACGACCTTGGTCAGGCTGCCGCCCTCCCAACCGAGCTCGGTGAACACGGTCGCCGTGGCGAGCACGGCGAGGGAGGCGAGCACGGTCTCCCAGCCCACGGTGAGCAGCCAGGACAGCGCCGACGGCACCCGGTTGCCGTTGATGCCGAAGGCGGCCCGGCTGAGCGTCATCGTCGGGGCGTGGCCACGCTTGCCGGAGAGTGCGATGAAACCGCAGAACAGGAACGAGACGATGATGCCGACGAGCCCCACGATGCTCGCCTGCCACAGGGAGATGCCGAAGCCCAGCAGGAACGAGCCGTAGCTGATGCCGAGCACCGAGACGTTGGCGGCGAACCACGGCCAGAAGAGGTCCCGGGGGTGCCCCTTGTGCTCGCTCGAATGGATCGCGTTGATGCCGTTCAGCTCGATCTCCAGGGCCGAGCCCGCGGCCCGGCCTTCCGCGTCGATCAGGGGTGGGATGGACATGCGAAGGTCCTCTCGTCGAACCTGCCAAAGCCTGTACTGCGGAGACTAGGGCGGGGCGCGGATGCCTGTCAAGGCCGGGCGGGACGCGCCGCGACCGGGCAGGGGCGCCCGTGGACTTCAGCCGGTCAGTGCACGTATTCGAGCAGGTCCATGCCGACCGCGCGCATCCCGTCGAGCACGGCGAGCCTGGCCGAGAGTGCCGTGTCGGCGAACGACATCGACACCGCGTAGGTGACGCCGGCCCGCGGACCCCGGAGGATGCCGACCTCGCTGCGCACGCCGGCACTCGCGCCCGTCTTGTTGACCAGCAGCATGCCGTGGTCGCCCTGGCGGTGGGCGAGCGGGTCGAAGCCGAAGGCGCTGGCCACCATGGACAGGTCGCTGCCCAGGGAGAGCCAGCCGATCACCCGTTCGCTGGCAGCGGCGTCGACGATCTCGCCGCGGGCGAGCGCCGTGAACAGCCAGGTGAGGTCCTTGGCGCTGCCGACCGAGAGCTGCGGCGCGTGGTCGGGCCCGCGTTCGTCGCGCACGAGGTCGAGCAGGGCCGTGCGGGAGAGGCCGAGCTGTTCGGTGCGGGCGCGCACGGCATCCAGGCCGACCGCCCGGATGAGCACGTTGGCGGCCAGGTTGTCGCCGGTGGCACCGATCAGGGCGGCGAGGTCGGCCACCGGCAGCGACGGAGCCTGCAGGTGCTGCCAGATGCCCGAGCCGCCGACCGAGTCGAGCGGAGTGCGGTCGAGGATCGTGTAGGCGCCGAAGTCAGCCTCGCGCAGCCGGGCCGCGACCTCGATCAGGAGGAGCACGGTGCCGATCCCGGCGGTGGGCATCACGACATGGTCGTCGACGGAGAACAGCACCCGGCCGGTGGTCAGGTCGGTGGCGCGCGCCGACACCTGCACCCCGTGCGCGGCGAGGTCACCCAGGGCCTGGAAGCCGCGGCCGAAGTTGGCGTTCGCCCCCGCCCCGCCGTGCTTCCCCTGTGGCGCAGAGGCGTGGCGGGACCGTCGCTCTGAGTCCTGGGATGGCTTGACCACCGGATGCGGGTCCTTCCGTGCGCCGGGCCTGCTGGCCCGGCACCACAATAACCCAACGAGGTTGGAGGATTCTTGCGAAGAAGACCCCTACCAGATGGTGACGCGCTTGTCCGGGGCGAGCCAGAGGGCGTCGCCCTCGGCCACGCCGAAGGCGTCGTAGAAATCGTCGATGTTGCTGACGATCTGGTTGCAGCGGAACTCGTTGGGCGAGTGCGGGTCGATCGCGAGCAGCCGGATGGCCTCCTCGTCGCGCATCTTGAGCTGCCAGGCCTGCGCCCAGGAGAGGAAGAAGCGCTGCGCGCCGGTGAGAGCGTCGATGACGGGCGGCTCGGCGCCGGCCAGGGAGATCAGGTAGGCCTTCCACGCGATCGAGAGGCCACCGAGGTCGCCGATGTTCTCGCCGATGGTCAGGGCGCCGTTGACGAAGTGGCCCGGAACCTGCCGGGGGGCCAGGGCGTTGAATTGTTCGATCAGGGAGCTGGTGCGTTCCTCGAACGCGGCGCGGTCCTCCTCGGTCCACCAGTCGGTGAGCAGCCCGTCGCCGTCGTACTTGGAGCCCTGGTCGTCGAAGCCGTGCCCGATCTCGTGGCCGATCACCGCGCCGATCGCGCCGTAGTTGGCTGCCGCATCCCGATCGGCGTCGAAGAACGGCACCTGCAGGATGGCCGCGGGGAAGACGATCTCGTTGAAGCCCGGGTTGTAGTAGGCATTGATGGTCTGCGGGGTCATGAACCACTCGTCGCGGTCGAGCGGGTTGCCGATCTTGCCGAGCTCCCGCTGGAACTCGAACTCGTTGGTTGCCCGCACGTTGGCGATGAGGTCGCCCGCGTCGATGGCCAGCGTCGAGTAGTCCCGCCACTTCACCGGGTAGCCGATCTTCGGGGTGAACTTCTCGAGCTTCTCGAGCGCCCGGGCGCGGGTCTCCTCGGTCATCCAGTCGAGGTCGGCGATGCTCCGGCGGTAGGCCTCGACGAGGTTGGCGACGAGCACGTCCATGCTGGCCTTGGCGCTCGGCTTGAAATGGCGCTCCACATAGATGCGGCCGACGGCCTCGCCCAGGGCGCCCTCGACCAGCGACACCCCGCGCTTCCAGCGGTCGCGCAGCTGGGGGGTGCCGGTGAGGGTGCGGCCGTAGAAGTCGAAGCTGGCATCGACGAAGTCGGCCGAGAGGTAGGCGGCGCTCGAACGGATGATCTGCCAGCGCAGCCAGTCCTGCCAGGCGGCGAGCCGGTCCTCGGTGAGCATCTCGGCCAGGCCGGTGACGAAGCTGGGCTGGCGCACGACGACCTCGTCGAACGCCGCGGCCGGGGCGTCGAGCCCCTCGAGCCAGAGCTGCAGGTCGGCGCCGGCGGCGAGCGCGGTCACCTGGCCCCAGGTCTTGAGGTTGTAGGTCTTCTCGCTGTCGCGGGAGCGCACCTTGTCCCAGTGGTGGGTGGCGAGTTCGGTCTCGAGTTCGAAGACCCGGCCGGCCCGGGCGGCGGCGTCCGTGAGGCCGGCGAGGCCGAACATCCGCTCGACGAAGGCCTGGTAGGCCTGCCGGATCGCACCGGAGGTCTCGTCCCGGTAGTAGGACTCGTCGGGAAGGCCGAGTCCGGCCTGCTCGACGAAGACGAGGTAACGTTCGGGGTTTCCCGGGTCGTTGTCCACGTAGAGCTGGAATGCGCCGGCCACTCCGGCGCGTTCCAGGCGGCCGAGGGTGCCGAGCAGCACGGGGATGGAGGAGATGCCGTCGACGGTGGCGAGATCGTCGGCGAGCGGGGTGGCGCCGAGCGCCTCGACCTTCTGCTCGTCGAGGAAGCTGGCGTAGAGGTCGCCGAACTTGCGCTCCTCTGTGCCGGGCTCGGCCGTCTGGGCCTCGAGGATGATCTCGCGCACCGCCTTCTCGGACTCCTCGGCCAGGAGGTAGAACGACCCCCAGCGGGCCTTGTCGGAGGGGATTTCGGTGCGATCGATCCACTTGCCGTTCACGTGGCGGAACAGGTCATCCTGTGGACGCACGCCCGGGTCGAGTTCGTCGCGGTCGATTCCGGATGCGGTCCCCTGATCAGTCATGCTCCCAGCCTATTCGCTGCGTCGGCACGATCCACCTCGCCGAACTGAGAGTTGGGCACCCTCCCAGCCGCCGAAAACGTGCTGAACTCTCAGTTCGGCGAGGGGACGGCGAGGGGGACCGCGCCGCGGCCCGGCGGCTACTCTGGAGCATCGCCATCCTCCGCCCGCAGCCCATCGACCGCGAGATCCTGCGCCTCGCCATTCCCGCCGTCGGCGCTCTCATCGCCGAACCCCTGTTCCTGCTCGCCGATTCGGCCATGGTCGGGCACCTCGGCGCGGTGCCCCTGGCCGGGCTCGGACTGGCCGGCGCGGTGTTGCAGACGATCATCGGCCTGATGGTCTTCCTCGCCTACAGCACGACTCCCGCGGTGGCCCGCTGGCTCGGAGCGGGCGACCGCGGGCGGGCGGTCTCGGTCGGCATCGACGGCCTCTGGCTCGCCCTCGGCCTGGGCGTGCTGCTGGCGACGGCCGGCGCCTTCGCCGCCCCCGCGCTGGTCGGCGCCTTCGGGGCCGAGCCGGCCGTGACGGAGGCCGCCGCCGGCTACCTGGGTCTCTCGATGCTCGGACTCCCGGCCATGCTGCTCGTCTTCGCGGCCACAGGTCTGCTCCGCGGGCTGCAGGACACCCGCACCCCGCTCCTGGTGGCCGGGCTCGGCTTCTCCGCCAACATCCTGCTCAACCTGTGGTTCATCTACGGGCTCGGTCTCGGCATCGTCGGCTCGGCGCTCGGCACCGTCGTCGCCCAGTGGGCAATGGTCGCCGTCTACCTCATCGTCGTGGGGCGCCACGCCCGCCGCGAGGGGGCGCGGCTGCGGCCGCACCGCGCGGGCGTGCTACGCGGGGCGTCGAGCGGCGGCTGGCTCTTCCTGCGCACGGTCAGCCTGCGCGCGGCCATGCTGCTCGCCGTGTTCGTGGCGACCAGCCTCGGCTCGCCCGAACTGGCCGCCTTCCAGATCGCGATGACGTTGTTCGCCACCCTCGCTTTCGCGCTGGACGCCCTGGCCATCGCCGCCCAGGCACTCGTCGGCCGCGGACTCGGCGCCGGCGACCTGGCCGGCGTGCGGGCCGTGCTGCGACGCTGCCTGGAGTGGGGCGTGCTGAGCGGCGCGGTGCTCGGGCTGCTCGTGATCGCCGGCAGCGGCGTGCTCGGCAGCCTCTTCACGAACGCAGCGGAGGTGAACACCTTGTTGCCGGCCACGCTGGTCGTGCTCGGGCTGTCCGTTCCGCTGGGCGGCGTGGTCTTCGTGCTCGACGGGGTGCTGATCGGGGCGGGCGACGCGCGCTACCTGGCCGTCACGGGCGTCGTGAATCTGGCCGCGTTCGTTCCGCTGGCCGTCGGCGTGCTGGTCTGGGCGCCATCCGGGGCTGCCGGGTTGGCGTGGCTGATGGCCGCCTTCGCCCTCGGTTACCTCGGCGCCCGCGCGGTCACCCTGGGCCTGCGCGCCCGCACCGGGGCCTGGATGGTGGTCGGGGCGCGCTGAACCGGCCCGGCGATGATCGGTCTCAGACGACCCAGTCGAACGATTCCTCGAACGTCTCGCTGCCGTCGTCGTCGTCGAACACGTTCGCGACGATATGGGTGAGGAAGACCGCGAACCCGATCGCGATCTCGGAGAACCGGGCGTTGTCGAAGGGGCCGTACCAGGACACCCGGCACTCCCCCTCCGGATCGAGGTCGAGGCGCGTGGTCGCGGCGCCGTCCTCGTCGGCGAGCACGAGGATGCGCACGGACCGCCAGGGCGGGTTGGCCCCCATGATGCGGGCGAGGTTGAGCCCGTCGGCGGCATGCGCGGAGAGGGCCTGCGACAGCTGCACCGCGACATCCGCCGCGCGCTCGTCGGCCGCCGGAAATCTCAGGTAGGCCGCCCGGTCGCTCGACACGAGCTGGATCGCATCGGGCTCCCAGGCGAGCCGACGGTATTCGAGCAGTTCGAGGGCGGAGCGCACGAGGTCGGTGAGCAGCCTGCCCGCGTTCTCGGCGTCGACGACGGTGCCGTAGTCCGGGGTGTCACCCTCCCAGACGCCGCGAACGGCGACCCGGGTGGTGGGGATGCCTGGCATGGATTCACTTTCCGGCGGCGAGCGCGGGCGGATGCTCGGCTCGGGACCTCTCCTCCCGGTGGGCCGGCTGCCCAGGGGGTACACGTCGATTATGGTCGTGTCCGGGGGCTCGGCGAGCGCGCCCCGGCGACGTTTGCTGATCACCGCGCCGCGAATGGCCACGAAACGGCGCGAACGGGTCGACAATGGTGATCTGCCAACGTGGTTCCACCGGGCCCGACGCAGGCCGAAATGCCACCGGGAGAGAAACCATGACACCACCTGCCGGACCGCTGATTCCCGCGAGCGTGCCACGGCCGCCGCGCGCCACGGCCCCGACCAGCGCTTTCACGCGCTGGCTGCTGCAGAACCGGGTTCAGCCGGTGGGACCGGAGAGCAGCGAGGAGACCACGGCCACCCACTCCTGGTGGAAGGTGATGTGTCTGACCGGCGTCGACTATTTCTCGACCCTGTCCTACCTTCCCGGCATCGCGGCCCTGGCGGCCGGCGCCCTCTCGCCGCTGGCGACGCTGCTGATCGTGGCGCTGACCCTGCTCGGCATGCTGCCCATGTACCGGCGGGTGGCCAAGGAGAGCCCGCGCGGCCAGGGCTCGGTGGCGATGCTGGAGCGACTCCTGCCGTTCTGGCGCGGCAAGGTCTTCGTGCTCGTGCTGCTCGGCTTCGTCGCCACAAGCTGGATCATCACGATCACGCTCTCGTCGGCGGATGCCACGGTGCACCTTCTCGAGAACCCGTTCGCGCCGGCTTTCCTGCAGGGGCATGCCGTGACCATCACGGTCGTGCTGCTGCTCATCCTCGGCGGGGTCTTCCTGCTCGGCTTCAGCGAGGCGGTCTCGGTCGCGATCCCCCTGGTCGCCCTGTTCCTGCTTCTCAACGGGATCGTGATCGGCGTCGGCCTCTACGACGTCTTCACCGAACCCCGCGTCCTGTCCGACTGGATCGGCGCCCTGTCCGCCCGCGGCACGGGTTTCGGCGACATCCTCGGCCCGGCGATCATCGCGTTCCCCCTGCTCGTGCTCGGCCTGTCCGGCTTCGAGACCGGGGTCAGCATGATGCCGCTCGTCGCGGCCGCGGGAAGCACGCCCGAGGAACGGCTGGCGTCCCGCATCCGCAACACCCGCAAGCTGCTCACCGCCGCGGCCGTCATCATGAGCGTCTACCTGCTGGCCAGCAGCCTGGTCACCACCGTGCTGATCCCGGCCGCGGCGTTCCAGGACGGCGGGGCGGCCAGCGGGCGTGCCCTCGCCTATCTCGCGCACGAGCGGGTCGGCAACGTGTTCGGCACGGTCTACGACGTGAGCAGCATCCTGATCCTGTGGTTCGCCGGGGCGTCGGCGATGGCGGGATTGATCAACATCGTCCCGCGCTACCTGCCCTCCTACGGCATGGCCCCCGAATGGAGCCGCGCGGTGCGGCCGGTCGTTCTCGTCTACACCGGCGTCAGCATCCTGATCACGATCGGTTTCAAGGCGGACGTCAACGCGCAGGCCGGGGCGTACGCCACCGGGATCCTGGTGATGATGGTGTCCGGCGCGGTCGCGGTGACCATCTCCGCTGTGCGGCGGCGGCAACGGGGCGCGAGCGTCGCGTTCGGCGTGCTCACCTTCGTGCTGCTCTACGCGCTCGGCGCGAACATCATCGAGAAGCCGGACGGCATCACCATCTCCGCCTTCTTCATCCTCGGGATCGTCACCGTGTCCCTGATCTCGCGGGTGTCCCGCACGACCGAACTCCGGGTGGAGCAGGTCGAGTTCGACGAGACGGCCCGGCGGTACATCCGGGACTCGCTCGACCACGACGGCGCCCTCAACCTGATCGCGCACAAGCGGGCGCCCGGCACCCGCGGCGACTATGCAGAAAAGGAGCGCGAGCAGCGCGGGATGAACCCGGTGCCGGGTGCGGCCGACCTCCTGTTCCTGGAGATCGAGGTCGTCGACCCGTCCGGCTTCAGCGAGCGGCTGCAGGTGCGCGGGGTCGAGGCCGACGGCTACCGGGTGCTCCGGGCGAAGAGCCCCGCAGCCCCGAACGCCATCGCTGCCATCCTGCTGGCGCTCCGCGACGCCGCCGGCGTGCGGCCGCACGCCTACTTCGAGTGGTCGGAGGGCAACCCGGTCACCCACCTCGTCCGCTACCTCCTGCTCGGGCAGGGCGACACGGCGCCCGTGGTGCGCGAGATCCTGCGCACGAGCGAGTCAGACCCGGCCCGCCGGCCCGGCATCCACGTCGGCGGTGGCTGAGCCGGAAGGGCCGGGGCTGCACGTGCCTGCGCCGGCTACGAACGGATGCGGCGGTGCACCGACTGCGGCTTGAGGTAGACGTGCAGTCCCTCCAACCCGAACTCGACGCCGAGGCCGGAGTCGTGGCGGCCCGCGAACGGCGCGGCATGGTTCGACGCGAAGAAGTTGAGCCCGATCGAGCCGGTGTCCACGCGCGCGGCCACCGCGAACGCCGCGTCGACATCCGCCCCGAACACGGTGCCGCCGAGGCCGAAGCCGGTGTTGTTGGCGATCCCCACCGCCTCGTCGAGGGTGTCGTAGCGCAGGATCGACAGCACGGGCCCGAAGATCTCCTCCCTGGCGATCCGCATCCCGGGGGTGACGTCGGCGAAGACCGTCGGCTTCACGTAGAAGCCCCGGTCGAACCCGGAGGCAACGTCACCGCCGGTCGTGGCCCGGGCGCCCTCGGCGATCCCCGATCTGATGTAGCCGCGCACGGTGTCGCGCTGCGCGGCGGTGGCGCTGGGCCCGAACACGGTCGCCGGGTCCATCGGGTCGCCCTGCTGCGCCGCACTGATCGTGGCGGTGACCATGTCGACGAGTTCGTCATAGCGCTCCCGCGGGGCGAGCACGCGGGTGGAGATGTAGCAGGTCTGCCCGGTGTTGCGCATGCAGCTGCGGATGAGCACCTTCTGCATCTCGGCCAGGTCGACGTCGGGCAGCACGAGGGCGGAGGACTTGCCGCCGAGCTCCAGGGTCACCGGCCGCAGCAGTTCGCCGCAGGCCGCGCCGATCGAGCGCCCCACCGGGGTGGAGCCGGTGAACGCCACCTTGTCGATGCCGGGGTGCCGTACGAGGGCGTCGCCCACGGAACTGTTGCCGGTGACCACGTTGATCACGCCGGCCGGGATCCCGGCGGCCGTGGCGGCATCCGCGATCTGGCGGATGGAGAGCGGCGTCGGTGAGGCCGGCTTGATCACGACGGTGCAGCCGGCCATCAGGGCCGGCGCCAGCTTGGCCACGACGAGGTTGATCGGGAAGTTCCACGGGGCGATCAGCGCGCAGACGCCCACCGGGTCCTGCCGCACGACGGTCTCGGCGGAGCCGTCGGGGAAGGGGCGGATGTCGGTGGCCTCCAGGTGCGACGCGAGCGACGCGAAGTAGCGGAAGATGGCGGCCGCGTTCGACGCTGCCCTGGCGGTCTCGGCGACCGGGGATCCGTTCTCCCAGGTGTTGGTGTGCGAGATCGCCTCGGCCCGCTTCTCGACCTCGTCAGCCAGTCGCAGCAGGTGGCCGGCCCGCTCGGTGGGTGCCAGGTCGCGCCAGCCGTGGCCGGTGAACGCGCGCCGGGCTGCGCCGACCGCCCGGTCCAGGTCGCCGGCGGATGCGATGGGCACGCTCCCCCAGACCTCCTCGGTGGCCGGGTTGGTCACCGGGGTGCTCCCCGTGCCCTCGGCCGGCGTCCAGGCGCCGTCGATGAACAGGTCGGCGGTGTGGGTGTACGGCACGGTCACCACTGCCGTCTCCATCAGAGCACCGCCACCTTGAGCAGCGCCTCGGCCCGGTCCAGTTCGACCGTGGCCATCTCGAGCCCGGCGGCCGTGATCAGCTCGGGCAGGATCTCGGTGCGGAGGCGCCGGCAGTAGAAGGACGGGGTCTGGCCGAACCAGCTGGAGGCGAGGGCGATGCCGGCCGGGTTGAAGCGCCACAGCCGGTCGGCGTCCCGCACGAGGGAATCCTCGATCGAGTGCGACTCCGCGCGGGTGTCGTGGCCGTCGATGATGTCCGTCACCCGGGTGATGAACGCGTCGTCGTAGCCGAGGCCCGGCAGCACCTCCCTGGCGATCTCACAGCCCTTGATCTCGTGTTCGAACCGGATCTGCGCCTGACGCCAGTTCGCGCCGAACCCTTCGGAAATGATCTTGGTCTCGTCGACGCGGGCCCAGCCGGTGTCGTGCAGCAGGATGGCCACCCGCACGACGAGGGAGTCCGCCTCCGGGTAGGCCTCGCAGAGCCGCTCCGCGAAGGCGAACGAGATCGGGATGTGGATGTCGTTGCCGCGCGTGCGCATCTCCGGTTCGACGGCCCGCCAGAGCGGGTCGAGGTCGGTCGGGGCGTCGCCGGCGACGTCGATGGGTGAGGTGTCGACGGGGTGTTCGGTCTGCAGGGTCATGGCGATCTCGCTTTCTGGGGTGGCCGGCGCCGGGGCGCACACGGGAAGGGGCCTACGCGGCCGGGGAAGGAACGGGAAGGAGAACGTCGGTGACGGACTTCTTGAGCGGCACCGCGGTGTCGGTCGCCAGCGCGGCGGGGATCGACTGGCCCTTGTGCAGGGCGTTGCGCACAGCCATGAAGTCGAGCGGGCTGTTGACGCAGTCGGCGGCGATCAAGATGCCGTCCCGATAGTAGAGAAGGGAGAACTTCTCCGAGTCCGGGTCACCGCGGAGCACGACCTGGTCGTGCCCGCCGGAGAGGCCGGCGATCTGCAGTTTCAGGTCGGCCTGGTCCGACCAGAACCAGGGCACCGTCTTGTGCTCGGCAACCTGGCCGAGCAGGGTGGCCGCGGCCACCTTGGCCTGCTCGACGGCGTTCTGCACGCTCTCCAGCCGCAGCCGGCCCTGGCCGAAGTCCGCGATCGACGGGTTCGGCATGTTCGCACAGTCGCCGGCCGCCACGGTGAGCCCGTCGGAGGCGAGCGCGTGGGTGTCGACGACGATGCCGTTGTCGACCTCGAGGCCGAGCTGCCCGGCGAGTTCGGTGCGCGGGATCACGCCGACGCCGATCAGCACGACCTCGGCCGGCACGACGGTTCCGTCGCCGAGTTCGACCCCGGTGACCCGGTCGTGCTCCCCGGTGAAGCGCACGACCTTCGCGTTCAGCACCACCCGGGTGCCGCGCCGCCGGTGCGCCTGGAGGTAGAACTCGCTGGTCTGCTCGCAGACGGCCCGGCCGATCAGCCGTGGGGCGGCCTCGAGCACGGTCACGTTCTTGCCTGCCGCGCGGGCGCCGGCGGCGACCTCCAGCCCGATGAACCCGCCACCGACCACGACGACGTTCGTCGCCTGGTGCAGCTGCTGCTCGAGCACCGTCGCCTCGGTGGCGGTGCGGAGGTAGGTGACGCCCTCCAGCTCTGAACCCTCGAAGGGGATCGTGCGCGGCACGGCGCCCGTGGCCAGGGCGAGTCGGGCGAACGGGAAGATGCGCCCTGACTCGGCCACAGCCACGCCGCCCCTCTCGTCCCGGGTGATCGTGACGATCCGCTCCCGGGTGACGAGCTCGATGTCGTGCTCCCGGTAGAAGTCGTGCGTGCGGAAGGCCAGGGAGTCGGCGGTGGCCTCGCCCTTGAGGAAGGCCTTCGACAGCGGGGGCCGCTGGTAGGGAGCGTGCGGTTCCTCGCCGACCAGCGTGATGGGTCCGGTGTCGCCGAGCTCACGCAGGGTGGAGGCGATCTGCACGCCCGCCTGGCAGTTGCCGACGATGAGGGTGCCCGTGCGGGGCTGCGCTGGAGTGGACATGTCGCTCAGACCTGGGTCTCGGGGGTCTGCACGTGCACGGCCACGTCATCCGTCAGTTTCAGCTGGCAGGACAGCCGGGAGTTCTCTTCCCGGTCGACGGCCGTGCCGTCGAGCATGTCGTCCTCGAGGTCGGCCCGCGGCGGGAACACTCCCGCACTGTCGGAGCAGACGAAGACGTGGCAGGTGGCGCAGGACAGGCTGCCGCCGCACTCGGCGACGATGCCGGGGACGCCGTTGCGCACCGCGGTCTCCATGACGGAGTCGCCCGCGAATCCGTTGACGATGGTCTCGCTGCCGTCGTAGGCGACGTAGGTTACGGTTGGCATTGCTCGGGTCTCCTTGTTCGTTCTCGTTAGATGAACTGCCGGCCGCCGTCGACCACGAGGGTCTGGCCGGTGATGTAGTTACTGCCGGGGCCGGCCAGGAAGAGCGCCGCTCCGACGATGTCTTCGGGCTCGCTGGCTCGTTTGAGGGCGCCGCGGTCCACTCCGTACTGCTCGGCCCCGTCGATCAGCCCATAGCTGGCCTCGGTGAGGGTGAAGCCCGGTGCGATCGCGTTGACCGTGATGTTCCGGTCGCCGAGCTCTTTGGCGAGCACCCGGGTGAGTGCGATCACCCCGCCCTTCGACGCCACGTAGTGCGCCCACTGGGCCGAGCCGCTCATCACGGTGGCCGAGGAGAGGTTGATCACCTTGCCGCCGTCGGGCAGGTAGGGCGAGCAGGCGCGGGTGACCAGCCACGGACCCTTCAGGTTGACGGCCATCACCCGGTCCCATTCGTCGGGGTCGAGCTCGGTGAACGGGGCCCGCGTGACGGTGGCGTAGATCGCGGCGTTGTTGATGACCACGTCGATCTTCCCGTCGCCGCAGTGTTCGCCGCCGGGTTTCGACAGGCTCGACCACCGTGCGGCTTCCTCGGCCATCGCGGTTGCCGAGTCGAGGGCGGTGACGTCGACGCCGACGGCCAGGGCCGTGCCGCCGACGGCCTCGATCAGCGACACCGTCTCCCGGCAGCCGTCGAGGTTGACGTCAGCGACGACCACCCGGTCGCCCTGGGCCGCGAAGCCCAGGGCGAAGGCACGGCCCAGACCGCCGGCGGCGCCGGTGATCAGCACCGTTCTGGGGGAGGTCGGGGCCGTGCGCGGCTCAGGCATGGCTGCTTTCCAGTGCGGTGTCGAGCTGGATGGCGGCGGCCGGCGCCAGGCTGAGGTCGTGATCGTGGTCTTCCACGATCGTGACCGTGCCGTTGTTGCCGTCGACCCGCAGCCACTGCCCGGTCGTGATCTGGGAGGAGGCGGTGCCGGTACCGGTGACGGCGGGCATCCCGTATTCCCGGCAGACGATGGCCGCGTGGCTCATCATGCCGCCGATGTCCGTGACGGTGGCACGGATCTTGCCGAAGATCGGCCCCCAGGACGGCGCGGTGACCGGTGCGACGAGGATGTCGCCGTCCTGCACCTCGGAGAGCTGGTCGGAGCTGCTGATCACCCGGGCGGGTCCCTCGGCGACGCCGCTGGAGGCGGCCATTCCGCGGAATTCGCCTTCCGGAGCATCCGAGTCGCCCAGCCAGTTCCGGATCTGGTCGCTCGTGATGCCCCAGAGCATGAGGGTGAAGGGCTCGGTGATCACGGCGGGCGGCGTGTTGAGGGCCGGCTGCGGGCGCTCCTTCGACAGCGCGTCGACGATGACCGTGCGGCGGGCGACCTCGGCCGGCCAGTAGTCGGGGCCGATGGCGGGGGCGCCGACGCCCCAGCCGGTGACGTAGTCGAACAGCGCCTCGCGCACCTCGTCACGGCGCAGGTAGAACATGCCGTTCTCCTCCGGCCAGAAGCCCTGGCCCTGCAGCATCTTCGAGAGCTGCCTGGCCTTGCGCCAGAACACGCCCATGGTCCAGTGCTCGATGTAGAAGTTGTGGTTCTCGACGTAAGGGTAGACCTGGCGGGCCAGTCCGAGCTTGCCCTGGAAGGCGGCAAGCTGCTCGGGGCTGAGCAGCTCCGAGTACTCTTCGGTGATCCGGTCGCGCTCGGCGACGAGCTCCTCGACCGGGCGGTCGATGTTGTGGCCGGTCCGCACCCGCACGATGTAGTCCTTGATGTACCCGAGCGGCAGCTCGAGGTGGTCCATCCAGTACTTGTCGTGCGCGTAGAAGCCGTTGCCGACCGTGAAGTTGAACCACGGGTCCTTGGCTTCGTCCCAGGCTGCCAGCCAGGTGTCGCCGCCGGTCGCAGCCGCGATACCGGCGAGCGTCGCGTCGGGGTTCTCGGTGTCGCCGAAGTGGTCGGCGAGGCCGAGTTCGACGGCGAGCTTGGCGAGCTTCTTGAGCTCGTCGTCCGGACGGAAGAGTTCCATGTCCACGCCCTGCACCATCTTCGCGACAGCCTGGTCGGGGATGCCGGGGAAGACCTCCTTGCAGAAGGTGAAGAAGTCGAGGTAGGCGACATAGCCGAGGTTGAGGAACTCGAAGTGGTACTGCCACGCCCGGTAGGTGAGCGCGATCAGCTTGTCGAAGTTGCCGAGCAGCTCGTTGTTGGGGCCGGTGCCCTTGCCGCTGAGCACGTCCTCGACCGGGACCGCGTCGGGCAACGCCTCGAAGGAGAGCTCGCCCAGTTCGTCGATGGTGCCGCGGATCTTGCCCTGCCACTGTTCGAGCAGGGTGTCCCAGTTCTGGAAGTAGTGGCCGGCCCGTTCCATGAACTGCGGGACGCGGGCGGCGATCTCCGCCTCCGGCACGCCGACCGGGGACATGAACACGTAGCCGTTGTGGATGCGGAACTCGATGCCGTTGGCCGGCGGGATCAGCAGGTGGCGGGAGTTGTACTGGCCGAGGCAGGAGACCGCGAATTCGAAGCCGATGGTCTCGAACGGCTTCGTCACCGTGGGCCAGTGCTGGCTGTCGCAGAACCAGAACTTGGCTTCCTCGACCTCACGCCGGTTGTCCTGGAAGACCAGGTTGTAGGCGTAGAGATCCTTCCACCCCTCGGCGGCGGCGGAGGGCGTCTGGTCGTAGGGGCTGGGAAATGACTTCTCTGTCATGGGTCAACCGTTCTGTGGTGGGGGAAGGTGCGGGTGAAGTGAAGTGAAGTGAAGTGAAGTGAAGTGGATGCCGGCCGGTTCCGAACGGGCCGGCTGCCCGCCGGGTCAGGCCTTGCCGGCCTGGCTCATCAGGGACTTGGTGATGCTCTCGATGCCGAACCCGGCAGAGGTGACCGGGATGGAGCCCGTTGCCGTCGACGAGAACACGGTCTCGGGGCGGGACTGCAGCAGCAGCAGGTTCTCCCCGTCCGGCAGGTCGCGGTCCAGCGCCCACTCGATGTCCTGCGGGCACTTGAAGTGCTTCTCGGCCTTCTTGGCGATCGTGGCGATGGCGGTGATCTCGGTGTCACTGATGCAGAGCCGGCTGCGCCGCTCCTCGGAGACCTCGAGTTCGACGAGCGACTTGCTCTCGAGGTCGGGCACCAGCTCGGCGTGCTTGTCGCCGATCGTGTGCTTGACGACCATCAGCATGACCTTGTCGACCGTGATGTTGTCGGGGGTGACCTGGCCGGAGACCACGAGTTCGCCGAGGCCGTACGCCGCCTCCATCACGATCTTCGACCGGTCGCCGTTGTGGGGGTCCATCGTGATCGCGACCCCGGCGACCCGGGCGTTCACCATCTTCTGCACCGCGACAGCCATCGAGAGTCCCTCATTGGGGATGTTGTTCTTCAGCCGGTAGATGATGGCGCGGGAGGTGTAGAGCGACGCCCAGCAGGCCCGGATGTGCTCGGTGACGTCCTTGACGCCGGTCAGCCACAGGTAGGTGTCCTGCTGGCCGGCGAAGCTGGCATCCGGCAGGTCCTCGGCCGTGGCGGAGGAGCGCACTGCCACCGGGACCGGGGAGGCGAACCTGGCCTGGAGCGCGTTGTAGGCGTCGATCGTGATGGCGTGCAGTTCGGCGGGCACCGGGCGGGAGGTGATCTCCGACCGGAGCTGGGCCGAGACGCGGTCGACCTCGGCGATGTCGTTCGGGTCGAGGCCGGCCAGCAGCGCGTGGATGTCGGCCTCGATGCCGGCCTCGCGGATGAAGGCGTCGTAGGCGGCGGTGGTGATGGCGAACCCGGGAGGCACCGGCATTCCCGCGGCCGTCAGGGCGACGAGGGACGCGCACTTGCCGCCGAGGAGCTCGTGCCGGGGGGCGGCGTCGTCGTCGAAGAATTGGATGAAGGGTGCGTGGGTCATGACGGGACCTCCCAGGTGACGGGCACCGACGTCGGCGCCCTGAACGACAGGTTTTCGCCGAAGGTGATTGCCTCCGGGTTGACGATGCGCAGGTTCGGGACCGCCTTGAGGGTTTCCTCGAGCACGATCTTGTCCTGCATCTTGGCGAGCATGTTGCCGAGGCAGTAGTGGATGCCGAAGCCGAATGACAGGTGGGTGCGGGCGTTCTCCCGGCTCAGGTCGAACACCTCCGGCTCCTCGAAGACACCGGGGTCGCGGTTGGCCGCGCCCATCAAGAGCAGGATGTCCGCGCCCTTCGGAATCGGTGTGCCGGCGATCTCGGTGTCCTTCAGCGCCTTGCGGCGCCAGCCGACGATCGACGGGCTGTACCGCAGGGTCTCGTCGATCGCGGCCGGGATGCGGCTGGGGTCGGCGACGAGCGCCTGCCACTGGTCGGGGTGGCTGAGCAGCACCCGGATGGTGTTGGAGATCAGCGTGGTGGTGGTCTCGTGGCCGGCGAAGAGCAAGCTGTAGCAGACCGACGCGATCTCATGGTCGGAGATCTCGGCGCCGGCATCCTGCGCCTTGACCAGGTCGGCGACGAGGTTGTCGCCGCCGTTGGCGTGGGCTTCGGAGACCAGGCGCAGGCATTCGTTCCAGTAATCGACCAGGTTGTGCGCGTGCGGGATCTGCTCCTCGTCGCTGAGGTCGCCCCAGGTCATCGCGGCACGGGAGTCCGACCACTTCTTGTAGGTGGGCACCATCTCCGGGCCGACGCCGAGCAGGCCGAGGATGGTGATGGTGGGGATGTCGACCGCGACGTCGGTGAGGAAGTCGCCGGTCGCATCCGGGTGGGCCAGCATCTGCCGCAGCAGCCGGGTGGTGTTCTCGCGGATCGTCGGCTCCAGCGCCTTGTACCGACGCGGGGTGAACTCCTTCTGCACGATCGTGCGCATGCGGGTGTGCTCCGGCGGGATGCGCGCGGACAGCCCGGAGTAGGCGGTGAAACCGCCGTCGTTCATGATCGTGACGGCCGCGGCGCTCCTCTTCCGCACCGGGGCCTGCGCGTTCTCACTGCTGAAGGTCTGCCAGTCGTCGAAGACGGCCTTGACGTCGTCGTAACGGCTGACGACGTAGTAGCCGATCCGCTCGTCGAACATAACCGGCTGGTCGGCACGGAGTTCGGCGTAGGCCGGGAACGGGTCGTTCATGTTGAACGGTTCGTAGCCGTGGTGGTCGGCCGGGGCCACGCTGGACATCGAGCGGTGGTCGACCGGGCACTGGCCTGCCGATGCAGCCGGCACGACCGTGGCGGATGCCGCTTCGGCGGGGGCCGTTGACGAATCTGTCTGAGCGTTCACGTGATGCTCCTTGGTCTGGTCCACAACATCGTGGAACTGCGTCCATCTAATGCCGCCGATCCTGAGAAGCCCTCGGACCGTCCCACTGGATGGAATTGAATCAGGGTTGCGGTTGCGTGCGCGCCCGCGCGGCCGGTCGGAGCGCCGACGGAGGGAGGTGGGCGATCCCGTCCTGGATCCGCTGCGCGGTGCCGAGCAGTATCGGCAGGTTGCGCTCGAGCTGGTGAGCCCGGGTGATCGGCAGCACGATCCCCAGGCCGCCGAAGATGTGGCCGTCGGCCTGGAACACGGGGACCGCCAGGGAGCACGAGCCCAGCCGCACCTCCTCGGAGGCCAGCGCGAACCCCTGGCCGCGGATCTTCTCGAGTTCGCGGCGGAGCTGGTCGGGGTCGGTCTTGGTGAAGGCCGTGCGCTTGACCAGCGTGCCGGCGAGAACGGCGTCGCGCACCCAGCCGTCCTCGAAGGCGAGGATGGCCCGACCGACGGCGGTGGCGTGCATGGGGAGCCGCCCGCCCACCCTGGACGCCTGCGGCACCCTCCGGGTGCCGTAGACCCGGTCGATGTAGAGCACGTCGGCGCCGTCCCGGATGGCGAAGTGGGCGGTCTCCTGGGTGAGGCCGAAGAGGTCCTGCAGGAACGGCCGCACCACGTCGCGCAGCTGCCTCCCGGCGTGCTGGCCCAGCTCCCAGAGCCGGAGGCCGATCTGGTAGCGGCCCCGGGCATCCCGCTGCACCGCACCCCACGCCTCGAGCTCGCCGAGCAGCCGGTGAGCCGTGCTCTGCGGCAGCCCGCTCTCGGCTGCGATCTCCGAGAGCGACCTTGCCGAGGGGCTGAGCTCGAAGACGGCGAGGATGCTCAGCACGCGCCCGGTGACCGACTGCCCCGGAGCCGATGTCCGACCTGCCACGATGCCCCTTTGACTGCCCTCGGTGGTTCCCCACACATCGGAGCGTCGATGGAACCACGCGGGTTCACATCGGCGCTGATCAGGACAATTCTATCTCGTCAACCGAGGCGACCGCCTGTTCCAGGGCGGCGAGGGAGAGAGCGACGTCGCCGGCATCCGTTGACCAGTTGCTCACCGAGATGCGCAGCACGACCCGGCCGTGCCAGCGCGACCCGGACATCCAGGCGACCCCGCCGGCGAGCAGCGCCGCGGTGACCCGGCGGGTGCGTTCGTCGTCGCCGAAGCTGACGCTGACCTGCGTGAACACCACGTCGTTCAGCACCTCGGCGCCCGGGATGCGGGCGATCCCCGTGGCGAGCTCGGCCGCCCGGTCGACCAGCCGCTCCACGAGGGCGACGGTGCCGGCCCGGCCGAGCGACCGGAGCGCGGCCCACACGGTGACGCCGCGGGCGCGACGCGAGAGTTCGGGCACCTTGTCGAACGGGTCGCCCGGGCCGGAGCTGTCGGTGATGAGATAGCTGGTGTGCACGCCGAAGGCCGCCCGCACGACGTCGGGCCTGGCCACGATCGCCATCCCGCAGTCATAGGGCACGTTCAGCGTCTTGTGCCCATCGGTCGCCCAGGAGTCGGCCAGGTCGAGGCCGGCCAGGGCCTCCCGGTAGCGCGGGCTGGCCGCCGCCCAGAGGCCGAAGGCGCCGTCGACGTGCACCCAGGCCCCGCGCTCGTGTGCCACGGCGATCGCCTCCTGCATCGGGTCGAAGGCGCCGGAGTGCAGGTTGCCGGCCTGCAGGCAGACGATGGCCGGGCCGGCCGGGTCTGCGCCGGCGTCCATGGCGGCGGCCAGGGCGTCCGGCCGGATGCGGCCCTGGCCGTCGGCGTCGACGAGGATGGGCGCGCCGAGGCCGAGGTAGCGCAGCACCAGGTCGATGACGTCGTGCCGCTCCGCGCCAGCGAACACCCGGATGCGCGGCGCCCCGAAGAGACCGAGCCCGGCGAGGTCCCAGCCGGCCCGGTCGAGCACGGCCTGCCGGCCCGCGGCGACGCCGACGAAGTTGGCGGTGGTCCCGCCCGTGGTGAAGCCCACGTCGGCACCCGGCGGCAGGTGCAGCAGGTCGAGCAGCCACCCGGCGGCGGCCTCCTCCGCCGCGGCGACGGCGGGGCTGGCGAACCGCATGCCCGCGTTCTGGTCCCAGGCGCTGACCAGCCAGTCGGCCGCGAGGGCCGCCGGGAGCGTTCCCCCGATCACCCAACCGAAGAAGCGGCCGGAGGGCATCGCCATCAGGCCGGGTTCGGCCAGGCGCGCGAGTTCATCGATCACCTCGGCCGGATCGGTGGGCTGCTCCGGCAGCGGCGCGGCGAATCCGGCACGCAAGTCGTCGGCATTCATGGACGGGCCCACCGGGCGGGACGGAACGGACGCGAGCCACTCCATGGTGTGCGCTCGCGCCCGTTGCAGTGCCTCATCGAAGGCGTCCGGCTGGGCCGACATGGCGCCAGTGTAGCCCGCCTCGGATCGACCGGGTCGGGTAGTTTTGACAGGACGGCCTCGACGGGCCGACGACCCCGACCGAGGATTCCCCCGTGACCCAGCCCGCCCAGCCGACCGGAACGAACACCCCCAGCACGGCCAGGCGCGGCCTTCTCGCCTGGCGCAACGCCGTGTTCGTCATCTTCTTCACCAGCGGGCTCACCCTGGCCACCTGGATGTCGCGGATCCCGGCCGTGCGCGACGGACTGCGGCTGAGCACGGCCGAGGTCGGCATCCTCATCTTCGGCCTCTCCGCCGGATCGGTGCTCGGCCTGGTCGCCGCCGTCTGGCTTTTCGGCCGGTTCGGCGCGCGACGGGCCATGCTGCTCAGCGTCTCGCTCTCCGTCGTCGGGCTGATCCTCGTCGGTGGCGGCGCCAGCCTGCTCACATCGGCCCCCTTCGTGTTCTTCGGCCTGGCCCTCGTCGGGTTCGGGATCGGTTCGCTCGACGTCATGATGAACGTCGAGGGTGCCGCGGCGGAGCGTGAAATCGGCAAGACCCTGATGCCGCTGATGCACGCCTGCTTCAGCCTCGGCACCGTGGTGGGCGCCCTCATCGGCGCCGGCGCCTCCCTGATCGCACTGCCCGTGCACTGGCACCTCCTCGGGATGGCGATCCTGGTGCTGGCCACGATGCTCATCGCCGTGCGCTACATCCCCCTGGTCGACCTGCCCGTCGCGTCTGCCGCCGGCACGGCCGACGGGCCGACGAGCCGTCGAGAGCGGCTGCGGGCAAGCCTCACCGTCTGGGCAGACCCGAAGATCCTGCTGATCGGCACGATCGTGCTCGGGATGACCTTCGCCGAGGGTTCGGCGAACGACTGGCTGGCCCTGGCCTCCGTCGACGGCCACGGTCTCACCAACACCGAGGGCGCGATCGTCTTCGGGGTGTTCGTCGCCGCGATGACCGTGGGCCGCGTGATCGGCGGACCCGTGATCGACCGTTTCGGGCGCGTGCCGGTGCTCCGCGCCTGCGCGGTGCTCGGTGTGCTCGGCCTGCTGCTGTTCATCCTGGCGCCGATCCACATTCTGCTCTACTGCGGCACCGTGCTCTGGGGCCTGGGTGCCTCGCTGGGCTTCCCGGTGGGCATGTCGGCGGCCGCCGACGACACCAGGAACGCCGCCGCGCGGGTCAGCGCGGTCGCCATGATCGGCTACTTCGCGTTCCTGGTCGGCCCCCCGGTACTCGGCCTGCTCGGCCAGGCCTGGGGCATCCTCAACGCCCTCTTCCTGATCCTCGCGCTCATGGTGCTCGCCGGCCTTGCGGCGCCGGCCGCGCGCGAAACCCGCCACGTCTCCGGTTAAGCTCGAACGGTGCGCCTCGTAATAGCCCAATGCTCCGTCGACTACGCCGGAAGGCTCAACGCGCACCTGCCGCTGGCCACCCGGCTCCTGATGATCAAGTCCGACGGAAGCGTGCTCGTGCACTCCGACGGCGGCTCCTACAAGCCGTTGAACTGGATGAGCCCGCCGTGCAGCCTGGCCGAATCCGAGCCCGACGCCGATCAGGCGGATGCCGGCGTCACCGCACTCTGGACGGTCACCCACGCCAAGACCGCCGACCAGCTCATCGTCAGCATCTACGAGGTGCTGCACGACTCCGCCCACGAGCTGGGAATCGACCCCGGTCTGATCAAGGACGGCGTCGAGGCTCACCTGCAGAAGCTGCTGGCCGAGCACATCCACCTGCTCGGCGACGGGCACACGCTCGTGCGCCGCGAATACATGACGGCCATCGGCCCGGTCGACATCCTGGCCAGGGATGCCGCGGGCGGCTCGGTCGCGGTCGAGCTCAAGCGCCGCGGGGACATCGACGGGGTCGAGCAGCTCACCCGGTACCTCGAACTGATGAACCGGGATCCGCACCTGGCGCCCGTGGTCGGGGTGTTCGCGGCTCAGATCATCAAGCCGCAGGCGCGCATGCTCGCCGAGGACCGCGGCATCCGCTGCCTGGTGCTCGACTATGACGCCATGCGCGGCCTCGACGACACCCAGTCCAAGCTTTTCTAGGCCGCGGCGAGGCGCCGACCGTCGCGTCCGACACACTGCGCAAGAGGCTGGCGGCAACGGCGAAACAGGAATAAACTCTCGTTTTCGTTTTCCCGTGCAGGATTTCGCGGCCATGCCGCCTAGGATGGGCGAGTGAATCCGACACTGACGCGCACCTGGAGCGCCATCCTCTTTGACCTCGACGGAACGATCACCGACTCCGCCCCGGCCATCACCAACTCCCTCGCCCGCACTTTCGCCCTCCTCGGCCGCCCGGTTCCGCCGGCCTCCGAACTCCTCGCCTACGTCGGTCCGCCCCTGCTCGCGGCCTTCCGCGAATACGCCGGGATGACGCCGGATGAGGCCGTCGAGGCCCTCGCTGTCTACCGGGCCGACTACCAGGGCGAGCACATGCTCGACACCGCCGTGTACCCTGGCGTCGGCGGCCTTCTCGAGCGCATCCACGAGGCCAGGATCCCGATGGCCCTGGCCACGAGCAAGCCGGAGCACAGCGCCATCACGATCCTCGAGCACTTCGACCTGGCCAAGTACTTCACGGTCATGGTCGGCGCGTCCGACACGGAGACCCGGAGCTCCAAGGCCGACATCGTCGAAGAGGCGCTGACCCGCCTCGGCGCCGCCGGTGCAAACCTCGCGGCGCCGGTCATGGTCGGCGACCGCAGCTACGACGCCGAGGGTGCCGCCGCCCACGGCGTTCCCACCATCCTCGTCGAGTGGGGCTACGGCTCCCCGGCCGAGGCCGCGGCCGCGACCGCGACGGTCTACTCGGTCGACCAGCTCGCCAAGCTCCTGCTCGGCTGACCCACCCCGCATCCACCACGCACGAGGCGCCTTCCCACCCGGAGGCGCCTCGCGCTTTTTCGTGATCCGCCACACCCTCTCCGGATGGAGCGTGAGGCGGTGGGCCGCGCCTCCAGCCCCTTTCGGGGGGTGTCGCCCTGCCCGTCTGCGCCGATAGGCTCGGTCCAGTCCTCCAAAAGGGGGACCTTCTCCCGTCGGCCCCTGCGTCATGGGTCTCACCTGATCGACAGCGCGCCCCTCGACGGAAACTCCCGCACCCGCACCGCGCCCCACAGGAATGGAACCACAAGTGAGCAATACCCACCTGCCTCCAAAGTTGAGCAATACCCACCGCGCTCGGGTCGTTGCCGCCGGCCTCGGCGTGAGCGCCCTGACCCTGGTGAGCCTCGGCCTCGGGGCCGGCCCGGCGTCCGCGGACAGCACGGACATCCCGACCTCTTCGGTCACCTGGACTGGCGTCGATGACACGACAGGCAGCATCCGTGATGCCTACCAGCACGACTTCGCGAGCAATGTCGACGGCTGGACCGATGATGCCTTCGACGGCTACGGCAACTTCACGCTGAGCGACCCCGTGAACGAGGAGTCCTGGAACTTCGTGGCCAACCCGGGCGAGAGCACCAGTGACATCGTCGCCGGTGGCACGTCCACCCTCACCATGCACGGCACCACCGACTGGGCCGTCGACAACTACGACGTCGTGCTGACGCTCACCCTTGAAGGCAACTACGCCCGCTGGTCTTATGCGATCTCCGGCCCCCAAGTGGCGACGCTGGTGTCGGAATTCGACGGCAATCTCGGCTCAGACGATGCCTCGACCTTCCTGACGAGCGACACGACCGTCGTGTCGGACGACACCGGCTCCGGCGACCCGGTCCTCGGCTACAGCGTGGCCACGGACGGCACGTTCGACGGCTGGACGACCGTCGAGGGAGACGACCAGCCGAGCGCGCAGGCGACCGGCGCAAGCGTGTTCGCCGTGACCCTGGTCGCCACGGACTGGAACGCCTGCGGCTTCGACGAGGCGAAGGCCTTCGTCGAGTCGATCGTGGCCGACCTGCCCGGCAACTTCGGGGAGTCGTACCAGACCAGCGGCTCGTGCATCGTCTTCGCCCCCGTCTCCCTCCAGCAGGGGGTCCCCGTCAACCAGGTGCTCTCCTACACCGTCGACCAGCTCCTCACCGACGACCTCTACTTCAGTGACAACGTGGTGACCGCAGAGTTAACGGACCTGCCGACGGGCCTCAGCTACACCTCGGTGCGACAGGATGACGGTTCCATCGTGATCACCCTGACGGGCACGCCGACCGCGAGCGGCACCTTCACGCCGACGGCCGTCTTCTTCATTCCGACGCCGGCGGGCAACCCCACAGACCGTCTGGCGCCGACATCACAGCCCGGCTCGCGCCCGGTCTATTCCACCGTCTCGCTGTCGATCGCGGCCATTCCGGTTCCGGCCGTCATCACCCCCGCGGCCGCCACGGCCACGCCACTGCTCGCAGCGACCGGCTTCGACGGCGGCCTCCTGGGCGGCCTCGCCGCCCTGGCCAGTGTCGTCGGCGCCGCCGTGGTCATGATCCAGGCCCGCCGCAGGCGCGTCTAGGAGCCCCGGAGCAACCATAGGTGCTGATGGGCCCCGACCAAGGTCGGGGCCCATCAGCACATTTCGCTTCGGCGGCTTCAGACCACCGATCCGCTCCCCCCGGGCTTAGATGATCGCCGCGCGCAGCGCCTGGGCAGCGGCCGCCGGGTCCTCAGCCCCGTAGATCGCACCGCCGGCGACGACGACGGATGCGCCGGCCCGCTGCACGGAGGCGATCGTGGCGACGCTCACTCCGCCGGCCAGCGAGAACGGCACTCGGGCCGTCTCCCCCTGGTTGAGCAGGGTCGCCAGGGAGAACCCGGGCTCGGCCTGCTCATCGAGGCCGGCGTGCATCTCGACGAACGCGGCGCCGAGCTCCGTGACCTCACGGGCTCGGGTCACCTTGTCGGCCACCCCGATCAGGTCGACGACCACTCCCTTGCCGTGCTTGCGCGCCGCGGCAACGGCCCCGGCGATGGTGCTGTCGCCGGCTGCGCCGAGCACGGTCACGAGGTCGGCGCCGGCCGTGAACGCCAGGCCTGCTTCGAGGTCTCCGGCGTCCATGGTCTTGAGGTCGGCGAAGACCGTCTTGTCCGGGTGGGCCGCCTTGATGGCGGTCACTGCGTGCAGGCCTTCAGCCTTGATCAGCGGGGTGCCGAGTTCGATGATGTCCACATGGGGCGCGACCTGCGCGGCCAGCGCGAGGGCGGCATCCGTGGTGAGTACGTCCATGGCTACTTGAAGCTTCATGTTGTTCTTCTTTCTGGTTCGAATGGATAACTGGATTCGTCGGGTAGTCGGGAAGTCGCGGTGGTCTCGGTTGTCGCGACAGGGCAGGGCTATTCGAGGTTGGCGTGGCGCGGCCACAATTCCTCGGCCGTGGCGCCGGATGCCTTCCACAGGCTGTGGAAGATGGCGTCGCCGATGACCACGACGCTCTGCTCGAACAGCCCGCCGGAGTACTGGGCCGAGAAACGCCCGTCGTGGTCCTGCTTACGGGCGGCAGGCACCACGACCGTCACCTCGGCCAGGCCGGCGAGCGCCGAGCCGGGATCGGTGGTGATCGCCACGATCCCGGCTCCGGCTGCGACGGCGGTCTCCGCCGCACGCACGATCGCGCCCGTGCTGCCCGAGCCGCTCGCCGCCAGCAGAACATCGCCGGGACCGATCGCCGGCGACGTCGTCTCCCCCACCACGTGCACCCGGAGTCCCAGGTGCATGAGGCGCATCCCGGTCATCTTCAGGGCGAGGCCCGACCGGCCGACCCCGAAGACGAAGACGCTGCGGGCGGCCAGCAGCCGCGCGCCGGCCGAGTCGAGGGATGTCGCGGCGTCCTCCTGCAGCCGCCGACTGACGGCGGCGTTCTCGGCGGCGATGAGTTCGAGGGCCGGCAGGACCGAGACGGCGGGTTTGAGAGGCGGGGCTGTGCTGCGGGAAGGCATACTTCATCGTGCGCCGTCCCGGTCGGGCGCGCGGCCCACCGAACGGACGGCAGCCCTACCCGTTCGGATAGGTTTGCCGTGGATCCGGCGGCTCGAACGCGGGAATGGATAGGCTGGTTTCGTGAATCCACTTCTGCAACCCCATTCGATCGAGTTGCTCAGGCGCATCGACCTGGTGCTCTCGAGCCCACTGCTCGGCGTGGCGGCGAGCCTCTCCGAACTCGTGCGCCCGCTCCTCGCCCACAGCGCACTGGTGATCTTCACCGAAGACTGCACCGGGCGGCCGCAGAAGAAGGCCGGAGACCACGACATCACCGACCGGGTCTCGATCGCGGAGCTGGACGCGCTCCGCGCTTCGATGCCGGAGGCCTCCACTCCTCTGTGGCTGGTCGATGCGACGATCGGTTCCGGGACCCGCCCGGTGGCGGCCTGGCTAGCCGCGACCGGCGCGTTGCTCGTGCTCACCGACCCCGAGCCGGGGCCGGAGTCCGAGTCGACCAAGGCATCCGGCCGACCTGGCCCCGCCGCTGACAGCGGGCCCGGAAACGGGCCGGCCCGGACCATCGCCGTAATCGGGCAGTTGTGGGAGCTCGTGGCCGCCGGCATCCGTCGCCAGGTGACCGCGGCGCCGCCCGCCTACCTCTTCGACTCGCGGGCCGCATCCGCCGAACGGGCCAGGGTGATCGCCGATCTCACCGATGCGCACGCGACCACCCTGGAGTCGCTCCTCGCGGTCCTTCGAGCCCGCGATGCCAACGCGGAAGCGGCGCGCCAGAATGCGATCGATGTGACCGCGAAGGCCATGGTGCGGCTGCGGGCGGTCTCGGACCGAGACCGGTCCCTGTCGGAGGAACCGGTCGCGCAGGCCTTCGAACGGCTGCGTGACGACCTGCGGCCGCTCGTGCGCTTCGGCGACCTGGACGTGCAGTTCATCGAGCCTCCGCTCAACGGCCGGGCGCTCCCCGGCGAGGTCGCCCACGCCGGGCGGGCCATCGTGCGCGGCGCCGTGCTCGCCCTGATCGACCAGGAGGGGGTCGGCCGGGTGCGGGTGCAGTGGGACTGCGACGGCAGCAACCTGCTCATCCGGGTGCGCGACGACGGGCCAGGCGACCTCACCACCGACGTTCCGAGCGTGAGCCGGCTGGCCGGCCGGGTCGCCGCGCTCAGCGGCAGCCTCGAGGTGGAGGCCACCGCCGGGTGGGGTTCCGAGATGGTGGTGACCCTGCCGCTGGACGCACCGGTCGCTGCGCTGGCGCCGGCAGCCGAATGGGGCCTCAGCCCCCGCGAGCAGGGCGTCTTGGAATTGGTCGCCTCCGGGGCGCGCAACCGTGCGATCGCCGAGGCGCTGCAGATCAGTGAGAACACCGTCAAGTTCCACGTGGCCAACCTGTTGCGCAAGGTCGGCGCGTCCACGCGGGCGGAGCTCGCCTCGCTCGCCCGCTGACCGCATCCGCTCTGCCCTCGTCGGCACCGAACCGTGCGAAAATTGCCACGCCGGAAGCCGGATCGATCGAAGGGACCTCGCAATGGACGCGAACGAGTGGGACGACCGCTACCGGCAGGCACGCGAGGGCCAGGATGCGAGGCTCTGGTCGGCCCTGCCGGCGCAGCTCGTGCAGGACACCGTGACGCCCTGGCGACCGGGGCGCGCGCTCGACCTCGCCACCGGCGACGGCCGCAACGCGATCTGGCTGGCCGGCCGGGGCTGGAACGTCACCGCGCTCGACTTCTCCGCCGAGGCAATCGCGCAGGCCGGGGAACACGCGGGGGCCGCCGGCGTCGACGTGAAGTGGCTGGTGGCGGATGCCACGACCTGGCAACCCGAGGAACGCTTCGACCTGGTCACGGTGATGTACCTGCACCTGCCGGAGGCGCTGTTCCGCACCCTGCTGGCCAGGGCGCTCGGCTGGCTCTCGCCCGGTGGGCACCTGCTTGTGCTCGGCCATGACCGGGCCAACATCGGCGCCGGCGGTCCGGGCCCTGGCAACCCCGACATTCTCTACACGCCCGAGCTGTTGTCCTCGATCGTGGGGCCAGAGCGGGTCCTGCGGTGCGAGACCGTCAGCCGCGACCTCGCCACCGACCCTGAGTCACCGGCGGACACGGGCGGAGTCGCCCTCGACACCATCCTCGTCGCCACGGCCTGAGGCCTCGCAATAATTACCCCATGGGGTATATTGAGAAGCACAGAACAAGGGAGCACATGATGTCCATTCTTCAGTTCCTCGGGTCGACTGCGGGCCGTTGGACGCGGATCATCGCAGGCCTCATCCTCGTGGTCGTAGCCGTCGTGCTCGGCGGCTGGGCGTGGATTCTGGCCGTGCTCGGTGCCGTCTTCATCGCCGCCGGCGGATTCGATTTCTGCCTGCTCGCGCCGGTCTTTGGCAAGCCGCTGCAGGGACCCGCCTTCCGGAAGACCTTCACATCCTGATCCCGGACCAGTCCGCGACCGCATCGACGCCCGGTGAGCTGTCGACCACGCCGCCGGACCACAGCCCGCTGCAGCGCTCGGTGGTGCGGGTGCTCGTAGTCGGCCAGGTCCTCGGCGGCATCGGCATGGGTGCCACGCTCTCGCTGGGCGCTCTGCTGGCCGCCCAGCTTTCCGGCTCCAGCGCCTGGTCCGGCATGGCGGCCACCATGAGCACGCTCGGCGCGGCCCTGGTCGCCGTGCCGCTGTCCCGGCTCGCGCAGGCCCGCGGGCGTCGCCGCTCCCTGGCGGCCGGGTCGCTCATCGCCGGGTCGGGGGCGGTTCTGGCCATCACCTCGGTCGCCGTCGGCGCATTCCCACTGCTGCTCCTGGCCCTCATGCTCCTCGGGGCGGGATCGGCCACCAACCTCCAGGCCCGGTTCGCCGCCACCGACCTGGCCAGCGTGCGGTTCCGCGCCCGCGACCTCTCCCTCGTCGTGTGGTCCACGACCGTCGGGGCGGTCCTCGGCCCGAACCTCTTCGGCCCCGGCGAGACGGTCGGCGCGACTCTGGGCCTGCCTCCGTTGACCGGGGCCTTCGCCTTCTCCTTGCTGGCCACGATCGGCGCCGCAGTCGTCTACTCAGTGGGCCTCCGGCCAGACCCGCTGCTCACGGCCCTGGCCGCACGCCCGAGCAACCCCGCCGGCGAGCGCCGGATCGGCGGGCTGGCCATCATCCGGTCGAACCCGCCGGCTCGTTTCGCCGTGGGAGTGATCGCCCTCAGCCATGCCACCATGGTCGCCCTCATGTCGATGGCTCCCCTGCACCTGCGGGACCACGGCGCCACGCTCACCCTGGTCGGACTCACGATCAGCCTGCACGTGGCGGGAATGTACGCCCTCTCCCCCGTTTTCGGCGCCCTCGCCGACCGGCTCGGACGGATGCCGGTGATCCTCACCGGCCAGGCGCTGCTGCTTGCCGCGCTGACCCTGTTCTGGCTGAACGGCGACTCCCCCGTTGCGATGACTGCGGGGCTCATCCTGCTCGGGCTCGGCTGGTCGGCATCCGTCGTCGCCGGCTCTGCGCTGATCGCCGAGGCCGTCGGAGTGCACGATCGCGCCCCCCTGCAGGGCTTCTCCGACCTCTCGATGAACGCGGCCGGAGCGCTTGGCGGCGCCGTGGCCGGCCCGATCCTCTCGGCAGCCGGCTACTCGGGGCTGGGCCTGGTGACCATGCTCCTTGTCGCCGTCATCGTCGCCTGGTCCTCACTGCGGCTCGCGGCGGCGAAACGCGCCGGATAGCCGCACACCTTGGTGCAGTTGGCGCACCTGAACGCGAATCCTCGACGGGCGGGGTATTCGCGACACGCAGTGCAGTGAAGTCGCCACTGACCTGTCGCGGCGCGGATGTGTGCGTTCAGGGTCCCGCTTACGGACGGCCTACGGGAGAGGGGTGCACAAGTCGACCTTGATCCCGTCACGCTCCACGCTCGTCGGTGATCAGAGGATGACGCGGAGGGCCGTGCAGCGAATGCGTCAGCTACAAGCCGACGCGGTCACATTCGCCAGCGGTCGGGCGTTGACGGGTAGTTCTCGGGACGGTATTGCCAGCGGCCGTTTTCCACGTACCAATAGCCGATTTCAACGGCGAGTATCCAGCCTTCGATCGACTCGGTGAGGGTGAACTTTGGGAAGGCGTCCAATGGCGATGTCGGATCTTGGATGAGCACCGGGCAGTCCCCGAGTCCCGGGTCTGTGACATCGATTTCCGTCGACGTTTGCCCGCCTTTCAAGGTCACCCATCTAGTGGCTGCGGTCGGTTCCCGATCCGCGCCCCAAATGTCAGCAGCATCTCCGTCCCGGCGGATCCGAAGAGTAGTGGCTGCCCGATCGATCGCTGCTGTCAGTTGCGGAAACAGATCCCCGAAGCCGGAGTTGGCTATTCTGTCTGTGCCGTCATGCCAGCCCCACAGCGCGCGGACATCGGCTGGTAGTGGGAGCTGGTACTTGCGTTCGATCTCGTCGAGCCCAGCCTGGTTCAACCCGGGGCGGAATCCCTGAATGCTTCCAGCGCCGAGTGACAGTGCCAGCGCTGACCATCGGTCCAACGCATCGACGACAGATTCAGCCGACAAGGGCTGCCATTTGTCCGTAGCTGAACCCCAGTGTGGGGAGCAACGGCGATGTTGATGGAATCAGAACCGACGGGAGGGCGGACATGGGCTCATGCTGTCACACGTCGGCAGGGTCGCACTGTCGATGAGGCTGCGAGCGTCGCGTATTTGGCTGTCCGTGGGCGAGCCAGCAGCCGAGGTTGCACGGAATCTCGGAATGTCCGGAGCGACCTTCTATCGCCGGGCGCGCGCCCTGGGCCTCCTGCCGGAATTAGGAAGCCTCTGACGCTCGATAGCGCCAAATAGCGGTCACAGAACGCCGCCACGAAGCGCTATCAGTCACACCCGAAAAACCCATGAATTTTAGTTTCGTGATGGAAGCCCCGGACGCAGCTCACCGGGATCCACACCTGCGGAACACAGATCCGGAGCTCAACATGTAGGCGCCCGGCTCAGTGCTCGCTTTCCAACGCCGCGAGAAGGTCAGTGCACCGGGGAAAAAGGTTTGCGAACAGGGTGCCGCTGGTGAGGAAGAACTGCGCGACGCCGATGCGGGCGCGACGCGTCTCGGCGTACAGCGGGGTGCGGGGTGCGGGGAAGGGAAGTCGTTGCCATAGCGTCACGAGTGTACCCACAAATATGTACATACGTACATAGCGGGTAGTAAACTGGATGGCATGGATTACTTCGCTGGCGACGACCGCACCAACAGGGAGCGAATGCTCGCCGGAGATCTCTACATCGCCGATGATCCGGAGAGCGGGCGCATCGCGCAGCGTGCCGTGCAGCTGGCCGATGCTTACCACCGTGCCGCGGTCGAGGATGAGGGCGCGGCACGCCCGCTGCTGAAGGAGCTGATCGGATACCTCGGCGATGGCGCGTTCGTTAAACCGCCGTTGTTCGTCGACTACGGCGAGAACATCCGTATCGGTGCGCGCACGTTCGTCAATTACAACCTCACCGCGCTGGATGTCGCGGCGATCACCATCGGTGAGGACTGCCAGATCGGCCCCAACGTGCAGCTGCTGACGCCGACGCATCCGGTCGCCGCACAGCCGCGCCTGGATCGTCTGGAGGCGGCGAAGCCGATCACGATCGGCGACAATGTGTGGCTGGGCGGCGGGGTGATCGTCTGCCCGGGCGTGAGCATCGGCGACAACAGCGTCATCGGCGCCGGCGCCGTCGTCACCCGCGACATCCCCGCAGGCATGGTCGCGGTGGGCAATCCCGCCCGCGTCATCCGGTCGATCGACGAATGAGCCTCCTTTCGGAGGGGGCTGCCCCTCGGGCACCGCGACGGCTCGACCCCCAGCGACGCGACCGGATCATCGACGCCTGTTTACAGGTGATCGGCGAGGTCGGCGTGGCCGGCACCTCGCACCGCCGGATCGCCACTGTCGCGGACGTTTCACTCGGGTCGATGACCTACCACTTCGAGGGGATGGACGATCTTCTCCGCCTCTCGTTCGCCCGCTTCGCTGACACTGTCGCCGACACTTTCTATACGCGTCTCAGCGCCGCTGCCGACGTCGCGGCCGCACGGCAGGTGGTCGTCGACTTGATCATGCACGATGTGCTCGGCACCGACCGAGAACTCGTCCTCACCCACGAGCTCTACACCCTCGCGGCACGCCGTCCGGAGTACCGCAGCATCACCGAGAGCTGGATGTCCCGCAGCCGGGCAGCACTGGAGCAGCATTTCGACCCGGACACCGCCCGCATCCTTGACGCACTAGTCGAAGGCCTCAGCATCCACCGTGCACTCGACGACAAGCCAATGAGCGAAGAACTCGCCGCCGACGCCGTCCAACGGGTCGCTCCCCTCTAGCCAAACGGACCAATCGCCGGCACCTCCACCCACAACTTCCCGTATCCCACCCGCCCCCTTCGAAAGGCAACCATGACCCGCTCCATTCCCTGGACCCGAGGAACGTGGACGAACGAACCCGCCAACGTCACCACCGACGACGCCGGCCTCCATGTCACCGCCCGCGAAGGAAGCGACGCCTGGCGGACCACGTCCTACGGCTTCGTCCACGCCTCAGAACACGCGCTGCTGGCCACCCTGGAGCCCGAGTCCGCCGTCGAGGTGCAGTTCCGTCTCGACTTCACCGACCAGTTCGACCAGGCGGGAATCTTCGTCAAGGTCAACGACGAACTGTGGATCAAAGCCGGCGTCGAGCTCAGCGACGGCGAAGAAAGCCTCGGAGCTGTCGTGACGCAGGGAACCTCGGACTGGTCCCTCTCTCCCGTACCCGGTTGGGCCGGACGACTGGTCACTATCCGTGCCAGCCGGTCGGGCAATGCGCTCACTGTGCGGGCACGCGTCGCCGACGAACCATGGCGGCTCGTCCGCGTCGCGCCGCTCGATGCGGACGCCGCGGTCAGCGCGGGACCGTTCTGCTGTGCGCCGTCCCGCGCCGGGCTCACCGTCAACTTCACATTCTGGCGCATCACCCCGGCCGACGCCGGCCTCCATCCGGACGCCTGAGCGTGCAGATCACAAGGGAGGGCGCAGTATGAACAACCACGAACGGATGCTCGCCGGGCGGGTCTACGACCCCAACGAGGCCGAGATCAGGCACCCGAAAATGTCGACCATCTGAAGAAGGGCCAGATCTCTTCGCGCCGTCGATGAGACGGTCTGGGCAGAATCTGTCAGGTTGGAATGTAAGATTTCGCGCATTGACCGGTCACACCGCATGCACAGCTCATTCACGCCACCACGGACCGTGGCCCTGTGCCCATGAGGGTTCCTATTCGGCTCCGATTCGCTGGCGCTGGAACCAGCCGAGGAACGCCCCCTATGGGTGCCACGTGATGTGGGATGCTGGGCAAAATGGATGTCATTACTGAACGTTTAGTTCTTCACGCGCTTTCTTCCAGTGAGGCTGAGCGAATTATTAGCCGGGCGCCCAACGAGGATGACCTGTGGCACGAGGATTATCCGCTCGAAGACGAGCTTGATCCGTTGCGGAGTCTCGCGGATTCACTCGACGCCCACCCTGTCTTCACCCTCTACATGATTCAAATGGCCGAGGACCGGCGCGCAATCGGCGGGATCGGCTTCTTCGGTGCGCCGGGTGCAGACGGAGTGGTCAAACTGGGCTACGGACTCGTCGAACCCATGCGAGGACTAGGCCTGGCGACGGAAGCATTACTGGCCGCGATCACAATTGCCGCGACGCACGGCGCGCTGCGAGTCAAAGCAGACACCGCGGTCGACAACATCGCCTCCCAGCGCGTACTCGCCAAAGCAGGGTTCCTCGAAACTTCCCGGTCAAGTCAGGACATCTACTACGCGCTCGAGCTCTACCTAGCCACTCTTTTGAATTGAGGAACAGCGCGATGACATTGCGTATCCGCGACGCTGCCACTGAGGACATCGACTTTCTCGCGGCGATGCTGCTCGAAGCGTTCAACTGGCGCGAAGACCGGCAACCTGCGACTCTGCAAGCGATCATGAATAGCCCCGACATCTGGCACTACGTCTCCGATTGGAAACGAAGCTCAGATTTCGGTTTCGTTGCCTACGAGGCAGAGGACAAGCCGGTCGGTGCGGCTTGGGCGAGGTTCATGACCGCCGAGGATCCCGGATATGGATTCGTTGATGAGGGCATCCCCGAACTAGGCATGGGCGTCGTGAGCACTCATCGAGGCCAGGGCATAGGCCGCGTCCTACTGAAGCGGACCATACGGGCCTCAGTCGATCGTGGCCTCCAGGGGTTGAGCTTGAGCGTTGAAGACGACAATGAACGAGCCCGTGCTCTTTACGTGAGCAACGGCTTCGTTGTCGCGGGACGGGTCGGCAATTCGGACACGATGCTTCTAAGGTTTTGACCCGCTGAAGGTTCCCCAACAGGGACCAGACGAGAGCGCCAAGGCACTCCCCCGATTCACGCAAACCGGGTTCCAGGAGACGTCCCCTTTTGCGGGCATGGCCGATAATGGCGAAGTGGACCTCACTCTTCGTGAACTGACGCAGGCAGACGCCGAGGCGCTTGCCGGATGGCAAACCGACGCGCTCTTCTGTGCACACGCGGGCTGGCAAGCGAGGGGATCCCAACAGCAGGCGGTGGGATGGTGGCGTGATCAGATTTCTCATCCTGACCCGCACCTCATCCGATTGCTCGCCCTCGATGCCCAGTACCCGGTTGGCTACGTAGACCTGCATGGGAGTGGTCAAGTGGAACGTGAGCTTGGCTATGTGGTTGGCCCGTCCACATCGTGGGGTCGTGGTCTGGGGACAGCTGCTGCGCGTGCCGGAGTTTCATTCGGTTTCGATGGCCTTGGGCTCAGCCGAATTTGGGCCGAGGCGGTCGAAGCAAACACCGCTTCAGTCAAAGTGCTTCGCCGTCTCGGCATGCGAGAGATTGGACTTGGGAGCAAAGAAGACTTCTTGGGGCACACCTCGCACTACGTTCAGTTCGAAATATTGGCCACGGAGTGGCGGCAGTCCGTCAGCCTCGCCGCCCGCTGAGGGTTCCGCTTACGGCGGCCTTTTCCGCCAGCGAAGTAGCTGATCGGGACTGTCAATCTACATTTGGGGACTCCGAACGTAGCGCTACGCTTGACCTAATTCCCTGCGCCGCAGGCTGGAATCAACACAATCTACTGGGGGGAAACCTCATCGACATCGCAATCGTCATTGGCGTCGCCATCGCTATAGGCGCTGGAGTCTTTTTCGGTCCGCTCGCTGCTGTTGTACGTCTCCCGGGGTGACGACGTGGGCGTCTTCCTCAGTGACGATGGGTTTTAGCGCGCCTGGATTTGGCGCCTGGTGGTCGGCGGCGTC
>NZ_JADOVI010000010.1 GCF_015752155.1 Cryobacterium sp. MP_M3 | reverse complement strand
GGCGGACCAGACACAAGTTTGAAACTGACAGAACAAATCATTACTGACTTGCTTTGTTGTTTAAATGTTTTCCAAAGGAATCTCTTCCGCGGTACTCCCTAGAAAGGAGCCCTACGACCGAGGTTTTTGGCATTTGACATTGTGCACGCTGTTGAGTTCTCAAGGATCGGACGCACCCGACTTCAGGCCCAAATGGGCTGTCGCTTCGGGGCTCTTCCTGTTGTTTCTTGTTGTCGTGTTCGGTCCCGGTGAAGGGACTCAACACAACATCATCAAGCAGAATCTGACTGGCAGATTTTGACTTGGGATTGGTCCCGCTTGAGGCCGGTAAGCACTTCCGCTTTCCGAACCTGTGGGGTGACTTGAATGACATTACGGTGAATCCCCGGGGGCCGCAACTCTCGCCTACATCCCGGGCGTGTCGCCCTCGGATGCGGGTCAGCACGGGCTCGACCGGCGGTTCTCCGCCACGGTCCGGGGGGGGGTCAGGAACGGGTGGACACCGTGACGGTGAACTTGGAGTTCCGGCCGACCTGGTGGGTGGGTCCGACGATGCGGGTGAGCGCGGGACGATAGCCCAGGTGCGTGTTCCAGACCGTCCAGAGCTCACCGCCGGGTGCGAGCACTCTGGCGGCGTCGTCGAAGAGCTTGAGGGCGATGCCGGCGTGGACCGAGGACCCGATGTGGAATGGCGGGTTCAACAGGATCAGCTCAGCGGAGGCATCCGGTCGGCTCGCGAGGGCGTCGTCCCTGATCACGGTGACCCGGTCGGCGATGGAATTGGCGACCATGGTGGCGCCGGCCGACGCGACGGCGGCCGCGGACTGGTCGGAGGCGATGACGGTGAGGTCGGGGCGGCGCAGGGCCAGGCCCGCCGCGAGCACGCCGGTGCCGCAGCCGAGGTCGATTGCCGTGCGGGCTCCCGGTTTCATCCGGCCGAGGAACTCAAGCAGGTACCGGGTGCCGATGTCGACGGTGGTTCCCGCGAACGCCGCGCCGTGCGCGCAGACGGTGATGGCCAGGTCTTCGTGGCGCTGGCTGTGCGGCCAGTCCGGGGCGGTCCCGGTCGAGGGCGGACGGATCGGGCCGGTCGCGACCAGCACCCGCGACTTCTGCCGGGCCGGAGTCACATCCAGCCGGGTGAAGTGGCGGGCGAGCACCCCGTTCATCGCCGGCGCCATGTGCTTGATCCGGCCACCCGCGAAGACACTGACGTCGGCGGCGGCCCACCGAGCGATGGCGGCGGCGATCTCGTCGAGGGCCGACAGGCTCCGCGGCAGCTGCAGCAACACGACCCTGGCGCCGACCAGCAGCTCCTCGGCGAGGCCCACCGACCGGTACGTCCCGGCCAGACCGGCGTCGGCGGCGTTGCGGGCGAGGGCGAGTTCCCCGGAGAGCATGTCCTGGTGCACCCGGATGCCGCGGGCTCCACCGAGGTGCGCCGCGCCCAGGGTCAGGGCGCCGTATCGGTCCTCGATCACGACGACCTCGCCGGGGGCCGCGGCCGCGAGGGCGTCGGCCGCCTCATCGAGGATCAGCCGGTCGCTCGCATCCACGGCGAAGAGGTTGTCGGCTTCGACATCCGGGTAGCGCCGCAGCCGTTCGAAAGCGAAGGGGGACGGCTCGGCTGCCCCGGTCAGGTGCGTCATGCGACCCTACTCCCGGTGGCCGAGCGGGCGCCAGATCACGATCTGGTTCGCGCGCCTGGTGCGGGTGCCGGCGCGCATCGAGATGACCTCACCGGCCGAGCCGGCCGCGAAGACGCGGCGGCCCGGTCGGTTGAGCAACTCGTCGGCGAGTGCCGCCTCGAGCTCGCGCAGGCGGGCCTCGAGCCCGCGAACATGGTCTTCGAGTTCGAGGATGCGCCGGATACCCTCCAGGCTCACACCCTCGGCACCCAGATCCGCGATCTCACGCAGTTTCGCCACGTCCCGCATGGAATACCGGCGGGACCGACCGGGGGTGCGGTCGGGGCTCACCAGCCCCAGGCGGTCGTACTGGCGGAGGGTTTGCGGGTGCATGCCCGCAAGCTCCGCCGCCATCGAGATCACGAAGACCCGGGTGTTCTCGTCCACCGCTAGTCTCTCGCCTTCGCCAGGAGGTCGTCGCGGGGGTTCTCCTTCGGCAGGGCTGCCGCGAAGGCTTCGAGTTTCTCCTCCGCGTCCTTGGACAGGTGCGACGGCACGGCAACCTGCACCTCGGCGAGCAGGTCGCCGGTGCCCTTGAGCGTCACGACGCCTCTCCCCTTGACGCGCAGCACGCGCCCACTCGGCGTGCCCGGCGCGATCCGCAGCTTGACCGGGGGGCCGCCCAGCGTGGGCACCTCGATCGTCGCCCCCAGGGTGGCCTCGACGAAGGTGACCGGAACGGCCACCCGGAGGTTGAGGCCCTCGCGCTCGAAGACCGGATGCTTGCGCACCGAGACCGTGAGCACGATGTCGCCGGCCTCGCCGCCGTCGGGGCTGTGCTGCCCCTGGCCGCGAAGCTTGATCTTCTGCCCATCGGCGACACCGGCCGGGATCTTCACCTTGATCGCGCGGCCATCCTGCGTCTGCAGCGTGATCTGGTCACCATGCGTGGCCGTGATGAAGTCGACCGTGGTCGACGCGATGACATCACGCCCACGGGTCGGGCCTCCGTAGCCACGGAAACCGCCGCTCGTGCTGCCGAACCCGCCGCCACCGCCGCCCCGGCCGAACAATCCGCCGAGGAGGTCGTCGTAGCCGCCCTGCTCGTAGGAGTAACCCTGTTGCCGGGCCCCTCCTCCGAACATGCCGCCGAACACGTCGTCGAAGCCGCCGGCCTGCCCGCCGCCGCCCCGGGGGGCGGTGAAGCGAGCTCCACCGCCCATGGCGCGAACGGCGTCATACTCCTTGCGCTGGGCAGGGTCGCCGATCACCGAGTGCGCCTCGCTGATTTCCTTGAACTTCGCCTCGGCCGCCGGGTTGCCCGGGTTGGAGTCAGGGTGGTACTTCCGCGCCAGCTTCCGGTAAGCCTTCTTCAACTCGGCCGGAGTGACATCCTTCGATACCCCCAGGACCTTGTAAAAGTCCTTGTCAAACCAGTCCTGGCTAGCCATCGCTCGGTACCTGAACTACGACCTTGGCCACCCGCAGGAGCGTCGAACCGAGGAAGTAGCCGGTCTCCACGACATCACCGACGGTGTCCACCTCAATGCCCGCGGTGGGCATCTGGAAGATCGCCTCGTGCACGTTCGGATCGAAGGGCTCCCCCACCGCACCGAACGGCTTGACGCCGAGGCGCTCCACGCTCGCCCGCAGCTTGGCGGCAATCGTGCTGAACGCCGTGTCGGCGACGAGGTCGCCGTGCTTCTCCGCCCGGTCCAGGTCGTCGAGCACCGGGATCAGGCCCTTGACGACATCCACGGTGACGCGCTCGCGCTCGACCTCGCGGTTCGCCTCGGTGCGCTTGCGGTAGTTCGCGTACTCTGCGGTGACCCGCTTGAGGTCGGCGAGGTGTTCGTCGGACGGCTCGGCGGCTTCCCGGTCTGCGGCGTCGAGGATGTCCTGGACGGTGAGTTCGTCCTCGTCGATCCCGTCGGCTGGAGCGCCGGTCTCCGCGGTGTCGTCCGCCCCGGGGGCACCCTCAGCGGGCACCCCCTGCTCGAACGGCTCGTCCTCAGGACGCTTGTCGTCTGCCATTACTTCTTCGCTTCGTCCTCGTCGTCGACAACCTCGGCGTCGACGACGTCTTCATCGGCGTTGCCCGACTCGGCCTTCGGCTCCCCGGCGTCGGCGGGAGGCGTTGCGGCATCCGCCTGGCTGGTCTTGTAGATGGCCTCGCCGATCTTGCCCTGGCTCTCGTTGAGCTTGTCGAACGCGGTCTTCACGGCCGCGTCGTCGTCTCCGGCCAGTGCGGACTTGAGGGCGTCGACGTCGGCCTGGACCTCCGTCTTGACCTCCTCGGGGAGCTTCTCGTCGTTCTCCTTGATCAGCTTCTCGATCGAGTAGGCGAGCTGCTCCGCGGTGTTGCGGGTTTCAGCGGCCTCGCGGCGGCGCTTGTCCTCCGCGGCGTGCTCCTCGCCCTCGCGGACCATGCGCTCGATGTCTTCCTTCGCCAGCGACGAGCCGCCGGTGATGGTCATCGACTGCTCCTTGCCGGTGCCCTTGTCCTTGGCGGACACGTGCACGATGCCGTTGGCGTCGAGGTCGAAGGTTACCTCGACCTGCGGGATGCCGCGCGGTGCCGGCGCGATGCCGGTCAGCTCGAACGTGCCCAGGTTCTTGTTGTCGCGGGTGAACTCACGCTCGCCCTGGAAGACCTGGATCGCCACGGACGGCTGGTTGTCGTCTGCCGTCGTGAACGTCTCACTGCGCTTGGTCGGGATGGCCGTGTTGCGCTCGATCAGGCGCGTCATGATGCCGCCCTTGGTTTCGATGCCGAGGCTCAGCGGGGTGACGTCAATGAGCAGGACGTCCTTGCGCTCGCCCTTCAGCACGCCGGCCTGCAGAGCGGCGCCGACGGCGACGACCTCGTCCGGGTTGACGCCCTTGTTCGGGTCCTTGCCACCGGTCTCGGCCTTGACGAGCTCGTAGACGGCGGGCATGCGGGTGGAACCTCCGACGAGCACGACGTGGGCGATGTCGCCCACCTTGATGCCGGCCTCACGGATGACGTCCTGGAACGGCTTCTTGGTGCGGTCGAGCAGGTCTTCAGTCATCTTCTCGAACTGGGCGCGGGTGAGCGTCTCGTCGAGGTTCGCCGGGCCGTTCTCGGTGAGCGACAGGTAGGGCAGCTGGATGCTGGCCGACATGCTCGAGGACAGTTCCTTCTTGGCCTGCTCGGCGGCTTCCTTGAGGCGCTGCTTGGCGATCTTGTCCTTGGAGACGTCGACGCCGGTGGTTTCCTTGAACTTCTTGATCAGGTGGTCGACGATGCGCTGGTCCCAGTCGTCGCCGCCGAGGCGGTTGTCGCCCGCGGTGGAGCGAACCTGGATCGTGGAGAAGTCGTCGTCCTTGCCCACCTCGAGGAGGGAGACGTCGAAGGTTCCGCCACCGAGGTCGAAGACCAGGATGAGCTCGTCTTCCTTGCCCTTGTCGAGGCCGTAGGCGAGTGCGGCGGCGGTCGGCTCGTTGATGATGCGGAGCACGTTGAGGCCGGAGATCTCACCGGCCTCCTTGGTGGCCTGGCGCTCGGCGTCGTTGAAGTACGCGGGAACGGTGATGACGGCATCCGTCACCTTGTCGCCCAGGTACGCCTCGGCGTCGCGCTTGAGCTTGGCCAGGATGCGGGCCGAGATCTCCTGCGGGGTGTACTTCTTGTCGTCGATGGCGACGTTCCAGTCGGTGCCCATGTGGCGCTTGACCGAAGCGATCGTGCGGTCGACGTTGGTGACGGCCTGGCGCTTGGCGGTCTCACCGACCAGCACCTCGCCGTCCTTGGTGAAGGCGACCACCGAGGGGGTGGTCCGGAAGCCTTCGGCGTTTGCGATGACGGTGGGTTCTCCACCCTCGAGGACGGCCACCACAGAGTTGGTGGTTCCGAGGTCGATGCCTACTGCACGGGCCATGTGTGCGTTCTCCTTCAAAAGTGTTTCTCAACGTGAGTGATCGGTATGATTCATCAGACTTGAGCGGTAATGACTCAAGTGTGGCATCACCACAAATCCGAGTCAAGCCGGGCACCTGAAAGTTGAGTGGGAGTGACTCAACTTTGCGCCGGCGCATTGGGCCGACGCATTCGACGACCGCCAGTGGACTCCGGGGTAGGGGTCGCCGATTTCGCCTGATCCCATTAGGGTTCGGCCATGAGGAGCTCACGCACGGCCTGGGCCGGCGGGCGGACGGTCGTTGCCGCTCTGGCCGTGGCATCGGCAGCGACCCTGATGCTGGCCGGGTGCACCGCCGCGGTGACGGATGCCGAGGGCGCGGCGTCGACGACTCCCCCGGCGACCGCCGGCACTCGATCACCCACTCCGACCCCGGCGGCTCCTCCCGTCACCTGCGAGAACGCGCTGCTGCCCGGCGGGTACGCCGAATTCGAGGCGCAGGGGCTCCGGCCGGATGCCTTCACCACCTGGGGCCCCAACCCCGACCGGCGGATCGAGGCGCTGGTCATCGCCGGGCCGGGCATCACCTGCTCGTGGCGCACCGCCGAGGGCGACGGGCTGGCCTATTTCGCTCAGATCGCGATGTCGGAGGCTGAGTGGGCGAAGACCAAGGCCGAACTCCAGAGCGACGGTTTCGTCGAGCAGGAGACTCCGGTTCCGGGCTACTTCAACGGCCCGACGCCCGACCCGTTGTACGGGGACGGGGGCTTCAGCTACCGCGACGGGTTCCTCTACTACACGCTCACTCCCGGGCTCACGAAGTGGGTGCCCGGCCTGTCGTCGCTGCCGCCGGAGTGACCCGGAAGCGGCCGGCCGGGGAACTCTTCGAGGATTCCCCCGATCCGGGGCCGCCGCCCACTACTCTGGGCGCATGACCGGGATTGCGCAGGGCGGCACGGATGCCCAGGTGTTGCCACACGAGACGAGTCGCCGCCGCGTGGTGGCCTGGAGCTTCTGGGACTGGGGCTCGGCGGCGTTCAACGCGGTGGTCACGACCTTCGTCTTCACCGTGTACATCACGGGTTCGTCCTTCGGCGACAAGGACGTGATCTCGGCGCAGTTGGGCTGGGCCCTGGCCATCGCCGGTTTCCTGGTCGCGGTTCTCGCGCCGATCACCGGGCAGCGCTCCGACACCTCCGGCCGGCGAAAGCTGTGGCTCGGGGTGAACACGTTCATCGTCGTCGTCATCACGGCCGGGATGTTCTTCGTGCAGGCCTCACCCGGCTTCCTGCTGCTCGGCCTGTTCCTGGTGGCCGCCGGCAACGTCTTCTTCGAATTCGCCAGCGTCAACTACAACGCCATGCTTGCCCAGGTCTCCACCCCGCGCACGATCGGCAAGGTCAGCGGCTTCGGCTGGGGCATGGGCTACATCGGCGGGATCGTGCTGCTGCTGATCGTCTACTTCGGCTTCATCAAGCCGGAGGTGGGCCTGTTCGGTGTGACCGGGGAGAACGGCCTTTCGGTTCGGGTGGCCATGCTGATTTCGGCGGCCTGGTTCGGCCTGTTCGCCCTCCCGGTGCTGCTCGCCGTGCCCGAATACCACTCGCCCGCCACCGTGCGGCGGGAACGGGTGGGCTTCCTCCGCTCCTACGTCGTGCTCGGCCAGGACATCGCCCGGCTCTGGCGCACCAGCCGGCACACGGTGTACTTCCTGATCGCGAGCGCGGTGTTCCGGGACGGCCTGGCCGGGGTGTTCACCTTCGGCGGGGTGCTCGCGGCATCCGTTTTCGGGTTCTCGCCCGGCGAGGTGATCATCTTCGCGATCGCGGCGAATGTGGTCGCGGGCATCGCCACCATCAGCGTCGGCGTTCTCGACGACCGCCTCGGTGCGAAACCGGTGATCGTGACGGCCCTGGTCGGCTTGATCGTCTGCGGCGGGCTGGTCTTCTTCCTGCACGACGGCGGGCAGATCGTCTTCTGGACCGCCGGCCTCGCCCTGACCCTCTTCGTCGGGCCGGCCCAGTCGGCCAGCCGCACCTTCCTGGCCCGGCTGATCCCGCCGGGGCGCGAAGGCGAGGTGTTCGGCCTCTACGCCACCACGGGGCGTGCGGTGAGCTTCCTCGCCCCGACCATGTTCGCGCTGATGGTCACGATCTTCGGCGAGACCTACTGGGGCATCCTGGGCATCGTGCTGGTCCTGTTCGTCGGCCTGCTCGTACTGATTCCGGTGAAACCGAAACAGGACCAAATCGGCTGAACACAACCTGTTTGTTCTCTGGACATTCGCTGAACTCTCGTCGGGGCCGGTCTTCCTTGTCAGGCTGGAGTGATGACTACCTTGCAGATCCAGAAGGCCGAACTCCTCAACGCGCTCCACCTCCCCGGGACTCCGCTGATTGTCACGAACGTGTGGGACGCCATCACCGCCACGGTCGTGGCGCAGGCGTCCGGCGTGCGGGCCCTCGCGACCGCCTCGCATTCGGTGTCGAATGTGCGCGGGCTGCAGGACGGCGAGGGACTCAGCGTGAACGAGGCCATCGCCGCGGCACGCCTGATCGTCGACGCGGTCGACCTGCCGGTCTCGGTCGATTTCGAGAAGGGCTACGCCCCGGATGCCGCGGGGGTGGCCCGAAACGTGCGCCGCCTGATCGAGGAGTCCGGCGCCGTCGGCATCAACCTCGAGGACTCGGTCGGCGCACCGAAGGCTCCCCAGTTCGACATCCCGACCGCGGCCGCCCGCGTCTCCGCCGCCCGCACCGCCGCCGAAGCGACCGGGATCCCGCTCGTGATCAACGCGCGCGTGGACACCCTCGCCGGCGGCGGCGAGTGGGACGAGGCCGTCGCCCGAGCGAACGCCTACCTCGACGCGGGCGCCGATGTGATCTTCTTCCTCGGGCTGAACGACGAGAACAAGGTGAAGCGCGCCCTCGACGAGGTCAACGGCCGCATCTCGGTGATCGGGCATCCGGGAGCCGTGCCGCTGGCCCGCCTCGCCGAGCTCGGCGTCTCCCGGGTCAGCTTCGGCCCCGGCTCACTGGGCCTCACCCTCGCGGCCCTGCAGCGCTCCGCAGCGCAGCTGACGGCCCTCGGCGACTACCCCGCCGACCTCGCCTTCCCTTTCGCCCTGGCCCCCTGATCCCTGACGAGGTCTAGGCTCTGCAGCGGCGGGCCGCCCGGCCCTGCTGGAAGGCGAGTCGTCGTGCCGATCTCTCCCGTTGTCCTGAAGCGTGCCCTGCTGGGCACGCTGGTCTTCTGTACCGTGTCGTCGTTCGGGGGCGCCGTGCTCGGTGTCGCGGCGAACGGCGCCGGCGTGCCCCTCCGCTATCTCGAGGGCTCGCCGTTCTCGTCCTTCGTCCTGCCCGGGCTCATCCTCGGCGTCGTTGTCGGGGGAACCCAGCTCCTCGCCGCGGTCGGTCTCTGGCGGCGACGCGGCTGGGCGCTCCTGGCCTCAGCCGTCGCAGGCTTCGGCATGCTGATCTGGATCTTCGTCGAACTCTCCGTGATCGAGGAGTACTCGGTGCTGCAGACGATCTACTTCGCCCTCGGCAGCGTCGAACTCATCCTGGTGTTCGGGCTGCTCGGGATCGCACCCGCCCTGGTACGGCCGGCATCCGTCACCGGCGACGGCGCACCCCGCTGAGGCGGCGGCCTCCGGCGTCAGCGGATGCGGGTGGCCTCGTTGTGCTCGACCAGCAGCCAGGTCGCGCCCTCGTCATCGGACACCCAGCCCTCCCAGGAGTAGGAGTCGTCCGTGATCGAGACGAAGTTCCAGCGGATCGGCCGGCCGTCGGTGCCCGTGCCGTCCTGGCGCAGGCCGTTGCGGTGCGGGGTGGCCACGAGGTGGCAGTACTCCCCGATCTTGGGCGCGAAATAGCTGACCCGCCAGGCGCCGGCGTGCGGGTCGTAGACGCGCACGGCCATCGCCACGGTCTCGAAACCGCTCGGGTGCGTGTCACTGGCGACCACCTCGAGGTCCTGCACGGCGCGCCCGTCCAGGACGAATTCGACGATCCAGGTGAAGTCGCGTTCGCGCCACTCCCCGCTGGCCTCGTCGAGCCGTGAACCCTTGGCCGCCCAACTGCCGACGAGCTGGCCGAACCGGCGCATCCGCCCGGGGTACTCGGGCGTCGGTCCCGGCGCGATGAGCGCCTCGGTGAAACGGGGCACGGATGTGGTCATGAGCCGATTTTACCGGGCGCGTGTTGCATCCGTATGAACGAGCGGCTCCCCCGCGGTCGGGCTACTCCCCCTGGTCGAACTACTCCGTGGAGGTCGGGCTTGCCGAGACCGTGACGTCGGTGCGGTGGAAGTTCAGGAACGACCGGGACGCCGTCGGTCCGCGTTGGCCCTGATAGCGGGAGCTGTACTCGCTCGAGCCGTAGGGCTTCTCGGCCGGCGAGCTCAGCCGGAAGAAGCACAGCTGGCCGATCTTCATGCCGGGCCACAGCTTGATCGGCAGGGTGGCGACGTTGCTCAGCTCGAGCGTGACGTGGCCGGTGAAGCCGGGGTCGATGAACCCGGCCGTGGAGTGAGTGAGCAGGCCGAGGCGGCCCAGGGAACTCTTGCCCTCGAGCCGGGCGGCGATGTCGTCGGGCAGGCTCACCTTCTCGTAGGTGGCGCCGAGAACGAATTCGCCCGGGTGCAGGATGAACGGCTCGTCCCGGGGCGTCTCGATCAGCCGGGTGAGGTCCGGCTGGTCTTCTGCCGGGTCGATGTACGGATACTTGTGATTGTCGAACAGGCGGAAGAAGCCGTCCAGGCGCACATCGATGCTCGACGGTTGGATCATGTCGGGCCGATACGGCTCCAGCCGGATTCGTTCAGCGTTGATTTCAGCCTTGATATCGCGATCCGAGAGCAGCACGGTTCAAGCCTAACGGCGTGGAGTTGATATGCTGGCACGGTTCGGTGCGGGCTTACCCCTTCACCCGGCGCGCGGATGTAGTTCAATGGTAGAACTTCAGCTTCCCAAGCTGATAGCGCGGGTTCGATTCCCGTCATCCGCTCACAGTCCCACCGGCGCAATGAGCTCCGGGTCCCGCTTCTCCTCGTCGGGCACCCGCGCGTTGTTGACGCGGCGCGACACCGGGTGGCTCCTGATGTTGCCGGCCACCGTCAGTGACGACCGGTCGAGCAGGTCGAGCAGGGCACCGGGGTCGGCGACCTTGCCCGGCCGTAGCCACTCATCCCAGGCATCCCTGGTGAGGAAGGCGGGCATCCGGTCGTGGATGTCGCCGGAGGCGTCCCTGGCCTCCCTGGTGATCACCGCCATGCTGTGCGACCAGGTTCCGTCGTGCTCCTGCCGCCCGGCGTAGAGTCCGGCCGCTGCCAGGACGCCGTCGCTATGGATGAAGTGCGGTTGTTTGCCGTCGGGCAGGTCTTCCCATTCGTAATAGCCGGTCATCGGCACGATGCACCGCCGGGAGGTGAACGCGGCACGGAACATGCCGTTCGTGGCCACGGTCTCGAGGCGGGCGTTGATCGGGGCCGGGCGCCGGGCATTGGTCTTCGAGCCGGCCGGCGCGGCCTTCGCGCCGGCCGCCCAGGCCGGGGCCAGGCCCCAGGTGGCCCCGTCCACCTCGCGGGTGACGGTGTGGTCGTGCTCCCACTCGCGCACGACGGGGACGAGATCGGTCGGGGCGATGTTGTACGACGGCCGCCAGTCCCGGAAATCGCCGCCGGATGCGACGAACTCCCGGATCAGGTCGTCGGTGTCCTTGTCCATCGCGAAGCGTCCGCACATGCGCACAGGCTATTCCGCGACGCCCGGCGCGGCAATGCGCCTAGACCCCGATGTCACGGCGGCGCAGCGCAAGCGCGGTGGCCGCGCCGGCGAGCACCGACCCGCCGTAGAACGCGAGCACCGACGTCCAGTCCGCGCCGTTCGTCAGCGGGTAGTTGCCGTAGGCCCAGTGGTAGGGCGAGAACGCGTGCAGCCATTCCAGGTCGGCGCTCTGATTGCCGATCGCGTTGAAGACGTAACCGCCGACGGCCACGAACGCCCCGCCGCCGATCCCCCACACCCGGCGGCCGGACAGCGCGCCGCAGAGCATCGCGGCGCTGCCGCAGAGCAGGGCGAGGCCGCCGAAGAGGATGCAGGTCTGGACGAGGTATGCCACATTCAGTTTCAACTCCGCCGGGCCGTCGAGAATGAGCACGAGCACGAAGGCGAGCACGGCGATCAGGACGATCTTCAGCGCCATGGCCGCGAACCGCTGAACGGCCACCTCCACCCGGGTGACGCCGTGCGCGAGCGTGAGCTCGAGCTGCCCCGACTCCTCGTCGCCGCCCAGGGCCGCCGCGCCCCAGCCGATCGATGCGATGCTGATCAGGACGAAGCCGATCAGGCCGAAAATGGTGGCCTGGGTGTACCCGGACCCGGTGCCGATCTGGTCGTAGTTGAGGCTTTTGACCAGGGCCGCGGGCATGGTGTCGACCAGCTTCTGCATGTCCGCGCTGGCCCCCATGCTCGGGAACAGCGGAAGGTAGAGGAAGGCGGCCACTCCGAAGCCGACGGCCCAGCCGATCAGGGCGCGCCAGCCATCCGTGAAGGCCTTGCCGAAAATGGGGACCGGCGCGCGGCGCACGTACTCCCGGCCGGTGGAGGCCCCGTCGCCCCGGCTATCCGCGTGGCGACGCTCCGTCGCCGTTGTCATGGGCGCCCCCCTCGCTCGGGACCCACCGGCGAAGCGGATGCCGCCGGCGCGGAGTAGAGACCCAGCACCGATTCCTCGAGGTCCGGTTCCTCCAGCACGAGGTCGGTCACCGCGAGAGTGGAGACGGCCTGGATGAACGGCCGGATGGCACCCTCCAGGGTGGCGACGGCTTCGGTGGCACCGGACGCGAGGGAGCGACAGACCAGGCCGCCCACGCCGTCGAGACGCTCGAGGCGCTCCGCGAGCTCGGCCGGCGGAATTCCGGTGGCCGTCATCCTTAAGTGGCGCACCGCGGTCTGGCGGAGTTGTTCGACACCGGCGACAGTGACGACCTGGCCGTCCCGGAGGATCGCCACCACGTCCGCGGCCTGCTGGACCTCGCTGATCACATGCGAGGAGAGGAATACGGTCTGGCCGCCTGCACGCACCTCTTTGACCAGGCTGAGGAACTCCTGTTGCATCAGCGGGTCGAGCCCGCTCGTGGGCTCGTCGAGCACGAGAAGTTCCGGATTGTGCATGAAGGCCTGCACGAGGCCGAGCTTCTGCTTGTTGCCGCGGGAGAGCGTGCGCACGTGGCTGTCGAGGTCGAGGTGGAAGCGCTCCGCGAGCTCGTCGATGTGGCCCCGCGGCACCGGTCCGGAGATGTCGGCGTAGTGCTGCAGCAGGCGCCGGCCCGTGATCCGACCCTCGAGGCTAAGTTCACCTGGCAGGAAGCCGATCCGCCGGCGGAGTTCCGGCCCGGCGTTGCGGGAGTCCTCCCCCAGCACCGTGGCCCGGCCCGAGGTGGGGCGGATGATGTCGAGCAGCGCCCGCATGATCGTGGTCTTCCCGGCGCCGTTGGGCCCGATGACCCCGAAGACGCCGCCGCGCGGAACGGTGAAACTGACCTCCCGCAGGGCGCGCGTGCGCCCGAATCGCTTGCTCAGCTCGACGACCTCGATCGCGTTGCCCGCCGCGCCGGCCTGGTGGTGCTGCCGCCCGGACCGGTGCGTGGTGTCGACGTGGCTCACGCTGTCTGTCCCTTCGGCTCCGCGGCGTGCAGGATCACCGGTGAGCGCGTCGACCCAACAGGAAGTAGGAGATCGGGCCGACGAAGTTCACCGCGATGACCACCGCCCACACCGCCTTTTTCCCGTTCACGAGCTTCGCCGGCCGGTTGGCCAGGTCCGACCACGCCAGGGCCGCCAGGGTGAACTGCACCGCCGATCCCACGATCGTCGCCACTCGTTGCCCGCCGGTCAGGTCACTCCAACGCCGCTTAGCCATGTCCTGCTCCGTCTCGTCGTGATTACTCCGCTACCTGCCCTTGCGCATCTCTCGCTCGATGTCGGCATCCGTGATCGCCCGGTGGTAGAACAGGCTCCAGGATTCCAGCACCAGTGCGACACCCCACCCGGCGAGTACCCAGCCGGGCCAGAAATAGCCCATGCCGACCGCCGCCCAGATGCCGATCAGGAACAGGTTGATCACAACATACGCCACAATGTCGTCGCCGAGCTTGCGTCTGCGTTCGAGCCTCCTGCGCGCCCATTCCCGGTCCGTTGCCGGCTGCGCCGAGCCGTCCTGACCGGGCACGAAGCCCGGTCGGCCTTGTTCCGTGAATCCTGACATTTCCGCCACCTCCTGGTTGGCTGGTCAGTTCGATCGGGCCGGCTGACGCGATCGCCCAGGGCACACGGTAGCCCCGCCGGACCGCCGCCGCCACGGGGCGAAGGTCCCGCAACGGCAAGGCCGCGAAGCTGCGAAACTGGAGTCCGGCGTTGGCGCTGCCAACATACTGGAGGCCCCTTGTCACCCGCACCCTTCGACCCGGCCGCTCTGCCGGCATCCGTTCACCTGGAGACCGGCGAGGGCGGCCTGCCCGTCGTGCGACTGTCCGGCTCGCACGGATCGGCCGAGCTGTACCTGCACGGCGCTCACGTGGCCCGGTGGACGCCGGCCGGCGGGCGGCCCGTGCTCTGGCTGAGCGCGGCCAGCTCGTTCACCGAGGCGAAGGCCATCCGCGGCGGGGTGCCGATCTGCTTCCCGTGGTTCGGCGCCAACCCGCTCGATCCGGGCGCCCCCGCGCACGGATTCGCCCGGCTGGCCGAGTGGGAGCTCGTCGCCGCCCGGGACGACGGCGAGACCGTGGCCATCACCCTGCGGCTGGCCGACAGCCCGGCCACCCGCGCCACGGCCTGGCCGCACCGTTTCGAGGCGCTCTACACCGTGACCGTCGGTGCCCGGCTGAGCCTCGCGCTCACGGTGACGAACCGGGACACGGATGCCGTCAGCTTCGAGGAGGCGCTGCACAGCTACCTGGCGGTGGACGACATCCTCGCCACCGGGGTCACCGGCCTCGAGGGTGCGCCCTACCTCGACCAGCTCGCCGGGATGTCGGTCGGGACGGAGACCGGCCCGGTGCGGTTCAGCGCCGAGACGGACCGGATCTACCTGGACAGCCCCGCCGCCACCGCCGTGACTGACGGCTCGGGGCGCACCGTGGGAATCACGACCCAGGGCTCGCACAGCACGATCGTCTGGAATCCGTGGATCGGCAAGGCCGCCTCGATGGGCGATTTCGGCGACGACGAGTGGACCGGGATGGTCTGCGTCGAATCGGCGAACGTGCGGGAGAACCGGGTGACGCTCGCGCCCGGGCAGAGCCACACCCTGACGGCCGTGTTAGACGTCGTCGGCTGAGCCGGAGCCCGGCCGTCGCCGGGACACCGCGCTCGGGTGAGTTGCGGAGAAAGCACCCTCCCCCTCGCGAGGACGGTGCTTTCTCCGTGATTCACCGTGCAGCACGAGCCGGACGCGCGGCCTAGCGGGGCTCAGCGGACGGCGGGCACCTGGCCGAGCAACCAGGCCACGACGTCGGCCGCACCCCAGCCCTCAGGATGCGCGGCGCGGAGCAGACCGGCACCCTCGATGTCGTTGCCGAGGGTGAGCAGGGGCGACTCGACGTACCCGGTTTTGCGCGTTTGGCCCAGGCCGACGGTGGCGGTGAGCGCGTTACAGAGGCAGGCCCGGCCGACCGTGTCCTCGGCGGCGCCGCCCTTGCGCACGTACATGTGCACTGGCTCGCTGGGGCACCGGAAGCCGACGACCCCGTCCTTTCGTTCGTAGGGTTCGCGCAGGTAGCTGAGGTCGCAGAGCCGCACCCGCTTGTCGTAGACGGCGGCGACGGAGAGAGTTCCCGGCAGTTGCGCGACCTTGAACGGGAAGCCGGTCGGCGAGGCCGCGGCATCCGTTCTGATCGACAGTTCGCCGTCGTCGAGCCGATCGAGCACGGCGTCGCGAAGGGTGTCGGCGAGGCCGGACTCGCGGCTCAACGCGAACAGGGTGCCGACCTGCACCCCGGCCGCGCCGGACCGGAGGGCCTCGGCCACGCGTTCGGGCTGGCCGTAGCCACCGGCGAGCCAGAACGGCAGGCCCAGGTCCGCGATCTTCTCGAGGTTGGCGTCGTCGCGAGGGCCGTAGATGGGCTGCTTGTCGTCGTCGAGGGTGAGCCGGCCGCGCGGCGGCGCATTGTGGCCGCCGGCCGTCGGGCCCTCGATGATGAAGCCGTCGGGGCGGATCTCCTCGTCCCTGGCCAGGTAGAACGCGAGCACGTGCGCGGCGACGATCGCGAGGAACTTCGGGCGTTTCAGGGCGGGGAGCGCCTCGCCGAGCAGGGCGACCGGATCGACGCCGACGGTGTGCACCGTCTCCGAGCCGGAGACGTCGATGGTGACCCGGCCCTCCCGGCCGGCCGCGAACTCGTTCAACAGATGTGGGATCTCCCGCGGAATTCCGGCTCCCATCAGCACATAATCTACGCCGGCCAGCATCGCGCCCAAGGCCGCGGCGGGGGTGGCGAGCTGCACCTTCTCCATGTAGTTGATGCCGACCAGGCCGGCATGGCCCTCTTTCGCCAGCCAGACCTCGGCGAAGTTGCCGAGCACGCTCAGTTCCTGCTGATCCTGGGTGGGGTGCAGCGACAGCTTGGGAACGGGCAGGTAGGAGCCTCCCTCGGGGCGGCCGTCGACCAGGAAGAACCGCTCCAGCGCTCGCTCGGCGATGGCCGGCACCGGGAAGGCGGCGAGGGCCCGACGGATGTCGCCGGTCGCGTCGCCGTCCTGCAACCGCCGGGTGAGCACGGTGTCGAGCGCGATCCCGGACACGACGCCGAGCTGACCGGCCTGGGACACCGTGCGGGCGAGTTGCCATGAGGAGACGGCCATGCCCATGCCGCCCTGGATGACGACGGGCAGTGAGTATTCGAGCACGAGAACCTCCGTGGGTGTTGCCTGGGGCCCGCGAGTTCGGGTTTGCCGAGCCGGTTTCAGCTTAACTCAGGCCATATGCCCGACCGGGAGTGCACCTCGCCGAAAACGGCGGGCGGTGGCATCCGCGGAGCGCCTCCCGCCCCTGATTGTGACGTCTTCCAGTCTTTTTGCAACTTCGACGTGACGAATCCGTCCCGGCTAACGTCTTAGTAATTGACCAACCTGCGGTCGCCGCCCGTTCCGGGCGGGCAGACCGAGAGAGACTGGAGTTCACCATCACCGACACCACCGCATTCGAAGCCGCGCAAGCCACCGGCACCGGCAAGACCGTCATCGTGGACGGCGTTGTCGCGAAGATCGTCGGGATCGCGGCGCGTGAGGTTCCCGGGGTCTTCGCCCTCGGCGGCGGCGCCGTGCGCGCCCTCGGCGCCATCCGGGAGGCCATCAGCGGAACCGACCCGTCGCAGGGCGTGAGCATCACCGTCGACGAGACCCGCGTCGCCGTGGAAATCTCCCTGGTCGTGGAGTACCCCCACGAACTGCAGAAGGTCGCCGATGACGTGCGGGCCGCGATCACGACTGCGATCCACACGATCGTGGGCATGCAGGTGACCGCTGTCGACGTGACCATCAAGGACGTTCACTACGCCTCGGCCCCGGCCGACGCGCCCGAGACCCCGGCCGTCCCGGAGTAGTCCACCCGAGCGAACCCGCTCGACCCGCGCCCCGGCGCCCCCACCCGTGCACTGACCCAGGGTCCACCGACCCGATTCCCCCACAAAAAGAAGGACACACCCATGAGCTTCATCGGATTTCTGATTCTCGGACTTATTGCCGGCGCCATCGCGAAGGCGATCCTCCCCGGCCGTCAGGGCGGCGGCTGGTTCCTCACGCTGATCCTCGGCGTGATCGGCGCGTTCCTGGGCGGCTGGCTCGGATCAATCATCTTCGGGGTCAACCTCGGCGACTTCTTCTCGATCTCGACGTGGCTGCTCGCCATCGTCGGATCGATCATCGTGCTCCTGGTCTACGGCGCCCTCGCCGGACGTCGCCGGGCCTAACCGGCACACAGGCCCCCAGCCGAAGAACGGGCGCACCAGTCATGGTGCGCCCGTTCTTTTCGTGCCCTCCGCGTGTCAGTCGCCGGCCACATCGTGCAGATGATGCACCGGGTCGTGCAGGAAGTACCGGCCCAGCGTCACCACGGTGAACACGGCGCCGTCACTTCGGCGCCCGGTGCGCCCCCGGTCGTCGACGGCGACCTTGGCGAACGCGTCGGCGACGGATGCCGCGGCCTCGGTGAGTTCCCGGGCCACGACGGCAGGTTCCTGCTGGTCGTAGCGGTCGGCGACCGCCGTCGCGTCCTGGTCCCAATTCGGGAACGCCGGGTCGGTCTCGGTGAGCATCAGCCGCAGGCGTGCCTCAAAGATGCGGAAGACGTCGCGGACATGGGCCGCGTACTCCAGGGCCGACCAGGTGTTCTCGTTCGGGCGCACCGCGACATCCGCCCGGTGAAGCACCGGAATCCAGCGGGCCGCGTTCCGGCGCACGAGCGGCGGGATGTCGTCGAAGTCGACCTCGGCCGCCGCGAAACCGCAGTCGGGGCACCGGGTCTCGAGCACCCAGGTCCAGTCCTTCGTGTCTGCTTGGATTGCCATGGGCAGATCCTATCCGGCCGGTGCCGGCGCAGCGGGCGGGGCGCACGCCGTGGCGGCGCGGATCGCTTCCGCGGCCTGCTCCTCGGTCCACGGCAGGGGTGTCGTCGGTGCGGAGGCCGGCGCAGAGTCCGCGGCGGGGGCGGCGGTCGCTGCCCCCGTGCCTGCCGTGTCGCCAGCCGCCGGCACGGCCCACACGATGGCGGCGAGGCGCCGCGCCACGGCCTCGGCGAAACCGGCCCCGTCGGTCGAGTTGTTGAAGGCGACCACGATCGTGAGGCCGCTGGCCGGATCGGAGTACGCCGCCGAGATGAACCCGGGGATCGCCCCGGCCCTCCCGCGAAGCGGACCGAGCTGCTCGGCGCCGAGACCGTAGCGGCGCCAGTCTGGCGCGTCGGGTCCTTCGGCCACCGTCGCCCACTGCGCCTTCGCCGTCGCGTCGGTGAGCAGGCTGCCCTCGGCGAGGGCGCTCACCCACTTCTTCTGGTCGGCCAGGGTCGACACGGCGCCGGCCGCGGCACCGCCCATCGACGGCGACAGCTCGGTCACGGTGAGCACACTATCGCAGACGGGGTGCGCGGCCGCGTCGAGCGCAGCGGCGAGCCCCTCGGGGTGTGAGCCGGGCAGGCCCAGCTCATTCGGGCCGGGCAGGCTCGTGCCGGTCATACCCACCGGTTCGAGCACCCGGCCGCGGTAGAGAGACGACAGGTCCTGGTGGGCCGCCTCCTCGAGGGCCATCCCCAGCAGCACGACGCCGGTGTCGGACTGCGCCCAGACGCCACCGGGCAGACCCACGCGCGGAGACCCCATGCCGCTGGACACCACCTCCCGCCCCGGCCAGATCCGGGTCGGGTTCTTCACGAACTGCGGGAGCAGGTTCCGGGTGTAGTCGGCCAGGCCGGACGTGTTGCGGCACAACTGGCCGAGCGTGATCCCCTCGAGGCCCACCATCCGGTCGAGGTAGGTCGAGACCGGTTCGTCGAGCTTCACGACACCCTCATCGACGAGCTTCGCCAGCACAGTGCAGGTGAGCGCGGTCGTGTTCGTGCCGATCCGGTAGCTCATGGCCGTGCCCATCGGAACACCGTTACCCGGCGCCGTGGTGCCGGGCGACACGACCCATTGCCCGGCCCACGGCGCCCAGACGCCGGCGAGGGCTCCGCTGGAGCCGGACTGGGTGATCGCTTCGGCGAGTGCTGCGTCCAGGCGGCCGGCGACCTCCGCCGGGAACGGGGCCTGCACCTGCGGGTGGCTGTCGCCGGATGCACCGGCCGTGCCCGTGCATCCGGAGAGCAGAAGGGCCGCGCTCACCGCGAGTGCGGCCACGGCGCATCGTCGGGGCGCCCTCCCAGCGGTCATCATGGCATCTCGACGTTCATTCCGTTACCCCCATCGGCTGCTGACCCCTCTACGAGGGAGTGTACTCATGACCCGGATGCCGCGCGTGCATTGACCAAACCGAATCGCCCGGAACTCCGAATAGTTATCGTGCACGGATCGAGACACCAAACAGGAGGTCTTCTCATGCGCACATCACCCAACCGTCTCGTCGCCACGGTCTTCGGCGCCGTCTACCTGCTCGTCGGACTCCTCGGCTTCGCCGTGACCGGCGGCATCAGCTTCATCGCGACCGAGGGTGGCCTGCTCCTCGGCCTCTTCGCAGTCAACCCGCTGCACAACGTGGCCCACCTTCTGATCGGCGCGGCACTCCTGATCGCCGGGCTGGCCAGCGTTCCCGCCGCGAAGGCCGTCAACACCACGATCGGCGCGGTCTACCTGCTGCTCGGTATCGTCGGCTTCTTCATCGCGAGCACCGCGCTGAACATCCTCGCCCTCAACACGCCGGACCACTTCCTTCACCTCGCCAGCGCGATCGTGCTGCTCGGTGCCGGCCTCGCCACCGACAAGGTCGTCAACCGCACCCACGACCGCGCCGCCACGGCCTGATCGGCCACGACCCCGGCCCGCACCTTCCTCGTCAACGCCCGATCCACCGAAAGGCACGCCATGACCTCGATCAGCCGCCTCTGGCTCGCTTTCGCCGCGATGGGCGCCGGCACGATCCACCTCGCCGTCGGCGCAAGCGCCCCGGTACTCCTCGCGATCATCCTGGTCGGGTTCGGCGCCGCCGAACTCGGCTGGGGTGTCGTGACGCTGGTTCGCGGGCGGCTGGTCGCCGCGGACCTGGCCCTGTTCGGTTCCCTCATCCCCGTCTTCGTGTGGGGAGCGACGACGACGCTGGGCAGCGGGTTCGGGCTGCCCTCCGGCGCCACGGGCCTCCCCCTCTTCCCGATGATGGTGGCGTCTCTGTTCGGTCTCTTCATCGCCGCCGCCCTCGCGATCGGCCGCCGCACGGCCCAGCGGGGCATCCGCCCGTCCGGTGGCGCGTCCACCGGCGAGCGGGGCACCGGGCCAACGGATGGCGCAGCCACCCCGCAGGGCTGGCGCTTCCTCGTCGCACTCACGATCGGCGGGCTGTTGTTCTCCGGACTGACCACGCCGGCCCTGGCCGCGACGGAGGCCGGAGCCCACGCCGTTCCCCACGGCTCGCACGATCTTCCGGCGTCGACGACACCCACCCTCAGCCCGTCCGGCCACCACCACTGACCCCGGGCATCCGTCGCCTCGCGGCGCAGGTTTGGAATGGGGGCGCATGTTCGATCGTGCGCCCGTTTTCGCAACGTGCGCCGCGATGCTCGTGCGCGGCGCGGAGACCGGGCGGGCCGGTCAGGCGGACATGGGCGGCAGGTCGTCGCGCGGACCGTTCATGAAACGCTGCACGTTCTCGTCCACGATGATGTCGCTCGGCCGCAGCGGACGGGTGAGGTAGAGGCCGTCGAGGCTGGTCAGCCGGCTCAGGGCGACGTAGGTCTGGCCGGGGCTGAACACCCGCGCCCCGAGGTCCACGATCGCCCGCTCGTAGGTGGCCCCCTGGGACTTGTGGATGGTGACCGCCCAGGCCAACCGCAGCGGGAACTGCGTGAACTCGGCCACGACGTCCTTGCTCAGTTTCTTGGTCGTGGCGTTGTAGGTGTACTTGAACTTCTCCCACACGGCGGGCTCCACCTCGTGGGTGACCCCGTCGATGTCCACGTAGACCGTGGAGTCGACCCGGGTGACGGTGCCGATGCTGCCGTTCACCCAGCGCGGACCGCCGTCCTGCGGGGAATCGTTGCGCAGGAACATGACCTGCGCGCCCACCTTCAGTTCGAGCACCTCGTCGGCGGGGAAGGTGCGGCCGCCGAAATCGCCGGTGACGTCCGCCTTGGCGGTGAGGGCCTTCCCGGAGAGCCTCTTCAGGGCGGCCGCATTGATCCGGTTCACGGAATCGTTCCGGGTCGCGAGCGTGATCACGCCCTCCGTCGGCGGCTTCCGCTCCCCTGCCGCGTTGAGCGCCCCGCCGATCTCCGGCGTGACCTGGCCGTGCCGGACCGCGTTGAGCATGAGCTTGAAGTCCGCGTCGCGCTGGCGGTGCACCTCGCTGAGCTCGAAGATGCGCAGGTCGGCGTCCCGCCAGACCTTGGCGTCGAAGAACCACATCGACCGGTAGGTGTCGGCGAAATAGGCGCGCTCGTCGGAGTCCCCCGGAACCGGGGCAAGCTGGTAGGGGTCGCCGAAGAGCACGATCTGGGCCCCGCCGAAGGTGTCGTTGGGCCGTTGGCGGGCCTGGCGCAGGCTGCGGTCGATGGCATCCATCAGGTCGGCGTTGACCATGGACACCTCGTCGATGACCACGGTGTCGATCGTGTTGAGCAGCTTGCGCAGCTGGTCGTTCTGGTCGATCGGGTGATCGGCGATCACCCCGATCGGCAGCCGGAACAGGGAGTGGATGGTCTGGCCGCCCACGTTGAGGGCTGCGACGCCGGTGGGCGCCGCAATGACGATCTGCTTGCTGGTGTTCCAGGAGAGGTGGTTCAGCAGCGTGGACTTGCCCGTTCCGGCCCGGCCGGTGACGAAGACGTTCTGGCGGGTGCCCTCGATCGCCTGGAACACCTCGGCTTGTTCGCGCGACAGCGGGATCTCGGACACGGGGACGCTTTCGATGGGTGCGGGAGGGACATTCCACTGTATCCGCTGTCCTGCGACCGGCGGCCGTCAACACCCGGCCTGTGCACTCCGGCAGGGCGGGCGCCTGCCCGTGGACCCGCGCCATGGGAGGATGTTGAGGTGGACAATGGGGACGGCACGGGCCGTAGCAGCCGGCGACGCGCCATCCTCGCCATGGTCGTGATTGCCGCCCTCCTCTGTGCCGCCTTCGCGGCCGCGATCGGTTCGCTCAACCGCGACCTGTACAGCGCCGGCGGGTTCGTGCGCCAGTACCTCGAGGCCATCGCCAGGCACGACACGACGAGCGCGCTCCAGCTGCCCGGGGTCGAACTCACGGACAAGGCGCTCGCGGCCGCCAAACTGCCCCAGGACCTTCCGGCCACGCTGCTGCGACCGGCGGTGCTCGGCGCGCTCACCGACATCCACCTGACCAGTGACACCGAGGACGAACCGGGCAAGCACACCGTCGTCTACGGTTTCCGCCTCGACGGCAAGCCCGCGTCGATGGCGTTCAGCGTCGCCCACACCGGCACCTTCGCCGGGGTCTTCGACAGTTGGCGCTTCGCCGCCAGCCCGCTCGCCGTGTTGCAGGTCACGGTGCTGCACGAGGCGTCCTTCACGGTCAACGGCCTGACCCTCGACACCCGGGCACACGCGGCGGCCGATGCCCCGGCCACCTTCTCGAACCAGGCCGCGTACCTCGCGTTCGCGCCCGCGCTGTACTCCGTCGGCCACACGTCGAACCTGCTCACCGCCCCGGCCCAGCAGATCGCGGTCACGAAGAGCGGGGCCGCGGATGTCACGGTCGATGCCGAACCGAACAAGCTGTTCCTCGAACAGGTGCAGACCGAGTTGAACGGCTTCCTCGACGCCTGCACCACCCAGCAGGTGCTCCAGCCGTCGAACTGCCCCTTCGGCATCGAGATCAACGACCGGGTGAAGGGCGTTCCGGTCTGGACGATCGCGGCGTACCCGGTGGTGGCCCTGACCGCCGGAGCAACCACCTTCGAGATGGCCGACACCACCGGCCAGGCCCACATCGTCGTCGAGGTGCAATCCCTGTTCGACGGCGACGTCGAGACGCGCGACGAGGACGTCCCGTTCGCCGTGGCGCTGAGCGTGACCGTCCGGCCCGACGGATCGCTGGCGATCCAGCTGCACTGACCCGTTCGGCCCGTCGGCGCGTTCAGACCAGCCGGTCGCGGGAGGCCAGGGCGGCCAGCTGGTCGTTGTACCGCTTCAGTTCCGCCTCGCCGGTGCGGTCCGCGTTGCGGTCGGTGCGCCGGGACTCCTTCTCATCGCTGCGGCTCCACTGGATGGCGACGGCGATGGCCAGCGCGATCGTCGGGATCTCGCCGACGCTCCACGCGATGCCGCCGCCCATCTGCTGGTCGGCAATGCCGCTGAGGCCCCAGTCCCGTCCCATCGCGCCATACCAGTCGGCGAGCAGGAGCCCGGTGCCGGTCATCAGGGTCACGCCGAAGAAGGCGTGGAACGCCATCGTCCCGAGCAGCAGGAGCAGCCGGCCGGCATAAGGCAGTCGGTAGGGCACCGGGTCGATCCCGATCAGCGACTGCACAAAGAGGTACCCGGTGATCAGGAAGTGAACCACCATCCACTCGTGGCCGATGTGGTCGGTCGTCGCCCAGCTGAACAGGGAGGAGTAGTAGAACACCCACAATGACCCGGCCCAGAGTCCGGCGGCGACGAGCGGGTTCGCCAGGATGCCCGCATAGCGGGAGTGCACGGCCAGGAGGATCCACTCGCGCGGGCCCCGGCTGTCGTCCTGCCGCTTGCGGATGGCCCTGGCCGCGAGCGTCACCGGCGCGCCGGGCACGAGGAACACCGGCACGAGCATCGTCAGCGCCATATGCATGAGCATGTGCGACGAGAACAGGTAGCTTGCGTAGAGGTTGGCCCCGCCGTTGGTGATGTAGAACAGGATCAGCATGCCGATGACCCAGAGCACCGTGCGGTAGACCGGCCACTTGTCGCCGCGGCGCCGCAGGCGGGCCACTCCCGCGAGGTAGAAGAAGATCCCGAACGCGCAGAACAGCACCCAGGCCAGGTCGAACCGCCACTCGGTGAAATACCGGCCGAAGGTGAGTTCCGGCGGGAGCCCCTCCCCCGTCAGGATCTGGGCGGGGGTCGCGGTCGGCACCGACGTCGCCACGATCTGCGCCACCGGGGTGGCCGTGCGCGCCAGCGCCGCGGCGACGCCGGAGGCCAGGCCCATGAAGCCCAGTTCGGCCACGACAAGCCACCAGAACCAGGTGCGTGACCGGGCGTCGCCCGGCTGGGCGCTCCGTTGCATCCGGGCCACCAGGAAGCGGCGGTGCAGCACCCCGAACCCGCCGAGGGCGATCAGCGCGACCACCTTGACCAGCACGAGAATGCCATAGGCCGTGAGCAGCCGCTCCCAGCTGCCGATGCGGAGCTCGGCGCTGACATAGCCGGTGGCGGCGACGACGATAAAGCAGACCATGGCCAACGAGGAATACCGGGCGATCACGACGCCGATCCGCCCCCCGACCAGCTGTTTGCGGAGCACGACGATGGTGAGCAGGCCGCCGAGCCAGACGGCGGCGAAGACGAGATGCAGGCCGAGGGCGGTGATGGCCACGTCGTGCCCCTCCGCGCCGGCCGCGTGCCCCTGCAACGCCATGGGAACGAGCGCCCCGACGGCGAGGACCGCTACGAAGACCAGCGCGGTCTGGTTCCGCACCGCGAAGCAGAGCACCGTGACGCCCGCCGCGATGAGTGTCGTGCCGAGCCAGGCCTGGCCGAGTTCGATCTCACTGAAGAACTGCCCGGCGGTCGCACTGAACCTGTCGTCGAAGCTGAGCGGCACATTGGTTACCTGCAGGAAGGTGAGGAAGCCGGTCAGCGCAGCGGCCACCGTGAGCAGAGCGGCGGATGCCGCGGCGAAGTCGATCGCCGTGTTGAATTCCGGCTCCCGCGGGCTCAACGCGAAGCAGGTGAGCACGAGCGCACCGATGGTGCCGGCCGCACCGAGGTTGACGAGTAGTTTCGCCAGCGGAAGACCCCACCGCACGACGGGACCCGGGTCGGCGAGCAGCTGTCCGGTGGCGCCGCCGCCATACGCGAGGGCGACCAGGGCCGACAGCACGGCCACGATCAGAAGGACCGCCGGACCGGAGATGCGCAGGAGACGAGTCACTGACTCAGCCTATCCGCGCCCCACTGTCCCGAACGCCCAGACCTCCGTCACTGACACCAGGGAGGTTAAACACAGGGGGCGTCGACCGAAGTCGACGCCCCCCGCACGAAAGCGAGACTACTTTGCGGCGGCCTTCAGCTTGCTGCCGGCGGTCAGCTTGACACGGTGGCCCGCGGCGATGGCGATCTCTTCACCGGTCTGCGGGTTGCGGCCCGTGCGCGCAGCGGTAGCGGTGCGCTCGACTCCGAGCCAGCCCGGGATCGTGACCTTGCCGTCGTTTGCAACGGTGTCGGCGAGGGTTGCGAAGAAAGCGTTCAGAACGCCGTCGACAGCAGCCTGGCTCTGGCCAGAGTCTGCGGCAACCTTGGCAACGAGCTCGGTCTTGTTCAGCGACTTGTCAGCCATTGAGTGTCCTCCTCGGACCTTTGTCTGTAAAAACAGGTTTTCACGTAAATGCGGGCGACGCCGTGAGGGCGACCCCGTTGGTCGGTTCGACCGCGTTGAATCTAACAGAGTTCCGCGAAAAACCGCGGATTTACGGCGTTTTGAGACGCTTTCACCCCCGGAAGCGGCTCATTTTGCGCTCTCCGCGCAAAACAAAGGGGATGGCGACCGAAGTCGACATCCCCTTCACGGTTCAAAACCTGGGTTTCGAACCGGGATCAGGCGGTATTACCAGCTGGACTTGGTGATGCCGGGCAGTTCGCCACGGTGAGCCATGTCGCGGAAACGAACGCGCGAGATCCCGAACTTGCTGAGGTGACCACGGGGACGGCCGTCGACCGCGTCGCGGTTGCGCAGGCGAACCGGCGACGCGTTGCGGGGCAGCTTCTGCAGGCCGAGGCGAGCCGCTTCACGCGACTCGTCGGTGCCGGCCGGGTCAACGAGGGCCTTCTTCAGTTCAAGGCGCTTCGCCGCGTAGCGCTCGACGATAACCTTGCGCTGGTTGTTCTTGGCAATCATGCTCTTCTTCGCCATTTTTAGCGCTCCTCACGGAAGTCAACGTGCTTGCGCACTACGGGGTCGTACTTCTTGAGCACGAGACGGTCGGGGTCGTTGCGGCGGTTCTTCTTGGTCACGTAGGTGTAACCGGTTCCAGCCGTCGAACGGAGCTTGATGATCGGGCGGACGTCATGCTGCTTGGCCATTAGATTTTCTCCCCACGGGCGAGAAGGTCCTTGACGACCGACTCGATGCCACGAGCATCGATTACCTTGATGCCCTTGACCGAGAGGGTCAGGGTCACGTTACGGCGAAGCGACGGTACGTAGTACTTTTTGGTCTGTACGTTCGGGTCGAAGCGACGCTTGGTGCGCCGGTGCGAGTGTGAAATGTTGTGTCCAAAGCCGGGAACGGCTCCGGTCACCTGGCAGGTAGCTGCCATGGTTCTCCTCCAATACCGAAGGGCGAATGCCCTTCCCAAGATCTCTTGTCGGCCGGGACGCGGGCCATGCCCGGTGAACCGGGAGCCCGTGACACGGCAGTGCACGCACAGATATGCGCAGCAACGTCCAACACTACGGGTCTGGCCGGCGATCCGCAAACCGGCGCGTCCCCGGGCCGGGTGGCTCAGGCGCTGACGGATGCCGCGGTGCAGGCGGCGCAGAGTCCGAAGATGTCGATCACGTGCGCCGCCTGGCTGAAGCCGTGCTCGGCGGCCACGTTCGTCGCCCAGTTCTCGACGGCATCCACTTCGATTTCGATGGTGAGGCCGCACCGGCGGCAGATCAGGTGGTGGTGATGGTCGGTGGTGCTGCACGCGCGGTACAGGCTCTCCCCCTCCGGGGACTGCAGGGAGTCGGCCTCGCCCTCGAGCGCCAGGTCGGCCAGGGCCCGGTAGACCGTGGCGAGGCCGATCGGCGACCCGGTGGAGTGCAGCCGGGAGTGCAGGCCCTGGGCGCTCACGAAGCCCTCGGTGTCGCCGAGTGCCGTGCGCACGGCCTCCCGCTGCCAGGTGTTTCGCTTCACGGTCTCAACCTCATGGTCTCAACCGTAACCGCGCCCGGCCGAGGGAGCGCACACCGAGGGCGGCCAGGAAGAACGCGGCGGCGGTGAGGGCGATTGCGGGCCCGGCCGCGATATCGAGACCCCGGGAGAGCAGCACCCCGCTGATGCCTGCACCGGCGCCGAGCACCGGGGCGGCGAGGAAGATCTGCGTCGTCGTGCGGGCCAGCAGGCGTGCCGCGGCGGCCGGCGCCGCGATCAGCGCGATGGCGAGGATGGCGCCGACGGCCGGCATGGCGGTGACGACGGTCGCGGTGATCAGCGCGAGGCTGAGGAGCTCGATCGGCCATTCCCGGTAGCCTGCCGCCCGGTACCCGGTGCGATCGAAGGTCGAGAACAGGATCTCCTTGCCGAGGAAGACGACGACGAGCACGGCGGCCACAAGCACCCCGCCGGCCAGCGCGACATCCGCCGTCGTCACGGTGAGGATCGACCCGACCAAGAAGGAGTCGACGTGCACCGGCAGGGCGGGGTTCAGCGATTGGAGGAACACCCCAAGGGCGAAACCGGCGGTCAGTACGATCCCGGACGCGACCTGGCTCCCCTGCCGGCGCACCCGTCCGATCAGCGTCATCACCCCCACGATCGCGATACTGGCAAGAAATGCCCCCAACGGAATACTCAGCCCGAGGACGGCCGCCGCCACCGCGCCGGGGAAAGTCGCGTGAGTCAGGGCCTGGGCGAAGAAGGTGCGCCGGCGCAGGATGACCAGCGCGCCGACCAGGCCGCAGAGCGCCCCGATCACCGTGGCGGCCAGCAGTGCTTTCTCGAAGTAGCCCATCAGCGGGCCACCGGAGCCCTGGTCAGCCGGTCGACGGCGAGCCGCCCCACGAGCGCTAGGAAGTACGCGGCCACCAGCACGAGCACGACCGTCGCGCCGCTGGGCAGGTCGATCCCGGCGCTGACGGATGCCGCATAGCCGATCGTGAGCCCCAGCCAGGCCCCGACGGCGGCGACCGTCGCAGCGATCGGGAAGAGCAGCCAGAGCCGGTTCGTGGCCAGCCGGGCCACGGCGCCGGGGACGATCAGCACGGCGAGCACGAGCAGCGTTCCGACGGCGCTCGATGCGGCCACGACGACGAGGGCGATCGCGACGTTGAGGAGCACGTCCAGGAGGAGCGGGTGGAAGCCGACCGCGGCGAAGCCGGTGCGGTCGAATGCCCGGAACACCTGTTCCTTGAGGGTGACGGCCACTATGACGAGCGCCACCGCGCAGATGACGACGGTCTGGATCACCTCGGCCGGGCTCACCGTGAGGAGGCGCCCGAACAGGAGCTGTTCGAGCTGGCCGACGTAGTTGGTCTCCCGCGACACCACGATGACACCGATGCTGAACATCGCGGTGAAGACGATGGCGATCGCCGCGTCGATGGCCACGGCCCGGCGCGCGATCAGGGCGAGCACGACGGCTGTGAGCACGGCCGCGACCATGGCGCCGGCGAAGAGTCCCTCCCGGCCTCCCCAGACGAAGCCGATGGCGATGCCGGGGAAGACGGCGTGGGTGAGCCCGTCGCTGATGAACTCCAGTCCGCGCAGGTTCACGAGCACCCCGACCACGCCGGCAACCAGGCTGAGCACGAGCAGCAGCACGAGGGCGCGGGCCATGAACGGCAGGGTGAACGCGTCGAACAGGGCGCCGGGGATGTCCAACCTAGTGGCCCGTGTGACCGGGGACGACGACGGTGTGCTCGTCCATTTCAACGCCGACGGCCTTGAACGTGCGCTGCACGTTTTCCAGGCTCAACACCTGCTCCGTCGGCCCGAAGGCTACCTGGCTGCCGTTGAGCAGGAGGACGTCTTCGCAGACTTCGCGGGCGAGTCCGAGGTCGTGCGTGGAGACGAGGACGGCGACGCCGTCGCTCTTCAGCCGTTTGACCGTGCCGACCAGCGCCTCCCGGTTCTCCTGGTCGAGGCCGTTGAACGGTTCGTCGAGCAGCAGCAGGCGCGGCCCGGAGGCGATGGCCCGGGCGAGCAGGCCCCGTTGCTGCTGGCCGCCGGAGAGCTCGCCGAAACGGGTCTTCGCGAGGTGGCCGAGACCGACGGCGTCGAGTGCCTTCGCCGCCATGGCCCGGTCGCGTTTGCCGGGCAACCGGAGCCAGCCGAGCGTGCGGTAGCGGCCCATGAGCACCACCTGCTCGAGGGTGACCGGGAATTCGGGGTCGAGCTCGTCGGTCTGCGGCACGTAGCCGATCGTGCCGGTCGGGGCCGGGGACTCCCCGAGCACCTCGACGGTGCCGGCGACCCGGGTGATCAGGCCGAGGATGCCCTTGAGCAGGGTGGACTTGCCGGAGCCGTTGGGGCCGATCAGGGCCACGGCCTCGCCGGCGGCCAGCTCGAAGCTGACCTCTTCCAGGGCAGGCTTCAGCCCGTAGGAGAAGGATGCGCCGGTCACCCTGAGTGCGGCGGCGGACGTGCCGCCCAGCTGAGAATCGTTCTCGTTCACGAGTCCACTATTGCAGGTCGGCCGGGACCGCGGAGGGGGTGACGCCCCACGACCGGAGGATCAGCCGCACGTTGTGCAGCTGGGACGCGATGTAGGTGGCGCCGTCGCTCCCGGCCGGGCCGAGGGAGTCGCCGTAGAGGGCGTCCTCGCCGGAGTAGACGGCGACGCCGGCCTGTCTGGCGATGGTATCGGCGGCCTTCGGGCTGATCGACGCCTCGGAGAACACAGCCTTCACCCCGGTGGTCTTGATGGCGGCGACCAGCCGGTCGATGGCGGCGGCGCTCGGCTCGGCGTTGTCGTCGAAGCTCGGGATGACGCTGCCGACGTAGGTGATGCCGTAGGCGGTCGTGAAGTAGCCGAAGGCGTCGTGGTTGCTCACGAGCAGGCGCCGGCCGGCCGGGACCTGGTCGACATTGGTCCGGATCCACGCGTCGAGTTCTGCCAGTTTCGCCCCGTAGGCCGCCGCGTTGGCCGTGAACGCGTCGGCGTGGCGCGGTGCGGCCGCGGCGAGACCCTTCTCGATGGTGCGCACCATGGCCTCGGCGTTGGCCACGTCGGTCCAGATGTGCGGGTTCCCGCCGGCGTGGTCATGGGCGGCGTCGCCGGGGTGCGCCGTCTCATCGTTGCCCGCGGCATCCGCAGCGATGGTGATGCCGGTGTCGGAGTCGATGGTGACGCCGTGGAAGCCGGAGGAGTCGATGGCGTCGGTGAGCCACGCCTCGAGTCCGACGCCGTTGATCACGAGCACATCGGCCCGGCCGAGGGCGGTGAGGTCTGCGGCCGAGGGGTCGTAGGCGTGGGCGCTCTGGTTGGGCTGCACCAGCTGGGTCACACTGACCCCGCTGGTCTCCCCCACCACGTTGCGGGTGAGGTCGGCCACCTGGGTCGTCGTCGCCACAACCCTGAGTGCCCCCGACGAGCCGCCGGAACCGCCGGAACCGCCGGCCGAACCGGACGTCGCTGCCGAGCATCCGCTGAGCGCGAGCGCGGCCGCGACCAGGATGGCTGGCAGGACGAATTTCGAGGTGTTCACACCATCAACGCTATGCCTATTGATAATGAGTGTCAAAACCATTAGGTGTGCGCGCGGCCCCCTGACCGAGCGATCGGCGCCGCAACTGTTGCCGCTTCGGACAAATGTTGCTCGTGCGCGGGCCACAGTTGTCCGCATCGGCCACAGTTGCCCTACTGGGTCGTGCGCGGTTCTGAGCCGTCGGGCCTAGACGACCCCGGACGTTCCGAGGAGCGAGCCGATGGCAAACGTCACGAAAAGGGCTGCGGCTCCGCCAAGGACCACCCGAGCGATCGCGCGGGGTTTCGGGCTGCCGCCGAGGTGGGCGCCCGTCGCGCCGAGGACGGACAGAGCCATCAGGACGGCGGCGAAGGTCACCGGGATCCGCACGGTCTCCGGTAGCAGCAGGATCGCCAGGAACGGCAGGAGCGCGCCGAGGGTGAAGGCCATGGCCGAGACCCAGGCGGCGTGCCAGGCGCTCACGACGTCGTCCTCCGCGATGTTGTGCTCCGCGAGGAGATGAGCTCGAACGGGGTCGATCGCGGTGAATTCCACGGCGACCTGCCGGGCGGTGGCGGGGGCGAGGCCCTGGTTTTCGTAGAGTCGGGCGAGTTCCTCGAGCTCGCCGGCCGGGTCGGCGAGGAGTTCGCTCTTCTCGCGCGCGATGAGGGTGCGCTGACTGTCGCTCTGGCTGCTCACCGAGACATATTCCCCGAGGGCCATGGAGATGGCGCCGCCGACGAGGCCGGCTGTGCCCGCCGCGGCGATCGCGGCGGTCGAGTGGGTTGCCCCCGCGACTCCGACGACGAGCGCCGCGACGGAGACGATGCCGTCGTTGGCGCCGAGCACCCCCGCGCGCAGCCAGTTCAGGCGGCCGGCATGGCTCTCGGTGCGTGTCCGGTCGTCGGCTGCGGTGTCGACCGCGGGAGTGACGGGGGCGATTCTGGCGGGGGCGATGGAGGTCATTTGAACATCAGAACACACGGAATCGAAGGCCGCCAGCGTGGAGAGCCTTACCTCACAAGCGTGTTAAAGAGCTGGTGAGGTAAGGCTTCCCAAAGTCGACGCTCGTTATTCGAGCAGCAGCGCGGGCTCTTCGATGATGCTCGCCACGTCGGCCAGGAAGCGGCTGGCGACATCTCCGTCGACGACCCGGTGGTCGAAGCTCGCCCCGATGGTGGTGACCTGGCGCACCCGCACCTCACCGTCCACGACCCACGGCTTGGGCTTGATCGTGCCGAGGGCCACGATGCCGGCCTCGCCGGAGTTGAGGATGGGGGTGCCTGTGTCCATCCCGAACACGCCGATGTTGGTGATCGTGATCGTGCCGCCTGACATGTCCGCCGGGGTGGTCTTGCCGTCGCGGGCGGTCATCGTGAGGCGCTCGAGTGCACCCGCCAGCTCGAGCAGGCTCATGTCCTGCGCCTCTTTGACATTGGGCACGATCAGGCCACGCGGCGTCGCGGCAGCGATGCCGAGGTTGACGTAGTGCTTGATGATGATCTCCTCGTCGGTGAAGATCGAGTTGACCGTGGGATTGCGGCGCACCGCCCAGATCATGGCCTTGGCCATGATCAGCATGGGGGAGACCCGCACGCCGGCGAAGTCGGTGGAGGCCTTGAGCCGTTTGACGAATTCCATCGTGCGGGTGGCGTCCACATCGACGAACAGGCTCACGTGCGGTGCGGTGAACGCGCTGGAGACCATGGCCTGGGCGATGGCCTTGCGCACCCCCTTGACGGGGATGTGCTCCTCGCGGTCGCTCGGCCACTCGGGCGTCTGGATGTTGCGGAAGACGCTGGCCTGGGTGGCGGCACGCAGCACGTCCTCCCGGGTCACGTCGCCGACCGGGCCCGTCGCTTCGACCAGCGCGAGGTCGACACCGAGGTCCTTGGCGAGCTTGCGGATGGGCGGCTTGGCGATGACCGGTCCGGCGGATGCCGCGCGCGGCAGCTGGGGGAGCGGCACGGCCGGGGGCCGCGGGGCGACGACGGGCGGCGGCGCGATCGATTCGTGGGCCACGGGGGTGCCGCCGTGGCGCTTGCGCCTGGTGGGCATGGTGGCGGTGGCGCCGCGGCCGACGAGCACGGCGCCGGGCTTCTCGGCGGGTTCGTCGGTGATGGTGGAACCGGCATCCGCTGCCGCACCGGCCAGTTCGTTCTCGGTGGCCTCCGCCGGGGCGCCGGGCTCAACCGGGGGAGCGGGAACCGCAGCATCGGCTGCGGCGTCGGAGACGATCGTGATGATCACGGTTCCGACGTCGACGGTCGTTCCGGGCTGGACGAGGATCTCGCCGACCACGCCGACGTAGGGCGAGGGCAGCTCGACGAGCGACTTGGCCGTCTCGATCTCGACGAGCACCTGGTTGATCGCGACGGTGTCGCCCGGCGCCACCTTCCACTCGACGATTTCGGCCTCGGTGAGACCCTCGCCGACATCCGGCAGTGTGAATTTCGACACGCTCATGGAGTGCGCTCCTTGCGATTGGTGAGGGAGGGGACCCGGCAGGGCATGGTCAGTAGGCGAGGGCGCGGTCGACGGCCTCGAGCACCCGGTCCGGGCTGGGGAGGAAGTGCGTCTCCACGGCTGCGGGCGGGAACGGGGTGTCGAAGCCGGAGACGCGCAGCACGGGGGCCTCGAGCAGGTAGAACGCCTTCTCCATCACGGTGGCGGCGATCTCCGACCCGACGCTGACGAAGCCGTGCGCCTCCTGGGCGACGACGAGGTGGCCCGTCTTCTCCACCGAGGAGAGGATCGGCCCGTAGTCGACGGGGGAGATCGAGCGGAGGTCGATGACCTCGATGCTGATGCCCTCCGCGGCGGCGAGCTCGGCTGCCTGGAGCAGCACGCTGACCATGGCGCCGTGCCCGAGCACCGTGACGTCCGTGCCGGTGCGCACAACCCGGCTGGCGTGCAGGGGGGTGCCGCTGGTTCCGAGGTTCACCTCGCCCTTGGGCCAGTAGCGGCTCTTGGGCTCGAAGAAGATGATCGGATCATCGGAGGCGATCGCCTCCTGCATCATCCAGTAGGCGTCGTGCGGGTTGGACGGGCTGACCACGCGCAGGCCCGGCGTGTGCGCGAAGTAGGCCTCCGGGCTCTCCTGGTGGTGTTCGATCGAGCCGATGTGGCCGCCGTAGGGGATCCGGATCACGACGGGCATGATCACCTGTCCCTCGTGACGGTTGCGCATGCGGGAGAGCTGGCTGGTGATCTGGTCGAAGCCGGGGAACACGAAACCATCGAACTGGATCTCGCAGACAGGGCGGAACCCGCGCAGCGCCAGGCCGATCGCGGTGCCGATGATGCCGGACTCCGCCAGCGGGGTGTCCAGCACGCGCTTGTCGCCGAATTCGGCGTACAGGCCCTCCGTCACCCGGAAGACGCCGCCGAGCGGGCCGATGTCCTCGCCCATCAGGAGCACCTTCGGGTCGTCCTGCATCGCCTTGCGCAGCCCGGCGTTCAGGGCCTTGGTCATCGGCAGGCTGGCCATCTCCGGGCCGGCCGGGGCCGGAGCGGTTCCCGACGCCGGTGCCGCGTGCGCGGCGGCCGAAACGATCGTGTCGCTCATGCGTCGCCTCCTTCGAAGGATGCTTCATACCGTTCGAGCCAGGCCTCTTGCTCCTGCACCCGTGGGTGGGGTTCGGCGTAGACGTTGTCGAAGATCACGTTCTTCTCCGGCGAGTGGATCTCCAGGGCGCGGCGGCGCACGTCGGCGGCGTTGTCCTCCGCCTCCTCGTCGACGGCGTCGAGGAATTCCTGTTCGACGCCGAGTCCCTGCAGGTAGGCGCGGAACCGCACGATCGGGTCCCGGGCCACCCAGTAGGCGAGTTCGTCGGGGTCGCGGTACTTGGTGGGGTCGTCGGCCGTGGTGTGGGCGCCCACCCGGTAGGTGAGGGCCTCGATCAGGGCCGGGCCCTTGCCGGCCCGCGCGTCGTCGAGGTGCTTGGCGGTCACCGCGTAGCTGGCGAGCACGTCGTTGCCGTCGACCTGGGTTCCGGGGATGCCGAATCCGCCGGCCCGCAGGTACAGCGGGGTGCGCGACTGGCGTGTCACCGGCACGGAGATGGCCCAGTGGTTGTTCTGCAGGAAGAACACCTGCGGGGTCTGGTAGCTGGCCGCGAAGACGAGGGCCTCGTTGGCGTCGCCCTGGGAGGATGCCCCGTCGCCGTAGTAGACGATGACGGCCTGGTCGGTCTCCGGGTTGCCGGTCGCCGTCGAGCCGTCCAACTGCATTCCCATCGCGTAGCCCGTGGCGTGCAGGGTCTGCGACGCGAGCACGAGCGTGTAGAGGTGGAAGTTGCCGTGCTCCTCGGGGGTCCAGCCGCCGAGGGTGACCCCGCGCAGCATCCGGAGGATGTCGACGAGGTCGAGGCCGCGGATCATGCCGACGACGTGCTCCCGGTAGGACGGGAAGATGTGGTCCTGCGGGCGGGTGGCGTAGGCGGACCCCACCTGGGCGGCCTCCTGGCCGTGGCTGGGCACCCAGAGGGCGAGCTGACCCTGGCGCTGCAGGTTGGCGGCCTCCTTGTCGAACCGGCGGATGACGACCATGTCGCGGTAGAACCGGCGGTGGTCGGCCTCGGTGAGCCGGTCGAGGTAGGGCAGGAACTCGGCGGCGGCCTCGCTGGGCGCGAAGACACCGGCGGGGGAGAGCAATTGCACCGTTGGCGAGGCGTTCGGGGTCGCTGACACCGTCCTAACCTATCCGCCGGGCCGGATGCCCCGTTGGTAGATCATCGACAATATCTGCGCACATGCATACGAGCTTTTCCACAGATTCTTCCTCGCCGATCGAGATCCGGATGCCTTCCGGCGGGAACGGACGCACGACCAGTCCGACCGCGGACAGGACGTCGGCGATGTCGGTGGTTTCCTCGCCGGCGGGCAGCCAGATGAAGTTGCCCTGGGGTGCGGGGATGTTCCAGCCCTGCTCGGTGAGCGCCCGCCAGGCCGCGTCCCGGCGTTCCGTAATGGTGCGCACCCGCCTCAACAGCTGGTCGGATGCCGCGAGGGAGGCGATGGCGGCCGCGCCGGCGACTCCGGTGACCGACAGGGGGATCGCGGTTGCGCGGGCGGCGTCGAGGATCGGCACCGGACCCAGCGCGTAGCCGACACGCAGGCCCGCGAGGCCGTACGCCTTCGAGAACGTGCGCAGCACGACGAGGTTCGGGTAGCGCTTCAGCAGCGGCAGGCCCGTGACCGCCTCGGGGTCGGTGACGAATTCGGCGTAGGCTTCATCGAGCAGGACCAGGAGGTTGTTCGGCACGACGGCCATGAACGCCTCGAACTCGTCCGAGGTGACGATGGTGCCGGTGGGATTGTTCGGGCTGCAGACGATGGCGACGCGGGTGCGCTCGGTGATCCGGGCGGCCATCTCCGGCAGGTCGTGCCCGTGATCGTCCCGGTTCGGTACGCGCACACTGGTCGCGCCGGCGACGGTGACGAGGCTGGGGTAGGCCTCGAAGGACCGCCAGGAGTACAGCACCTCGTCGCCGGGTCCGGCCGCCGCGAGGATGAACTGCGCCAGCAGGGCAACCGATCCGGCTCCGACGTGGACCTCGTCGACACCGACCTGGTACTTGGCGGCGAGACGCTCACGCAGGGCGAGGGCCGAGGCATCCGGGTACCGGTTGTAGGCGGTCTCGGCGCTGACGGCCTCGATGACGCCGGGCAGCGGGTCGAAGGGGTTCTCGTTGCTCGAGAGTTTGAACGCCGTGGCCGCGGCGGCCTGTCCCTGCTTATAGGCCGGAAGGGCGACAATCTCGGGGCGCAGGCGGACCGATGGCTGGTCTGATGGGCTCACTCGCCGATTCTACGCCGGGGCATATGCAGACAGTGCAATGCGGTGCGGCCCACGGCATCCGGTGCCATAGTGGGGGGCATGGCCAGATTCCTGATCAAGCTGATCCTCAACGCCGTCGCCCTGTGGATCACGACCCTGCTCGTGGTCGGAGTGCACGTGGTGCCGTACGCGCCGGATACGGCCGCCGTGCTGATCAGCTACCTGCTGATCGCCCTCATTTTCGGCATCGTGAACGGGGTGGTCGGCGGGTTCGTGCGCGTGGTCGCCTTCCCGCTCTACGTCCTCACCCTGGGCCTGCTGGCGCTCGTCGTCAATGGTCTGCTCCTGCTGCTGGTCGCCTGGATCTCCGGCCTTCTCGGCTTCGGACTCGTCGTCGACAGCTTCGGCTGGGGTGTGCTGGGTGCGCTCGTGCTCGGCGTCGTCAGCTGGCTGCTCGGGCTGCTGGCCCGGCCGGCCACGACCCGCCGGTAGACCGGCCCCGGTATACCGCCCCGGTCGCATGCCGGCGGCCGAACCGGGTCACTTCCCGGGCGCCCGCACCCCCCGCCACCGTGACATCGACCCCGGCTCGCCGCCGAGCACCGTTCCGAGCGCCGAACGGAACTCCCGCAGCCGTGGCTCCGGCGAGGCATCCATCAACCGCGCCGTCTCCCGGTACGCGGTGAGGGCGTGGGCCGGCAGGGCCAGGTCGGCGCGTACCGGCTCCGTGGCGAACACCTCCCGGCGCACGACCAGGCGCTCCTCCGCCCGCGCCCCGATCCCGCCGAGCGCCGGCACGATGTCGTCGGCGTGCTCGACGGCCACGGCGGCCAGGCCTGCCGGAACCTCGACCTGGCCGTTCGGGGCTCCGAAGGTCGCGATCATGACGGTGTTGAACTGACCGGATGCCGCCACCTGGCTGGCGACCAGCCCGCCCTGGGAGTGTCCGACCTGCACCACCGGGTCGGCCGGTCGCACCCCGGCCTCGCGCATGGCCTCCACGACTGCCCGGTAGGACCCGGCGCCCTGCTCGGCCACGGCGGCGACGTTCGAGCTGAGGTCCCACGGCTCCGCGGTGACGCCCGGGCTCCACTCGGCCGTGCCGCCGCTGTAGACGACCCAGGCCGCGGCGCCCGCCGGACCGTAGCGCTCGACCCGCACCTGCGCGCCGCCGGCGGCGGACGCCGGGATGCGCGCGGCCAGCTCACGGAACCCGGCCGGCGGGCGGACCGGCGCGGGCCGGCCGACCCGGTCGACCGTGACGCCGGTCTCCCTGAGCAGGCCGAGCGGGCGGGCGACCGCCAGCACCCCGGCTGCGGACGTCGTCACGCCGAGCAGCCCGGCGCCCTGGTCGCCGAGCGCGAACGACACGGGGAACGGCACCGTCGCCACCCCGGCCGCCCCGTCGTCGACCGACGACACGAGCACGCGAAGCACGGCGGGCAGGACAGGGTTGGTCAGCGCCCGGGGATTCTCGGCGAACCATCGCGCCGCCGCCTCCGGCGCGGCCCCGGGGCGGCTGCCGGCCAGCAGGCTGCCGAGGAACCAGCCGACCGCTCCAGCGGTGAGGGCCGGCACCGCGGAAAGTGCGAGGAACGGCGCCACCCGTCCGACCAGGTAGCCGAGCCACACCCCGCCCAGCCCGCCTAGGTACTCCGCCGACCGCTCGGCCCGGCCGTAGCCCTCTGCCGCGCAGACCAGGGCGTCGGCCAGGGCCCCGCTCCTCTCGCCGACCTCGTGCACGGCTCGTTCGGCCTCGAACACGCTCATTCCGACGTCGTTCCCTGACCACTGCGGCGCCGGGACCGGCTCCGAGTCGAGCACCCGGATGCGTTCCAGCCGTTCCCGCCAGCCGCCGGCCGCCGACTGCAGCGCGCGCAGCGTCACCGCCTCGGCCAGCAGCACGTCGGTGGCGACCAGGCTGCCGCCGCCGGAGACGATCAGGTCTGCTGAGGAGCTCCCACCCTCGCCGCCGGGGACCGAGCGCCCGGCCGCGTCGACCCCCGTCACGCGGATGCCGTGACCGCGGCGATCGCCGCCTCGACGGCCGCCTGCGCGTCGTCGAGGTCCTGGCAGGCTCGGCGGAGCCCGTCCGCGAGCTCCCGGCGACGCTCGGCGTAGCCGCGCTGGGCAGCCGAACGCCAGGAACCGTCGAGGTCGGCGGGGACGAGCGCCCGCCAGGCGAGGTCGACGTCGTCCCGGAGCCCGCCCAGCAGCAACCGTCGGTGACGCAGCTCGGCCAGCCGTCTCTCGCGCCGGGCGGGGTCGACGAGCACGATCGAGCCGGTTTGGATCACGGCGGCGCCTCCCTGGTTGGCTGCCCAGCGAAGCACACCGGGCCCGGCGCCGGACGGCCGCGCAAGGAATTCACCCGATGTCCGCCCGACGGGGGTATGTGGAGGAGGAGACGGGGACCACAATGGAGGCATGAGTTTTGCGGCGCTCTCCCCTGATGAGTCGACGCCCTTCCGGATAATCTTCGTCTGCACCGGGAACAGTTGCCGCTCGCCGATGGCCGAGGTGACACTGCGCGACCTGGTCACCCGCTCCGGTCTCGGCCGGCTGATCGCCACGAGTTCCGCCGGCACGGGGGACTGGCATGTGGGCGAGCAGGCCGACGCCCGCACGATCGCCGCACTCGCCCGCCGGGGCTACGACGGAAGCCACCATCGCGCCCGCCAGTTCGACCCGGACTGGTACGCCGACCTCGACCTCGTTGTCGTGCTGGACCGGGCGCAGGAACGCATCCTGCACAACTGGGCGACGACCGATCGCGACCGCAGCAAGGTGCGCCTGCTGCTCAGTTTCGACCCGGAACAGGCGCCCCTCCTCGACGTGCCGGACCCCTACTATTCCGACGATGCGCTGTTTGACTCGGTTTTAGGCATGATTGAGAGGGCAAACCACGCGCTCTTCGCGCAACTCGCGCCCGCAATCAGACAGGGAGTCCGATGAGTCCACTACCGCCCCAGGTCCTCAGCCCACTCGATGGCCGCTATCGAGCCGCCGTCACCGAACTGGGGGAGTACCTGTCCGAGGCCGGCCTCAATCGCGCCCGGGTGCAGGTCGAAGTGGAATGGCTGATCACGCTCACCGACCGCAGCCTGTTCGGGTCCGCCCCGCTCACCGCCGATCAGAAGGCGGGGCTGCGCGGCCTGGTCACCGGGTTCGGCCAGGCCGAGATCGACGAACTCGCCGTGCTGGAGGCCACCACCCGCCACGACGTGAAGGCCGTGGAGTACCTGGTCCGTCGCCGTCTCAGCGCGCTGGGCCTCGACCACATCAGCGAACTCACCCATTTCGCGGCCACCAGCGAGGACATCAACAACCTCTCCTACGCCCTGACGGTGAGCAAAGCCGTCCGCGAGGTATGGCTGCCGAAGTTCCGGGCCACCATCGACGCCCTCCGCCTGCGCGCCCTGGAGTACCGGGCCGATGCCATGCTCGCCCGCACCCACGGCCAGCCGGCCACACCGACCACCGTCGGCAAGGAACTCGCGGTGTTCGTCTACCGGCTCGAACGCCTGGACAAGCAGATCGCCGTCAACGAGTATCTCGGCAAGTTCAGCGGCGCGACCGGAACGTTCGCCGCGCATGTCGCCGCGGACCCTGCCGTGGACTGGCCGACCGTGTCGCGCGAGTTCGTCGAGGCACTCGGCCTGACCTGGAACCCGCTCACCACCCAGATTGAATCCCACGACTGGCAGGCAGAGCTCTATTCGAAGGTCTCCCACGCCAACCGGGTGCTGCACAACCTGGCCACGGATGTCTGGACCTACATCTCCCTCGGTTACTTCCGGCAGATCCCTCAGGCCGGCGCCACGGGATCGTCGACCATGCCGCACAAGATCAACCCGATCCGTTTCGAGAACGCGGAGGCCAACCTCGAGCTGTCCAGCGCGATCCTCGATTCGCTCGCCGCCACCCTCGTCACCTCACGGCTGCAGCGGGACCTGACCGACTCGACCACGCAGCGCAACATCGGCGTGGGCTTCGGCCACTCCCTACTGGCCCTCGACAACATCGTGCGCGGCCTCGGGGAGATCGACATCGATCGCACCCTGTTGGCGAGCGACCTGGACTCGAACTGGGAGATCCTCGGCGAGGCGATCCAGACCGTGATCCGGGCCGAGGTCTCGGCCGGCCGGTCCACGATCGCGGACCCGTACGCGCTGCTCAAGGAGCTCACCCGCGGGAAGCGCATCAACCAGGCCGACCTGGTGGCCTTCGTCACCGGGCTCGAGATCGGCGAGGAGGCCAAGGCGCGGCTGCTGGCGCTCACTCCTGCCGCGTATGTCGGGCTCGCTGACTCCCTGGTCGACTACCTGCCCTGACGGTCGTGCCGCGCGGGTGGTGTGCCGCCCGCGCGGCCGCACCACCCGCGGCCGAGGTCAGAGGCCCTTGTTCTGCTCGTCCAGATCGGTCTTCTCGGCGTCATTCGGCTTCATGCCGAGCACGAGCATCGCGATCACGACGAGCACGACGATGAAGGTCACGCCGAAGCCGATCACGGCCAGAACGGGTTCGCGCGTGCTCATCAGGATCACCAGCCCGAGGAAGAGCGCCATCACGCCGGACAGGCCGACGAGTTCGAGCGGCTTCAGGAGTTCGGAGCGGCTGGGCTTGCGGGGGGTGTTCTGGGTCACAGGGTGTCCGAATCGTTGGGTGGTGCCGGGTCGACGCGCGCGGCGGGCGTCGCCCATTTGAGTGAGAGCCCGGCGATGACGAGGTAGACGCCGAGCAGCACGAGGTAGGCACCGAACAGGCCGACGGAGACGACGGCGTTCGGCGGCAGGAGCAGGAAGACGAGGGCGAGCACCGCGGTCAGCGAGCCGACCAGCATCCAGTCGCGGTCGCCCGGGTCGCGGCGGCGGGCACGGATGCCGCTGTACAGCTCGGCGAAGCCGGTCACGGCCGCCCATACGGTGACGAGGTAGAGGAAGAAACCGAGCCCGCCGCCGTGGAAGACCAGGGCAATCGTGCCGGCGGTCACGCCCACGGAACCCTGGACAAGGAACAGGGAGCGGTCCCGCGGGTCGGCCAGGGTGCGGCGGCTGAGCACGCCCACCGCCAGGCCGCTGAGCAGGGCGAAGGCGCCGAACGCGAAGAGGCCGAATTCGGCCGAGTGGTTCGCGTTGAACGTGATCGCTGCGGCCGGCACGAGGGCCAGCGCCGCGCGCACGATCGGGACCGTCCAGTACCGGGCGCCGACGGCGCTGACTGCCTGGACGTTCGCCACGCGGCAACCTCTTTCGTAACGGGTTAGGACTGGTTCAGTCTACGCGGCGCGCCTCCGGTCAGGCTGCGCGTGGCTGGACCGCCCCGACGTTCACAGGGCGTTGACGGCGCCGAGCATCTTGGTCAGCGAGTCCTTGGCGTCGCCGAAGAGCAGGCTGGTCTTCGGGTCGTAGAGAAGCTCGTTCTCGATCCCGGCGAAGCCCGGGCGCATCGACCGCTTGAGGAAGACGACCTGGCGGGCCTCGCCGACGTCGAGGATCGGCATGCCGTAGATCGGTGAGCCGGGAGACGTCTTCGCTGCGGGGTTGACGACGTCGTTGGCCCCGACGACGAGGGCGACGTCGGTGTTCTTGAACTCGGGGTTGACCTCGGCCATCTCCCGGAGCGACTCGTAGGGCACGTTCGCCTCGGCGAGCAGCACGTTCATGTGGCCCGGCATCCGCCCGGCGACCGGGTGGATGGCGAAGACGACCTCCACGCCGCGCGCCTCGAGCGTGGTGGCCAGTTCGGCGATCGTGTGCTGCCCCTGCGCCACGGCGAGGCCGTAGCCGGGCACGATCACGACCCGCTGGGCGTAGTTGAGCAGCACCGCCACGTCCTCGGGGTTGGACGTGCGCACCGGGCGGTCGCTCTGGGTGGTCGACCCCGCCGTCGAGCCGCCCTTGAACGCGCCGAAGAGGATGCCGCTGACCCCGCGGCCCATCGCCGAGGCCATGGCCCGGGTGAGGATGGTGCCGCTCGCGCCGACGAGGGTGCCGGCCACGACGAGAAGCAGGTTGCCGAGCACGATGCCGGAGGCGGCGACCGCAAGGCCGGTGAACGCGTTGAGCAGCGAGATGACGATCGGAACGTCGGCGCCGCCGACCGGCAGCACGAGCAGGGCACCTGCGATGAGGCCGATGGCGAGGAGGATGACCGCCCAGAGCGCGGCGCCGGTCGCGACGACGAAACCGCCGGCGACGAGGGCCACGAGCACGATTGCGCCCATCACAAGAGCGAGCCCCGGGAAGACGAGCGGGCGGGAGCTGATCAGGCCCTGCAGCTTGCCGACGGTGACGGCCGACCCGGAGAACGAGACGGCGCCGACGAGCATCGTGAAGACCACGGCCACCTTGGCCCACGGCTCGCCGCTGTTGCCGAGCTCGAGCATCGCGACGAGGGCGGCCGCTCCTCCGCCGACGCCGTTGAACAGCGCGACGAGCTGGGGCATCTGCGTCATCTCGACCCGGCGGGAGACCGGGGCGGCGATCGCCGAACCGACGGCGATGGAGATCAGGATAGCCGGGATGTTCTCGATCCGGGCGGAGAGGAACACCGTGACGACGGCGAGCAGCGCGCCCGCGGCTCCGATCAGGTTGCCGCGTCGGGCGGTCTTCGGAGACGACAGCCCGCGCAGGGCGAGGATGAAGCAGACTGCGGCGACCAGGTAGAGCAGGCCGGTCCACTCGGGGGAGAGCAGGCTCATTTCTTTGCGTCCTTCGCGTCAGCGCCGGCCGGTTTGCGGGGGGCGAACATCTTGAGCATCCGGTCGGTGACGACGAAGCCGCCGACCAGGTTGGCGGTCGCGAGCACGACGGCGATCAGGGCGACCGTGAGCAGCCACGGGTTCAGGCTCTGACCGGCGACCGTGATGGCACCGATCAGAATGATGCCGTGGATCGCGTTCGCGCCGCTCATCAGGGGCGTGTGCAGGGTGCTCGAGACCTTGGAGACGACCTCGAAGCCGACGAACACCGCCAGGACGACGACGGTCAGCAGGGTGACGGGATCCATCAGTGTTCTCCGTTCGATGCTGCGGCGGTCAGTGCCGCCGCGGTCGGCGCGTGTCGCACCTCGCCGGCGTGGGTGAGACAGGCGCCGGCGATGACCTCGTCGGTGAAGTCGGGGGAGACCTGCCCGCCGTGCGTCATCAGGGCGAGGAGGTTGGCCACGTTCTTGGCGTAGAGCCGGGAGGCGTCGGCAGGCATGGTCGACGCCGGGTCCTTCATGCCGACCAGGGTGACCACGCCGTCGTCGGCGCTGGTGCGCACGAAGACGTCCTGCCCGGCGACGACACCCTCGACGTTGCCGCCGGATTCGGCGGCCAGGTCGATGACGACCGAGCCCATCCGCATGCCGGCGACCATCTCGCGCGTCACCAGCAGGGGTGCCGGGCGGCCCGGGATCGCGGCCGTGGTGATCAGCACATCGGCGGCGGCCACGTGGGGAGCGAGCAGGTCGCGCTGGCGCACGGCACGGTCCTCGCTGAGCTCGCGGGCGTATCCGCCGACCCCCTCGATGGCGTCCAGGTCGAGCGTGATGAAGGTTCCGCCCATCGAGGTGACCTCGTCGGCCGACGCCGGTCGCACGTCGTATGCGGACACGCGGGCGCCCAGGCGCTTGGCGGTGGCGATGGCCTGCAGGCCGGCGACTCCGGCCCCGAGCACGAGCACGCGGGCGGGCGGGATCGTTCCGGCCGCGGTCATGTAGAGCGGGAAGAACCGGGGGAAACGGATGGCGGCCTCGAGCACGACGCGGTAGCCGGCGACGAGGGCCTGGGAGGTGAGGGCATCCATTGACTGGGCCCGGGAGATGCGCGGCACCAGTTCGAGGGCGAAGGCGGTGACCCCGGCCTGCGCGAGGGCTGCCACGGTGGGCAGCTCGGCGGCCGGCGCGGCCAGGCCGATGGTGATCTGGTCGGGGTGGAGTTGCGCCGCGCGCTCCGGGCTGAGCGGTCGCACGTGGCAATACACGTCGACCTCGGCGAGCGGAAGCTCAGCGACGACGGATGCCCCGGCCTCCGTGTAGGCGGCGTCGGGATGACCTGCCTCGACACCGGCCCCGGATTCGATCAGAACCTCGACGCCGAGCGCCGTCATCTGGAGCACCGTCTCCGGTGTTGCCGCAACGCGGCGTTCGCCCTCATGTCGCTCTCGACCGATGCCAACCTTCACGCGCGTCTCCTCCGTGGCGCCCAGCCACGAGCGAGCACGGACCGTTCCGAACGCTTGCGCGGCACTTACGCCCCATTCGTAGCGTAGCGGTGATCGTTTGCCGCTCGGCGAATATGATCGCACGCGCGCGTCGCCACCGCGTACCGATGCGGGAATGGGTACCGGTGCGGGAATGGAATGACGGGGATGGCTGGGAGTCCGGTGAACCTGGAACCCTCCGGACGGTCCGGTGCCCGGGTTGTTAGGCCCCCGGCACCATGTCCGCGAAGCGCGAGTAGTGGCCGTGGAACGCGACCGTGACCGTGCGGGTGGGACCGTTGCGGTGCTTGGCAACGATGAGGTCGGCCTCGCCCGCGCGCGGATTGTCTTTCTCGTAGGCGCTCTCGCGGTGCAGGAGGATGACCATGTCGGCATCCTGCTCGAGCGAGCCGGACTCTCGGAGGTCGGAGATGGCAGGCATCTTGTCTGCACGCTGTTCGGGGCCACGGTTCAGCTGGGACAGCGCGATCACGGGAACCTGTAGTTCCTTGGCCATCAGCTTGAGCGCCCGCGAGAACTCACTGACCTCCTGCTGGCGGGACTCCACCTTCTTGCCTGACGTCATCAGCTGCAGGTAGTCGATGATGACCATTTTCAAGCCGACGCGCTGCTTGAGCCGACGGCATTTGGCCCGGATCTCGACCAGCGTCATGTTGGGGCTGTCGTCGATGTAGAGCGGGGCGTCATTGATGCGGCCGCGGGTGGCCGCGATCGTGGTCCAGTCCCGGGCGTCGACAGATCCCTTGCGCATGCTCTGCAGCGGTACGGAGGCCTCGGCGGCGAGCAGGCGCATCGCGATCTCGCTGCGGCCCATTTCCAGGGAGAAGAAGATGCTGGGCATGTCGTGTTTGATCGACGCGGCCCGGGCGAAGTCGAGGGCCAGTGTGGACTTGCCGAGGGCCGGGCGGGCCGCCACGATGATCAACTGGCCAGGGTGGAAGCCGTTGGTGAGCTCGTCCATGTCAGCGAAGCCGGTCGGCACCCCGGTCATCTGGCCGTCCTTGAGCTTGGCGGCCTCGATCTCGTCGATGGCGGCCGTCACGGCATCCGTCAACGGCACGTAGTCTTCGGTTTCTGTGCCGCCGGTGACGGCGTAGATCTCGGCCTGGGCCGTGTTCACCAGGTCGAGCACCTCGCCCTCGCCGGAGTAGCCCATCTGGGCGATGCGGGTGCCCGCCTCGACCAGTCGGCGCAGCAACGCCCGTTCGGCGACGATCGAGGAGTAGAAGCCCGCGTTGGCCGCGGTCGGAACCAGGCTGGTGAGGGTGTGCAGGTAGTCGGCGCCGCCGGCCCTGGACAGTTCGCCGAGCTTGGTGAGCTCGTCGGTGACCGCGATGACGTCGGTCGGCTCACCCTGCGCGTAGAGCGAGAGGATCGCGTCGAAGATGATCTCGTGTTTGGGGATGTAGAAGTCCGCGGCCCGGACGGTCTCGACGACGTCGGCGACGGCATCTTTGCTGAGCATCATTCCGCCGAGGGCACTCTGCTCTGCGAGGAGGTCGTGGGGGAGGGTGCGCTCCGTGTGCCGGGTCTCGGCTCCGCCGCGCGCATCTGCTCCGCGCTTGTCTGCCAGACCCAAGTGAGCGATCGACACCCGTGCCTCCTTCTATTCCCGGTGCTGGTCTATCAGGGCCCACCGACAACACCTGTCCGCACCCCGTGCACACCATGAATCGGCCGCGTGCCCACGATACGGACGCGTCTTCACAGGGACCAAACCACCCTGTGGATAAGACTGTGGAGAATCTGGGCGAAACGCCGTGTGTCGTGTGCACAAGCTGTGCACTCATCTGTGGACAACTTAAGAGCTTGTGTCGAAAAATGGCATTTGACCTGCATTTAAATCTATTCACAGCTGTGTGTAAAAACTTGTCTCAACTACGCCTTGAACGTTGGGATTATGAGACGTGCCCTGTGTACAAAAGCTCGCTTTCAGCATCTGAAATGCCCCCGAAGTAGGGGGATACGCGGGGGTTAAAAAGGAGTAACGGTGGGGTCCTTTCGGACCCCACCGCTACTTTCGTTCCGCAGGCTTACTTTGCGGCTACCACCAGGAGGGTGATGGTCGCGCTGAGCTCGTCACGAAGACGAACCGTTGCCTTGTGCTCACCGGTCATCTTGACCGGGCTGAGCTCGATCTTGCGCTTGTCGATGGCACCGAGTCCGGCAGCCGCGACTGCCTCGGCCACGTCGGACTGCTTGACGGACCCGAAGAGGCGTCCGCCTTCGCCGGCCTTGACGACCAGCTTGACCTTGGCGTTCTCGAGTGCGGCCTTGAGTGCCTGCGCCTCTTCGAGGGTGGCGTGCTCACGGGCTACGCGAGCTGCTTTGATCTGTTCGATCTGCTTCTCGCCACCGCGGGTCCAGGACACGGCGAACCCCTGCGGGTAGAGGTAGTTACGGGCGTACCCGTTCTTGACCTCGACGATGTCACCGGGTGCTCCGAGGCCGGAGACCTCGTGCGTCAGAATGATTTTTGACATGTGGGTTCCCTACCTGCCTGAGCCGGCGTAAGGCAACAACGCCATTTCACGGGCGTTCTTGACGGCACGGGCGATCAGACGCTGCTCCTGGACGGAGACACCGGTGATGCGGCGGGCGCGGATCTTTCCACGCTCGGAGATGAACTTGCGAAGGGTGGGGACATCCTTGTAATCGATGACACCAACCCGGATCGACTTCGCGGGAGCGGCATTCTTGCCACCCTTAGCTCCGCGGAGCGGCTTGCGGCGGTCGCCGCTCGACTTTCCAGCCATGATTTCCTTACTTTCTTAAGAAGAGTTTTTCAGCCAGCTGCCCGGGGGCCTGGCTTAGAAGGGTGTCTCGTCGCTGAAGTTGCCCGGAGTGTTCCACACGTCTCCGCCGGTGTTCGCGGCGGGGGCGGTGGCTGCCCAGGGCTCGTCGTTCCCGGAGACGGCAGGCGCGCCGCCGCCACGGGGAGAGGACGATGACTGCGCGCGGGTGAGCGAAGCGGTGGCGTAGCGCAGCGAAGGACCAATTTCGTCGATCTCAAGCTCCATGCTCGTGCGCTTCTCGCCTTCCTTCGTCTCATACGAACGCTGCTTGAGACGCCCGGTAGCGATGACTCGGGAACCCTTGGTCAGTGACCCTGCAACGTGCTCGGCGAATTCACGCCAGACGCTCGCACGCAGGAACAACGACTCACCATCTTTCCACTCGCTCGATGCGCGATCGAAATTGCGCGGAGTGGATGCGATGGTGAAGTTGGCAACCGCCAGTCCGTTCTGCGTGTAACGCAGCTCCGGGTCGCTGGTGAGGTTGCCCACTACGGTGATTACGGTCTCGCCGGCCATGGGCTACTTGTCGCTTGCCTTGTCGGCGGGCACGGCAGCGGCGGGAGCGTCGGCTTCCGTCGCGGCAGGAGCGTCGACCTTGGCAGGAGCAGCCTTGACGGCCGCGGCGGCGGATGCCGATGCGGGCTTCACGGATGCGGCGACCTTGGCGGCGGGAGCGGCAGCGGCGGCTTCAGCCTTGGCTGCGATGACCTTCGGGTTGGCTGCCTTGCGGGCGGCCTTCTCGGCGGCAAGCTTGCTCGCGACGGCAACCTGGGCGATGCCTTCTTCTGCGCGGAGAACCTTGGTGCGCATGACTGCCTCGGACAGCTTCAACTGGCGGTCGAGCTCGGCCGTCGCAGAAGCGTTCGCGGTGAAGTCGACGACGGCATAGATGCCCTCGGTCTTCTTGTTGATCTCGTATGCGAGACGGCGGCGACCCCAAACGTCAACCTTGTCAATCGTTCCACCATCGTTGCGAACAACGTTGAGGAACTTGTCAAGGCTGGGAGCTACGGTGCGCTCATCGATCTCGGGATCGAGGATAACCATCAACTCGTACTGATGCATGACTAACCCACCTCCTTCGGACTAAACGGCTGCAGAATCTCTGCAACAGGAGGGTTGTGCATGTGTCGAACGCGGAGGCCGGGATTCCGGCGCGCAGACAACCTGCCAAGACTACCGGATGCCGCGCCAGTTCGCCACCGCTCCGACCCGGCGCCCTCCGCGCCGACGATTCGCCTCTCCCTGCCGCCGAGATCCACCTTTTCGGTCGAGACCGACCTGCGGACCGGTCGGTCTCGACCGCAAAGGGCGGATTGGCCGCGGAAGGTCACCGCTCAGGCCTCAGCCCGGCGGCGATGAGCAGGGTCCGGAGTCTCGTCGGACTCACCGCAACGGCCCAGAGCCAGCGAGCCATTCCCCGATTCGGGGCCCGGAGTCGGTCCTCCCTGACCTTTTCGATCCAGACGACCTCTTCAATGGTCCGGCCGGCGAGGTATTGGTCGCGGGTGTATTTCACCTTGCCGTCGAACTCACCGAGCAGGGTCAACTGACGGATGTGGTGGCGTGCCTCCCAGGTGAAGTCGACCCTGTCCTCGCCGCCGCCGGGAATCGGGTAGACGACCTGGAGCAGAGGAGCGGGCATGCCGCTGAGGTGGATGTTCGCTCGGCTGACTGATTCTCCCGTCGAACCCGACTCCCCGTCGGCGAAGTCGGCGGCAACGCGGGCGGCGCGGCATCCGCGCGCGGACCCGAGCCGTGCCACGGCCTCCCGGAGCTCGTCCTGGGCGATCGTCTCGCTACGTTCCCCGGTCGGCAGGAGATAGGGCGAGCGAAGCCCGGCGTCGAGAGTAGCCACAGCGGAGGCGAAAGGAGTCGTGCGTGCGAGATCGACCATCGTGCGCAGGCGGCTGGTGACCAGATAGCCGTCCAACTCGACGACCTCGTCGTCACAGAAATTGTCGTGGTGCCAGACGACCCAAGCGTGGGTCCGTCGCTTGGTGCCGGCGGGGAGGAGGAAATGCACCTCGGCAGGCCACGGGCCCACTATCGGCAGACCCCACACGCGAGCTGCCGAGTGGTGGGAAAGCACCGGCTGGCTGCGCCGCGTCAGCACGGCCGCCTGAATGCGCATCAGGTACTGTTCGTCGTCGTCGGCCGCCTGCCACACGTCGGCGGGGACGTAGACGCCCCGCAGCATCCGGACCTGTTCGCCTCGTTCACGCCCGCGGCGGAGATCGCGTCCGTCCAGCCCGACGAGGCTGCGGCGGCGCGTCAGGGACAGGGCTGTCGGATGCAGGAAGTCGCGTGTGTCCACCCGCCGATCATGGCGACGTGGTGCTCATCAGCACCGGAGCCAGCCGCCCTCGTGCACACCAGCCCGAGGTTGCCCCTTGTGGAGGACCACCCCCTGGGCGTCGAGTTCTACCGTTCCGGTCGAGTCCGACGGACGTACCGGTCGGGCTCGACCGAAAAGGTATCTGTCGGCGAACTGGAGCCGAGCCCCGGCAGAAGCGTAGGGAGAAAGAGGCTCCGCAGAGCGGACCGCGCTGCGCCTATTTGGCCACGGCGGCGTTGGCGGCGTCCTGCGCGGCCTTCACACCCTCGGCGACGGGAGTGCGGCCGAGGAAGACCTCCTGGAGCAGCGGTCGCATCGCGTTGTCGGCGGCGGGCCAGCCGCCGCCCGTGATGGCGGGCGCGGAGCCGTTCTCGAGCACGTCGTAGAACGCTTTGATGTCCACCTTCCTGGCGGCCCAGTAGGCGGTGTAGTCGGCCTGGGCGGCCGTGACGGCCGGGGACGCGGACCCGTTGGCGCCGATGTAGCTCGATCCCCGGGCGCTGCCGAGCCATTCGAGCACTCTCTTCGTCTCGGCGGGATGGGCGGAGGAGGTGCTGCCGGCGGCCACGATGCCGTCCACGCCGCTGATCGCTCCGGCCGGGCCGGAAGGGAGCCGGGTGACGCCCCAGGGGAAGGAGGCGCCGTCGTTGACGTTGGCGAGGTTGTAGACGCCGCTCTGGAACAGCGCCATCTTGCCCTGCAGGAACTGGTCGCGGCTGAAGTCGCCGTTGGTGTTCGTGTCGGCCGCCGACGGCGCCACGTGAGCGGTGTTGATCAGGTCGACGAGGTACTGGAACGCCGCCGTCCCCTTCGGGGACGCGAAAGAGTACTCCTCGCCGTCCTGGAAGGTCGCCCCGCCGGAGGCGACGTAGTTCAGCAGCATGGCCTGCAGGTCGTAACCGGCGTTGTAGCCGTACTGCGCCAGGCTGGTTCCGTCGAAGCCGGGGCTGTCGGCCGTGGTCCCGTTGGTGTCCTTCGTCAGCTTCTTCAGCGTCGGCAGCAGCGTGTCCGCGGCGCCGGTCGGGTCCCAGCGGAGGTCCGCGACGTCGGCCGGAGTCAGGCCCGCCTCGGCGAGCAGGTCGGCGTTGTAGTACACGGCGATGCCGGGGTCGGCGAGCTGCGGCACCCCCCAGAGCACACCGTCCCGGGTGTACTGCTTGACGACGGCCGGGGACCAGGCGGCCGCGGCATCCGCGCCCAGCGCCTTGTCGATGTTCAACAGTGCTCCGGCGTCGGCATAGGCCGGGTAGTCGCCGCCGTCCACCCAGAAGACGTCGTCGACATTCTTGCCGGCCACGTCGGTGCGCAGTTTCGTCCAGTAGTCGGCCCACGGGATCACGGTCACCGTCACGTCGATGTCCGGGTTCTTCTTCTCGAAAGCGGCGAAGGATGCCTCATACGCCTTGGCGACCTGGTCATCCCACAGCCGCACGGTCACTTTCGTCTTTGCGGCGGAGGCCTGGCCGCCGACGGTCAGTGCCGTCACCGCCCCGGCTATGACGAGCACCGCGGCAAGCGCGCTGGCGGCGATGACTGTTGAACGCTTGGGCATTGGTGTCCTTCGGGGGAGTCCGGCCGAAGCCGGGAAGCCCTAAGCCTACTTAAATCCGGAGATGGTGATGGAACGCACGAACTGCCGCTGGAAGACGAGGAAGAGCACCAGCAGGGGCACCAGGGCCAGCGTGGTCGCGGCCATCACGAGGGTCCAGTTGCCGTTGAACTGGCTCTGCAGGGACGCCGTCGCCACGGTGACCACCCGCCACTGCGGGCCGGTGGTGACCACGAGCGGCCACATGAAGCTGTTCCAGTGGCTGACGATCGTGATCAGGGTCAGGGTCGCGATGATCGGCTTCGACAACGGCACGACGATCTCCACCAGCACGTCGAGGGTGTTCGCCCCGTCGAGCCTGGCCGCGTCGATCAGCTCCTGCGGGATGCCCCGGAAATACTCCCGCAGGAGGAAGACCGCGTAGGGGGAGGCGAACGCGAACGGCAGCACGAGGCTCCAGAACGAGTTGCGCAGCCCGGCCTGCGTCATCATCAGGTAGAGCGGGATGATCAGCACCACGGGCGGGATCATCAGCGTCGACAGGTAGACCCAGAACAACACCTGGCGGCCCGGGAAGTCCACCCGGGCGAACGCGTAGGCAGCGAGGATCGAGCAGACCAGCTGGCCGATCAGGATCAGCACGGCCGCGAGCAGGGTGACCAGCACGGCGCGGCCGAACTCGGCCGGTCCGGCCAGGACCCGCACGATGTTGTCGACGGTGAACGGATCCGGCCAGGCCAGCACGGACTGCCCGGCGAACTGCTCCCGAGTCTTGAAGGCGGTGAGGATGCTCAGCAGGAAGGGGGCCAGGGTGAACGCGGCCCCGAGGCCGAGCACCAGGTAGATGCCGGCGGTCCTAGTCCATTTCATAGGTGACCCTCCTGCGGAAGTAGAGCTGCTGCGCGAGGGTGATGACGACCAGGACGACGAGCAGGACGACCGCCATCACGGCGGCACGGCCCAGGTCGAACGCGCTGAACGCTTCGTAGTAGATCCGAGCGGCGACGACATCCGTCGTGTGGGCGGGGCCGCCCTGGGTCAGCGCGTAGACCTGGTCGAACACCTGGAAGGCGGAGATCACGGTCGTGACGAGCACGAAGAACATGGTGGGGCGGAGCAGCGGGATCTTGATCTGCCAGAACAGGGCCACCGGCCCTGCGCCGTCGATCCGCGCCGCCTCCAGGATCTGCTCAGGGATGTTGAGCAGCCCCGCCATGAAGAACAGGGTGACGTATCCCACGTTGGTCCAGATCACGACGGCGGCCACGGTCGGCAGGGCGAGTGCGGGGTCGCTCAGCCATTCGATTCTTGCCCCGACCAGGGTGTTCAGCGCGCCGTCCGTGGGTGCGAGGATCCACTTCCAGACCACGCCGAGGGCGAGCGGGGCGCAGATCCACGGCAGCACGTAGATGGTGCGGAACCACGCGGAGCCTGGCAGGTCCCTCGTGAGCAGCGAGGCCGCGCCCAGCCCGATCAGGGTCTGGATCGGAACCACGAGGGCCACGAACAGGATGGTCACGAGCAGGGAATTGCCGAACACGCCGTCCGACAGCACAGAGCGGTAGTTGTCCAGGCCGACGAAGCCGATCGGGCCGATCAGGTCCCAGCTCTGGAAACTGAGCCACACGACCACCAGCACGGGCAGCAGCATGAAACACACGACCCCGAACAGGCTGGGCGCGAGCAGCGCGTAGCCGGTGACCGTGTTGCGCCGACGGATGCCGGGGTGACGTCTCCGGCGGTTACTCGCCACGCCCTGCCCACCAGGCCTGCAACCGGCGCGTTGCCTCGTCCTCGCCCAACGGCCCGTCATCGAGGCGCTGTTCCAGCAGGTACCGGTAGGCCTCGCCCACCTCACGCCCCGGGCGCACGCCGAGAATCGCCATGATCTGTTCCCCGTCGAGGTCCGGGCGCACCGCGGCCATCTCCTCTTGCTCGGCGAGCTCGCGGATCCTCTGCTCGAGGTCGTCGTAGGCGAAGCCCAGGCGGTCGGCCTTGCGCCGGTTCCGGGTGGTCACGTCGGCGCGGGTCAGGATGTGCAGGCGTTCGAGCTGGTCGCCGGCATCCCGCACGTAACGGCGCACCGCCGAGTCGGTCCAGGCTCCCTCGCTGTAGCCGAAGAATCGCAGGTGCAGTTCGATCAGCTTGGAGACGGCGGCGATGGTGTCATTGTCGAAGCGCAGGGCACGCAGCCGCTTCTTGGCCAGCTTCGAGCCGACCAGGTCGTGATGGTAGAAACTGACCACCCCTCCCGGTTCGAGCTTGCGGGTGGCCGGCTTGCCGATGTCGTGCAGGAGCGCCGCCAGCCGCACGATCAGGTCGGGCCCGTCGAAGCCGCCGCGGGACTTCTCATAGCCGATCGCCTGATCGAGCACGGTGAGCGTGTGCTGGTAGACGTCCTTGTGATGGTGGTGCTCGTCGACCTCGAGCCGTAGCGCGGGGATCTCGGGAAGCACCCGGTCGAAGAGGCCGGACTCGACCAGCAGTTCCAGGCCGACGTGCGGGCTCTCCGAGCGGAGGAGCTTGGACAGTTCCTCGCAGACGCGTTCGGCCGAGATGTTGCGGATGCTGTCGGCCATCGCCTCCATCGCCGCCGCGGTGTCGAGGTCGAGTCGAAAGCCCAGCTGGGCCGTGAACCGGGCGGCCCGCATCATCCGCAGCGGGTCGTCGCCGAATGACACCTCGGGCGAGATCGGAGTGCGCAGGACCCCGGCGAGCAGGTCGTCGATCCCGTTCGCCGGGTCGACGAGGGTGAGGCCGGGCAGGCGGAGGGCCAGGGCGTTCACCGTGAAGTCGCGGCGGAGCAGATCGTCCTCGAGGCTCCGGCCGAAGACGACCTCGGGCTTGCGGGTCTGCCCGTCGTAGCTGTCTGCCCGGTAGGTGGTGATCTCGACGGTCTCACCGGCGACCCTGGCCCCAATGGTGCCGAAGGCCCGGCCGATGTCCCACTGGGCGTCTGAGATCGGCTTCACGATCTCAAGGATCTGATCCGGGGTGGCATCCGTGGTGAAGTCGAGGTCGTTGATCGCGCGATCGAGGAACGCGTCCCTGACCGGTCCGCCGACCAGGGCAAGCTCGTGGCCTGCCGCTGCGAAGGCGTGCGCCAGGGCCGAAACCGGGGGAGTGGCAGCCAGGTCGCCCAGCCGCGTGAGGGCTGTCGCGACGCTCTGCATGACCTCCATGTTAGTTGCTGGGCGCGTCGCAGCCCGCCCCGGGCCGGATATCCCAGCCTGCACGCCGTAGAATCCCCTACATGGTGGCCGACTCAATTCCTGCGCGTCGGCCTGCGCTCCCCGAACCGCGCGCTGGTCGGCGCGGGCCGGTCAGGGCACTGCTCGGAGCCGTTCTCGCCCTCCTGGTGGCCGTGGCATCGCCTCTCGCCGCCTCTGCCCTGCCGGCCGCCGCCAGTTCCACCGCCAGGGCACACGCCTCTTCCAGTACCGTCCCGGCCAATTCGGTGAGCATCGCCGTTGCCCCGGTTTCGCTGAAGCCATTGCACGCCGGGGAAGACCTCGTCCTCACGGTCACCATCAAGAACGGGACCGCCGATCCGATCGCTCCCGGCACGATCGACCTCTATCTAGCCGAGCGCGCGCTGACCAGCCGTTCCGCCCTCAACAACTGGCTCCGCCCGGAGAAGGCGGGGAAGCCGGGCGACCTGATGAAGAGCGAGGCGATGAAGGCTCCCGTGCAGCCGGACAGCACCGAGATCATCACCGTCACCGTTCCCGCCGACTCCGTCGGCCTCACCACCGGGAACGCCTGGGGTGCCCGCGGGATCGCGGTCACCCTGACCGACAGCGGCGACGTGCTGGCCCAGGGCCGGGGAACCTTCGTCTGGTATTCGGACGAGGAGCTGACCCCGGTGAACGTCGCGGTGGTCATGCCGATAACCGCGCCGGAACAGACGACGGGCCTGATCCCCGAAAAGGCGCTCGAGACGTTCACCAGTCCCACGGGTGTGCTCACCCGCCAGCTCGAGGGCGTGATCGATCGGCCGGTCGCCATCGCCATCGACCCCCAGATCATCGTGTCCATCCGCATCCTGGGCAGTTCGGCGCCACCCAGCGCGACCGCCTGGCTCGACCGGCTGACCCGGGCGACAAACGAAATATTCCCACTCAGCTATGCAGATGCGGACCTCTCCCTCCAGACCCAGGCCGGGGCCGCGGCGCTTCTCGCACCGACCTCGTTCGACCAGGCGATCGACCCCACCCTGTTCACCACCCCCACCGCGACAGGCACGCCGGCCCCGACGGAGACAGCAACCGCGCCGCCGGTTCCCTCCACCACTCCGGCCCCCTCCGACGCTCCCACCCCACCGGCGGGGCCGGTCGGCGGAGCCGCCCCGACCACCGAACAGCTGCTGGCCTGGAACTACACGGCGACCGACATCGGGTGGCCGCACGAGGGGTCCGTTGCTGCCGCCGACCTGCCCACCTTCACGGCCGGCGGCCTGGGCACGACGATCCTGGCCGGCAGCAACGCGAGCCAGTCCGACAGCGACGTCACCCCGAACACCGCAGTCGCCCTCGGTGACGGCGCCGGCACCGGGCTCGTGATGGACGATCCGCTTTCGAAGGCCCTGCGCACGGCCGCCGCATCGACCTCCGACGATTCCTGGCGTGAGGCCATGGCGGAGGTCGGCTCGCAACTCGCGGTCGTCTCGGCCGAGAAGCCCGGCACGACGCGCACCCTGCTCGCCACCTTCGACCGGGGCTGGCCACCGAGCGCCGCCCGACTCAGTCAGACGCTCGACGCCCTCGCGGCGCTCAGCTGGCACGCCCCGGCCACTCTGGCCGCCGCACGCGCCGCCACCACCACCGACGTCACGTTCGAGGGCCACACCGAACCGGCCGCGCGCACCGAACTCGCCAAGCAATTGCTCGCACGCGAGTCCGAAGTGGCGGCGTTCTCCTCGGCCCTGACCGTCCCCCTGCCGGTGACCGCCGAGCACCGTCTGACCCTGCTCTCGCTGCTGGCGAATTCCTGGGCTTCCCAGCCGGGCAGCTGGCGGGATGCCGTCGGCACCAGCCTGGTCGATTCCTCCGCCCTGCTGCGTTCCGTCTCGGTCTCGACCAAGGGCCCGATCAACGTCCTGGGCAGCAAGGTGGACATCCCCGTCACGCTCGACAACACGCTGGGCCAGGCCGTCACCGTGCGGGTGCAGGTCGTGCCCTCGAACGGGCGCCTCCTGGTCGGCAGTGACGTCGAGTCCACGATCGAAGCACAATCCGCCCGGACCGTGCTGGTGCCCGTGACCTCGGCGGTCGGGAACGGGACGGTGACCCTGCGGGTGACCCTGTTCACCCCGGCCGGCACCATGATCAACCAGCCGGCCCTCATCCCGATCAATGTGCGCGCCGATTGGGAGGGCCTCGGGTCGCTCATCTTCGCCGCCGCCGTCGTGCTGTTCTTCGGCTTCGGCGTGTGGCGCAACATCCTGCGCCGTCGCCGGGAACGTGACGAGCCCGGCACTGCCACCGACCCGAACGCCGCCGCCCGGCCGGCTTCCTCGAACCCGGCCGGGACGGAGCCGAATGCCTAAGACCGGCAGCATCGGACGCGCGAGCGCGTTCCTGGCCTCGGGCACGATCGTGTCCCGCATCCTCGGCTTCATCAAACTGATCGTGCTCGCCGGCGTGATCGGCCAGGTCGGCCAGAGCACCAACGCGTTCGCCGTCGCCAACCAGCTGCCGAACACCGTGTACGTGATCGTCGCCGGCGGTGTGCTGACGGCGGTGCTGGTGCCCCAGATTGTGCGGGCGAGCCTGCACGCCGACGGCGGCACGGCCTACATCAACAAGCTCGTCACCCTCGCCCTCGTCATCGTCGGCGTCACGACCGTCGTTGCCACGGCGCTCGCCCCGGTCCTGACCCTGCTCTACGCGCCGAACATGAAGCCCGGGGCGCTGGCGCTGGCCACCGCTTTCGCGTTCTGGTGCCTGCCTCAGATCTTCTTCTACGGCCTGTACACGGTGCTGGGCGAGGTGCTCAACGCCCGCAAGTCGTTCGGCCCGTTCACCTGGGTGCCTGTGCTCAACAACGTCGTCGCGATCGCCGGCCTGGTCGTGTTCGCCGTGCTCTACGGCGCCGACCCGGACGGCGTGCGCCAGGCCGGCGAGTTCACCCCGGTGATGATCGCTCTTCTGGCGGGAAGCGCCACACTCGGCGTGGTGCTGCAGGCGGTCGTGCTGTTCTACTTCTGGCACCGGATCGGACTGCGCTTCCGTCCGGACTTCCACTTCCGCGGGGTCGGCCTCGGCGCGGCAGGCAAGATGGCGAGCTGGACCTTCGGAATGCTGCTGCTGACCACCGTCGCCGGCATCGTCGAGACACGGGTGGTCACGCTGGCCGGCGACACCGACGCATCCGTCGCAGTGTTGAACACGGCGTGGCTGATCTTCATGCTGCCCCATTCGGTGATCACCGTCTCGGTCGCCACGGCCTACTTCACCCGGATGAGCGAGCACGCAGCGGTCGGCAAGCTCGACCTGGTGCGCACGGATGCCTCATCCGCCATCCGCGGAACGACCCTGATCATCGTGCTGGCCTCCGCCGTGATCGCCGTCTGCGCCTACCCGTTCGCCGCGGTCTTCGTCTCCCGGTTCGGCCAGGTGCAGGGCATCGGCAACGTGATCGTCGCCTACGTGATCGGCCTGGTCGCCTTCTGCGTACTCTTCGTCGTCCAACGCACGTTCTACGCGCTCGGCGACACCCGCACGCCGTTCTTCTTCACCCTGTTCCAGGTCGTCCTCGTCATCATCGGAGTGCTCGCCTGCGCCTTCCTGCCGAGCGCGTGGATCGCGGCGGGCATCGCCCTCACGGTCACGGTGTCCGGGATCGCCCAGGCCGGGTTGGCCGCCTGGCTGCTGCGCCGGCGGCTCGGCGGGATCGACGGCAGCCGCATCGTGCGCAGCCTGGTCAAGTACCTCGTGGCGGCGGTTCCCCCGATCGTGCTCGGCCTCGTTCTGCTCGTCGTTCTCGGTGGCACGCACGAGAACGGCTTCGCCCTGTCGGGCAAGGCGCAGGCCATTGCCGTGATGCTGGTCATCGGCGCATCCATGTCGGTCGTCTACTTCGGACTGCTCCTGCTGATGCGCAGCGACGAACTGCGCGGCTTCCTCGCCCCGGTCTTCGCCCGCCTCCGGCGCTGACCGGCTTCCGGTCGAACCGGCGCCGACCGCCCCCAGCCCGGCTGTGTGCGCGCTGTGGACGCAGCCGGGGCGCGGAATAGCATCCGATTAGGATGTGTTGTACCCGGCAGCGAGGCAAGTCACCACTGCCCTGCCCCCACCAGTCGAAGGAGTTCCCCGCGTGCGCCAGATCATCATCATCGGCTCAGGACCGGCCGGTTTCACGGCCGCCATCTACGCCGCACGCGCCAACCTCAAGCCCCTGCTGATCGCCAGCTCCGTCGAGGCCGGCGGTGAACTGATGAACACGACCGAGGTCGAGAACTTCCCCGGGTTCCCCGAGGGCATCCAGGGCCCGGAACTGATGGCCAAGATGCAGGAGCAGGCCGAACGCTTCGGCACCGAGGTCGTCTACGACGACGTCACGGAACTCGAACTGACCGGGCCGACCAAGACCGTCACGCTCGGTTCCGGCGAGACCCACGAGGCCCTGGCCGTGATCTTCGCCACCGGTTCCGCATACCGCAAGCTCGGCCTTCCCGACGAAGAACGCCTGTCCGGTCGAGGTGTCTCCTGGTGTGCAACCTGCGATGGATTCTTCTTCAAGGAGAAGACCATCGCCGTGATCGGCGGCGGTGACTCAGCCATGGAGGAAGCCACCTTCCTGACCCGATTCGCCAGCAAGGTCTATGTCGTGCACCGCAAAGACACGCTCCGTGCCTCGAAGATCATGCAGGAGCGGGCATTCGCCAACCCGAAGATTGAATTCGTCTGGAACTCCGCGGTCGTCGGCATCACCGGCGCCGAAGCCGTCGACGGCTTGCGCCTGCGCAACACCGTGTCCGGGGAGGAGACCAGTCTCCCGGTCGGCGGCGTCTTCGTCGCCATCGGCAACGACCCGCGCACGCACCTCGTGCACGCCCAGCTCGACCTGACCCCCGAGGGCACCATCGCCGTCGCCGGCCGCTCGTCCAAGACCAGCCAGACCGGCGTCTTCGCCGCCGGCGACGTCATCGACCCGACCTACCGCCAGGCCGTGACGGCCGCCGCATCCGGCACCGTCGCCGCGCTCGACGCCGAGCACTACCTCGCCTCCCTTCCCGCGGACCTGCTGGCTGACGCCGGCGAGACCGAACTCGTAACAGTCACCAACTAAGGAGCAACTACATGTCTGCACGCGCCGTTACCGACGCGACTTTCGACCAGGAAGTCATCAACAACGAAAAGACCGTTCTGGTCGACTTCTGGGCCGAGTGGTGTGGCCCGTGTCGCGCCGTCAGCCCGATCCTCGACCAGATCGCGAGTGAGAACGCCGACAAGATCGACATCGTCAAGCTCAACGTCGACGACTTCCCGGCCCTGGCCGCGAAGTACCAGATCACCTCCATCCCCGCGATGAAGGTGTTCCAGAAGGGTGAGGTCGTCAAGACCGTCATCGGCGCCAAGCCCAAGGTCGCCCTCGTGGCCGACCTGGCCGCATACCTGGCCTAGGCCTCTCATCGGCCGCCAGGCCGACACGCCTGAAGACCCGCCCGGCACCAGCCGGGCGGGTCTTGTCATACCCGGGTTCCGCCCTGGCCCGACTGGCCCTGTACGCTCGCGGGAAGGCGTCGCGAGGACGGGCCTCCGCGTGACACCGCCTACGATTGAAGCCACACCAGAACGGAAGTGACGTGACAGGACAGGGTTCACCCCAGACCGGCAACAATCTCGACCCGTGGTACCACCACTACGCCGAGCGAGCCGCGGGGCTGCGCGCCTCCGAGGTCAGGGCCCTCTTCGCCGTGGCCTCCCGCCCCGAGGTGGTCTCCCTCGCCGGTGGCATGCCGTTCGTGGCGGCCCTGCCGCCCGACCTCGTGATCAACGCCATGGGCCGCGTCATGCGCGAACAGGGCCCCACGGCGCTGCAATACGGATCCGGTCAGGGCGTTCCCGTTCTTCGGGAGCAGATCCTCGAGGTGATGGCACTGGAAGGCATCCGAGCCCACGCCGATGACGTGGTCGTCACGACCGGCTCCCAGCACGCCCTGGAGCTCGTCAGCAAACTCTTCCTCGACCCGGGCGACGTCGTGCTCTCCGAGGGCCCCAGCTACGTCACCGCCATGGTGATCTTCAAGTCGTACCAGGCCGAGGTCGACCATGTCCCCATGGACGAGCACGGCCTCATCCCGGCGGCACTGCGGGAGCACATCACCAGCGTTCGGGCAGCCGGCAAGACGATCAAGTTCCTCTACACGATCCCGAACTTCCACAACCCGGCCGGCGTGACCCTGAGCTGGGCCCGTCGCGTCGAGATCCTGGAGATCTGCCGCCGGAACGACATCCTCGTGCTCGAAGACAACCCGTACGGCCTCCTCTACTTCGACCAGCCGGCCCCGGATGCGATGCGTTCCCTCGAACAAGACGGCGTCGTCTACCTGGGCACCTTCTCCAAGACCCTCGCCCCTGGCTTCCGCGTGGGCTGGGCGCTCGCGCCCCACGCCATCCGTGAGAAGCTCGTGCTCGCCAATGAAGCCGCAGTGCTCTCGCCGAGTTCCTTCAGCCAGCTCGTGATCTCCGAATACCTCTCCAGCGCCGACTGGAAGGGCCAGATCAACACCTTCCGGGGCGTCTACCACGAGCGGAAGAACGCCCTGCTCAGCGCCCTGGACGAGTACCTGCCCGAGTTGACCTGGACCAATCCGAACGGCGGCTTCTACGTCTGGGTGACCCTTCCCGACCGCCTCGACTCGAAGGCCATGCTTCCGCGGGCCGTCAAGGAGCTCGTGGCGTACACGCCAGGCACGGCGTTCTTCGCGGACGGCGATGGACGCCAGAACATGCGCCTATCCTTCTGCTATCCGACACCGGAACATATCCGAATTGGCATACGTCGCCTGGCCACGGTGATCCGCGATGAACTCGACCTTCTCGATACCTTTGCGGGGACCGGATCCTTGAATCCGCTCCGGGAGAACTCGCGGTTCAGTTCGCCGCCACCCGACATCTCCTAGACCACGACCCCACCGGACAGAGCAAGGAAAAACCCTGATCATGAGCGAATTAGCGGCACTTGATATCATCGTCCTCGCCGGGGGGATCTCGCACGAACGCGACGTCTCACTCCGTTCCGGACGTCGGGTCGCGGACGCCCTCACGAGCCGGGGACACACCGTGACCGTACTCGACCCGCAGGCCGGTCTGCTCGCCGACCTCACGCACCGCCACCCCGACGTGATCTGGCCGGTCGTGCACGGTGCGACCGGCGAAGACGGCGCTCTCCTCGCTCTCCTTGAGACGACCGGGATACCTCACGTCGGTTCGCGAGGCGGACCTGCGGCACTCGCCTGGTCCAAGCCGACGGCGAAGGAACTCGTGCGGCGGGCCGGTTTCCCGACGCCCGACTGGATCGCCCTGTCCAAAGAAACTTTCCGCGACCTCGGCGCCGCGAGCGTGCTCGAACACGTCCTCTCCGCGCTGCCCACCCCCTTGGTCGTCAAGCCCGCGGAAGGCGGTTCAGCCCAGGGCGTCACCATCGTCGAGACCTCGGCAGAGCTGCCGCGCGCGATGGTCGACGCGTACACCTATGCGTCCATCGCGCTCGTGGAAGAGAAGGTCACCGGCACCGAACTCGCCGTGACCGTGATCGACACGGGTGACGGACCCACCGCGCTTCCGGCCGTGGAAATCGTCCCACTCGTCGGCGTCTACAGTTTCGAGGCAAGGTACAACGCCGGCGACACCCTCTTCTACACCCCCGCCCGGATCTCTCCTGAGACGGCCGCCCGGGTCGCCGAAACCGCCGTAGCCGTGCACGCACTCCTCGGCCTCCGACACATCTCCCGGATCGACCTCATCGTCGACGACGACGGCACCCCCTGGTTCCTCGAGGCCAACGTCCTCCCCGGCCTGACCGAGACCAGCCTGGTCCCGCAGACGATCGAGGCATCGGGGCAGTCACTCGGTTCGGTCTACGAAGCACTCGCCCGCGCGGCACTCGCCGAGAGCTGAGGACCCTCGATCTCCGACTGGTTTCACGTGAAACATTCACGGTCATCGGTCGACGACCAAGGGCTCCTCGACGACGGCTCACTTTTCACCCGGAACAGGCAGATAAAGTCCTCAAAAGAGCGATTTTCACGTCGTCAGGATCGATCCTATGACCAGTTCCGGGATTCCGTGCCGGGCGTTTTTCGCCCATTATCGACCCCAAATCAGCTCTCCGCTGAGCATTCCCCAGCTTCCCAGCCAGAGAGGCACCCCCGGGCGAATTCGGAGGGCGAGGTGTCCTGTCCACCGGAACACACCCCGGGGACGTCTCGCACGTCACTCCGCACTCATTCCTATGTGAAAGCCCCGCCCCTGGGTCGACGTTTGGCCTGCCGAGTGTCGTGCCGGTCCGAGTCGCGCGGGGGACTCAACGGGTGGGACCGACTCTGAGGGTGCGATGATATGGCGAATACTCCGTGGTGAAACGTGCACTCAGTCGGCCAGCACCTTCCGGACGACGGAACCACTCACCGGCCAAAACCCCCAGGCGATCGCCCGGCCCTGCTCCTACGCATCGTCGATGACGTGCCGGCACCGGCAGTGACGTTGAGACTCCTGTGCGGCGCCGCCGGAGCGCCGGGCCGACTACACGAGTGACCGGGAGATCCGACGGGGAACCGCGCTGGGCCTGGTGGACGGCTTTCACAGCGTACCCGCCGTCTGACCGTCCTGGTTCTGGACCCTAACCGATAGGCCGCAGCGTCCGTCCGGTGGTCCGCAGGAGAGGACTGCGCGGTCCTGATGGATTCCCGGGACCGACGTTTCACGTGAAACATGATCCTCTCCGCCAACCCTGGCCCTGATGATCCTCTCACCGGCGCAGCCGGGCAGAGAGGCTTCCGACGCCCTGCAGTCCCCGCACATGCTGACAGAAGGCACAGGTGGCACCCGCCGCCCGAATCAGAAGCTGATCCAATCCCCGGGCTATAAACTCCCGCGCACACTCCCGCGCATACCGAAGCCTTCGACGTCACCAAGGTCACCAAGGTCACCGGGGCCTCCGCGGTCACCGAAGCCACCTTCACAGGTCACATCGGGAGGCGCGCCACGGCCTGGTAATCCGCCGGTGCTCGCGCGACGACCTGCGCGATGACAGCCACCGCAGCCGTCCAGACGCCTCACGACCACATTCGGCCTCAGCGCGACCGAGAACCGCGTCCACGCCTGCCTGGTGAGGCCGCAGAGTGAAACCACACCTGAGTGGATCACCCAACAGCACGTGCACGGGCACTGGCACTGGCACTGGCGACAAGCGCCTCCCGGACACCGATGACACCGGCGTGGCGCGCATATCCTGCCGAATCCTCCGTCTATCTCAAGGGAGGACCGTGTGGCTCACAGATGCACCGGTTGGGGAGTGAGCGCAGACCCCGACCCTCGCGGGCCATCGCGGTTCGGCCGGAGCTGAGTAACAGGCGACAGCTCCCGTACGGCCCCTTGACCATCGAGCCGGGCAACAACAACGTTTCACGTGAAACATCGCATGAGCACCAGGTACTCTGCTCCGCGGACTCAGCCGGACCCTGCGCTGCACACTCTGTCGGCGACTCACCCATGCCCACAAATGGCGTGACCGCTCCTCGGCGTCACTCGCCGCTGCCGAATGTGTCCCCCTGCGTTGTCGCACCGGCTAGCCGGACTCTCCAGCCGCTCATACAACCGTGACGGCTCACGGTCCGCCGGCTGCGGGAACCCCGCTGTCAAAGGCACCGGACGTTGCCCGGCGATGGTTGTGCTCCTCGGACGCCACGAGCGTCCTCCTCGTCTTTCCCGGATAGTGCCCTCTCCACCCCACCGACACTGCCTGGCGTTGCTGCTGCTGCTGCTGCTGCTGCTGCTGCTGCGTGGATATCACCGCACTCGTTATTGCGCCCCTCAGGGCGTCGACTGCGTTCTCCCCACGCAGGCGGGAGACTCCGCCTCGCCAGCGAGGACAACAATCGACCGGGCAAGCGACTCGACCAGACGGCAACTCCACGCATCGACCGGCGTTCATCCCGCCGGCCACCCAGCCCCCGCACCGACCATCTCACACTGCTGCGAGGAGCCGTATCGGTTGTGCTCACCCTGTCTCCGTCGATTGCCTCACCGACGTACGCTCACGTCGCCGAGCACCGCCCCCAGCTCGCGAACCCGGAACAACACCAACACCGGCAGCACCGGCACCCACCGCCCGATGAATGGGGGAGAGGGAACGAAGAGCTGTCACGTGCAGCCTGAGCTAAGCCCTGCTCCGCGGCGAGGGTGCACCGGGCGCCCGTCCGCCTCGAGTGCCGCTGCCTCGCTTCCGCCTCACGGACTCACTCGCCCCCTGGTCCCAGTCCGCTCCGAGTTCCATGACGTTGCAGACCAGGCCTCAGACGAACAAGTGTTGGCAGGCATTTCACGCTTCACGGGACTGACTCGCCACGCGCACCCACCGGAGGGTGCTGCGCACGACCCCGGTATCTCTGAAGCGTCACGCCCCAACGACACTGCCGCCCCGAGCACCGACCCCACGTTTCACGTGAAACTACCTGACGGGCTGGCCCAACCGGACACCCGCAACCACGAACAGGCGCACTCATTGACCCGCGCAGGCATGGACCCGCGCAGGCATGGACCGGCGCAGTCACGGGGCTGGGGGAGTGGGGCAGTGGGAGGGCGCGCTCGAGAGTAACAACGGTGGGGGAGTGGGCCGAATGGATGACAGCGGCAAAGCGGCAACGCGGCAGAGAGGGAGACAACGAGCATCGCAAGTCGTGGCCGGCTCCCAGAGGCTCCCGTTGCCGATTCCGACGCGAAATCCCGCAGGAGCACAAACAAGCCGGTCAAGGTACCTAACGGCCCCGAACGATCAGCTCGCGCCGAAACCAGGTTCGCCGATAACGCCCAGAATCCGGTTCAGGTCTCCAATTGTTGCAAAATCCACTGTGATCTGGCCTTTTCGTGCGCCCAGATGAATCTTGACCCGGGTGTCGAGGCGATCGCCGAGGTGCTCGGCGATCTCGTCGAGGTGCCCCTGGCGGCGGCCTGCCGCCGGCTTCGCCTTCGTGGGGCTAGGCTCCGCCGTGGCGGCCGCCTCAGCGGCGCGAACGGACAGATCCTCGTTGACGATCTTGTCGGCGAGCCTCAGCATCCCCTCAGGGTCACCGACCGAGAGAATGGCCCGGGCATGACCGGCCGTGAGCACACCGGCCGCGACGCGAAGCTGCACCGGCTCCGGCAGCTTCAACAGACGGATGGTATTCGTGATCTGCGGGCGCGAGCGGCCGATCTTGAGCGCGAGTTCGTCCTGGGTGATGCCGAAATCGGCCAGCAACTGCTGGTACGCCGATGCCTCCTCGAGGGGATTGAGCTGCGCGCGGTGCAGGTTCTCCAGCAGCGCGTCGCGCAGCATGTCGACATCCGCTGTCTCGCGAACGATGGCCGGGATCGTGTCGAGTCCGACCTCTTTGGTGGCACGGAGCCTGCGCTCACCCATGACGAGTTCGTACTTGCCCGGCAGCTCCGGGATCGGCCGCACCACGATCGGCTGCAGAACGCCCACCTCACGGATGCTGTGGACCAGTTCGGCCAGATCGCTCTCGTCGAAGACGCTCCGGGGCTGGTGCGCGTTCGGCACGATGTCCGCAGGATCGAGGTGGGCCAGCCGCGCTCCCGGTACAGGAAGGAGGTCCTGCGGCTCCACTGTTTCGACCGGCCGCAGTGCCTCGGAATAGGGGAAGAACACGTCGACCGGTCGGGCCAGCGTGGGGTCGTCTTGAATGGGGATCAGGGCGCCAATGCCGCGGCCGAGGCCTGTTCTCTTCGCCATCAGAGTCGTTCTCCTGTCTGGGGGGCGCCCCGCCGGGCGATTTCCGCTGCTGCTTCAAGGTAGGAGAGTGATCCTGCGGAGTTCAGGTCGTAACTGATGACGCTCTGGCCGTAGCTCGGGGCCTCAGAAACACGCACGGAGCGGGGAATCAGCGTGTCGAGCACCTGGTTCGGGAAGTGATCCCGCACATCCTGCGCCACCTGGTTGGCCAGGTTGGTGCGGCTGTCGTACATCGTGAGCAGAATCGTCGACACGGTCAGGTCGGGGTTCAGGTGCTTCTCGATCAGTTCAATGTTCTTGAGGAGCTGGCTGAGCCCCTCGAGTGCGTAGTACTCACACTGGATCGGAATGAGCACCTCCTGCGCGGCCACGAAAGCGTTGATCGTGAGAAGACCCAACGAGGGCGGGCAGTCGATGAAGACGTAGTCGTAAGGATCATCCATCGTCTTCAGGTGCACCGCGAGGGCGCGGCTGAGGCGTTGTTCCCTGGCGACGAGGGAGACCAGCTCGATTTCGGCACCGGCAAGATGAATGGTCGCGGGAACGCAATACAGCGAACCGACCTCCGGGCTCTCCTGAACGACACCGGCCAGATCCACGTCATTGACGATGACGTCATAGACGCTGGGAGTCTCCGCTCGATGCTCGACGCCGAGTGCCGTCGACGCATTGCCCTGAGGGTCGAGGTCGATCACCAGAACACGGGCGCCCTGCCGTGCGAGCGCCGCCGCGAGGTTCACTGCGGTCGTGGTCTTGCCGACGCCACCCTTCTGGTTAGAGATGGTGATCACGCGGGTCTGCTCGGGCTTAGGCAGCTGCTCGGCCGCGATCACCTGTCGACGACGAGTCAGCTCGGAGATCTCGCGCGCCAGGGGAGTGGTGTCGTCGAACCCTGGGGCGGTCTTGGTGCCTTGCTGGTTTTCGCCAGGATGTTTCACGTGAAACCTTTGCAGTCGACGGTTAATGAGCCATCCAGAGGCCCCGAGTCTGCCCGTCAATGAGTCTCAGGCGGAAATTCGGGGACTAATCAACTGTAGCCCTAATGACCCTTGTGACGTCCGGAAGCACACCCTCGCCGAGGGTGATTACCTCCACATTGCCGAGATGATACTTGCGAATGGCCTTCGCCGCGGCTTCGATCTCGCCCTGAGCCCCCGCTCCCTTCATCAGCACCAGCTCTCCACCCGGCCGAAGCAGGGGAGCGGTCAAGGGAATCAGGGTGCGGAACGCACTCACCGCCCGCGCGGTGACCTGGTCGAGGCGCTGGGGGAGACGCACATCTTCGGCCCGCGCCCGGGTCACTGTGGTGTTTCCCAGGCCGAGCGCGGCGACCTGCTCGGTCAGCCAGGCGACCCGCCGCTCCATCGGTTCGATCAGCACGAAGGACACGTCCGGCCGGGCGATGGCCAGGACCAGGCCGGGCAACCCCGCCCCCGAACCGACGTCTCCGACCAGGCCGGGGCGCAACAGGGGAGCGACGATCGCGCAGTTGAGGATGTGACGGCTCCAGAGCCGGGGAAGCTCTAATGGGCCGATCAGCCCACGTTCTTCGCCCTGGTCGGCGAGGTTCCGAGCGAAGGCTCGGGCGACATCGATCCGTTCTCCGAACAGATCGGCGGCCACGGCCGGCTCGGCCTCAAGGATCCCAATCACAGTGTCGCGGGCAGTCAGGAAGCGGAGATGACCGTGTGGCGGTCGCGGCCCTCGCCCTTGGACTCGGAGACGAACCCGGCCTCGGAGACCAGGTCGTGCACGCGCTTGCGTTCGTAGGACGACATCGCCGGCAGGGATGCCTCGGCCGCCCCGCCCTCGATGCGCTCGATCGCGCGGGCAACCAGGGAGGCCAATTCGGCCTGCCGGGCATCACGCGATCCGCCGATGTCGAGGATCAACCGGGAGAACGAACCTGTCTTGTTCTGCACGGCCAGCCGGGTGAGCTCCTGGAGCGCGTTCACGGTCTCCGGCTTCGAGAGGAGCCTGAGGTTGTCGGCATCCGTCGCCTGCACGGAGAGGTAGGCCCTCCCGTTGCGCGCATCGATGTCGATGTCACCGTCGAGGTCGCAGATGTCGAGGAATTCCTCGATGTAGTCGGCGGCGATGTCCCCTTCCTTCTCGAGCTGGTCGAGGGTGGGGGAGTCATCGGCCGGGGCATCCGCGGCGATCACGTCAGTGTTCTCAGTCACGTTGGTCTTCTGTCTCTTCTACTTCTTGGGGCCGGTTTGCTTCTTGGCACGACTCTTGGCGATCGGCTGCTGGCGCTGCGGCTTCTTGGGCTCTTCGACCACGATAACGTCACCGTCGGTGGCGATGAGCTTACCCTTGCGGGCGAGACGCTCCTCACGAGCCTTGGCGGCCTCGCTTCCGGGCGTCGGCATGTTGCGGATCACCAGGAACTGCTGGGCCATCGTCCAGATATTCGAGGTCAGCCAGTAGAACATCACGCCGAGCGGGAAGGCCACACCGGAGAAGGCGAAGACGAGGGGGAGCAGGTAGAGCATGATGCGCTGCTGCTTGAACATCGGGCTCGCCTTGGTCTCCGGCGACATGTTCTTGGAGACGATCTGGAGTTGCGTGATGAACTGCGATGCCGTCATCAGGATGACCATGGTGGCCGCGATGATCATGACCGACACGTTGAAGGGGTTGCCGGCGGTCATCGCGGTCCACTGCGACGCGAAGGAGTCGTTGAGCGGGGCGTCGCCGAACAGGGTGGCCTTGCCGAAGCTCTTGGCCAGGTCGGCGTTCAGCGGGCCGACGCCGGTCTTGGCGTGCTGGGCGTCGTTGAGCACAGAGAACAGGGCGAAGAAGATCGGCATCTGCAGCAGCAGGGGCAGGCACGAGCTGAGCGGATTCGTGCCGGTGCGCTTGTAGAGCTCCATCGTCTCGCGGGACATGGCCTCACGCGAGAACTGGTCTTTCTTGCCCTTGTACTTGTCCTGGATCTTCTTGAGCTGGGGCGCGACCTCGAGCATCTTGCGCTGGCTCTTGATCTGCTTGACGAAGATGGGGATCAGGGCGGCTCGCACGACCAGGACGAGGCCCACGATGGACAGCACCCAGGTGATGCCGTCGTTGTAACCCATTCCGAAGTTGGTGAACAACCAGTGGAAGGCAACGAGCAGAAGCTCGACTCCCCATTTCAGAGGCCAGAGAATCGTACCTATGAGGTCCATACTTTGGGTCAGCCCTTTCCGTGGCTCGGTGCGACAACAAATCCAAACGACGTCACCGTGTAGCGACGCTTTCGCTTCAGGGGAACGTCATCGATCCCACCTTCGGCCCACGGATGACACCGAGCAAGCCTGCGGGCGGCCAGGGCCGATCCGACCACGAGGCCGTGTTCCTGAACGGCCCCGAGTGCGTAGGCCGAACAAGAGGGATAGTACCGGCATACGTCGCCATACAGCGGTGAAATCACCGCCCGGTACGCGCGTAGCAGAACGACTCCGACATTTCGAGGGAGTAGAACGACGGTCGCGATCGCCCTATTCATCGACGTTCATCGATTCACGGGGTTCGGTGCCGGGTCGACTCGGGGGGACACGGCGGGACGCTGGTATTTGGCCAGCGCACCCTCGACCTCTGAATACAACTCGGGCCAGGAGACATCGTTCGCCGATGGCAGGGCGCGGATGACGACATCCGTGCCCGGACGCACCGACGGCAGTAGAGAGAAACTGGCTGCTTTCAGGCGCCGTCGAACGCGGTTGCGCCTGACGGCGTTCCCGACGTTCTTCGCCACGATGAAACCGAACCGCACCGGCTCCCCATCGGGGTTCCGGCGCAGGTAGGCAACCAGGTGTGGGCCAACGACCCGCACACCACGACGAACGACCATCTTGTAGTCGTCACCGCTGGTGATGCGATTGGCCCCCGCGAGCACGAGAGTGCTTAAGCGGAAAGTTCGATGCGACCCTTACGACGGCGAGCACCGAGAATCGCGCGGCCGGCGCGGGTGCGCATGCGAAGGCGGAAGCCGTGCACCTTGGCGCGACGGCGGTTGTTCGGCTGGAACGTTCTCTTGCTCATAGTTTTGTCTCCACGTGTTAAATCTCCGCAGGCCAAAACAAGCGGCCGGGAAAGAGTGAGGTAGCCCTCGGGCTGGGGTCAACTGATTAAAACTACGGCTTCGACCTCTGCGGGTCAAACTCGAAGTCCCCAAAGGATCGATTCTGCACAAGAATTCACCTGGATTCGGCATGACACGCGCACAAGACGGCAACGAATTTTGCCTCACCGTGGCGGATTGGCTACCGTGAGGACAAGTTATCCACAGGTTTTCAACAAACCCTGAGAATTCAGCCTTATTTGCACACAGGCGGTGGATAACCTTGTGGATGCTTTGGCTGGAAGACGCGTTCAGGGACGAGCTCGTACCGCCGTCCCCGTCGCTTTGAAGGCAACAATGAGAGATAACGGGGAACCATGGCCGACGAACAACCTATCGCAGACACCTGGCGGGCAGTACTGACCAGCCTCGAGTCCGATGACACCATTACACCGATGCTTTACGGCTTCCTCAATCTGGTCGAGCCCAAGGGCATCGCGGCGGGAACCTTCTATCTCGAGGTGCCCAACGAGTTCACCGCGAGCATGCTCAATCAGCGGATGCGCGTCCCGCTCCTGACTGCCATGAGCCAGCTCTCCGAATCGACCGCGGTGTCGACCTTTTACGTGGTGGTCAACCCGGAACTGGAAAAGGAAACGATCCGCCCGGTGCAGGAGACGATGTCCCCGCCCGACGTGGACACGCCGGCCGCACCGCAATCGGTCTTCGAGAGCACCTCACCCGAACGCCCCCACGACACCCGGCTGAACAACAAGTACAGCTTCGACAACTTCGTGATCGGCCAGTCCAACCGATTCGCCCACGCCGCCGCGGTCGCGGTCGCGGAAGCACCGGCGAAGGCGTACAACCCGCTCTTCGTCTACGGGTCCTCCGGCCTGGGCAAGACCCACCTTCTGCACGCCATCGGTCACTATGCGATGAGCCTGTATCCCGGCATCCGCGTTCGCTACGTCAGTAGCGAGGAATTCACCAACGATTTCATCAACTCGATCGCGAACAACCGCGGCTCGGCCTTCCAAGCCCGGTACCGCAACATCGACATCCTGATGATCGACGACATCCAGTTCCTCCAGGGCAAGGCGGAGACGCAGGAGGCGTTCTTCCACACCTTCAATACCCTGCACGACCACAACAAGCAGGTGGTCATCACGAGCGACCTGCCGCCCAAGCACCTCACCGGGTTCGAAGACCGGATGCGGTCACGGTTCGAGTGGGGTCTGATCACCGACGTGCAGGCTCCCGACCTCGAGACGCGTATCGCCATCCTGCGCAAGAAGGCCCAGAGCGAGAAGCTGCAGGTGCCGCACGACATCCTCGAGTTCATGGCATCGAAGGTCTCGTCCAACATCCGTGAACTCGAGGGAACGCTGATCCGGGTCACCGCCTTCGCCAGCCTCAATCGCACCCCCGTCGACATGGACCTGGTCCAGACCGTGCTCAAGGACCTCATCACGCTCGACGAAGACAATGTCATCGCCCCGGTGGACATCATCACGAACACAGCGGACTACTTCAAGCTCACCGTCGACGACCTCTACGGCTCGTCCCGGTCGCAGGCCGTCGCCACCGCCCGCCAGATCGCCATGTACCTGTGCCGTGAGCTCACCAACCTCTCGCTGCCCAAGATCGGGCAGCTGTTCGGCAACCGGGATCACACCACGGTGATGTACGCGAACAAGAAGATCAGCGAGCTGATGAAGGAACGTCGCTCGATCTACAACCAGGTCACAGAGCTCACTAACCGCATCAAACAGAACCACCGCTACAAATAAGCCACAGAATCCCTCAGTTTTCACACCTGTGGAAAACCCTGTGGAAACTCTTTGGACAACAGGGTTCAACCTGTAGAAACTCCGGCGCTGCTTGTGCAAACTCGGTCGGACAGACTCGAGGCCCGACACCGCAGTGCGATTAACGCTCACAGGCTGCCAACAAGTTACATGTTTGTAGTTCCCAGTGATTCCGCGTCATCCACAGAGTTATCCACAGTTTCCACAACGGTTAAGAAGATTAACAATTAACTTCTATCTCTCTCCATCCGACAACCTTTGCTGCTCCGCACCGCCGCAACGAATGACAAAAAAACCCGACTAGCATTGAGGCCGTATCCAGGTCTCCCATCGACAGGAGTGACTTCGTGAGATTTCAGGCCAACCGAGACGTCTTCAGCGAAGCCGTCTCTTTCGCTGTGAAGCTCCTTCCCCAGCGCACCACGCTGCCCATTTTGAGCGGTGTGCTGATCGAAGCGACGGCGACCGGCCTCATCCTCTCGTCGTTCGACTACGAGGTGTCGGCGCAAACCGAGATCGCCGCAGACGTCGAGGAAACCGGCAAGGTTCTCGTCTCCGGTCGTCTCCTGGCCGAAATCGCGAGCCGGATGCCCAACGCCCCCGTGCGTTTCTCGACGAATGAGTCGCGGATCACTGTCAGCTGCGGCTCGGCCAGCTTCACTCTGCTGTCCATGCCCGTTGAGGAATATCCGAGCATCCCGCAGGTCAGCGCCCAATCCGGACTGGTGCCCGCAGAAGAGTTCGCTGCAGCCGTCGCCCAGGTGGCCGTCGCCGCATCCCGGGACGACGTCACCCCGGTCATCACCGGAGTTCAGCTTCAGATCACCGAGAACAGCCTCAGCCTCGTCGCGACCGACCGCTACCGGGTCGCAGTGCGCGAGATCGACTGGGACCCGGGAACCAATACCGCCACGGACACCATCACGGCGCTCGTTCCTGCCCGCACGCTGCAGGAAGTCGGCAAGACCTTCGGCCACAGCGGCACCATCTCGGTGGCCATCACGAACACGGACGATCGCGAGCTGATCGCATTCACGGCTGACAAGAAGACCGTGACAAGCCTCCTGATCAAGGGCAACTACCCGCCCGTGCGCCGGCTCTTTCCCGAGAACGTCGACAACTACGCCGTGATGAACACCGCCGAGCTGATCGAGGCCACCCGCCGGGTGCAGCTGGTCCTCGAGCGTGAGGCAGCACTGCGCTTCACCTTCACCGCCGATGGACTCACTCTCGAGGCCGTCGGATCAGAGCAGGCGCAGGCATCCGAAACGATCGATGCGATCCTCTCCGGAACCGAGACAGTCGTCTCGCTCAAGCCGCAGTTCCTGCTCGACGGCCTCGGCGCCGTGCACTCCGAATTCGTTCGCATCTCATTCACGAAGACGGAGAACCCCAACAAGCCAGGCCCTGTGCTGATCACGAGCCAGACTTCTCGTGACCAGCCCGGCGCCGACAGCTACAAGTACCTGCTCCAGCCCAACCTGCTGCTGCGTTGATCAGGAGACAGACCATGCACATCGGCATCATCGGCCTCGGCAAAATGGGCGCGAACATGCGCGACCGCCTCCGAGCGGGCAGCATCGACGTCACCGGCTACGACCGCAACCCGGGAGTGACGGATGTCCCCTCGACGGCCGCTCTCGTTGCGGCCCTGCCGTCTCCCCGCCTGGTCTGGGTGATGGTTCCGGCCGGCAGCATCACGACCGCGGTGATCACCGAACTCTCCGGCCTGCTCGAAGAGGGCGACCTGGTCATCGACGGCGGCAACTCGCGCTTCACCGATGATTTCACCCACGCAGCGCTGCTAGCGAAAACCGGTGTGAACTACATCGATGCCGGGGTGTCCGGCGGGGTATGGGGTCTGCACAACGGTTTCGGTCTGACGGTGGGCGGATCAGCCGATCAGGTCGAGCGCGCCATGCCCGTTTTCGATGCGTTGCGCCCGGAAGGGCCGCGCGAAGAAGGTTTCGTGCACGCCGGCGAGGTCGGGGCCGGCCACTACGCGAAGATGGTGCACAACGGCATCGAATATGCGCTCATGCAGTCCTACGCCGAGGGCTATGAACTGCTCGAGAAGCGAGACGACCTGATCAAGGATGTCCCCGGGATCTTCAAGGCCTGGCAGCGCGGAACAGTGGTGCGTTCCTGGCTGCTCGAGCTGCTGGTCAAGGCGCTGGACGAGGACCCGGACCTCGGTGCGATCGAGGGATTCGTCGAGGACTCGGGCGAAGGCCGCTGGACGATCGAAGAAGCAATCAACAACGCGGTTCCGGTCCCCACGATCAGCGCGGCGATCTTCGCACGATTCGTTTCACGTCAGGAAGATTCGCCGGCCATGAAGGCGGTCGCGGCACTGCGCAACCAATTCGGTGGCCACGCCGTCAAAAAGGCCGACTGACTCGAGTGCGGGTCACTCACCTCTCACTCACCGATTTCCGCAACTACGCGGCAGTCGAGGTTCCCTTTGAACCGGGGCCGAACCTCATTGTGGGGCGGAACGGCCAGGGCAAAACCAACCTGGTTGAGGCTCTCGGGTTTCTCAGCACGCTCAGCTCGCACCGGGTGTCGACGACCTCCGCGATGATCCGGGCCGGCCAGGATGCCGGCATCATCCGTGCCAGGCTCGAATACAACGGACGAGACCTGCTCACCGAGGTGCAGATCAACCGCTCCGGGTTGAACCGGGCCCAGGTCAATCGTTCGGTGATCAAGACCCGTGACCTGCCGCGATACTTCTCGAGCGTCTTGTTCGCCCCCGAAGACCTGGCTCTGGTGCGCGGCGATCCGTCGGGCCGGCGCCGTTTCCTGGACCAGCTCCTCGTCTTGCGCACGCCCCGGCTCGCCGGGGTTCTCGCCGACTACGACCGGGTTCTGCGCCAGCGCAACACCCTGTTGAAATCTGCCCGCGCATCCGGTCTCCGCACAACCCAACTGGGAACACTGGAGATCTGGGACGACCGGCTCGTCGAACTGGGCTCGGAGATCATCGACGAGCGCGCCGAACTCGTGCGCCAGCTCGGCGAACCGCTGCGCGCGGCCTACGAAGCCGTCGCCGGGGAAGACCACGGACCGCAGCTGCTCAGTTCGCTGAGCATCATGGGAGCGGATGAGGAGAATTCCGCCTCGGTCGAGCCGCGTGCGGTGGTCGAGCCTGTCGAGACCATTGTGGGTTCCGGCGTCTCGACAGGCTCGACGGCAGGGGCCGGCTCGACGACAGACCTGTTCCGGGCCGCACTGGCCGGCCTGCGGCGAAAGGAACTCGACCGCGGAATGACCCTGGTCGGCCCGCACCGCGACGACCTGGTCTTCATGCTCAACCAGCTCCCCGCGAAGGGGTATGCCAGCCACGGGGAATCCTGGTCATTCGCCCTCGCCCTCAAGCTCGCGTCGGCCGAACTGCTCCGCCGGGACTCCGCCAGTGGCGACCCCGTGCTCATCCTCGACGACGTCTTCGCCGAACTCGACCTCTCCCGGAGGAGGCGGCTGGCGGCGGCGGTCACCGGATTCCAGCAGGTGCTGATCACGGCGGCCGTGCTCGAGGATGTGCCCGAGGACCTCACGGCGCACACGATCCACATCAACGCGGGGGCCGTCGTCGATGGCTGAGCCGAGCGAGGCATCCAGGGTCTACCTGCGATTCAAGGATGTGTTCGGCGACCCGAACGCAAAACGGGTGCGGGCCAGGCGCCGCCCGAGGGATGAGACCGGGTCGAGCGTTCCATTTGGAGCGGGTCGCGACCCACGCGGCATTGGCGACACCATCAACTCGCTGACCCTGCAGCTCGGCTGGAACTCCCCGCTCGCCCAGTCCGAACTCCTCGCCTCATGGATCGAGCTCGCCGGCGAGGAAACATCGAAGCACTCCACTCCGGCGGGCATCGAGGACGGTGTCCTCACCGTGCAATGCGAGTCGACGGCGTGGGCCACCCAGCTTCGGATGATGCGGGTCGACATCATGACGCACATCGCCGTGAGGTACCCCGACGCGGGTATCCAGTCGATCCGTTTTCAGGGACCCAACGCCCCCTCCTGGAAAAAGGGTCCCAGATCAATCCCAGGGCGCGGTCCGCGCGATACCTACGGCTAGGGAGACAAATCTGGTCACCCCCGGGAATAAAACGCGTCAGATCGCCGATTTTGGCCCGGGTCCGTGCACCCGTTTGGTAAGCTAAAGGGTCGCCCGCGCGACGGTCAGGAGCCCAATTACAGATGTCAGTTGAACCACAGATCGAGCCGGAGCACGGATACGGTGCCGACGATATCCAGGTTCTCGAAGGACTTGAAGCCGTTCGCAAACGACCCGGCATGTATATCGGGTCAACCGGACCGCGGGGACTGCATCACCTTGTCTACGAGATTGTGGACAACTCCGTCGACGAGGCGCTTGCCGGGCATTGCGACACCATCGGCATTGAAATCCTGGCCGACGGCGCCGTTCGCGTCGCCGACAACGGTCGCGGCATCCCGGTAGACATCCACAAGGCGGAGGGACGTTCGACCGTCGAGGTCGTTCTGACCGTCCTGCACGCGGGCGGAAAATTCGGCGGCGGCGGTTACTCCGTCTCCGGTGGGCTGCACGGCGTCGGCAGCTCCGTCGTCAACGCGTTGTCCTCCCGCCTCGACGTCGAGGTGCGCCGGCAGGGGCACGTGTGGCGGCAGCGTTTCCACGACGGTGTCCCGGATGCCCCGCTCACCATGGATGAGGCATCCGACGAGACCGGCACCACAATCACGTTCTGGCCGAGCGCGGAAACCTTCGAGACGATCGAATTCGATTTCGAGACCCTGCGGGCCAGGTTCCAGCAGATGGCGTTCCTCAACAAGGGCCTGAGCCTGACCCTCACCGACGAGCGGCCGGATCACCTCGACGACGAGGGCAATCCGATCCACAAGACCTTCATGTACGAGAAGGGTCTCGTCGACTACGTCGAGTACCTGAACCGTGCGAAGAAGGCCGACCTGGTCAACGAGGAGATCATCTCCTTCGAGTGGGAAGACCACGAACGCAAGATGGCCCTCGAAGTGGCCATGCAGTGGACCACCGCGTACACCGAAAGCGTCCACACCTACGCGAACACGATCAACACGCACGAGGGTGGAACCCACGAAGAGGGCTTCCGCGCTGCGCTGACCACGCTGGTCAACAAGTACGCCCGGGAAAAGGGCATCCTGAAAGAAAAGGATGACAACCTCACCGGCGACGACGTGCGCGAGGGACTGACCGCGGTCGTGTCGATCAAGCTCGCCGAGCCGCAGTTCGAGGGCCAGACGAAGACCAAGCTCGGCAACACCGAGGCGAAGTCGTTCGTGCAGAAGGTCGCCAACGATCAGCTCTCCGACTGGTTCAACCGCAACCCGAACCCGGCGCGGGAGATCATCCGCAAGGCGCTGCAGGCGTCGAACGCCCGGATGGCCGCTCGCAAGGCGCGGGAAACCGCACGCCGCAAGGGACTCCTCGAGGGCGGAGGGATGCCCGGCAAGCTCAAGGATTGCCAGAGCAAAGACCCGTCGATCTCTGAGATCTTCATCGTCGAGGGTGACTCGGCCGGCGGCTCCGCCGTGCAGGGCCGCAACCCCGAGACGCAGGCGATCCTCCCGCTGCGCGGCAAGATCCTCAACGTCGAGAAGGCGCGGCTGGACCGTGCCCTCGGCAACAACGAGGTGCAGGCGATGATCACGGCGTTCGGCGCCGGCATCGGCGAGGAATTCAACCCGGACAAGGTCAGATATCACAAGATCGTCTTGATGGCCGACGCCGACGTCGACGGCCAGCACATCACGACCCTGCTGCTGACCCTGCTGTTCCGGTACATGCGCCCGCTGATCGACCTCGGCTACGTGTACCTCGCCCAGCCGCCGCTGTACCGCCTGAAGTGGGCGAACTCGGCACACGAATACGTGTATTCCGACAAGGAGCGAGACGCACTGCTCGCCGACGGCGCGGCCGCCGGCAAGCGGATCCCGAAGGACAACGGCATCCAGCGATACAAGGGCCTCGGCGAGATGGACTACAAGGAACTGTGGGAAACCACGATGGCTCCTGAGTCCCGCACCCTGCTGCAGGTCACGCTCGACGACGCGGCCGCCGCCGACGAGATCTTCTCCACCCTGATGGGCGAGGACGTCGAGTCCCGCCGAAACTTCATCCAAAAGAACGCGAAGGACGTGCGTTTCCTTGACATCTGACGACACCACCAACGACGGCATCCCCGGCGACGAAACCTCTGCGGCGAGCAGCGGCGACAGCCTGGTCGCAGCAGCGGATGCCGACGCCGCCGCCAAGCACCTCGTGCAGCACGGCCGGATCGACCAGGTCGACCTCCAGCTGGAGATGCAGCGGTCGTATCTCGACTACGCGATGAGCGTCATCGTCGGGCGCGCCCTGCCTGACGTGCGTGACGGCATGAAGCCGGTGCACCGCCGGGTCATCTACGCCATGTTCGACGGCGGTTACCGCCCCGACAAGGCGTTCTCTAAGTGCGCCCGTGTCGTCGGCGACGTGATGGGCCAGTTCCACCCGCACGGTGACTCCTCGATCTATGACGCGCTTGTGCGCCTCGTCCAGCCCTGGAGCCTTCGCTACCCGCTCGCCCTCGGCCAGGGAAACTTCGGTTCCCCGGGTAATGACGGCGCCGCCGCCCCGCGATACACCGAAACGAAGATGGCCCCGCTGGCCCTCGAAATGGTTCGCGACATCGACGAAGACACCGTCGATTTCCAGGACAACTACGACGGCCGCACGCTCGAGCCGACCGTGCTGCCCGCCCGGTTCCCGAACCTGCTGGTGAACGGGTCGGTCGGCATCGCCGTCGGCATGGCCACCAACATCCCGCCGCACAACCTGCGCGAGGTGGCCGCCGGCGCCCTCTGGTACCTCGAGAACCCCGACGCGACCCGGGAGGAGTTGCTCGAAGCGCTCATCCTGCGGATCAAGGGACCGGACTTCCCGACCGGAGCGCAGATCCTCGGAATCAAGGGCATCCAGGACGCTTACCGAACCGGCCGCGGCTCGATCACCATGCGCGCCGTGGTCAGCATCGAGGAACTCCAGGGCCGCACCTGCCTCGTGATCACCGAGCTGCCGTACCAGGTCAACCCGGACAACCTGGCGATCAAGATCGCCGACCTCGTCAAGGACGGCAAGATCGCCGGCATCGCGGACATTCGCGACGAGACGTCGGGCCGCACCGGCCAGCGCCTCGTCATCGTGCTCAAGCGCGACGCGGTGGCCAAGGTCGTACTCAACAACCTCTACAAGCACACCCCGCTCCAGGAGAACTTCGGCGCGAACATGCTCGCGATTGTCGACGGTGTGCCGCGCACGCTGTCCCTCGACGGTTTCATCGCCGCGTGGGTCGCCCACCAGGTCGAGGTCATCGTTCGCCGCACCCAGTTCCGGCTGAACAAGGCCGAAGCGGATGCGCACATCCTCCGCGGCTACCTCAAGGCCCTCGACGCCCTCGACGAGGTGATCGCCCTCATCCGTCGCTCCCCGACGGTCGACGACGCCCGCACCGGCCTGATGGACCTGCTCGACGTGGACAAGCTTCAGGCCGACGCGATTCTGACAATGCAGCTGCGCCGTCTGGCCGCCCTCGAACGTCAGAAGATCATCGATCAGGCCGCTGAACTCGAACTGCAGATCGTCGAATTCAAGTCGATCCTGGCCAGCCCGGAGCGCCAGCGCACGATCATCAGCGAGGAGCTGACCGAGATCACCGACAAGTTCGGCGATGTGCGGCGTACCGAGATCATGTTCGGATTCGACGGAGACATGTCGGTCGAAGACCTCATCCCCGAAGAGGAGATGGTGGTCACGGTCACCCGCGGCGGTTACATCAAACGCACCCGCAGCGACAACTACCGCAACCAGCACCGCGGTGGCAAGGGCGTCAAGGGCGCTCAGCTGCGCGCCGACGACGTGGTCGAGCACTTCTTCGTCACCACCACGCACCACTGGTTGTTGTTCTTCACAAACACGGGCCGGGTCTACCGGGCCAAGGCCTACGAGGCGCAGGAATCCGGCCGCGATGCGAAGGGCCAGCACGTGGCCAACCTGCTCGCACTGCAGCCCGGTGAGGAGATCGCGCAGATCCTCGACATCCGCGACTATGGGGTTGCCCAGTACCTCACCCTGGCCACCAGGGATGGTCTGATCAAGAAGACCGCGCTGAGTGAATACGACACGAACCGCACCGGCGGGATCATCGCGATCAAGCTCCGTGAGGGCGACGAACTCGTCTCCGCGCTGCTCGTCGAAGAGGACTCCGACCTGCTGCTCGTCTCCCGCAAGGGAATGTCCATCCGGTTCACCGCCTCGGACGAGGCGCTTCGCCCGATGGGACGCAGTACCTCCGGCGTGATCGGGATGCATTTCCGTGGCGAGGACAGGCTGCTCGACGCCTCCGTCGTCTCGGACGATGGTTACGTGTTCGTCGTCACCGAGGGCGGGTACGCAAAACGCACCGCCGCTGACCAGTACCGTCTGCAGAACCGCGGCGGCCTGGGCATCAAGGTCGCCAAGTTGAACGACGACCGCGGCGACCTGGTCGGCTCCCTCATCGTGGACGAGGAGGACGAGGTCCTTGTGGTTCTTGCCAGCGGCAAGGTGGTACGCTCTGACGTCGCCGAAGTCCCGGCCAAGGGGCGGGACACGATGGGCGTTGTCTTCGCTAAGTTTGCGGATGAAGACAGGATCATTGCCATAGCGAAGAACACCGAGCGCAATCTGGTGGCCGAGATCGAAGCGGCTGAACCAGATGGCGACTCGGGGAAGGAAGAGCCCGTAAATGAGTAGTGTCGCAGAAAAGCTCGCCAAGAAGTCCGGGCGGAGGCCGAGCACGGGCAAGCAGGTTCGCCTCAAGCTGGTCTATATCGACTTCTGGTCGGCCGTGAAGCTGTCGTTCCTGATCGCCCTGTGCCTGGGAATCGTGACCATCGTCGCCACGTTCCTTGTCTTCACCGTGCTGAACGGGACCGGGATCTTCGAGAAGGTCGACGCCCTCTATGCCGACATCGCCGGCTCGTCGGCAGATCTCGCCAGCATCCTGTCGATCGGCAATGTCATGGGCTTCGCCGTCGTCGTGGCCATTTTGAACACGGTCGTCATTACGGCACTCGGTGCCGTGTACGCAGTGCTGTACAACCTGAGCGTGAAGATCACCGGTGGTTTGCTCGTCGGTTTCACCAACAACTAGCGTCAACCGCTCCCAATCGGGCCGATTCTCGGCCCGATTGGGAGAAACCGGCCAGATCCGGTAGTCTCAAATCTGCCCAATAGGGGGATATAGCTCAGTTGGTTAGAGCGCTTCGCTGATAACGAAGAGGTCCCAGGTTCAAATCCCGGTATCCCCACGCAGCACCGCAACACACACGTCCCCGTGATCATGCGGGGCCATAGCTCAATTGGTAGAGCGCCTGCTTTGCAAGCAGGAGGTCCGGGGTTCGATTCCCCGTGGCTCCACAAATCAGGAACGCCCGTCCCCTCGGTTTGGGGGCGGGCGTTTCTCGATTAAAAGCCTTGCGAACTAAACGCCCTGCGAACCGTCGTCGACTCAGTTCGGTTATCCCGACTCAGGGTCTCGGCTCCCGGACTGCCAGGTGTTCCCTGTTCGTGCAGCCGCCCTTTTGGGACAATCGTCCGGCGTCAACACTCTGCACTCGACGAGCCGGTGCCCTTTTGCGGCATCAGGAGGCGATTGTGGGCACCAGAGTGTCTTCGGCCCACGTGCTGACCCCGGCGTCCCGGCAGGCGACCGAGTCGCGCCCTGGCGCCTTGTGCCGGTGGTCGAGCCTGTCGAGACCCCGGTGTCATAAGTCCGGCAAGCTCATTCGCCGCCGGCGCTTCCGGTCGGGCCGCGCTGAACCGGTCGGTCAGTCCGTGTCCTGGTCCCGGGTGGGCGTGCCCGGGTCGAGTTGCCGGTGGGTCTTGCTGGGGAGGGGGATGAGCGTTTGTTCTGGGTCGACGGACACGGGTGGCTTGAGCCAGTACTGGTCGCCGTCGTGGATGATGGTCCAGCCTTTGTTGTGGAGCAGCAGGTGGTGGGGGTGGCAGAGGCAGACTCCGTCGGCGAGGTCGGTGTAGCCGTTTTCGAGGAGCCACTCCTTGAGGTGGTGGGCTTCGGTCCAGGACGGGGGCCGGTCGCACTCTGGCCAGACGCAGCCGCCGTCGCGGGCGCCCATCGCGGTGCGTTGGGCCGGGGTGAAGAGACGTTGTTCCCTTCCGACGTCGAGCGGTTGGCCCGTGTTGTCGAAGAGGATTCCGATGTAGCCGGTGTCGCAGAGTTGTCGTTCGACGGTGGCGAGGGAGATCGGGGCGGGGTTGCCCTCGATGGACCCGTGCCCGGTCGCGAGGACCACGGCCGTCCCCGGCCGGTCAGGTTGGCCGGTTCGCCCGGTTTGCCCGGATGGCCCGGTTTGCCCAGCGTGGATGGCTTGGCCGGTTTGGCTGGTCTGGCCGGATTGGCCGGGATCGCGAGGCTGCCGGGGTTGGCCAAGCTCGCCCGGCTGGGTTGGCTCGGTGGGTTGGCCGGGTTGGTCGGATTGGACTGGCCGAGTTGGCCCATCTGATTGGCCCGGCTGGGTTGGCCGGGCAGGCTGGGGGGGGGGGAGCGGCTGTGGCAGGTCTGCCCGCCGGCATGGGCCGGGGGCCTGCTGGCATCCCGGGTGCTCCCAGCGGTCCAGGTGCGGTGGTGTGGGGTGTTGAGGGGAATGCACCGGCAGCGTCGGCTGCGTCGGGTGCGCTGCCGCTCCCGATGCCGGTGTTGGTGCGGGTGGTGTTGGTGAGGTCTTTTTGGGTGACGATGATGCGGACGGTGGGGCGGCGGCCGCCGAGCATCTGGCCGGGGTCTGCTTCGCCGGCGATTTTGAGTAGTTGCACGAAGGAGTCCGCGGCGATCTGCGCGGTGCTGCGCGGGTCGTCCTGGACGGCCTTGGCCCAGGCGGCGCGCTTCGGGTCCACGAAGCGCACCCCGCCGCGCCTGGGGCTGGTGATCGAGTCGTAGGTGGAGAGCACGAACTCGCCGTCTTCGGGGGCGAAGAGCCCGTGCAGGCGAACCTTGCCGTCGGGGAGGCGGTAGACCTTGAGGAACCGGTCGTCGTAAGCCTGCTTCTCGCGGGCGGCGATGCCGGCCTGGTCGAGGTCGTCGCGCATCCTGCGGGCCCGGGTGAAGCATTGGTCCGCGTTGAGCGTCGCGGACTCCGCCAGCAGCTGGGTCAGGGCGGTGGCGAGTGTGTCGGCGGTGACGGCGGTGTCGATGTCGCCCAGGCCCTTGCGGATGGATTCGGCGGCGTCTACCGAGAGAGTGCCGGCGGTCACGGCACGGGCGATCGGCGCCTGCCACGACCCGGCGCCGGCCGGATCGGACGGGAACCCACCGAGGCCGCCCGTCCCACCGAGGCCGCCCGAGTCGCCGCCGGCGCCCGTCCCGTCAACGCTCGTCCCGTCGGCGCCGGTCCCGTCAACGCCGGTCCCGTCGGCACCGGCCGCCTCGAGCGCCTCTGCGGCCTGCCGGTCGGCGGCCTCCGCCCGGGCGAGCATCGTGCCCACCGCGACGAGCTTGAACGCTTCGTTCTTGCTCGAGCCGGTGACCTTCTGGATCATCGCCTCGGGCGAGAGGAAACCCTGCTGCGCAGCCAGGCCCGAGTGGCCCAGCTCCGGGCGGGAGCGGTCGGCGATGGTCGCGGCCATCCACGCCGCGTACATCTCGAGCAGGCGGCGGGCCTCCGCGATCTGGGACTGACCGGTCAGCACCGCCGCATCCGGGAGGGCCGCCAGGTCGGCGCTGGAGCAGCCCAGGCGGGCGACGGCGTCCGCCGCCTGTCTGAGCTGCTCTGCCGGGTTCATGCCACGAAGATACCAAAATATGAACACAGATATGAGACATTGTCACGTCTTGTGGATAACTTGTTCGAAGATTTATTCTTTGGTCTCGACAGGCTCGACCACCGGAGCGGCTCGAGCACCGGGCGGCTCGACCACCGGGGCGGTCCGACCACCGGGGCGGTTCGACCAGCGCGCGGACCGACCAGCGCTGGGTGGTGACAAGAGGAAGGGCCCGCATCCATCGGATGCGGGCCCTTCCTGGAAAACCTCGGAGGATTAGTCCTCGACGGAGGTGGCTACTGCGGGCTCGTCTTCGGCGACCCAGAGCTCGTCGTCCGCACGGAACGTCTGCCAGACGGCGTAGGCGACTCCGAGAGCGGCTGCGAGGCCGACACCGATGGCGATGTAGCTGCCGGCGCCAAGGCCCTTCTTCTCGATCACAACGGGCTTCTGGAACCGCACCCGGTTGATCGCTGCGCGCACGCGCGCATCGCGGGCGACGTCGCCGACGCTCATCACCGTGCCGATCGCGGTGCCGAGGCCCGGGAGGACCTTCTCGACGACCTGGTGCCGCACTCCCTCAGCCAATTCCTGCGTGGCGTGCACGCTGGGGCGGAGGATGTTCTCGTAGCTCTCGCGCACCCGAGGAACAACTTCCTCACGGGTGAGCACCCCGGCCTGGCGGCCGGCCTCGCGCGCAATTGCGTTTGCGCGCTCAAGCACTTCCTGCTGGTGGTTCCACAATTCGTCTGCGCTCTTGCGCAGCCGTGTCAGTTCCTTGCGGCGCTTGCGTGACAGGCTCATCTGGACCCTCCATCGATGTCATGTGGCTAACTCCCTCCATCTTGCCACGCAATCGACTGGGAGGGCTCTGGGTATCCCCTGTTGGGCAGTCAGATTGAGCTAATCCTGCTGTGCAAGAATTGTCTCCATGTCAAAGCACACTGCCGTCGCCACGCTCAATACCACCCTCGGGCCGATCAAGGTCAACCTCTTCGGCAATCACGCGCCGAAGACCGTCAAGAACTTCGTCGGTCTCGCGACCGGCGAGATCGAGTGGAAGCACCCCGCCACCGGTCAGGTTTCGAAGGCTCCCCTCTATGACGGGACCGTCTTCCACCGCATCATCAAGGACTTCATGATCCAGGCCGGCGACCCGCTCGGCCAGGGCACCGGCGGACCGGGCTACCAGTTCGACGATGAAATCAGCCCCGACCTCGACTTCACCCAGCCCTACGTGCTCGCCATGGCGAACGCGGGCATCCAGGGTGGCCGTGGCACCAATGGTTCGCAGTTCTTCATCACCGTTGTGCCGACCACCTGGCTCCAGGGCAAGCACACCATCTTCGGCGCAGTCGAAGACGAGGCCTCCCGTGCAATCGTCGAAAAGCTGGCCACGGTTCCCACCGACGGCCGTGACCGTCCCCTCACGGAGGTCGTCATCGAGAGCGTCACCGTCGAGCAGGTCTAGGCTCCATCACCCATGAGTGACCTGCCCGGTGCCGCCGCTAATTCCTGCTATCGGCATCCGGGCAGGCAGAGCTTCATACTCTGCCAACGCTGCGGCCGAACCATCTGCCCCGAATGCCAGACCCAGGCCGCGGTCGGCGTCATCTGTCCCGAATGCATGAAGGAGCAGCGAAAAAACGCCCCCCGCACCAAACCGGCCGTGCTGACCCGGCTCGGCGGAGCGGGCAGCCCCACAGTCACATACGGCATCATCGGCGTGACGTTCGCCGTTTACGTGCTTCAATTCCTGCTTGGTGACCGAGTCACGAGCTTCCTGCTCTATGCCGGCGCCTACTCCTACCCAACCAATTTCGAACCGTGGCGGATGCTCACCACCGCCCTCGTGCACGGCTCGATCCTGCACGTGGCGCTGAACATGTACACGCTGTGGATCTTCGGCCAGATCCTCGAGGGAATGCTGGGCCGTGGGCGTTACTTCGCTCTGTACATCCTCAGCGGCCTGGCAGGTTCCCTGGGCGTGCTCTTCCTGGCCGACCCGGGCATACCGGTGGTCGGAGCGTCCGGGGCCATCTTCGGCCTGATGGGGGCATTCCTCGTCATCCAGCGCCGCCTGGGCGGCAACTCGACCCAGCTGCTGGTCCTGATCGGCATCAACCTCGTGATCGGCTTCATCCCCGGGTTGGGCATCGCCTGGCAGGCTCACGTGGGCGGTTTGATCGGCGGAGCCATCATCGGCCTGATCTACGTGCAGACCCGGCGGATCAGGGACCAGCGGCTGCAAACCACGCTGATCGCCGCCTTCGGAGCACTCCTCGTGGTCCTCAGCTTCGCCAAATTCCTGGCCTAGGAGCCGAGTCCGAAGTTATCCACAGGTGTTTCCACATGGGGATAATTACACCGGTGTAATTGCCACCCCTGAATGGGGGGGTGGTCAGCGCCAGCGGGTCGTCATCAGGAAGCCGACGAAGGCGACCCCGAAGCCCACCAGAATGTTCCACGAACCGAGCGAGGCGACCGGAAGGGTGCCTTGGCTCACGTAGAACACGATGATCCAGGCCAGCCCGATCAGCATGAAGCCGAACATGACCGGTTTGAACCAGACGGCGTTGGGCGCTTCCTCGCCAGAGCGAACGACCTCGGTGCGGGCGGGCTTGGTGCGGGGATTCGTGCGTGCCATGCCTGCGATTCTAGCCTGTAAGCCCGATTCCGCTGGCAGGCGGTCCGTCGGCGGCCTTCCGCGCTCCGATTAGAATCGAGACCATGTCCGACCGAGCCGATCTGCCCGCCACGGAGGAGACCCGCCGCGGGCGACGGCGCCCACGCCCCCGCGGCCGGGCCAGCGTCGCCGGGGTCCTCGGCGAGTTGCTCATCACGGCGGGCGTCCTGGTGCTGCTCTTCCTCGGTTGGCAGCTGTGGTGGAACGACGCCGTCATGGCCGGATCCCAATCGAGCGCCGCGGCCGAGATCAGCCGGAACTGGATCGAGCAGGATCGGCTCGCCAGAGGCCACACGGCCGCGCCGGCGCCGGAGCCGACCGGGTACGGCGACCCGGTGGTCGCAGCGGCCCCAGGGCCAGCGGATGCCTTCGCCGTGCTCTACGTGCCGCGTTTCGGCGCCGACTACCACCGTTCGATCGCCGAGGGGGTCGGGCTGGACGTGCTCAACAGCCCGCAGCTCGGAATCGGGCACTACCCGGGAACCCAGATGCCCGGCGAGGTGGGCAACTTCGCCGTCGCCGCACACCGCAGCGCCAACGGCGGCGGCATGCACCTGATCCATCAGTTGCAGCTCGGCGATCCCATCTACGTACAGACCAGCGACGGTTTCTACACCTATCGATTCCGCGACCTCGAATACGTCTCCCCGGCCACCGTCGAGGTTCTCGACCCGGTGCCGCACCACCCGGACGCGTCCGCCGTGGACCGCATCATCACTCTGACGAGCTGCAACCCGTTCTACTCCACCGCCGAACGCATCATCGCCTACGGCGTGTTCGAGTCCTGGCAGCCCACCTCGGCCGGCGCACCGGCCGAACTCGCCACCATCATCGCCGCCCAGGCGCAGGGTTAGGAGACACCGTGTACGCAGCGCTCTGGCGGGTTCTCCCCGGTCCGGTCTGGCTTCGCATCCTCTTCGTGCTCGTCCTGCTGGCCGGCGTGCTCGTCATTCTCTCCACCTGGGTGTTCCCGTGGGTGGACTCGATCGTCAACAACCAGGAAGCCACGGTGGGAAGCCCATGACCCGCATACTCGTCATCGACAACTACGACAGTTTCGTCTACACCCTCAACGGGTACCTGATGGAGCTGAGGGCCGAGACGGTGGTCCTGCGCAACGACGCGTTCGCGGACGCTGACGCCGCCGCCCGGATCGCCGAGTTCGACGGTGTGCTGCTCTCGCCAGGCCCGGGCAAGCCCGCGGACGCCGGAGTATCGATCCCGATCGTGCGGGCGGCGCTGGAGTCCGGACTGCCCCTGTTCGGCGTCTGCCTCGGCCACCAGGCCATCGCGGAGGCCTTCGGTGCCACTGTGACCAACGCCGATGAGCTCATGCACGGCAAGACGAGCCTGATCACCCACGACGACAGCGCCTTCTATGAGGGTGTGCCGCAGCCGTTCACGGCCACCCGGTATCACTCGCTTGCCGTGGTCGACTCGACCGTGCCGGACGACCTCGTCGTGTCGTCACGCACCCAGGGTGGTGTGATCATGGGCCTGCGGCATGTCTCGGCTCCGATCCTCGGCGTGCAGTTCCACCCGGAATCCGTGCTTACCGAGGGCGGCTACCGGATGCTCGGAAACTGGCTGGCACTGGCCGGCCTGCCGGAGGCGAAAGAGACCGCCAAGGGGCTCACGCCGATGCTCAAGCTGAGCTGACCGCTCAGCCGACGGCCCTGGTGACGCGGGAGCCTGTTCAGCCGGCGCAGTAGGTCAGCGCGACCTCGGACTTCTGCGGAACGTCGCCGGCCGGCAAGGACTGTTTGGTCACGGGCGATCCTGGCTTCGAGGGGCAGCCGGGATCGGGGGTGGGCATCGGCACCAGCTGCACTTCGGCCCCGCCGAGCAGGTCGCTGGCCGCGACCAGGGACTGGCCCACGAGGTCGGGCAGGGTGACGAGTCCGCTCGACACGGTGAAGTTCACGGTGACGCCGGTCTTCTCCGGGCTCAGTGCCGGCGGATCGGTGCTGAGAACCAGGTTCGCCCCGATGCTCGGGGAGTTCTCCTGGGTGACCGAGCCTGGAACGAGGCCGAGGGCGGTGATGGCCGCCTGGGCATCCGCGATCGGCATGTTGGCGACATCCGGCACTTCGACCGGCTGGGCGCCCGTCGACACGTAGACCTTGATCACGTCGGTCGGCTGGGCGATCGTGCCTGCCGGCGGGTCGGTGCGGGTGACCCGGTCCTTGGGGACCGTGGCGCTGGGCTCCTGGGCCATCGTCGCCGCCAGGTCGAGGTCGAGCAGCTCGTTCTGCGCCTTGTCGTAGGTCTGGCCGGTGAGCGAGGGCACCTTGCGCGAGTTGTCGGGCAGGTCGCTGCTGGGAGTGAGGCTGAACGCCCAGATCATCACGGAGATGACGATGACGATGACGCTCAGGATGCCGGCCCACACCCAGATGACCGGGGGGCGCCGCTGGGTGCGCACCATGGTCTCGTCCTCGGAGAGCTGCTTGAGCGCGAGCTCGGAGCCGGACGCTGACGTGGGCGGGGCCCCGAACAGTCCGGCTCCGGACTCGTCGAGGGTGCGGCGCACGGGAATCTGGCCGGAGCCGGCGGTCTCGACGTCGTTGCGGAACTCCACCGCGCTCTGGTACCGGGCGAACCGGTCCTTGGCCAGGGCGTGGAGCACGACCGTGTCGAGCGCGGGAGACACCTTCGCGTTGATCGAGCTGGGCTTGACCGGGGTCTCGCTCACGTGCTGGTACGCGACGGCGACGGGACTGTCGCCGCGGAACGGAGCGCGCCCGGCGAGCATCTCGAAGAGGACGACGCCGGTGGAGTACAGGTCGGTGCGGGCATCCACCGACTCTCCCTTGGCCTGCTCAGGCGAGAAATACGATGCGGTTCCGAGGATCGCGGTCGTCTGCGCGACCGTCGTCGACGAGTCGGAGATGGCGCGGGCGATGCCGAAGTCCATCACCTTGACCTGGCCGGTCTTGGTGATCATGATGTTGCCCGGCTTGATGTCGCGGTGCACGACGCCGGCCCGGTGGGAGTACTCGAGGGCGGTCAGGACCCCGTCGATGATGCGAACGGCCTCGGCCGAGGCGAGCGGACCCTCGCGGATGATGTCTTTGAGCAGGCGGCCGTCGACGTATTCCATGACGATGAACGGGATCTGCGTTTCGCTGCCGCTCGAGTCGATGACCGTCTCTTCGCCGGCGTCGAAGACGCGGACGATGGTCGGGTGCGCCATCCGGGCTGCGGCCTGCGCCTCCTGGCGGAAACGGGTGCGGAACGCCGGGTCGGCGGCGAGCGACGACTTGAGCAGCTTGATGGCCACGGTGCGGCCGAGCCGGGAGTCGGTGCCGATGTGGACATCGGCCATGCCGCCACGCCCGATGAGTGCGCCCACGCGGTATCGACCAGCGAGCAGACGGCCTTCATCAGTCAAAGCATTACTCCCAGTTCGCGGACACAGATCCCAGCTATTTTACCGGAACACTCCCGGCACCGATGACGGCACCGATTACGGCACCGCGGTGACGGTGACGGCGGTCGACGACGGGGAGTACGGCGACGGGGTCCCTCCGCAGAGGTACCGGAACTTGACCGTGAACGTTCCGGATTCCGGCCCGGTGGTCACTGTCGCGGTGGTGGCGTCCGGCCCGACGGCGGCGGGCGAGACGGCGCCCTGGCCCTCGGCCAGCACCTCGTAGCCGGACAGGGCCTGCCCGCTCGGGCAGGACTGCGCGGTCCAGGTGACGGTCACGGGCTTGTTCTGAGCCGTGGCTGCCGGGGTTGCCGTGGGCGCGGTGGCGGGGGCGTCCGGGGTCACGGCGGGCGCGTAGACCTTGACCGTGATCTTCTCGCCCTTGCGCACCGGCCCGGTGGGGTTCACCGAGTAGACGGTGTCTGCGACCTCTTCGGGCTTCGTGGAGGCGTTGCCCGTCTGAACATCGACGACGAAGCCGAGTCCGGCGAGCTTGTCGCGGGCCTCGCTGCTCGTGAGCCCGACGTAGTCGGCCAGGGTCACCTCGACCGTGTTGCTGGTCGGGGTGGGTGTGGGCGTGGGTGTGGGCGTCGGCGTGGGCTTGGGCGTCGCCTTGGGCGTCGAGGACACCGAGGGGCTCGCCGCGGGGGTGGCACCCTGCTGGGTGAAGAGGGCGATCAGGGTTCCGGTGAGCACGATGGCGAGCAGGGCGATCAACGCGATCAGCGGCCAGGTCCACGGGCTGCGCTTCTTCGTGGCTGCCGCGGCGGCAGCTGCGGTCGAGGCGCGCGTGGCCGGAGTTCCGGTGGGCAGCACCGTCGTCGCGGCCATGGCGCCGGCGCCGGGCATGAGCATCGTGGCGGCGGTCGGTGTGACCCCGTTCATGATGGCAGGCACGGATGCCGCGGCGGCGGCGATGTCCCCGCGGCGCAGGGCAGCCGCGGCACGGGAGAGGTGCGCGGCCGAGGCCGGGCGGTCGGCGGGGTTCTTGGCCAGGCAGGAGATGACCAGGTTGCGCACCGGCTCTGACACCGTCTCCGGCAGGTCAGGTGCGGTCTCGTTGATCTGGGCCATCGCGATGGCGACCTGGGACTCACCCGTGAACGGGCGGCGGCCGGCGAGGCTCTCGTACGCGACGATCCCGAGGGAGTAGATGTCGGTGGTAGGCGAGGCGGAGCGACCGCTCGCTTGTTCTGGAGAGAGGTACTGCACGGTGCCCATGACCTGGCCGGTCGCCGTGAGCGGGACCTGGTCGGCGATGCGGGCGATTCCGAAGTCGGTGATCTTGACCCGGCCGTCGGGAGTGATCAGCAGGTTGCCCGGCTTGATGTCGCGGTGCACCAGTCCGGCGGCGTGCGCGGCGTGCAGCGCGGCCGCGGTCTGGGCGACGATGTCGAGCACTTTGTCGGTGGGCAGGACATGTTCGCGTTCGAGAATGGTCGACAGGGCCTCGCCCGGAACCAGCTCCATGACGAGGAACGCGCTGCCGTCTTCTTCTCCGTAGTCGAAGACGTTGGCGATGCCCTCATGGTTGACGAGGGCGGCGTGGCGGGCCTCAGCGCGGAAGCGCTCGAGGAAGCCCGGGTCACCGAGGTATTCGTCCTTGAGGATCTTGATGGCGACGGTGCGGCCGATCACGAGGTCGACGGACTGCCATACCTCTCCCATACCGCCAATGGCGATCCGGGATTGCAGCTCGTATCGTCCCCCGAAGGTGAGCCCTGCTGTGGGTCTCATTTATTCAGCACCGCCTCTAGTACCTGCTTTGCAATTGGTGCGGCAAGGAGATTGCCGTACCCCGTCTGGCCAAGTCCCCCGCCATCCTCGACGAGAACGGAGATTGCATATTTCGGATCCTCCGCGGGGGCGAATCCGGTAAACCACAAGGTGTAAGGATCATCGGCGGCATTCTCTGCCGTACCCGTTTTACCTGCCACGTTGACCCCATCTATTCTTGCATTGCTCGCGGCACCGTCCTGGACCCCATTCACCATCATCTGGGTGATTGTCGCGGCCGTTTCAGCGCTCATCACCCGTTTCATGGTGCGGGGCTCGAAGGACTGAAGCGGGCTCAGGTTCGGCGCAAGAATCTGGTCGATCAGATTCGGTGCCATTTCCACGCCACCGTTGGCGATCGTGGCCGAAACCATGGCCATCTGCAGCGGAGTGGCGCGCACGCTGGTCTGCCCGAACGCGGACAGGGCCAGTTGGGCGTCATCGAGTTCGAGTGGGTAGGCGCTCTGGGAGACGTTCAACGGAATCGAATAATCGGTGTTGAACCCGAACTTCTCGGCCGTGTCGCGGATGGCCTTGTCGCCGAGCTGGAGTCCCAGTTCGGCCATCGGGATGTTGCAGGACAGTCGCAGCGCCGTGGCGATGGTGACGGTGTCTCCGCCGCCGCAGGTTCCGCCGCCGGAGTTGATCACGATCGAGCTCGACCCCGGCAGCTGGAAGGTGCCCGGGTTCGGAAACGTGCTTTCCGGGGTGAACTTGCCGGATTCCAGGGCGGCGGTCACGACGACGAGCTTGAACACCGAACCGGGCGGGTTGAGCGCGTTGATCGCCCGGTCGATCAGCGGGTTTGCCTTGTCGCTCACCAGCGACTCGTAGCTGTCGGTGACCTTCTGGTTGTCGTGCACGGTGAGCAGGTTCGGGTCGTACCCGGGCTTGGAGACCATGGCGAGGATGCGGCCGGTCTTCGGCTCTGTCACGACCACGGACCCGGTGAGGTTACCCAGGGCATCCCAGGCGGCCTGTTGCGCCACGGGGTCGATAGTGACCTCCACCGAGGCGCCCTTGGCGTTCTGGCCGGTGATGAGTGAGTTGATCTTGTCGAAGAACTGCGCGTTGGACGTTCCGCTGAGCTCGCCGTTGAGTGCGTGCTCCAGCCCGGTCGGCGAACCATTGATCGGCATGAAGCCGGTGATGGGCGCGTAGAGCGGCCCGTTGCTGTAGGTGCGCTGGTACTTGTAGTCGTCGGCGACCGGCATCGACTGGGCGATCGGGTTGCCGGCCACGAGGATGGCCCCCCGTTCGACGGAGTAGCTGTCGTAGAGCGTGCGGGTGTTGCGGGCATCCGCGGTGAGGCTGTCGGCCTGGAACACCTGGATGATGGTGGTCGAGGTGAGGAGCGCGACGAACATGAGCATCACGACGATGCTCACGCGCTTGAGTTCGCGATTCACTTAAATCACCAGCCTGGGTTGGTTGCGCAGAGTGTCGGACAGGCGGAGCAGCAGGGCGGCGATGATCCAGTTCGCCACAAGCGACGAACCACCTGCCGCGAGGAATGGGGTGGTGAGCCCGGTCAGGGGGATCACCCGGGTGACGCCGCCGATCACGATGAAGCACTGGAGGGCGACGACGAAGGAGAGGCCGACGCCGAGCAGTTTGCCGAAGTCGTCGTTGCCGGCGAAGCCGATCCGGAAACCGCGGGCGACGAAGAGCAGGTACAGGGCCAGGATGGCGAACAGTCCGGCCAGGCCGAGTTCCTCGCCGAGGCTGGCGATGATGTAGTCGCTCTGCGGCACCGGCGTGATGTCCGGACGGCCCTGGCCGAGCCCGGTACCGATCAGGCCGCCCTTGGCGAGGCCGAAGAGGCCCTGGACCAGCTGGTAGCTGCCGCCGCTGGCCCCGTAGACATCCGGATTGAGCGCGTCCAGCCAGTTGGTGAACCGGCCGTTGACGTATTCGAGGGTCTGGCTGGCAATGATGGCGCCGCCGAGGAATAGCGTCATGCCGAGGAGCACCCAGCTGAGCCGGCCGGTGGCGAGGTAGAGCATGACCAGGAACAGGCCGAAGTAGAGCAGCGCGGTGCCGAGGTCGCGCTGGAAGATGATGACCGACATCGACAGCGCCCAGACCACCAGGATGGGGCCGAGGTCGCGCAGGCGCGGGAATCGCATGCCGAGGAAGCGCTTGCCGACCATCGACAGGCTGTCGCGGCCCTGCACCAGATAGCCGGCGAAGAACACGGCGAGGGCGATCTTGGCGATCTCGCCCGGCTGGAAGGTGGCGAACGAGCCGATCCCGATCCAGACCCGGGCGCCGCTGACTTCCCGGCCCAGGCCCGGCACCAGCGGCAGGAGCAGGAGGACGACGGCGACGAAACCGGCGACGTAGGTGTATCGGAACAGCACCCGGTGGTTGCGGATGATGAGCAGGACGGCGATCGCACAGGCGATGGCCAGGGCGCTCCACACGGTCTGGCGCACGGCGGAGCTGTCCCAGCCGGCGTCGCCGTTGGCGATGTCGATGCGGTAGATCATGGCGACGCCGATGCCGTTGAGCAGGGAGGCGATCGGCAGGATGAACGGGTCGGCGTCGCGGGCGACGAGACGCAGCACCACGTGCATGCACAGCACGAGCACCGACAGGCCCGCACCGAGGAGCACAAGGGTCGTGTCGACGTGGCCGAGGGCGCCGAGCTGCACGAGCACTACGGCGGCCGCGTTGATTCCGCAGGCGATGAGCAGCAGGAACAACTCGAGGTTGCGCAGCTTCTGCGGGAGATGGAGCCGGCGCACACGGACGGGCTTGGCGCCCTGCGGGCGCTGGGCGGCGGCCGTCGCCGTGCCGCGGCTATTTGAGGGTGGCATCATGGAGCCGTTCGACGATGAGTTTCGCGTCTTCCAGGGAGGTCGCGCTGATGGTTTGCTGCACCTGCTGGCGGTCGAACACCCGCAGCTCGGACACCTTCAGGCTGGTGTCCTCGTAGACCGACGACAGTGCGATCGGGCCGAGATCCTGCTGCACACCCTTGAAGATGGCGACGTTGCTGCCTTCGACCCCGACGAAGTAGCGAGTCTGGGTCCACTGGTAGCCGAGGATTGCGGCGCCGACGATGGCGATGACCAGCAGGATGATGCCCATCAGCCAGGTGATCTTGCGTCGGCGGGCGCGGCGCTCGTCTTCCTCGATGAGCTCGGAGAGGTAATCCTGCGAGTCAGGTTCGAAGTGGGTCTCCCGCACCGGGTGCAGGCGCAGGCTGGACATCCGCAGGGCGCGGCTCCGGCTGGGCTCCTCCCCGAAGGCGAGGGGGGCGGCGGCGGAGCCGACCACGGTGGGAACGTCGACCCGCTCGTCGGGGGAGCCGATGTCGACGACGACGATGGTCACGTTGTCCGGCGCTCCACCGTCAAGGCTCTCCTTGACCAGGCGGTCGGCCACGCCCTGCGCGTCGAGGCCGGTGGAGAGGGCCGCGGCGATGGCGGTGTTCGAGACCACCCCGCTCAGCCCGTCGGAGCAGATCAGCCAGCGGTCGCCGGGGAGGGTGGCCAGGATCGACGTGTCGATCTCCGGCGACGACTCCACGTCGCCGAGCACGCGCATGAGCACGGACCGGCGCGGATGCACCATGGCCTCCTGCTCGGTGATGCGGCCGCTGTCGACGAGACGCTGAACGAAGGTGTGGTCGACGGTGATCTGGGAGAGTTCGCCGTCGCGGAGCAGGTAGATGCGGGAGTCGCCGATGTGGGCGATCGCCACCTCGCCCTCGAGCACGACGAGGGCGCTGACGGTGGTGCCCATGCCGGTGAGCTCGGTGTGCTCGAACACGGTCTCGGCAAGCTGCGAGTTCGCGGCGATGAGGGCGGCTTGCAGGGCGAACTCGGCGTCCTGCGGGGATCGGTAGGGCTGGTCGGCCTCGATGATGCGCTTGGTGGCGATCGCCGAGGCGACGTCACCGCCCGCGTGCCCGCCCATTCCGTCGGCGACCATGAACAGCTGGCGGCCGGAATACCCGGAGTCCTGGTTGTTGGACCGAATCTTTCCAACGTGGGACGCGGCCGCGCTGTGACTGACTGTCGCCATGCAGCTACCGCCGAAGCTCGAAGCTGGTTGCGCCGATCTTGACGGGGGTGTCGAGGGGGACAGGCGTCGGCACCGCGAGGCGCGAGCCGTTCAGGAAGGTTCCGTTGGTCGAATCCAGGTCCTGGATCATCCACTCTTCGTTCCAGAGCATCAGCCGGGCGTGATGGGTGGAGGTGTAGTCGTCGCGGATGACCAGGCTCGAGTCGCCCGACCGGCCGATCGTGACCGAGTCGGAGGTGAGTGGGAACTCCGTGCCCGACTTCGGGCCGGACGTGATGACCAGGCGGGTCGCGTTCTTCGCGGTGGCCCGTTCCGGTCCGGAACGCGCAGGGGGAGCGGCCGGCCGGGCGGTCAGCTGCTCGGTCAGGGCCGTGGCAGACGCGGCGGCCGGAGGCAGGGTGGCGGCGGGAACCGGGGTCGGCACGGCGGCGAAGGCGACGGGCGGGGCGGATGCCGCGGCATCCTGCTGCTGTTTGCGCACCCGCTGGCCGAACAGGTCGCTCCGCAGCGCGTAGACGATGCCGAAGATGAACAGCCACAGCACCAGCAGGAAGCCGAGGCGCAGCACAAGCAGCGTTAACTCGCTGACGCTCATGCGGAGGGCCCCCAGAATCCGCCCATGTCGTGGCGTTCGGCGGGAGATTCGTGGCGGCGGTCGGCAATGGGCTCGCCGGCGGCGGCCTGGGCGATGACCCGGAAGACGATGCGGGTGCGACCGATGGTGACGACCGAGTCCGGTTCGAGGATGGCCTGTTTGACCGGGGACCCGTTGAGCTGGGAGCCGTTGGTGGAGCCGAGGTCACGCACCTGGGCGCGCGAGCCGTCCCAGAGGATCTCGACGTGGCGGCGGGAGGTGCCGGTGTCGTCGACGGTGATGTCGGCGTCGCTGCCGCGGCCGATGACGGTGTGGGACTTGGTGAGCGGGTAGCGCTTGCCGTTCACGTCGACCACGGGGGTCCAGGTGACGCTGCCCTTGATCGTGCTGGAGTCGATCTGCACCATGCCCTCGCTGAGGCCGCGGTCGTCGGACAGTGCGATCGAAACGCCGCCGGCGAACTGGTAACGCTGTTCGCGACCGTGCTGCTGCACCAGTTCGGTGAGCTCGTCGATGAGGGTCGGGCCGAGGTTGGTCATGCGCTGATAATCCGCGTGGCTCATCCGGACGACGAAGCGATTGGGCGCGAGGATGCGATCGCGGGACACGACCGCTGCTTTTGTGTCAAGCTCGCGACGCAGCGCGGAGGTGATCTCCACGGGCTGCAGCCCCGACCTGAAGGTCTTGGCGAATGCACCGTTGACGGCGCGCTCCAAGCCCTTTTCAAAGTTATCCAGAATGCCCACAGGTCTCCCGATCCGATCCTTTCGGCTATCTGCATGTTACTTGCCTGAAGTGTTAACTCGCCCGCCAGGCAATTGGGGGCACGGTTTGTCATCCTACGGGAGGGTGCAGAGATCACTCGTTTCTCCGGTCGAGTCGCGCGTTTGGCCTGCCGAGCCACCTCGAATGGCGCATGGCCCCCAGAAAGTGCTAATCTTCCTAAGTTCGCGCGAGTGGCGGAATTGGCAGACGCGCTGGCTTCAGGTGCCAGTGTTCGAAAGGACGTGGGGGTTCAAGTCCCCCCTCGCGCACAGCGGGTTGATTGCAGGACAGATCAGGTCTGTATGCAACGCCCAAGTCGGACAGGAAAGGCCCCCGGGAAACCGGGGGCCTTTTGTCATTCCCGGGGGCGGTGCCGGGATGTGGCGGTGGATCGTTCGCGCGATGCCCGCCTGCGGGCCCTCAGCCGATTGGCACAGCCGTCCCGGTCACTACGATGCCCCCGCTTCGGGGGATCTCGACCGCAAGCAAGCTGGGCCGGCCGACATGCTCCCCCTGGTGCACGAGCACCGTGCCGGGCAACTCGATCGACCTCGTTGCGCGGAGGTACCCGCCCAGCGACGCCGCCGCTGATCCGGTTGCGGGGTCCTCGGTCAGGGTGCCGACGGGAAACAGATTCCGAGCCGCGAAGTCGGTCGGCGTGGTGGCATGCAGGACGGAAACCGTGCCGCGCCAGCCCTGGGCATCCATCAGAGTGCGCATCGATCCCGGGTCGAACGTGAAGCCGTCGAAGACGGCGCGCTCGCGCAGAACCAGAATCGGATGCCAGTTGCCGGCAAACGCCGCCAGGAGCGGATAGCGCGGGTCCAGGTCGCCGCGATCGAGCCCGAGCAGGGAGAACAATTCGCCTTCGACTTCCGGCGCGAGGGGCGCCACCTCCGGCTCGACGCTCGTGAACCCCGCGACGATCCCACCGCCATCGGCCGAGGTCTCGATCGTGACCGGGCCGACGAGGGTCTCGAAGACGAACGTCCCCGCGCCCTCCCGCTCGGCGAGGGCGACCGCGGTGGCGATAGTGGCGTGACCGCAGAACGGCACCTCCGCGCCAGGGGAGAAGAAGCGGAGGCGGAGATGCCGCGAATCGCCGGCGATGTCCCGTTCGGTGACGAACGCGGTTTCGGCGTAACCGACCTCGGCAGCGACGCGCTGCATCGCCGGCGCGGCAAGCCCGCCGGCCTGCAGAACGATTCCCGCCGGATTGCCTCCGCCCGGTGTGGCGGCGAACGCGGCATACCGCAGCACGGCCGGTGGTGTCCCTTGCTCAGGCATAGCAGGTCCATTCCCTCTGGAACACGGCGCAGTCCTCTCCAGACGTGGACGATTTGCTCGGGAGAAATCCTACCGTCCGGCTCCCGCAGTGATTCTGCTGACCACCATGGACCGCGGGGTCCGCGCCGCTAGGCTCCCGTGTGCTGGCCCCGATGGCGCGGACCATTCCTTCTGAAGGAGTACACCATGGGAATCATCACGCCGGGGGTCAGCGGCCGCCGTCGACCAGTTCAAGGCTGACGACGCAGCCGACGACGACGAGGATGAGCGCGGCGGCCTGGGCGTGAGCCGTGCAGGTTGGCTGGGTGGATGCGCTGCGAGGCCCCCGCGGGAGTGGGGGCCTCTCCTGGTCAGTCGCTGACTTCGCCGGTCAGTCGTTGACCTCGAAGTCGAACACGTGCGCGATCGTGGGGATCGACGACGTGATGACGGTGCCGTCCGCGCGGTGGCCGCCCTCGATCGCCGCGGGGGAGGGGGCGCCGGAGTCGCGCAGACCCTGGTGGGACAGCGGGACGGTCACCGGGTGGCCGGCCACGAGGTCGAAGGCAACCCCGCGCACGGCCAGCCTGGCCGCGTCGCCCTCTTCGATCGTCAGGACGATCTCCTTCTGCCGGAGGTCGAAGCGCACCCGGGTGCCCTTGAGGGTGATCCGGAAGGTGAGTTCCTCCCAGTCGACCGGCAGGCGCGGGTCGAGGGTGATCCGCCCGTTGTGGTCGCGCAGGCCGCCGAAGCCGTAGACGAGCGCGCTCCAGACGCCGCCGGCCGAGGCCACGTGCACACCGTCCGCCGCATTGTGGTGCAGGTCGGCGAGGTCCACGAAGAGGCCGGAGGTGAAGTGCTTGAGGGCCAGCTCGTGGTAGCCCACCTCGGCCGCGATGATCGACTGGACCACGTCGGACAGGGTCGAGTCGCCGGTCGTGATCGGGTCGTAGTAGTCGAAGTCGGCGCGCTTCTGCTCGGCCGTGAACTGGTCGCCCTGAAGGAGGAGGGCGAGCACGACATCCGCCTGCTTGAGCACCTGGAAGCGGTAGATCACGAGGGGGTGGTAGTGCAGCAGCAGCGGCCGGTTGGCCGCCGGCGTCGCCGACAGGTCCCAGCGTTCCTTTTCGAGGAACTGGGCATCCTGCGGGTGGATGCCGAGGGTCTCGTCGAAGGGGATGTGCATCGCCTCGGCGGCGAAGGCCCATTCCACGACCTCGGTCTGGTCCAGGCCGAGCCGGGCGACCATGGCGTTGTAGGAGTCGATGTCGATGTAACGCAGCCGGCGCACCGCGGTGACGGCGGAGCGGAGGTTCGCCCTGGCCATGATGTTCGTGTACAGGTTGTCGTTGACGACGGTCGTGTACTCATCCGGCCCGGTGACGCCGTGAATGTGGAAGACGTCGTTGCCGTTGCCGCGCCAGAAGCCGAGGTCCGCCCACATCCGGGCGGTCTCGACGAGGATGTCGATCGCCTCGCGGGAGAGGAAGTCCTCGTCGCCGGTCGCCGCCACGTACTGGCCGAGCGCATAGGAGACGTCGGCGTCAATGTGGTACTGCGCCGTTCCCGCGGCGTAGTACGCCGAGGATTCGAGGCCGTTGATGGTGCGCCACGGGAAGAGGGCGCCGAGCTGGTTCAGCTCGCGCGCGCGCATCCTGGCGTGGTCGAGCATCGCGTGCCGGAAGCGCAGGGCGTTCCGCGCCGCGTTCGGGGACGTGTAGGTGAGGAACGGCAGCACGTAGACCTCGGTGTCCCAGAAGTAGTGGCCGCCGTAGCCGGAGCCGGAGACCCCCTTCGCGGACACACCCTGGCCGTCGGCGCGCATCGACGCCTGGGCGAGCTGGAACAGGTTCCAGCGGGTGGCCTGCTGGAGCGAGGGCTGGCCGGCGAGCTGGACATCCGTTCGGGCCCAGAAGGCGTCTAGCCAGTCCCGCTGCGCCGTGAGGATGGCCTCGAGGCCCTCCTTGCGCGCCCGGTCGAGGGTGCGGTCGCAACGGTCGGCGAGCTCGTGGGTGGGCACGCCGGTGGAGGTGTGGTAGCTCAACGTCTTCGTGATGCGGATGACGTTGCCCTGCGTTGCCTTGATCTTGTAGACATGCTTGGCGATGTCGTCGCCGATCTGCGACGACTCCTCGAACTCGTTGGCGGTGTCGATCGCGTGGTCGGCGCCGCAGGCGATCGTCATGCCCGAATTGGTGCAGCGGAAACCGAGGAGGTAGCGGCCGTCGGCGGCGCGTTTGAACCGCGGCTGCAGCACCCGGTCGGTGAACGACTCCGCCTTGCGCGGGTCGAAGTCCTTGCCGTTGGCGGCCTTCGGGGCGTCGTACTCGCCCATGCCGTCCTGCCGGTTGAGGATCTGGCTGGAGATGACGACCGAGGCGTCGGCGTCGAGCATGGTCACTTCGTATTGCAGCACTGCCAGGTGGCGCTCGGTGAAGGAGACCACCCGGCGGGACCGGATCAGCACGCGCTTGCCCGACGGCGTGCGCCAGACGAGGGAGCGGGACAGCACGCCGTCGGCGAAGTCCAGGCGGCGCTCGTAGCTGAGCAGGTCGGCCAGGGTCAGCACGAGGGGCTCGTCGTCGACGTAAATGCGGATGACCTTGGCATCCGGGGCGTTGACGATGGTCTGGCCGACGCGGGCGAAGCCGAAGGCCTCTTCGGCGTGCCGGATCGGCCACGTCTCGTGGAAGCCGTTGATGTAGGTGCCCTGCACGTGGCCGTCGCGGCCCTCGTCGACGTTGCCGCGCAGGCCGAGGTAGCCGTTGCCTACCGCGAACAGGGTCTCGGTGCGGCCCATGTCCTCGCCGGAGAAGGCGTTCTCGACGAGCGCCCACTCGTCGACGGGGAACCGGTTGCGGTCGAGGGGATCCGAGGGGTTCAGGTTCATGCGTTCGCCTCCGTGGTGGCTGAGGTGTTGTTCGGGGTGATGGTGACGGATGCGGGCACGAGCTCGTCGAGGTCGGAGACCACGATGTCGGCGCCCGCGCCCAGCAGGGTCTGCCTGCCCACACCGCGGTCGACGCCGAGCACGAGACCGAAATTGCCTGCGCGGCCGGCCTGGATGCCCGACTGGGCGTCCTCCACGACGACGCACTCCGCGGGAGTGAGGCCGAGCAGCTCGGCGCCCAGCTCGTAGGTGTCGGGGGCCGGCTTGCCGGCGAGTCCGCGCGAGGCGGAGAGCAGGCCGTCGACGACGACCTCGAACCGGTCCCGGATGCCCGCGGCGGCGAGGGTCAGTTCGCCGTTGCGCGAACTGGTGACGACGGCAACGAGCAGCCCGGCCCTCGTGACGAAGTCGAGGAAATCGATCGAGCCGGGGTAGGGCGTCACGCCCTCTTCGGCCAGGGTCTCGTTGAAGGCCTCGTTCTTGCGGTTGCCGAGCCCGCAGACGGTCTCCTGGTCGGGGGCATCCGTCGGCAGCCCGTCGGGGAGCGTGATCCCGCGGGAGGCCAGCAGGCTGCGCACACCGTCGTAGCGGGGCTTGCCGTCGATGTACTCGAAGTAGTCGGCGTCGCTGTAAGCGGGGGAGACGCCCTGTTCCTCCAGGTAAGGGGTGAACAGGCGAGACCACGCGTGCATGTGCACGTCCGCGGTCGGCGTGAGCACCCCGTCGAGGTCGAACAGCACGCCGCGCAGGCTGTGCAGGCGGTCGAGCGTTTCGGCGTGAGAAAGGGGGTTCTGCGGAGAAGTCATATGTGGTGCCCTGCTCGGTATCGGCCTGGAAATGGGGTTCTGCTTGTCAGAATGACGGTGGATCAGGATGCGGGCCGAGGTGGAGGTTCTGCCACTGAGTTGTCGCGGGGGAATGTCATCGCGTGAGTAAGAGCCCTTCCAGCCACCGGTGCTCGGCTGCAGGCGGAGCACCACGGTAGTGGCTTGATTGGATTGATCGAGAGGCGGCCGGGCGGTGAAGGCATCTCAGCCAACGGCGGCAAAGATCGCGATTGACGACACGCGGACCAGGTCCGGGGAAGGCATGCGTCGTTAATACAGCATCGATTCTATGCCTCGGGCGGGGTTTTTCCACCTGTGGGTTTCGGACTCCGGCGGACGAGTTCGGCGGCGGCCGCGAAAAGCCCCGGCTGCACCACGCCTGGGGGAGGCGGGGTGGGGGCCGGGGCCGATCGTGTGGAGTGGGGGACTCCGTCAACCACGGTACGGGGGATGGGCTGAGTGCCCGCTGGGCGGACCCGGGATTGGATGAGCAAGCTGACAGGTTCAGGGTCGCGGCGTGGCGTGGTCTCGCCAGCTGTGCTCTGGGGCGTAGCCGAGCATCCGCCTGGCCTTGTCGATGCAGAGCAGGGTCTCGTTGGCGCCGACCTGCTTGCGGAACTCGACGCCGGGGAACACCTCGGCGGCGAGTTCGGCGTTGGGCCGGCTCATCACCGTGTCGGCGGCGGCGATGATGAAGGCCTCGAAGCCGGGCTGGGCGTTCTCGAGCGCGCGCAGCACGGCCTGTGCACCGTCGCGGCCGTCGATATAGCCCCAGAGGTTCCACTTGCGCCGGGTGGCGTCGCTGTCGAAGGCGGGGAACGCGGCGTAGTCCTCGGTGTCCATCACGTTGGAGAACCGCAGGGCGGTGATGCTCAGCGTGGGGTCCCAGCGGGTGAGCTGGATCGCCATCTGCTCTTCCAGGTGCTTGACCAGCGAGTAGGTGCTCTCCGGCCGGGCCGGGTATTCCTCGTCCACGGGGAGGTAGGGCGGGTCGGTGTCGAACGGCAGGCCGAGCACCGTCTCGCTCGACGCGTAGACCAGGCGGCGGATGCCCGCCCGCCGGGCCGCCTGGAACACGTTGTAGGTGGAGAGGATGTTGTTGTGGAACGTGGCGACGTCGGGGACCAGTCCCGGGGCGGGGATGGCCCCGAGGTGCACGATCGCGTCGAACCCGGTGTGCCGGTCGTCGACGCCGAGGACCGCGTCGAGCACCTGGCCGTAGTCGGTGAGGTCGATCAGCACGAGGCCGTGGCTCTTCTCCCCGGCCCGGTCGAGGTTGAGCACCTCGTGCCCCTCCTCGGTGAGCCTCCGCACGACGGTCCTGCCGAGTTTGCCGCTTCCGCCGGTGACTGCAATTCTCATCTTTTGCTCCCTGGGTTCTTCCGCCATGCTACGAGCCTTTCCGGCCTCGCCGGGACGTGCCGGCCGGCCTACGGTGTGGTGGCGAGGGTGTCGAGCGTCTGCTGGATGGCCGCCGCCGCGGCGCCGCGAGCCCAGGACGGGAAGCCCTCGTCGTCGAGCCGCAGGTCGATTTCATCGGCTTCCGGGTCGCGGTCGGCGTGGATCGCCGCCCACATCTCGTCCTCGACGACGGGGAGCATCGACATCCCCTCGCCGGCGAGCACCACGGTCTCGACCATCGCCAGGTTCGCGACCGCGGCGATGAAGTGGCCCAGGGCCCGGCCGGAGACCTGGAGCACAGTGAGGGCGACGGGGTTGCCCTGCCTCGCCAGCCGGAGCACATCCGGGTAGGACACGGATGCGCCGATCCCCACCTCGACCTGCGCCCGGATGCTCGGAATGGTCAGCATCGCCGTCGAGCAGCCGCGATGGCCGAGGAAGCACAGCGGCCCGGTGGGGTCGAGGGGGAAGTGGATGCCGCGCCCGAACCCGCGGTCGGAGCCGCTGACGACCTTGTCGGACATGACGAGGCTGTAACCCACCCCGGCGCCGATGGTGATCACGGCGAATTTCGAGAGCCCCCTGGCCAGCCCGAACCAGTGTTCGGCGATCGTGAGGGCGACCAGGTCGTTTTCGACCGTGACGGGGATCCCGAGGCGTTGTTCGACCTCATCCGCGAGGTGCACGGACTGCCAGCCGAGGTAGGCGCTGCGATCGACGACGCGCTGGTCGGAGACGGCCCCGCCCACGGTGATGCCGATGGCGCAGAATTCCTGCTCGTTCGCCAGCTCGTGGACCAGCTCGGCGATGACGTCGACGACGACGGCGACGTCATGGTTCGGAAGCGGCCGCTCCGCGCGGCGCCCCTCGTTGGCCTTGAGGTCGGTCGTCACGGCGACCGCCTCGTCGCCGGTGAGCTTGATCCCGATGAACTGCCGCGCATCCGCCCGCACGTCGAGCGGTTTCGCCGGCCGCCCCATCGCGCCGTCGAGCTGTTCGGGCATCTCCATCAGGAGCCCGCGATCGATCAGCGGCCTGGTCAGCCGGGTGAGGGTCGCCGGGGAGAGGCCGAGCCGATGGCCGAGGTCGCTCCGCAGGATGGGACCGTGGATGAGTACCTCCCGGGCCAGTTCGCTCGAGGGCGCGCGAAATCTGGGTTCGACGGCCTCGAGTAGGACCATGGCGGTGATGCTCCGTTCAGTCGGGACGGCCCGGCGCACCCGGCGGAGCGCCCGCCGGATGCGCCTGGCTACAGACGTTCGAGTTCGATCAGGATAGCGTTCTCCGGCAGCAGGATCGGCGGCCGGAGACCGACCAGCGCGAGGGCGAGGCCGGTCGCCTCGACTCCATCGGTCGTCCACGGCGGGGCTTTCATCTGCACCACCCCCGACGTTCCGGCCGGTTCCAACATCCGAACCCGGTAGCGCGTGTCCGGGTCGAGTCCGGGCAGGAGGAAGCGTGCGGGGTTGCTGCCGCAGGCCGCGGCCAGCTGCACATAGGCGAAGAGCGCCTCCGCACCGTCCTGGGCGACGACGCCGTGCACGAAGGACGTGTCGTCCGGCTGGTCGACCCGCACCATCCGGCCGGAGTGGAGCAGCCCGCGCTTCCTCTTGTAATAGGCCGCCCACGACGCGAGTGCCAGTCGCTCCGACTCGGTGGCCTCGGTGACGTCCCATTCGATTCCAGCGTGGCCGAACAGGGCCGTGATCGCCCGGAACGGCAGGCTGTGCACCCGGCCGGTCGTGTGGGAGCGGGTCGGGCCGATGTGGGAGCCCAGCATCTCGGGCGGGATCGCGAATTGCGTGTAGCGCTGGATGTACTGGCGTTCGAGGGCATCGTTGCAGTCCGAGGTCCAGAACCGGTCAGCGTGGGCCGCCATGCCGAGATCGACCCGGCCCCCGCCCGACGAGCACGATTCGATCTCCAGCCCGGGGTGGCGGCGCTTCAACTCGTCGAACAGGCGGTAGATGGCTTCGGTCTGCCGGTGTACTCCGGCGCCGCCGAGGTGGGCGGCCTCGGTGAGCACCCGGTTGTGGTCCCACTTGATGTAGGGGATGTCGTACTCGGACAGGATCGCGTCGACCTGGCCCAGGACGTGCTCGTAGGCTCCCGGGTGCCCGAGGTCGAGCACCTGCTGGCGCCGGGACTCGGGAGGGATGCGTCCGCCGGCCTGGAAGATCCACTCAGGATGCGCCCGGTACAGCTCCGAGTCGGCGTTGACCATCTCGCCCTCGAACCAGAGCCCGAACTGCATGCCGGCGGCCTTGACCCGGTCGACGAGGGGCCCGAGGCCGTCGGGCCACACGACGCGGTCGACGACCCAGTCGCCGAGGCCGGCGGAGTCGTCGCGCCGGCCTCGGAACCAGCCGTCGTCGAGCACGAAACGCTCGACGCCGATCTCGCCGGCGACGTCGGCGAGTTCACCGAGCTTGACGAGATCGTGGTCGAAGTAGACGGCCTCCCACACATTCAGGGTGAGCGGGCGGGGGGTGGACGGGTGTTCCGGGCGCGCCCGGAGCCAGCGGTAGAGCCGGTCGGTCATCCCGTCGATTCCGGCCGAGGAGAAGGTGGCTGCGACGGTGGGGCCGGTGTAGCTCGCGCCGGGTTGCAGCACGGACTCACCGGGCAGCAGGAGCTCCCCGGCGCCGATCGAGGTGTGGCCGGAGGGCAGGCGTTCGACCAGGTGCCGGGTGTTGCCGCTCCAGAGGAGGCCCGTGCTCCACACCGAGCCGTCCTTGTAGCCCGCACCCTCGGACAGGGCGAGTTGCACGACGGTGTAGTCGTGGCTCGAGCGGCCCTCGCGCACCTCGCGGGCCCAGGTGCCGACCTGGATCGGGCGTCGTTGGGGCTGGCGCTCCTTCAGCCAGCGGCCGGTGAAGTCCATCGTCTCGACGGCGTGGTCGGGCAGGGGAAGCCAGGTGGTCAGTTCGGCCAGGTCGAATGAATCCAGTCCGGTGTTCGTCACGGTCTGGGAGATGAGCAGGACGCCCGACGGCTGCATGTCGAAGGAGACCGACACGCTGAGGCCGGCCGCGGTGTCGACGGAGTCGATGACCAGCGAGGTGCTGGTCTCCTCGACGTTGGTGATGGCGAAGAGCTGGGACCAGTCCTGACTGTCGCGGTGTCCGAGAACCGCCGGCCGGCCGAGGTGTCCGCGGGCGTTCTCCCGCCAGATTCCCGGGGCCTCCGGTTCGTCGATGTTCGACTGGGGGACCCCGTCGTGCAGCATCAGGCTCAGGTCCTCCGGCCGCGACGCCGAGCCGAGATCCTGGCCCCAGTAGACAACGGCCGGTGTCCCCGACGACACGTCCACCTGGAAGGAGACTCCGTTGGCAACGAGTTCGAGCAGGGTGTCGTTCTGGAGAAGGGTGTCTTGCAAGGCCACGGCAGAGTCCGATGTTCGTGTGGTGATGCCGCCCGGCCGGGCCCGTTCGCTGTCGCGATCCGAGCCCTGCCGGGCGGCCTGTGCTGAGTTGCGGTTACTTGAAGAGCGCGTTGACCTGGTCGTTGACCGCGGTCAGCGACGACGCCTTCGCCTTGCCCGACATGATCGCTTCCATGGCGGGAGTGACCAGGGCGGAGACATCCGAGCGGTGGTCCGTGATCGAGTAGAGGAAGGTCGTTCCATCAGCCACCTGGGTGGTGAAGGCGCTCACGTCGATGCCCTTGGCCGTGAAGGCGGCGATGGCTTCGTCCGTGGCGGCCGGGATGGCGGGGAAGACGACGGCTGCCTTGGCGACGACCGACTGGCACTCGACCGAGCCGAGGTACTTGACCCACTTCCAGGACTGGTCCGGGTGCTTGGTGGTGGCCGAGATGTTGTCGGCGAGGCCGTTGAACATCGACGCGCGCTTTCCACTGGGGCCCACGGGAGTCGGAGCGATTGCCGGCGTGAAGGTGTCACTCGTGGCTCCGAACACGGCGCCCGTCATCCACGAACCGTTGCTGGCCATGGCGACCTTGCCGGCGGTGAGCTGGTCGGACCAGCCGATACCGGTCTGCGCTTCGAACGAGGGCATGTAGCCCTTCTCGACCAGCGAGTACCACCAGTCGATCGTGGACTGGAACTTGGGGTCGTCGAAGTTGTACTTGTCGCCCCAGGCGCCGTTGGTCTCGTCCCAACCCGTGGTGTGGGCGAGGAAGCTCCACTGGGTCTGGCCATCACTGCCGCCCGAGTTCTCCATCCAGAGGCCGTAGGTGGCGACGTTGGCCTTGTCGAAGCCCGCTTCGTCGCCGCGAACACCGTTCTTGTCGACGGTGAGGTGCGCGATGGCCTTCTCGTAGGTCCCACCGTCGGTGGGGTTCCAGTCGAGGGTGGCCAGCTGGTCTGCGGTGAGGCCGGCAGCGTCGGTGAGCTGCTTGTTGTAGAACATCGCGATCGTGTCGAAGTCCTTCGGCAGGCCGTACTGCTTGCCGTCGTCGCCCTTCCACAGGTCGGCCAGCCCAGGCTGGTAGCCCTTGAGGTCGACGCCATCCGCCTTGATGTAGTCGTCCAGGGGGAGGATCTGCTTGTTGAGCATGAACTCGGGGAAGTTGGCCAGGTGGCTGGTGAAAACGTCATAGTTCTCGCCGGAGACGAAACCGGTGTTGATCTTGTTCCAGTAGTCGTCCCAGCCGAGCTGTTCGACCTTGACGGTGATGTCAGGGTTCGCCTTGTGGAAGTCGGCGGCACACTGTTTGTAGGCCGGCGCCTGGTTGGCATCCCACAGCCCGTAGCTGAGGGTGGTCCCGGATGCCGAATCGGAGGACGCGGCCGTGGAGCAGCCGGTCAGCACGAGAGGAATCGCGGCGAGGGTGAGGATCGCCACTCGGTTCATCTTCATGGTTCTTTCGCTTTCTCTTGGTGTTGGGGAAGGGGGTGAAGCGGGTAGGAGCGGGTAGGGGTGTGACGGTCTCCGGGGCTACTTCACGCCGGAGGACTGGATCGAACCGACGATCTTGCGACCGAAGACGAGCATCAGGATGAAGATCGGCACCGCCGCCACCAGGGCGCCGGCCATCAGCCCGGCCCAGTCGGGGTTCCCCTGCGGGGTCTGGGACTTGAAGATGCCCAGGCCGACGGTGAGGAGCTTGGACTGTTCGCTCTGCCCGACCAGGAACGGCCACAGGTAGTCGTTCCAGTACTGGATGAACTGCAGGATGGCGAGGGTGATGATCTGCGGCCAGGCGAGCGGCACCACGATCGTGCGGAAGATCCGCCACTGGTGGGCTCCGTCGATGACGGCAGCCTCCAGGATGCTGCGGTTGATCCCGAGGAAGAACTGCCGGAGGAAGAAGATCGCGAACGGGGTCATGAACATCGAGGGGAGGGCGATCCCGATGATCGAGTTCAGCAGGCCGAGGTCCTTCACGAGGATGAAATTGGGCAGCAGGGTGAAGATGCCGGGGACCATCAGCGCGATCAGGAAGATGCTGAAGACCTTGTCGCGGCCCTTCCAGTTGAGCAGGGCGAAGGCATAGGCGGCCATCGAGCTGAACGTGACCTGGAGCACCGTGATGAGCGTGCAGGCGAGGATCGAGTTGAGCATGTACTGCGCGAAGTTGATGGACGCTCCGGAACCGCCCTCCGCGAGGGCCTCCGCCGGGGTGGCCAGGCCGAGGACCCGCTTGAGCGGCCCCCAGGTGAAGTCCACGGGCAGGAGGCTGAGCGGCTCGGAGAACATCGCCCGGTTGTTGCTGAAGGCGGTGCGGAACATCCAGTAGATCGGGAACAGGGTGATCAGGATCACGATCACGAGTGCGAGGCGGCCGAAGAACTTGGCGACCTTCGACTTGGCCAGGGCGGGGTCGTCCTCGTTGGACGCCCGGTTCGCGGCGCGGTTGGCCTTGAAAGCGATGATGGTCATGGCGCTACCTCTCCAGGTCTGATTCGTTGGCGCGGAGGAGCTTGTTCTGCAACAGGGCCACCCCGGCGAGGATGATCATGAGGATGACGGCCAGGGCAGAGGCGTAGCCGAAGTCCAGACGCTCGAAGGCGCGTTGATAGATGTAGTAGTTGATCGCCCGGGTGGCGTCGATCGGCCCGCCGCCCGTCGTCACGGCGATCGTGTCGAAGATCTGGAATGATCCGACGACGGTGACCACGAGCACGAAGGCGAGCACGGGTCGCAGCAGCGGCAGCGTGACGCTGCGGAACACCCGCCACTCCCCGGCGCCGTCGACTTCTGCCGCCTCGTAGACGTCCTTCGGGATGGCCTGCAGCCCCGCGAAGAGGAGAAGGGAGGTGTAGCCGAGGTGCCGCCAGACGTTGACCATGGCAATCGTGCCCATCGCGATGTCCTGGTTTCCGAAGAAGCCCACCTTGTCGAGGCCGAAGAAGTCGAGCGCGGCGTTGATGATTCCCAGGTTGTAGTCGCACAGCCAGAACCAGACCAGCGCCACGATGACGTTGGCGATCAGGTAGGGCAGCATGATGACGCCGCGCACGACCATCGAGCGGGTGAACCGTTGCATGAGCACGGCGAGGCCGAGCGCGGCAACGGTCTGAACGCCGACGTTCATCACGACGTACTGGAGCGTGACTTTGAGGGAGTTCCAGAAGACGGGGTCGCTCCAGATGGCGAGATAATTGTCGAAGCCGATGAATGTCGGCGGACGGAGCAGGTTGTAGTCCGTGAAGCTGAGGTAGAGGCCTCGCACGGCCGGCCAGGCGAAGAAGACGACGAAGCCGATCGACGCGGGAATCAGGAAGAGTATCGCGGCCCGGAGCTGGGAGTCTCGACGGCCTTTCCTCACCGTGGGCTGCGGGGCAATATCCCGGTGCAGGCTTGTCTTGCGCTCGGTAATCGTCATGCGATCGACCTCCTTCAACGTCGTTGTTGAGCTAGATACTTTCATGATGAAATCATGTACGTCAATACCTGAGCGAAACTTTTATTAGAATTGGCAAAACTCGGGAGATTCACCCGAATCCGTCGGTACTATCTTCAGATCTGAAACTAAGACAAAACCGCAACGGCAGGGCGTTCGGCGCGAACTGCCCGGGAAACTACAAGGACGTGGGGCACCGTGATCGAGAGAGACGGCTTCTGGGTGTGGGACTCCTGGTACGTGGAGCACGCCGGCTCATACCACGCCTTCTACCTCATGGCCCCGACCTCGCTCGGCGACGCCGACCTGCGCCACGCGAACGCCCGGATCGGGCATTCCGTCTCGCCCGACCTGCGCGAGTGGACGGCACTGGCTGACGCGCTGGGCCCGGGCGCGGACGGCGACTTCGACGACCTGGGAGTCTGGACCGGCAGCATCGTCCGGGCCGCGGGCGAGTGGCACCTGTTCTACACCGGGGTGGAGAAGCGCAGCCGCACCCGGATCCAGCGGATCGGCCACGCCGTCTCGCCGGACCTCGTGACGTGGGAACGGGTCTCGACCGAACCCGTCGCGACGGCCGACGCCCGCTGGTACTCGACGGCCGCGGAGCCGCCGGAGTTCGACGAGCCCTGGCGCGACCCGTGGGTGTTCCGCGCCGGCGACGGGCGGTGGCACATGCTCATCACCGCCAGGGAGCCACGCGTCGACGGTCAGGTGCACGGCTCGATCGGCCACTGTGTGTCGGACGATCTGCAGCAGTGGGAGGTCGCCGCGCCCCTCAGTCATCGGTCGGGCTTTCGCCAGGCAGAGGTGATCCAGGTTCTCGAGGTTGCGGGGCGGCACGTCCTGGTCTTCTGCGCGGCCGCCTCCGACGTGATCGCGGCCGGCGTGTCCGCGCGCACCGCCACCTATACCGCCCCGGCCGACGGCCCGCTCGGGCCGTTCCGTTTCGATCTCGCCGAACCGATCGCCGCGCCCGGGGTCTACGCCGGCCGGGTGCTGCGCGACCCGGCCGGCGCACCGGTCCTGCTGGGCTTCACGCTGGCGGATGCCGATGGCGCCTTCGGCGGCGTCATCTGCGACCCCATCGTGCTCGCCCTCACCGCCCAGGGCACGCTCCAGCCGAAACCCGGCACCAACCCCGAGAGTCGAAGCGAGGCCTGGGGATGACGTCGACCACGGACCCGGCGGCCGAGGCAGGTTAGCGGCGGCGTCGCCGACCCCGGCGGAGGGGCAGACCTCCGGGACTATCCTGCCGGTATGGATCACGACGCTGAGAGATCCCATCCGGCAGCGACCACGGGGCCCGGCCCGATGTCCCATGCCGGCCACGGCGGCCACGTCGCCCGCTTCCGCCGCCTGTTCTGGATCATGCTCGTGCTGGCCATGCCCGTGGTGGCGTCCAGCGGCATGTTCGCGATGATCCTGGGCTACCGGCTTCCCCCGCTGCCCTGGCTCGGCTGGGTCTCGCCGCTGCTCGGTTCGGTGATCTTCGCCTGGGGCGGTCGGCCGTTCCTCGCCGGCGCCGTCGACGAGGTCAAGGCCAGGAAACCCGGCATGATGCTGCTGATCTCGCTGGCGATCTCGGTGGCCTTCCTGGCCTCCGGGGGCGCGAGCCTCGGCATCCTCGACCGGCGGCTCGACTTCTGGTGGGAGCTGGCGCTCCTGATCGTGATCATGCTGCTCGGCCACTGGCTCGAAATGCGCTCACTGGCCCAGACCTCGACGGCGCTCGAGTCGCTGGCCGCGCTGCTTCCCGACGAGGCCGAGCGGGTCGACGGCGACGAGACGACGATCGTGTTCCCGTCCGAGCTCCAGGTCGGCGACACCGTGGTGGTGCGACCCGGGGGCCGGGTCCCGGCGGACGGCGCCGTGACCGAGGGCACGGCGGACGTCGACGAATCGATGATCACCGGCGAGTCCCGGCCGGTGCGCCGCGGCCCCGGCGACCAGGTCGTCGCCGGCACCGTCTCCACCGACTCCGCCCTCCGGGTGCGAATCACCGCTGTCGGCGAAGACACCGCGCTCGCCGGCATCCAGCGGCTCGTGGCCGAGGCGCAGGGGTCGTCCTCGCGCGCCCAGCGCCTCGCCGACCGGGCCGCCGGCTGGCTCTTCTGGTTCGCGCTCGGTGCCGCCGTGATCACGGCTACAACCTGGACCCTGCTTGGCAACCCGCAGGATGCCGTCATCCGCACCATCACCGTGCTCGTGATCGCCTGCCCGCATGCCCTCGGGCTCGCCATCCCGCTGGTGGTCTCGATCGCCACCGAGAGGGCGGCCAAGGCCGGGGTACTGGTCAAGGACCGGCTGGCGTTGGAGAGCATGCGCACGGTCGACACCGTGCTCTTCGACAAGACCGGGACCCTCACCGAAGGGCGGCCGACGCTGTCCGCCCTGGCTGCTCCCGGCAGCACCGACGACGAGCTGCTGGCGGCGGCGGCCGCTGCGGAGGGCGAGAGCGAACATCCGCTCGCCCGGGCCATCGTGGCAGAAGCCCGCGCTCGCGGTCTGCGCCTCGATGCGGCGAGCGGTTTCCAGGCGTCGACCGCGCTCGGCGTGACCGCGTCGGTCGATGGGCGAGAGGTCGGCGTCGGCGGGCCGGGCATGCTGGAGCGCTACGGCGCGACGCCGCTCGCGGAATCCGCCGGCTGGGCGGCGGCGGGAGCAACGGTGCTGCACGTCTTCAGCGACGGACGCGTGATCGGTGCGATCGGCCTCGCCGACACCGTGCGACCCGAGTCGGCACAGGCCGTGGACGCGCTGCACCGGCTGGGCATCCAGGTCGTGATGATCACCGGCGACGCCGACGCCGTGGCCAGATCGGTGGCCGGGGCGCTGGGCATCGACCGGGTCTTCGCCGGCGTGCGCCCTGGAGACAAGGCGGCGAAGGTCGCCGAGCTGCAGCGGGAGGGGCGGAAGGTCGCGATGGTCGGCGACGGCGTCAATGACGCCCCGGCCCTGGCCCAGGCCGACGTGGGGATCGCCATCGGCGCGGGAACGGATGTCGCCATCGCCTCCGCCGGCGTCATCCTGGCCAGCGATGACCCCCGGTCGGTGCTCTCGGTGATCACCCTCTCCCGGGCGAGCTACCGCAAGATGACCCAGAACCTCTGGTGGGCCGCCGGCTACAACCTGCTCGCGGTGCCGCTCGCAGCCGGCATCCTTGCCCCGGTCGGGTTCGTGCTGCCGATGGAGGTCGGGGCGCTGCTGATGAGCGCGTCCACGGTGGTCGTCGCGCTCAACGCGCAGCTGCTGCGACGCCTGGACCTGCGGCCCGGCGACGGAGCCCCACTGGTCCCGGAGCCGGAGGCCGACCTCAGCGCCGCAAAGCCGCGTCGATGAGGATCTCCGCGGCCTCGCGGGCCGAGCGGGCGGCATCCGCGCTTCCCGAGATCGCCGCCGTGGTCTGGGCGCCCTCGGCCAGGATGGCCAGCTGCGGGGCCAGGCTCGCCGGAGCCCCTGCCTGTTCGGCGAGGTCGGCGACGTAGCGCTGGAACGACTCCTTCTGTTCCCGCGCGGCGAGGGCGACGGCGGGAACCGTGGCGCCGAGCTCGCCGAAGGCGTTGATGAAACCGCAACCCCGGTAGTTTCCGTCGGTGAACCAGTCGTGGAGGAAATCGTAGATGGACAGCAGCTTGTCCGCCGGGGTGGACACCGCGTCGGCGGCGCGCGCGATCCCGGAGGTCCACAGGTCGTGGCGCCGGTCGAGCACAGCGAGCAGGATCGCCTCCTTCGAGTCGAAGAGCGAGTAGAGCTTCTTCAGGGAGATCCCCGTCTCCGAGCGCAGTTCATCCATGGTGACCGCCTGGATGCCGCGGGCATAGAACAGCCGGTCCGCCGCGTCGATCGCGGCCTCCTGGGCGTCACGTCGTTCGTCCATCGAATCCACACAACCTCACCTGCGCAGAGAACGCATGTTCTCTAGGTTATCAAAGAGATCAGAGAATGGAATGGGTGTCGACGGAGTCCTTCGACGCCTGCTCGCTGCCCTGGCTCCCGGCGACCCCGCCGATGCATATACCTGAATCGGAATGGATGCCGGCAGGTGCGGGACGGTGGGCGGATGCCGGGCGCAGGCCGAGGGCCGTTTGCCGTGCTCGGCTCCTGGTCGCCCGTGTCGTGCACAGACGTGCAAACCGACGACTTCAGTCGTGCCGCCGCCCGCCCGCCGCGAATTCCGTGGCATCGTCCGCCGTAGGATCGGAGATGACAAGGATTGCCACAGGGCGTCGGCTGCGCTGGTTCCCCGGCAATTGGAGGAATATACAGTGCACTCGCGACCACGGATTGTCATCATCGGCGGCGGAATCAGCGGATTGACGAGTGCACACTATCTGCACCGCCGGCTCGGGGACGAGGTGCAGGTCACCCTTATCGAAAGCGGTCCGCGGCTCGGCGGCAAGATCGCCACGGTGCCGTTCGGCGGCCACACCGTCGACGTCGGACCGGACGCCCTGATGGTGCGTTCCCCCGTCGTCGCCACCCTGATCGACGACCTCGGCCTCGGCGACCTCGTCGTCGAACCCAACGCGGGCGGCGCACGGATCTGGTCACGCGGCAAGCTCCGCCGGCTCCCGGCCGGCACCCTGTTCGGCATCCCCGACCGGCTGCTGCCCCTGCTGTGGAGCGGACTGCTCTCCCCGTCCGGGGTGGCCAGGGCGGCCCTCGACATCGTGCTGCCCCGCCGCCCTGGTCTGAAGCCGGCCGATCCGACCATCGCCGAGCTGGTTCGTCCGCGGATGGGTGCGGAGGTGTTCGACCGGCTGGTGGACCCCTTGCTCGGCGGAGTGCACGCCGGCCGGGCCGACGAGCTCAGCGCGCACAGCACGGCCCCCGACATCGAGGGCCTCGCCCGCGCCAACCGCAGCCTCTACCTCGCCCTCGGCAGGCGCCGTCGAGCGGCCCCGCCGAAGACCGGCGGTGCCGCCCTGGTCACCCTCCGCGGCGGACTGGCCACTCTGATCGACGCCCTCGCGGCCCGGCTGGCGGGCGACGACATCCGCCTCGGCAGCCCGGCCTCACTGATCACCCGCACCGGCGACGGGTACACGGTCGACCTCGCCGACGGCACCAGCGTCGAAGCGGATGCCGTCGTGCTCGCCACCTCGGCCGGCGTGGCCGCCGAGCTCCTCGTTGCGGAGTCGCCCGAACTCGCCGCCACGCTGGCCGACGTGCCCTTCGTCGACGTCGCCACCGTCTGCCTCGCCTACCCGCGCGCCGCGGCCCCCGCCGAACTGCACGGCACCGGATTCCTCGTTCCGCCGATCGAGGACAAGCTCGTCGTCGGCTGCACCTGGTCGAGTGCGAAATGGCCGCACCTCGCCGACGACGAGCTCGTACTCATCCGCTGCATGGTCGGCCGGCGCGGCGACAACCGCTGGCTCGACCTGGACGACGACACCCTCGTCGACCTGGTCCACGGTGAACTGGTCGAGGCCATGGGGCTGACCCGACGCCCGGTCGAGCGCCATATCGAGCGGTGGCCCCAGGGGATGCCGCAATACGTGGTCGGCCACCAGGCCCGCCTCGACGCCGCGGCGACGGCCCTGCTGACCCTTCCCGGCATCCGGCTGACCGGGTCGTCGTACCGGGGCGTCGGACTGGCCAGCTGCATCGTCGACGCCGAACGCACGGCCGACTCGCTCGCCGCCCTCCTGTCCGGCGACCGGCCCCTCACCGAGGTGGCATCATGAGCGGCGCGGTCTTACCCGGCGCTGTTCTACCCGGCGCGGCCCTGCCGGTCGAGGTCATGAACACCGTCGACCAGGCCGGAGTGCTCCCCAGCGTGCCGACCAGGAAGCGCGGCCCCGGCCCTGACTACGCGCAGCGGCCCATGCTCGTCTTCTGGGAGACCACCCGCGCCTGTGCGCTCGCCTGCAAGCACTGCCGTGCCAGCGCGACCATGCAGGCCCTGCCGGGCGAACTCACCACCGAGCAGGGCAAGAACCTGATCGACCAGGTTGCCGGCTTCGGCCGCCCCTACCCGATCCTCGTGCTCACCGGCGGTGACTGCCTGATGCGGCCCGACCTCTTCGAACTCGTCGACTACGCGACCGGACTCGGCCTGCCGACCGCGCTCTCCCCGTCGGTGACGCCCACCCTGACCGCCGAGATGATCGAGAAGATCGTCGCCAGCGGGGTCAAGGCCGTCTCGATCAGCCTCGACGGTGCCATCGCCGCGACCCACGAGGGCGTGCGGGGCATTCCCGGCCACTTCGACGACACCGTGCGGGCCATCCGTGCGCTCTCCGGGGCCGGTCTGACCGTGCAGGTGAACACGACAGTGATGCGCGCCAACGTCGACGAGCTGGCGGATGTCGCGGCCCTCATCGCCGACGCGGGCGCGTCGATCTGGGAGGTCTTCTTCCTCGTCCAGGTGGGGCGCGGGGTGTCCACCGAGGCCGTCTCCGCCCTCGAACACGAGGAGATCTGCCATTTCCTCTTCGACGCGTCCCAGCACGGCTTCATCGTGCGCACAGTCGAGGCGCCGTTCTTCCGCCGGGTGGTCGCCCGCCGCCGGGCCGGTGACCCCGCACCGGCCAGCGCGCGCTACCTCGCCCTGACCGAGCGGCTCGAGACCCTGATGGGCCCGCCGATCGGGCTGCCGCGGGCGCAGACGGCCTCCACCAGGGACGGCAAGGGCATCGTGTTCGTCGCCTACGACGGGGAGGTCTACCCGGCGGGTTTCCTGCCGCTGGGCCTGGGCAATGTGCTCACCACGCCGCTCGCCGAAATCTACCGGGACAACTCCCTGCTCAAGCAGATCCGGGCCACCGAGTTCACCGGGCGCTGCGGCAGCTGCGACTACGCCGACCTGTGCGGCGGCTCCCGGGCGAGGGCCTACGCCGACAGCGGTGACCCGCTCGGCGAGGACCCGGCCTGCGCGTACCAGCCGGCCGCGGCCGCGCTGCGCGACGGCGTCTGACGTGGGAAGCGCCACGCCGGCCTACGACGCCGTGCTGCTGCTCGGGTTCGGCGGGCCGGAGGGCCAGGACGACGTGATCCCGTTCCTCCGCAATGTCACCCGCGGGCGCGGCATCCCGGAGGCCCGGCTCGAGGCCGTGGCGACGCACTACCGGGCCCGCGGCGGGATCAGCCCGGTCAACGACCAGAACCGGGCGCTGAAGGCGGCGCTGGAGACCGAACTCGCCGGCCGCGGCATCGACCTGCCGGTCTACTGGGGCAACCGCAACTGGGTGCCATACCTCGGTGACACCGTCGCCGAGGCCGCAGCGGCCGGGCACACCCGGCTGCTCGCGCTCACCACCAGCGCGTACAGCTCCTACTCCAGCTGCCGGCAGTACCGGGAAGACCTGGTCCAGGCCCTCGATCACACCGGGCTCGCCGGCCGGGTGACCCTCGACGCGGTGCGACCGTACTTCGACCACCCCGGCTTCGTCACCCCGTTCGTCGACGGGCTCCGGGCGGCCCTCGCCGACCTCGCCGGGCGGAACCTGGCGAACGCCGACACGCATATCCTCTTCACCACGCACTCGATCCCGTCCGCGGATGCCGCAGCGAGCGGCCCGCGGGACGTCGGCTGGGGGCCGGGCGGCGCCTACGAGGCGCAGCACCGCGCCGTCGCCGAAGCGATCATGGCCGCGCTGCCGGAGACCGACCGCCCGGACTGGTCGCTGGCCTACCAATCCCGCTCCGGCCCGGCCGGCATGCCCTGGCTCGAGCCCGACGTCAACGACGCGATCACCGGCCTCGCCGCCGCCGGAGGCACGGCCGTCGTGGTCGTCCCGCTCGGCTTCATCTCCGACCACATGGAGGTCATCTGGGACCTCGACACCGAGGCCGCGGCCACGGCCGCCGCTCACGGCCTGGCCTTCCTGCGGGTTCCCACGCCCGGTCTGCACCCGGCATTCGTCGCCGGCCTCGTCGACCTCCTGCTCGAGCGCATCACGACCGGAGAGACCCCGGTGCGGGCGGCCCTGACTTCCCTCGGGCCGTGGCGCGATGTCTGCTCCCCCGGCTGCTGCGAGAAGGCCGCGGCGCGTCGCCCGGTCTGACGGGGTCCCCCTGAACGCGGCGCTGAGAGTTCGCCGAGTGCGGGGGCATCCGGCTCCCGGGAGGGGTGTGGTCAGGCGGGGCCGGACGTAGTATCGCAGTATGAATTGCGTCAGTCGAAGGAGGCTGTCATGACCCGCCGTTTGCGCACCTGGCTCCCCGTGGCGGTCGTCCCCGCCGTGGTCATCGTCGGCGTGCTGACCGTGCCGCTCCAGGCCGGCGCCGCCGTGGACCTGCCCGACAAGACCCCGGCCCAGGTGCTCGCCATGATCGGCGACAGCAACGTGAAGGCGCTCTCCGGCACGATCGAACAGACCTCTGAGCTCGGTCTCCCCTCCCTGCCCAGCACCGGGTCCGGTGCGGATGCCTCCGCCTCCTCCGCGCTGGAGCTGCTCACCGGATCGCACACCGCCCGGATCTACCTCAACGCGCCCGACAACGTGCGCGTGCAGGTCATGGACCGTCTCGCCGAACGCGACCTCGTGCGCAACGCCTCCGACGTCTGGATGTACAACTCCAAGGACAACACGGCCCTGCACGTCACCCTCCCCGACATGACCGGCATGGCGAGGCCCCAGACGGACGGCGCCCAGCAGACGCCGGCGCAACTGGCCGAACGGATGCTGGCGGCGATCGACCCGAGCACCGCCGTCACCGTCGGCAAGGACACCCGCGTGGCCGGCCGCACCGCCTACGAACTGCGGCTCACTCCGCGCACCGACGCGACCCTCGTCGGCGAGGTCTCGATCGCGGTCGACTCCGAAACCGGGATGCCGCTCCGGGTCGAGGTGCAGGCCCGCGGCCAGTCCGACCCCGCGTTCTCCCTCGCCTTCACCAAGCTCTCCCTCGACGCGCCGAGCGCCGACCTGTTCGACTTCACCCCGCCCGCCGGCGCGAAGGTCGAAGAGAAGACCCTGCCGGACCCGTCAGCGATTCATGACCTCGCGATTCATGACAGCGCAATGCACCACAGCGCCCTCCACGACAAGACCATGACCGGCACGAAGATGCCCGCCACCCCGGAGGAAGCGAAGAAGCTCCTCGAACAGCTGAAGGCCGAGCAGCCGAAGAACGGCGGCGGCATGCTCCCCGGCGTGACCGTCGACGGCACCGGTTGGGCATCCGTCGTCGAACTCCCCGCCGGCACTGTCACGGCCGACGTCCTCGCCAACCCGTTGCTCGCGCAGGTGACCGAAAGCGTCGACGGAGGCCGGCTGCTCTCGACCGCGCTGGTCACCGTGCTGGTCACCGACGACGGCCGGGTGTTCGCCGGGTCGGTTCCGGCGGAGCGGCTGCAGGCCGCGGCCGTCGGGGGTTGACCGTCGCTACCCCGTCCGTCGAACTGGCGATCGAGACCCGGGGGCTGACCAAGCGGTTCGGCCACCAGACGGCCGTCGACGGCATCGACCTGTCGGTGCCGCGCGGTGCCGTGTTCGGCTTCCTCGGCCCCAACGGGTCAGGCAAGACCACGTCGATCCGGATGCTGCTGGGGCTCGCCACCGCCAGCAGCGGCGACATCGCGGTGCTCGGCCAGGAGATGCCCGGCCGGCTGCGCGACGTGCTGCCGCGGGTCGGGGCCCTGGTCGAGGGGCCGGCCTTCTACCCGTTCCTCTCCGGCGCGGCCAACCTGCGCCGGCTCGACACCGCCGACCCCGGCGCCTCCTCGGCCACGCGTTCCGCCCGCGTGCACCTGGCTCTCGAGCGGGTCGGCCTCACCCACGCGGCCGGCAAGAAGGTGCGCGCCTATTCGCTCGGCATGAAGCAGCGGCTCGGCATCGCGAACGCACTGCTGGTTCCGCGGGAGCTGCTCGTGCTCGACGAGCCGACGAATGGCCTCGACCCCCAGGGCACCCGGGAGGTGCGCAGCCTGGTGCGGTCGTTGGCCGCCGAAGGCACCACGGTCTTCGTCTCCAGCCACCTGCTGGCCGAGGTTGAGCAGATGTGCACGCACGCGGCCGTGATGAGCGCCGGCAGCCTCGTGGCGCAGGGCACGCTCGACGAACTTCGCCGGGTGGGCGAGGCCCACGTGCGGGTGCGCACCCCCGATGGCGCCGACGCGCGACGGGTGCTCGCCGGGCTCGGAATCGTCGCCGGTGACCCGGTCACCGACGAACTGCTCAGCGCGCCCCTGCCCGAGGGCGCGGCGGCCCCCGAGACGATCGTCGCCGCCCTGGTCGCCGCCGGAGTGCGCGTTCGCGGGTTCGCGGTGGTGGGCGCCAGCCTCGAGGAACGGTTCGTGGCGCTGACGGGGGAGGGGTTCGACGTTGTCCAGTGACACCCGGCCGGCGGATGCCGCGGCATCCGTCACCCCGTCGACCGGCATACAGGGGCCGGGCGCCCCGCTGCCCGACCGGCCTCGGCGCTCCTCCGGCTGGGCACTGATGGTGTCGGAACTCACCGTGCTGTTCCGGCGTCGCCGCACCTGGGCGATGCTGCTCGCGCTGGCCGCCGTGCCGGTGCTGATCGCCGTCGCCGTGCGGCTGACAAGTTCGCCCGTGGCGCCGGGGCGCGGCCCGCCCTTCCTCGACCGGGTCACCCAGAACGGCCTCTTCGTAGCGATCACCGCGATGGTGGTCTGCATTCCGCTGTTCCTGCCGCTGACGATCGGCGTGGTCGCCGGCGACACCATCGCCGGTGAGGCCGGCCTCGGCACGCTCCGCTACCTGCTGGTGGCCCCCGCCGGGCGGGTGCGCCTGCTCATCGTCAAGTACGCGGGCGCCGCGGTGTTCTGCCTGGCCGCCACCCTCACCGTTGCCGTCTCCGGCGCGGCCATCGGCGCCGCCCTGTTCCCGATCGGCCCGGTGACGCTGCTCTCCGGCGACACGATCGGGGTGGGGGAGTCGGTGCTGCGTTCGCTGCTGATCGCCGGCTATGTCACCATCTCGATGCTCGGCCTCTCGGCGATCGGCCTGTTCATCTCCACCCTGACCGAGGTGCCGGTCGGTGCGATGGCGGCCACGATCGTGGTCTCGGTCGTGGCGCAGGTGCTCGACGCGCTCCCGCAACTTGACTGGCTGCATCCGTGGCTGTTCAGCCATTACTGGCTCGACTTCGCCGACCTGCTGCGCCAGCCGCTCGAGTGGACGTCATTCGGCAACAACGCGCTGCTGCAGGGCGGCTACCTGCTGGTCTTCGGGGCGCTGGCCTACGGCCGGTTCGTCACCAAGGACATCCTGTCCTGACGCCGGTGATTGAGCCCGTCACCTCACTCGACGGGCGTAGGCGAACCAGGTGAGGCTGCCGAAGATCCAGACGGCGCCGAGTGTCAGCATCAGCAGCAGGATGTGCAGCCACGGCGGCGGGGCGAGCCAACCGAGGACGAGAGCAACGGCCGCCGCCGTCACCAGCGCCGCCGCGACCGGGCGGTAGACCGGAGCCTTGCTCTGCCAATTCGCGAGCGAGGTCGCGACGAGGACGAGAGCGAGGGCGCCGACGGCCACCGAGACCGACAGCATCATGGCCGCGGGAGCCGCGGTCGGACTCCTCGGCACGTGGTCAACCATGCTGACCATGATCCCGCCGGTCGCGGCGATCGTCATTGTCACCGCGAGATGGCCGACGAGCCACCTCGCCACTGCACCTCGATCAGACCTCACTCGGCTGGCCGCCACGAAGTCGAAGTAGCTCCACCAGTAGGCGAATCCGATTCCGAGCCCCAGGATCCCGGTGACGATGGCGCTCGGCGTGCGACCGGCATCCGCGATGCCGTTGACGACCCCGACCACCACCTCGCCCAGCACGATGATGGTGAACAGGTCGAACCGTTCGATCAACGACGCGCTCACGTTGACGCTGGTGTCGCGGGTGGCCCCGTTCCGCCAGTCCAGGACGGCGATGCTGCCCAGCCAGCCGACGACGACGACCGCCCACACCGCGAGGCGCGCCGTATCCGGGAGCAGCGCGCTGGCCCCGACGAGAGCAGCCGAGACGACGACGCCGACGATGTACGGGGTCGCCCTGGAACGTAACTCTGGGTCGTCCTGGCGCCGCACGGTGTACCAGAGCCAGGCGAGCAGGAAGAGGTAGGCGCTGTAGACAGCGGCGAAGGCCGGGCCGTCGCCTGCCGTTGCCTCACCGGTGAACACGGCGAGGAGGCCGAGCACGGCCATTTGCAGAAAGACGTACGACCGGGTGCGCCCATCGGAGCGGCCGTGCAGGTCGTGATAGGTGGCCCCGTTGACCCAGGCCAGCCAGATCAGTCCGAACACGATGGCGAACCGGCCCACGCCCGCCCACGTCACGTCCCCCGAGAGGTGGTGGGCCGCCTGGGAGATGACGACGACGTAGACGAGGTCATAGAAGAGTTCGAGGAAACTGACTTCGCGCCCCTGGATGACGTCGCCGTGGGCCCGGGGCGGCTGCCAGAAGTGGCGGCGGAAGGCGGCGGCGGATGCCCACGAGAGCGGTGCGCCACCCGGTTGGTTCGACACGCTCGCTCCTCGCCTCGGCTGCCGTTCTGTTCAGACTCTGAGAGTAGCTCAATGGGGCAGGACGCCCAGGGCAGAGCACGGGTAATGCGCGCGGTCGCGACGCGGGCTGACTGGTGCTCGATCCGGTCGAGACCCTGCCCCCGGTGGTCGAGCTGGTCGAGCTGGTCGAGACCGTCAGGGGCGGTTGCGGACGAGGCGGGTGTTGGTGGTGCGGGTGCGGTTTTGGTTGGCGGGGTGCCAGGTTTGGGTGGGGTCGTACCAGGGTGGCGCTTTGACTTGGGGGGTTCCGTTGACCATTCGGATGATCCAACCGGAGGTGTCGATGGTGTGGTGGTGGAACCAGCAGAGCATCACACCGTTGTCGATGTCGGTGGGTCCGCCGGCGGCCCAAGGGATGACGTGGTGGAGTTCGGCCCAGTGGGGTGGGCAGGTGCAGCCGGGGATGATGCAGCCGCCGTCGCGGGCGGCGATGGCGCGGCGTTGGGCGGGGGTGAAGAGGCGTTGTTTGAGCTCCAGGCGGAGCACTTCCTGGTTCGGTCCGAAGAGGATCTTTTGATAGCCGCCGGTGCAGATAAGTTGCTTCACGGTGGTGAGCGAGACGGGGGCGTTGACGCCGTCGACCCAGCCGACACCGGTGCCGGTGAGGAGATCGGTCGCGTTGACGTGGACGAGGATGGTGGGGGCGGCGCCGCCCAGGGTGGGGGTGGCCGGGTCTCGGGCGGCCCGGTCGAAGAGGGCCCGGACGATGTCGGCGCGTTTCTCGCCGCCGGTGCGGTCGTCCCCAATCCCGGCCGGCAGATCATCCCGGGCGCTGTCGGCGCCGCAGTGGGCTTGCTGGTCGGCACCGGCCGGCTCGGGCGGTTCGGTGCTGGCGAACCTGGTGTCCGTGCTCGTCGGGTCGGGGTTGGGCAGGCCTTGTTCGGCGTGGGTGGGGAAGGTGGGGGTTGACCGTGCTGGGTTTGAACGAGCGGAGAGGTAGGTGTCGAAGAGGACGGTCATGATGCCGCGTAGTTCGGGGGTGACGCCGCCGCGGAGGGGGTAGAGGCCGTCCGTGAGAGCGCCGAAGCTGATCGTGCTGCGGGCTTGCCGGATGGGTTCGGTGGGGGCGGTGCCGTCGGGGTCGAGCCGAGCTTGCCATTGGAGCACGATGCCGCGGATCAGGTCGGTGGCAAACGCGAGACCTTCGCCGGGGAGCCCTTTAGTTTCTTCGGTGATCGCTCCGGTTGCGCAGGCGACGAGGGCGCGTTCGGCGGTGTGCAGGTCGTCGGGGGCGACCCGGGTACTGATGCGTTCCAGCCCGGTCACGATCACGTCCGCTGTCTCCACGCCGAGCTTCCCGGCGGTGAGGGCGGCGGCGACGGCCGGGTAGAACGGCGGCATGATGAGGCCGGCGCCGGTGCGGGGCGTGACGAAGCCGCCGAGTCGGGTGCGGCGTTTGGTTTCTTTGACCGAGATTCGGGTGGCGCGGGTGATTACGTCCACCCCGTCCCGGCACCCCAGGCTGGCCGGCAAATCGGGTTGGGACTTGCCCGGTGGGATCCGGACCGACCGGACATCAACCTCGGACGCGGTCGCGATCCGGGCCGCATCGATACTCCGGCCCAGGTCCTCGACCGCGGCGAGCACCGCGACCGCGTCCAGATCACTCAGCCGGGCCAACGGCACCGCTGCCAGCTCGGCCGTGAGGGCCATCTGCAACGCGGCCAGCCGCCGCACCGGAGAGAGCTCCACGACGGCGTCCGTGCCCGGGAAGGCTGCGGCGGCATCCGCAGCGATACCCACCTCAACGGTTGGACCGGAGGCGGTCGTGGCTCTGGGATCAGGGGTTCCTGCCATGAACTGAGAATACCACACTTCGAACATACATGCGAGTATTGTTCAAGTCATTATGTTGAATAGTCGTATTTAATGTTGCCAGGTCCTCCCGGTGGCCGACACCGTTTCGGGGATACGCCCGCGATCCGCACGGGCGGGAATCGACATGATCGACCACCGGGAATGCGGGCGCGACCACCGGTTGCGGGCAACGAGCTACGCTCGAATGCAGGCCAGCCAGGGAGAACACCGTGACGCACTCGTATCCGCTCTATGTGGCCATCCGCGCCCAGTGCTTTTGCTGCCGGTCGCTGCAATCCTTCAACTTCACCTCTGCAAGCGACCAGGTGGTCTGTTCGTTCTGCCTGCACCACCTGGGCGACGAGAAGGCCGAACGCCGCGACGCCGACCACGTGATGCTCTGGGTCGGCGAGTACGCCGACCTTCAGGACGTGCACCGGAAGTCCGTCCAGAAGTCAGAGTCCGATCTGGCCGAGCGGGACGCGACGATCGCGGAACTGGCCGGGCAGGTCGACGAACTTCGTGCCCTGGTGGCCGGTGAGTTCGACCGTACGGTGAGCGGAGGCATCCGCGGCGTGCTCGAAAGCGATCTGGTCAGGCGAGCCGAACGCCGGAACGACCTCGGCGGGCGTCAACTCGACTGGGCGATGGCGGTGATCTGGCGGGTCGGGATGCTGCACTCGGGCGACCCGGCGAAACCGGGCTTCTGCACATGCGGGCGCAGCATCCCTGCCTGCGCCGACGGCCGGGCAATCGACCCCCAGCGGCAGGCCGTGCGCGACTGGGAGAAGAAGAACCTCGCCCTGCTTGGGGCCGGCAAGCGCCACGGACTCCCCGACGACCACCCGGCCGTGGCTGCCCAGCGCAGCGTGGGCGACCGGGGTCGGTAGCGCAAAGCAATACGCTGAAGCCATGGATACTCTGTTCAACACCCTGCACATCGTCGCCGCGGTCTTCATCGTCGGACCGATGGCCATCCTGCCGATGACCGCCATGCGTTCCATCCGTGCGGGGGAGGCCGGACAGGTGGCCACCCTGGCGAAGTCGGTCAACCTGTTCACCCTGTTGTCGATCGTCGTCGCCTTCTTCGGCTTCGGCGCCCTCGGCGTCTCAGACCCCGAGGACGGATTCTCCTTCGGCTCGACCTGGGTGCTGCTCTCGATCGTCGCCTACGCGATCGCCCTGGCGATCAACCTGTTCGTCGTCGTCCCGGCCATGCGCCAGGCGGCGGAGGCCATCACGGCCACGGCCGGGACGACGGCACCCGACGCGAAGCCCGCCGGTTACTCCCGGGTGGCGATGGGATCCGGGATCTCGTCGCTCCTGCTGGTCATCGTGGTCGTGCTCATGGTCTGGAAGCCGTAGCCTCAGCAAGGGATTCGGCCAGCGCCTGGAGCAGCGTCGCGAGGGCGGCGCGCTGGGCGTCGGTGAGGCCCGCGAGCATCCGCTCCTGGTTGGCGACGTGATCGGGCAGCGCCCGGTCGATCAGCGCGCGACCCTCCGGAGTGAGGGTGACGACGGTGCCTCTCCCGTCGGCCGCGCTCGGGCCGCGGAGCACGAGGCCGTCCCGCTCGAGCCGGTTCAGCCGCTGCGCGATGGCACTCGAGGTGACCATGGCGCTCCGCTGGATCTCGGTGGGGGTGAGCCGGAAGGGTTCCCCGCTCCGGCGCAGCGTAGCGAGCACGTCGAAGGACGCCGCGTCGAGCCCGTGGGCCGCGAACGTGACGCCGAGGCGGGAGTCGGCGAGCCGGGCCGCGCGGGCGAGCCGGCCGAGCACGGCCATCGCCGACACGTCCAGATCGGGGCGCTCGCCCGCCCATTGCTCGAGGATGCGATCGACGTGGTCTGCCATGGGACGAGTCTAGCTTTTTCCTAAGCGCTTAGCTATTATGACTTAGTGCTTAGCAATCGATGGTGGATGGTGGCGACGACCATGGTGGCCCCGATCTTCTGGGGAACGACCTACCTGGTCACGACCCAGTTTCTCCCGCCCGACCGCCCTCTGCTGGCCGCGACCCTGCGCGCGCTGCCGGCCGGCCTCCTGATCCTGCTGATCACGCGCAGGCTGCCGCGGGGCGCCTGGTGGTGGAAGTCCCTGGTGCTCGGCACCTTGAACATCGGCGTGTTCTTCGCCCTGCTCTTCCTCGCCGCCTACCGGCTTCCCGGCGGTGTCGCCGCGACGATGGGGGCCGTGCAGCCGCTGCTCGTGACGGTGCTCGCGGCCCGGATCCTGGGTGACCGGGTCACCGGGCTGAGGGTCGCGGCGGGGATTGCCGGGGTGTTCGGGGTCGCCCTGCTCGTGTTGCAGGCCACGGCGCGGCTGGACCTGCTCGGGGTGCTCGCAGCGCTCGGCGGCGCGGCCGTGATGGCCGTGGGCACGGTGCTCGCCAAGCGGTGGGGGCAGCCGGCGCATCCGCTGGTCAGCACGTCCTGGCAACTCCTGGCCGGAGGGCTCGTCCTGGTGCCGATCCTGCTCCTGGTCGAGGGGCTCCCGACGGAGCCCCTCACCCCGGGCAACCTGGCCGGCTACGTCTACCTCGCGGTGCTCGGCACGGCGCTCAGCTACACGCTCTGGTTCCGGGGCATCCAGAACCTGCCGGTGGCCTCCGTCGCCTTCCTCGGCCTGCTCAGCCCGGTCGTCGCGGTCGCCTGCGGCTGGGCGCTCCTGCAGCAGCCGCTCAGCCTCGGCCAGGTGGCCGGCGCGGCGATCGTGCTTGCGGCGGTCGTGGCCACGAACGCGGTCAGTCCAGGTCGCCCACCGGGACGAGCCCATCGTGCCGGCGCCCGTCGAAGATGATGGTCGGGATCTTCACGGTGTGGATCCGCTCCTCGACCAGTGTCTTGTTGTGGGCGATCACCCGGGCGACCTCGGCCGACCCGGCGACGGATGCGACGGTGTCGACCTGCGCCGGGCTCAGCCCGAACTCCTGCGCCCAGTCCTGGAGCAGCGCGGTGGTCTCCGCGGAGTCCGCTGAGTTGATCGCACTCTGCCAGGACACGCCCTTGTCGTTCTCCTCGGTGTAGATGCGCTTCAGGATCTGCCAGTCGACCGGGGTCTTCGCGCCTTCGAGCGGGTTCAGGCGCAGGGCCTCGAGGTACTGGGTCACCAGGAGCGAGTTCGGGAACTTGTAGCCCGTCGCCGACTGGATCGGGAAGGCGATGTAGCTGAGGTTCTGACGCTCGGCGAAGCCGGCCTTCTCGATGTTCTGGAACAACTGCAGGCAGTAGGTGCAGCCGGGGTCGATGACCTCGAGCGCCGTCTCCTTCTTCGCATCCAGGGCGTTCAGGTAGGTCGCGTTCGCCGGCAGGTACTCCTTCGCGTCCCAGTTCTGCATCCGGGAGGGGATCGCGGAGAACGTCTCGCCGAGCCGCACGAAGTCGTTGCCGAAGGCGCCGACGATGTCCCAGGCGGCGATGGATTCGCCGAAGGTCGGGGTCTGGTCGGGGATGGAGCAGGCCTCCGCGCCCAGGCTGCAGGAGGCGGAGTCCTGCTTGTTGCAGGTGCCGTAGACGTAGAGGTTCGCCGCGCTCTCGACGACGACGTAGCCGCTCCAGATCGTGGTGAGCACGACCAGGAATGCGACCACCTCGAGGGCGACGCTGGCGGGCCCGACGAGCCCGGGGCGGCGTGCCGCGAGCGGCGCGAGCATGTGGTCCTTGAGGTCCTGCTTGAAGGTGGTGTCGCAGGGGCGGAAGGTCACCCGGCGCAGGGTGCAACTCGCCGCTTTCGCGAGGTAGCGCCGGTAGCGCGCCGAGATGGCGGCCATGAACAGGAGAACGATGAAGGCGGCGATGCAGAACACTTAGGAGAGGCCTTTCATGAGGCGCGCGAGGGCGTCGTGCGCCCGGTCGACGTCCGCCGTGGTCGAGTGGAGTCCGAGCGAGAAACGCAGTAGCGGCGGCAGGCCGAGCCGTTCCTTCAGGTAGTGGTGGGCGCAGAAGTAGCCGCTGCGCGCGGCGATGCCCGACTGGGACAGGAAGACGGCCAGGCGGTGCGAGTCCTGCTTCGGGGCGTAGACGCTGATCACCGGGCTGGCCGCGGCATTGACCATGGTCAGGCCCGGGATGTCGGAGAGCGAGTCGAAAAGCCGCTCCGACAGGGCCGAGACGTGTTCGGCCGGGGGCCGCCCGCCGGGGCGCACGGTGCCGAGCCAGTCGGTCGCCTGGCGGAGGGCGATGATCTCGGCCCAGGCCTGCAGCCCGGGCTCGAGGAGGGCGCCCGGGTCGTTCGGCAGCAGGTCGTAGGAGTCTTCACGGACATCCGCGACCATGCCGCCGCCGACGAAGGAGAGCTCAAGCGAGGACAGCAGCTCGCGCCGGGCGACGATCACACCCAGGCTCGCGCTGTACATCTTGTGCGCGGAGAAGCAGATCGCATCCGCGTCGGTCTTCTGCAGCAGGGCGCGCTCGTGCGCCATCGACTGCGCGGCATCGAGGATGACGATGCCGCCCCTGGCGTGGGTGTCGCGCACGAGCTCGGACAGGTTGGTCAGGAGCCGGCCGTCGATGTTCGAGGCGGCGTTGACGACCACGATCGCGCGTTCGAGCTGGGCGGGTTCGTAGAGCAGGGCGCCGTCGGCGGCCCGGTCGAGCACGAGCCGGGGCACGCCGAGCCGTTTCGCCGCCGTCATCGTGGGCAGGAAGACCGAGTTGTGTTCGACGTGGCTGGTGACGACCCGGGCGTAACAGTCCTGCGGCAGTTGCTGCAACAGCAGGTTGAGGCCGAAGGTCGTGTTCAGGGTGAAGGAGACCGCGTAGTGCCGCCCCGACAGGCCGAGCAGTCCGAGCACGCCCTGGCGTGCCGCCGCGACCTCGTCATCGACGCGCCGGCCCCAGGCGTACTTCACCCGGCCGCCGCACGCGTTGTAGCTGGTGTAATACTCGGTCAGCGCATCGAGCACCGGCTGGGGGCGCAGGCTCTGGCAGGCGGAGTCGAGGTAGACCACCCCGGGATCGAGGTAGGAGAAGTCGGCGAGACGGCCCGTCTCGATCGGCTCCGGCGTGGCCCGCCGGAAAAGCCCGTTGTGTTTCATAGTCCTGATTCTTTCCGGCTCAGTCTAGGTGAGCGGTTGGCCGGCCGGACGAACGTCGATGACGCCCATCATGCCGTTGTCTTCGTGGTCGAGAATGTGGCAGTGGTACACGGTCTTCCCGGTGAATCCGGTGAACGCGATCCGCACCCGCACAGCGCTGCGGGCCGGCACGTTGACGACGTCCTGCCGGAGCACGGAGTCCACCGCCCGGCCGCCTTGGTTGACGACCTGCATCGGCCAGACGTGCAGGTGCAGGGGGTGGTCCATCGGGCTGGTGTTGGTCAGGGTCCATTCCTCGACGCTGTCGCCCTGCACGGTCGTGTCGACGCGCCCGCCGTCGAATTCGCGCCCGTTGATGGTGAAGCCCATCCCGCCTCCCATCCCGCCGCCCATGCCCATCGCGAAGACGAACTCCCGGCGGGCCGTCACGGTCGCGCCGCGGAGGTCGGCAGGCTTCGGCTGCCGGGGGATCGCGGGCAGTGCGGCGACGCCGGCGCCGGTGACCGTCACTGTGGCGAGGTCGATGGTCCCCTCCGTTGCCCCGGCGCCGTTCCCGCCCATCATCCCGCCCATCCCGGCGGTGCTGCCGCGGTCGTAGGCGACGGCACGCAGCACCGCGGCGCCCTGGACCGCGGTGACCCAGAGATCCGCGCGGTTGCCCGGCGCCAGCAGCACCTCCTCCACGCTCTTCGGGGCCTCGAACCGGCCGGAGTCCAGGCCGAGCAGGTGCAGGTCCTGGCCGTCGAGGCGCAGGCGCAGGTAGCGGGCCACGCAGGTGTTGACGATGCGCCAGCGTTCGCGTTCGCCCGACCGGATGCCGAGGGCCGGCTTCAGCTGACCGTTCACCAGCACGAGCTCGCCCTCGCGGCCGCGCATCCGTTCCGCCGCCGTGGCGCCGCCCAGGGTGCCCGACGAGTCGAGGGTGAGGTCGGAGATCACGAGCACTCGCTCGCGGGCCGCGGGGATCGGGTCGGGGTCTTCGACCACGATGGCGCCGTAGAGGCCGCCGGAGACCTGGTCGGCGACCACTCCGTGGTGGTGCGGGTGGTACCAGTAGAGTCCCGGCGAGTGGTCGGCCGGCAGCCGGTACTCGTAGTCGAACGAGTCGCCCGGCTCGATCATGACGAACGGGTTGTCGCTGTTGCCCTCGGGCGAGACGTGCAGGCCGTGCACGTGCAGGTTGGTGCGCTCCGCGAGCCCGTTGTGCAGGCTCACCGCGAGCCGGTCGCCGGCCCGCACGCGAAGGGTCGGGCCGGGGAGGCCGCCGTTGTAGCCCAGCGTCGTCGCGCTCCGGCCGCCGATGTCCACCCGGCCGGGTGCGGCATCCAGCGTCACCTCGAGCAGGCCGTTGGCGCTTCGCAGCTCGGCGGGCTCGCGCAGGGTGTCGCCGGGTAGCGCCCCGAAGGCAGAGCCGGCGGGCTGGACGCCGGCTCTGCCGGGGCCGTCCTGCGCGCTCCAGAGCAGGCCGGCGCCGCCGATCGCGGTGCCGGCCAGCCCCAGGCCGCCCAGGGTGAGGGCGGCCCGGCGACTGATCGGCTTCACTACGCGTCCTCGCCGAGAACCTGCACCTGTTCGCGGTACTGCTCGGCGGTGAGCTCGCCTTTCGCGAAGCGCTCGTCCAGAATCTGGCGGGCGCGGCTGCGGCCCTGCGCCAGCGGCGGCTGGGCTGCGGGTGGTGCCGGCGGAGTCTCCCGCCGGTCGGTCCCGCTGCGGTCGATGCCGCCGCTGAACAGCCGCACCAGGAGCACCACCAGCAGGGCGATGCCGGCCAGCGCCAGCAGGCCGAACAACCAGCCCCAGCCCATTCCTCCTCCTCCATAGCCCCACATCATGATCGGTCTCCTTTCGTAGTCGACGGTGCGCCTGTCGGTGTCAGTATGCCCCCGGGGGTAATTCCGGTTGCCGTGCCCGTGGGTGGCGTCTGGTTCATGGCTCAGGCCCCTGCCCGGACGAGAACGGTCCAGCTCGCCCCGAAGTCGTCGCTGGCGACGACGCCGCGCGTGTCCGCGGCGAGGATCCACGGCACGATGCCGCCGACGTAGCTGAGGGCGACGGGGGTGCCCTCGGTGCGGCCGCCCTTGATCCAGGGTCCGGCCGCGGAATCTTGATGCCAGACCACGCCTTCCGGGTCGATGCCGACGAGTCCTCCGCCGGTGCGTGCGTCGCCGACATCGATCAGGAACAGGGTGGGGGCGTCGGCGACCAGGCTGAAGCTGCGGCCGGCGTCGCCGCTGCCGACAAGCCCGTCGGCCGTGGTCGCGAAGACCTGGTCCGGGTTCGCCGGGTCGGCGGCGAGGTCTCGCAGCGGAACGGTTTCGCCGGTTGACCAGGTCGCGCCCGAGTCGTCGCTGATGGCCAGGGTGCCGTTGCCTGAGTCATAGCCGTACACCCGCAGCGCACTGCCTTGCAGGGGCACCGCGTCGAGATCGTGGAAGTCCGTCTTGCCCGTGAGCGAGAGCGGGGTCCAGGTCTCTGCGGCATCCGTGCTCGAGATCAGGCCCAGATTGGGCAGGGCGAGATCCGACGGTGCGTCGGGATCAGGATGCCCCGAGGCCAGCAGCAGGCCGGGCGCCGCGACCGTGAAGCCCATGACGTCGAGCACGCGCCCGGCGACCTGCGTCGGCTTCGAGATATCGGCAACCGAGGACCTGGCCGGATAACTGGCCGGGAGAGCGTCGGTCGGGATCAGCCAGACTCCCCGGTGGGTGGCCACGAAGGTCTTGCCGGCTGCGGCGTCCGTGCCGAGGCCGTGGATGTGCTCGAAGCCCTCGGCTGCGGTCGACCGGGCCGCCGGAGCGGCATCCGGGCTCGGGGCGCATCCGGCCAGGAGGATCGCGAGGCCGGTCGTCAGAGCGGCGGCACAGCCCAGTTTCCTGGTCCTGTGACAGGATTTCATCGTATCCCCGGCTCTAGAGCGTCGCGAGGAGGCTCGTCATGACGGCGATCTCCTCGGTCTGGGAGGAGACGATGGCGCCGGCGAGCGCCCTGGCGTCGGCATTCGTGCCCTTATCGAGTTCGGTGCGCGCCATCGCGATGGCACCCTGGTGGTGCGTGATCATCTGCTCGAGGAAGATCCGGTCGGCGTCCGCGCCGTCGGCGTTGTCGAGGGTCATCATGTCGGCGTCGCTCATCATGCCGTCGTCGCTGTGGTCCATCCCGGACATGCTGTCGGCCGAGGCGTTCCAGCCCGTCAGCCAGGATTTCAGCCGGACGATCTCGGGGGCCTGGGCGGCCTTGATCGTGGTGGCCAGCTTGGCCACCCGAGGATCGACGCCGTGCTTGGCCAGCATCCCCTCGCTCATTTCGACCGCCTGCTCGTGGTGCGGAATCATCATCTGGGCGAACTCGATGTCTGCCGTGGAGAAGGTCGCCGCCGAGGCGTCGGCCGTGCTGCTCTGGCTGGCCGTGGGGCCGGAGCCGGAGGTCGCCCCCGAGCAGGCGCTCAGGGTGAGGGCGGTCGTGAGCGCGGCCAGGGTGAGGAGGGGGAGGCGAGTGCGCGAGGTGCGCGGGAAAAGCTGCATGTTCGTGGTCCATTCGTCAGGGAAGAGTGCGAAACCGGTGGCCGTTGACACGGCTGATCCGCGCTGCCGGAGTGGGCGCGCGGGCGGGTTCGGTCTAAACGCGACTGATCGAGAGGAGGGTGAGGCTGGGGCGGTGCAGGTGGGCGGGAATGGCCCGGAACGTGTCGTTGACGAAGCCGCCGGAGGCGAAGACCAGGCCGGAATCGGACGGCTCGCTCGCGAGGACGGCGTTGGAGCCGACCACGAGCACGTCGGAGCAGGACATCGACGCCGTACCGCTGCCGCCCAGGGAGTTGTGCTCGGAACAGAGCGCGGGCTGGGTTGCGGCCGCGGCGAGGGTCATGGTCGGGCCGGTGCGCGTCGGATGTGTCGTCGGCCATGTGGAGGTGACCGGAAGCGCATCCGTCACCGGGTGTGCGGTCGGCAGGTGGTTCGCGCTCGCCGTGGGATGCGCGGCCATGCCGGTCGCTCCGGTGTCGGCCATGGAATGCCCGTCTCCGCCGGAGTGGACAGCGACGAGGCAGAGGAGCGTGGCGACCAGGGTCAGCGTGGCGAGGATCACAGCGCGAAGGCGGGGATGGTGCGTGAGTGACGGCACCGCGGAGGAGGCGACCTGGTTCATCTCACCTCCGCTCGTCCGGCACGGATGTGCGGCACGATCACCGGCCGGATCTACCGACGAGTATCTGCTCAGATTAGCCGAACTCGGCGGGGGAACCCTGTGAGTCACCGCCACGCACGAACGGCCCCGCGAAAACGGGGCCGTTCGTGCTTTGATTGTGTGGTGCTCAGGCTCCCTGGACCGGGACGGCGCGCCCGACCGAGGATTTCCCCGGCTCCGCGGCACCCAGGCTCGACGAGCCCGGCCGCGGCGTGAGACCGAGACGCCGCACGATCTCAGCGGCCTCCTCGGCCGGCGCGCGCCCGGCGTCGATCGTGATCGCCCGCTCGTCGGCGTCGGGCGCCTCGAGGGTCGCCACCTGCGAGTCGAGCAGCGAGGTCGGCATGTAGTGGTCGTGCCGGGTGGCGAGCCGACGGCCGATCAGGTCCTTCGACCCGGCCAGGTGCACGAAGATCACGTTGTGCTCCCGCAGCACGTCGCGGTAGCGGCGCTTGAGCGCGGAGCAGGTGATGATCCCGGGCACGCCCGCCATGGTGTGCTCGATGATCCACGACGAGATGGTGTCGAGCCACGGGGCGCGGTCCTCGTCGTTCAGCGCGTGGCCGGCCGACATCTTGTCGATGTTCTCCTGCGGGTGCAGGTCGTCGCCCTCCTCCAGGTCCCAGCCGAGCTGGCCGGCGAGGATGCCTGCCACCGTCGACTTGCCGGAGCCGGAGATGCCCATGATGACGAGGACGGGCTGCTGGTTCTCGAACACGCTAGATCACGATGTTCAGGAGGAGCACGCCGGCCAGGCCGGTGACGGAGATGAGGCACTCCATGATGGTCCAGGTCTTCAGGGTCTGCCCGACGGTGGTACCGAGGTACTCCTTGACCAGCCAGAAGCCCGCGTCGTTGACGTGGGAGAGGAACAGCGAACCGGCGCCGATCGCGAGCACCATCAGCGAGAGGTCCGTGCCGCCCAGGCTGGCGGCGACGGGGGCGAGGATGCCGGCGGCGGTGACGGTCGCGACCGTCGCCGAACCGGTGGCGACGCGCACGAGCGCGGCGACGAACCAGGCCAGGAGCAGCACCGAGATGCTGCTGCCGGCGACGGCATCGGCGATGACGGTTCCGATCCCGGTGTCGATCAGCACCTGCTTGAACCCGCCGCCGGCGCCGACGATGAGGAGGATTCCCGCGATCGGGGGCAGCGAGTCGGCGAGCGACTTGGAGACGGCGGCGCGGTCCATGCCGCCGCCACGGCCGAAGACGATCATCGCGTAGATGACGGCAAGGCCCAGGGCGATCATCGGGGTGCCGAGGAAGTCAAGTGCGGCGTTGAGCGGAGCGGTCGAGCCGGGAGCGGTGGCGTCGGCGATCGATCGGGCCAGCATCAGCACGACGGGGAGCAGGATGCCGGAGAGGGTGATCAGGAAGCTCGGGCGCTTGGTGCGCGTCTCGCCGGCGCCGAGGTCCTCGGTGGTGATGAAGAGGGCGGGCACCGGAACGGAGACCCAGCGGCTGGCGAACTTGCTGAAGACCGGGCCGGCGACGATGACCGTGGGGATGGCGACGAGAACGCCGATCGCGAGGGTGAGGCCGAGGTTGGCGCCGAGTGCCGTGACGGCGACGAGGGGGCCGGGGTGCGGCGGCACGAGGCCGTGCATGACCGACAGGCCGGCGAGGGCGGGGATCGCGATCCGGATGAGCGACATCCCGCTGCGGCGTGCGACGAGGATGATCACCGGGATGAGGAGCACGAGGCCCACCTCGAAGAACATCGGCAGGCCGATCAGGCCGCCGATCAGTGCCATCGTCCACGGCAGCGTGCGAACGCTGGAGCGGGTGACCAGGGAGTCGACGATCCGGTCGGCTCCGCCGGAGTCGGCGAGCAGCTTGCCGAACATGGCGCCGAAGCCGACGAGGATGCCGACGCCCGCCATGGTGCCGCCGAAGCCGGTGCTGAAGCTGGTGACGGCGGCGCCCGGTGCGAGTCCCGCGCCGGCGCCGACGCCGACGGCGCCGATCGCGAGGGCGAGGAATGGGTGGACCTTGAGCCAGGTGATCAGCACGATGATGACGGCGATGCCGACGATCGCGGCGATGATCAGCTGGGCGTCGCTTCCGGCCGGGGTGATCGGCACAACCGGCGCGGGCGCCGCGGTCGCAAGGGAAAGATACATCTGGGTGTCCATTCCGAGGCCGCGTCCCTGCGACCCCATCGTCATAAGTGGCGCACGGAGAGTCGTCCGGCCGGCTGCGAGTCCGGCATAGTGGGAGGAGACACCGTGCGGTAATAAATCTGATTAATCAGATAATTGAGTGTGGCATACGTCACGCGGTTTTGGGAAGAGCGACGGCGCAATTCGCCGCTACGATCGCGGGGACGCCGCAAACGATCGCCGACACCGGTCGCCGAACCGGGAGCGCCGCGAGCTGCGAGACAAGGAAGCACTGATGATCACTGGCGTTGGCCCCGGCTCCTGGCGCGAACGCGGGCTGCACGCCCGAGTGCTGAACTCCCTCGGCCAGGAGATCGTCGACGGCCGGTACGCGCCCGGGGACATCCTCAACCTGGATGACATCGCGGCAGCCTTCGCCGTGTCCCGTTCGGTGCTGCGCGAGGCGCTGCGGGTGCTGCAGTCGCTCGGCATGGTCGAGCCGCGCCAGCGGGTCGGAACGCAGGTGCTCCCACGCGAGGCCTGGGACCTGATGAATCCGCAGATCATCGTCTGGCGGGGCCGGGGGCCGGAATACTTCACCCAGATGCGGGAGATGCTGGAGATGCGCCTCGGGATCGAGCCGGTCGCCGCCCGGCTCAGCGCCCGGCTGATGACGGATGCCCAGCTCGTCGCCGTCGCCGAGGCCGCCGCGGCCATGGTCGCCGCCGATCTCGCCGGTGACGGCCGCCGGTTCCTGGAGTCGGACATCGCCTTCCACTCCCTGATCCTGGTCGGCTCGGGCAACGGCGTGATGGGCCACTTCGCCGGCACGGTCGCCGCCCTGCTGCGCACCAGGGAGGAGGAGAAGCGGTTCACCATCACCGAGTACACGCCGCCCTCCGCGCACCGGCACAACCAGCTCGCCGTCGCGCTCGCCGACCGTGACGCCGACGCCGCCTATCGCTGGTCGTACGCCACGATCGAGGCCACCCTGGCCGAGTTCATGCAGGAGGCGGGCGACGCCGCGAGCCGGCCGGGGGCCTGACGCCGCGCACAACCCTCACAGCCGGGCGAGCCGCTCGATGTCCTCCAGGAACTCGGCCGCCACCTGGGCCGACACCGTGGTGCGGGTCGACCGGATCGCCGCCAGGTAGTCGTCGGTGCCCGGGCCGCTCGGCTCGGCGTCGCTGCTGTCGTCGAACAGCGCTCGCTCCAGCGCCTGCTGCGAGGCCCGCCGGGCGGCGTACTCGATGTCGGCCGGGGAGAAGCCGCCGCTGGCCTCGACCAGGGTGGCCAGGTCGACGGAGTCCGCGAACGGCTTGGGGATATAGCCCTCCCAGATGGCCTGGCGGGCGGCGTCATCGGGCAGACCGATCGGGATGACGTAGTCGAACCGGCCGTGCCGCAGCAGCGCCGAGTCGAGGGCGCGGATGAAGTTGGTCGCGCAGACGAGCAGCCGGCCGGGCTGTTCCCGGAAGGCCGGGATGATCTTGAGCAGTTCATTGGTCACACCCTGCAGCGGCGAGGGCGGTTCGCCGCCCCGCTGCGCGGCGATCTCCTCGACCTCGTCGATGAAGACGACCGCGTGCTCCAGTTCGGAGATCTTGAGGAAGGTCTCCCGGAGTGCGCCGGCCAGACCCTGGGGGTCCCCGGCCAGCCTCGACGGGAACACCTCGACGAACGGCCATTCGAGCCGGGAGGCGATCGCCTTGGCGAAGGTGGTCTTGCCGGTGCCGGGCGGTCCGAAGAGCACCACGGCCTTCGGCGGCACGACGCCGTACCGGTCGGCCATGTCGGGCTTGGCGAGCGGCATGACGAGGCGGCGCTCGAGCAGTTCCTTCTCCTTGCGCATGCCCCCGACCCCGGCCCACAGGTCGCGGGGGAGGACGCGGCCGCCCAGCTCGCTGAGCGCGCGCAGACCCTCGCGCTGCACCGGGATGTGACGCTCGAAGTAGCGAAGCTGCTTCTTCACCTCGAAGCCGCGGTTGAGGAATGCGTCGACCCGGCTGGCGGTCTCCGGCATCAGGGCCGACAGCTTCGTGATCCCGTGCGGCGCCATCCTCGCCTCGAGGGCCGCGAGCATGGCCGTGCCGATGCCCTGGCTCTGCCAGGACTGACGGGTGGCGAGGAAGACGATCCAGCCCTGGGCGTGAGCGGCCCGGCCGACCGCGGCGCCGACCACCTCGTCACCGTGCAGGGCGACGACCGCGTGGTCCTTCTGGCAGGATGCCATGACCTCGGAGAGCCCGTACACCGGCTCCGTCTTGGCCGCCGTGATCTCCTGCCAGAGCTGCAGGATGCCGTCGAGATCGTCGGCATGGTAGTCCCGAATACGCCAACCGGTCATTGATGCTCCTTCGCGCCATGAGTGTGCTGACAAATCTAGGTCACCCGGGCGCGGGTCTCGCGCCCGGCATCCGTCGCCGCCGCCTGCCGGGGTGGAGTTTCTCGGACACGCCGGGCTGTTCGGGCGCGCGGCGCGGCGTGTGCGAGGTTTCTCCGATCGACCGCGCGCCCTCAGCCGGTCAGATGGCGCCGCCGTCGGCCAGCCGCCGGGCCAGGTAGGGCGCGGTGCGGCTCTCGGCGTGCCCGGCCACGGTCTCGGGCGGCCCGGAGACGAGGATGCGGCCGCCCGCGTCGCCGCCGGCCGGCCCGAGGTCGATCACCCAGTCGGCCGCGGCGACCACGTCGAGGTCGTGCTCGACCACGATCACCGTGTTGCCGGCGTCGACGAGCCGGTTCAGCTGGGTCAGGAGCAGCTGCACGTCGGCGGGGTGCAGGCCGGTGGTCGGCTCATCGAGGAGATACAGGGTGTGGCCGCGGCGGGCGCGCTGCAACTCCGTGGCGAGCTTGATCCGCTGCGCCTCGCCGCCGGAGAGCTCGGTGGCGGGCTGGCCGAGCCGGAGGTAGCCGAGGCCGACCTCGCGGAGGGTGCCGAGGCTGCGCGCGGCGGCCGGGACGTCCGCGAGGAACTCGGCGGCGGCGTCGACGGTGAGGCCGAGCACCTCGGCGATGGTGCGGCCGTTGTAGTCGATCTCCAGCGTCTCGGGGTTGTAGCGGGAGCCGCCGCAGGCCGGGCAGGGCGCGTAGCTGCCGGGTAGGAAGAGCAGCTCCACGGCCACCGAGCCCTCGCCGAGGCAGGTCTCGCAGCGGCCGCCGGCCACGTTGAAGGAGAAGCGGCCGGCGCCGTAACCGCGTGCGCGGGCCTCGTCGGTCGCGGCGAAGGCCGAGCGCACCGCGTCGAAGAGCCCGGTGTAGGTGGCCAGGTTCGAGCGTGGGGTGCGGCCGATCGGCTTCTGGTCGACCCGCACGAGGCGGTCGACGGCGGCCAGCCCGGTGATCCGGTCGACGGTGGTCGCGGCGGAGGCCGTGCCGGGGGAGACCGGGGCGGCGTCGTCGTCGGCCGCGGCGGCATCCGAGTCGTCGTCGGTGGCGCCGGGGTGCAGTTCGTGCCGCACGGCGTCGGCGAGCACCTGGCTGACCAGGGTGGACTTGCCCGAACCGGACACCCCGGTGACCGCGGTGAGAACGCCCAGCGGGAAGCTGGCGTCGAGGGCGCGGAGGTTGTGGCGGCTGATGCCGTGCAGGCCCAGCCACTCGGCGGGCGCCCGCCGGCTCGGCCCGGCCGGGGACGGGGTCACCGAGCCGGTCTCGGTCTCGCCGTCGGCCCCGGGGAAGAGGAAGCGACGGGTGACCGACTCCGGCACGTCGGCCAGGCCGGCGATCGGGCCGCTGTAGAGCACGGCGCCGCCCTCGGTGCCGGCCCGCGGTCCGACGTCGACGACCCAGTCGGCGTTGCGCACGACGGCCATGTTGTGCTCGACGACGAAGACGGAGTTGCCGGACTCCTTGAGCTGCTCGAGCACGACGAGCAGCGGCTCGGCGTCGGCGGGGTGCAACCCGGCCGAGGGCTCGTCGAGCACGTAGATCACGCCGAACAGCCCGGAGCGGAGCTGGGTGGCGATGCGCAGGCGCTGCATCTCGCCGGGCGAGAGGGTCGGGGTGGCCCTGGCCAGGCTCAGGTAACCGAGGCCGAGCTCGAGCAGCACCTCGATCCGGGAGAGCAGGTCGCGGGTCAGGGTGACGGCGACCTCGGTGGCCTCGCCGGATGCCGCATCCGGCCGGGCCGCGCCGGCCTCGGTGAGCGCCGCCGTGGGCCGGATGACCTCGGCGAGACCGGTCAGCGGCAGGGCGGCCAGCTCGGCGATCGACCGGCCGGCGAAGGTGACCGCGAGGGCCGCCGGGGTGAGTCCGGTGCCGCCGCAGAGCGGGCACGGCCCCGATTCCACGAACCGCAGCGCCCGTTCGCGCTGGCTCTGGCTCTTCGAGTCGGCGAGCGTGTGCATCACGTAGCTGCGCGCGCTCCAGAACCGGCCCTGGTACGGCTTGGCGATCCGGTCCCGCTGCGGAACGACCTCGACGACGGGCTGTTCCTCGGTGAACAGGATCCACTCCCGGGCGTCGGCCGGGAGGTCACGCCAGGCCGTGTCGACGTCGTAGCCCAACACGATCAGGATGTCGCGCAGGTTCTTGCCCTGCCAGGCTCCCGGCCAGGCGGCGATCGCGCCGTCGCGGATGCTCAGGGTCGGGTGGGGGACCAGCGAGCCGGCCGTGACGGTGTGTGCGATGCCCAGCCCGTGGCACTGCGGGCACGCCCCCGCCGCGGTGTTCGGCGAGAACGAGTCGGACTCCAGGCGCACGGCGCCGGCAGGATATGTGCCCGCACGGGAATACAGCATCCGGAGCGAATTGGAGAGCGTGGTGAGCGTGCCGACCGACGACCGGGAACTGGGAGTTCCGCGCCTCTGCTGCAGCGCAACCGCCGGCGGCAGCCCGGTGATCTCGTCGACCCGTGGGCTGTGTCCCTGCTGGATCAGGCGCCGGGCATAGGGCGCGACCGATTCGAGGAACCGGCGCTGGGCCTCGGCGAAGATTGTTCCGAACGCCAGGGAGGACTTGCCGGAGCCGGAGACCCCGGTGAACGCCACGATCGCGTCACGCGGCACGTCGACGTCGACGTCCCGCAGGTTGTTCTCCCGCGCACCGCGCACGCGCACGAAGCCGGTCAGGGCAGGGTTGGTCGAGTCGGTGGTCGAGCCGGTGGGGCCGGAGGTGCGGGGCTGCGTTTGCATCCGAATGACTCTAGCGGGCGCGGCTGGCCGATACCCGTGCACGGCCGCGGCGGAGGTATCATGGGTGTTGCGATCCCGTCCACTGATGGTGGTGGGTCGGTGGGACATCTCTCGTGCAGTCCGATGCCAAACCGTGACAATCTCGATCGTTCGTTCATTGAACAAGGCTCAGCGGCGTGCCGTTCACTTCACGTTTGAGACTGAGAGACCCATTGGCCGATTCCACGAAAAATTCAACGATCCAGTATGTTTCGGCGCTTCGATGGGCCGCGCTCAAGCGGGAGTTCGTCTCCCGGCAGGGTGCGACCAGCGGTGACCGGGACAAGGATCGGGACTGAGAGCAACAGTGGCTGACCCGTCCGCAACCGATGCGACGCAACCGTCGCCGGTCAATCAGGTGTCGTTGCCGCGCTGGGCGGAGCTCAAGCGCGCCTACGTCGCGCGGCAGGGCAAGGACCACGGCGGTTCCACGGCGGGCGCGGAAAACGCGGCCGACCCGGACCCGATCGCCCCGGAGAGCTGAACTTCCCGTCTCCTGCGGCTGAGTTGCGGAGAAAACACCCTCGCGCGCGCCACGAAGGTGCTTTCTCCGCAACTGAGCGTCGGTTCAGGGGGCGGGTGCCAGCATCCAGAGCACTTCGCACTCCTCGGCGGCTGACGCATTGCGCCAGGTGTGCGGGTCGCGGCCGCGGAAGGTCATCGCGTCGCCGGTCTCGAGGGAGAACGTCTCCTCGCCGATGACGATGATCAGGTTGCCGCGCAGCACGTAGGCGAACTCGATCTCCGTGTCGAGCACGTAGAGGTCCAGGCCGGCCGAGCCGCCTGGGTCGATGACCGAGCGGATGACCTCCACCTGGCTTTGGTTTCCGGGCGTCAACAGGCTCTCGGTGGCGCCCCTCCCGCCGAAGTTGATCGGCGAGCCGTGCCCCGCGCGCACGATCTGGGTCGGGGGCGCCTCGAACAGCTCGCCGACCCGCAGGCCGACGGCGTCGCAGATGGCAACCAGGGTGGCGACGGACGGCGAGACCTGGTCTCGCTCCAGCCGGCTGACGAATCCCTGGGTGATCCCGGCGCTGGTGGCGACGGCCTCGAGGGTGAGGCCTTTGCCCAGCCGCGCCGCGCGCAGCCGCGCGCCGATCGGAACCTGTCGCGCCATGGGAATCCCTACAGTTCGAGGTGCAGCGCCACCGCCCGGACCGGGGCGCCGTCTGCCGCTTCAAAGGCTATCGGTAGCAGCGAAATGACCGGTCCGTCGAAGTCGATCGAGGCGAGATTGGTGAGGTTCTCACTGATCACACCGCCGACGTCGGCAATGAGGTGGTGCACGGGGAATCCCTCGCCGGGGTGGGTCTCGTCGGGGGTTTCGTCGATGTTGATGGCGTCGATCCCGAAGGTGCGGATGCCGAGGCCGATCATGCGAGCGCACGCGCCCGCATCGAGAAAGGGATTGTCGAAGTACCGATCCGTGCCGTAATGCGTGCTCCAGCCCGTGTGCAGGAGCACGATCACGCCGGGTTCGAGCAGGTGGGCGACGGGTTCGATCTGTCGCCAGGTGATTCGTCCGCGAGCTCCGACCTCTCTGGCGTCGACGATGACGCCCGGCCCGATGAAGCGGTCGAGCGGCAGCTCGTCCAGCTTCGGAGCGGATTCGTCGAAATGGTACGGCGCGTCCACATGGGTGCCGGTCTGCGAGCCCATGCTCACGCTGAGCAGGTTGAAGCCGTCGCGCTCGATCGTGCTGTGCACGTCGAATACGGGCACCGGGTCGCCCGGGTAGACCTGCGTGGCGGTGTTCACGACGACCGAGAGATCCACGACGCTGTTTATCTTCATAGTCAAAAACTATTGCATGAGAGTCAAGTCAGCGGCTAGTGTCTACCCAACTTGTTCCGAGCCCCCGCTTCTCCCATCGCGCAGCGTCATCCGAGACCCCGAAGGTCGTCACCCATGAGCGAAAACCCAGGCACCGGCCACGATGACGGCACGGTGGTGCTGAACGCCCGCCCCAAGGCCACCGAGGTGGAGACGCACGGGATCGACACGATTCCGCCTGCCGACCGCACCTCCACCTGGGTTGACCTGCTGAGGATCCAGTTCGGCGGAGCGAACACGTTCGCAACCGTGCTGCTCGGCACTTTCCCGATCGTGCTCGGGCTCTCCTTCTGGCAGGCCGTGCTCGCCACCGTGACCGGCGTGCTCGTCGGCACCGTCTTCCTGATGCCGATGGGGCTCTTCGGGCCCAAAACCGGCACGAACAATGCGGTGTCGTCCGGCGCGTTCTTCGGCGTGCGCGGCCGGGTCGTCGGGTCGTTCCTGTCGCTCCTCACCGCGGTCGCGTTCTACTCCATCTCGGTGTGGGTGAGCGGCGACGCCCTCGTCGGAGGGCTCAACCGGCTCGCCGGCATCCCCGACTCGATCGGCCTGCGAACCCTGGTCTACGGCGTGATCGGCGTGATCGTGATCGTCGTGGTGGTCTACGGGTTCCAGTTCATGCTCCTCGTGAACAAGACGGCCGTCATCGCCAACACGGCACTGATCCTCCTGGCCGTGGTCGCCTTCTCCGGAACCTTCGACGCCGGTTACGACCCCGGGCCCGACGCGCTGGCACTCGGCGGATTCTGGCCGACCTTCGTGGGGGCCGCACTGATCGTGATGAGCAACCCGATCTCGTTCGGGGCGTTCCTCGGCGACTGGTCCCGGTACATCCCCAAGAGCACACCGCCGCGCAAGCTGCTCCTTGCGACGTTCCTCGGCCAGCTCCTCACCCTCGTGCCGTTCCTGTTCGGCGTCGCCACGGCAACCCTGGTCGCCGGCCAGGCCGATTACGTCTTCGCCCTGATCCAGGCCTCCCCGATCTGGTACGCGGTGCTGTTGATGCTGGTGGCATTCATCGGCGGGCTGTCCACCGGCACGACCTCCCTCTACGGCACCGGCCTGGACTTCTCCTCCGTGTTCCCCACCTTCAGCCGGGTGCAGGCCACGATCGGGATCGGAGTGGTCGCCTTCCTCTTCATCCTGACCGGCCGGCTCTTCTTCGACCTCCTCGGGGCGGTCAACGCGTTCGTCGGCGCCATCATCGTCACCACCACCCCGTGGATGGTCATCATGGCGATCGGCTACGTGGTGCGCCGCGGCCACTTCGACGCCCGAAACCTCCAGGTCTTCAACAAGGGCGAAATCGGCGGCATCTACTGGTTCAACTCCGGCGTGAACTGGCGCGGGATGGTGGCGTGGATCGGCGCGGCCGTCCTCGGGCTGCTCTTCGCCAACTATCCGCCCATCATCGTCGGCCCCTTCGTCGGCCTCGGCGGCGGCATGGACCTCAGCCTGGTGACAGCCGTTGTGGCCGGGGCCGTGCTCTACCTGGGCGCGCTGTGGATCTTCCCCGAACCGCGCTACGTCTTCGGTGCGAACGGGCCACGCCTCGTCGCATCCGTCGACGGAACCGCCCAGGAGGTCGTCACCGACCACGGTTCGACGGCGGCCAGGGCCGCTGCCCGCAGGGCAGGTTAGATTATGACGACCGCAGAGGACCAGACCGGCCCGGCCGCCGAGGCACTCGCCGCAGCGGACGCGATCATCGACGATTTCGGGCACCATCGGCGGGATGCCTACTTCGCCGGGTTCGCGCCCGAGGCCTCCTTCATGTTCCACACGGTCCCGGAGCGGCTGGAAACGCGCGCCGCCTACGAGGAACTGTGGAAGGACTGGGAGCAGACCAACGGCTTCCGGGTGCTGGGCTGCACCTCGGCGAACCGGCGACTGCAGCTATTCGGCACGGTCGCCGTGTTCAGCCACGACGTGACAACCGAGCTCGAATCCGACGGGACCCGGGAGACCCAGCACGAACGCGAGACGATCGTGCTGGAGAACCAGGGTGGACGCTGGCTCGGAGTGCACGAGCACCTCTCCCCGGCGGATTAGGGTCGCCGGAAGAGGTCCACGGGCATCATCGCGAGCGGCGCGCGCAGGGCGATGAGCGCCCTGGCCTGTTCGTCGAGCGCCTTGTCCTCCGCGGTGATCAGGGTGAGCGGGGTGACCGGTGCGGCGTGTCCGTCCGCCCCGATCGCCACGAAGATGCTCATGCACGCGGTGGTGAGCTGGAGGTCGTGCGGGTTTCGCGGGCTCCCCGAGCGCACCCGGATGCTGATGTGCATGCTTCGATGACCCGTGTGGATGAGCCGGGCATCCACCTCGACGATGTGACCGATGTGGATGGGTCGGTAGAAGTGGATGCCGCCGGAGTAGACGGCGACGGCGGCCTCTGAACTCCAGGCCGCGGCGGTGGCGAAGGCGGCCTCGTCGATCCAGCGCATGACCGTGCCGCCGTGGGCGTTGCCGCCCCAGTTCGCGTCGGCCGGAGCGGCGAGGAAGCGGAAGACTGTGCGCGGCGTCGTGCCGTCATCGGTATATTCCGCTGCACGCATGACCGATTGGATGCGCTTGCGGGGTTCGAGCCGCGCCTGCGCGTTCTGCTGCAAGGAGCGGTCCACGTCCGAGTGGGGGATCCAGGTGGGCACCTCGCGGGGCTTGCCCGCGTCGTCGACGGCGACGAAAACGAGGATGCAGTGGGTCGCCGGACTGTATTCCCTGGCGCGCACATCCGTCGTCTCGACCGTGACGAGCACGTGCATGCTCGTGCGGCCGGTGTGGATGATGCGGGCGTGCACCTCGACGAGGTTGCCCGGCTTGATCGGCCGGGTGAAGTGCACGTTGCCTACGTATGCCGTCACCGTGTCCGAGGCGCTCCAGCCGACCGCGCAGGCGTAGGCGGCCTTGTCGATCCACTCGAGCACGCTGCCGGCTGCGACCGTGGCGCCCGAGGCAGCCACGTCCTGGGGCACGGCCATGAACCGCAGGGTGATGCGGTCGTCGGGCTCCGGGGTGCGGACGGCGCCGTCCGCATCAGGCGCCGACGTCGATTCGGGATTCGGTGTCATCGGTATGGTCACGGGAACTCCAAGGGAGCCAGGTAGGGGGCTTGGTTCCAGAATCCCACGCCCAGCCGGATTAGGGAAAAGTTCAGGTGCTGAGCCCGGCTTCCCTGCGCTGCAGCCGGATCGTGGCCCAGAGCAGGACGAAGGCCGCGACCTGGAGGGCGACGACGGTGGCGACGAGCACCGGTACCCGGTCGTAGAGCGCCCCGGCCAGGGACCCGCCGGCGAGTGCGGCCGCGCCCTCGAACGCGGCGAAGATGCCGTACGCGGTGCCACGGCGCCCGCTCGGCACCAGGTCGGCAACCAGAGCCTTGACGGTCGACTCCTGGATGCCGGTGGCCGCGCCCCAGAGCACGGCGCCGCCGACGACTGCGCCGAGCCGGGCCGACAGGGACAGGCCAGGCACGAACGCGATCATCAGCGGCAGGGAGAACAGCACCCCGGTGCCCAGCTTGTCGTAGGCGTACCCGCTGGCGAGGGCACCGAGGGCGGCGGCGCCCATGGCCACCGCGAAAATGAGGGGGACCGCGGCCAGCGGCAGGATCTTCGCATCCACGAGGTGGAAGGAGATCACGCCGAAGCTGACCAGTCCGACTGTGGACACCCCGACGGTCGCCGCGAACAGGTAGAACGCGCGGGGCAGCCTGAACGGCGTGGGAGGGTCCGCGAGGTCGGCTGGGTCGCCACGGTCAGCGGGATCTTCCGGTGCGCCGGGCTGCGGGGGCGCCGCGACGGGGGCGCGGTCCCGGCTTCTCTCGTAGACGCTGAGGTCGGGCACGCGGGTGCGCATCCAGACGAGGATCCCGATAGCGACGGCGCCCGGGACGGCGAGCACGGCGAAGGCCGGCCAGATCACGGTCGTCACGGCGATCACCGCGGCGACGACCAGGGGCCCGAGCAGCGACCCTGCCTGGTCGAGGGACTTGTGCACGGCGAATCCGCGCCCCCTCCCGACGGCGCCGGCGGCGTTGGCGAGGAGCACGGTCTTCGCCGGGCTGCGGATGGCCTTGCCGGTGCGTTCGACCAGGATCAGGGTGGTGGCGAGCACCAGGCCGGCGCCGCCGACGAACGGGGTGACGGCGAGCAGCGGAACGCAGACCGCCGTCAGGGCATAGCCGGCGATGGTGAAGGTCCAGTACCGGCCGGTACGGTCCGACCAGGGGCCCGAAATGAGACGGAATGCGAGCGCGAACGCCTCGCCCAAGCCCGTCACGACGCCGACGAACAGCGCGGATGCCCCGAGCTGGCCGAGGAACGGACCGGTGAGGGACTCCGCTCCATTCGAGGCCAGATCGACGACGAGACTGACTATGCCGAAGTTGAGCACCACGCGCCAGGCCGACCACTGGCGGTCGGGCGGGGCGGCGCCGAGGGGAACGGGCTCGCCCATCTGCGCCTCCTGACGAAGAGGGTGGCGGGCCGGGGCCAGGGCCCCGGCCCGCCGGATCTTGATCCGAGGTTACATCTGTCCGAGTTCGAAGATCTGCAGGCTGAACCTGCCCTTGCCTTCGCTGAGGAACGGGTGCCCCTCGGCGAGGGTCTTCGCCTCGACGAGGCTGTCGGCTTCGACGATGCTGTACCCGGTCAGGTCGGCCGCGGCCGCGGTCGATCCGTCGTCGACGACTGCGGTGCCGCCGGCGAACGGGGCGCCGCCGTCAACGAGCGCCGACCCGATCCGCCCCATCCAGGCTCCCCATGCCGCGGTTTCCTTCTCACTCTGCTCCGGAGTGAACTGGTCCATTGGCGTGGCCGGGCCCTTGTAGATGTAGATGAACTTGCTCATGGTGTTTCCTTCCTGTGGGTGCACCCGGCCGGGTGGCAAGGTGCCGTTTTCTTGTTTTCGGTCAACGACGGGTGCCCGTTCGGTCCGGGCCGACGGTCACGAGGGATTCCGGCGACCGGTGAAGGCGAGGAGCCGAGGCAGGCTCGCCGCCGATTCCTCGACCTCGATTGCCGGATGGAAGCTGCCGTTGCCACGCGTCGCATCCGTGATGGTCTGGCGGGCGAGGCTGAGGATGTAGTCCGACAGGGCAGGCGCCACCTCGAGCTGCTGCCCGGTCGCCGTGGCCAGGTCCCAGGCGTGCACGAGGAGCTCCAGGTTCAGGATGTTCGCCACCGTCGACGCGGGGAGGCCGCCCGGCCCGAGGCCGACCGTTCCGGCCAGCCCGCGGAGCCGGAGGGCTTCGAGGGTCTTCTGGGCCGCGTCGGCGATCCGCACCTCGGCCGGAACGGATGCTGCGGCAGCGGGGGAGTCGGGGGCGGGTTCAGGCACACCGAGCGCCGTGCCGATCCGGACGATCGAGTCCTCAAGGTGCGCGACGAGCTCAGCCACGGTGAAGTCCTCGCAGGGGGTCAGGGCATCCGCGTTCGCCGCGGTCACGCCTCGCAGCATCCGCTGCACGATGGCCAGGGCGGCCTCGGCGCTGGCCAGCGGGTCGATCGGGTCGGGGACGGCGGCCCACTCATCCGGGCCGACGTCACCCTCGGCACCGAGGGTGACCAGGCGGCCGAGGAAGTGCTGCCAGCCCTGGGCGTGACTTTCGGCCTGCTCGGCGGTGAGGCCGTCGTGCACGAGCCGCACGGTGGTGCCACCGTCGACCGCGTCAAGGGTGATCGAGACCGTGGACGCCCCGGGCGGCAGATCGGGGGAGCCCTCCCAGCCCCAGGTGAGCACGACCCGCTTGCCCGGCTCGATCTCGGTGAAGGTGCCGGCCGCGGAATGGCCCGGCACGATGGTCCACCGGTATTCGCCCCCCACGCGCAGGTCCACCCGGGCGGCCACGGTCTTCCACCGGCGCAGGCGCTCCGGCTCGGTGATCAGCCGGAAGGCGGCGTCGGGGTCGAGCGGAAGAAAGACGGTCATGTCGAACGGCATCAGGATTCTCCTTGCGGCGGGCGCGGACGAAGGGCGTTGGCATCGGCAACGAGCTGGTCGAGTTCGCTGGTCCAGAATGCGTCGAAGAGGCGTCGAAGTCGGCTCATTCCCGCCTGGTCAAGGCGGTAGTGCCGGTTGCGGCCTTCCTTACGGGCGGCCACGAGACCGGCTCCTTCCAGCAGCAGCAGATGCTGGGAGATCGCGGAGCGACTCACGGCGAACTCGCCGGCCAGCTCGGTCACGGTCTGTTCACCGTGGGCGAGCAGTTGGAGCAACCGGCGCCTGGTGGGCTCCGTTGCCACCTCGAGGAGGTCGACCATGCAAATACGTTAGCAACGGCTAACGCATTTGGCAATGGCCGGCCAGGCAGGGTGAGTCGCCGCGGTGGAGGTGGGTCAGCCCTGGGCCAGGCGGTGCTCCGCGAGGACCTCCACGACGAGGTCGTGGTCGTCGCGCTGGGCCAGGCCGGAGACACCGACCACGCCGATCAGCGAGCCACGCACCCGCAGCGGGAAGGCACCCCCGTGAGCGGCGTGGGTGGCCGGGTCGAGGTTGGAGGAGGTGCGGAAGTCACGGCCGAGGGAGCGGAAGCGCGTGCCCACCGCGAACGAGGAGTTCGCAAACCGGCGTACCACCCGGAACTTGTTCTCCAGCCAGGCGTCGTTGTCGGCGCTCGACCCGGGAAGCGCCGCGTGGAAGACCCGCTGGTCGCCGAACATGATCGACACGGCGACCGGATGCCCGCGCTCCAGGCCCAGCTCGACGAGCCGAGAACCGACCGCCCAGGCATCGGCGAAGTCGAAGGAGTCGAATTGGATGGTGCGTTCCTGGTCGAGCAGGGTGGTGAGGAGTTCTGCCGCCTCCGATGCATCCGTCATGGTCCGCCTTTCGCCCGGGCACGTCGGTGTGCGCCCGGAGCCCCAGTCTTCCACGCGGCCGGGGTATCGACACCGGGCGAACGGGCCTGCGCGCGCCGGTTCTGAGTTGACCAATTGGTGGAGGGGGCCGAAACTGGAGAAGTGAACCCCCAAGAGGAAGACCGTGCCGTCGCCAAGGTCATCGACCGGTTGGCCGAGAAGTTTCCGGAATCGCCGCGAGTGCGGATCGAACAGGCCGTGCACGAGCAGCAGGAGGCGCTGGCGGGGAACCCGGTGCGCGACTATGTGCCCGTGCTGATCGAGCACGCGGTGAAGAGCCGATTGCGCAGCTCCGCCGCGAGCTGAACGACGTTCAGCCCAGTTCCCACGGAAGCCGTTCGTCGAAGGGGACAGGGGCGAGTGGGATCATCACCACCGGGCGGTGCTGGCGGTGGGCCAGGCGCACGGCGATGGACCCGGTGAAGAATGCCTGCAGTCCGCCGCGGACGCTGGATTCCCGCGTGCCGACAATGATCATCGACGCCCCCAGCGTCTCGGCGAGGTGCCCGAGGGCCAGGGCCGGGTCACCGGCCAGGGCCCGCGTGCTCCACGCCACGCCACGCCCCTCGAGCAGCGTCTCCAGTCGGGCGCGCAGCCCAGGGTGGAATCCCTCGTCGGCCAGGTCCGTGTTGTCCGGGTCGAACGACAGGGTGGACATGCTGCCGTCGGGGTGCTCGGAGACCATGTACCGGCCGGGATCGACCCACGCGCAGACCAGTTCTGCCGCGAAATGGGAGGCGAACCCGGCGGCTTGCTGCACGACGGCATCCGGCTGGCCAGGGGCGACGCCCACGATCACGCGCGCCGGGTGTCTAACGGTCATGAGGTGCTCCCTGTGGGCGGGGCTGGATGCCGACCAGTCCGATCGTGCCACCGACCGGCGGGCATTGCGAGCAATCCCCGCCGAACACACCAAACATCGATGTTCATCGATATACTGGTAAGACCGACACCATGGACAGGTCGTCCCCACGGATGCCGGACCAGGAGTTGGTGCGCAATGGCAAACATCCAGATCTTCGAACCCGGACTGTGCTGCGGCACCGGAATCTGTGGCGTGGACGTCGACGAGGCGCTGGTCACGGTGTCGGCGGACCTCGACTGGACCCGGTCGCAGGGTGGACAGGTCACCAGGTTCAACCTGGCCCAGGAGCCGCTGGCCTTCGTCGAGGACGAGATCGCCCATGCCTTCCTGCTGAGAGCCGGCGAGGAGGGGCTCCCGCTCACCGTCGTCGACGGCGCCACGGTGCTGACCGGGCGGTATCCGTCGCGGGCCGAGCTGGGCAAATGGGCCGGAATCCAAGCCCACGACTCTGCCGTGCAACCGGAGGACTGGCCCCGCCTCCTCGCCATGGCAGCACCGGCCGCGGCTCTCGACGCCGAGGCGGGTTGCTGCGGCGGCACCGGCGGCTGCTGCTAGTCAGAGCCCCGCGATGACGACGCCCCGGTTCCTCGACGACACGCCACGCTTCCTGTTCTTCACGGGCAAGGGTGGGGTCGGGAAGACATCGATCGCCTGCGCGACGGCCGTGCGCCTGGCCGACGGCGGGGCATCCGTGCTGCTGGTCAGCACCGACCCTGCCTCGAACGTCGGCCAGGTCTTCGGCGTGGTCATCGGCAACACGGTCACCCCGATCGACGCGGTCCCGGGGCTGTCGGCCCTGGAGATCGACCCGGAGCAGGCTGCCGAACAGTACCGTGAGCGAATAGTCGGCCCGGTCCGCGGTCGCCTGCCGGCCGCCCAGGTGGCCTCGATCGAGGAACAGCTGTCGGGTGCGTGCACCACGGAGATCGCCTCATTCAACGAATTCACCGAACTGCTGACGGATGCTGCCTGGACCGCCGCCTACGACCACATCGTCTTCGACACGGCCCCCACCGGGCACACCATCCGACTGCTCCAGCTGCCCGGCTCGTGGACCGACTTCCTCACCGAGGGAACCGGCGACGCCTCCTGCCTGGGGCCGCTGTCGGGGCTGGAGAAGCAGCGCGCCGTCTACGCGGAAGCCGTCGCAGCCCTGTCGGACCCTGCCCGCACCCGGCTGGTGCTGGTGGCCAGGGCGCAGCGCTCGACGCTCGCCGAGGCCGCCCGCACCCAGTCCGAACTGGCCGCGATCGGCATGACCCGGCAGCACCTGGTGGTCAACGGCATCCTGCCGGAGCAGCCCGCCGGCAGTGCGATCGACCCGCTCGCCGCCGCCATCCGGGCCCGGGAACAACGGGCGCTCGTCGAAATGCCCGAGGCCCTGCGGAGTGCGCCGACAGACCGAGTGGCGCTGAAAAGCACCAACATGGTGGGGCTGGCCGCCCTGCGAAGCCTGCTCGAGCCGGAAGACCTCCCGGGACAACCTGGCCCGTCGCCCGACCTTGCCCCGGCTCCGCTGTCGGCGCTCGTCGAGGAGATCGCGGCCGGCGGGCACGGCCTCGTCATGCTGATGGGCAAGGGCGGTGTGGGCAAGACCACCATGGCTGCCGCGATCGCCGTGCAACTCGCCCAACGCGGGCATCACGTGCACCTGACGACGACCGATCCGGCCGCGCACCTTGTCGACACGCTGGCGGGCGGGCTTCCCGGACTCGAGGTGTCCCGGATCGACCCGGCCGTCGAAATCGCCAACTACACCGATCGGGTCATGCGCACCAAGGGAGCCCGCCTCGATGAGCAGGGCAAGGCGATGCTCAGGGAAGACCTCCGCTCGCCGTGCACCGAGGAGATCGCCGTCTTCCAGGCCTTCTCCCGGGTGACCCGGGAGGCGAAGGACGCCTTCGTCATCATGGACACGGCGCCCACCGGCCACACCTTGCTGCTGCTCGATGCGACCGGGTCATACCACCGCGAAATCCAGCGCCAGATGGGCCCCGGCATGCACTTCACGACTCCGATGATGAAGCTGCAGGACCCGGAGCAGACCAAGGTGATCCTGGTCACCCTCGCCGAAACGACACCGGTGCTCGAGGCCGCGGAACTGCAGGACGACCTGATCCGCGCCGGAATCGCCCCCTGGGCCTGGATCATCAACAATTCGATCGCCGCGGCGGCGCCGAACGCCCCGCTCCTCCGGCTCCGTGCCGCGGGCGAACTGCCGGAGATCGCGCACGTGCGGGAGCTGAAAGCGCCCCGCCTGGCGGTCGTGCCGCTGCTCGCGGCCGAGCCGGTCGGCATCCCCGCCCTGCTGGCGCTCGGCGACGGCGTTCCCGCCCTTGCCGCCGCCGATTCCCGTTCGTCCTGACTCGGCTCGGGGCGGGGTTTCGGCGAATCCGCGCGGATTGCCCGGTGCGATGCCATGCTTACGATCGGGTGGCCGGCCGTTCGGCCAACCGGGAACAACGCCGCGTCGTCGGCGGGATTGTGGAGTGGTTGTGGACATGCGACTGGAATTGGTCCCGCTGCCGTCGACGGATGTGGACCGCTCAAAGGCGTTCTACATGGACGGGGTGGGGTTCACCCTTGATCACGATGTCGAGCCGGGCAACGGAATGCGCGTCGTGCAGTTGACCCCGCCCGGATCGGCGTGCTCCATCGTCATCGGAGTCGGGATCAGCGATCCCCACGCCGCTCCCGTCCTGAACCTCCACCTGGTCGTGGACGATGTCGACGCCGCCCGCCGAGAGCTCATCGGCAACGGGGTCGAGGTCTCGGACGTGCACGACATGGGCGGAGGCATCCGCTACGCCTATTTCAGTGACCCTGACGGCAATTCCTGGGCCCTGCAGCAGATCTCTGTGTGAGCGCACTGCGTTTGCACGGCCGACTGCGATACCGTAGTTGGGAGCCGCGATCAGCGGGCCCGGACGAGGGATCAGTACCCGGAACGCGACAAGACTGGCCGTAGGAGTTGTTGTCATGTCCTGGATCGTGCTTATCGTGTCCGGCGTTCTCGAAGCAGTCTGGGCCACCGCGCTGGGCAAGTCCGACGGCCTCACAAAGCTGTGGCCATCGGTGGTCTTCATGGTGGCGCTCACGTTCAGCATGGCCGGACTTGCCTGGGCGATGCGAGACATCTCAACCGGCACGGCGTATGCCGTCTGGGTCGGAATCGGGGCGGCACTGACCGTGCTCTACGCGATGGTCTTCGGCGCCGAGCCCGCATCGCTGGTCAAGATCCTGCTGATCCTCGGGCTCGTGGGGTGCATCGTCGGTCTCAAGCTCGTGGATGGCGGCCACTAGAACAGTCCGGTCCCGGCGCTGAGTCGGCCACCCACGGCGCGGAGGAACCGAGGATGACCCCGGTTCCGCGCCGCATGTCCGGATCAGATCGTGCGCGGTGCCTTTGCCAGGTTGGCCTCGAGCTCAGCGATGGTCTGTCGGGTGCCATAAGCCGGACGGTCGCGCTCGACGCGCCAGCTCTCGGCGAGCGGACCGATGTTCACGGTGTCGAAACCGAATTCGTCGTAGAGCTTAGTGACGAAGTCGGAGGCATCCGCAAAGTCGGACGATGTAGCGAGTGCACGCCGTGCCGGGTCTCCGGTCGGGAACGAGTCAGCGGTGATGTCGGCGGCCGTGATGTGGTTGAAGCCCTTTGCAACCCGTGAGGTGGGCAGGTGCCCCTGCAGCATGCCGGTCACGGTCGCCTCGCCGTTGTCGAGGGCCTCGATGTGGCCGTCGCGTTCGAAGTAGTAGTTGTTGGTGTCGATGACGATCTTGCCGGCGAGCGGCTGGACCGGCACGTCCGCATAGGCCTTGAGCGGTACCGTCACGACCGCGACGTCGGCAGCCTGTGCGGCCTGCACTGCTGTCCCTGCGCTAGCCTTCGGGCCGAGCTCGGCGACGAGGTCCGCGAGCGTCTCAGGGCCGCGGGAATTGCTGATCACGACGTCGTAGCCGCTCTCGATCGCCTTGCGGGCGACCTGGCTGCCAATGTTTCCTGCACCGATGATTCCGATAGTTGTCATGCTCACGACAACGGGCCCGGCATCGAAAATGTTCCCGATGCCACGAAGGCCAGACCGTATACCCGCGTGTTCAGATGCCTGCGGGGCGTTCCTGTACCACCCAGGCGTTGCCGTCGGGGTCGGAGAAGAACACGAAAGAATTCCAGGCCTCGCCCCGTCCCCGGACGCGGATGCCGTTCTCGAAGTGCATCACCCTGCTGGCGTCCACTCCTCGCTCGGCAAGCTCGGCCCGGGCCGCATCAACGTCGGACACGACGAGCTGAAGACCGTCGATCCGCGTCTCGCCGAGCTTCAACTGGATGGAACAACCGGATCCGGACGGGGTGAACTGGACGACACGTTGGTCGTCGCTCACCCACAAGTCGAGGTCGAGGTGGAAGCCAACCTGCTCGGCGTAGAACTGCTTGGCGCGGTCGACGTCCGAGACGCACACCGTCACGACTTCGAGACTCCACTGCAGGGGCATTGTCCGTTCTCAGTTGGATCGTTGAGTATGGTTCGGCGGAGGCGGCCTGACTCCCGGTTCCGGTCCAACCGGCCGGTCTGTGAGCCTGGCCGCGATCGGCCGACTGGCCTAGCCTTCTTTCGATTCCTTGGGCGACCGCGGTGCCGGGTTGGCCGTTTCCGGGGTGATCCTGGGTGGCGGCCCCTGCGCCGCGGTCGGCTGCACGCCCTTTCCCTTGCGCATTTGTTCCTTGGGTTTCTTGCCAGTCATGGCATCCTCCAGTCCCGTAATCCTCAATTCCCAGTGTGGCCCGGATTGGCAGAACCGCTACCACCCGCATCACCCGGCGGTGGCGACGGTCGCGCCGATGCACACACCCAGGCAGGTGAAGTAGACGAAACCGGCGAAGACCGCATGGAAGGTGACGCGGGGAGGCATCCTGCCTTGAAAGGTGTCGACGATCGCACCCAGGTATGCCTTCCAGAATGTCGTCGTTGCCCGCGAGTCCCGTGACCGCCCGCGCAACATCGCGTCGCCGAAGCTGTTTCCCACCGTGAGGGCCGCCAACGCGAGCCAGGCAGGAAGCACGTTGCCGGCCACCAGGAAGACAACCCACAGCGCAAGGCCGACGGTTCCTGCCGCGATATGGGTGATCACGGTAGGCGCACCCGTATGTCCGCCGCGCCACCAGCTCACGGCGAGCGAGACTCCCGCGGTGGCTTGGGCCAGCCACAAGGCGAGGACGACGTAGTGCATCACCATGAAGACAAATTACTACGTTCATAGTGTGGTGTCACTACATCAGTAGTGTAAATTCTGGGTGTGACCACGAACCGAGAGCGTGCCCTGCATGCGGCCGTTGATGAAGTCGGGGAGCACGGCATCCGGGCACTCACGCACGCCCGGGTCGATGCCCGCGCGGGGCTCCCCAAGGGATCGACGTCGAATTGGTTCCGTACCCGCGCCTCCCTCCTCGCCGGCCTGATCGGGCACATCGCCGACGCCGAACGGTCGGATGCGGCGGTCCCGCCGGCCGGCGACACGATGACGGAGCGGGACCTGGTCGATCTCGTCTGTTCGCTGATCGAAACCGAGTCCGGCCCGCGCGCGACGCGCACTCGAGTGCGCCTCGCTCTTTCCCTCGAGGCGGCACACGATGCCGACCTCCTGGCGCCCCTGCTCCGCCAGCGCGCCGTCATGGTCGAGTGGATGGCGGCACTTCTGGGGCAGGTCGGCGCAGATGACCCCGACGAGGCGGCGCGAACGCTGTTGGCGTGCGGCAACGGGCTCTTGTTCCACCGATTGACCGTCGATCCGGATGTCGAGATCCGTCCCGTAGTCGAGCGCTGCGTTCGTGCCTGCCTCGCCTGAAGAATCGCATCGACCATCTCGAGGCCGCTCTACTGCAGACAAACCGAGAGCGTGTCCCGAAAACGACCAGGGACGAAAAGCGGGCCGACCGTCGCGTTCGCGCCATGATCGAGTTCAGTAACGCACTCCCATCGAAACGAACGACCGTCAGCCCTTCTTCAGAGCCTGGGCGAGCATCACGAGGATCCCGCTCGGCCCGCGGAGATAGGTGAGCTTGTAGACGTCCTGATAGGTCGCCACGCCGCGAAGCGGATAGCAGCCGTGCCTCGCAGCGGTTTCAAGCGCCGCCTCGATGTCATCGACGGAGAACGCGACGCGGTGCATGCCGATCTCGTTGGGGAGAGTGGGTTCCGTCTCGATGGCGTCCGGATGAAGGTATTCGAAGAGCTCGATCTGACCATGACCGTCCGGTGTTGTGAGCACTGCGATCTTGGCGTGGTTGCCGTCGAGGCCGACGGCGGTGTCGGCCCAGTCGCCACTGATGGTGTCTCGCCCGATGACAGTGAGCCCGAGGTCGGTGAAAAACGCGATAGTCGCGTCAATGTCGCGCACGGCGATCCCTACATTCTCCAGTTTGATAGCCATGCGTCGCATGATACCGAAACAGCATGCGGAGCCTGGAGCGCGGCCCGCCTGAGACCGACCAGATGGGGACGAAGATTCGAACGGCTGAACAGCGACGCACAGATTCGCAATCGGAACCTCTGCGGGCGAGATCGCATACAGCTCGAGGCCGCTGGCGATCGCGCACGCCTACTTCGTTTGGTTCGGGTGCCTCGTGAACACGTTGACGATCTTCACTGTTCTGCCCTCGACGTAGTACCAAATGCGTGCGCCCCCAGAGAGTTCGTACTGCCACTGATCGTGTTCGACGCCGTCACGAACAATCGTTGCGAGTTGGCCCTTGAGCTGGTGGCATTTGGGGTCCGACTGGTTTGGGGCCTTCGTGAGCCGGTCCCAGGCGTCCGCGGCTGAGCTTTTCTGGGTAGCGACGATGTCGCGCCATTCAGTCGCGGCTTGACTCGTCACATGCTCGATGGCGAATTCTAATGACTTGAGATGGCCTCACCGCGAAGGCCGCGGCGCTGACGCACTCCTTGGCCCGCAACCATGGCTTGGTTGACGGCAATAAGCGGCTGAGTCTCACTGCGCTGATCGCTTTCCTCGGTATGAATGGAAGACGGCTGACCTGGTCTAATGAAGAGGCCTATGAATTCATCATGGACCTTGCATCCGGGCGCCTTGACGACGTCTCCGAGATTGCGGAACGCATTGATCTGGGAAGCGAGGAGCGCTGAGGCACAGCGCCGTGGTCGGCTCGAGAGTCGTGAAGGCTTCAGTGGCAAGACACGTCGCTTGCCGGCCATTAGTCTCACCAGGGGCGAGAGAGGGGAGCGGCTCGGGCTCTCGTCCGGGTGCGGCAGAGGAACGGCTTACGCGACGATGGTGGAGCTGTGGGTGCATCTTGTGGTCGCAACAAAGTCGACGTACAATTTTCTGTACGTGAAAGGATCCCAATGCGCACCATGACATATTCCGAATCCCGGGCGAAGTACGCCGAGACTCTCTCAGCAGTGGTGGATGACCGAGAAGAAGTTGTTATCACCCGTGCAGGACACGAACCCGTGGTCATTGTCTCGCTCGACGACTACGAGTCGCTCAAGGAAACCGCCTATCTGCTGAAGAACCCCGCGAACGCGCGCCGCCTCCTTGGATCGATCGATCGACTCGAGGCCGGCCACGGCACGCAGCACGACCTTGACGAATGAAGTTGATCTGGGACGAGGATGCCTGGGACGACTACCGCTGGTGGCAGACGCAAGACCGCAAGATCCTCAAGCGCATCAATACGCTCCTGAGCGACGTTATTCGCAACGGAAATGAAGGCATCGGAAAACCCGAACCCCTCAAGCACGGCTTCCACGGGTATTGGTCACGTCGGATTACAGACGAACATCGCCTGATCTACAAGGTCGAGAACGATGAAGTCCGTATCGCCGGATGTAGATACCACTACGGGCGCTAAAGCGGGCCCGTAGGCGGAACCTCATGTGGGCAGCTGCGTCGCGTCTGTTCGCCAGACCGCGCGGAGGATTGCGATGGTGTCTTCGAGGGTGACGAGTGCGCCTTCACCTGCTTCCGCGAGTGCGCGGGCGTGCTCGATGACTGACTGTGGCGCCCGCGATGCCCCGGGGGCGACGCGGGTGCCGGCGGCGGTGCGGGTAACGATGAGGCCGTCTCGTTCCAAAGACTTGTAGGCCTTTGCGGCTGTGGCCTGTGCGACGCCGAAATCCCTGGCGGTTTGTCGAACGGTTGGCAGGCGTTCGCCATCTCCGAGTTGTCCGGAGCGGATCGCCCCGCGGAAGAGCGCATCGATTTCATCCGCAGAGCTCGGCGTGGTCCCGGTCATCGCCGTGGTCCGTTGGTCGAGACTCCAGACTCCGGTGCTGCGACGCGCGAGCGCCGTGTCGCGATAGCGGCGCGGGCTGTGTCAACCGCAAGGCGGAGTAGGAACGCGACTCCGCCAGCCTGGAATGCATAGCCCAGAAGGTTCATGGGGCGGGCGATCGCGTCGTAGCTACCGGCTACGAGAATGCGCGGGTAGGACTGATTGTCGGAGACCCATTGCTCGTCTAATCCGACCAGAGCTTGCCCGGAGGAACCGGTGTGCATCCACACGGCTCCAAGCGTGGTGATGAGTCCTCCGAGCAGGATGAACGTGAACAGTCGAGCGGTTAGTTCTCGTTCCGAGCGCGCGCTGGAGGCGGCCGATCGGGCAAACACGGGCCGGTTGGCGTCCGTGTGCAGCACGGCGAAAAAGACGGCGCAGGCCAGTGCGAGCGCGACGAGAGTGGCGAGATGGTTCGGCCATCCTGCCCCGGACAGGTAGCCGTACCCGCTGTTGAAGCTCATGTAGATCGGCAGGTCAGTGAAGTCGGGAACGTTTCCAAAGAATGGTCCGTCTTTGGGCGCGGTCCTGGCGATCGCAATCTGCCACACTGCAGTCAGCGCGAGCAACGTCGCGGTGATTCCGGAGATCCAGAGCAAGGTGCGAGACGCGAACGCATGCCAGGGGCGGCGCGGAACAATCGACCGCTCTCCCGGTGCGGGAAGAGGGATCCGGCGAAGGGCTACGGCCGCCGCAGCCACCACGAGTGTGGCCGCAAATAGCGGGGCCGGCCGGCGCCACCAGCCGTCATACCCGGATACGTCAGGCGTTGACACGGCAATCGCGCTGACCGCCGTCGCCACGACAACCACGAGCAATGAACCCGCCACTCCTGCCCAGGTGAGAGTTGCCGTGCGCCGCCCGGTCTGGGGGAGTGACACCATCCGCCTGGGACGAACCCACGACAGAGCGAAGAGGACCAGGCCGAAGGTGATAGCCACTTCCAGAGGTAGCAGGTCTTGAACGGCGTGCACGAAGAGAAAGAGGAAGTTCATCTAGGCCCCCAGAAGATCGAATCCCTCGCGAGCATCGCGAGCTTTGTGCTGTGAAGGTAGCACAAGATTGTGCTATCGAAACAGTGCAAGTTCGAGCGCGGGCATTCGTGTCCGATCGGCGAACCCCCTCCGCGAAGGAAATGAGGGTCGAGGTCTATCGAACCTTGTGGGTGAGTCGAAGGCCGAATGGGTGTGGACCGGCGAAGTACCAAACGAGCGCGCCGAGCAGTGGCGCGAATACGACGGCGATCATCCAGAGGGCCTTCTCCACCTCGGACAGGTCGAGGGTTCGCGCAATCTGGACGATGGCGTACGCGATCGCAGCGATGTAGAGGACGGCGACGACGGATGCGAGAGCGACTGCAAGTGCGGCTGGACTGTCCATGACTGTTCCGTTCGTTTGGATACTTCAAGATAGGGCCCCAGTGAAGATGCGTCTACGGAAGCGCTTGCGGGTATCAAGGTGGAACGGGGACCGGGAATGCTTTCGGCCGCGACTGCGTCGGTAGAGTTGGCCCCGCAGGCCAAATATCTGAGTTTGAGGGGGACGCTGTGCCAGAACATGAACCTTGGTTTGGACGGAAGCGGATAGGTTTCGGCTGGGGGCCACGCACCTGGCAAGGGTGGCTGATCATGGCATTGCTGACCGCTGTCGTAGTTGGCATGACAATATTCGGAGCCCTGCAGAACAGCTAGTGAAGCGGCCTCGGCGACATGAGCCGAACTCCTCTGGAGCCCAAAGGGGAACCCTGAACGGTTGGTCTAACTGTTTCGAGTGCCGGTTCAGGCAGAATGATCGCATGTCGAGAAACGATCCTCCGTTGCGCTCGGTGAGCCAGGATCCCGACGCGCCATTTCTGCCTCGGGATGTGTGGCCCGCGACGCTGGCCCCGATCGCGCAGCTCCTCGATGATGGTCTCGAACTGGGTCCAGTGACCGTATTCGTCGGCGACAACGGGGTCGGCAAATCGACTCTCATTGAGGCCATCGCAGGTGCCTACGGCATGGGACCGGAAGGAGGATCGACCGGCTCCAGACACACCACTCGCAGGTCCGAGTCCCCCCTCGCCGACCACCTGCGGTTGAACCGGGGTCTCGGCGCTGGCCGGGGCGGCTTCTTTCTCCGCGCGGAAACGATGCACGGGTTCTTCACCTATCTGGAGGACAACCCCGGCGGAAACGACCCCGTATTCCACGAGCGCTCGCATGGCGAGTCGTTCCTCGACCTTGTGGCTGCCCGGTCTCGTTACCCGGGCTTGTGGATCCTTGGTGAGCCGGAATCAGCGCTCTCGTTCACCGGATCGCTTGCTCTGCTCAGCGATCTCCGGGACATTGTTGCCGCCGGTGGGTCTCAGGTGATCCTGTCCACTCATTCACCGATTCTGGCGTCAATACCTGGTGCGGAGATCTATGAGGTCGGGCCATGGGGATACCGTCGCTGCGTCTGGGAGGATCTCGACCTGGTTAGGAATTGGCGATCGTTCCCGGACGATCCGGAACGGTATTTCAGGCACGTTCGCTGACTTCGATGCATGCAACACTCGTCGTCACGCCGCGGCTGGATTCACTGTCCTTACGCGGGACCGTACGGCGGACCTCCATGGAGGCGCACCAATTCGCCGAGGTTCCAAAGTTTCGGGGGAGTGGCAGTCGGGAACCGCCAACGGGAAGGTTCGGTGCGTCCGGTAGCGACGTCGGTCGAGCCACCTCGTCCGTCGGGCCAGGGGCTGGACCGGCGATGCGGCCGACTGCCATACTGGGCCCGGCGGGGAGGGGACCTGATGCCACGACTGGCGACATCCGTTCTGGGGAGCATCGCTCTGGTGCTCGGACTGGTGGCTTGCTCGCCAACTGCGACTCCAGCGGTCGACACGGCTGTCCACACGGATGCGCCGGCCCCGCCCGACCGTGCGGCCGACGTTGTCATCCCCGACGGTGTCATTGGCGCGGCCGAGCTCACGTCGGCCTCGGGAGACAACACCATCTCCGGAACCGTCGTCGTCACGGCGGGTGGGGGCGGATTCGACGTCGCACTGAAGGACTTCCACTCGGACGTCCCCGGAGGCTTGCAACTATCCTTCAGCCCCTGGTCGGAGGCCACGATCTGCCTGGCCGACATGCACAGCTTCTCGTTCGGCAACCTCTCCACGAACGCCGATCAGCCTGGGCTGAGCATGGGCCCCAGGGACTTGTCCCGGGGCGACCCCAGCTACTACCTGACCGCCGTCGTCACGGAGACCGACCCGACCACGACCGATCCTGACGGCTGTGTGCTCACTCCCCGGGCGGTCGGCACGATCACCTGGGACGTGCCGGACACCCGCCCCGGGCTGCTCGCCGTCGATACCGGCGCCCGGTTCGGCGCCGGCGGTGCCACGGCTTTAGTCGCTGGTGCACTGCTCTCCTACCGTGCAATCGCCGGCGACACGGTCAACGACATCGCCGACCGCTTCGGCATCACGGCCGACGACCTCGGCTTCCTCAACCCGCTCACCAGCCGCCAGCTCCAGGCCGGCGACGAGCTGAACCTCCGGGTGGCGCTGCGCGGCGGCGCCTCGGTCCCGCCGCCCTCGGGCTGAACGCCGCTCGAGGAAATGAACGGCCGCTGTCGCCCCCTATGGGGAACCATCAACGGAACCGCGACCCTGAATGCAGTTGTCGACAGCGGCTGCTTCGCAGTGTCCGGCAAGGTGACGGTCAGGAATGGTTGAAAGCCGCCCACCCACCAAATCCAAGCTGATCGCGCCAAATCTAGTCTGGACAATCCCGCTTGCTGTCGCTCTTGGCTTCATTCTCGTTGCCTATGCTCGACTCGACCGTTGTGGAATTGTCGAATGCTTGGGTGACCCCGGAGGGTTCCTGTCGCCGTCAGCACCGATCGCGATCATCGCCGCGGCCGTCAGCTGGGTGCTCCTGTTCGCCGCCATAGTGGCGGTACCGTGGGTGCGCCCTTGGTGGCTACGAGCCCTCGTCGGGGCAGCTGCCGGCAAGAACGGGCCGAGGCGAGGCTTAGGGAGTCGCTGTGGCTGGCTGGGTTCAAGAAGTCAGAAATCGAAGACGCTCTCCGTGACTCTGGGATTGGCGGACCGCCGACAGCTCAGAAGTAAGATGCTGAACGTCTGCGCGAGGGGGACAAATGTCGAAGAGAGCAATTCGCGTGCGAAGTCTCGCGATTCCGACCGGAGTACTCGGGGTCGTTCTACTGGTCATGTCTTATGGGTTAGCGACGGTTGGTTGTCAATGGCCAATCCGAACTGCCCACGGGCGGCCAGTAGAAATGCCCGCTGGTGGCCATGAAAACTGCCCACTCATGGCCAACAGATCTGCCCA